>NZ_MUNU01000015.1 GCF_002001085.1 Rhodanobacter sp. B05
ATTACGCAGGGACATGGATGTGGTTTCCTTCCACGGCATGAAATGGCACCTCGAGCAGGCTATGAACCAGCGTCGAGGTGTAACCCATGTCCTGGCACACTTGTTACCTATGTCTCCGGTCTAAACAACTCCGGGCATCCTGCCCTACGCCCTTCGGGCCAGCTTCGCTGTTCGTGCACGCTTCTGCGTGCACGTGGACAAGCAAAAGAGAAGTGCCTCGCCCTCCGAAGGAGGGTGAAAGCTCTTGGCTTTGATGATGTGGGGACAGGCAGGAGCATCGCCCGCGAGCGGGCTCCTGCGAGTCGAAGATCATGAAGTGCGTCGGCTGCCGGCGCAGGGCGAAAGCTTTTCGCTCTGAGTGCCGGCGTGAGCAAAAATGGATGCCCGAGTTCGCGGGCATGACGGCAAGGCGTGGTGGTGTTTGAGGTCGCCGAGTTGGCTGCCGCCAACCAGATCAGCCCTCGGTCGACTCGCCCGCCTGCAGGTCCTTCAACAATTGAAAGATCTCCCGATACGCCTTCGGCGGCTTGCCCGGCGTGTCCTTCTCGACGCGCGCCTGTCGCACCAGCGAACGCAGATGCTGCCGATCGACCTGCGGATGCTCGGCGATCAGTTCGGACAGGGCGGCCTCGTCCTCGGCGATCAGCCGATCGCGCATCGCTTCGAGGCGATGCATGGCGGCGGTTTCCTGGCGTTGCTTCTCGCGGTTCTCGCCGAGTTCGGCACGCACCGCGGCGAAGTCCTCGTCACCGAAGCGGCGCATCACCTTGGCGAGGAAGGCGAGCTGGCGTTTCTTCGCGCCGTGGGAGGTGGTGCGGCGGGTGATGTCGATCTCGCGGCGCACGTCTTCGGGCAGCGACAGCTTGGCCAGTCGGCTCGGCTGCAGGTCGACCAGTTGCTGCGCCAGCACCAGGACGGCCAGCGCTTCGCGGCGCTGCTGGGTGCGGCTGGGGCCGTAGTCCTCGTCGTCGAGTTCGTGCTGGTTGCGGCTGCGGCTCGGGCTCACGGTGTTCGATTCCAGGTGGGTGTTGCGTCAGCGGGTGCGGACGACGTGGCGCCGGATGCCTCGTCATCCGCCTGTTCCAGCGCGAAACGGGCGATCGGCTCGCCGTCCAGTTCGATCGTTTCACAGAACATCGCCGCCGGGCGCACCCACAGGCCGTGTTCGCCGTAGAGCGCCTGATAGACCACCATCGGCTCCAGCGTCTCGCTGTGCCGCGCGGTGCCCAGCACGCGGTAGCGCTGGCCCTTGTAGTGACGATAGATGCCGGCGGTGGGTTGCATGGGCGTGCTCCGCAGCTCTTTTCATTTCGCGGCCGCGCCCCCAGATCCGGAGCTCGCGGTCGCGAACCGCTTATTCTACCCGTCTAATCATCAGGAAAGCCCGACGTGAGCAATGTTGTGATCAGCCAGGATCGCCCGCAGGACAGCACGCTGGATCGCAGCGAGGCCGATCTCGACCGGCTGGCCGAACTGGCCGAGGACGTGATCCGCCGCGCGCGCGCCGCCGGTGCCAGCCAGGCCGAGGTGGCCGCCAGCATCAACAGTGGGCTCAGCGTGAACGTGCGCCTGGGCGAGGTGGAGACGGTGGAGCACACCCGCGACCGCGGTTTCGGGCTCACCGTGTATTTCGGCCAGCGCAAGGGTTCGGCCAGCACTGCCGATCTGCACCCCGATTCGATCCAGGCCACGCTGGACCAGGCCTGCGCGATCGCGCGCTACACCGAGGCCGACCCGGCCGCGGGGCTGGCCGATGCGGCGCGCATGGCGACGTCCTTTCCCGACCTCGACCTGTGGCATCCGTGGGAGATCGACACCGCGGGGGCGATCGAGCTGGGCATAGCGATCGAGGAGGCCGGTCGCGCGCATGCCGGCATCAGCAATTCCGACGGCGCCGGCGTGCAGGCCGGTCAGGGGCTGTCGGTGTATGCGAATTCGCATGGTTTCGTGGGGCGCGAGCGCGGCACCAACCACTCGTTGTCACTGGCCCTGATTGCCGGTGGCGAAGACGGCATGCAGCGCGACTACTGGTACGACAGCGTGCGCGCGGCGGGCGATTTCATCAGTGCGCAGACGCTCGGAGACAAGGCCGCCGAACGCACGCTGGCGCGGCTGGGCGCGCGCAGCCTGTCGACGCGGCAGTGCCCGGTGCTGTTTGCGCCGGAGTTGGCGCGCGGGCTGATCGGCCATCTGCTCGGCGCCGTCAGCGGCGGCTCGCTGTATCGCCGCGCCAGCTTCCTGCTCGATCAGGTGGGCAAGCCGGTGATGCCGGCATGGCTGAACATCAACGAGCGGCCGCACCTCGCCCGCGGGCAGGGTTCGGGCAACTTCGACGCCGAAGGCGTGGCGACGCGCGACAGCGCCCTGGTCGAAGCGGGCGTGCTGGCGCGCTACGTGCTGGGCAGCTATTCGGCGCGCAAGCTGGGGCTGGAATCGACCGGCAACGCCGGCGGCATCCACAACCTGCTGGTGGAGCCGGGCAGCGCCGACGGCGAGCGCTCCGGGTTCGACGGCATGCTGCAGCGCCTGGGCACCGGCCTGCTGCTGACCGAGGTGATGGGCCAGGGCGTGTCCACCGTCACCGGCGACTACTCGCGCGGTGCGGCGGGCTTCTGGGTGGAGAACGGCCGGATCGCGTTTCCGGTGGAAGGGATCACGATCGCCGCCAACCTGCGCGAGATGTTCGCCGGGATCGTCGCGGTCGGCACCGACGTCGACCCGCGTTCGCACATTCTCACCGGCTCGATCCTGCTGCAGCGGATGACCGTGGCGGGCGAGTAGGCCGCAGCGGCTTGCGTCTATGCCGCAAGTTCACTCGGCAAGCCATGCCGATGCTTGCTAGGATCGACACACCGGCGATCGACCGGCGAACCGTTGACGCACGTTCCGACTTCGAAGGAGATGCGCATGAGCGTTCCACCTGAATCCGTGACCCCGCCGCCGAACGAACCCATGGCAGGTGCCCCATCAGCCGAGGAGCGGCAATGGGCGATGTTCGCCCATCTGTCGGCGCTGCTGGGCGCGCTGCTCACCGGTGTCTGGGGCGGCGGCTGGGGCTGCTTCATCGGCCCGCTGGTGATCTGGCTGGTCAAGAAGGACACGATGCCGTTCGTCAACGACCAGGGCAAGGAAGCGCTGAACTTCAACATCACAGTGGCGATCGCGTTCGTGGTGCTGTTCCTGTTGTCGGTGATGACCTTCGGCATTGGCCTGATCATCGCGATCCCGCTGTGGATCATCATCGGCATCAGCTGGCTGGTGTTCACCATCATCGCGGCGATCAAGGCGAACGAGGGCGTGCTGTACCGCTACCCGTTCACCCTGCGGCTGATCAAGTAGCGGCGCCGGCCGGGATGGCGACAGGGCGACGGCCACGGCGGCCGTCGTCCTGTTTCAGCCAGCTCAGCTGCGACGGTTGGCCGAATAGCGGGCCAGCTCGCGCAGCAATCCGGCGCGTGCGTCCCATGGCGCGAGCGCGTCCAGCGCGGCGTCGGTCAGTTCGGCGAGCCGTGCGCGCGAGGCATCGAGCCCGATGATCGACGGGAAGGTGGGTTTGGACGCGGCGGCATCCTTGCCGGACGTCTTGCCGATCACCGCCGATTCGCCTTCCACGTCGAGGATGTCGTCGCGCACCTGGAAGGCCAGCCCCACGGCGCTGGCGTAGTCGTCGAGCGCCTTGAGCCGGCCATCGCCGGCACCCGCGGCGAGCGCGCCGAGTTGCACCGACGCACGGATCAGCGCGCCGGTCTTGCACGCATGCATGTGTTCCAGTTCGAGCAGGCTCAGCGGGCGCCCCACCGCGGCCAGATCCAGCGCCTGGCCGCCGGCCATGCCTTCGGCGCCGCAGGCGCGGCCCAGCGTGTGCAGCATCGCGATGCGCACGGCCGGTGCCACGGTACCGGCGCCATCATCGGCGAGCAGCTCGAACGCCAGCGCCTGCAGCGCGTCGCCGGCGAGTATCGCCATCGCCTCGCCGAACTGGACATGGCAGGTGGGCCGGCCGCGGCGCAGCGCGTCGTCGTCCATCGCGGGCAGGTCGTCGTGCACCAGCGAGTAGGCGTGGATCAGCTCCACCGCGCAGGCTGCCGCATCCAGCGCCGGGCCATCCTCGCCCAGCGCGTGCGCAGCGGCATAGACCAGCAGCGGACGCAGCCGCTTGCCGCCGCCGAGCACGGCGTAGCGCATGGCCAGATGCAGTTCGGCGGGGGAGTGATCGGCCGATGGCAGGCAATGTTCCAGCGCCTGTTCGGCACGCCGGATCAGTGACTGCAGGGCAGGGCCAAGCTCGGCGGACTCAGAGTTCGGGTTCAAACGGTTCGGCGCTGTCGGGGGCTTCGGGGTCGAGCAGCAGCCGCACGCGCAGTTCGGCCTGTTGCAGCGATTGCTGGCAGTGGCGGAACAGGCCGATGCCGCGCTCGAACGAGGCGAGCGATTCGTCGAGGCTCAGCTCGCCGCCTTCCATCTTCGCGACCAGTTGTTCCAGCTCGTCGAGGGAGTGTTCGAAGTCGGCGGCGGGGGCGGTTGCGGCGGGTGCGGGAGCGGTCTTGGCCATGGGCCGCCAAGCTAGCGCAGCGGACGTCCGGAATCAATCCGCGGGGTCGGCCAATCGTGGTTGGCTTGATCTGGATCAGCGCCCCGGTCGCCAGCGTGCTCGCGCGCCGGCCAGCTCGAACATGGCTGCGCCGCGTGCGCTGGCCCAGCGATCGGCCACCGCCACCAGTTCATGGTCGAGATACAGCAAGGGGCAGGCATGGCGTTGCCACGGCGGCAGTTGCGCCTGCTGGAACAGGTCGCGCAGTTCGCGGGTGTGCGCGTCGCCGGCCGGCTTGATGCACTCGCCGCCGCGGCGCAGGCGCACCTGCAGCGGCGCGGCGAGGCGCGTGCCCGGGTTGTCCAGCGTCAATTCGCCGCCATCGGGCAGGGGCAGCGGTTCGCCGTGCCACGCGTGCTGCCAGTCGTTGGGCAGTGGCGGTCGGGCCGGGAGTGCCCACAGGCGCTGCTTCCAGATGTGCAATTCGACGCCCGCCCAGCGGATGCACGGCAGCTGGCCCGCGCGTGCGTCGCACTGCCGTTCGATCTGCCGTCGCTGCGCGGTGGTCGGCGCTGGCAGCCCGCGCGCGTGCAGCCAGTGGTCGAGCAACGGCTCGCGCAATGCAGGCATCAGCGCCAGCCAGCCACGCGCGTCCAGGCTGCTGCTGGCGGCATCGTGCAAGGCGTCGAAGGCGAGCAGCCATTGCTTGCACAGTGCATCGGCGGCGGCTCGGCTGAGGGTGGCGCTGTGCAGGATCGAGTCCGTCGCCTGCGGCCAGTGCGAGTGCAAGCGCGGCAGGATCTCGTGGCGCAGGTGATTGCGCGCCAGCCGGGTGTCGGCGTTGGAAGGGTCGTCGATGGCATCGAGCCGGTGCCTGTCCACGTAGTCGCGCAGGTGCTGCCGCGCGAGATCGAGCACGGGCCGCCACAGCTGGCCACGGCCGAACGGGCGCAGTGCACGCATGCCGCCTAGCCCATCCGGGCCGGCGCCACGCAGCAGCTTCAGCAACACGGTCTCGACCTGGTCGTCGCGGTGATGGGCGAACAGCAGGTATTCGCCCGCGTGCAACTGCTCGACCAGGGCGGCGTGGCGCGCATCGCGTGCGGCGGCTTCCAGCCCCTTGCCGCCGCCTTGCGCCACCTGCACGCGCAGCAGCGTGCACGCCACGTCGAGGGCGTCGCAGAAGTGGCGGCAATGTTCGGCCCATGCGGCGCTGTCGGCATGCAGGCCGTGATCGACATGCAGCGCACGCAGGCCGCGCGCGCGCGCTTCGGGAAGTTGCGCCAGCGCATGCAGCAGGGCAGTGGAATCGGGGCCGCCGCTGAACGCCACCGCCAGCGGCGCCGGCGGCATGCTCGCCAGCGCGGCGTCCAGATGGTGCTGCAGCGGGTCGTTCACTTCCCGCCGCTGCGGGGGCGCACGTACAGGTGCTTGCCGTTGCCGATCTGGCGCTCGTCGGTCTCGAACAGGCCGATGCCGTTGATCAGGCCGCTGAGCTTGGCGTAACCGTAATTGCGCGGGTCGAAGTCGGGCGACTGCTTGTTGATGATGCTGCCCACGGCGCCCAGGCCGGCCCAACCGGAGTCGTCGGAAGCGGCCTCGATCGCGTTGCGCAGCAGGTTCATCAGCTGGCTGTCGCCGCGCAACTCCTTCGCGCTGCGCCGCTTCACGCCGGCGCTGGGCTCGGCTTCGGTGGCCTGCACCAGTACCTCGGTATAGATGAATTTGTCGCAGGCGGTGCGGAACGGTTCGGGCGTCTTCTTCTCGCCGAAGCCGTAGACGGTCTGGCCGGACTCGCGGATGCGCGAGGCGAGCCGGGTGAAGTCGCTGTCGCTGGAGACGATGCAGAAGCCGTCGAAGCGCGCCGAGTAGAGCAGGTCCATCGCGTCGATGATCATCGCCGAGTCGGTGGCGTTCTTGCCTACCGTGTAGCGGAACTGCTGGATCGGCTGGATCGAGTGGCGCAGCAGCACATCCTTCCAGCCGTTGAGGTCGGGCTTGGTCCAGTCGCCGTAGATGCGCTTGACGTGCGCCGTGCCGTACTTGGCCACCTCGGCCATCAGCCCTTCCACGATCGCCGGGCGGGCGTTGTCGGCGTCGATCAGAACGGCAAGCTTGTCGTGGGCCATGGCGGGTTCCGGCAGCGTTGGGAAGATGCCGATGGTAGCGCCAAGTGCAGGGTCGCCGCGGTGCAGGCGGGGCCTTGCTTATTCCTGATACGCGCCGTAGCTGCGCAGGCGCTTGTAGCGCTGTTCGAGCAGGTCGGGCAGCGGCATCGCTTCCAGCTCGTCGAGCTGGTTCAGCAGCACGGCCTTCAGGCGGATGGCCATCGAACGCGGGTTGCGGTGGGCGCCGCCGAGCGGCTCGCGTACCAGCTTGTCGATCAGGCCCAGTTCGAGCAGGCGCGGGGCAGTCATGCCCAAGGCCTCGGCAGCGTCTTTCACCTTGTCCGGACTCTTCCACAGGATCGAGGCGCAGCCCTCCGGCGAGATCACCGAATAGGTGGAGTACTGCAGCATGTTGGTACGGTCGCCGACGCCGATCGCCAGCGCACCGCCGGAGCCGCCTTCGCCGATCACGGTGCACACGATCGGCACCTTCAGTTCGGCCATCTCCAGCAGGTTGCGCGCGATCGCCTCGCTCTGGCCGCGTTCCTCGGCACCGACGCCGGGATAGGCGCCGGGGGTGTCGATCAGGGTCAGCAGCGGCAGCTCGAAGCGTTCGGCCATCTTCATCAGGCGCAGCGCCTTGCGGTAGCCCTCCGGGCGCGGCATGCCGAAGTTGCGGCGCACCTTGTCCTTGGTGTTGCGGCCCTTCTGGTGGCCGATGATCACCACCGGCCGGCCGTTGATGCGGCCGAGACCACCGACGATGGCGGCGTCTTCGGCATACATGCGGTCGCCGGCCAGCTCGTGGAATTCCTCGCAGATCACCCCGATGTAGTCGAGCGTGTACGGCCGCGCCGGATGGCGCGAGAGCTGGGTGGTTTGCCAGGAATTGAGGTTGCGGAAGATGTCGGCGGTCTTCACCTTCACCTTCTGGCGCAGGCGGCCCACTTCCTCGTCGATATTGAACGCCTGGCCGGCGCCGGCATGACGAAGCTCTTCGATCTTCGCATCCAGTTCGGCGATGGGTTGTTCGAAATCGAGGAAGTTTGGGTTCATTCGCGGCATTTCGTGGCACAGAAGCGCGTCAGTATACCGTCCTGCGGCAAAACGCGAGAACGGCGCCGTATGGCTGTGACGGACTCGACATCCGGCTGGGTGGGGCGCTCCGGTTGCGCTATCTTGCACGCCATCCGGCCCCGCTGCCCACGGAATCGACCATGCCTGCCACACCGCCCATCGACAACGCCAAACTCGACCGTATCGTGGCCGAGGCGCGGCGCAATGCCGAGCAGCGCGAACTGGGTTATCGCGAGCGGGCGTTGAAGATGTACCCGTGGGTGTGTGGCCGCTGCGCGCGCGAGTTCACCCGCGCGAATCTGCAGGAACTGACCGTGCACCACCGCAACCACGATCACGACTTCAATCCGCCCGATGGCAGCAACTGGGAGTTGCTGTGCGTGTACTGCCACGACAACGAGCACTCGCGGCATATCGATCATGTGCGCGGCGGGGTGATGGCGGTGGAAGAAGCGCCGCCGGCCACCGGCAATCCGTTTGCGGATCTGAAGGCGATGATGGAGCGCGGTAAACGGTAGAAGCCCGCTCGCGGGCGATGCTCCTGCCCTGATGCACGACGAAGGTCAAATCAAAAGCATCGCCCGCGAGCGGGCTCCTACGTGGGGCGTGTGGCTTCAGTCCTGCTGTTTGACGATGCGCAGTCGTGCGGCTTGCACGCCGGGGAGTGCGCGCACGGCGCGCAGCAGGTCGGGGATCGCGTCGACGCGCCAGTCCTCGCCGAGCTCGAGATCGGCCTGGGCGCTGCCGTTGCGATAACCGTGCAAGGTGACGCTGGCGCGGCCGCCCCGATAGCCGGCCAGCGCGTGTTGCAGCTGTGCGACGAAATCCGGGCGGATGCCGTTCAATTTCAACTGCAGCAACCGCGCGTGCTTGCGGCAGGCATCGGCCATCGAACAGACGCTGCGCGCGCGCACCTGGAAGCCGCCGCCGGAGAACTCGTCGATGCGCAGGCCGCCGTCGACGATCAGGATCTCGCCGCGGGTGAGCAAAGGCGCGACCTGCTGGTAGAGCTCGCCGAAGAAGCTCACCTCGATACTGCCGCCACCGTCCTCCAGCCGCACGAACGCCTCGCTGTCGCCACGCTTGCGCATGGCGGCGACCATGCCGGCGACCGTCCACGGCGTATCCGGGCCACGGCGGAAGCGATTGTTGTCGCCGTCGTCGCTACGGCGCGGTTTCGGCGGTTGATAGCGGTCGACGATCTCGCCGAGCGGGCAGGTCGACAGCTGCGCCAGCTCGTCCTTCCACGGATCGGTGGGATGGCCGGACAGGTAATGGCCCAGCGTGTCGCGCTCGCCCTGCAGCTTCTGCTCCAACGGCCATTCCGGTGCGCTGGGCAGATCGATCTTGAGCACCGGCGTGGCGGCGCCCATCGCCGCGCCGAACATGTCGTTCTGGCCGGACTGCCGGTCGCGCAGGTGCTGCTCGGCGGCCTTGATCGCGTTCGGCAATTGCAGCATCAGGCTGGCGCGGTTGGCAGCCAGGGAATCCAGCGCGCCGGACAGGATCAGCGCTTCCAGCATGCGGCGGTTGAGCCTGTTCGGATCGACGCGGCGGCAGAAATCGGCCAAGTCGGTATAGGCGCCGTTGGCGCGTTCGGCGACGATGGCCTCGCAGGCGCCATGGCCGGCACCCTTGATCGCGCCCAGGCCGTACTGGATCGTGCGAGCGCCTTGGCGCGACGCGGCGGACAAAGTGTCCGGTTCGACCGCGACGAACATGTATTCGGAGGCGTTGACGTCGGGTGGCTGCACGACGATGCCGAGTACACGCGCCTCATTCAGGAAGGTCACCACCTTGTCGGTGTTGTCCATGTCGGCGGAAATCGTCGCGGCCATGAACTCGGCGGGATAGTGCGCCTTCAGCCAGGCGGTTTGGTACGACACCAGCGCATAGGCGGCCGCGTGCGACTTGTTGAAGCCGTAGCCGGCGAACTTCTCCATCAGGTCGAAGATCGAGTCGGCCTTGTCGCTGGTGAGGCCGTCCTTCGCCGCACCTTCGCGGAACTTGGCGCGCTCCTTGGCCATCTTCTCGACGTCTTTCTTGCCCATCGCGCGGCGCAGCAGGTCGGCGCCGCCCAGCGAGTAGCCGCCGACGATCTGCGCCATCTGCATCACCTGCTCCTGGTAGACCATGATGCCGTAGGTCTCTTGCAGGATCGGCTCGACGCGCGGGTCGGGATACTCCACCTCCTCGCGGCCGTGCTTGCGCGCCACGAAGCTGGGGATCAGGTCCATCGGCCCGGGGCGGTACAGCGCGCCCAGGGCGATGATGTCCTCGAAGCGGTCGGGTTTCGCGTCTTTCAGCATGCGCTGCATGCCGGCGGACTCGAACTGGAAGATCGCCACCGTCCGCGCCTTGGCGAAGACTTCGCTATAGGTGCGCGCGTCGTCCAGCGGCAGCGTCGCGATGTCCAGCGGCGGCTCGCCAGCGGCGGCGCGACGTGCGTTGATCGCCTTCACCGCCCAGTCGATGATGGTGAGCGTGCGCAGGCCGAGGAAGTCGAACTTGACCAGGCCGACTGCTTCGACATCGTCCTTGTCGTACTGGGTCACCACACCGCCGCCGCCGGCTTCGCAGTACAGCGGCGAGAAATTGGTGAGGGGGGTGGGGGCGATGACCACGCCGCCCGCATGTTTGCCGGCGTTGCGGGTGAGGTTTTCCAGTTTCAGGGCGAGGTCGATCAGCGCGCGGGCCTCCTCATCCTGCTCGTAGGCCTCGCAGAATTCCCTGACGACGCGATCGGTTTCCTTCTTCGACTTTTCCGAGCGGCCCAGCGCATCGGACAGGGTGAGGTCGAGCGGCCGCGGCGGCACCATCTTGGCCAGCCGGTCGACCTGGCCGTAGGGCATGCTGAGCACGCGGCCGGAATCGCGCAGCACGGCTTTCGCCGCCATCGAGCCGTAGGTGATGATCTGGCTGACCTTGTCGCGACCGTATTTCCGCGCGACGTAGTCGATCACCTCGTCGCGGCGGTCCATGCAGAAGTCGATGTCGAAGTCGGGCATCGACACGCGTTCGGGATTGAGGAAGCGCTCGAACAGCAGGTTGAACTGCAGCGGATCGAGGTCGGTGATCTTCAGCGCCCAGGCGACCAGCGAGCCGGCGCCCGAGCCGCGGCCGGGACCGACCGGAATGCCATGCTGTTTGCCCCAGTTGATGAAGTCCGCGACGATCAGGAAGTAGCCGGGGAAGCCCATCTCGATGATGACGTCGAGCTCGCGCTCCAGCCGCGCCTCGTAGTCGGCCAGGGTGTGCTCGGCAGCCAGCGGCGCGCTGGCCAGGCGCTCGCGCAATCCCTGGCGCGAGAGTTCGCGGATGTGGCTGTTCAGGTCGTGACCGGCGGGCACCGGAAAATCAGGCAGGTAGTAGGTGCCGAACTTCAATTCGAGATTGCAGCGCCGCGCCAGTTCGACGGTATTTTCCAGCGCCTCGGGCAGGTCGGCGAACAGCGTCGCCATCTCCCCGGGTGTCTTCAGGTATTGCTGGTCGCTGTAGTCGCGCGGGCGTTTCGGATCGGCCAGGACACGGCCCTGGTTGATGCATACACGCGCCTCGTGTGCATCGAAATCGTCCTGCGTGAGGAAGCGCACATCGTTGCTGGCCAGCACCGGCAGGCCGAGTTCGGCGGCCAGCAACAGCGCGGCGCTGTTCCAGTTTTCCTCGCCGTCGCGGCCGCAGCGGCTGAGTTCCAGGTAGAGCCGGTCCGGGAACAGTCGCGCCAGCGGGCGCAGTCTTGCCAGCGCGGCGTCGCTGCCTTGGTGCAGCGCCACCCGCGCGATCTCGCTATCGCGCCCCAGCAAGGCGATCAGGCCGCTGCAGGCAGCGCCCTGCAGCCAGCCGGCGTCGACCAGTGGCCGCCCGCCATGCTGGCCTTCCTGCCAGGCACGCGAGACCAGTCGCGACAGGTTGAGATAGCCGTCGTGGTTCTGGCACAGCAGGGTGAGTCGCCACGGCCGCGGATCGTCGGGCGCCGCAATCTGCAGGTCGCAGCCGCAGATCGGCTTGATGCCGGCGGCGTGGCAGGCCTTGTAGAACTTGACCAGGGCGAACATGTTGCATTCGTCGGTCAGCGCCACCGCCGGGATGCCGTCGCGCACGCAGGCGGCGACCAGCGCCTTGATGCGGATGGTCGAATCGACCAGCGAGTATTCGCTGTGCAGGTGCAGATGGGTGAAGCTGACGGTCATGCGGATCTACGCGCGGTATTCCCGCAGGCTACCCGGCGCTGCACGCAGCGGCAAGATTGACTTGTGCGAGGTTTGCGCGAAGCGCGTGGCGGCCCCATTCGCCGCGGCCGATCAGTGGGCGGCGAGCACCCTGGATTCCGGTGCCGGTTCGTTGAGCAGGCCGTTGATCTCGGCGACCAGGC
The DNA here is from genome assembly GCF_002001085.1 of Rhodanobacter sp. B05. Lineage (GTDB taxonomy): Bacteria > Pseudomonadota > Gammaproteobacteria > Xanthomonadales > Rhodanobacteraceae > Rhodanobacter. Next base: position 12,089 of record NZ_MUNU01000015.1, read on the forward strand.
TGTCCAGCATGTCCTCGCCGTAACCGACGTGGATGTTCGCCACCGTGCCATCCCGATGCAGCATCACCATCACCGGAATGCCGCCGGCGGTACCGTAGGGGGCGCCGACCTTGCCATCGCGATCCCAGCTGATCAGCAGGTTGGGCAGGCGCTTGCGCAGGACGCGCACGCTGTGCCGGAAGGTGTCGTGATCTTCGCGGTAGTCCACCGCCACGACTTGCAACGGCAGCTTGCGTTCGGTGGCCAGCGATTGCAGGCCGGCCAGCACCGGCATTTCCTTCATGCAGTAGCCGCACCAGGTCGCCCAGAAACTGATCACCACCACCTTGCCATGCAGCGACGCCAGGCTCACCGCCTGCCCGCCCAAGGTCGTGCCCAGCGCATCCGGCGGGGTATCGCCGGGCTTGAGGTTGAGGCCGGCGTGGGCGGCGAAACAGCAGAGCAGTGCCATGAGGGCGAAACCTGTCCGGCGCATGTCATTCCCCTGAATTGCATCGCTGGTCGGGGTATCAGTGTGCCTGATAGCCGACGATCTGCAACAGATGGGCAGCTCCGGCGGCGCTGGCGTCAGGTGCTTCCCAAGCGTCGCCGGGCAGGTCCGGGGTGACCGAGCCCGGGCGGGCGATTCGCCATGCCGTTCAACGAACGTGAAAGCGCTCGTCGCCGGGATATTGGAGATAGTGGTCGAGACCCTGCACCCGCAGGGACTGCAGGTCGTAGTCGGTGTGCGTGGCTTCCGGATCGCCGACTTCGGCAACTTGCTCCCCGGTCAGGCAGGTGGCGGCAGGTGCCGTTGTTGCGGTTGCGTGCTGTTTTTTCAGGATCATGGCCCGGTTCCTCGCAAGCTGGCGTCCGTGCCGATGGCGGATTCCCCGTTACAAGGGATGCCTGGGTGACGGAAAGGGTTGCCATGACGAATGGGTCATGCGGTCGCCCGCCGTCGTCGCCAGCGGCGATCAACGGGAAGTCAGAACAGGCGGGTCTGATCCAGCAACACGCGTACCGGCGCAAAGCTGCGCCGGTGTTGCACGCATGGCCCCAGCTGTTGCAGCGAGGCCAGGTGCGCCGGGGTCGGATAGCCCTTGTGGATGGCAAAACCGTAGCCCGGATGCACGCCGTCGAGTTTCACCATCAGTCGATCGCGGGTGACCTTGGCCAGGATCGAGGCGGCGCTGATCGCGGGTTCCAGCGCATCGCCGCCGACGATCGCGCGGCCATGGCAGGGCAGATCCTTCGGCAGCTTGTTACCGTCGATCAATGCTTCCGCGGCGGCCGGAACCAGGCCGGCGACGGCGCGGCTCATGCCGGCCATGGTGGCCTGGAAAATGTTCAGCCGGTCGATCTCGTCCGGCTCGACCAGCACGATGCAGTACGCCAGCGCGCGTTCGATGATCTGCGGAAAGAGCGCCTCGCGGCGTGCCTCGCTGAGCTTCTTCGAGTCGTTGAGCCCGGCGACCGGTCGCGCCGGATCGAGGATCACCGCGGCCACCGCCAACGGGCCCGCCAGCGGGCCGCGGCCTGCCTCGTCGACGCCGGCAATGAGGATGCTTTTTGCGTTTGCCTCCTCTCCCCTCCAGGCGACCTTCAGGGAGTCCCCTTGTGGGTGAGAGGATTGAGGTGGGGGGCGGGTGTTCGCGAAAAACTCAGCCACCGGCCTGCTCGTGATCGTCGATCAGTTCGGCAATGGCGGCCGCGGCGCGATTGCCTGCGTGGCCGTCCACGCCGCTGCGCAAGTCCCGATGCAGTTGCTCGAATGCCGCGACGATCGCGCCACGCCGCTCGCTGTCCTTGAACAGATCCAGCGTGGCGGTGGCCAGGTTGCCCGCGGTGCAGTCGTCCTGCATCAGTTCGGGTACCAGCAGGCCATTACCGAGGCCGCCGGCACGCGCCAGGATATTGGGCAGCGAATACACGTCGGTCTTGAGCATCTTCAGCGCACGGGCGATGCGATAGCTGGTAGGCGAGACGCGGTAGCCCACCACCATCGGCCGCTTCGCCAGCATCGCTTCAAGCGTGGCGGTGCCGGAGGCCAGCAGCACCACGTCGGCAGCCAGCATCGCTTCGTGCGCCTGACCGTCAAGCAGCCGTGGCGCCGACTCACTGGCTGGTGTCGTGGCGAGCAACTCCTGCAGCCGTGCGTGTACTCGCGGGTTGGCCGCGGGAACCACGATGCGCAGCCCCGGCAGGGCGGCGGCAACCCGGCTGGCCGCCTGCAGAAAAATCTGCCCCAGCCGATTCACCTCGGACAGCCGGCTTCCCGGCAACACCGCCAGCACGGGCGCCTGCTGCGGCAGCTGCAGCAGGTCCCGGGCGCCGACGCGATCGGCGACCAGGGCAAACCGGTCGGCCAGCGGGTGGCCGACGAAGCGCGCGTCGATGCCGTGCTTGGCATAGATCGGCGGTTCCATCGGGAACAGGCAGAGCACGCGATGGGCGCTGCGCCCGATCTTCTCGGTACGCTTTTCGCGCCAGGCCCAGACCGACGGACTGACGTAGTGCACGGTGCGCAAGCCCGCCTGCTTGAGGCGCTGCTCCACGCCGAGGTTGAAATCGGGCGCGTCGATACCGATCACGACGGCGGGCCTGGCCTGCAGCAGTCGCGCGACCAGTGAGCGGCGCAACCGCAGCAATCGCGGCAGATGGCTGATCACCTCACTGAAACCGAACAGCGAGAGTTCGCGGATGTCGTACCAGGATTCGAAGCCCTCGCGCTGCATGCGCGCACCACCGATGCCGACGAATCGGGCCTGCGGGTAGCGCAGGCGCAGGGCGACGATCAGGTCGGCGCCCAGCTGGTCGCCGGAGTCTTCGCCGGCGAGGATGGCGATGAGCGGAGATTCGGAGACGTCAGTGCTTTGCATGTCGCCTCCTGCGGAAACCGGAGCAAGAACGCTGTTTGATTTCGCGATAAGCGCGATGCGCTTATCGCGCGAGCGCCCGCTCGCTGTGGTCGAGGAACTCCAGCATGGCGCGCACATCTTCGCTCTCGCAGGCCTGTTCGGCCAGCTTTTCGCGTGCTTCGGGCAGCGACAGGCCGGCCATGTACAGTGTGCGGTAGGCGCGCTTGATCGCGGCGATGCGCGTGGCATCGAAGCCGCGGCGTTTCAGGCCCTCGCTGTTGATGCCGCGTGGCCGGCCTTGCTGTTCGTTCGCCATCATCACGAACGGGGGTACGTCGTGGCCGACCAGGCAACCCATGCCGATGAAGGCATGCGCGCCAACCTTGCAGAACTGGTGCACGCCGGAATAGCCGGAGAGGATGGTCCAGTCGCCGATCTCCACGTGCCCGGCCAGTGCCGAGTAATTGGAGAACACCACGTTGTTGCCGATCTGGCAGTCGTGGGCGACGTGCACGTAGCCCAGCACCCAGTTGTCGTTGCCGATGCGGGTGATGCCGCCGCCGTCGCCGGTGCCCCGATTGATGGTGGCGAACTCGCGGATCAGGTTGCGGTCGCCGATCACCAGCTCGGTGCGCTCGCCGGCGAACTTCTTGTCCTGCGGATCGCCGCCCAGCGAGGCGAACTGCGCAATCCGATTGTCGCGTCCGATCCGGGTCGGGCCTTCGATCACCACGTGCGGGCCGATCACCGTGCCGTCGCCGATTTCCACCTCGGCGCCGATCACGCTGTACGCGCCGACGCTGACGTTGGCGCCGATGATGGCGGACGGGTCGATCACGGCGGTGGGATGGATCGGGCTGGCACGGGTCATTTTTCGGATCTCGCGGCACACATCAGTTCGCAGCTGGCCACTTCCTTGTCGTCGACCACGGTGCGCGCGATGAACAGCCCCATGCCGCGCACCAGCCGTTTCTGGCTTACCTCCAGCCGCAACTGGTCTCCCGGCACCACCGGCGCATTGAAGCGTGCGTTGTCGACCTTGACCAGATAGAACAGCGGGTTGCCCGTGTCGCCCTTGATGCGTCGGCTGAGCTGGGTCAGCAGGCCGGCGGTCTGTGCCATCGCCTCGACGATCAGCACGCCGGGCATCACCGGATGGCCGGGGAAGTGGCCCTGGAAGAACGGCTCGTTGATGGTGGCGTTCTTGATCGCGACCACGCTGACGTCGGGGACAATCTCGATGACGCGATCCACCAGCAGGAATGGATAGCGGTGCGGCAGCAGCTGCTGGATCTGCTCGACGTTGATCGGCAGGGTCATGGCGCCGACTTTTTCATTCATGGTTGCTGTCCTTTTCCAGCGCCGACAATCGGCGCGCGTACTCGTCCAGGTGCTTGAAGCGTGCCGCGTTCTTGCGCCACAGCCGGTTTTCCTGCAACGGGGTGCCGGATGAATATTCGCCCGCTTCGCGGATCGAGTGGGTCACCAGGCTCTTGGCTGTAATGGTAACCCGGTCGGCCAGTTCGAGATGACCCAGCACGCCGGCGTTGCCGCCGATCATGCAGTAGCGGCCGATCTTCGCGCTGCCCGCCACCGCGGCGCAGCCAGCCATCGCGGTATGTGCGCCGACATGCACGTTGTGTGCGATCTGGATCTGGTTGTCCAGCCGCACATCCTCTTCCAGCACGGTATCGTCCAGCGCGCCGCGGTCGATCGTGGTATTGGCGCCGATTTCGCAATCGTCGCCGATGCGCACGCCGCCAAGCTGCGGCAGCTTGATCCAGCCGCCATGGGTGGAGGCTTCGTGATCGAAAGCGAGGCCGAAACCGTCCGAGCCGATCACGGCACCGGGGTGCACGAGCACGCGCCGACCCAGGGTCACCCGGGCAACCAGCGTCACCCGGGCCACCAGGCGCGATTGCGCGCCGACAATGCAGCCCTCCCCGATGATGCAGTGGGCCCCCAGGATGGCGCCATCCCCGATCACCGCACCGGCTTCGATCACGCAGCAAGGGCCGACGCTGGCGCTGGCGCTCACCCGCGCGCCAGCCGCGACCACGGCGCTGGGGTGCACGCCGGCGGGTGCCGCAGGCAGATGTTCGAACAGCGCTGCGATTCGCGCGTAGGCCACGTACGGGTCCTTCGCTATCAGGGCGGTCGTCGGGCAGCCGGCAAGGTCTTCCTGGCGCAGGATCACCACACCGGCGCGGGTGGAGAGCAATTGCGCGGTGTATTTGCCGTTGGACAGGAAGCTGAGTTCGGTGTCGCCGGCACCGGCGAGGGTGCCGACGCCGTTCACCATGCGTGCGGCATCGCCCTGGATGCCCAGGCCGAACCGCTCGGCCAGCTCGGCCACGGAATAGTGGATTGGATTCATGCCTGCTCCGGACAGTGCGGGTCATTGTAGGGCGTGACGCCGCGTGGCGCAGCGTGTCGGCCGGCCCGGAAACGGAAAACGCGGCCGTGGCCGCGCTTTCCGGATCGGACGGGAGATGCCCCCAGTGGCTCGGAGCATCCCAGGTCGGCTGGGTTCAGAACTGGCTGCCGAAGGTGAACTGGATCCGTTCCTCGTAGTGGCTGTCCGACGGCTGCGAGCGGAACGGCACCGCCAGGCTGATGATCAGCGGGCCGATCGGTGCCTGCCAGTGCAACGAGACACCGGCCGAGGCGCGCAGGGCGCTGGCGTCGAAGCTCTGGTAGTCCTTGTAGGCGTTGCCGACATCGGTGAACAGGGATACGCGCGCGGTGTTGACGTCCTTCAGGAACGGTAGCGGCAGGTAGAGTTCGGCGGTGCCGAGCACCTTGAACGCACCGCCGATGGGCTGCGCATAATTGCCCAATGTGCACAGGCCATTGGCTGCCGGTGTGCTGCCGTCGACGCAGACCCGCGGGCCCAGCGTGTTGTCCTGGAAGCCGCGTACGTCGCGCACGCCGCCGGAGTAGAAGTTGGCGAAGAACGGGAAATCCTGGCGCATGTCGGCCGGCGCGGGCAGGCCGGCAGCCGCATACGTGGCCTTCAGCGCGTCGAATGCCTGGTCGTTGATGCCATTGCCGCCGTAAGTCTTGCCGTAGCCGACCTGGCCATCGAGGTACAGCACGAAGCCCTTGCCGACAGGCCAGTAGTGGTTCGCCTCGGCGGTCAGCTTCCAGTACTGCACGGTCGAACCGGGCAGGGTGACGTCGGCTTGCGCCGAGATCAGGCCACCGCGGGTCGGTGCCCAGTAGCCGTTGCGGGTGTCGTGGTTCCAGCCCAGGGTGCCGGTCCACGAATGGATGGTCTGGTGGCCGATTTCGTTCTGATAATCGATGAGCACCTGCGGGCTGAAGCCCGGAATCAGGTTCACCTTGTTGCTGCTGATGCCGAGGCCGACACGCACCCCGTCGGTTTCCGTGATCGGAATGCCGAGATAGCTCGAGAACGACTTCGCGCTGGTGCTGTAGTTGGCGAAATCGGTGTTGCCGTAATCGGTTTTCGAATAGCCGGCCGTGTAACCGATGCCGATGCCGTTGTCGGTCAGGTACGGGTTGTAGTAGTTGACCCCGAAGCTGGTCTGGTAGGTGCTGCGCGAGCCGCTCACCGAGAAACTGTCGCCGCTGCCGAACAGGTTGTTCTGGCTCAGCGACGCGTTCAGGATGATGCCCGCATATTGCGAATAGCCGACGCCGAACTGCACGCTGCCGGAAGACTGCTCCTCGACCTTGACGGTGACATCCACCTTGTCCTGGGTGCCGGGCACCAGCTTCTTGTCGACATCGACCTTCTTGAAGTAGCCCAGTCGCTGCAGGCGGATCTTGGAGCGATCGATCGCGGCCTGCGAGTACATCGAACCTTCCAGCTGGCGCATTTCACGGCGCAACACGTTGTCTTCGGTCTTGGTGTTGCCCTGGAAGATCACCCGGCGCACGTACACGCGCTTGCCGGGCTCGACGTACATGGTCAGGTCGACCGTGTGCTTGTCCTTGTCCAGTTTCGGGATCGGGGTGACCTTGGCGTAGGCATAGCCGATATTGGAGAGCACCGCCTTGATCGTCTTGCTGCTGTCTTCGATGGCCGCACGGTTGAAGGTGTCGCCATCCTTGACGAACACCAGCTTGCGCATGGCCGCCTCGGGCAGGATCAGGTCGCCGAGCAGATGCACGCCGCTGACCTTGTAGACGTCGCCCTCCTTGACGCTGGCGTCGACGTACATGTTGCGCTTGTCCGGCGAGATCGTGACCTGGGTGGAATCGACGCCGAAATCCGCGTAACCGCGGTTCATGTAATACGACTGCAGTTTTTCCAGGTCGCCGGAGAGCTTCTCGCGGGAATACTGGTCGTTCTTGGAGTACCAGGACATCAGGTTCGGCGTACCCGACTCGAAGTCGCCGCGGATCGCCTTGTCGGTGAAGGCATGATTGCCGAGGATGTTGATTTCCTGAATCTTCGCCGCCTTGCCTTCGCGGATCTCGATGTCGACCGCGACGCGGTTGCGATCGAGTCGGGTCACGTGCGGATCAACCGATACGTTGTACTTGCCGCGGTTGTAGTACTGCCGGATCAACTCCTGCTGCACGTTGTCGATGGCCAGCCGGTCGAAAGTCTCGCCTTCGGCGATGCCGGTGCTCTTCAGCCCTTTCTTGAGGTCGTCGGTCTTGATGTCGTGGTTGCCGCGGATCGTCAGCTTGGCGATCGACGGCCGTTCCACCACCTTGATCACCAGGATGCTGCCGTCGCGATCAAGTTCGACGTCGCTGAAGAATTTCGTCTGGTACAACGCCCGGATCGCCCGCTGGGCCTCGTCGTTGGTGAGCCGATCCCCCTTGTTCACCGGCAGGTAGTTGAATACCGTGCCAGCCGAGATGCGGCTGAGTCCGTCGATGCGGATGTCCGAGACCACGAAGGGCTCGAACGCAAACGCACTGGCGGAGAGGGAGGCAAGCAGGATCAGCGCGGCGATACGCTTCATCGTCGGTTCCGTTGGGTTATTTCGATGGAACGGCCAGCGCGGCCGCTCCGATCAATACGTGCGGCAGGAACCAGCCCTGCCGCGAGTGAGAGGTCGTATTCCACGGGAATACGAGACTGCCCGCCCCGGCGCATTTTGGCGCGGCCGGCGCGGGCTGGCGGATAGCCGGGTCGATGGCGGACTGGATCACGACAACAGGGTACGGTGGATGTCGTTGTAAAGCGTCCACCCGACCAGGCTGAACAGCAAAACCAGCCCGATGTACTGGCCAACGACCATCACCTGCTCGCTGACCGGGCTGCCCTTGACCAGTTCGATCAGATAATACAGCAGGTGTCCGCCATCCAGAACCGGGATCGGCAGCAGGTTCAGGATCGCCAGGCTGAGCGAGACCATCGCCAGGAACTGCAGAAACCAAGCCAGGCCCATTTGCGCGGAGGCATTGGCGTACTGGGCGATCCCGATCACGCTGGAGATGTTCTTGGTCGATGCGTGGCCATCGAGCATGCTGCCGATCATGCCGAAGGTCTGCCGCGTATTGCGCCAGGTGGTGGCGAGCGCGGCCGAAAACGCCCTGACCGGGCCGTACTGGACGGTCGCGGGTTCCGGCCTCGGCGAGGCAATCCCCAGCATCCACTTCGCGGGTTCTCCGCCAAGCGATTCCCACCTGGCGGTGACGTCGAGGGCAAGCGGCTGACCGTGTCGGTTCAGCGCGATGGTCAGGTGCGGCGATTTGGCGGCATCGGCCTGCACCAGTTTGTTGAGGCCGTCGAAATCCGCCACCGGCTGACCGTTCACGCTGACGATCCGGTCGCCACCCTGGATGCCGGCCAGCGCGGCGGGCTGGCCGGGCTTCACCCTGTCGGCGATCGCCGGCGGCGGTGCCAGGCTGAGCCCGAGCCGGTCGAAATACTGATCGATCGGTTTGCCCGCGGGCAGCTGATTCAGTGGCAGCGTCAGCTGGCGGATCTGGCCACCGGGCTGGCGTACGGTCAGCGGCATCGGCGACAAGGTCAGCAGGGCGTTGCCCATGGCGTCGAGCGAATCGCTCCAGGTGGAGACGTTCTGGCCGTTCACGCTGAGGATGCGATCGCCTGGCTGGACACCGGCTTCGGCGGCGATGCTGTGCGGCGTGGCGGTCACGATCGGTGCGAAGTCACTGCGCCCCAGCATGAACATCAGCCACAGCGCCGCGATCGTGAAGATCACATTGAAGCCCGGGCCGGCGGCCACGATGGCGATGCGTTTCCAGACCGACTTGCCGGTGAACTCCTGGTCGCGCAGCGCCGGGTCGACTTCGCCCTCGCGTGCGTCGAGCATCTTCACGTAGCCGCCCAGCGGAATCGCGGCGATGCAGTATTCCGTGCCGTCGCGGCCGATGCGCTTCCAGATCGCGCTGCCGAAGCCGATCGAGAAGCGCAGCACCTTGACCCCACAGCGGCGCGCGACCCAGTAGTGGCCAAATTCATGGAAGGTCACCAGCACGCCGAGCGTGACCAGCAGCCAGAACACCGAGCCGAAAAAGGAAGTCATCAAGTACCGGGGTGGAAAGTCATCTGGACAAGAATATCAGCAAGCATCGCGCAACACGCGCCGGGCGACCCCGCGGGCCTCCTGGTCACGGGCCAGCAGGGTCGGGATATCGACCACGACCTGAGGCGGCAGTTCCGCAAGCACGGCCTCGACCACGTCGGCAATCGACAGGAACGGCAGCACGCCGGCGAGGAAGGCCTCCACGGCGACTTCGTTGGCGGCATTCAGCACGGCCGGGGCATCCCCTCCGGCTCGCAGTGCCTGGTAGGCCAGCGCCAGGCAGCGGAAGGTGGCCAGATCCGGTGGTTCGAACTGCAGCGGGGCGCAGGCGGTCAGGTCCAGCGACGGCACGCCGGATTCGATCCGTTGCGGCCACGCCAGCGCGTGGGCAATCGCCGTGCGCATGTCCGGGTTGCCCAGCTGCGCCAGTACGGAGCCGTCGGCATATTCGACCATCGAGTGGATCAGGCTCTGCGCGTGCACCACCACCTCGATGGCTTCGGCCGGCGCGCCGAACAGGTGGTGCGCCTCGATGACTTCGAGCCCCTTGTTCATCAGCGTGGCCGAATCGACCGAGATCTTGCGCCCCATCACCCAGTTCGGGTGCTTGCACGCCTGCTCCGGCGTGATCTCGGCCAGCTCGGCACGCGAGCGACCACGGAACGGGCCGCCCGAGGCGGTGAGGATCAGCCGGCGCACGCCGCTCCTGTCCAAGTCGGGACGGCCGCCCGGCAGGCACTGGAAGATGGCGTTGTGCTCGGAGTCCACCGGGATCAGCGTGCCACCGCCAGCGGCGACGGCCTGCAGCAGCAGCGAGCCGGCCATCACGATGGATTCCTTGTTTGCCAGCAGCAGGCGTTTGCCGCTGCGCGCCGCGGCCAGGGTGGATTCCAGCCCGGCGGCGCCGACGATGGCGGCGACCACGGTGTCGCAAAGGTTGCCGGCGGCGGCCGCGGTGAGTGCGGCCGGGCCGCTGGCGACCTCGCAGCGCACCCCGGCGGCAGCCAGCCGGCGTGCGAGCTCCGCCTCCAGCGCTGGATCGGCGATCACCGCCAGCTCCGGGCGATGCTGCACGCACAGCGCCACCAATGCCTCGACCTGGCGGTGCGCGGTCAGCACCGTGGCGCGGAAACGCTGCGGGTGACGCGCGATCACGTCGAGCGTATTGCCACCGATCGAACCGGTGGCGCCGAGGACGGCGACCGTATGCATCGTCAGATGCCCAGCAACAGCAGGCCGGCGGCGAAGATCGGCAGCGCGGCGAACACGCTGTCGAGTCGATCCATCAGGCCGCCGTGGCCGGGAAAGATGCTGCCCGAATCCTTCACCTGGGCATGCCGTTTCATCAGGCTCTCAAGCAGGTCGCCAACGATGGACACCGCCACCGTGATCGCTGCCAGCAAGGCCAGGCCGAGCATCGCGGTGCCGCGTACGCCGAGCAGCCAACCGCCCGTTTCGGCGACCAGCACGCCGGCCACCATCGCGCCGTAGGCGCCGGCCCAGGTCTTGCCCGGGCTGACTTGCGGTGCCAGTTTGCGCTTGCCGAACGCGCGACCACTGGCATACGCGCCGATGTCCGATGCCCACACGATCACCAGTGCCAGCAAGGTCCACCAGTGGCCGTGCGGAATGCGGGCATGGATGCTGGTCAGTGCGACCCAGGCCGGGAAGATCACGAACGCGCCGGCGATCAGTTTCAATGCAACATTCTCGCGCGTCGGGGCGGCGGCGAACGCGAAATGGCGCAGCCACAGGCAGGCCACCAGCCACCAGGCCACGCCGGCCGCCAGCAGCCACGGCGTCCACGCGCTGCCCTGGGCAAGCCAGAGCAGGACAAACCCGCCTGCGGCCGCGGCCAGCAGCGCGATGCGCCCGACAGGATTTTTCAGGCCACCCAGCCGGGCCCACTCCCACCACGCGGCCAGGAACGCCAGGGCGACGATGGCGCCAAAGAGGCCGGTGTCCGGCAGCAGGATGATCAGGATCGCCAGCGGCGCGAGCACCAGGGCGGTGAGAATGCGCTGAAGCAGCATGGGAATCCTCTAGGGAACAGGGACGATCTGCTCACTGGTGCGGCCAAAGCGGCGCTCCCGGCGGGCATAGTCTTCGATGGCTTCGCGCAGGCAAGCCTGGTCGAAGTCGGGCCACAAGGTGTCGGTAAAGTACAGTTCGGCGTAAGCGACCTGCCACAGCAGGAAGTTGCTGATGCGGCGTTCGCCACCAGTACGGATGAACAGGTCCGGCGGCGGCAGCTCGGCCAGGCTCAGCCACTGACCCAGCCGCGCTTCGTCGATTTCGTCCACACGCAGCTCGCCGCGAGCCACGGCGGCGGCGGCCTGGCGGCTGGCCTGCACGATGTCCCAGCGGCCGCCATAGCTCACTGCCACGTTCATGTGCAACGCGTCGTTGCCGACGGTCTGCGCCATCGCCGAGTGCATGCGCTGGAGCAAAGCCTCGTCGAAGGCGGCCAGGTCGCCGATGAAGCGCAGGCGCACGCCATGGCCGTGCAGTTCGTCCACCTCCTTGTCCAGCGCGCGCAGGAACAATCCCATCAGCGCACCGACCTCGTCCTTCGGCCGTTGCCAGTTTTCGCTGGAGAAGGCAAACAGGGTCAGTACCTGCACGCCCTCGCGCAGGCAGGCCTCGACCACCTCTCGCACCGCCTTGCGGCCGGCATTGTGGCCGAAACTGCGCGGGCGATGGCGGGCCCTGGCCCAGCGCCCGTTACCGTCCATCACGATCGCGATGTGCCGGGGAACCCGGGCAGCTTCGACGCCTGGCATGGGCGGCGCGATGGCGCTCAGAGCGCCATCAACTCCTCTTCCTTGGCCTTGACGACCGCATCGACATCCTTGACCGCGCGATCGGTCAGCTTCTGGATCTCGTCGTCGAAGCGGCGGTCGTCGTCCTCGGTGATCAGCTTTTCCTTGAGCAGGTCCTTCATCTGCTGCAGAGCGTCGCGGCGCACGTTGCGGATCGCGATCTTGGCGTTCTCACCCTCGTGGCCGACGTGCTTGGCCAGTTCCTTGCGCCGCTCTTCGGTGAGCGCCGGCATGTTGAGGCGGATCACGGTGCCGGCGGTGGTCGGCGTGATGCCGATGTCGGAGGCCATCAGGGCCTTCTCGATCGGTGCCACCATGGTCTTTTCCCATGGCGTGATGATGATCGTGCGCGAGTCGGCCAGCGACACCGACGCGACCTGCGACAGCGGCATGTCGGAGCCGTAGTAGGGCACCTTGATGTGGTCCACCAGGGTCGTGCTGGCGCGACCGGTGCGGATGCGCGTGAGGTCGTGCCTGAGCGATTCGATGCTCTTGCCCATGCGGGTCTGGGCATCGGTCTTGACGTCGTTGAGCATGTGTCGTTTCCCGATGGATCTGGCAACGTTCGATTATAGCAGTGACGGCTGCAGCGCCGGCTGATCCCGCGTCCGGCTCAGCTGACCAGGGTGCCGATCGACTCGCCACGCATGATCCGCATCAGGTTGCCCGCCACCGTCATGTCGTAGATGCGCAGCGGCATGCCGTGATCGCGGCACAGCGCAATGGCGGCGGTATCCATCACCTGCAGGTTGCGCTGGATCACGTCGTCGTAGGTGAGCTGCTGGTAACGGGTGGCATCGGCATGGCGCGCCGGGTCGGCGGTGTACACGCCATCGACCTTGGTGGCCTTCAACACCAGGTTGGCGCCGATCTCCACCGCACGCAGGGCCGCGGCCGAGTCGGTGGTGAAGAACGGGTTGCCGGTACCGGCTGCGAACAGCACGATGCGGCCCTTCTCGATGTGCCGGATCGCGCGCCGCCGGATGTAGTCCTCGGCCACGTCGTGGATCTGGATCGCGCTCATCACGCGCGCGTAGCCACCACTCTTCTCGATCGCGTCGGCCATCGCCAGCGCATTCATCACGGTGGCCAGCATGCCCATGTGGTCGCCGGTGACCCGATCCATGCCGGCGGCGGCCAGACCGGCGCCACGGAAGATGTTGCCGCCGCCGATCACGATGCCGATCTGCACGCCGGTGCGCTGTACCTCGATGATCTCGTGGGCCAGTCGACCGATCACCTTCGGATCGATGCCGTAATCGGCATCTCCCATCAGCGCCTCACCGGAGAGCTTGAGCAGGATGCGGCGGTACTTCGGCTGGTCGCTCATGGGATCTCCGGATTGTGTGTGGCAAACCGGCGCATTGTAGCGGAGAGCGGGGGTGGGAACGAGGAGCGAGTGGAGAGGAGTGAGGAGCGAGGGTGTGCGCCGCCGGGTTTCCGCATGGGAAACGAAGAAGGCCACGGTATTCCGTGACCTTCGATTCGAAGCGTTGCTCTTTCTGACTGAACAGTCCGGCCACCGATGACCGGTCTGCCGGTCAGGGATGACTTTTACCTCAGGCCGGCCTGCTTCATCACTTCGGCGGCGAAATCCTCTTCCACCTTCTCGATGCCTTCGCCGACGGCCAGGCGCACCACCGAAACCACATCGGCGCCTTCCTTCTTAAGCGCGTCAGCCACGGTCATGTTGGTGTCCAGCACGTAGGCCTGGCCGAGCAGGGTCACTTCGGACACGATCTTGTGGATCTTGCCGCTGATGATTTTCTCGAGGATCTCGGCCGGCTTGGCCTTGTCCTTTTCGGTCATCAGGCTCAGCGCGATTTCCTTTTCCTTGGCGACGAACTCGGCCGGCACGTCTTCGGCGCGGATATGCGCCGGGTTCATGGCGGCGACGTGCATCGCGATGCCCTTGGCCAGCTCCTCGGAACCGCCCTTGAGCGCCACCAGCACGCCGATGCGGCCGCCGTGGATGTAGCTGCCGATCACGCTCTCGCTCTCGACGCGGGCCATGCGGCGCACGTCGATCTTCTCGCCGATGGTGGCGATCAGGGCCTTGGCGGCGTCCTCGACGCTACCGCCGCCCGGGTAGGCGGCAGCCTTCAGGGCGTCGATATTGGCGGCGCCGGAGTTCAGTGCGACGTCGGCGACGGCGTCGCTGAACTTCAGGAAGCTGGCGTCCTTGCCGACGAAGTCGGTTTCGCAGTTGATCTCGACCAGCACGGCCTTGCCGCCGGCCTGGGCGGCCACGATGCGGCCTTCGGCAGCGATGCGGCTGGCCTTCTTGTCAGCCTTGGCCAGGCCGGACTTGCGCAGCCACTCCATTGCGGCGTCGAGGTCGCCGTTGTTCTCGACCAGCGCTTTCTTGCATTCCATCATGCCGGCGCCGGAACGCTCACGCAGTTCCTTCACCATTTGGGCGGAAATATTGCTCATCGGTAGTTCTCCAATGCTTGGATGGCGCGACAGCGAACGAACGCCATCGCGCGTTGATCTCGGCAGGCCTGGCGGCGGTCAGCGACCGCCGCCGCAGCGCTTACTTGGCGGGTGCGCCGTCGTTGCGCGAGCCACGGCCGCCATCACGACCGCCGTCACGGCGCGGGCCGGGCTTGCGCGGGGCAGCCTCGCGGCGCGGGCGATCGACCTTGGCCACCGGGTTGCCTTCCTCGTCCAGTTCGACGAAATCGTTGGCGTCGCCCTGGGCAGCAGCCGGCGCAGCAGCCTTGCCTTCGAGGATCGAGTCGGCGGCGGCGCGGGCATACAGCTGGATCGCGCGGATCGCGTCGTCATTGCCCGGGATGGCGTAGTCGACCAGTTCCGGGTTGTAGTTGGTGTCGACCACGGCGATCACCGGGATGCCGAGCTTCTTGGCTTCCTGCACGGCGATGTCTTCGTGGCCGATGTCGATCACGAACAGCGCGTCGGGCAGACGGTTCATGTCCTTGATGCCGCCCAGCGACGCCTGCAGCTTGTCGCGCTCGCGGCGCCGGGCCAGCACCTCGTGCTTGACCAGCTTCTCGAAGCTGCCATCGGTCTCGGCCGCTTCCAGCTCCTTCAGGCGCGACACGGACTGCTTCACGGTGCGGAAGTTGGTCAGCATGCCGCCGAGCCAGCGCGAGGTGACGAACGGCATGCCGGCGCGTGCGGCCTCTTCAGCCAACGGCTCGCGGGCCGAACGCTTGGTGCCGACGAACAGGATGGTGCCGCGCTTCTGCGCCAGGCCCGACAGGAAATTCATCGCGTCGGTGAACAGCGGCAGGGTCTTTTCGAGATTGATGATGTGGATCTTGCCGCGGGCGCCGAAGATGTACGGGGCCATCTTGGGGTTCCAGTAACGGGTCTGGTGACCGAAATGGACGCCGGCTTCCAGCATCTGACGCATGGTGACTTGTGCCATGGGTGTCGCTCCGATTGTCGGTTCCTTGAAAGGAACCTGGGGGTTGGGACCTCCACGCATCCCCGGCTTCGACCGCGGCTCGCCCGATTTTGATGGTGGGCGAGACGCAGCACCCCGAAGGCGGTGCCGATGCGTGTGTGGCGTTGGCGTTGGGTGTTGTACCGCGGAGGGTTACAATCCCGGTTCGCTTTGCAAGGGCCGACCGTCGAAACGACCACGTCGGATCAGCAAAACTCCGAAATTATAGCCGGTACGCCGGCAGCGCGGCAAGTCGCTGCGGATTCAATGACTTGAGTCCAGGGGCTTCTGCCGCCACATGAGTGGAACCGATGGCCATTACCCTGAAATCCCCGCAAGACCTCGAAGGCATGCGCGTCGCCGGCAAGCTGGCGGCCGAAGTGCTGGCGATGCTCAAGGACTACGTCAAGCCCGGCATCACCACCGAAGAGCTGGATCGGCGCGCCTACGAGCACATCGTCAACGTGCAGAAGGCGATCCCCGCCAACGTCGGCTACCACGGCTTTCCCAAGACCCTGTGCACCTCGGTCAACCACGTGATATGCCACGGCATTCCGAACGAGGGCAAGGTTCTCAAGGATGGCGACATCGTCAACCTCGACGTCACCGTGATCAAAGACGGCTGGCACGGCGACACCAGCCGCATGTATATCGCCGGCACCCCGTCGGTGCTGGCCAGGCGGCTGGTCGACACCACGTTCGAGGCGATGATGCGCGGCATCCAGGCGGTGCGCCCGGGCGCCACCCTGGGCGATATCGGCCATGCGATCCAGCAGCACGCCGAGGCGGCCGGTTTCAGCGTGGTCAAGGAATACTGCGGCCACGGCATCGGCAAGGTCTATCACGACGAGCCGCAGGTATTGCACTACGGCAAGCCCGGCACCGGCGTCGAACTGAAGAAGGGCATGACCTTCACCATCGAGCCGATGATCAATGCGGGCAAGCCGCAGACCCGTCAGTTGCCCGACGGCTGGACCGTGGTGACCAAGGATCATTCGCTGTCGGCTCAGTGGGAACACACGCTCGCGGTGACCGACGATGGCTTCGAGATCCTGACTCCCTGGCCCGATGTTTGAGTGAATACATGCGCGTAGGAGCCCGCTTGCGGGCGACGCCCTTGCTCTGATGCGCGAAGCAGATCAAATCAACAGCATCGCCCGCCAGCGGGCTCCTACCGACACAGGCCTCTGACGACATGTCGCCAGCACCAGGCACCCTTGCCCTGCCGCCCTTGCCGCGCCTGCCGGTAGCCGTCCCCCGGTCGGGTGTGTCGATCGAGGCGCGACGTGCCCTGCGCCAGCTGCTGGGTGACATCGACCGGGCCCTGGCCACCGCATTTCGTGATGGCGCCGACGCCAGCGCGCTGGCGCGGCGACGCGGCGATTCGGTCGTTTCGCTCGTCGCGCATGTATGGATGGCCTGTCTCGGCGAGGTCGCCGGCACGGCCCTGTTCGCTGTGGGCGGTTTCGGTCGCGGCCTGTTGTTTCCGTATTCGGATGTCGACCTGCTGGCGCTGGTGACGGCGCCGCAGCCGGCGCGGCTGCGCGCGCTGGAGCAGTTCTTCGCCACGTTGTGGGATGTCGGCCTGAAGGTCGGCCACGCCGTGCGCGAGCCGGCGCAATGCCGGGAGCTGGCCGCCCGCGATGCCAGTGTGTTCACGAGCCTGCTGGACGCGCGTCGGCTGGCTGGCGACCCGGCCTTCGATGCGCAGTTGCGCGCCATCGTCGATGACCCGGCGTTGTGGCCACCGCACGAATATCTGGCGGCGCGCCTGGCAGAACGCGATGCGCGGCATGCCCGCTACGACGATACCGCCTACAACCTCGAACCGAATTTGAAGGACGGCCCCGGCGGGCTGCGCACGCTTGATTCGCTGCGCTGGATGGGGCGGCGTCTGGCGCATGCGGATGACCTTTCCGAAATGGTCGCCGAAGGCCTGCTCGATCCGGCCGAGCAGGCCCAACTGGAACAGTCCGAGGCAACCTTGCGTCGCTATCGCTATGCCTTGCATCTGGAGGCCGGCCGGGCCGAGGAACGGTTGCTGTTCGACTATCAGCGCGGCCTGGCGACCCGACTGGGATTCGAAGACGAGCACGCAAAGAATCTCGGCGTCGAGCAATTCATGCAGGGCTACTACCGGGCGGCCAGCCAGGTCGACCGGCTGGGCGTGCAGGTCGCCGAACGCTTCGAGGAGATGCTGGAGCCGGTGGGCGAGCGACAACCCGTGGGCGATGAATTCGAGCGCGTCGGCCCGCGCCTTGCGGCGCGCGATCCGCAGTTGTTCGTGCGGCGGCCGGCTGCCCTGGTGGAGATTTTCATCGCGCGGCTGGATCAGCCTGGCGTACTGGGGTTCGGCGCCGACACCATGCGACGCATCCACCAGGCCACGGATGCCCATGGCGAGGCGCTGGCGCGGGATGACGAGGTGCTGGCGGCGTTCCTGCGCCTGTTGCGCCGCGGCGCACCGGCCGTGGAGGCGTTGTGGCGAATGAACCGGCACGGACTGCTGGCGGCGATCTTGCCCGCGTTCGGCAAGGTGTTCGGGCGCATGCAATACGACCTGTTCCATGTCTACACGGTCGACGAACACACCTTGCGCGTGCTGCGCAACGTGGCGCGCTTCGCCGATCCCGCCGCACGCGGGGAGTTTCCGCTGGGGTGCGAGATATGGGCCAAGCTGCCCAAGCCCGAGGTACTGCTGCTGGCGGCGTTGTTCCACGATATCGCCAAGGGCCGCGGCGGCGACCACTCGGTGCTGGGCGAGCAGGACGCGCGCGAGTTCTGCACGCGGCTGGGTTTGCCGCCTGGCGATGTCGAGCGGATCGCCTGGCTGGTGCGACACCATCTGCTGATGAGCACGACGGCACAACGCCAGGACATCACCGATCCGGACGTGGTGCATCGGTTTGCCGACGTGGTCGGCGACCGCGAACAACTCGGCCAGCTGTACCTGCTGACCATCGCCGACATCATCGGCACCAGCCCGCGGTTGTGGAATGGCTGGAAGGATCGGCTGCTGGCGGATCTCTACACCAGCACCCGCTATGCCCTGCGCAGCGACGTGGAACTGCCGCGCGATGCGGGCGTGCGGGTGCGCGAATGCTGCGACCACGCGCTGGCCCGGTTGATGAACGACGGCTTTGCCGAAACGGATATCGCGCGGGTCTGGGCGGATTTCCCGCAACTCAGCTTCCTGCGTCACCGGCCCGAACAGATCGCCTGGCAGACCGCGGCGATTCTGCGTGCGCAAGGCGCGCTGCCGCTGGTGGCGGTGCAGCCCTTGTCGGTGCGCGGCAGCACCGAGCTGTTCGTCTACACGCCGGATCGAGACGGCCTGTTCGCCACGGTGACGGCGGTGCTGGACCGCTTGCGCTTTTCGGTGATGGAATCGCGCATCCTGAGTTCATCGACCGGCATGGCGCTGGACACCTTCCTGCTGCTCGAGGCC
Organism: Rhodanobacter sp. B05; assembly: GCF_002001085.1. GTDB lineage: Bacteria > Pseudomonadota > Gammaproteobacteria > Xanthomonadales > Rhodanobacteraceae > Rhodanobacter. Next base: position 31,093 of record NZ_MUNU01000015.1, read on the forward strand.
GACAGCCAGCAGCCGGCCAGCGCGGCTCGCGCCGACGAGCTGCAGCAGCGCCTGCACCGTGCCCTTGCCCAATCGGTCGGTGTGCAGCCGAGCAAGCGCGGCATGTCGCGCCATCTGAAGCATTTCCAGATGACGCCGAAGATCAGCTTCCACGCCGCGGGCGGCCGCACCCAGTTGGCGCTGGTGGGAACGGATCGGCCGGGGCTGCTGGCGGCGGTGGCGCAGGTGATGCTGGGCGAGGACGTACGTGTGCACGATGCACGCATCGCCACGTTCGGCGAGCGCGTCGAGGATTTCTTCCAGTTGACCGACCGGCATGATGCGCCACTCGATGCGTCGCGGCAGGAGCGGTTGCTGCAGGCCCTGCTGGCGCGCATCGGTCCTGCGCGGGATTGATGTCCGCCGCCCGCGTTATCATTCCAGTTGCTGCATGCTGCAGCGGCCACCCGTCTTCGTCATGACCTACCTGCTGATCAAGTCGCTGCATCTCGTCTTCGTGATCGCCTGGATGGCCACCGTGTTCTACCTGCCGCGGATCCTGGTGAACCTGGCCGAGACCGCGGGCGAACCGGCAGTACAGGCGCGCCTGCAGTTGATGGGGCGGCGCCTGTACAAGTTCGGCCACAACATGTTCGGCATCGCGTTCCTGTTCGGACTGACCCTGTGGCAGGGTTGGCGCGTCTTCCCCGCCGCGTTGCCGAATGTCACGGCCGGCATGCACTGGATCGACGCCAAGCTCACCCTGGTGGCCCTGCTGCTGGTCTACTTCGTGTGGGCCGGACGCATGCTCAAGCGCAGCCTCCGGGGCGACGCGCTGCCTTCGGGGCGTGTCCTGCGCTGGTTCAACGAGTTGCCGGTGCTGCTCTTGCTTGGGGTGGTCTACCTGGTGATCGCCAAGCCGTTCTGAGTCGGAACCGGCTGGTTTCGATGACCGTCGGCGAGGCGTCAGGGTCGGGCAAATTGATCCCGGAACTGCGCTAAACTTAGGTCTTCGCGAATATCCAGGATCAAGGTGGCCCGCAGTTCCTTGCCGGCCGAGCGTGCGACATGGCAACTACCCGACTCCACCGCTGACCGCATCACGCCTTACGGTTTCATCGAAGAAGGGCGGATGCCCTTTTTTGTTTTTCAGAGAATGCTTTCCATGATCGAGATCACGCTACCCGACGGCAGCAAGCGGCCGTTCGACCATACCGTCACCGTGCAGGACGTGGCCGCCTCGATTGGCGCCGGTCTGGCCAAGGCGACCCTTGCCGGCAAGGTCGACGGCCGGCTGGTCGACGCCAGCTTCCCGATCGAGCACGACGCCAGTGTGCAGATCGTCACCGAGAAGAGCCCCGAGGCGCTGGAGATCCTGCGCCACTCCACCGCGCACCTGATGGGTCAGGCGGTGCAGCGGCTGTTCCCGGGCGCGCAGGTGACGATCGGCCCGGTGATCGACAACGGCTTCTACTACGACTTTGCCTACCAGCGTCCGTTCACTCCGGATGATCTGCCGAAGATCGAGGCGGAGATGCACAAGATCATTGCCGAGCAGTTGCCGGTGACGCGCAGCGTGAAGTCGCGCGACGAGGCGGTGGCGTTCTTCCGTGGCCTGGGCGAGCACTACAAGGCCGAGATCATCGAAGACATTCCGGCCGATCAGGATCTGTCGCTGTATTCGCAGGGCGAATTCACCGACCTGTGCCGCGGCCCGCACGTGCCGAACACCGGCAAGCTGCATTCGTTCAAGCTGATGAAGGTGGCCGGTGCGTATTGGCGTGGCGATTCCAGCAACACCATGCTGACCCGCATCTACGGTACCGCCTGGCTCAACGACAAGGATCTGAAGGCATATCTGTTCCAGCTGGAAGAGGCCGAGAAACGCGACCATCGCAAGATCGGCAAGCAGCTCGACCTGTTCCACCAGCAGGAAGAAAGCCCGGGCATGGTGTTCTGGCACCCGAACGGCTGGGCGATCTGGCAGCAGGTCGAGCAGTACATGCGCGGCGTCTACAGGAAGAGCGGCTATCAGGAAGTACGCTGCCCGATGGTGCTGGACGTGTCGCTGTGGAAGAAGTCCGGTCACTGGGACAATTACAAGGAGAACATGTTCTTCACCGAGTCCGAGAAGCACACCTTCGCGCTGAAGCCGATGAACTGTCCCGGCCACGTGCAGGTGTTCAACACCGGCCTGCACAGCTACCGCGAGCTGCCGATCCGCTACGGCGAATTCGGCGGCTGCCATCGCAACGAGCCGTCCGGAGCGCTGCACGGCATCATGCGCGTGCGCGCGTTCACCCAGGACGATGGCCACATCTTCTGCACGCCGGATCAGGTTGAGGCCGAAGTCACCGCGTTCCATCTGCAGGCGATGAAGGTGTACGCCGACTTCGGCTTCACCGACCTGGCGATCAAGCTCGCGCTGCGGCCGGAAAAGCGCATCGGTTCCGACGAATTCTGGGACCGCACCGAGGAAATGCTGCGCCGCGCGCTGCGTGCCGCCGGGGTGGAGTGGGAGGAATTACCGGGCGAGGGCGCGTTCTACGCCCCCAAGATCGAGTACCACCTGAAGGACTCGATCGGCCGCGCCTGGCAGGTCGGCACCATGCAGGTCGATTTCATGATGCCCGAGCGTCTCGACGCCGAGTACGTGGACGAGCATTCGCAGAAGCAGCACCCGGTGATGCTGCACCGGGCCATCGTGGGCTCGATGGAGCGCTTCATCGGCATCCTGATCGAGCACCACGCCGGCCTGCTGCCGGCCTGGCTGGCCCCGGTGCAGGCAGTCGCGTTCAGCATCACCGACGCGCAGGCCGATTATGTCCGGCAAGTGACGCAAACCCTTGTCGACAAAGGTTTCCGGGTACAATCGGATTTGCGCAACGAGAAAGTCGGCTATAAAATCCGCGAACATACGATGCAGAAAGTGCCGTATCTGCTCGTGGTCGGTGACCGCGAGAAAGAGACGGGGACGGTTTCTGTGCGTACCCGTTCCGGTGAAGATCTGGGCAGCATGCCGCTGGCCGGCTTCGTCGAGCGACTGGAGACCGAAACCCGGCGCTGAGCCCAAACGCTCAGCCTTGGCGGTCAGTGACATTACTTCTTCTGGAGGATCGTGGTATCGCAACCACCGACAACAAGGGCAATCGTCGTAACCTGGAAATCCGTGTGCCGCGGGTTCGCCTGATCGGCGCGGATTCCGAACAGCTTGGCATCCTGACCCGCGACGAGGCGCTGGCATTGGCGCAGGAAGCTGGCATGGACCTGGTCGAGATCCAGCCGAACGGTGATCCACCCGTTTGCCGCATCATGGATTACGGCAAGTTCAAGTTCGAAGCCCAGAAGAAGGCGCAAGCCGCCAAGAAGAAGCAGAAGCAGGTCGAGATCAAGGAAGTGAAGTTCCGTCCGGTCACGGACGTGGGCGACTACCAGATCAAGCTGCGCAACATGCTTCGCTTCCTGGAGGAGGGCGACAAGGTCAAGGTCACCATCCGTTTCCGCGGTCGCGAGATGTCGCATCAGGACCTGGGGCAGAACCTTGCCCGCAAGATCCAGGAAGACGTCGGCGACAACGGCCAGATCGAGTCGTACCCGCGGCTCGAAGGGCGCCAGATGGTCATGATGATCGGGCCGAAGAAGAAATAGGCGGCTGGTGACGTTGGCTGCGTGGGTAGGAGCCCGCTTGCGGGCGATGCTCTTTTACTGTGTCACCTGAGAGCAGCTGTTTCACTGGACTCCGGGCAAGCCCCGCACCCTCACCTCAATCCTCTCACCCGCAAGGGGACTCCCAAGGTCGCCGCCGGGAGAGGAGGTAATGGTCAGCACTTCGCGCTGGTATTAAGCTTTCTGAACCCGTATGATTACGGGTTCGACCCGCCGGAAGGGTCGTGCACCGATCGTGGCAGGACGGAAAGCGTGATCCAGACTCAATCGAGAATGGGATCACCGCCAGATCAGTCAGAAACCGGGACGTCCGCATCGGATCCGTCCCACACAAGGAGCATTCCATGCCCAAGATCAAGACCAACCGGGCGGCTGCGAAGCGTTTTCGCAAGACCGCATCGGGCAAGATCAAGTGCGGCCACGCGTTCAAGTCGCACATCCTGACCAAGAAGTCGACCAAGCTCAAGCGTGGTCTCCGTGCCCCGAACCACCTCAAGGCGTGCGACGCCCCGGGTGTGGCTCGCATGCTGCCGTACTTGTGAGGAGATAGACCATGGCTCGTGTAAAGCGTGGCGTCACCGCCCGTCGTCGTCACAAGAAAATCATCGGCCGCGCAAAGGGTTACTACAACGCCCGTCGCAAGGTCTTCCGCGTTGCCAACCAGGCCGTCATCAAGGCTGGTCAGTACGCCTATATCGGCCGCAAGCAGCGCAAGCGCCAGTTCCGTGCACTGTGGATCGTGCGCATCAACGCCGCTGCGCGCATGTTCGGCCTGTCCTACAGCCGCCTGATCAATGGCCTGAGCAAGGCCGGTATCACCGTCGACCGCAAGGTCCTCGCCGATATCGCCGTGCACGACATCAAGGCGTTTGGTGCGATTGCCGAGAAAGCGAAGGCCAGTCTGGCCGCTTGATCGTCGGACGCTCCTGCGTCAGCACGATATGATGTAAAGCAAGCGGGGAGGAGGCCAACGCCTCCTCCCCGTTTTTGTTTGGACATTAAGGCTTTTTGCGATTGCCTCCTCTCCCTCCGGGAGAGGATTGAGGTGAGGGTACGGGGCTTGCCCGGACTTCAACCGAAGCGTGCTTCGGTCAGGCAACGACGCAAGAGTGGTCCCTCACCCTGCCCTCTCCCCAAAGGGGAGAGGGGAAGCAGCGAGAAGCGCATCACTATGGATGATCTGGACAGCCGCGCCGCGCAGGCGCTGGCCGAAATCGACAAGGCCGATGCGCTGGAGGCGCTCGATGCGCTGCGCGTGGGCCTGCTCGGCAAGAGCGGCATCGTCACCGCCGCGCTGAAGACGCTCGGCGCGCTGGCGCCGGACGAGCGCAAGGCGCGCGGCGCCGAGGTGAACAAGGTCAAGGAGCGCCTGGCCGATGCGCTGGCTGCACGCAAGCAGGTGCTGGAGCAGGCTGAGCTGGATCGCCGCCTCGCTTCCGAGAAACTCGACATCAGCCTGCCAGGACGTGATGGCGAACGCGGCGGCATCCATCCGATCACCCGCGCGCTGGAGCGCATTGCGGCAATCTTCGCGCGCCTGGGTTACCAGCGTGCCGACGGCCCCGAGATCGAGGATGACTGGCACAACTTCGAGGCGCTGAATTTCCCGCCGCATCATCCTGCGCGTGCCATGCATGACACCTTCTACTTCGGCGATGGACGTCTGCTGCGCACGCATACCTCGCCGGTGCAGATCCGCTCCATGGCCGGGCGCCAGCCGCCGATCCGGATCATCGCGCCGGGCAAGGTCTATCGCAGCGACTCGGACCAGACCCACTCGCCGATGTTCCACCAGATCGAAGGTCTGCTGATCGACGAGACTTCCAGTTTCGCCGACCTCAAGGGCACCCTGGCTGAGTTCATACGCGCGTTCTTCGAGCGCGATTTCGAGATGCGCTTCCGCCCCAGCTATTTCCCGTTCACCGAGCCCTCGGCCGAGGTGGATATCCGCTGGGATGCGGAGGACGGTTCGACCCGCTGGCTGGAAGTGCTCGGCTGCGGCATGGTCCATCCGAACGTGTTGAAGAACTGCGGCATCGACCCGGAGCGCTACACCGGCTTCGCCTTCGGCCTGGGCGTGGAGCGCTTCGCGATGCTGCGCTATGGCGTTTCGGATCTGCGCGCGTTCTTCGAGAACGATCTGCGGTTCCTCAGGCAGTTCGCCTGAGGAGCGGGATTCGGGAATGGGGATTCGGGATTCGCAAGAGCCTCGATTCCACTTCCGAATCCCGAATAATTAATCCCGAATTCCGGATTTCAAACCATGAAATTTTCCGAGAACTGGTTGCGCGAGCTGGTCGAGATCAAGGCCGACCGCACCCAACTGGCCCATGCGTTGACCATGGCCGGGCTGGAAGTGGAAGAACTCACCCCGCTGGGCGACCATCTGGCCGGCGTGGTGGTGGCCGAGATCGTCGCCGCCGAAAAGCATCCGGAAGCCGATCGGCTGCAGGTGTGCACGGTAGATGCGGGGCAGGGCACGCCGCAGCAGATCGTCTGCGGCGCACCGAATGCACGCGCCGGCATCAAGGTGCCGCTGGCGATGGTCGGCGCGAAGCTGCCCGGTGACATTTCCATCAAGGCGGCCAAGCTGCGCGGCGTGGAGTCGTCCGGCATGCTGTGTTCGGCGAAGGAACTGGGCATCGATGCCGATGCTTCCGGTTTGCTGGAGTTGCCGCTGGATGCGCCGGTCGGCCGGTTGCTGGCGAATTACCTGGGCTTGCCCGACGCCAGCTTCGAGCTGAAACTCACCCCGAACCGCCCCGACTGCCTCGGCCTGGTCGGTCTGGCCCATGACGTCGCGGCCTTGTTCGGCAGCGCGGTGAAAGTGCCGGTACAGGCGTCCGCGCCGGTCACCGGTGCAGCGCGCCGTGGCATCCGCCTGGAAGCGGGCAAGGATGCGCCGCGCTATCTCGGCCGCATCATCGAAGGCATCGACTCCGCTGCACGCAGCCCGCTGTGGCTAGCCGAGCGGCTGCGCCGCGCTGGCCTGCGTCCGATCAGTGCGGTGGTCGATGTCACCAATTACGTGATGCTGGAGCTGGGCCAGCCGCTGCACGCGTTCGACAACGACACGCTGGAAGGCGACATCGTGGTGCGCCACGCGGGTGCCGGCGAAACGCTGAAACTGCTGGACGGCAGCGAGGCGAAGCTGGACGAAGGCTTCGTGCTGATTGCCGACGAAAAGAAGGCCCTCGCGGTGGCTGGCGTGATGGGTGGCTTCGACTCGCGCGTCACCGACGCCACGCGCAACATCTTCCTGGAGTCCGCGCACTTCGCGCCGGCGGCGATCATGGGGCGTGCGCGCAAGCTCGGCCTGCATACCGACGCCTCGCATCGCTTCGAGCGCGGCGTCGATCCGGAGCTGCCGCGGCGTGCGCTGGAGCGCGCCTCCGAACTGCTGCTGGTGATTGCCGGTGGCAAGGCGGGGCCGGTGCTGGCGGCGGAGAACCTGGCCGACCTGCCGCTGCCGACGGCGGTGGCGCTGCGTCGCGCACGCCTGCAGCGCGTGCTGGGCGTCGAGGTGGCCGATGCCGAAGTCGCCCGCATCTTCACCGCGCTGGGCATGCAGGTGGTGGCGACGGCCGAGGGCTGGCAGGTGATCGCGCCGAGCAGCCGCTTCGATATCGAGCGCGAGGAGGATCTGATCGAGGAAGTCGCGCGGATCTTCGGCTACGACAAGATTCCCACCGCCACGCCGGCCGGCGCCCTGACCCTGGCGATCGAACCGGAGGCGCGCATCGGTGAACTGGCGTTGCGCGAACAGCTGGCGGCGCGCGGTTATTACGAGGCGGTGAACCTGTCGTTTGTCCCCGCCGACCTTTTGGCGCGCTGGGGGTTCAGTGAACACCTGGTGCCGCTGGCCAATCCGCTGTCGGCGGATCTGGCGGTGATGCGTCCCTCGTTGCTGCCGGGCCTGATCGAGGCGCTGCGACACAATCGCGCCCGCCAGCAGGAGCGCGTGCGTCTGTTCGAGCTTGCACGGGTGTTCGCGGCCGGCGACCCTCCCGTGGAAACACCCAGTCTCGCCATCGTGGCGTGCGGGAACGCCCGGGCCGAACAATGGGGGGAGCCGGCACGAACGCTGGACTTCCACGACCTCAAGGGCGATCTCGACGCCCTGATCGGTTGGGGCGGCGAGCCGCAGCGCTGGACGGTGCACGCCGACGGCTTGCCGGCGTGGCTGCATCCGGGCCGCGGCGCACGCGTGGCGCGGGATGGCGAAACCGTCGGCTATCTCGGGGCCTTGCACCCGCATCTGGCCAGGGCGCTGGACCTGGGCACCGACGTTCATGTGCTGGAAATGGCGCTGGAACCCCTGTTGGCCCGCCGCCTGCCGCAGGCCGCGGGCATACCCCGTTTCCCCGCCGTGCGCCGGGATATCGCCATGGATCTGCCGGAAACCGTCAGCTGGTCACAGATCGACCGGACCGTTCGCGCCACGCTCGGCGAGCGGCTGCGGGAGCTGCGGCTGTTTGACCGTTACAGCGGCAAAGGCGTCGAAGCGGGCCGAAAAAGTCTCGCTATGGGCTTGATTTTACAGGACGCTTCACGCACCCTTACGGACGACGACGCGGATCGCTGGGTGCGCGAAGCGGTGAACGCGTTGGAGCAGACATGCCAGGGGAAACTGCGAGGATGAGATGGCGCTGACCAAGGCGGAAATGGCCGAGCGGCTTTTCCTCGACGTAGGTCTCAACAAGCGTGAGGCCAAGGAATTCGTGGATGCCTATTTCGAGGTGGTTCGCGGCGCATTGGAGAACGGCGAGCAGGTGAAGTTGTCCGGTTTCGGCAATTTCGATCTGCGCCTGAAGAACCAGCGACCGGGACGCAACCCCAAGACCGGCGAGGAGATCCCGATCTCCGCGCGGCGGGTGGTGACGTTCCGGCCGGGACAGAAACTCAAGGTGAGAGTCGAAGGCTATGCTGGATCAAGGGAATAACACCGAGCTGCCGGCCATTCCGGCCAAGCGCTACTTCACCATCGGTGAAGTGGGCGAATTGTGCGGTGTGAAGCCCCACGTGCTGCGCTACTGGGAACAGGAGTTCCCGGCGCTCAATCCGGTCAAGCGCCGCGGCAACCGTCGCTATTACCAGCGACATGACGTGTTGATGATCCGGCAGATCCGCTCGCTGCTGTACGACGAGGGTTTCACCATCACCGGCGCGCGCGCGCGGCTGGAAGGCCCGCAGGCGCGGCTGGAATCCAGCATGTCGCACCAGATCGTGCGCCAGGTGCGGATGGAACTGGAAGAAGTGCTCACGTTGCTGCGTCGCTGAAGGCTTCCGGACGACGCGCCCGAGCTGTTAGACTTGTGCGCTTGCCGTATGTCGGGGCGTAGCGCAGCCTGGTAGCGCATCTGCCTGGGGGGCAGAGGGTCGTCGGTTCGAATCCGGCCGCCCCGACCAATTCGCAAGATTCCGCTGACGGCGCCCGATGGGCGCCGTTGTCATTTTGCGGCACGCGACACCGGCGTTGACCGCGCGCTAGGCTCCATCCAGTTGAATTTCCTGGAGGCCTTTCATGCCGCTGAACAGCTGTCACCCCGATGCTCCTCACATCAAGTTGAAGGCGCCCGACTGGTATGTGTCGGCGTTGATGCTGGATCGTGCGCTCGATGCGATATTGCGCCGCCTGAAGAAGCTGGATCGCGAGCATGACATTCCCTATCTCGCCGGCTACAGCCAGGATGGCAAGACCATCTACATCGATCGACACCTGCCGAAGAGCTTCACTTTCCGGGGGCGCACGATCGAGGTGGACCGTTTCCTGATCCTGCACGAGGAAGTGGAGAAGACGCTGATCGACCAGCTCGGCCTGCACTATCTGCATGCGCACCAGATCGCCACCCGCGCTGAGGAGGCGGCAGTGAACGCCGAGCGCATCACCTGGAAGGCGTACGACCGCTTCATGCAGAAATACGTCAAGTCGATCGGCGATGAGCGCCTGACCAAGGTACCTGCCGACCTCGATCTCAAGCCGTATCGCGATTATCACGATTACGACCTGATGCAGCGGATGGTGCAGCACATCGACGAGGCGCCGGGCACCAGCGCGAAACTGCGCGAAGAGCTGAAGTCCTATGCCGCCGCATTTCGCGCACAGCATCGTGACGCGCAACGCGCCTCGGCCAAGCCGGCACGCCAGGGGAAAAAGGTCGCCCCCGGCGTGGTCGACAACCCTGGCAGGACAGGGAAGACGGGCGCAGTCAGGCCCCCGCGCAAGCGCCGCCAGTCGGCCTGATGATCGAAACATCGTGCCACCCGTGCCATGCGGCACGGGCGGTCGGCGTGCGGGTCAGTACAGCACGCGGCTGCGCAGGGTTCCCGGGATTTCCGCCAGCTTGCTTCTGAGTGCGTTGGCCTGGTGGATGTCGGCACTCACGTCGATCACCACATAACCCACTTCGCTGTCGGTCTGCAGGAACTGCGCATCGATGTTGATGTTGCCGGCCGAGAACAGTTCGTTGATGCGCGACAGCGTGCCCGGCACGTTGCGGTGGATGTGCAGCAGGCGACGGCTGTGCGGATGTTCGGGCAGGGTGACCTCGGGGAAGTTCACCGCCGACAGGGTCGAGCCGTTGTCGCTGTAGCGCACCAGCTTGCTGGCCACCTCGATGCCGATGTTGTCCTGTGCCTCCAGCGTGCTGCCGCCGATGTGGGGGGTCAGGATCACGTTGTCCATGCCGACCAGGGGCGAAACGAACGCGTCGTCGTTGCCCTTTGGCTCGGCCGGGAACACGTCCACTGCCGCGCCGGCGAGATGGCGCTCGCGCAGCGCCACGGCCAGCGCGTCGATGTCCACCACGCTGCCGCGCGAGGCGTTGATCAGCATCGCGCCGTCCCGCATCTTCGCCAACTGTCCGGCCTTGATCATCATCTGCGTGGCCGGGGTTTCCGGCACATGCAGGGTAACCACGTCCGCGCGCTCCAGCAGTTCGTCCAGGCTGGACACGGCTCGGGCATTGCCCAGCGCCAGCTTGGTCTCGATGTCGTGGAAGATCACCCGCATGCCGAGGCTCTCGGCCAGCACGCCGACCTGGGTGCCGATGTGGCCGTAGCCGACGATGCCGAGCACCTTGTCGCGCGTCTCGTAACTGCCGCTGGCCGACTTGGCCCAGCCGCCGCGATGGCATTGCGCGTTCTTCTGCGGAATGCCGCGCAACAGCATGATCGCCTCGGCGATCACCAGTTCGGCCACGCTGCGGGTATTCGAATAGGGTGCGTTGAACACCGGCACACCAAGCTGGCGGGCCGCCCCCAGGTTCACCTGGTTGGTGCCGATGCAGAAGCAGCCCACGGCGATCAGGCGCTTGGCCTGGGCCAGCACGTCGTCGGTCAGCTGGGTGCGCGAACGCAGGCCGACGATATGCGCCTCGGCGATGCGCGCCTTCAGTTCGTCCTCCGGCAGGGATTTCGCATGCAGCTCGACCTGGCTGTAACCGGCGCGATGGAAAACCTCGACTGCACTGGCGCTGATCCCCTCCAGCAGCAAAACCCTGATGTCCTGACGGGGAAAGGAAGTCTGCATCGCGTTGGCCCTGGCGTGGAGGAGCCCCTACTATGCCAGAGCCGGAGGCAAATTGCGGCACTGCAGCACTGGACTCGGCGTGATGTGACTGGCAGGCTGTGCGGACGACTCCGGAGCCCCGCATGCCCGACCCCCGCCTTGCCGAATTGTGTCGCCGCCTGCCCGAACTGCGTTTGCTGACCGAACCCGGTGATCTCGAGCACTACGGCCGCGACTGGACGCGCCGCTGGACGCCCGCGCCGCTGGCGATCGCCTTGCCGGCCAGCGTGGACGAGGTGCAGGCGATCGTGCGCTGGGCGAACGAGCAGCAGGTGGCGGTCGTGCCATCCGGTGGGCGCACCGGCCTGTCCGGCGGTGCAGTGGCGGCGAACGGCGAGCTGGTGCTGAGCATGGAGCGGATGAACCGGGTGCTGGCGTTCAATGCGGTGGATCGCACGCTTACCGTGCAGCCGGGGATGATCCTGCAGCAGGTGCACGAGGCGGCGCGCGAGCATGGCCTGCTCTACCCGGTCGATTTCGCCGCGCGAGGTTCGTGCTCGATCGGCGGCAATATCGCCACCAACGCCGGCGGTATCCGGGTGATCCGTTACGGCAACACGCGCGAGTGGATCGCGGGCCTGAAAGTGATTGCCGGCGACGGCGAGTTGCTGGACCTCAACCGCGGCCTGATCAAGAACTCCAGCGGCTACGACTTCCGCCAGCTCATGATCGGGTCCGAAGGCACGTTGGGCATCGTGGTCGAAGCCACGTTGAAGTTGACCGACCCGCCGCCGCCGTCCCAGGTGATGCTGCTGGCGCTGCCGGACATGGATGCGTTGATGGAGGTGTTCGCGCTGTTCCGCGAGCGGCTGGCCCTGCAGGCGTTCGAGTTCTTCACCGACCGCGCGCTGCAGCATGTGCTGGCGCATGGCGCACAGCATGCCATCGAGGGCGATCATCCCTACTACGTGGTTACCGAGTTCGATGCGGCAAGCGAGCAGCAGCAGGAAACCGCATTGGCCGCGTTCGGGCATGCGCTGGAACAGGGCTGGGTCAGCGATGGCGTGATCGCGCAGAGCGAGGCGCAGGCGGCGGCGCTGTGGCGGTTGCGCGAAGGGATCACCGAGAGCCTGGCGCCGCGGCGGCCATACAAGAACGACGTGTCGGTGCGGATCAGCGCGGTGCCGGCCTTCCTGTGCGAGATGCAGGCCTTGCTGGCGCACGAATACCCCGGCATCGAGGTGGTCTGGTTCGGGCACATCGGCGACGGCAACCTGCATATCAACGTGCTGCGGCCGGACGACCTTGCCGAGGATGCCTTCATCGCCCAATGCGAGCAGGTGACCAAACTGCTGGCGGTAACCCTGCATTGCCACGGTGGCAGCATTTCGGCCGAGCACGGCATCGGTCTGGTCAAGCGGGCCTACCTTGCAAGCACGCGCAGCGCCGCGGAGATCGCACTGATGCGAGGTGTGCGCAAGGTGTTCGATCCGCATGGCATTCTCAACCCGGGCAAGCTTTTCGCAGCCGACTGACGGCCGGAAAGCCCGCCCGTGCTAGTCTTTCGGGCTTGCCTGCAGGATTCGAGGAGCCGTCATGTCGTCGCCGCCGCTGCGTTCGCTGTATCCCGATATCGAGCCGTTCGACAGCGGATTCCTGCCAGTCTCGCCCCTGCACACGCTGTATTACGAGCAGAGCGGCAACCCGCACGGCAAGCCGGTGGTATTCCTGCATGGCGGTCCGGGTGGCGGCACCACTCCGAAGTGTCGGCGTTTCTTCGATCCGGCCCTCTACCGCATCGTGTTGTTCGACCAGCGTGGGTGCGGCCAGTCCACGCCACACGCGGAACTCAGCGACAACACCACCTGGGATCTGGTGGCCGACATCGAGCGGCTGCGCGAGCATCTTGGCATCGAACGCTGGCAGGTATTTGGCGGGTCGTGGGGCTCGACGCTGGCGCTGGCCTACGCGCAGACGCATCCCGACAAGGTGACCGAGCTGGTGCTGCGCGGCATCTTCATGCTGCGCCGGGACGAGCTGGAATGGTTCTACCAGAAGGGCTGCAGCACGCTGTATCCGGACGCCTGGGAGGCTTACCTCGCGGCGATTCCCGAGGTCGAGCGTGGCGATTTGATGAGCGCCTACCACCGCCGCCTGACCAGTTCCGATGCGAAGACGCGCACGGACGCCGCGCGGGCGTGGTCGGTGTGGGAGGGTGCCACCAGCTTCCTGTGGCAGGATCAGTCGCACATCCAGTCCAGCGGTGAGGATGAATTCGCGCTGGCGTTCGCCCGTATCGAGTGCCACTACTTCGTCAACGGCGGCTTCTTCGCGCATGACGACCAGTTGCTGCGCAACGTCGACCGCATCCGCAACATTCCGGCGGTGATCGTGCAGGGCCGCTACGACGTGGTCTGCCCGCTGCGCAGCGCGTGGGATCTGCACCGGGCATGGCCGGAGGCCGACCTGCGCATCGTGCAGGACGCCGGCCATTCGGCGTTCGAGCCGGGCATCCTGCATGAGCTGGTGGAAGCGACAGACCGCTTCGGGCGCTGAGCCCCCGCTGTGAAAGAGCGGGCTCCTACCGCTGCTTTTCAGTCATGCGTCGGTAATTGCTTGGTCCCGAAGATCTTGTCGCCGGCGTCGCCGAGGCCGGGCAGGATGTAGCCGTGCTCGTTGAGCCGCTGGTCGATCGATGCCGTGTAGATCTCGATATCGGGATGCGCTGCCGTGATGCGTTCCAGTCCTTCCGGTGCGGCGACCAGGAAAAGCCCCTTGATGCGCTTGCAGCCTGCCGCCTTGAGCATGTCGACAGTCGCGACCAGGGTGCCGGCGGTGGCGAGCATGGGGTCGACGATCAGCGCTATCCGTTCGTCCATGCGGCCGCTGAGCTTTTCGTAATAGGCAATCGGTTTCAGCGTCTTCTCGTCGCGCTGCAGGCCGACCACGCTGACCTTGGCCGACGGAATCATGTCGAGTACGCCAGGCAGCATGCCCAGGCCGGCGCGAATGATCGGCACGATGGTGATCTTCCTGCCCTTGATCCGGTGCACGCGCAAGGGGCCGGCCCAACCCTCGATCTCCTCCTCGACGGTTTCCAGGTCCTTGGTGGCTTCGTAGGTGAGCAACGCGGCGACCTCGGAGGCCAGCTCGCGGAACTCCTTGGTGCTGATCCCGGCGCGACGCATCAGGCCGAGCTTGTGCTGGATCAGCGGATGGCGGACTTCGACGATCTTCATCGGTGACTGTCTTCAATGACGGCGCGTGGCGCGACAGTCGGGAAGCTTAGCGAAGCGGCCCTGCCCACGCACGCCGCCGGATGGGGTGGGTGGGCAGTAGCCGGTGGAGCGGTCTTGAATCAGTGCGCGGCGGCGGCTTCGCCCGCCCCGCCCTTCAGGCAAGAGCTCATGAAGGTCTTGCGGTCGGCGCCCTTGAGTGCCTTGGTCTTGGCATCGGCGTTGCAGCTCTTCATTTTTTCCTGCTGGGTTTCCTTGGCCGAAGGTGCGGCTGCCGCGGCGCTTTCACCCTTCAGGCACGAACTCATGAACGTCTTGCGTTCGGCACCCTTCTTGCCGGTCGCCTGCTTGTTGCAGTCGATCATCCGCTGCTGTTGGGCGGTATGCGGCTTGGTCGCCGCGGCGGTAGTCGCCGCCGGCGTGGCAGCGAAAGCGGCACCGGCGAAAGCGAAGGCGGCGCTGACAGCAAGCAGACGTAGTGACATCGACATCGTGGAGTCCTCCCTAGTGACCGGCGGCTGCCGGCCGGATCAGTCTATGCCCATCGCGGTCGTCCCGGGAGTAGGGGAAGCCCGACATGCACGAAGTATTCAGCCGCAAACAAAGAGGCCACGCCAGTCGGGCTGGCGTGGCCTCTTTGGTGAGCCTGTGCGGTGAATTCAGGCGGCTTCGGCCTTGGCCTTGCGCGGGCCTTCCAGGAGCGCCTTGCGCACGTGCGACACGATCAGGTCCACTTCGGCGCTGGTGACCTTGAAGTGGGGGGTGAAGCGCAGCGAGTTGGTGCCGCCGTGGATCACGCCAATGCCATGCTCGCGCATGAATTCCTCGGTGGAATCGGCGCCATAGCACTTGTACTCCGGCGCCAGTTCGCAGGAGAACAGCAGGCCGGTGCCTTGCACCTTGGTGATCAGGCCGCCCATTTCGTACTTCAGCGCGTTGAGCTTGTCGACGAATTCCCTGCCGCGCTCGCGGATGTTGTTGCGCACCTCGTCGCTCAATTCGCCCAGCGTGGCCAGCGCCACGTCCAGCGCGCGCGGGTTGGCGGTCATGGTGTTGCCGTAGATGCCCTTGCGGTAGAGCTTGGCCGTGGCCTCGGTGACGGCCAGCACGGACAGCGGGTATTGGCCGGCGTTGAGCGCCTTGGAGAAAGTCTCCATGTCCGGCGCCGGCAGCTTCTCGAAGCCGGGGTAGTCGGTGATCGACAGCACGCCATGCGCGCGCAGGCCGGCCTGGATCGAGTCGACCAGCAGCATGCTGCCGTGCGATTCGGTCAGCGCCCGCGCGGCCTTGTAGAACTCGGGGGTGACCGCGCGACCGGGGTCGCCTTCGCCCATCACCGGCTCCAGGAACATCGCTTCGATGAACCAGCCGTGCCTGTCCGCATCGGCAAACGCGGCTTCCAGCTGGGCCACGTCATATGGAGCGACGGTAATCACGCTGTCTTCGTGGCGATAGCTCGCCAGATGCTGCTGGTAGACCTTGCGCGAGGAGTCGGAATACAGCGCCGGCTTGTCGGTGCGGCCGTGGAAGGCGCCCTTGACCACCAGGCGCTTGATCGTGCGGCCGGCGTAGCGGCCGCCGGCATCGGTCATGATCTTGGCATTGACGTCGGCGATGCGGCAGGCCAGCGAGACCGACTCGGAACCCGAGTTGAGGCACATGTAATGGTGGTACGGGCTGCCGCCGCGATGGCGACCAAGTTCGCGGTTCATCGCCGCGGTGAAGTGCAGTTGAGCCACGCTGGGCGACATCACGTTGGCCATCACCTGCGGGCGCGCCAGCGCGGCCAGGATGGCCTGGTCGTTGTGGCCGAAGCCGAGCATGCCGTAGCCACCGTTGTCGTGCAGCACGGCGCCCTTCAGGGTGACGATCCACGGACCGCGCGCCGCAGCCGGCAGGTAAGGATTGATGGCATCGTCCGGGTAGAAGTTGACGAAGCCGGACTGCGCCTGGACCAACTGTTCGGCTTCGTCCAGTTTCAGGAAGTCGGACATCTCGGCGCGCAGCTCATGGTGGCGCGCCACGGCTTCGGCAATCGCCTGGCCCAGCAGCGGATCGTTCGCCGCCATGCGCTCGATGCTGGCGTCGTCAAGCCCGGTGGTGCGCGGCTTGCCGCCGAATTCGCGCAGTTCGCGCAGTTGATTGATGATGCCCATGGTGAATCCTCCTCAAGCTCGGCCGGGCGGCGTGGGGTCGGCGCGGCGGCTGGTGAACGCGTGGCGGAAAACGCGCTCTGACGGGCGTTTCCTCAATGTTTTCAGCTCTTTCAGGCTGCGGCTCGCGAGCATTCGCGGCCGTCTTATCCTTCACAGGATACCTTGCCGCGACGGCCGCCGTAACCCCGGGGGGCCCTGCGGATGACGCCTGTCACCCCGGATGGTTGACGCCGGGGACTGCCGGCAAGCCCCTGTTTTGCCGAGGATGAACGGCACAGGAGGAGCTCCCATGCCACATCTTCGTGATCCGATCGCCCGCCTCGATGGCGTCGTCAAACGCTATGGCCGGCTCACCGCGCTCGATCGGGTCGAGCTGTGCCTGCGACCCGGTGAGCTGCTGGCCCTGCTCGGTCCCAATGGTGCCGGCAAGACCACGGCGATCGGCCTGTTGCTGGGGCTGATCCGGGCCGACGCCGGTACGGTCTCGTTGTTCGGCCAGGACCCGCAGCAGCTCGGCGCGCGCCGCCGCATCGGCGTGATGCTGCAGAACGCCGAGCTGCCGCCCACGCTGCGGGTGGGCGAATTGCTGCGACTCACCGCCAGCTATTACCCGGCACCCCGCACGCTGGCGGAAACCGCCGAGCTGGCCGGCGTCATCGACCTGCTGAAGCGACCTTATGCGAAATTGTCCGGCGGCCAGCAGCGGCGCGTGCAGTTTGCGCTGGCACTGTGCGGCCGGCCCGAGCTGCTGTTTCTCGACGAACCCACCGTGGGCATGGACATCGAGGCGCGCCAGAAGCTGTGGGCAGCGATTCGCCAGTTGCTCTCCGAAGGATGCTCGGTGTTGCTCACCACCCATTATCTGGAAGAGGCCGAGGCGCTGGCTGATCGGGTCTGCGTGATGTCGCGCGGCAGGGTAATCCACGAAAGCACGGTCGATGCCTTGCGTGCGCGGGTGGCGCTCAAACGCATTCGCTGCATCAGCTCGGTGGATGCCGGCGTGGTCGGCAGCTGGCCGTCGGTGAGCGATGCCGAGCAGCGCCAGGGTCGTCTGCACGTAACCACTGCCGAAGCGGAAGCCGTCGTCCGTCGTTTGCTGAACGCCGATCCGCAACTGAGTGAACTTGAAGTGCAGCGCGCTGGATTGGCCGAGGCGTTCACCGAACTCACCCGCGATGCCGAACAGGCATTGCCGGCATCACAACGCGAGGTGGCCTGACATGGAAACCGTGGTTTCGATCCCGCTGTCCCGAACGGGTGCCCCGATGTCGCGTCGGCGCGTGCTGGGCGCGTACCTGGCCGAAATGCGCAGCGAATGCCTGCGCTACCTGCGTGCGCCGGGATTCATCTTGCCGATGACCCTGTTCTCGACGGTGTTCTACCTGATGTTCGGCGTGCTGCTCAACCATGGCGAGGCGTCGCGCTATCTGCTGGCCAGCTACGGCGCGTTTGGCATCATGGGGCCGGGCCTGTTCGGTTTCGGTGTCTCGCTGGCGATCGAGCGCGATGGCGGCCTGCTGACGCTCAAGCGCGCTCTGCCAATGCCGCCGGGCGCCTACCTGCTGGGCAAGATGGTGATGGCCATGATCGCGGCCACCATCGTGATGGTGCTGCTGTTGCTGATCGGCGTCTCGCTGGCGCAGGTGGTGCTGTCGTGGGGCCAGGTGCTGGCCCTGTTGTTGACGGGCATGTTCGGGGTGCTGCCGTTCTGCGCGCTGGGCATGTTCGTCGGCACGTTGCTCAAGGGGCAGGGCGCGCCGGGGCTGCTCAACCTGGTCTATCTGCCGATGGCATTCCTGTCCGGCCTGTGGTTGCCGCTGTCGATGCTGCCGCGCGTGCTGCAGCAGGTCGCGCCGATCTGGCCGAGCTACCACCTGAACCAGCTGACCCAGGCGGCGGTGGGCTTGAACGACGGGCCCTTGCTGGGCCATGTGCTGGTATTGATCGGCTTTGCTGCGGTATTTCTTCTGATGGCGGCACGGCGTCTGCGCCGGCACGGTTGAAGTAGGATGCCGGTTACGCGCAATGCCGAGGAACCCGGCGCCATGCAACAGCAGCTTGTCGACTTTCTGACCCCGGCGTCCGACTCGCTGGCCGCTCGCAGCATCCGCCGCGGCAAGTCGCCATGGGTCGATGCCGTGCATCTGCTCTGGTCGGCATGGATCTTTGTCGTGCCGGTGTGGAACGCCGATGGCTGGAGCATGCGCTGGATCGCCATCACCGCGGCGACCTACCCGGTGTTCGTGCTGCTCTACTACAAGTGCGTCACGGCGCCGCGATCCAGCGCTCGTGCCTACGCCATGGCCCTGGTGCTGCTGAGCATGCTGCTGCTGCCCTGGTATCCCGGCGGGCTGACCTATTTCATCTATGGCTGCGTGATGCTCTGCGGTTGCCTGATGGGTTTTCGCACCTACCTGGGCTGGCTGGTGGCGCTCAACCTGGCGCTGCTGCTGGAAACCTCGTTGCTGGGCTATCCGTGGCAGGCGGTGTTCTCGATCCCGCTGACCTCGTTCATCATCGGCATCATCATTTATGCCGAGCGCAGCAGCGAGGAGAAGGACGCCCAGTTGCGCCTCTCGCATGAAGAAATCCGGCGCCTTGCGGCCACCGCCGAGCGTGAACGGATCGGCCGCGACCTGCACGATCTGCTCGGGCATACGCTGTCGCTGATCACGCTGAAGCTGGAGCTGTCACGCAAGCTGTTCGATCGCGATGTCGATGCGGCCAAACGCGAAGTGGAGGAGGCCGAGAAGGTTGCGCGTCACGCACTGGCCGAAGTGCGCAGTGCGGTCAGCGGCATCCGCGCCACCGATCTGGCGGCCGAACTGGCCTCGGCGCGCCTGTTGCTGGAATCCTCCCACGTGCACCTGGAGTATGGTTCGCCGCCGTTCGACATGCCCGGCGAGATCGAGCGTGGCCTGTCGCTGGTGTTGCGCGAGGCGGCCACCAACATCGCCCGCCACGCCGGGGCCAGCCGCGTGCAGATCGATCTGGCGCGGGAACATGCCACCGTCTGCATGCAGATCAGCGACAACGGTCGTGGTGGCATCACCGGCGATGGCAATGGACTGAGCGGCATGCGCGAACGCGTGCGTGCCATGGGTGGCAGCCTGAGCGTCGAGTCGCCGCGCGGAAGCGGCACGCGTCTGCGAGTGGTGGTACCGGTGCCGATACTGCGCCTGGTGGAAGCTTCACGGAATCCGTCGCCGGCCACCTCGCCGGCACAGGCCACGCCCGGCTATCCTGCGGCTTGACCAGCGTGGCACGGCGCCTTCGGCGCCGTTGGTTTTTCAACAAACGGGTAATTGCATGATCCGCGTATTGCTGGCCGAAGATCAGGCGATGGTGCGAGGGGCGCTCTCGGCCCTGCTCAAGCTTGAGTCCGATATCGAAGTGCTCGGCTCGGCCGCCGACGGCGAAGCCGCATGGCGCGAACTGCAGCGGTTGAAACCCGATGTGCTGGTCACCGACATCGAGATGCCGGGCCTGACCGGGCTCGAACTGGCCCAGCGCATCCAGCGTCAGGAGTTGCCGATCAAGGTGATTATCGTCACCACCTTTGCGCGCCCCGGTTTCCTTCGTCGCGCGCTGGATGCCGGCGTGTCCGGTTACCTGCTCAAGGACGCACCCGCCGAGAATCTTGCCGAGGCTCTGCGCACTGTGCATCGCGGCGGCCGCGCGATCGACCCGCAACTGGCGCTGGAGGCATGGTCCGAAGCCGACCCGTTGAACGACCGCGAGCGCCAGGTGTTGCGACTGGCCGGCGAAGGGCAATCCGCCGGCGATATCGCCACGCAATTGAATCTGTCGCACGGCACCGTGCGCAATTACCTGTCCGAGGCGATCGGCAAGCTCGGCGTGGCCAATCGCATTGAGGCGTATCGGCTGGCGCGGCAGAAAGGCTGGCTGTAATTCGCCGCGCAATGCCTGGCGGGCTGCGGGATAATGGCCTGTTTACGCACGCCGGACGAATACCCCTTGAAGAAATCTGATTTCGATTTTGACCTGCCGCCCGAGCTGATCGCGCAGGCACCGCTGCCCGAGCGCTCGGCCAGCCGCATGCTGCTGCTCGACGTGGCGGCGCCGTCGCGGCAGGACCGCATGTTCCGCGAGCTGCCCGACTTCCTGCGGCCCGGCGATCTGCTGGTGTTCAACGACACCCGAGTGCTGCCGGCGCGGCTGTACGGGCGCAAGGAAAGCGGCGGCGCGGTGGAGATCCTGATCGAGCGGCTCACCGGTGCGCACGAGGCGACCGTGCAGCTCGGTGTCAGCAAGAAGCCGAAGGAAGGTGGCCGGATCGAACTGGCCGATGGCAGTCATGCGGTGGTGCTGGGGCGCGATGAGGATTTTTTCCGGTTGCACTTCGAGGCACCGGAGCCGCTGGAAAAGCTGTTGCTGAAGCTGGGCGAGATGCCGTTGCCGCCGTACATCGAGCGGCATGCGGATGCCAGCGACATGGAGCGCTACCAGACCGTGTTCGCGCGCGAACCCGGCGCGGTGGCCGCACCGACCGCCGGACTGCATTTCGACGAGGCGACCCTGGCGCGGCTGCGCGAGCGCGGCGTCGAGTTCGGCTACGTCACCCTGCACGTGGGTGCCGGTACGTTCCAGCCGGTGCGTGCGGACGATCTGAAGGATCACCACATGCATCGCGAGTGGCTCAATGTCGGTGCGCACCTGATCGGGCAGATCCGTCGCACGCGTGCCAATGGCGGACGGGTGATTGCCGTCGGCACCACGGTGGTGCGCGCGCTGGAAAGCGCCAGCAAGGACGGCGAGCTGCATCCGTTCGCCGGCGAGACGCAGATCTTCATCTTCCCCGGCTATCGCTTCAGCAGCATCGACGGCCTGCTCACCAACTTCCACCTGCCGCAGTCGACCCTGTTGATGCTGGTGTCGGCGCTGGCCGGGCGCGAGTTCATCCTCGATGCGTATCGCCATGCGGTGGAGCAGCGTTACCGATTCTTCTCGTATGGCGACGCCATGCTGATCCTGCCGCACGGCCTGGGGTAAAACCCGCGATAATGGGCGGATGACCTCCCTCCAGTTCGACCTCCACGCCACTGATGGCGCCGCCCGTCGAGGCCGCCTCACGCTTGCACGCGGCAGCATCGAGACGCCGGCGTTCATGCCGGTAGGCACCTATGGCTCGGTCAAGGCGATGACGCCGCGCGACGTTACCGAGATCGGCGCCGAGATCATCCTGGGCAACACCTTCCACCTGTTCCTGCGGCCGGGGTTGGAGATCGTCGAGAAGTTCGGCGGGCTGCACAAGTTCATCGGCTGGGACAAACCGATCCTCACCGACTCGGGTGGATTCCAGGTGTTCTCGCTGGCGCACAAGCGCAAGATCACCGAGGAGGGCGTGACGTTCGCCTCGCCGGTGGACGGCTCGAAGGTGTTCCTGTCGCCGGAAGTGTCGATGCAGATCCAGACCACGCTGGATTCGGACATCGCGATGATCTTCGACGAGTGCACGCCGTATCCGGCCGCCGAGAGGGTGGCCAGCGATTCGATGGAGCTTTCGTTGCGCTGGGCCGAACGTTCACGTCGGGCATTCGACGATCTGCAACGTGTCGATTCAAAGCCGCCGAACGCGCTGTTCGGCATCGTGCAGGGCAGCGTTTACGAGAACCTGCGCCAGCGTTCCGCGGCGGGACTGGTGAACATCGGCTTCGACGGCTATGCGGTCGGTGGCCTGGCGGTCGGCGAGCCGGAGGCCGAGCGCAACCACGCGCTGGATTTCACCGTGCCGCTGCTGCCGGTCGACAAGCCGCGCTACCTGATGGGCGTGGGGCGGCCGGAGGACATCGTCGAGGCAGTGCGCCGCGGCATCGACATGTTCGATTGCGTGATGCCGACCCGCAACGCACGCAACGGCTTCCTGTTCACCGCCGAGGGCACGCTGCGCATCCGCAACGCGAAGTACGCCACCGACACCACAGTGATCGAGGAGGGCTGCGACTGCTACACCTGCAGCCATGGCTTCAGCCGCGCCTACCTGCGGCATCTCGACCGTTGCAACGAGATCCTGGGCAGCCAGCTCGCCACCATGCACAACCTGCGCTACTACCAGCGCCTGATGGCCGGCCTGCGCGAGGCTATTTCCAGCCGCACGCTGGATGCTTTCGTGGCGGAGTTTTACGCGCGGCGGCGGGTCGACGCTGCGGCACCGCCGCGGGCCTGACGCCTTGCGGCAAGGGGCTGCCGCATCCGGCACGACCAGGCCTCGCCGGGCTTGCAATGGGCCCGGCCTGCCCTCAATAGGACACGGACACATGGCTCGGGGTGCCGTGAGTTGCCGTGCACGCGGTGAGGGTGCATGGCATAATCGAGAATCTTTTATCAGGCGTTCAGCCGAAATCCTTGCTGGCGCCATCACTTGCGAGACAAACCCATGAGTTTTCCGATCTCTCCCGTGCTTGCCCAAGCGGCGCCGACTGCCGGTGCCCAGGGTGGCGGCATGTCCATGATCATCATGATGGTGGTGCTGTTCGGCCTGATGTATTTCATGATGATCCGGCCACAGATGAAGCGCCAGAAGGAGCACCGCGCATTGATTTCCGCCCTGGCCAAGGGTGACGAGGTGGTCACCAACGGCGGCCTGGCCGGTCGCGTGGAAGAAGTGGGCGAGACCTTCATCACGGTGGAAATCGCGGCCAACGTGAAGGTGAAGCTGCAGAAGGGTGCCGTGCAGCAGGTGCTGCCCAAGGGTTCGCTGAAGTCCGTTTGATCGCGAAAGGGGGCGTGCCGGGTGGCTGGCGGCGACGACTCCTGCGCGTCCATACTTTTCGATTGTTGCTACCGCCGCGGCCAGGCTGCCGCGGCTTTGACGGGTTCATGGCATGAGTGATTTTCCCCGCTGGAAGTACGCGCTGGTCGCGCTGGTGATGCTGTTCGGCGTGCTCTATGCGCTGCCGAATGCCTTCATTCCCGTGCCGGCGGTGCAGGTCTCCGCCAACCGTGGCGCTCCGCCAGTCGACCAGACCTTGCGCCAGAAGGTCGAGACGGCGTTGCAGCAGCAACACATCGCGTTCGGCCAGGTGAACGTGCAGGGCGAGAACCTGCTGGCCACTTTCGCCAACACGGATGTGCAGAAGAGCGGCTCGGACGCAATCAAGGCCCTGCTGGGCGACCAGTACACGGTGGCCTTCAAGCTGCAGTCGACCGTACCCGCCTGGCTGGGTGCGATCGGTGCCCGTTCCATGCCGCTGGGCCTGGATCTGCAAGGTGGCGTGCACTTCCTCATGCAGGTCGACGAGAACGACGTGATCGACAAGCAGGAGGGCAGTTATGCGGACGACATCCGCAGCCTGCTGCGCGACAAGAAGATCCATTACGAGTCGGTGGTTCGCAATCCCGTTCGCGGGCAGGGTGTCACGGTGGTACTGCGCTCCGCGGACGATCGCTCCAAGGCATCCGACGACATCGCCAACGAGTACAACGACCTGCTCGTTTCCAACGGGCCCAACACCGCTGATCGCTATGTGCTGAACGCGGTGATCAAGCCGGACAAGTTGCGTGACATTTCGCGTGGCGCGATCACCCAGAACCTGCAGACGCTGCGCAACCGCATCAATGTACTCGGCGTCTCCGAGCCACTGATCCAGCAGCAGGGCGAGAGCCACATCGTGGTCGACCTCGCCGGCGTGCAGGATCCGGCCGAGGCGAAGAAACTGATCGGCACCGTGGCCACGCTGGAATACCGTCCCGGTGTTGGCCATCCCGGCGATCCCGACGCCCGGGCGGCGGAGAAGAGCGGCAATATTCCGCCGGATGCGAACCTCTACCACATGCGCGGCACCGGCGAGCCGGTGCTGGTGAGCAAGAAGGTCATCGTGACCGGCAAGGAGCTGGTCGATGCTTCCTCCGGCATCGATCAGCAAAGCGGCACGCCCAAGGTCGACGTCACCCTGAACGCCGCCGGCGCGCGCAAGATGAGCGACTTCACCAATGCCAACGTCGGCAAACCGATGGCGGTGGTGTACGTGGAGCGCGTCACCGAGACCAAGATGGTCGACGGCAAGGAAGTGCGCACGCCGAAGATCACCGAGTCGGTGATCAACGATGCCAACATTGCCAGCCCGTTCGGCAAGCAGTTCCAGACCACCGGCCTGGGCAGCCCGAAGGAAGCTTCCGACCTCGCCCTGCTGCTCAAGGGCGGCGCGTTCGCGGCGCCGGTAGACATCATCGAGGAAGGCGTGATCGGTTCCAGCCTGGGTGCCGACAACATCGACAAGGGCTTCAAGTCGGTGATGCTCGGCCTGGCCCTGGTGCTGCTGGCCGCCGCGTTCTACTACAAGCTGTTCGGCCTGGTCGCTGACATCGCGCTGTTCTTCAACCTGGTGATCCTGGTGGCGGTGATGTCGCTGATCGGCGTCACCCTGACCATGCCTGGCATCGCCGGCATCGTGCTGACCCTGGGCATGGCGATCGACGCCAACGTGCTGATCTGCGAGCGCGTGCGTGAGGAACTGCGCAACGGCTCCACCCCGCACGCCTCGATCCGTGCCGGTTACGAGAAGGCCTGGTCGACGATTCTGGATGCGAACGTCACCCACCTGATCGCCGCGCTGGCCCTGACCACGATGGGCACCGGTGCGATCAAGGGTTTCGGCGTGACCCTGATGATCGGCATCCTGACCTCGCTGTTCACCTCGGTGACGCTGACCCATGCGTTCACTGCGGCGATCCACGGCCACCGCAAGCTCAAGACGCTGTCGGTCTAAGGAATTACCATGGAAATCTTCAACCACGACAGCAACATCAACTTTCTCGGCATGCGCAAGTACAGCATTGCCATCGCCATTTTCCTGATGGTCGCGTCGATCGGCATGATCGCCTTCAAGGGCCTCAACTACGGGCTCGATTTCACCGGCGGCGTCTCCATGCTGGTCAACTACGACAAGCCGGTGGAGATCGGCGACGTGCGTGGTGCGCTGGCCAAGGGTGGTTTTGCCGACGCGGTGGTGCAGAGCCTGGGCGGTACCCGTGAGGTATCGATCCGCTTCCAGGCCAAGGACGATCCGGCGGCGATGCAGGCCAACGGCACGGTCAACCTCGACCGCGTCTCCGCCGACGTGATGAAGGAATTGCAGGCGGCGCGGGCGGACGCGAAGCTGAAGAGTCGCGACTTCGTCAGTGCGGAAGTCGGCGCCGAGCTGAAGACCGACGGTACCTGGGCTGCGCTGTTCGTGATCCTGGGCATCATGGCCTACCTGTGGATCCGCTTCGAGCGCCGCTTCGCGATTGCCGCCGTGGCCACGGAAATCCACGACGTGCTGGTCACGCTGGGCATCATTGCGCTGGTGCAGCGCGAATTCGACATGACCGTGCTGGCCTCGGTGCTCGCCGTGATCGGCTATTCGATCAACGACAAGGTCGTGGTGTTCGACCGCATCCGCGAGCTGTTCCGGCTGGCGCGCAAGGCCGAGCCGGAGGAAATCCTCAACCGCTCGATCAACAACACGCTGTCGCGAACCATCATCACCTCGCTGTTCACCGGCATCACCATGGCGGCGATGTGGTTCATCGGCGGCCCGGCGGTGCACGGCTTCGCCATCACCATGCTGATCGGCATCCTCGTCGGCACGTTGTCCTCGATCTTCGTGGCCAGCCCGATCCTGCTGTGGCTGGGCGTGTCGAAGAAGGACCTGATGCCGGTGACCCGCGACAATCCGGAACTGGCACGGCGTCCCTGAGCCACCCGATCCGTTGCTGATGAGCGGCCCGGCCTTTGCCGGGCCGTTCGTTTTTCACGCAGGGCGAATGTCTCGTTCGCGCAACGTCTCATCCAGTTGGGCCAGCCGTTGCGGGGTGCCCACGTCGGTCCACGCGCCGGCATGGCGGCTGCCGTGGATCGCGCCTCTCGCCATCGCCGCACGCAGCAGCGAAACCAGTTTGAATCGCGCTGGCGTGATCTGCGCAGCGGTTTCGTCGCCGACCACCTCACGCCAGCCCAGCAGCAGGTCGCGGCGGAACACGCCGATGCCGCTGAACGTGAGTTTCGGTGCGCCCGAATCGTGCAGGAGGCCGTGCGCATCCAGCGCGAAATCGCCCTCGGGATGATGGGCAGGATTGTCGACCATCAGCAGATGCGCCAATCCGGCAGGCTCGCTCGGCAAGCTGGCAAGGTCGGCGTCGCACCAGATATCGCCACTGATCGCGAGGAACGGTTCGGTCCCCAGCAACGGCAGCGCATTCAGCATGCCACCGCCGGTTTCCAGTGGCGTCGGGCCTTCGTACGCATAGCGGATGCGCAGGCCCCAGCGCGAACCGTCGCCCAGCGTGTCGGGAAACTGTGCGGCCAGGTGCGAGGTGTTGATCACCACGTAATGCACGCCCGCGGCGGCGAGTTTTTCCAGATGCCAGACGATCAGCGGCTTGCCGCCCGCCGGCAGCAGCGGCTTGGGCGTGTGGTCGGTCAACGGACGCATGCGCTCGCCCAGCCCGGCGGCGAAGATCAGGGCGTGTCTCATGCCTCCATCACCCGGGTCAGGTCGCGACCCTGCACATGGCGTTCCAGCAGGGCGGCGAAGTCGGCCAGTTCGGCGTAACCACGGGCCACCGAGATCACGTAGTCGTAGACCCGCGGCACGTCGGCGAGGTAGCCAGGTTTGCCGTCGCGGTACCACAGGCGGTAGAACTGCCCGAGTACGCGGATATGGCGGTGCAGGCCGGTCAGGTCGAACCAGCGCAGGAATCGTTCGCGATCGATGTCGTCTCCGATCAGGCCGGCCTCGCGCAACCGCCTGCGATAGGACTCCACCCAGCCTTCCACGCGTTCGCGTGGCCACGCGATATAGGCGTCGCGCAGCAACGAGGCGAGATCGTAAGTGATGGGCCCTGCCAGCGCGCCCTGGAAGTCGATGATTCCGGGACTCAAGAGTCCGAGCTCGGCGATGCCCGGGTTGGCGTGCTCGACGATCAGCAGGTTGCGGCTGTGGAAATCGCGGTGCACGAAACAGCGTGGCTGCTCGAGCGCGTTGCGAATGATCACGCCAAAGGCCGCTTCCAGCTCGTCCCACTCATCGCAATCGGGGCTATGGCCCAGGTGGCGTTGCAGAAACCATTCCGGCATTACCTTCAGCCCGCTCGCCAGCACGGCATGGTCGAACAGCGGCAGCCCGCTGCAGTCCACCCGGGTCTGCATGCGCAGCAGTGCGTCCATGGCTTCGCCATAGAGCGCATCGGCGGCCTGGTCGTTCAGTGCGGGGAGATAAAGCCGATCGCCGAGATCTTCGATCAGCAGGAAGCCCTGTTGCAGATCCTGCGCATGTACGGTGGGCACATGCAGTCCCGCGGCGGCGAGGCGTGAGCCGATCGCCAGCCACGGCACGGGATCCTCCTGCGCCGGAGGCGAGTCCATCAGGATCCAGCTCCGGCCGCCCTGCGACGTGCGCCAGTAGCTGCGGAAACTGGCATCGGCCGAAGCCGGTGCCAGCGAGGCCATGGGATTGCCCAGCGCGTTGCGAAGCCACTCGAGGCGGGCGGTGGCGCGATCTTGGAGACTGTCCATGAAGTGGGTCGCTGACAAAACGCCGACAGCTTATCAGGCTGTCCGCGCCACCCGTCGCTCAGCTCAGGTTGTAGGCCCGCTCCTCGTGCAGCGCCAGGTCCAGCCCCATCTGCTCCTGCTCGTCGGTGACGCGCAGGCCGATCGTCCAGTCGACCAGTTTCAGGATCAGCCAGCTCAGCAGACCGCTCCAGATCACGGTGAAGCCGACGCCCTTGGCCTGGATCCACAGTTGCCCGCCCAGACTGACCACGTTGCCAAAGCCGCCGAGCCTGGACGAGGCCAGCGGACCCGTGAGCAGGGCACCGACGACGCCAGCGACGGCATGCACGCCGAACACGTCGAGCGTGTCGTCGTAGCCGAGCTTGTGCTTGAGTCGGGTAGCGGTGAAATAGCACACCGCGCCGGCGAGCAGGCCCAGCACCAGCGAGCCGCCCGGGCCGACCGTGCCGGCAGCCGGAGTCACCGCGACCAGACCCGCAACGGCGCCGGAGACGATGCCGAGCACGCTGGCGCGCCGGTGGATCAGCCACTCCACACCGATCCAGCCGATCGCGGCGGCCGCGGTGGCGATCTGCGTGGTCAGCATCGCCATGCCCGCGCTGCCATTGGCGGCCAGCGCCGAGCCGGCGTTGAAGCCGAACCAGCCCAGCCATAGCAGGCTGCCGCCGACCACGGTGTAGCCGAGGTTGTGCGGCGGCATGTGGGTGGATGGCCAGCCGCGCCGCTTGCCGATCACCAGGCAGGCGACCAGGCCGGCGATGCCGGCGTTGATATGCACCACGGTGCCGCCGGCGAAGTCGATCACACCCATGTCGCCGAGCAGCGAGCCCGGGCCACCCCACACCATGTGCGCCATCGGCAGGTAGACGAAGGTCAGCCACAGGCCGCTGAACAACAGCATCGCGCTGAATTTCATGCGCTCGGCGAAGGCGCCGATGATCAGCACCGGGGTGATGATGGCGAAGGTCATCTGGAACATCACGAACACGCTTTCCGGCACGGTCTGGAACATCGAGCCGGGCTTCAGCCCGGACAGCATCGCGCGGTCGAGGCCGCCGATGAACGAATGCAGGTTGACCACGCCGGCGTGCATGCCTTCGGTACTGAAGGCCAGCGAGTAGCCGTAGAACATCCACAGCACGCTCACCAGGGCGGTGAGCGCGAAGCACTGCATCAACACCGAGAGCAGGTTCTTGGCGCGCACCATGCCGCCGTAGAACAGGGCGGCGCCCGGTATTGTCATCATCAGCACCAGCATGCTGGCGACGATCATCCAGGCGGTGTCGCCGCTGTTCGGTGTCGCCTGGGTCTGCGCTGCGGCAGGAGCGGAAGCGAGCAGCCCGGCGATCAGCGCCAAAGATCCCCACCTCCATCGCGCGGTGGATGTTTCCGATTCCCGATTCCCGATTCCCGGCCTCTCAAAGCGCATCGGCGTCGACCTCCTGCGTGCGGATGCGGATGACCTGTTCCAGCTCGGCGACGAAGATCTTGCCGTCGCCGATCTTGCCGGTGCGGGCGGCGCTGGCGATCGCCTCGATCGCGTGCTCGGCGCGGTCATCGTCGACCGCCAGCTCGATCTTCAGCTTGGGCAGGAAGTCGACCACGTACTCGGCCCCGCGATACAGCTCGGTATGGCCGTGCTGTCGCCCGAAGCCCTTGACCTCGGTCACGGTCATGCCCTCGACGCCGACCTCGGTCAGCGCCGCACGCACGTCGTCCAGGGTAAACGGCTTGATGACGGCCGTGATCCACTTCATGGCGTGCTCCCGTGCTTGAGTCTTGTGGCGGTGCAGCACGATGCGTGCCAGCACTTGCCGGTACGCCGGAGGCCGGTCTGCGCGGCGTCCGGGCGCCGGCATGCACGGAACGTGGGCAAACGGGATGGCCCGTTGCCCACTTCTGGTGCGTTCGCCGAGATTGACCCGGCGGCCTCGAATCAGTACCATTTTAGTCCCGATTCAACCCTGCCGAGCCCGAGCGCCCATGCTCCGCGTCAGCCGACTCACCGATTACGCGACCGTGGTGATGACCTGCATCGCCGCGCATCCCGTCGACGTATTGAGCACCGCGCAGATTGCCGAGGAAACGCATCTCGAACTGCCCACCGTCAGCAAGCTGCTGAAGGCGCTCGGTCACGCCGAACTGGTCGAATCCTTTCGCGGCGTCAATGGCGGCTACCGGCTGGCCCGTCCGGCCAGCGCGATCTCGCTGGCCGAGATCGTCGAGGCGCTGGAGGGTCCGATCGGCATGACCGAGTGCAGCGTGGCCGAGGGCCAGTGCGATCGCGAATCGCAATGCGGCGTGCGCGGCAGCTGGCAGCGCATCAACAGCGTGCTGGACCAGACCCTGCGCGGAATCACCCTGGCCGACATGCTCAAGCCGGTGCCGTCGAAGCGAAAAATCGCCGTCATCGTGAAAACCGGCGAGGCCATCACCGAATGAACAGCATGATCGACGAAAGCAGCAGCGCGGCCACCTTGCGCGACAACGCCGACGTGGCCGAGGTACTCGGCCGCACCTATTCGGCCGGCTTCATCACCCAGATCGAGATGACCGGCCTGCCGCCGGGGTTGGACGAGGGCACGGTTCGCGCAATCTCCGCGATCAAGCACGAACCCGAGTGGATGACCGAGTGGAGGCTGGAGGCCTATCGCCACTGGCTGACCATGCCCAAGCCCGACTGGGCCAAGCTCAAGATCGACCCGATCGACTACCAGGCGATCAGTTACTACGCCGCACCCAAGGTGGCGCCGAAGTCACTGGCTGAAGTGGATCCGGCCCTGCTGGAGACCTACGAGAAGCTGGGCGTGCCGCTGCACGAGCGCGCCGCGCTGGCCGGCGTGGCGGTGGACGCCGTGTTCGATTCGGTCTCGGTCGGCACCACCTTCCGCAAGCAGCTGGCCGATGCCGGCGTGCTGTTCTGCTCGATGAGCGAGGCGATCCGCGAGTATCCGGAGATCGTGCGCAAGTACCTCGGCAGCGTGGTGCCCACCGGCGACAACTTCTTCGCCGCGCTGAACTCGGCAGTGTTCTCCGACGGCAGCTTCGTGTTCATCCCGAAGGGCGTGCGCTGCCCGATGGAGCTGTCCACCTACTTCCGCATCAACGCGCAGAACACCGGCCAGTTCGAGCGCACCCTGATCGTGGCCGAGGAAGGCGCCCACGTGTCCTACCTCGAAGGTTGCACCGCGCCGAAGCGCGACGAAAACCAGCTGCATGCGGCGGTGGTCGAGCTGGTGGCGCTGGAGAAGGCGCAGATCAAGTACTCCACGGTGCAGAACTGGTATCCCGGCGACGAGAACGGCGTGGGCGGCATCTACAACTTCGTGACCAAGCGCGGCGACTGCCGCGGCGACGATGCCAAGATCAGCTGGACCCAGGTCGAGACCGGCTCGGCGATCACCTGGAAATATCCCAGCGTGGTGCTGCGCGGCGACCGCTCGGTGGGCGAGTTCTATTCGGTGGCGCTGACCCATCACTACCAGCAGGCCGACACCGGCACCAAGATGATCCACCTTGGCAAGTACACCAAGTCGAAGATCGTCTCCAAGGGCATCAGCGCCGGCCGCAGCTCCAACAGCTATCGCGGCCTGGTGAAGATGGAGAAGGGCGCCGAGGGTGCGCGCAACTACACCCAGTGCGATTCGCTGCTGATCGGCAAGAAGTGCGGCGCGCATACCTTTCCGTACATGGAAGTGAAGAATCCCACCGCGATCGTCGAGCACGAGGCCACCACCTCGAAGATCTCCGACGACCAGATGTTCTACTGCCGCGCGCGCGGGATCAGCGAGGAAGACGCCGTGTCGATGATCGTCGACGGTTTCTGCAAGCAGGTCTTTCGCGAACTGCCGATGGAGTTCGCGGTGGAGGCGAAGAAGCTGCTTGAGGTGAGCCTGGAAGGCGCGGTGGGTTGAATGAAGAATTTCCTTCTCCCCTTGGGAGAAGGTGCCCGAAGGGCGGATGAGGGTACGGGCGGAGCGTGATATCGCGGCCCGCCCCCGAACCCTCACCCCAACCCCTCTCCCGGTGGGAGAGGGGCTAAAAATCAGGAACAGAAATGCTGAAAATCGAAAACCTGCACGCCCGCGTCGAGGGCAAGGAAATCCTCAAGGGGCTCAGCCTCACCGTGAACGCGGGCGAAGTGCACGCGATCATGGGTCCGAATGGCGCCGGCAAGTCGACGCTGGGCAACGTGCTGTGCGGTCGCGAAGGTTATGAAGTGACTCGGGGCACGGTCAGCTACAACGGCATGGACCTGCTGACCATGGCGCCGGAGGCGCGTGCCGCGACCGGTGTGTTCCTGGCGTTCCAGTACCCGGTGGAGATTCCCGGCGTCAACAACACCTACTTCCTGCGCGCGGCGCTCAATGCGCAGCGCAAGACCCGCGGCGAGCAGGAGCTGGATTCGATGCAGTTCCTCAAGCTGGTGCGCGAGAAGCTGAAAGTGATGCAGATCTCCGACGAGTTGCTGCATCGCGCGGTCAACGAAGGTTTCTCGGGCGGCGAGAAGAAGCGCAACGAGATCTTCCAGATGGCCGTGCTGGAGCCGAAGCTGGCGATCCTCGACGAAACCGATTCCGGGCTGGACATCGACGCGCTGAAACAGGTGGCGCAGGGCGTCAACACGCTGCGTTCGCCCGATCGCGCGTTCCTGATGATCACCCACTACCAACGCCTGCTCGACTATGTGGTGCCGGATTTCGTGCATGTGCTGGCTGACGGCCGCATTGTCGAAAGCGGCGACAAGTCGCTGGCATTGAAGCTGGAGGAGCACGGCTACGCCGGCCTCGCCGGGCGTCAACCCGCCGGAGCCGTGGCATGAGCCAGCCGGCTTCGCTGCCGCTGGTGGAATCCCTGCTGGATGCGCCGCTGCCGCCCAGCGGTCTCGCCTGGCTGGACGTCGCGCGACAAGAAAACCTCGAGGCGTTCGCTACCAGCGGCCTGCCAGATACACGCGTGGAAGCATGGAAGTACACGGCGTTGCGCGCGCTTGGTCAGCGCCGTTTCGCCACACGCGACATGGCGGCGCCTGCCGTCGCGGTGGACGCGGCCAGCCTGGTCTTGCCCGGTGTCGACGGACCGCGCCTGGTGTTCGTCAACGGTGTGTTCCGGGCCGATCTGTCGCAGCTCGGGAACATGCCTGCAGGCCTGAGCTTGCAGCCGCTGTCACAGGCGCTCGCGGGCGATGCGGAGCCGCTGCGGTTTTCGCTTTCCAGGCACTATCGCGAGCCGGGCGATGCGTTTGCCCGGATCAATGCGGCGCGCGCACAGGATGGCGTGGTGTTGCGGGTGGCGGACCACGCGGAAATCGGGGAGCCGGTGCAGCTGGTCTTCGTTGCCGCGGCGGCGGGGCTGGATCTCGCCTGGCACGCACGCAACGTGATCGAACTGGGCCAGGGCGCCGGGCTGAACCTGGTCGAACATCACCTGGCCAGCGGCGAGCCGACCCAGCTGGCCACCCTGGTCAGCGACATCGAACTGCGCGAAGGCGCGCGACTGCAGTACACCGTGCTGCAGAACGCATCGGCCAGCACCCATCTGATCCGGCGCACCGCGCTGCGTCTGCAGGCGCAAGCCCAGGCCACCTTGCATGTGCTGGAACTGGGCGGCGCGCTGGTGCGCCATGACCTCCAGGCCGAGCTGGTCGGCGACGGGGCGCAGTTGCATACCCGCGGCGTGTTCATGCCGCACGGTCGCCAGCACATCGACACCCAGCTGGCGATTCGCCACCAGGCACTGAACACCACTTCCGAGTCGACCTGGCGCGGCGTCGCCAACGATCGCGCGCGTGGCGTGTTCCGCGGTGCGATCGTGGTCGCGCCAGGTGCCGACGGCAGCGATGCCAGCCTCAGCAACAAGAACCTGCTGCTGTCGCCGGGTGCCGAGATCGACACCAAGCCTGAGCTTGAAATCTATGCCGACGAAGTGAAGGCCGCCCACGGAGCCACCGTCGGCCAGCTCGACGAGCGTTCGCTGTTCTATCTGCGCTCGCGCGGCATCCCGCTGGCCGAAGCTCGCGCCTTGCTCACGGCGGCATTCTGTCGCGCCGTGCTGGCTGATCTGCCCAATGAAGCCTTGCGTGATCACCTGTCCACCCTGCTGGTCAACCAATTGCCCGACACCTGATCCACGTAGCCAAAGAGCACATCGAAACCCGGAAAACCCTCTCCCCTGCGGGGAGAGGGCAGGGTGAGGGGCCACGCCGACGCACAGCCCTATCGAAACGCGAACTGCACCACATCAACCCGACCACACCACCATGACCTCAGCCACCAGCATGCCCGCCACCTTCGACGTCCAGCGCGTCCGCGCGGATTTCCCGCTGCTCGCGCGCAGCGTGCACGGCAAGCCGCTGGTGTACCTGGACAATGCCAACACCAGCCAGAAGCCGCTGGCGGTGATCGAGGCGATGAACACGCATTACCGCGAACACAACGCGAACGTGTCGCGCGCCGTGCACCAGCTCGGCGAGGAGGCTACGGCCGCGTATGAAGGCACGCGCGACAAGCTGGCGCGTTTCATCAACGCGCCGTCGCGCAACGAGTTGATCCTCACCTCGGGCACCACCCAGGCCACCAACCTGGTGGCCTACAGCTATGCCTTGCCGCGGCTGAAGCCCGGCGATGCGATCCTGACCACGGTGATGGAGCACCACGCCAACATCGTGCCGTGGCAGCTGGTGGCCGCGCGCGGCGGAGCCACGGTGAAGGCCGCGCCGATCAGCGAGCGCGGCGAGTTGATCGTCGAAAAATACCTCGACATGCTGACGCCGGAAGTGAAGCTGGCCTGCGTCACCCATGTCTCCAATGTGCTCGGCACCGTCAACCCGGTGCGCGAAATCGCGAAGGAGTGCCGCAGGCGTGGTATTCCGCTGCTGGTGGACGGCTCGCAGGCCGTGCCGCACCGGCCAGTCGACGTGCAGGCGCTGGGTTGCGATTTCTACGCGTTCACCGGCCACAAGATGCTGGCGCCGACCGGCACCGGCGCGCTGTGGGCCCGGCGCGAGCACCTTGAGGCGATGCCGCCGTTCTTCGGCGGTGGCGAGATGATCCGCGAGGTGCGTTTCAGCGGCACCACGTTCGCGGCGCCACCGCACAAGTTCGAGGCCGGCACGCCGAATATCGCCGGTTTCGTGGGCATGGCGGCGGCGATCGACTATTACCAGTCGCTGGGTTTCGAGGCGATCCATGCGTGGGAGCAGCAACTGCTGGCGTATGCCACCGAACGCCTGCGCGAGATCCCCGGCTTGCGCATCGTCGGCGAGGCGGCCGAGAAGGAGCCGGTGATCTCGTTCCTGATCGACGGCGCGCAGGCGACCGACCTGGCGACCCTGCTCGACCTGGAAGGCGTTGCCGTGCGCTCTGGTCACCACTGCGCGCACCCGTTGATGCAGTTCTACGGCGTGCCTTCCACGCTGCGCGCCTCGCTGGCGTTCTACAACACGCGCGAGGAAATCGACGCGTTCATCGCCGCCCTGCTCAAGGTACGCCAGCTGCTGCGCTGAGCCGGCATCGACCGATCGCGGGGTTCCTGCGGCCACGGCGGGGCATTATGCTGGCCGGAATCCCCATCGATCATCCCCATGTTCGCGACGTTTCCCTCGTTCATTCGCGTGCCGCTGGCGCTGCTGGCGCTCACGCTCAACATCCTGCTGCACGTCACGTGCATTTTCGTGTTCACCCTGTTCAAGCTGGTACTCCCGATTCGTTCGATCCGGCACGCCTGTTCGCGGGTGCTGGTGGCGATCGCTGAAAGCTGGATCGGCGTCAACAATCTGCTGTTCGAGCTGTTCACCCGTATCCGCTGGCAGGTCGAGGGTCTGGAAGGCCTGCGCCGGGATGGCAGCTACCTGGTGCTGTGCAACCACCAGAGCTGGGTGGACATCCCGGTGCTGCAGAAAATCTTCAACCGGCGCATTCCGTTCCTGCGTTTCTTCCTCAAGCAGCAACTGATCTGGGTGCCGTTGCTGGGGCCGGCGTGGTGGGCGCTGGATTTCCCGTTCATGAAGCGCTATTCGCGGCAGACCCTGCTGCGTCATCCGGAGTTGCAGGGCAAGGATCGCGAGGCGACCCGGCGCGCCTGCGAAAAATTCCGGCACATGCCGGTCTCGGTGATGAACTTTGCCGAGGGCACGCGCTTCACCCAAGCCAAGCATGATGCGCAGTCCTCGCCGTTCCGTCATCTGCTGCGACCCAAGGCCGGCGGCGTGGCCTTCGTGCTCGACGCCATGGGCGAGGCGCTGCACGCCATCCTCGATGTCACCATCGTCTACCCCGAAGGGCCTTGCACGCTGATGGACCTGATCGCCGGGCGCGTGCACGACATCCGCGTGCACGTGCGCGAACGTCCGATCGATGCCGGGCTGATCGGCAGCTACGACGAGGACACCGCGTTCCGCGGCCGGGTCAAGGCGTGGATGAATACCTTGTGGCGCGACAAGGACGCCCAGGCGGCGCGCATGCAGCTGACCGTCGACACCACGAACGCAGGAGACTGAGATGCGCATTCTGATGGTGGGTGCCGGCGCCACCGGCGGCTATTTCGGCGGGCGCCTGCTGCAGCACGGGCGCGATGTGACCTTCCTGGTGCGCGAAAAACGCGCGCAACAACTGGCCCGACATGGTCTGGTCATCCGCAGCACTACCGGCGACGCCGACCTGAGCGCACCGTCGACCCTGCTGGCCAGCGAGCTGCGCGAGCCGTTCGACCTGATCGTGCTCAGCTGCAAGGCCTACGGGCTGGAGCAGGCGATCCGCGATATTGCGCCGGCAGTCGGAGCGCATACGGCGATCCTGCCGCTGCTCAACGGCATGCGGCAACTGGATCTGCTGGACGAGGCATTCGGCGCGCAGCATGTGCTGGGCGGCCAGTGCGTGATTTCCGCCACGCTCGATGCGCGCGGCGTGGTGCAGCACTTGAACCAGTTGCACAGCATCACCTTTGGCGAGCGCGACGGCAGCGCGTCGCCGCGGATGCAGGCGATCACCGAGGCTTTCGCCGACGCGGGCTTCGATTCGCGGCCCAGCCACACCGTCGTGCAGGACATGTGGGACAAGTGGGTGTTCCTCGCCACGCTGGCCGGCATCACCTGCCTGCTGCGTGGCTCGATCGGCGAGATCGTCGCCGCAGGCGGGCGCGAGGCGGCGCTCGCCCTGCTGGAGGAATGTCATGCGGCGGCAGCTGCGGCCGGTCACGCGCCGGCCGAGCGCGTCTTGCAGCGCGCCCGCGCCATGCTCACCGAGGCCGGTTCACCGCTGGCCGCATCGATGCTGCGTGATCTGCAGCAAGGTCACCCGACCGAGGCCGATCATGTGATCGGCGACATGCTGGCGCGTGCGGACCCCACGCATGCCGCCGGCTCGCTGCTGTCGATCGCCTACGCACACCTGAAAATCCACGAGGCCGGCCGGGTGGCGAGACAGGCCTGAGCCGCGCGCCATCGCCCTCTGCCTGCCGCAGGTC
Source organism: Rhodanobacter sp. B05 (assembly GCF_002001085.1). GTDB lineage: Bacteria > Pseudomonadota > Gammaproteobacteria > Xanthomonadales > Rhodanobacteraceae > Rhodanobacter. Next base: position 68,620 of record NZ_MUNU01000015.1, read on the forward strand.
ATGTCAGGCGCGACGGAACCGTCTTATCATTCGCCGATGAACAGCCCATCCGCAGCCCTCGTCTTTCGCGCCGCCACCCTCGGCGACATCCCGGCCCTGGTCGACCTGGTGACCTCCGCGTATCGCGGCGATTCCAGCCGCCAGGGCTGGACCACCGAAGCCGACATCCTCGACGGCAATCGCATCGATCCGGAAGTGCTGCGCCAGGACATCGAACGCCCACGCAGCCGCGTTCTCATCGCCGAACGCGAAGGCCAGTGGCTGGCCTGTGCGCACATCTGCGAACAGGATGGCGGCGGATATTTCGGCATGTTCAGCGTGCGCCCGGATCGGCAGGGCGGCGGTCTGGGCAGGGCCGTGCTGAGCGAAGCCGAACGCATCGTGCGCGACGAATGGAAACTGCCGGTGATGCGCATGACGGTGATCGTGCAACGCGAGGAACTGATCGCCTGGTACGAGCGCCGCGGCTACCGGCGCACCGGCGAGTACAAGCCGTTCCCCTATGGCGACGAGCGCTTCGGCATTCCCCGTCGCGACGACCTGCGCTTCGAGATGCTGGTCAAGGATCTGGGAGCCTGCTCATGATCTCCAGGCACCACGCGCCGGGTCTGTTTGCACGCATGACTGCGTCATCATTCCGTCGTGTACCGACATACACTCCCTCGATCTTCCTTGCCTTGCGCGCAAACACCTCCCGGCGCGGGGCACTCGGAGGCCATGAACAGGCTCCAGCCGGGGCGGCGGCATGAACGACTGGGTGAAAGTCGGCACACGCAGCGACTTCCTGCCGGGCGAGTTCAAGGTGGTGTGGGACGGCGACACTCCGATCGCGGTCTACAACATCGACGGTGCGCTGTATGCGGTGGAGGACACCTGCACGCATGACGGCGGCGACCTGGCCGGTGGCGAGGTGTTCGGTTTCGAGGTGGAATGTCCGCGGCATGGTGCGCGCTTCGACTTGCGCACGGGGGCGGTGACGAAGCCGCCGGCTTACGAACCGATCGCGAGTTTTCCGGTGCGCGAGGAGGATGGGGCGATCTGGACGCGGGATGATCGGTAAGAGCGTGTACTCAGATGTCTGCACATCAATTAGGGGCGCAACTTGATTAAGAAATGCGAAGTTCTTACACGGTTGCACATCTTGTTTGCTTGCGTTGCTGTACTAACCGGATGCGCCACCACCCGGGAGTTTAAGTCGCCACAGCCGCCCGGGCACGGCCGAGCTGTGCTTTACGTCATTCGAGATCACTTCCCTCCATTCAGACGAGAAGCGCAGCTGATAGTGAACGGAACACAGCTTGCAACAATGGCTGATGATGACTATGTGGAAGTAAATGCACCCGTTGGCATCGACGATATCTTGATAACCATCAACGGTGATAAGCCCTTTGACTTCAAGCTTCCGGTCGGACAAGGGACAATGTATGTGGTCTTGTCCGGGTCTGGATCTTGGCGCCCGCTTGTTTTCGGGCCTCCCATGAGCGTGATTGAACTCACCCGACATGTGCAGGCGGTGGTTGTCAGCAAGTCGCAAGCGCAAGCCATAGGGAAGCGCATTCACAAGCCAATCAGTTGAGGAAGGTTCCTCCGAAGCCTTGCGTACTCATTCGGAAAATTTCCGCAAGTACGGCGTGTGGACTTCATGCCTGGTTACACATTCCAAGTCATGAGTTTGCTTCTTGCGACTTCAGAAGCTCGAAGGGTGCGCAGAATTTTTGTGCGATCCGGATGGGGTTCCACCATGCCGGCACACACACGCCCTTGAAAGATCTGCAGGCTGGACAGTCGCGCCGACCGACAGACATGGGTCGATGGCAGTCATTCTTGGCGAGGAAGTGGGCAGGGATATTTCTAGCCACGAAATATGTTGTTGCACTTTGCTTTGCTCAGGGGCGTATGCCGGGGCATTCGGCCGACTGATGGTTCAGTCCTTCAGCCTCCTTCTCGAAACGGACCGAAACCGGCTTGCCGTTCTGCCACTTGACGCGCAGGACGTAGAGCGAGTCGTAGTCGTCGTCGGCCCAGTGCGGTACCTGCTGTGCCTTGCCCCCGACAGTTGAAACCAGCTGTTGCACCGCCTGCTGCGCCAGGTTGTGTTCCCACGCCACATAGATCGTCGCTGAACTGTAGGCGGGCTTGAGCAGGTCATGTTCGAGCTGCCTGATCTGGGTGAGTCCGAATGCCGTGTTGACCGGCAGGCCCAGGCGGATCGCGGTCGGCTCGATGGTGGCCAGCGGGCGGACGTAGTTGTATTCGACGCCCTTGTCCTTCGCCATGGATCCCGGATCGGGCGCATAGATCGCGGTGGGTGTGCCGAACTTCGCCTGCAACACTTGCGGCAGCGCCAGTGCGCGGTTGAGGCCCTGGCAGTCGAGCTGGCCCAGGCCCAGCGGCGGTTTTTCGCCGTGGCGCAGGAACACGATGGTCTGCTCGGCGTGGGCGCTGGCGATGCCGGCGGTGAGCGCCAATGCGGCGGACAGTGCAGCAAGCAACCTGGTCATGTCGGCTCCTGGCGTACATCGTGGATTCGACGCGAGTGTATCGCCCGCGACGATCGCCGGCGGGCTTTTGCTGCCGTCGCCGACATGCTGCCGATGACTGACCCATTAGCCCACCTCGCATTTCGCTCGGCTGGCGCCGCCGATGTCCTCGCCATCGTCGCGTGCCAACGCAGCGGGTGCTCATGGCTGAACGCGACGGCCGGCTCAAGGCCACTCGCCATATCGAGCGCCGCGGGAAAGCCGGTTACTTAGGCATGTTCGCTGTCGACCCCGGCGAGCAGGGCCGCGGTATCGGCGAGCAGGTGCTGGCCGAAGCCGAGCGCATTGCCCGCGACGAATGGCGGTGCCGCGCAATCAACATGAGCAGTGGAGGACGCCTGCACCCACGACAGCAGCGACCTGGCTGGCGGCGAAGTGTTCGGCTTCGAGGACGAATGCCCGCGGCACGGGGACGCGCTTCGACTTGCGAACCGACGCGGTGACCAAACCGCCAGCCTACATACCGATCGCGAGCTTTCCGGCGCGCGAGGGGGATGGTGCGATCTGGACGCGCGACGATCGGTGAGGAGGTCGCTGGATGGTGGCCGCAGGCAGGGATGCGTCGAACAGCGACCAGGTATCGATCGGCCGACCAGCGACGGCTACGTCATTCGCCGGTGGGCAACATGCGCCGCAGCACGCCGTCGTGCCGCAAAAAGTGATGGTACAGGGCTGCTGCAACATGGAGCGCGATCAGTGCCGCCAGTATCCACATCAGATAGATGTGGATGTCTCCCGCGGTCAACGCCCAATGCGCTCGCGGTGCGGCGATCGCCGGCAACGTGACGAGGCCGAACACGTCGACTGACAGCTTGTGCGCAGAGGCGGACGCCCAGCCGAGGAAGGGGCCGACCAGCAAGATGAAATAGAACGCGAGCTGCGTCACATGCGCGGCACGGCGCTCCCATGCGGGCGAACCCGGCATGTCCAGCGGCACGGGATGGCGCAGCCGGTTGCCGAAACGAACGGCCATCAGGACGAGGATGAGAACCCCGAACGAAAAGTGCAGGTTAATCAGTGTGCTCGCTACGGTATGCGGGCCGATATCCGGCATCAGCAAGGCGATGCCGAACTGCAGCACGACCAGACCCGCGATCGACCAGTGCAGCCATTTGGCTGTCGACCCGTAACGCGGGGAGACCGATGTTGTCGCCACACTGGACATGGTTGGCAGCGTATATCGTTTGGGGTAGACAAGGGGAGTGCCCATTCAAGCGATCGGGCGGACCCGCGCTTTGCATGGCGGTAGCTGATGTCATGAGGCACTGCTGATCAGCCGGGGGAGAAACATGGTTGCTGCATCCACGCGGCGGCCCAGGGGCTCGACGACAGCAGGCAGTCGGCTTGTCGCGCGCTCAATCGTGGTAGACAAACGCGAGCGACTCGCTCCATTGGCCGCGGGAGCCGAAGCGCGCGACCAGCGGGCTATCGCCGGCGTCACCCAGCAACTGCCCGTAGACCACGGCGAGCGCGAAGCCGGTGTGCTTGCTGGTGGGTACGAACAGGTCGTACTCCAGCGAGGCGAGCTGGCTGCCGGCGCCGGGTTGCCAGGGTTGGATCTGCAAGGCGCCAGCCTGGGCCGGGCTGACGCCGAAGAAGCGGTTCATCGCCGCCCCGTTCATGGCCTGCCAGTTCAGCTGCAGCGAGTGTTGCAACAACCAGAGCGGCGGCAGGTCCCACTCCGTGTAGACCTTGAAGTAAGCGCCGGCGCCCTGGATGTCGTGGCTGAGATTGGCGCCCACATCGATCTGTTTGTCGAGTTGCCATTCGAGGTAACCGCCCAGGGTGAGTCGCGGTGACAGCGGGGCGATCTTGCCGCGCAGCACGCCGAGGTCATCGCTGTCGCGACCCCACTGGTAATCGCCGTAGAGGCCAGCATGCAGCACCGAGCCGCCGACCAGGTCGAGCTGCAGGCCATCCTGGGTGGACAGGCTGAGGCGGTGGGGGATCTCGATATCGACGTAGGGAATCGGCTGGTAGCGCGAGGCACGGGCGCCGGTCCAGCGCGGCAGGTGTTGCATGCCGATGCCGACCGCGACGGTCGGCTGGTCGGCGCCATCGGCAAGACAAACCTGCGCCCACGGCAAGCCGGCCAGCAGTCCGGAACAGAGCAGGACCCGGGGAAATGAGAACGCTGGGCGGCGCGTGTGGTTCATGGGACGTGCAAGCATAGGGGCTGTCACGCCGAATCAGGATAGGGCGGTGGAGTGACGCTCAGCCACCGTTCGGTCGATACCCGGCAATCGCGGCTCGCCATGCTCGAAGGCGACCTCGCATCGCGCAAATCTGGAAGGCTCGGCCATGCAGTACGCTGGTACCGCCCTGCGCGGCAGACCTAAGCGTTTCGCAAGCCAGTTGCGCGATCGTGACGACGAGGATCGGGCGAGCGCTGGTTGGCCAGCGGCCGGGTCGCGAGGTGGAGGAGGTTGCATGCATATCATCCTGGTGGAGGACGACCCGCAACTGGGTGCGGCGATCCAGCGCGCGCTGGAACGCCTTGCCTACACGGTGAGCTGGCTGCGCAATGGCCGCGAGGCCTTGATCGCGCTGCGTGACGAGACGGCCGACCTGGTGTTGCTCGATCTGGGCCTGCCGGGCATGGATGGCCTGGACGTGCTGGTGGAGGTGCGCCGTGCGCATGTGAAGACGCCGGTGATCGTGATGACCGCGCGCGACGGCGTGCAGGCGCGCGTGCATGGGCTGGATGCCGGGGCGGACGACTATCTGATCAAGCCGTTCCACCTGGATGAACTGGGTGCACGGATCCGCTCGCTCGGTCGCCGCAGCCAGGGCCTGGCCGCCAATCGCATCGAGGTCGGCGCGCTGGCGCTGGACATGGGGACGTCGCAGGTGATGTTCCGCGACGAACCGGTCGAGCTGACCCGACGCGAATTTGCCCTGCTGCAAATCCTGATGGAGCGCGCCGGTCGCCTGGTGCGCCGCGAAAGCCTGATCAACTCGCTGTATGGCCTGGACAACGTGGTCGGCAACAACGCGCTGGAGGTGCTGATCCATACCCTGCGCCGGAAACTCAGTTACGACACCGTGCGTACCGTGCGCGGCTTCGGCTACATGATTCCGCGGGATCCGGCATGAGCGCGCCGAGCCTGCGCGGGCGGCTGCGCTGGCTGATCATCCTGGTGATGATCGCGGTGCTGTTGCCGCTGGCGGTGCTCAGCTTCCGGCGCACGCTGCGGGAGGTCAACGAACTGTCCGACGGCAGGCTGGCGCAATCGGCACGCACGCTGGAGGTCATCGTCGAGCAGAATGGCCCGGATGCGCTGCGTGGTCGCCAGGGTGGCAACCGCCTGGTGCCGATCGAGGCGCCACCGGCGCAAGCGATCAGGAAGCACGGCCATACCTTCGAATCCGAGGTCGGTTTCCAGGTGTTCGATGCGTCCGGGCGACTGATTCTGGCCACCACCAATCTTGCCGCGCTGCCGCCACCGCAGCCCGGCGATGGCGAGTACCGCGACATCCGCGCCGGCGGTTATCGCTGGCGTCTGTTCACCCTCAGCGACAAGTCCGATGGCGTGGTGATCCGCACCGGCGAGCGCTACGACAGCCGGCACGACATCCTGCGTGCGCTGTGGTTTGACCACGCGCTGCCGTTGCTGATCGGGCTGCCGTTGCTGGGCCTGCTGGTTGGCTGGGCGGTCAAGCGGGGGTTGCGTCCGCTGGAATCGCTGACCCGTGCGCTGGGTTCGCGCGCGCTGGGCAGCCGCGAGCCCATCGTGCTCGAGCAGACGCCACGGGAACTGCAGCCGGTGCTGGATGCGCTCAACGGCCAGCTGCAGCGCCTCGCCGATGCACTGGAACGCGAGCATCGCTTCAGCGCCGACGTGGCGCACGAGCTGCGCACCCCGCTGGCCTCGATCATGCTGAACATCGAAAGCGCCACTGCCACTCGCGACCCCGCCGAGGCCGGCGCGAGCCTGGCCGGCGCCCAGCACAATGTCGCCGCGCTGGCGCGCCGCGTCGAGCAATTGCTGGCGCTGGCGCGACTGGAGTCGGGCATGGCCTCGGAACAGCGTCGTTCGATCGACCTGGTGGGCGTCGCGATCGACGTGATCGAGGAACTGACCCCGGTGATTGCCGAGAGTGGTGCCGAGCTGGGTTTCAGCCATGACGAGGGGCCGATGCTGGTGCGCGGACATGAGGCCGCGCTGGCCGCGCTGCTGCGCAATCTCGTCGAAAATGCCATGCGCCACGTGCCGGCAGGCGGCCAGGTCCAACTGTCGCTTGCCAAGGGCGAGTCGGCCACCACGATCGACGTGTCGGACGACGGCCCCGGCATTCCGCGCGAGCGGCGGGCGGCGGTGTTCGCCCGCTTCCATCGCGAATCCGGCAGTCGCGGCGACGGCTACGGCCTCGGCCTGTCGATCGTGCAGCGGGCTGCCGAACTGCACGGCGCGACCATCGATCTGCTCGATTCGCCGTTCGGCCACGGCTTGCGGGTGCATGTCGTGCTGCCGCACGACGCGTGACACGCCACGCCATCCGGGTGCATCGCGTGATGCGATGGCCTGCCAGCTCGCGGCTAGCGGCGGCCCGTCGTGCCCTTGTCCGGCGCGGGTGGCACCGGTGTCCGCTCGAAGAAGCGCTGGTACAGCCGCCGCCACACATTTTCGCCGTGCTTGCCGCCCCAGACGAAGGTCGCCACGCTCTCCGGCGGCAGCGTGTACTGGAAGCGTGTCTTGTCCTGCACGACGGAGACATGCTGCGTGTCGGTCTTGCCGTTCACCAGCACCAGCACGATCGAGCCATCGTCCGCATTCCGGAACGCCACGTTGGCGAGTCCCTTGATCGTGGTGCTGGAGTTCACCCGCACCGCGCCGGGCAGGACGAACCGACTGAAATGCGCGAACGCGTAGTAGTAGTCGTTGCGACTCACCGCGCCGGTCTGCGAGTCGATCGTCACCATGCCCTTGCAGGTGTCGCAGCCGCCGAAGTGGGGGCCATGGTCTTCGTCGAGCGCCAGGTTCCAGTAGATGACGCCGCGCGCCCAGTTCCGCAGCCCGGCAAGCAACAGGTCCCGCGCAAACCAGATCAGTTCGCCGTTCCTGCTCGATTCCCAGTCGCCGCCGGAACATTCCGTGATGTAGGCATCCTTTTTGGGATAGGCCCGGTGCACCTCGGTCTGCGCACTGGGATTGCCCTGATAGCAATGCCAGGCAATGCCATCGACGTAAGGCGAAGCGTCGGGGTCGGCCAGCACGCTCGACGGCTGCGCGGGCTGATCCCAGTTGTGGTCCCAGCCGAGGATGCGTGTCTTCGGCTTGCGGCTCGCCAGGGCGGGACCGAGATATTGCGCGATGATGCGCGCCCGCTGCTCGGCGGACAGCTCCATGCCCGGATAGGTCACCGGCACGAAGCCGGGTTCGTTCTGCAAGGTCAGGGCGAAGATCGGGATGCCGTAACTGCGGTAGGTATCGATGTACTTGACGAGGTACTGCGCGTACGTGCTTTCGTAGGGTTCGAGCAGGGTGCCGCCGATCAGGTTGGCGCTGGTCTTCATCCACGCCGGCGCGCTCCACGGCGAGGCGACGATGTGCAGCCCGGGATTGACGGCCAGCACCTCGTGCACGGCCGGGATCAGATCGCGCAAGTTGGCTGCGGTATTGAAATGCTGCAGCTCGGGATCGACCTGGCCGAACGGCAGGTCATCCAGGGTGTACTGCTGCAAGGAAAAATCGGAGGCGCCGATGGTCAGGCGCATCATGTTCAGATTGAGGCCGGGTGGCGGCCCGAACAGTTCGTGCAGCAAGTCATCGCGCTGCAGCGCGTTCATCCGGTTCTGGATCAACCACGCCGACGAATCCGTCAGTGCGGCACCGAAACCCATGATGGACTGGTAGGTCTTGCTGGTGTCGACCACGACATCCGCCGGCGCTCCGTCGTCTGCGCTGACGTCGATGTCAGGTTGCTGCGCCAGGCGCAATTTCCGATCCTGCGTACTCACCCACAATTCGACCGCCGGCCCCAGCGGTCGCATCGCGGGAACGATCTGGGGCGGTGGCGCCGGGACGGTGCGCCGCGGCAGATAGAGCGCCGCCAGGGCCAGCACGCTGATCAGGACAAAAGACGAGACGGTCGTCCAGCGTGGGGGATTCCCGCGCTCACCCATGGCGCACGCACAGCGGATTACCCTCGCCGCGGCGAACGTGGGACAACCCCGCGATCACGGCGACCCCAGGCTTGCGCAGGGCAGGTCGGTGCGGCCGGCCGAGGCATCCTCCACGATTCTCACGTCGGCGAAGGCGGCGGAAAAGGGTGGCGATGCCTGCACGCCGAACGGCACGTCGATGTGCGATAGGTCGGCGCCCTTGCGCATGAAACACTGCAGCGGAATCGACACGGTGTGGCGCGAACCCTTCGCGTAGCCGGCGAAGGTGCGGGCAAGCTCGACCGTTCTCATGCAGCCCTGGCCGCAGCCCATGTAGACCTGGACGGGCGCCGTGGCGGGCGTGTCGATCACCACGTCGAACTGCAGCGCCGCATGGGCGGATGCCAGCGGCATCAGGTCGCGTGGCTGGGCACTCTTCGCGTAGAAGCGGCCGGTGCCAAGCCAGGTGACGGACTTGGCGTCCTGCTGGGTGTTGACCTGCACCGTGCGCAGTCGCAGCACGGGATGGCTGGCCGGCCACTCGATCTGCGAGTTCAGGTCGGCGCCGACGGCAAGTGGATGGTGTGCGGGCCTGTCATCGCCCAGGTACAGCGCGAATGGCGGCACGGCCAGCGTGTGGAACACCGACAGGCCCGCGGTATTGGCACAGGCATCCACGCCGGGAAAGGTCGGCAAGGCGGGCAATTCGTGCCTGTCGGGATAGTGCAGGCCGTAGCCCGGCGCGAACGCCCGGCGCGCCGCACCGGTGCCGTCGGTACCGGCATGGGGGCAGGGCATGCCCGGCCACGGCCGCGCCAGCGTGCCGCTGAAGTTGTAGCGACCCGAACCGCCGGGCGCGGCGAACAGCACGTCGGCCACGCCGCCGCCTTCGCTGCCGGGCAGCCATGCCGCCACGAACGCATCGGAGAGGTTGAGCAAGTTGTTGACGTAGAGCGGGCGCCCCGCCACGAACACCGTCACCACCGGCTTGTGCGCCTTGGCCACCGTTTTGAGTACCGCCAGGTCTTCCGGGTAGCGGTCGCTGTGGCGCAGGGTTGCCGATGGCACGATGTCGCCCATCGTCTCCGCATAGGGCGTCTCCCCGATCACCGCCACGATGGCATCGAAGCGCTGCAGGTCGATGCCCTGCGCGGTTTCGCTGTAGGTGACATGGGCGGCGCCATCGGCGGCGCGCAGGCCGGCCAGGATCGTCTCGCCCTGGGGGAAGTCGGCGTTGCTGTTGTCGGTGCCCTGCCAGGTGAGCGACCAGCCGCCGGTCTGGTTGGGCAGGCTGTCGGCGCTCTTGCCGACGACCAGGATGTTGGCGCCGGGCTTCAGCGGCAACACGTTGCCGTTGTTCTTCAGCAGCACCAGCGACTCGCGCACCGCCCGCCGCGCCAGCTCGGGGCTTTGCAGCAATTTTTCGTCGCCCGCGCCGGCGCGTTGCGAAGGCCGCTTGCCGAACAGGCCCATGCGCAACTTGGCGCGCACGATCCGGCTCACGGCATCGTCGATCCGCGCCAGCGGGATCTGGCCGCTCTCGACCTGGCGCATGGTATTGGCGATGAAGGCCTTCCAGTCGTCGGGCACCATCACCATGTCGATGCCGGCATTGATCGCCTGCGGGCAGCTGGCATTGCTGCAGCCCGGCAGTTGGCCGATCGCGTTCCAGTCGGAAACGATGAAGCCCTGGAAACCCATTTTCTGCTTCAGCGCGCCGGTCAGCAGCGCTTTTGCGCCCGACATCTTGCCGTAGTTGATGCCGTCGGCCACGTCATCCCAGCTGTTGTAGGACGCCATCACGCTCAGCACCCCGGCTTGGATCGCGCCGAAGTAACCCGAGCCGTGCACGTTGATCATGTCGCTGCGGCCGACCCTGGCCTCGCCCTGGTCGGTGCCGTTGTGGGTCGCGCCGTCGCCTATGAAATGCTTGGCTGTCGCCATCACGTTGTGGTCGCCGAAATCCCCCTGCAGCCCGCGCACATAGGCACGCGCGTACTCGCGTACCAGTGGACCCTCGCTGGAAAAACTCTCGTAGCTGCGTCCCCAGCGCACGTCCTGGGCCACGGCCAGGGTCGGCGCGAACGCCCATTCGATACCGGTGGCGCGCACGGCCCTGGCGGTAGCCGCGCCGATCGCTTCGATCAGTGCCGGGTCGTGCGCCGCGCCCAGGCCGATGTTGTGCGGGAACAACGTGGCGCCGAGCACGTTGTTGTCGCCATGCACGGCATCGGTGCCCCAGATGATCGGCACCTTGATCGCCGCGTCGGTCGCCATCGATGCGTCGTAGTAACGGTCCGCCAGGCTCAGCCAGTCCTGGATGGCGGCGTGCTTGTTCATGCCGGGCCAGGAGCCGCCGCCGTTGAGGACCGAACCGATGTAGTACCGGGTCACCTCAGCCGGCGTGATCGACTTGATCTCGGCCTGGGTCATCTGCCCGACTTTCTGGGCGAGCGTCATGCTGGCCACGATCTTTTTCACCCGCGCTTCCAGCGCCGGATCGGCAGGCAGGCTGCTCTTGATCGCCGGCCAGTCGGTGTAGTGCGTCGACGCCGGCACGCGATGATCGACGGATCGTGACGTCGCGCTATCGGGAGCTGTTGCTTTCGTCGCGTCGGTGGCATGTGCGCTGCCGGCGCCAGCCAGCACGATCATGGTGGCGTGCAGCATCCACAAGCATCGGGAGTGGGCCATGGGAAGCCTTGTCGGTCGGGGGCGTTCGCCTGACATCTTACAGGCGCGGGATTTTCGCGGCGGCAGGCGCTGGGCACGGCCTGCCGCTTTCGTGACACACGGCTCAACCGGAGAGGCGCCGTGGTGTGGCGCCTCTCGCGCTTCCAGGAGCCCGACAGGCTCCTAGAGCTTGTAGTTGAAGCCGAGCAGTACGCTGCGTCCCCAGGTGTCGTATTCCAGCGGACGGGTTACCTGGACATTGTTGGGCAGACCGGAAATCTGTGCCGTTACGTCCGGAGAATTGCCCAGGTTGTTGACCTGCAGCAGGATCGAGAGCCCGTTCCAGCGGCCGTCGGAGAAGGCGTAACCCACCTGCAGATCGGTTTGCCGGTTGGCCAGGATCTTGGTGTAGCCGAGCTGATCGAACAGCGCCACGGCCTCGCCGGTGTACGACGACCGGTAGCGTTCGGCGACGCGGATCGAGAAGCCGTAGCGCTCGTAGTACAGCGTCAGGTTGCCCACCTTGTGCGACAGGCCCGGCAGTGTCTGCGGCCCACCGGGGATGGAAGAAATCGAGCTGGTGGGGATGCGGCTGTTGGTCAGCGAGTAGTTCGCCTGCACGCCAAAACCTTCCAGTGCATCCGCCACCAGCCCCCCTTCCAGCGAGCCCGCCAGCTCCAGGCCGTCCATCTTGCCGCCGGTGCCGTTTTCGGGCGTGGTGAACGAGCCGATGTTGCTGGTGGGCACCAGCGTCGGCGTGTCGTTGGTGTAATGCGAGAAGTCGTAGTCGAGCACGGTCTGGTTGTAGATGTAGTTCAGCAGGTTCTTTTCGAACACTCCCACCGACACGTAGCTCGCCTTGCCGAAGTACTTCTCCCACGAAAGGTCGGTACCCACGGCAACGTAAGGTTTCAAGTGCGGATTGCCGCCGCTGCCGGACCAGAGCACCTGCCCGGCCGCCGGGCCGTCTTTTATTTGCGACACATAGGCGGAAGTGGACACCTTCTCGTCGTCGATGCGGCCGCGCGCCATGGTCTTGGCCAGGCCGAAGCGCAGGTACTGGCGATCGCCGATCTTGGCCACCAGGTTCAGGCTGGGCAGCACGTTGTTGTACGACGAGCCGTCCTTGATCTGGCCCACCAGGGTGTTGCCATCGGTCTGCAGCGCGGTGGACGATTGATTCGTGTGCACGAACTGCACGCCGGCGTTGCCGCGCAGGGGGATGCCCCACAGCGTCGTTTCGATATTGAACCTGACGTAGGCGAGCGGGACCTTTTCCTCCACCGTGTAGTTGCGGCTCCAGTCGCCCTGACCGTTTTCCGGGGTCAGGTAGAACTGGCTGTACAGCGCGCCCAGCACGTTGTAGTTGAGGATGCCGGGGATACCGCCATAGCCCAGCGCTGTCGGGTTGTAGAGCAGGGCCGGATTGATCGGCGTGCTGAAGTGATTCTGGTAGGTGTCCTGGGTGGAACCGTTGCCGTCCAGCCAGGCGAAGTTGACGTCGGCGTGCTTGGTCTTGGTGCGATCCGAATAGTCGAGACCCAGATCCATGCTGCTGAAGATCCAGCCCAGCGGGTGGCTTACCTGCAGGTGCAGGGCGTGGATCTTGTCGTCCTGCTGGTCGAATTCCTCGCGGCCGTTGTAGCCGTAGTTGTCCGGATCGGTGAAAACCACGGTGGCGGGGTTGCCCAGGTCGACGGCCGGCGTGAAGTCCGGATAGCCATAACCGGCCGGCGTGTTGAAGTTGGCGCTGGTGAAGGCGCCATTGGCCAGGCCGCTGAACAGGTAGGCATCGTGCAGATGCACGGTGGCGCTGGAGGAGGACAGGTCGGCCATGGCGGTCCAGTCGCCGAGATAGAACACGTTTTTCCAGCCGATCGAATACAGCTTGTCGTGCTCCTTGGTGTATTCGTTCTGCAGGATCGGTGCGAGGCCGTTGACGGTGCCCGAGGTGACGATCGGATAGGGCTGTGCGGGCGTGGTTACCACGTTGTCGTAGGAGACGTTGTCGTAGGGACTGCTGGACCACTGCGCGCCGTTGGTGAACTTCTTCTTGTTGAACGTCGAGTAGTACAGGTCCAGCTTCGAGTAGTACGTCTCGTTGGGCGCCCATTCGAGCACGGCCATCAGGCCGTTGCGCTTCTGGTCCTGCGATTGCGCGCGCAACTGCATGCCTTCCTGCGAGATCACGTTGTCCGGCATGCCCGGCGTGTGCGGGCCACCCCAGTTCTGGTCGATGCCTGCCGTGCCGTTGTCGACGCTCCACCACCAGGCCTGGTATTGCTTTTCCTGGATCGGCTGGTCGAGCTGGGCGAGCCCGATCGCCACGCCCAGCTTGTGATCGAAGAACTGATCGACGTAGGAGAAGCTGGCCCGGTGCCCGTTGTCCCCGATGCCGGTGCCGGGGTTGAGATTGCCGTTGCTGTCGTGCTCGCCGCGCAGGTTGAACACCATGGCGCGTCCGGGCAGATCCAGCGGGTTGATGGTGTGCAGGTCCACCGTGCCGGAGAGGCCCTGGCCGATCACGCTGGCATCGGGTGTCTTGTACACCGTCACGCCATTGATCAGTTCGGCCGGGTACTGATCGTATTGGACGCCACGGTTCTCGCCGATCGTGGCCTGCTCGCGCCCGTCGAGCGTGGTTCCGACAAAATCCGGCGACGTGCCGCGAATCGAGATCGCGCTGGCCTCACCATCCACGCGCTGCGTGGCCAGGCCTGGCAGTCGGGACAGGCTGTCGGCAATGCTCACATCCGGCAGCTTGCCCAGGTCCTCGGGGGCGATCACCTCGACGATATCGTTGGAGTTCTCCTTCGCCTTCAGCGCGCTCTGGATGCTGCCGCTGATGCCGGTCACCACGACCTTGCTCAGTTCCGTGATTGGCGGCCCGGGTTTCTTGCGGGTCGGCGCCGTCGTCTTCGTGCTTTCCTTCGTTGTTGCCTGTTCGGCTGGCGGGGTTGCTGTCGTGCCCTGGTCGGACGCCTGTTGCGCCGCCGCGTGCGGGACGGCGGCGGCGAACAGCAAGGCTGCGCTGCAGGCAGTGACCAGCATGCGCGGGCGAGGCGAAGCGGCATGCGCGAAAAACGTCGACGGCGAACAACGATGCTTCATGGGCACTCTCCTCGGGGTTCGATGGTGGAGCCGTCTGTCGACGGCCCTGAGCCCATGGTGCATCCGCGCAAGTAGTCATGTCATCCGTCTTGTCTCGCAATATCTTGCGTATCGCGCCGGGACGCTGCCATACGCGTTCACGTCCGGCGGAGAACATCAGCAAATTGAAAGGCAACTGGCGTGAAATGCGGCTCCTGGACTCCGCTCGTTACCCGCAAGGAGAACAGACATGCGCAGTTCGAGTTCGCTGGCCGTATTCGCTCTGATCGTCATCCTGACAACGCTGCCCGTGCAGCCGGCTCGTGCCGGCGGCGGCTTGCTGGGTATCGATCATCGCCTGCACTACGACAACAGCGGCATCTGGAAACGCAGCAACCAGACCACCCTGGTCTATGGTGCCATCGCCACGGTGGGCATCGGCGCGATCGCCCTGGGCGACCAAAGCAAGTTGGGCGACACGTTCTGGCGTTCCGTCGATGCGCTGGTGGTTACCGGCGTGGCCACCACTGCCATGAAGTACACGTTCCAGCGCGAACGCCCCTCGCAGACCAGCGATCCCAACCTGTTCTTCCAGGGCAGTCATGCGCAGAGTTTCCCCAGCGGCGAGGTGGCTGCGATGTCGGCTGCGGTCACCCCGTTTATCGTCAACTACGGCGGTGAGCACCCCGCGGTGTACGCGCTTGCCTTGCTGCCGGCCTACGACGCCGTCGCCCGCATGAAGACGCGCGGCCATTGGCAGAGTGACGTGCTGGTTGGTGCCGCGATCGGCACCGGCATCGGCATCTGGACGGCGCGGCGCAAGTCGTCGCTGCTGGTGGGCTGGCTTCCCGGTGGTTTCAGCGTGGGTTACGTGCACCATTTCAAGCCGTAATCGTTTTGGCTCGGGTACGGAGCGTCGGTGCGCTCCGGTTGGGAGCCAGATGAAAATGACTTGCAGCCCGGTGGTGGCTCGGTTCGGTCGCCTCGGCGACACGGTGCTGTTGCAGCCACTGTTGCAGAAATTGTCGTTGCGCTATGGCCAACCGTGCCACCTGCTGGCGCTGGGTGACGGGCCGCCCGTGCTGTTTTCGGCCCAGCCGGAAGTGGGAGGCTTCATTCCGCTGGCGACCCAGTACGGGCCATTGTGGATGCGCCCTGGTCGCTGGCGGGCGGTTCTCGCGCTCAGTCGTCTGCGCGACTGCCCTTTCTATATTGCCGAACCGGCCTTTCGCACGCGCACGAAGTTGCGACCGATGCTGAAGTTGGCGGGCATACCGCCGGAGCACTGCCAGTTCATCGAAGATTTGCCGGCGTGCGAGGACGAGCACTGGCTCGACTGGCTGGCGCGCTTCAGCGACACGACGCCGATGGCGTTTCGCGAACGTTGGGAGCTCGGGCCAGCCGGGCCTTGCGGCGCGCCCGAACTGAACGTGACCGCGGCGGAGCGGGCCGATGGCGAGCGCTGGCTGCGGGCGCGTGGGCTGGCGCAGCGTCCGCTGGTGCTGCTGCAGCCGGCCAACAAGCGCACCATGCGCTGGAACGGCGTACGTGCGGCAGCTGATGACGTCAAGTCCTGGCCGGCCGAGCGCTGGGCTGCGGTCGCCCGGGCGATCAGGCAGCGGATGCCGCAGGCGCGGCTGCTGCTGTGCGGTTCGCCCGCGGAAGCCGGCTATCTGCGGGCGTTGCAGGCCGTGGTTCGCGTCGGGACGCCCGACATCGGGGTGGCGGCGTTGCCGCTGGGGTGCCTCAAGGCATTGCTGGAGACTGCCCACAGCATGATCTCGGTGGATACCGGGCCGGCCCATCTGGCGGCCGCGCTGGGCTGCCCCCTGGTGGTACTTTTCGGGGGGCGCTCCCCGCGCACATGGGCACCGCGCAGCGGACGCGGCAGTGCGGTATCCGTGATCGGCGGGTTGCCGGACATCCAGCGGGTGGATCAGATCGAGGTCGAGCAGGTGGCCCAGGCGTGGTGTCGATTGCCGCTTTGTCGTGCTGAGGATGAGTCCGGGTGTTTGCTGCCAACCGATTAACCTGATTCTCACGGGTCGATAAGCGTGCTGAAAGCCAGGCGCTTCATGCTCTTGCCATGACCGTACGCCATACCATCCGTTCTCTCGTTGCGCCGCCAGTCCCGGCCGCCGACTCCCGAAGACGCCCGGCTTCATGGGATGCGCGGGGGCGTGCGTGGGCGGCCTCGGTCCTGCGCCGGATGTTCCGTCGGGTCGGTCGTTCACTGTGCGAACCCGGGGGGTTGCCGAAAGCCGGCATTCACCGGGTACTGGTGTGTCGGCCAAACCACCGGCTTGGCAACAGCGTGCTGATCAGTCCGCTGATTGCGGAAATCGAGGCGCTTTATCCGGGCGCCGAGATCGACATAGTGGGAAGCCATGCGACCGAATGCCTGTATGCAAGTCGTTTCAGCGTCCACACCGTGTTCGTGTTGCCACCAAAGATCGCGCGGCATCTGTGGCAGTCGGCAGGCGTGCTGCGTGCCTTGCGGCGAGGTCGCTACGATCTGGCCATCGATGCCTGCAATGGATCCCAGTCCGGGCGCATCGTGCTGGCCCTGGCACAGGCCAGGTACAAGCTGGGATTTCCCGACCCGAAACTGAATCCCGCATCGGCGTGGCATGCCTTGGCGTGGCCCGATCACCTGGCGCATCGCAGCGTGTTTTTGCTGCGTCAGGCTTACGGAGTGGCGAAGCAGCCGGATTATCCGCCGCTCAATCTCGATCTGACGCTCGAGGAAAAGCGGGCAGCATCCAGCGTCATGGCAACGCTGTGCGGTGGCGTGCGTGAACAGTGCGGCGCGACCGTGGCGATATTTCCCAACGCGACGGGTGCCAAGTGCTACAGCGACGACTGGTGGCGGAGCTTCGTGGAGACCTTCCAGTCGCTGTGCCCGCAGGTGCGCCTGGTCGACCTGCTGGCGGCGCATGGGCGCTCGCAACTGGGCTCGCGATTGCCCCCGTTCTATTCGCGTAACCTGCGTCGGATGGCCGCGATGATGGCTTGCATGGATGGCGTCATCAGCGCCGACTGTGGCGTCATGCACCTGGCCGCGGCCAGTGGTACGCCCACACTGGGGCTGTTCTCGGTCACCGATCCAGCCAAGTACACGCCTTATGGCGGAGCCAACGCGGCGCTGGATACGCATGGGATGGATGCGGCAGCGGTTGCGACCGCCGCCGCGCAATGGTGCAGCAGGCTGTTGTCGGTGCGAGCGAGTGCCGAGATGGTTTCGACCTCGCTCGATCCGGCAGCATAGGCTCAGCTTGCAAGGCCATGGCCCCATCTCACGGGTGACGTGAGTGGGGTTCCATGGCCTGCCGGCATTGATCGGGATCAGTCAGCCTGAGCGGCGGTGGCGTTCATCAGGGGCGGCCCACCATGAGGACACTGAAGCTGCCCGGCACGATCGTGTGCCGGCCATTCGGCTGGCGGGTGGCGCCGAAGCGCGCCGCGGAGAGGTAAAGCCGATGCAGCTTCGGGTCCAGCGTCTCGGTGCGGGCGCTGACCTGGGTGGGGATGGTGGCGCTGACGCGGTAATGGTCCGGATCGTCCTGATGTACCGCGGTGATGGTGCCGCTTTCGCCGTTGGAGCTGTAGATCGTCGCGTCGGCGTCGTCGAACACCACCGCGTCGGGGCCATCGCCGATCGGCACGCTGGCGACCTGGTGACCATCGAGCGCATCGGTGACGGCCATCAGCTGGTTGTCGCAGACCGAGAACAGCCGATGATGACGAATATCCATGGCCAGGCCGCTGGGTGACTGGCAGGGGGCCAGCGACCACACGTGGGTTACCTTGTTGCTGGCCGTGTCGATCTCGACCAGCTCGGACTTGTCCTCGATGTTGTCGTAGATATGGCCGGCGCCATCGGACACCGCGAATTCGGGCTTGCCGGGCAGCGCGATCGTGGCAATCACCGCGCCCTTCGCCGGGTCGATCACGCTGGCGTTGTCGCTGTGACCGTTGAACGTCAGCACGTGATGCGAGGGGCGGTCGTAGACGATCGCATCGGGGTTCTGGCCGGTGCCTGCGATGGTCGCCACCGTCTTCAGCGTATTCAGGTCGAACTCGGTGACTGAGGCGCCCTTGCCGTTGCTGATGAAGCCGCGCCCGAGGTCGGGAGCCAGCGCGATGCCGTGGACGCCGGGGGTATTCGCGATGGTGCCGATCTGCTTGTGCTGATCGACATCGATCACCAGCACGCGATCGCCATGGCTGACGAACAGGTGCCGATGCGGCGCGTCGAAGCTGAGGTAGTCCCAGCCGCCCGCGCCGCCCAGTGGCAGGGTCGACAGCAGTCGCGGCGCAGGAGCGGGGGAGGGCGACGCGGCGTGACCGGCCACGGGGATGGCCAGCAGCAACAACGAGGCCGGCAGGAGGGAGCAGAGCAGTCTTTTCATGGCAGCTACCTTGGGTGGATGGCAGGGAGAATCAGCCTGGCAGTGCAGGTCCGGTTGAACTTTGATTCGCCGCCTTGTCGCGACGACGCAGCAGCGCGTACAGCACCGGCATCACCAGCAGCACCAGCGGCAACTGCAACAACATGCCGGAGATGATCGCCACCGCCAGCGGCTGCTGCATCTGCGAGCCCTGGCCGAGCGCCAGCGCCAGCGGCAGCAGGGTCAGGATCGCGGCCAGGGTGGACATCAGGATCGGTCGGGTGCGGTGCTTGCCGGCCTCGTGCAGGGCTCCGTCCAGGGTGAGGTTGCGCCCGGCCGGCTCCGATTCGGCTTGCTGGAATTCCGAGAAGTAGAAGATCGCCACCTCGGTGACGATGCCGACGATCATCGTCATGCCCATCATCGAGGAGATGTTCAGCTCGATGCCGGTCAGCCACAGCCCGGTGAATACCCCGGGCAATGCCAGCAGCGGCATCGCCATGATCGCGAGCGCCACGCGGAAGCTTTCGTAGAGGAACAGCAGCAGGGTGAACACCAGCGCGATCGCGGCCAGCATCACGATGGTGAGGCCGCGAAAGGCCTGCTGCTGCTGCTGATAGACGCCACCGAGCTGGAAGTACATGCCCTTCGGCAACAGGCCGGGTTGCGCCAGCGCGTGCTTGACGTCGACGATCACCGCGCCGAGGCTGCGCCCGCTGATGCGCCCGGTCACCGCCACCATGCGCTTGAGATTGTCGCGAGTGATTTCCGGCTGGCCCTGCACCTGCTGCAACGTGGCGACCTGCGAAAGCGGAAACAGATGGCCGTCCGCGGCGCGGATCGGCAGCGCCGCGACCTGGTCGAGCCGCTGGTGCGCGCCGTCCGGCAGGCGCACGCGTACACCGACCAGCCTGCCCGCGACCGGCAGCTGCGCCGCGACGGTGCCATCGATCGCGGCGGCAACCTGGTCGGTGACGGCGACCGGGTCCAGCCCCTGCAGTGCCGCCTTGGCCGGGTCGACCTGCACGGTCAGCGCATCGCCCGCGGGGTTGATGCCATCGAGCACGCCGACCACGCCGTTGATCTTGCCGATCGCCGCCGCGACCTTGCCGGCGGTGGTGTTGAGCTGGTCCGGGTCGTCGCCGTAGAGTTGCACCTCGATCGGTTGCGGCACCGCCACCAGGTCGCCGATCAGGTCCTCCATCAGCTGCGCCAGATCGATATCCAGTCCCGGCACCTGTTGCTCCACCGCCGTGCGCACCTGGGTCATCACCTCCTCGGTGGACGGCCGCGAGCCGCTCTTCAGGCGCACGAAGAAATCACCCTGGTTCGCCTCGGTGAGGCCGCCGCCCAGTTGCAGGCCGGTGCGCCGCGAGTAAGTGTCCACGTAGGGGTTGGCGCGGATGATCGTCTCGACCTGGTTGAGCAGGCGATTGGTTTCCTCCAGCGAAGTGCCGGGTTTGGACAGGTAGTCGAGGATGAAACCGCCCTCGTCCATTTTCGGCATGAAGCCGGTGTTTACCCGGGTATAGGCAAAGCCGCCGACCAGCAACAGCGGCAGCACCAGCAGCAACACCAGCACGGGCCGTTTCAGCCAGCGATCCAGTACGCGCTGATAGCCGTCCATCATGCGCGTGGTGAAGCGCGACGGCGGATGCTCGGCGAGGTGGCGTCGATCGAGGAAGCGCTCGCCCAGCAGCGGCACGGCGACCCAGGTCAGCAGGTAGGAAATGATCAGCGCGCTGGCCATGGTCAGCGACAGCGCCTTGAAGAACGCGCCGGTGACGCCGGTCAGAAACGCCAGCGGCAGGAAGATCACCACGGTGGCGGCGCTGGAGCCGGTCAGCGGGCGGGTGAACTCCCACGCCGCCGCGGCGATGCGTTCATGCACGTGGCCTTCGCCCTGGTTGAGCCGGCGCATGATGTGCTCGAGCATCACGATCACGTCGTCGATGATCAAGCCGACCGCTGCGGCCATGCCGCCCAGCGTCATCATGTTGAAGCTCATGCCGAGCACGCGCAGCAGCAGCACGGTGATCGCCAGCACCGCCGGCACCACGATCAGCGCGATCAGGATCACCCGCGTGTTGCGCAGGAACACGAACAGCACCAGGCCGGCGAGCACGATGCCGATCAGGATCGCGTCGCGCACGCTGCTGGCCGCGCCGGTGACCAGCTGGGTCTGGTCGTACCAGTTGGCCACCTTCACGCCTGCCGGCATCTGCGGCGCGAAATCGGCGAGGCGCTGCTTCACGTCCTTGGCGATCTGCACGCTGTTGCCGGCCGGCTGCTGGTAGACCTGCAGCAGCACCGCATCCTGGCCGTCAGCGTTGACCCGGATCCACTGCGGCACGTGGCTCAGGCTGACGCGCGCGACGTCGCCCAGTCGCACCACGCCGCCGGGGCCGGCGCGCAACACGATGCCGCGCAGCGTGGCGACGGTCTTCGGCTGGTTGTCGGCCAGCAGCAGGTAGAGCTTGTAGTGGTCGGAGACCCGGCCCATCGCCTGGATCGTGGCGGCATGGCTGACCGCGGCCGATACCTCGGCCAGGCTCAGGTTCAGCGCGCGCAGCTTGCCCGGGTCGACGTCGGCATGGAACTCGGCCACCTCGCCGCCCTGCACCTGGACCTGGGCGACGCCGTCGATGCCGCTCAGCAGCGGGCGCAACTGGTACTCGGCGAGGTCGTGCAGCGCGCTCGGCGACAGCGTGTGCGAGCGCAGGCTGTAGGCCAGCACGGGAAAGGTGGTCGGATCCATGCGGCGGGTCGACAGCCGGGTATCGGGCGGCAGTTGCGGCAATACCTGGCTTGCCGCGCCGTTGACCTCCTGCAGCGCGGCGGCCATGTCTGCGCCCCAGTCGAAGGTGATCGCGATATCCGCACTGCCGCGGCTGGTGGTGGAACGCACGTCGCGTACGCCGCGCACCCGGCGCACCGCTTCCTCCACCGGCGTGGTCACCGCGATCGCCATCTGGTCGGCCGGCCGGTCGCCCGCATCCAGGCTCAGCTGCACCCGCGGGAACGACACGTTGGGAAACAGCGCCACCGGCATCAGGAACGCGCTGGCGATGCCGCCGAGCGCCAGCATCAGGGCCAGGAACAGCAGCGAGCGACGATGCAGTTGCATCCATGCGGTGAGGCTCACTTGGCCGACTCCCGCACCGCGTCACCGTCGTTGAGCTCATACACGCCCAGCACGATGATCTTCGCCTTCGCATCGAGCGGACCGTCCACGCCAACCGGGTCGCCCTGCGCACTGCGCAATTTCACATTGACTCGCTTGGCATGGCCTTGTTCGACCTGGAACAGGTAGTCGCCGTGCTCGTCGTGCAGCACGGCGGCACGCGGCACCGACCATGCGCTGAAGTCCGCGGTGCGGATCTGCGCATCCAGCGGCGCGCCTGCCACCAGGCTGGCACTGGCGGTGGCCGGCAACTCGACCTGGGCGTTGAGCAGATGGGTCTGCGGATCGATCGACTGGCCAACCATGCGCAGCGTGCCGGCAAAGGTCTCCCTTGCGCCGTACACCGGCTGCAACTGCACCGACAGGCCCGGATGCAGCCGCGCGCCATCTTCCGGCTGCACGCCGAGCACGGCGAGCAGGGCGTGTGTCGGGGTGAAGCTGAGCAGGGGCGCATTCGCAGCGACCCGTTCGCCCAGCCCGACCTGCAAGCCGGTGACCACGCCATCGGTTGGTGCGTCGATGGTTTCGGTGGCGGCGTCGCCACCGAGTGCGCGCTGTGCCGCGAGCGCCGACTGCGCATCGGCCAACGCCTTGCGCGCGGTCGCCAATTGCGATTGGGTGGCCAGTCGCTGCGATGCCAGTTGTTCGGTGCGCGCAAGCTCGCCGGTGGCCAGGCTCAACGCGGTCTGCGCCTGCTGATACGCGCTGCGCGCGACCGGATCCGGAGTGATCGTCAGCAGCGGCTGGCCGCGCTTCACACTCTGCCCCGCCGTCACTTGCAGTGCGCTGACCTGGCCGCCATGACCGAGGCTGATCGAACGCGCACGCTGCGGGTCGCCGGCCGCGCTGCCCCAGGCTTCGATGCTGTCGTGGAAGGTCTGCTGCACCGGTGCGGTGGTGGTGACCGCGACCGCGCCTGCGGCGGCTTCGTCGTCATCCGGCGCCGCCTTGCCGCAACCGGACAACAGGCCGCACAACAGGACGACGCACAGCACGGGCAGGGTGGCGGGACGATTCATGGCGTGGATGCTTGCGTGGAGACGGGAGAGTGGGTGGCCAGGTCGGTGTTGCCGAGCAGCGCTTCCAGCGCGATCGATTGCATGGCGCGCTGCTGTTGCGTAGCCAGCAGGTCGAGATCGGCGCCGAGCGCGTTGCTGCGGATCGCCAGATAGGTCGGCCAGTCCAGCGTGCCGGCCTGCCAGGCGCGTTCGGCGGATGCGCGGGCCTGGTCGAGTTGCCGCGAATGTGCGGTGAGCGTGGCGAGTTGGCCGTCCAGCGTGGCCAAGTCGCGGCTGATCCGCTGCATGTCGCTGCGCGTGCCGAGCACGCGCGCCGCGTAGTCGTCATGCAGTTGCTGGCGGGTCGCCCGTTCGATCGCGATGTTGCCACGGTTGCGGTCGAACAGCGGCAGGGTGATGCCGATGCTGAGGCCGTTGGTGTACACCGCGCTGGTATCCCGCGCGGTGTTGAAGCCGATGTTCAGCGCAGGAAACTGGGCCAGGATCGCGCTGCGCACCCTGGCCTGCTGCGACTGGTAGCCGGCCTGCAAGGCCAGCAGATCCGGGCGTCGCCGCGGCAGGTCGTCGAGCGCCGTCTGCACCTGCGCCGGCGTGGGCCGGCTGGCATAGGGCGCGCCGACCAGGTCGAGCTGCGCCGTCGGCGCCAGGCCCAGCAGCAGGTGCAGATCGCTCTGTGCCTGATGCAGCGCGATCGCCGTATCGGCCAGCCGCTTGTGTACATCGGCAGCGGCATTCAAGCCGGCGCTGGCGCTGTCGTAGGTGAGGTTGCCCGCCTGCAGCGCGGCGTGGATATAGCCGCTGACCGTGGCCAGGGCGTCCTGCTCGCGTGCGAGCCGTGCCTGCTGCGCGCGCAGGTTCGATACCTGGTCGAACAGCAGCCGCGCCTGCGCCACCGTCTGCCACTCGGCCCACAGCAGGTCGAGGTTGACCTGGCTGACCTGGTTGCGCGCCGCCGCGCGGCGCGAGGAACGCGTCAGCAACGCGCTGATGTCCTCGCTGAGGCCAAGGCTGTAGGCGGTGCTGAGGCCGGTACCGGACTGGCGTGGGAAATCCGCCGACAAGGCCAGTTGCGGATCGGGCAGCAGGCCCGCGGCAAATGCCTGCGCCCGCGCGATGCCCAGCTCGTCGCGCTTGAGTCGCAGCTCGGGGCTGTTGGCCACGGCCAGCATCGCGACCTCGGTAACGTCCAGTCCGTCACTCGGGTCGAACCGATGGCTCGACGCGATTGGCATCGACATGCCGGCCGTGGGTGCGGTGAGCTGCGCCACGCTGTTTGCTCCGCGACCATCGCTCAGTGCCAGGCTCGTGTAGCTAGCGCAGCCGGATAGAGTTGGCGCGGTGGCGACTATCAGACTCACGAGTACTCCGACCCGTGACCACACTGGCGCCCCGGTCTGTCGGCCTGCCACCCTGATTGTTGACAGCTTTCCCACCAATCGGACTCCCTTGTGATATTTCGCTGCGACCATGCGCAGCGGTCAGATGTCCGCCCAAGCTATCGGGGCCGGCTTTGGATTTGCTTATTCGTGACCGGATTCTCCGTCGGACCAGGGCAAAACCCGCGTCTGCAGGCAGTCTGGTCGAGTTCGTGTGGATCGATGGTTCTGCTGGCGATGCCCGCCGTGTTGCGGGCGACCGACATCAGTGTTCTGGTGACGACGATCTGCTTGACCGGCGTGGACTCCAGCGGAGTTCGCAGCTTGCTGCTTGAAGCGGATCTCTTGTGGTGCTGGTGTCACAGGTTCTGACCAGATGTACTTGGTGCGGATGGCGCATGGTTTCTCCTGTCTTCCACCCTTGGGAATTCCCGCCGCGCCCCGCCGATTCTCATGCGATCAGATTTTATCCCGCGTGCGCTCGTCGGCGGCGCAATCGATAACGCCCCGAACATAGGCCGCAAAGCTCAATCGAGGCTGAAAGTCAGATGAAGAGAAATTCAGATTTGAGATCCCCTTATGAAAAAGGGGTCTTCGTGGAAACGTGTGGATGAATTTGGCGTAGTGATCGTGGTGTAACCCAGGCAGCGCAATGCATTGCAGCTTTCAGCGCGCCCCTGAAATTGGGATCGAAGTCTGGCAACCACTTGCGCAGTTTCACGGCGCAACCTCGGAAGCGGCGAGTTCGTCGGCGAGTGCGGCCACCCCTTCGGCGCGTATGTTCTTCTTGTTCTTGCTGAAAGCCATCCACGCAGCATCGGTGGTCAGGTCTGCGCGCACCTTCGCCTTGACCTGTTCACGGCGTGCGAGCGCTGCATCGTTGCGATAGCGGAGGACGATCAAGGTCGTCCATGGCCGGCCGGCCGGATAGATGCTGGTCAAGACATCATAGCTGTCGAGGATGCCCTGGGCGATCCATCCCTTGAATTGGGGAATGGTGTAGCCATCGAGATAGCTCTGATATTCGTCCGCTGACACGTGCGCGACATAGGGCACAACCAACACCGCCGAATCGCTTGCAGTGCGCGATCCACCGGCATCAACGCGCTCGACTGGCGTTGTCGTCACGGACTGAACGAGCGCAAGCGCGCCCGCAGAAAGGCCGCCCACCGAGTTACTTTCAAGCGAATTCCACCGCGCGAGAGCGGCGTCATCGCGGAAGTCCAGAATTTCCATCACGTCCCATTGACCATCATCCGCATAACGGGAAGCCAACAGCCGATAGCCGGCCAACAGTCCATGTTCCTTCCATTTCCGCAGCCGCGTTGCCTGGATGTCGGTCATAAGCTTTTGGAACGCGGGTCGGTCAGCGGGCTTGACCTTGAACGCCAGGGTCAGCACTGGATCCATCGCCCTGGCTGCGGCCGCCTGGTCTGGCGCCGTCTGCGTGGGGGCAGGCATCCCTGCGGCGAGTCCGGATGCAAGTCCAAGCACAAGCACAAGCACAAGCACAAGCACAAGCACAAGCACAAGGCCAAGCCGGTGACGGGGGTACTGTGATCGCCAATGCATAGTCATCATCCTCATCCTCATCCTCTTACCCATCGCTTCGCTTTGTCTCGCACTGAGCTTTCGCTCGCGGGTGAAAATTGATCGTCTCTGCGTGATTTGCAATTGATGATGGTCTTGCAGCGACAAGTTGAAGGTCAGTGTGGGTTGTGGATTGCCCGCGTGAGCCAATGCCAAAGAGGCATGATCAGCCTGCTGGGACCGGACGCCTACATTCGTCACCTTGCTCTTGCTCGTCTCGTTCCTGTGGAAGCAAGGTTGTGTCGCAATGGCCATGAGTGCGATGAGGAAGATGTCTTTACCGGGCGCTCGCAGTCATTCGTCCTGCGCATCCATGCTCATCCCTGAATCCATGTGTGTGGCGGTCGCTCGGCGCCAGATCGGCAACATGCCGCACAGTGTGCTGTCGCGCAGTATGAAGTGATGCACCAGCGCAATGGCGGCGTGGGCACCCGCCAGATACATCAATGCGTTTCCGAGTGTTTCGTGGATACGCAAAAGCTGTTTTGAAAAGACCTTGTCAGGCACCGGCGCATGCGGCAGAGCAATGCCGAGAAAATTCCAGGCTTCGGGCGACCACAATCGGTTGGCGATGCCGAGCAGCGGCAGGGCAAGCAGCAATACGTACAACACGAATTGCATCAGCTGGGCGAGCCAGTCCTGCCACGTGGGCAACGGTGGAAAAATATGCGGGCGCCCACCACGTCGACGCATAATCACCCGCGGCAACATCACCAGCAAGATCGCTATGCCGAATTGCATGTGGGCCCACTTGAATTGCGCTTGAATGACCGATCCCTTGGGTGACCAATTATGTGCGTAGATCAGAATCAGGGTGACGGTGACAAGAATGAAAACAAGCCAGTGCAGCCGACGAGTCCAGGTTGAATAGTGCGAGGTGTTCATGGTGACTCCAGGAATCGTGGCACAAATATGGCGGAAATTTGGAAGTTGAGTGTCATGAGAGGGAGGGCCGAAAGACGAGCAGGACGACGAGCGACCTGATCATGGTGGTTCCTGCGGCGGCGATCCCGAAGCGGCGCGAGTGTATTGTCCGTGGTGGCGACCGTGATGGAGGATCTGATGAGTCACCGCAGCGCGGCTGCCCGCTGCACCCAGCCCGCGCACTGCGGGGTAGGTCGGCGGTTCTGCGGCCATGGCCAACAGACCGGTATGGCGCCGCTCAACTGCGCAGGTGAAGGTCGGCGATCCTTTCCATAGCGTGTGCGCGCCGAAGCGCATGAGCAGTGGGCTGTCGCTGTTTTTGCGCATACACACTTGCTCGAATGATGAGGTTCTGGACCCTGGAGCATCGCCTGCGCGCATGATGGCTGGGTGCACCGCGTTCATGATCCGCAGTGCATGTGGTTGAGACGGCGCAATTCCGATACCACCCGGGAAGGGCTCAGCGGCAGGTAACCGGGTGCCGAGGCGCTGATCAGTGACTGCCCCACAGGCGACCACGCCGCACGCAGGTACTGGCACAGCAGTGCAGCAGAGCGCGGATCGTTGTATGCGCGGATGTAGATGTAGAGATAGCGGTCAAGTGGATACCGACCCGAGACAAGGTCGTCGCGCGAGCCGAACGAGACCTCACTGCCACCGGGGAGGGCGAGGCTCACTACGCGGACCTTATCGTTTGCCTGATTCAGATCGCCCACGCACAGCGCATCGCTATCAGTCGCGGCTTGATCGAGCGCCAAGGTTGACTCGCGGAAGCCGAGATAGTCCACCGCATACGGCTGGCCATCAAGGGCGTGTCGCCTGAAATAGACGCCCAGAGCCGTCGAAGCCGCCGGCCCGCAGGGATGAATCGGCCGCGTCGCCCATTCTCCGGTCAGACCAAGCTGCGACCATTGTCGGATACTTTGGGGCCTAGCGAAGACTTCACGCAGCTGCTGCAAGTTGACGACTGCGAGTGGATTGCCGCGATGGACGTAGATTGCCAACGGTGAAGAACGCGCAAGTGGATTGAGCGCCGCGTGGGCGACGCGAAACTTGACCGGGTCGGCTCCCGTCGCCTTCCGATAGTCAGCCAGTTCGGCGGCGGAAAACTCAGCTCCCATCGGAGCGAACAAGCTGGTGCCGGCTGCCAGCGCGGCAGGTGCGGTGCGTGTTCCCTTGAGCACGAGATCGAAGCGAACGCCGGGATGAGTGACCTCGAACTGTCGATCCAGTGCTTCCAGCATCCAGCGCATATCGTTGTAACCGACTACCCGGATGGCGCCGTCGGGCTCAGCGTAGGCTTCGCCGGGCAGCGCACTGACTGGACGCACGGGAGGTGGCTGCACTGGGTTGCAGCCGCCGTGCTGCAACGCCTGTCGGGACACGCGAAGTTGTCGCGCCGTAAGCGGCTCGAAGTGCATTGAGTTGCGTGCGATCTGCTGCTGACCGTCGGCACCAAGTACGAAGGAGAGAAACGCGCATGTCTGCGGTGACAGCCAGCCGCGGTCGGTCCGCGCCAGCCCGAGGTAGATCTGCCGGGACAACGGATAGCGCGCCGATGCCACGGTGGCTGGATTACCGGCGACATAGTGCCCGTCCATGGTCGCTGCCAGCGCGACAGGATGCACGGCGGGAACGGCATAGCCAAAGCCGCTGTAACCGACACCGTCAGGGTCCTGACTCACTCGCTGCACGATGGCACTCAGGGCGCTCTGTCCGGGGGTATCGGTCTGCACGCGCAGGTCCGTACGCCAAGGTCGGCCCTGCAGCACGCGACGATCCAGAAAGTTCACGATGCCCGGCGGGTTGCCGTTGCTGCGCCGCGGGGTCATGCCGTACAGGTGGATTGGCTGCGCCGTCCACGGACCACGCAGACCCAGCTGTCCCCACCTTCGCAGCGGCCGTCCGTCGCTGCTGCCCGAAAACAAGGTGGCCAACTGCGCCATGGTCAAACCGCGCAGCGGATTGGCGCGGTTGACGTACACCGCGATGGCGAAGGTGCCGTGCGGCGCGGCGTAGCTGCCGCCAGCCACCGGTACCAGGACCGGGGTGCCACTCTGCGCCACGCGCAGCGCAGCCGATTCGGCAGGAAAGGGCTCGCGCGCGAAGGTGACGCAATTGACGTGACCGGCAAGCATGGCCGTCACGCCGGCAGCAGAAAAGTGGGTGGTGTCCGCCACCCGGATCGGCACGTCAGGCCGACGCGCAGTGAATGCCTTGGCCCACGCCGCAACCAGCGGCTGCATCGTGCTGGCGCCGATGCAATACAGGCTGTCCGTCGTGGCTGCAGACGTCGCCGCGATGCTCGTTGCGGCCACCACGCTTGCCGCGCCACATGGGCTGACACCAAGCAGCGCGACAGCTATGGTCCACGCCGTCCGCGCCAGCCCGTGTGAGTGCCCGACACCGAACATCAGCGGCGATTCCGACGGCCGAGGTATCGACCCCGTTGTTCCGCCAGTCGCCGCCAGGCCGGCATGTCAGGGGCGCTTCCCGCTGACGGTCCACAGCACGACCGCATCGAACAGCGCATGACCCTGCGCCGTCAGGTCATCGAAGCTGGGGTTGTCCAGTGGCAGCAGGGCGCGCCGTGCCGGAGCGATAAAACCGTCTGCCATGACGGCGTGCTCGGGATAACCGAAGATGGCGCGTTCATTCGGTGAATTTGGCAAGGTGGCGATGACGATTGCGTCGGGCGTCGGGCGAGCCCACTTGAGTACGCCGGGATGCTCCGTAAACTTCACCAGTCCTGCCGGCAAGCCGGCCGCCATCGGATTCCAGGCGCCTACGATGTCGAGGTAGTTGTCCGGCGGATCGTCACTCTCCTTCTCCTCGCCGTGCTCCCCATAGTCGGCATAGCGGTCGCGGCCGGCCAGATGCAGTGCGTCGGCATACAGCCCCTCCAGCGTGATCAGTGGCACCGCGGTGTCTACATACTTGTTGGCGAGCTTGTATTTCGAGCACGAGGATGAGATGAGTATCAGGTCCTCGCCGTTGGCGCGGGTCTGTGGATCGGTCTGGTCAGCAATCGTGACCTCGAAGCCCAGGCTGCGCAGGTGCGCAACGGTATGCTCGTCGGCCTCACGACCCTCGCCAGCGTCGACCCGCTCGACGTATAGAACCTTCTTGCCGTGCGCCACGCCCCTTATCCGCGCGTCCAGTGCGGCGGGGTCGTATGGCGCCACTGCCTGCGGGGGGCTGGCCGCCCAGCGAATCGCCTCGTCGAACAGCTTCAGACCGATCGCCCATTGACGCACCTGCGGATCGTTTGCCGCCGGCCCGTGCACGTCGGTGAGCAGGTGGAAATTGCCGTCGGCGAGATAGAAGCCGACCCGGCGAGCTGGCGCAGTCGCGCCATCGGCCAGGCTTGCCTTGCGCTCATAGGTGAACACGGCGGCCCGTTGCGGCTTGCCTTCGAAGTCCGCGATGACGGTGGCACCAGGGCCTGGATTTGCCCAGCCGATCGAGCCGGGCTCCAGATACAGCGTGCCGAACAGTTGTGGCCTGAGCCCGACCGCCCGGCTGATGGTTGATGTGGTGTTGGCGCCATAGCCATACAGGATCGAAAAACTTTCCGCGTAGTGCTGGATCGGATCGACCACACCGAAGTCCCGATGCAGTTGGGGACCCGTCATGCCGAGGTTGGGATAGTCGAAGGTGTTCCAGGTGAACACCGGCACCGGCGTCTGCGCAAACTTCGCTTGCAGTTCGTGGGCGTCGGCGGTGGAGGAAATCACGATCAGGCTCATGCCGCTCACCGCGGATGGCGACACCGATGCATCGGCCGTGGTGACCTTGAAGCCGATTTGTTCCAGATGCTGGCGCACAAGGGCGTCGTCGTTGGGCTCGCCGGGATCGGTCTTGCCCGTCACGAACAGCACCGGCTTGCCCTTCAGCGCGGACCAGGGCAGTGGCGCGGCTTGCAGAGGGGGTTGGCTGAAGCCAAAGGCCACGACGCATCCGAGGAAACTGAGCAACACTCGATTCATGGGGTGCATCCTTCGCTCGGGGTCAACACCAGCAACTCGGCATGCTCTGCCGGCGCATTGGCATCCGTTGTAGTGGGCCGCGGCCGATCGAGCGCCAACCAGAGCTGGCCAGCGGGAGCATTCAGAGCGATCGCCTGGACCTTGCCGTCCAGCGCGTAGGTGCCGCCCGCGCTGTAGTTTACGAAGGCGTTCATGCGCAGCGCCGCCAGCTCGCCATTGTCGCCAGCATTGAACGCCGCACCCTTCCAACCGCCAGCGCCGAAAGGATGCATGGCGAAGATCATCTGCGATGGTCCCGGCGTGCCCGCGGGAAAGGACTCGAAGGTGAAGCCTAGGTCCGTATCGATTACCGTGCGGGCGCCGTCCTGACAGGAGACAAACAGTCGGCGGCCGATCGGGTCCATCGCCAGCCCGGTCGGTCCGACGCAGTCCTTGGTGGGAATCGCACCGAGGTTGTTCATGCCGTGCTCGTCCACCGCATCGATGGCATTGCCTGTTGTATTGGCGACATAAAGGGTGCCGCGAGCGTTAGTTGCCATCTGCCCCGGTTTGCCGGACAGACGAACCTGTCCGGTGCGCTTGCCGCTGGCGGCGTCCCAGCGTGCAATGGTCGAGCTTGCGCGACTCAACACGTACAGCGCGCGCTCAGACGACGCGTAGAGCAGTGCGGAGGGCACGCCGTCGCGCAACGGAATCGTCGACTCGATGTGCAGTGGATGCAGCTGAAATACCACCAGTTCCGAGGGTGCGGCGATGGCCGCGTAGCCCTTGCCGTCCTGCGGATCGATGGCCATGGCCACCGCCGCGGCGGGCAGCTGCAGGGTACCGGTCTGGCGGGCCGACGCGACGTCGAGCGCATCCACCGTGGCGCCGGTGGCCACGTAGGCGTGCGCACCCGTGGCGTCAAAGCCGATTCCGCTGACTGGCGCTGCTGAAGGAACGGCTATCCGATGGCTGACGCGAAGCGGCAGCTCGGTCGCGCCGAGCGACCCGCTGACCATCGATCCGACCAGCAGGAGCGCGCACGCACCGACACATCGACGGCTTGCTCCGCGGCGAACGTACGCGGTCGGTACCATCATGGATGTACTCCCGGCGACGTCGGCCCAAGCAACGATCTGGCCGCCTTGCACTGGAACTCCCGTAACGGCAGGAAAATGGCCTCGTTGCGCACTATCTGCTGGCCTTGTTGGCTCAACACGAACCGGAGAAACTCCTGCAGCGCCGGATTCATGGCACTCCCGGGCTTGCGATTCACGTTGGCGTAGATCAAACGACTCAGCGGATAACTGGCGTCGGCGACGTTACTGTAGGCGGGTGCCACGAATTGACCCTCCGTGCCGATCGAAATCAACTTTACCGGCACATCGACGAAGGCAAGGCCCGCGTAGCCGATGCCATCCGGGTCGGCGGCCACCCGATCGGCGACCGGAAACACCAGATGGTCGAAGTGCAAATCCTTTCGCCAGTGGCCACGCTGTCCATCGGCGTCCAGCACGCGCTGGCGGACAAATTCCTCGAACCCGTTCCAGGGCTTGATTGCATAGACGTGGATCGGATGACTGGCCCAGTCGCCGGTCACACCGACATCCCCCCACGTCTTGGCTGTGCTGCCGCCACGCAAGTGCGAGCTCGACAGGATCTGGTCAAGCTGGGCCAGGCTCAGGTGCTCGACCGGGTTGGCCTGGTTGACGAAAAAGCTGACGGCATCGAGAAATCCGAAATGTCGGTAAGAGCCGCCGGACACCGGCACACTGAGTGGCGGATAGCCATGATCGGTGACGAATGTGGCGATATCGGTCGGCTTCAGCTCACGCGAAACGAAGGCGATGTCGATCTTGCCGTGGTTCATCTCCGCCTCGGCATGGGTGCCCTCATAAGGAGGACCGAAGTTCACGTGCACATGGGGGTAAAGCTTTTTGAAACTGGCGATCCATGCACCCACGAGGCCTGGCAAAACATCCGAGGACGCCATGCTTAGTGAACCCTTGAGGGTGTGCCCGTAGTGCGGATTGAAAGCCGGTAGCGTGGGGTCCAGAGTCGGTTGCAGAATCTCCGGTGCCGGCAGGGGGCGCCCGGATTTCTCGCCAGCGGCGTCCTGCTCGGGCGTCTGAATGGCGTGTTTTGGTGCCGGCGGCAGCAGCAGTTCGATCTGGGTCGGATGAGTGGAAGCCTGTGCTGAATTGATCAGCGCGCAAGCCAGCATGCCTGCGAAGAAGCTCACGCAAGGACGGCGCTGGCGGAGCCGTGGGAACTTTTTCATCGCGCTCATTCGAAGAAGAACCTCGCGGACAAGGTGATGAGACGTGGGTTTCCAGGCAATACCGCGAGGTTGGAAGACGAACTCTGGTAGTAGATCTTGTTGAACAGGTTTTCCACCTTCAGTGTCAGTGCGTACTGGTCGCGGTTGTAGTACAGCGCGGCATCCACGCGGGTGTAGGCCGGAAGTTGCAGTACCGGTTGATTGACCGCCGTCGGCGTGAGGCCGGCCCGTTCGCCGCTGCGGA
The DNA here is from genome assembly GCF_002001085.1 of Rhodanobacter sp. B05. Classification (GTDB taxonomy): domain Bacteria; phylum Pseudomonadota; class Gammaproteobacteria; order Xanthomonadales; family Rhodanobacteraceae; genus Rhodanobacter. The sequence goes on from NZ_MUNU01000015.1 coordinate 102,009, forward strand.
TGACGCCCACGCCGAAACCCAGACCCTGCAAACTCGACGAGCGGAAGTCATAACGCGACCAGAGGTGCGCGCTGTGTTCAGGTGCATTGGGCAGCCTCGTATCGACTTGCGCTGGATTCGTCGACGAAGTAATTTGCGCGACCGTGAAGGCGTAGCCGGCGGTCAATTGCCAGTTTGGCAACGGACGCGCGTTCACCTCCAATTCGGCCCCTTGCGAACGCGCCTTGCCGACCTGCGTGTAGCAGGTGCCGTAGTCCGCGCACTTGAAGCTGCTCAGGGTATTTTTTTCGTTGATGCGAAACACGGCCAGCGTTGCCGACACGTGGTTGTCCAGGAAATTGACCTTGCTGCCCGCCTCGACTTGATCGGCCGATGTAGGCACAAAGTTGTTGACGCCATTGATGTCGATCGCGTTGGCAGAGGGTGGCACATAGGAAGTGCTGTAGCTTATGTAGTTGCTCCAGTGTTCATTCGGTTGGTAGATCAGTCCGGCCATCGGCAATACCTTGCTGTTGGCCTTGTTGCTCGATGGCACGCCGGCGACTCTCAGCTCCTCGATGGCCTGGCGGTCATGCGAATAGCGCAGGCCCAGCGTGGCTTTCCAATGACTGGACAGCGTCATCATGTCAGCGAAATAGGTGCCGTAGCTGTAGGTCGTGGTGAAGCGGTGCGTTAGCACGCTGGCATTGCCGGGGGCATACAGCGGCAGCGACGACAGCTCCGGTGCAAGACCGTAGACCGGATCGTAAATGCTCATGGTGAGCGCATTCGGCCCGGTGCTTGGCGCATTGTAAAATTGCGTCCGGTTCAAGTCGGCCACATCGCGCCCGTCCGTCAACCCGACCACCAAGTTGTGCTGAATGCCGAAAGTGTTGAATGGAATATGCAGATTGGTGTCGAGGTAATCGTAACGCCGCTTGTTGAGCTGTCCACGGGCACGCAGTCCGACGTACTGCAGGTTCTTGAGGATCGAGGCGACGTCGTAGCCGTGGGCATCATCGGTATGCCAGACATTGCGCGTGTCCAGGCTCCAACTGATGCCGTTGGCGAACTGGTGGTTGAACAACAGAGTCAGCACGCTGCCGTACTCGTGCTCTTCATCGCTTGGCTGCTGATAGCGAGTGATGATCGGTGCGACCAAGGCGATGTTGTTGTTCGGCGCGACCAGTTCGGTGTCGTAGCTGTACTTCAGGCGTTGAAACACGTACTGCGCGGTCAGGCTGGTATTGTTGGAGACGTTCCAGGTCAGGCTGGGCGCGAAATAGATGCTGTGGGAGTAGCTGTTGTTGCGGAACGTGTCGCCGTTGGCGTCGTCCATGACCAGTCGGTACAGCAGCCGATCGCTGTGGCCCAGCGGGCCAGTGAGGTCGGCGGCGAAGTCGCCACCGAGTTTGTCGGTCAAGCCGATACCGGAACCATCGTAGGTGGTGCCGCTGGCGCTGAACTCGTACAGCGGATCGGCCTCGGGTTTCTTGGTGATCAGATTGACGAAGCCGCCCGGCTGCTCCTCGCCGTTGAGTACCGAAGCCGGCCCGCGTACCACGTCGATACGCGAAATGCCGATCGTGACCGGAGATCCGAAGCGCGTCGCCAATCCGGGCAGGCCATCGACCAGAATCGAATTCTGGTCGTTGACGCTGCTGGTGAAACCACGGAAAACCAGGTCGTCGCCGGTGTTGCCAGCGGCCTGGACGCCGGTCATGTAGGGATAGAGCGTGTTGACCTGCGCAGCCTCGATCGCGTGGATGAAGCTGCCGGTATAGGTGGAAATCGAGAACGGCGTATCGCGCGCCTGCACGTCCATCTTCAGTGCGCTGTGGCCCGCTTTGGCAATGAAAGGCGACGTCACCGTGATGGATTTCAATTGCGTCACCTTGGGTGCCGCCGTCGTGGCTTGCTTCGAGCGCGGCGTCGTCGCAGGTGCCGTGCTCTGCGGTCCAACTGCGCTGGTCCCGGCAGCACTGGCCAGCGGCTGGCTTGGCGCGGTCGCGGCAAGCAATGCTGAAGGACTGCCCAAACAGAGCGCAGCCAGGATCGAACATGCCAGCGCATTCTTGCTCGAAGCAAACATCATCGTTTCTCCCCAGCGCGGATGCCCGCGCTCTTAGCCAATGTCGGTTCCGGGTCCACGGTCAGCTTCCGGCAGGGCCGGGCGTATTCCCCTAGTTAAGCGCCGTGCCTCACTCATACGCCGGCACCCTGTAAGCAGCCTTAAAGCTTTCTTAAAATCGATTCAGGAACGCTTCGCCGTTCGAGACATCCCATGGTGCGATAGGGTGCTTCGCTGACTCGACTGAGATCTCGAGCGTTGCAGTGGTGCTACCTCAATGATTGATTCTCTCCAGGGAAATACCCTTGGTTGCCGGCCCGAATACGCCGATCACGACGATACCCACCACCATCGCGATGGCGATGAAGATGGCCACCGCAGGAACGCCTCCCGCACCGAGCAAATAGCCGATAGCCAGGCCGGCAAAGGCGGCGGCAATGCGGCTCCACGAGTACACAAAGCCGATGGCGCGGGCGCGGATGCGGGTGGGGTAAAGTTCAGCCTGATAATTGTGGTAAGCGTAGGACATGACGTTGGCGGCGAGGGTGAACAGCACGCCCAGCGCAATCAGGATGGTGGGGCTGCTGGCTTGCGAGAACGCCAGCATGGCCACGCCCATGATCGTCAGCCCCAGCATGATCTGCCGCTTGCGCTCCACGCGGTCGGCAAACAGCGTACCCAGCAGCGGGCCGATCGGATTGGCGATGGCGATGATGAACGAATATTCCAGACTGTGGGTCAAGGTGATCCCGCGGGCGATCAGCAGACTGGGGACCCATGCGGCAAATCCGTAGAAGCCGATCACTTGTGCGATGTTGAATACCGACAGCATCACGGTGCGGCGAGCGTAGGGCGCGGAGAATAGCTCCCGAAATCCGCCGTGGCCGCTCTCCTCGGTCGACTCTTGCCGGGGCCGCGGCAACTCACACCCGGTCTCCGCACGGACCTTGCGCTCGATCATCGAGACGATGGCCTCGGCTTCATCGAAGCGACCCTTCTGGGCAAGCCAGCGCGGGCTCTCCGGGATCCGCCGAATCAACAACCACACTGCTCCGGCGCCGATCGAGCCGATCAATACGACCCAGCGCCAGCCGTCGAGCCCCAGCGGTGCGATCGGCACCAGCAGCCAGGCAAGCAGGGCGACCACCGGTACCACGCAGAAGGTGATGAACTGATTGATGGCGAACGCACGCCCGCGCTCGGCACTGGGGATCAGCTCCGAGATGTAGGTGTCAATGGTGACCAATTGCACGGCGAAGCCGACGCCGGCGATGAAGCGCCACACGTTCAACAGTTCACCGGTTTGCTGAAACGCCATGATGGCAGTGCACAGCACGTACCAGATCAACGACCAGGTGAATACCGGGCGGCGCCCGTAGCGGTCCGGCAGGTGGCCCAGCAGCACCACACCGAACCACAGTCCGGCAAACGTGCTGAACACGAAGCTGCCGAATCCCGCCACCTTGATGCTGTCGAGGCTGGCGAAGAAGCCCAGCGATTGTGGGCTGAACAATCCCGACTTGATCATGCCGGGTGCTACGTAACCCGTGAAAAACAGGTCATAGAATTCAAATACGCCGCCCAGCGAAATCAGGACGACGATGGTCCACACGGTGCGGGACGGCGGTAACCGGTCCAACCTGGCGGCGATACGGGCTGATTCGATGTGTGACACGGGCGGCTATCTCCGGTTTGAATGACACAGCTGGTATTTGTCGTGATCGGGGACGAGTCCGGCAGCTTGCATAACGCCGTCGCGTGCTTCCTCATCGCGGAATGATCGCCGCAGGCGTGACCTGCCGCGCGATCGGCGAGCAGCTGGCCGCACCCGTGTGGATGTCGCGGACCGCCCCATGGCAAGCGTCGCCTCACGGTTGAAGATCCGGTGTCAGGCCCGGGCCGGCCAGTCATGGCCGGTCCGGGCTTCATCCACTCGCTTTGCCTGACCTGTACAGCTTTTGTGATGCAGTTGTCCGCCGTAGCGGCCTTTTCGTCTTGCTGCCGGCGAAAAAGCCGTATCCGCGATCGGTGCGCGTCTGCGCTGACTCAAACGAATTGGACTCAGAAAGTCATCTTCACCTCGCCGTAAACGAGCCGGCCGACAGGTGAATAGGTGCCGATATCGCTGGTGGTGAACTGGTTGGTGAAGGAACGGGGGAAGATCGGTGGCATCTTGTTGTCGAGGTTGTTCACGCCTAGCGCGACCGTGAGCTGGTTGCCGTCGTCGCCACCGCCCGCCCCGAGCGTCCATCCGTATGAACCGCGCAAGTCCCACACGCTGTAACTCGGTACCCGAATGCCTGGCGATGTGCCAGCGGCTCCTTCATCCTCGACTGAGGAAATGTAGGTATTCGCCAGGGTAATATTCAGATTTTGAAGCGACCAATTGAGCGTCGAGTAGAAACGGTACCTCGGCAGGGTGCCGGCGAAGACGCCGATATTGCTGGCAGCGCCCGCGTACTGCTGGTACGAATCGCCCGGACGACGCTGGAACTTGAACGAATCGAAGACGGCGCCCTTGCTCGACAGCTCCCAGGATCCGTGCTCGCTCCAGGGCAGAATGTAGTCCAGCCCCAACAGCCAAGAGTGCTCGACCAGCTTGCTCTGGTTGCGGAATCGGTCAATGACGTAGAGCTGGGAGTATTTGCCTGGATCGGGCTGACCGGTGACCGGGTTTGTCAGGAATGCCTTCAGCGATCCAGGGGTTCCAAAGGGGCTGGTGCCGCCGAGATTGGTGAAGTTGCCCGTGCTCACGCTGTCGAAATACGGGGACGCCGAACCCGAGTCGTTGACCGATTGCAGGATGCGGGTGAAGTCCGCGCCACCCGGGAAACCGCTGACGGTGATCGAAGAGTAATCCGCGGTCAGTGTGAGGCCGCTGATGAAGTTCGGATGGAAGGCAAAGCCGATCGAACTCGACTTCGCCGTGGAAGGCTTGAGCGAAGGATTGACGCCGTCTTCGCCATTGAACGTATTGCCCACGGCATACGGCTTGCCGAACACGATACCGATGAGGTTGTCGGTGACCGGGCGAGTGTCGAACGGTCCGTAGGCCTGATAAAGCGGGGGTGCGGCGAACGATTTGGTGTAGGTGGCATGCACCACGAACTGGTTGTCGAAGGGTTCCCAGCGGAAACCGACCTTCGGCGAGGTGCCGTTGCCGGCATCGCTGTAGTGTTCGAATCGACCTGCCAGGGTGAGGTCGAGCTGGTGCAGGCCCGGCACGTTCATGCTGCTCGATGCGATCGGAATCAGTGCTTCAGCGTATGCGGCGCTGACGTTCCGGCCGTGACCGAATGGATCGGTGTACAGGCCATTGGCCCAATTCTGGGCATTACCCGCGGTGGAACCGGTGACCGGATCGGTGACGCGGCCGTTCGGATCGGCGTAGCCGGATACGGATTCACGTCGAAAGCCCACGCCGACCGCGACGCTCACATGGCCCGCGGGCAGAGCGAAGGCATCGCCGGCGACATGTGCGTCCCAGGAATACAGCTTGCTGTCACCGTTCAACACCTCGGTACCGAAGACGTTGGCCAGCGCGGCCGCCGAGTTGCCCGTGATGGCGAACGGGTCGAGTGCCGGCTGCAGCACCATCGCATTGTTGATCGAGTAGCCGCCGAACACCTTGCTGTAGGTACCTCCAGCAACAGCGTTGCCATTGGCGTCATAACCACCGGCGACGGCAGACGCCAGATTGGGCTTGAACAGCAAATTCGTATCGCGCTCTTCCAGTCTGCTGTCGCTGTAATCGACGGTTGTCTGCCAGGTCCACGAATCGGAAAGCTTGCCCTTGAGTCCGGCGGAGAAGCGACTCGCGTCGGTGGTATCGAACACTCCCTTGGGTCGGGACATGTCGGCAAATGTCACGCCCGCCGCGTTGGTGGTCAGCGGGTTGTAGGGCGAGCCGGCCGGAACGTTGAGCGAGGCGAAAGAGAAGGGCTGACCCCCCGCCTGCCACGCGGTCGACTGAACCTTGTTCTGCGATAGCACGATGTCGCCGAAGGCGGTCACCCGACCATCGAAAAATGGTTGCGAGGTGATCGTCGCGACAAAGCTCTTGTGCTCCTGCTGCTGCAGCAGCATGGCGTACTTCGAATAGTCGAATCGGTTGGACAGCTGCGGGGCACTGGTGGCGTTGTAGACACCGGGAGAAAGATCCGCGTAGCTGCCGGCAGTGGCGGCGGTACCGGTCGGAACGGGGGGCGAGAGCAGCCCTGGCCCCAGCACATAGCTGCCCGCGCCGACGACGCCGGGCAAGCCGGTGCCCGGGGTGACACCGTATTGCGGGCTGGTGAACGCGCGAGCGCTCTGAAAGAGCGGGCTGGTCTTGGAGTCGCTCACGGTGGCGGTGACATTCACCGGGCCAACGTCTCCACCCACCGTCACAAATGCGGAACGATCGTGGTAACCGCCGTCGGCTACTCCGTAATGAGTGCCGATCGTCACGCCGTGGTAGTCGTGCTTGAGAACAAAATTCACCACACCGCCGACGGCATCGGCGCCATAGAGCGAGGAGGCGCCGTCGGTGAGCACATCGACGCGCTCCAGCGCGACGGCCGGAATCTGGCTGATGTCGACGAAGTTCTTGCTGCCACTCAGGCCGGCGACACCGTCCAGCGCCATGCGCTGGCCGTCCACCAGTACCAGCGTCGGCAGATTGCGCAGCTCGATCTGGGAGCCGCCGGCGGTGAACTGGTTATGGTTCTGCGCATTGCTGGCGCCGGCATTGCTGCGGCCGGCGAAAGCGGGAATGGATTTGCTCAGTGTGCTGAGCATGTCGCTGGAGACGCCGGTCTGATTCAGGTCGTCCGCATCGAGGGTAGTGACAGGAACGGCTGCATCATCGGGGTTGGTCGTTACCAGGGTTCCGGTGACAACGACTCGCTGGAGTTGCGTGGTCTTGGTCGACGGCGGCTTGGCGGTGGAAGCGGCAGCTTGCTTGTCCGGGCTCTCATGATTCGGTCCGGAGGAGTCTTGCGCTGACGGGGTACCGCTGCTGGTGTTCGCCGTGGTGGAAAATGCTGATGGTGCAGCCAGGCAGGCGGTCAGCGCGACAGCGATGCAGGATAGTGCGGGCAACTTTTGCTGAGCCATGATTCCCTCCCCGGGAAGCTGCCTGCGTATTCTCTACGTCCGGCGGCGTGGATTCATCGATTGATTGGAGGCATCCGGGATTGGCGGCTCACGCTTGCATGAATCGATCGTCGTGATACCACTACCTCGATGCAGATTTGCGTTCGGTCCGCCTTCCCCGCTGGACGCCACTCCCCAGGCACTTGAAGGTATGACGAACTTGGGTGGTGAAGCTCTACTGACGCTGAAAATCAAATAAGCGAAAATTCATGCTCGGGTTTGCAAGGGAAACGCCATTGGGAATCCCTCCCGGACTTGTCCATCCACATCAACGCGACAAGATTTGCAAATGCGCGCAAATCAACGACTTCAGTTTTTCTAGTGGGTCAACATGGTGAACGTCCGGTCGAATGGAAGCTCGGGTAGAACGGCGCCATCGCGGTATTCACTCTCGGTGCCTGTGCTATCGCCGTTCACGCTGAATCGGCGATCGAGCTGAGGAACCTGGATCACCTTGTTCGCCCCTTCGGGGCCGGCAGTCGTGGCAACCAGCGTGAGCGTGGTCGCGTCGAACACGTCGCCGCCATCGTGCCGTCGACCGATGGACTGGCGCGACCGCGCGGCATCGCAGGTCGGGTAGTCCCATGCCGGCGCCTTGCCCGGCAGTGTCGCTGTGGAGCCGAGATGGCAGAAACTCGTGGCGTGACCCGGCATCGGCAGCAGGGCGAGGCAGAGCATCGCGGGCGGTGCAGCCAGTCGATTGCGCGACGGCATCACGTTTCGCTTTCGATCCGGGCGCATCATTCGCTCCTACTTGCCCAGCGCGAACCAGAGGATTTCGCCGCCTTTGCCGTGTTCGCCGGGCGAAGCGGCGAGATACAGGCGATTCAGCTGTGGCACGACGATGCCCGACTTGGCGCCGATGGCGCTGCCAATCCACGGCCGCGCAGCATAGAGGTCAGGGGTGACCTGCTGGAACACGCCGAGATGGCCGTCGCCGCCGGGTACGTAGACACGTTTGCGAGCACTGTCCCAGAACAGCCCGTCCGAAGTCGCCGGCGCGTCCAGCATCGCCATGGTGGCGCCGGTGTTGGTATTGAGCACGAACAGTTTGCTGGGGTTACGGGTGCCGACGAACAGGCGGTGGTCGGCCTCGTCCAGTGCCATGCTCAGATTGGTCCGGGCGCCGCTGAGTGGCCAGCGCGCAACCACCTTGAGCGTTTTCTTGTCGACCACGGCTACGTAGTTCTGGTCGGCCACGTTCACGAACAGCCGATCACCGTGCTGCTCGGCCCTGACGGCCTCGACGTGATCGGAGTCGAATTTCAGTTTCGCATACACGTGACCGGTGAGCGGGTCCACCTCGTTCAGGAAGCAGTCCTTCATGCCGACATCCTTGCCACCGGTGACGATGTATAGGTGGCCGGTCGAAGGATCGTATTCAGCCGAGTCGGCACCGGGCGCCAGGTTGATGTGGCCCACGACCTTCAAGGTGGTGGCGTCCAGGATCTTGGACATGCTCTTGCCGCTGTCAGTGATGATCAGGCGGTTGTGCCTGGGCAGGTAGACAAAGGCATGCGGGGTCTGGGTGCCGATTCCGTCGAGCGTGCGCTCATGCTGGCCGGTCTTGAGGTTGAACAGCTCCACCGAGCCGTGATCCTCTGCGGCCAGAAACAGCCGGTTGCCCTTGACGTCGACACCGAAGTGGTCGAAGTCGCCGGAATAGCCGGGGTGCCAATCGGTGCTGCGCCCGATCAGCGTGGCCGTCGGGTGGGGATCCGTGACAGCCACCGGGGCTACCGGCTCCATCAGCTTGGCCAACGTGGGGATCTTCGCGCGCAACTCGTCGCGGATCGCAAATCCCTCGCGCTTCAGCGCTTCCTTGTCATCGCCGGGTTTGTACGGAAACACGATGCCTACCGCACCGAGGGTCTTCCCGCTGGCGTCGAGCAGGCGCGTCTCGACCTCAAAGCGACGACCGTTGACCTCGAGGTTGGGAATGCCGGTATTGATCGCACGCATGTCATCGTCGTCGGCCGGCTTGCCGAAGCGCCCGATGCTCGTGCCCACGACCACGTTGGTCGACTTGCCCGGTGGCACGATGTGCAGCATCAGAATCAGCAGCTTCGGATGCGCGGCCATGGTCTGATCGACCAACTGCTGCGCATAGGTATGCGTCGGGATGGTCGGATCGAACTGGTAGGGCTGGGTCAGGTTGCCGACGTTGGATATCTTCCGCCGCAGCGCATCACGCACGACCTCTGCGCGTTTCGCCAGTGCTGCCTTGTCGTCGCCGGCGTTGTACGGAAAGACAATGCTCAGCGCACCCACCGTGTCGCTGGTAACGTCCTGCAGCGGCAGCTCGACCTCGAAGTGGTCGCCTTCCTTGTTCACTTCCAGCACCGGCTTGCCGGTATTGACGACGCCCATGTCGTCGGAATCGGCCTTCTTGCCGATGCGTCCGATGTTGGAGGCGATGATGACGTTGTCGGCCTGTTTCGGTGGTGTCACGTGCATCGCCATGATCGCGATGTCCGGATGCGTCGCCAGGGTCTCATCCACCAGATGCTGGGCATAACTCTGCCCGGGTGTCTGTGCCAGCAGCGGTGATGCGATCAAGGCGGTGGCCAAGAGCGTTGCGTAACGAACCATGGATTCTGTCCTCGACGATTGGCACGGATAAATGGGAGTGGGGATGCGACGGGGCGAACCAGCGGGTTTGGCCATGAAGACGAAAGCGTCGGTCCCCGGTCCAGTTCGGCGGTCGCCTGCGCCGCCCGACATGCACCCTAGGGCAATGACCTGACGGATACCTGTAGCCATTCTTAAGATTCTTTCAGGCAGGCATGCCTGCGAACTTCTGCGCCGTGAACTTGCCTTCCGGGTATCCGTTTCGACACAAGCGTGGCTGACGGAAGACCACTCAAGCCGTTGCCTGGAGGCGCCGGCCTGTCCGGCACCATGATTTGTGCATCGCGTCACCGACTCGGCGCGATGCTGGCCTACACTCGCCGCGCAATGTCGGCAGGCAGGTGCGCCATGAAGATTCTCGTCGTTGAAGATCAACAGCGTCTCGGACAGTTTCTCAAGCAGGGGCTCAGCGAATGTGCTTACACGGTGTGCCTGGTTGGCACCTGCGAAGACGCGCGCGATGCACTGGCGGAAACGAATTACGACGTGATCATTCTTGACCTCAGCCTGCCCGACGGCGACGGTTTGCACCTGCTGTCGGAGTGGCGTCGATCAGGCTTCAACGAGGCTGTGCTGATCCTCAGTGCGCGCGACACGGTGGAGGATCGCATCAAGGGTCTGGACCTTGGCGCCGACGACTACCTGCCCAAGCCCTTCAGTTTTGATGAACTGCTCGCCCATGTCCGCTCGCTGCTGCGCCGGCAGTCGACGGTCAAGCAGACAGTGATCACCCATCGCTGCGTGCGACTCGACCTGCTCGGGCACACGGTCAAGCTCAAGGAGCAGACGGTGGATCTGACCAGCCGCGAATTCGCGTTGCTGGAAATCTTCATGCAGAACGCCGGACGCACCCTGACGCGTTCGTATATTTCCGAGCGCATCTGGCCAGGGCTGGCCGACACCAACCTGCTGGACGTCTATATGAGTCGCCTGCGTACCAAGCTCGAGGCCGATCCAGGCGAGCCGCTGTTCAAGACCCTGCGAGGTATCGGCTACCAGCTGGTATGAAGTCGATCGGCACGCGCATCACGTTCTGGTATGCGCTGAGTGCGACGCTGACGCTCGCCTGCCTGTTCGTTGCCGGCTACCAGTTGCTGCAGAATTACGTGATCCATGATCTTGACCTGCTCAATGCCACGGAGTTCGAGCAGATCAAGGCGCGCCTCGGTACGGACTACGCGTCGCTGAACCCTGACGTCATCAACGAACGTATCCGACAGACCACCGAATATGCATCGGTGCTGTTCTACATCAGCATCGACTCGCACGGCCACGGCAACCTGTTCCGGTCGAAGAACCTTGCGGGTAATCCGTTGCCTGACGTGAAGGGTCTGCGGGTATTCAATGGCACGATGGCGGGCATCGGTGAACTGCGCATCGCGGAGTTCGTGATGTCGCCGTTCGACGTCAGCATCGGTACGCCGATGGGCCAGGTGCGGCGCGCCATGGTGGCCTATACCGAGGTCAGTCTGGCGCTGCTGCTGGGCATGATCCTGGCCAGCATTGCGATCGGGCTGGGCCTTTCCCGTCTGATGCTGCGCCCGGTGCGGTTGATCGGCGAGACGGCCAATCGCATCCGTTCGGACAACCTCGCCGAGCGCATCAGCGTGACAGGGGTGGACGATGAGATCTCTGGCCTCGCCCGATTGCTCAACCAGATGTTCGATCGGCTCGAGTCATCGTTCAATCAGGTGCGTCAATTCAGCGCCGAGGTATCGCACGAGCTCAAGACGCCGTTGTCGCTGGTCCGGCTGCATGCCGAGAAACTGCTTGTCGATGGCACCTTGAGCCAGCCGCAGGAGGACGCGGTGCTGGTGCAGCTGGAGGAACTGGCCCGCGTCAACCAGATGGTGGACGAATTGCTGTTCTTGTCGCGGGCCGAGGCACAGGGCATCCGTATGGAGCTGGTCGTGCAGGATCCGCATCCGTTCCTGCAGAACTTCGAGCAGGATGTGTGCGCGCTGACCGAACACCAGGGGCGTCGTCTGCAATGCACGCATCGTGGCCAGGGCAGGGTGGCCTTTGAGGAGCGCTGGTTGCGGCAGGTGGTTCTCAACATTCTCACGAATGCGTTGCGGGCCTCTCCGCCGGGGGGCCTGATCACCCTGCATTCGGAGTTTGTGCCGCATTGCTGGCGGGTCAGCGTCGAGGATGAGGGGCCGGGACTCACCCCTGAACAGTGCGGTCGGGCGTTCGAGCGCTTCGTCCGCTTCAACCAGTCCTCCACCGAGGATCGTGGCAGCGGGCTGGGACTTGCCATCTGCCGCAGTGTCATCCAGCTGCATAACGGTCGCATCTACGCGGAATCCGGCGCGAACGGGCGTGGCCTGTGCGTTACCTTCGAGATCCCCGTCAGCGATTCGCCTGCGCAGCACTGATCCGTCGAGGCGTCCACGGGTAATGACGATACGTCCTGGCGAGGTGCGGGGCAGGAAAAGTTTGCTTGCGCGTGGGGGATTCGCCCGTTGCGCCGGCGGCAGGGGGTTTTCCATTCGTCCGAACCCTGACGGCGACTATGCGCGGCGCGTTGGCGACGCCGCCTCTGTAACGACGCGTGCGACGTAATCGCGCATCTCGGCAACCCCTGTTTCGCGGTCAAACAGACTGGCATGTTGTCTCGCAAAACGGGCCGGCATGAACTTCAGTTTGCATCGACGTACCGGGCAACCGGCCACTGCACCGTCGTTGGCGCAGGAAAGGACCCCGAAAGGCAGCCTTTCTAAACTCTCCGGTATTGCTACTGACGTGAGTTTGTGATGGCCGTGTCTGGCTGGACCATTTTGTGCGATTTCGACGGCACCATTTCCGTCGAGGACGTGATCGACTCACTGCTTGATCGCTTCGGTCGGCCCGGCTGGGAAGTGCTGGAGCAGGATTGGCGCGCCGGTCGCATTGGGTCGCGCGAATGCATGGCCGGCCAGGTCGATCTGTTGCAGATGACGCGTGACGAGCTGGACACGCATCTGGCCGGGCTGTGGATCGATCACGCGTTTCCCGGATTCGTGGCGAAGGCGCGCGAGTTGAATGTGCCGATCCGCATCGTCAGCGACGGCCTCGACTATGCGATCCACCGGATTCTGGGCCGTTACGGCCTGGATTCGCTGCCGCTGGCGGCGAATCATCTGGCCCCGGCCGAGCCGCCGAGGCAGTGGCAGCTGACCTCGCCGTTCCAGGCCGAGGGTTGCCGCAGCGGCACCTGCAAGTGCGCCTGCGTGGCGCAGGCCCGCACCACCGGCGCGAAGACCTTGCTGATCGGCGACGGTGCGTCGGATTTCTGCGCGGCCGATCGCGTCGACTTCGTGTTCGCCAAGCACCGGCTGATCGAGCATTGCCGCGCCGCCGGCATCGACTACGTGCCGATCACCGGCTTCGAGGATGCGCTGGAGTTCCTGCCCAAGCTGGTCGACGGCAGCCTGGTCAGCCACGTCCACCGCGAGCACGCGCACGCCTGATCGCGCGGTTCCGCCTTATCCCTTCCGAATTCCCGAATCATCCCGGACGTTCCCCATGAAAATCGACAAGACCGCCGCCGGCTTCATCGACGACGCGCAACTGCTCGCCGACGAGGCGAAGTACAGCTCCTTCGGCGACACCGTGCATTACGTGGACCCGCCGAAGATCTTCCGTCACGGTGAAGGCAGCTACATGTTCGACACCGCCGGCACGCCGTTCCTCGATCTGCAGATGTGGTACTCGGCGGTCAACTTCGGTTACGGCAACCAGCGCCTCAACAACGTGCTGAAGGAGCAGATCGACCGCCTGCCGCAGGTGGCCAGCCAGTACCTGCACCAGACCCGCATCGAGCTGGCCAAGACGGTGGCGCTGGATGCGAAGAAGAAGTTTGGCCTGGACGGCCGCGTGCACTTCAACGTGGGCGGCGCGCAGGCGATCGAGGATTCGCTGAAGCTGGTGCGCAATTTCAAGAACGGCAAGAGCCTGATGTTCGCGTTCGAGGGCGGCTATCACGGCCGCACCCTGGGCGCGTCGTCGATCACCTCGAGCTACCGCTACCGCCGCCGCTTCGGCCACTTCGGCGAGCGCGCGATGTTCCTGCCGTTTCCGTATCCGTTCCGTCGCCCCAAGGGCATGACCGCGGAAGAGTATTCGGACAGCTGCGTGCATCAGTTCGCGCGCCTGTTCGAGACCGAATACAACGGCATCTGGGATCCGAAGACGAACCAGTGCGAATACGCCGCGTTCTACGTCGAGCCGATCCAGGGCACCGGCGGCTACGTGATCCCGCCGATGGGCTTCTTCAAGGGGCTGAAGAAGGTGCTGGATCAGTACGGCATCCTGATGGTGTCCGACGAAATCCAGATGGGTTTCTGGCGCACCGGCAAGCTGTGGTCGATCGAGAATTTCGGCGTGACGCCAGATATCGTGGTGTTCGGCAAGGCGCTGACCAACGGCCTGAATCCGCTGTCCGGCCTGTGGGCGCGCGAAGAGCTGATCAACCCGACGATCTTCCCGCCCGGCTCGACCCATTCCACCTTCAACTCCAACCCGCTCGGCACCGCGCTGGGTCTGGAAGTGATCAAGATGGGTTACGAGCTGGACTACGAGACCACGGTGCCTAAGAAGGGCGCGCATTTCCTCGACGGCCTGCGCGACCTGCAGAAGAAGCACAAGGAAATTGGCGACGTTGATGGCTTGGGCCTCGCGCTGCGCGCGGAGATCTGCACCGACGACGGTTTCACCCCGAACAAGGCGCTGCTGGACAGGATGGTCGACATCGGCCTGGCCGGCGACCTCGAGCACAACGGCAAGAAGATCGGCCTCGTGCTCGACGTGGGCGGCTGGTACAAGAACGTGATCACCTTCGCGCCGTCGCTGGAGATCACCCATGAAGAGATTGACCTGGCGATCAGCCTGCTGGATCAGCTGTTGACCAAGGCCAAGAAGGCCTGAGCTTGGCCGCGTGCAGGCTGTGCACGAAAGAAACCCGGCGGTTCACCGCCGGGTTTCTTCATATGGAACCAGCTGCGAAAAGTTCAGGGCGCGCGTTTCAAGGCCAGCACGGCGTTGAGCCCGCCGAACGCAAACGAGTTGCTCAGTGCGGCGCGTACCGGCATCGCGCGCGCGGTGTTCGGCACGTAGTCCAGGTCGCAGGCCGGATCCGCCTTGTCCAGGTTGGCGGTCGGCGGCACCACGCCGTCGCGCAGCGCGCCGATCACGGCGACCAGCTCCAGCGCGCCGGATGCGCCCAGCGCATGGCCGTGCATCGACTTGGTCGAGGACACCGCGAGGCGGTCGGCATGTGCGCCGAAGGCGAGGCGGATCGCCTTGGTCTCGGTGGCGTCGTTCGCCTGGGTGCCGGTGCCATGGGCGTTGATGTAATCGACGTCCTGCGGGGCGAGACCCGCATCGGCCAGCGCCTGGCTCATCGCCGCGGAGGAGCCTTCCGCGCTGGGCATCACGATGTCGGTGGCATCGGCGGTCATGCCGCTGCCGGCCAGTTCGGCCAGGATCGTCGCGCCCCGCGCCTGCGCGTGTTCCAGCGATTCCAGCACGAAGATGGCGGCACCCTCGCCGAGCACCAGACCGCGCCGGTTCGCACTGAACGGACGGCAGGTGTCGTCGGACAGCACGCGCATCGCTTCCCACGCGCGCATCGCGCCGTAGGTGAGGCAGGCCTCGGTACCGCCGGTGACGGCGGCGTCGGCCATGCCGTAACGAATCATCTGGGCAGCCTGGATGATCGCGTGGTTGGCCGAGGCGCAGGCGCTGGCCACGGCGAAGGTCGGCCCGCGCAGGCCGTAAGCGATGCTGATCTGGCTGGCCGAGGCGTTGGTCATCAGCCGCACGATGGTCAGCGGGTGCGTGCGCTGGGCGTTCTCCGCGTACAGGCGCCGGCTCTGTTCGTCCTGCGTGGTCTCGCCGCCGACGCCGGTGCCCACCACCACCGCCGTGCGCAGGCCGAGCGCGGGCTGGCTGAAATCGATGCCGGATTGCGCGATCGCCTCGCGCGCCGCGTGCAGCGCGAATTCGGAGGTGCGGTCGAGCAGGGGCAGGGTGCGCTCGTCGATGCCCGCGGCCGGGTCGAAACTCGCCGGCACCTGCGCGGCGATCTTCAGCTTGAGACGTTCGCTGTCGGGATGGCGCAACGGGCCGATGCCGCTGCGACCTTCGCGCAGGCCTTGCCACAGGGCCTCGGCGCCGACGCCGAGCGGGCTGATCGCGCCCATGCCGGTGATCACCACCCGGCGCAACGACACACTGGACATTACGCGTTTCCTTCGCCGGCGGCGGCTTTCTCGTCCAGCGCCTTCTGTACCGCGTCGACCAGGCTTTGCGCGGTATCGCTGTCGAAGTTGGCGCCCTGCTGGTCGGGGAAGTTGATGTCGAAATGCTCCTCGATGTCGAAGATCAGCTCGATCGCGTCCAGCGAGGCGATGCCAAGATCCTTCAGGGTGGACTCGGGCTTGATCGTGGCCACGTCGATCTTGGCCTGCTTGGCGATGATCTCGAAAATCTGCTGCTGGATGGTTTCGCTCATGACGGATCGGCTCCTGGTTGCAGGCCACAGTTTTGCATATCTCCAAGTCTAGGCAGAATGGCTTACTCATGCCTTTCATCGCACAACTCGAGCCGGATGCGCTTATCGACGCGTTCATGCAGCACCCGCCGCTGGGTTTCACGGTGGAGCGGTCGCCGCAGGGCATGCCCTGCTTCAAGGCGCCGTTCGACCTGCTGACCACGGCGGACGACGCGCTGCGGCGGCGACTCACGCGCCTGCCCGGCTATCGCTGGTGGGGTCGCCTGCTGCGCTGGCGCACGCGCTTTGCCGGTACCACGGTGTCCGAATACGCGCCGCTGCCACCGGCGGTGACGCCGATGGAGCTGGCGCAGGGCTTGAAACGCGCCTACGGGCGCGAATGCCGCCTGCTGATCGTCAAGGACATCGCGCAGGATTCGCCCCTGCTCGATGCCGCGGCAAACGAGCATGCCCGGGCCTTCGCCACGGCCTGTGAAGCGCAGGGCTACGTGCTGCTGGAAGGCCAGGCGCTGGCCTGGGTGCCGATCGATTTCGGCTCGGACGACGAGTACCTGGCGCGGCTGTCATCCGGCCGCCGGAAGAACATCCGGCGCAAGTTGCGCTCGCGCGCCGACCTGGACATCGAGGCGGTCGGCACGGGCGATGCGCGCTTCCACGATGACGCGACGCTGGCGCTGTTCCAGGCGCTGTTCGACAACGTTTACGCGCAGAGCGAGATCCACTTCGATCGCCTGGGCGCCGACTTTTTCCGCGCGGTGCTGCAGGATGCGGCCAGCGGTGGCATCGTCTTTGTCTACCGCCACGCCGGCGAGATGATCGGCTGGAACCTTTGCTACGAGCACGCCGGCAAGCTGATCGACAAATACGTCGGCTTCGCTTATCCGCAGGCACGCGAGCACAATCTGTATTTCGTCAGCTGGATGCACAATCTCGACTACGCACGCCAGCGCGGCCTGACCCATTACGTGGCGGGCTGGACCGACCCGCAGGTCAAGGCCTTCCTCGGTGCCAGCATGACCTTCACCCGCCACGCCGTGTATGCCCGCAATCCCCTGCTGCGCGCCTTGCTGCGCCGGCTCGGCGGCCATTTCGAAAGCGACCGGCAACTGCTGGCGACGGAGCATCGCGATGAATGATCGGGCGAAACGGCCAGTCGTGCTCGACATCGACCAGTCGGTCGGTGCGCTGCCGGATCGGCTGGTGCTGCCGCTGGAACACTGGCAGGAAACGATCCGCTTCGGCTGCTCGCTGGCCACCATGCGGCGTTTCGGCGCGGTGCTGGATGAATTGCTGCCGGCCGAATACGGCACCGTGTTCATGGGCAGCGGCGATTTCCACCATCTGAGCTGGCCGCTGATCGCACGGCTGCCGACCCACCGGCCCTTCCAGGTCGTGGTGCTGGACAACCATCCGGACAACATGCGCTTTCCGTTCGGCGTGCATTGCGGTTCGTGGGTGCGCAAGGTGGCGCTGCTGCATCAGGTCAGCCACGTGCATGTGCTGGGCATTACCTCGGCCGACATCGGCCGTGGCCATGCGTGGGAAAACTATCTGGCCCCGCTGCACCGCCGCAAACTCACTTACTGGAGCATCGGAGTGGATACCGACTGGGCGCGGCGATTCGGGCTTGGTCAGGCGTTCCGCAACTTCGATTCACCCGCGGCGTTGGTGGATGCGTTCGTGGGTTTCCAGCGCACACAGGCGACGCCGAGTTACCTGTCGATCGACAAGGATGCATTCGCGCCCGAAGTGGCGCATACCAACTGGGATCAGGGGCGCTTGCTGGTGCCGCATGCGCTGGCCCTGATCGACAGTCTGCGCACGGGTCTGGTCGGCAGTGACATCAATGGCGAGGTCTCGCACTATCGCTATCGCAGCTGGTGGAAGCGGCGCCTGTCGGCGATGGACGAGCAGCCGGAGATCGATCCGGCGATGCTGGCGGACTGGCAGGCGCAACAGCATGCGTTGAATCTGCAATTGCTGGAGGCGATAGCCGCTCGTTCGGGCTGATCCTGCCGCGCTGCCGCTCCGTGGCGGCGAGCCATTTCTTGCGGGGCGCCTGCGCAGCGATCGCTCAGTCGGCCTGCGTGCAAGTGGCCGCCTGGGCTGCGGTGGCCGGTGCACCGCGGATCCGACCGGATCTCGAAACCACCACGCTGAGGGTCTGGCCCTGTTTGCCGGGTTCGCAGAACAACAGCGTCAGGTTGCTCCCGCCGGCACTGCCGTCCGGCTGGAAACGAACCTCGTGACGGCCGCTGCTGCTGGCAATCCGCAGGCCGGGGGCGTAGGCGGCGCGCGTATACGACGGACCGCCGTCGGGCTGATGATCGCCGTCGGTATCGTGGCCGAGCAACCAGCCGCGCTCCCAGCGGGTATCGTCGCTGCACTGGTGGCCATCCGGGCTGGGGCAGAACAGCGTGCGTTTGCCGGTGATCGCAGCGGTGCTGCGAGCGTGCTGCAATGCCGTCATGAAGTCGCTCTGCGCCACCTGCAGCCGGTTGCGACTCAGCAGGTGATGCAGCGGCGGCAGCGCGACGCCGGCCAGAATGGCTATGACGGAGACCACCATGATCTGTTCGACCAGGCTGATGCCGCGTTGACGCCGATGCGGGCCCGGGGTTCCTGTTGCCGCCATGTTGCCGCCTCCTGCGATGTGCGGGAGGTCCCATGCTAGGGAGCTGGCGTGGTGCGCCCAGTGGCTCGATCCTGGCGCGCGTGTCGGCATCTGCTGACGCATCCTGTCAGCAGGCAGGATTTAGAATGCTCGCCCGCGCCCACATCTGTAGCCGATGACTGACCGCTTCCAGCTCGTTGCCCCCTACCAGCCCGCCGGCGACCAGCCGCAGGCGATCCAGCGCCTGTCAGCGGGGTTCGAGGCGGGTCTGGCGTCGCAGACCCTGCTCGGTGTCACCGGCTCGGGCAAGACCTACACGATCGCCAATGTGATCGAGCAGGTGCAGCGGCCGACCATCGTGATGGCCCCGAACAAGACGCTGGCGGCCCAGCTGTACGGCGAATTCAGGGAGTTCTTCCCGCACAACGCGGTGGAGTACTTCGTCAGCTACTACGACTACTACCAGCCGGAAGCCTATGTGGTGGCGTCGGACACCTTCATCGAGAAGGACGCCTCGATCAACGAGCATATCGAGCAGATGCGGCTGTCGGCGACCAAGGCGCTGCTGTCGCGACGGGATTCGATCATCGTGGCCACCGTGTCGGCGATCTACGGCCTCGGCAATCCGGAGGATTATCTGTCGCTGCGGCTGATCCTGGCCACGGGCGAACGCATCGACCAGCGCAGGCTGATCCATCAGCTGACCGAGTTGCAGTACACCCGCAACGAGATGGAGCTGCGCCGTGGCATGTATCGTGTGCGCGGCGAGATCATCGACGTGTTCCCGGCCGAGTCGGAAATCGAGGCGTTGCGCATCGAGTTGTTCGACGGCGAGGTGGAGAACCTGTCGTTGTTCGATCCGCTCACCGGCGAGACGATCCGCAAGGTGCAGCGCTACACGGTCTACCCGCGTACGCATTACGCCAGCACGCGCGAGAGCGTGCTCAACGCGATCGAGACGATCAAGGTCGAACTGAAGGAGCGGCTGGAGTATCTGTATCGGGAGAACAAGCTGCTGGAAGCGCAGCGACTGGAGCAGCGCACGCGTTTCGATCTGGAGATGATGACCGAGGTGGGTTATTGCCAGGGCATCGAGAACTACTCGCGTCACCTGACCAGGCGCGAGCCAGGCGAGCCGCCACCGACCCTGTTCGATTACCTGCCGGCCGACGGCCTGCTGGTGGTGGACGAATCGCACGTCACCGTGCCGCAGCTGGGCGCCATGTACAAGGGCGACCGCTCGCGCAAGGAAACCCTGGTGGAGTTCGGTTTCCGGCTGCCCTCGGCGATGGACAACCGGCCGCTGCGCTTCGAGGAATGGGAGGCGCGCGTGCCCCGCGCGATCTACGTCTCCGCCACGCCGCGCGATTACGAGCTGCGCAAATCCGGCGACGCGGTGACCGAGCTGGTGGTGCGCCCGACCGGCCTGGTCGATCCCGAGGTCGAGGTGCGCCCGGTGCGCACCCAGGTCGACGACCTGCTCAGCGAGGCGCACAAGCGCATCGCGATGGGCGACCGCGTGCTGGTCACCACGCTGACCAAGCGGATGGCCGAGAACCTCACCGAATACCTCGCCGAGCACGATGTGAAGGTGCGCTACCTGCACTCGGACATCGAGACGGTCGAGCGCAGCGAGATCATCCGCGACCTGCGCCTGGGCGAGTTCGACGTGCTGGTCGGCATCAACCTGCTGCGCGAGGGTCTGGACATGCCGGAAGTGTCGCTGGTGGCGGTGCTCGACGCCGACAAGGAGGGTTTCCTGCGTTCTACCGGCTCGCTGATCCAGACCATCGGCCGCGCCGCCCGCAACGTGCGCGGCAAGGCGATCCTGTACGCCGACAACGTCACCCGTTCGATGCAGGCGGCGATGGACGAGACCGCGCGGCGCCGCGAGAAACAGGTGGCGCACAACGAGGCGCGCGGGATCACCCCGAAGACCGTGGTGCGGCGCATCGCGGACATCATGGAAGGTGCACGCAGCGACGCCGGCAGTCGTCGCGGCAAGTCGCCCGTGCGCGGCCGTGTGGTGGCCGAGCAGGGCGCCGGCTACGCCGGGCTCGACGCACAGCAGGCCGCCGGGATGCTGAAAAAGCTGGAAGCGCAGATGTACCGGCACGCGCAGAACCTGGAATTCGAGGAAGCGGCGCGCCTGCGCGACCAGATCCACCAGTTGCGCGAGCAGGCTTTGCGCTGAATCCCGCGTGTGCCTGACATATTGTCGGCGGCGGCACCCTGCCGTATACTGCGCGGCTCGCGCGGCATGGCCGATGCGACGGGCGGTTAGCTCAGCGGTAGAGCACTACCTTGACATGGTAGGGGTCACAAGTTCGATCCTTGTACCGCCCACCAAATTCAATCACCCACCGATCGAGTGGGACCGAAGAGGGGAATCCATCGCGGATTCCCCTTTTTGTTGCGAATTGCTACCCCCGGATGACTGCGCGAATGAGTCATCGAGCCGCTCGCGGTCGTGGTGGGATCGAACAGGCGCAGGAGCATGTCGGGCAACCATCCGTGGTCGGGACCGCAGGTTTTCGCGAGTGCGCTCGACGCATGGCCGAGGGGTCCACGGGGAGATGGTTCGGGCGCGGTGATTCATCTTGCACCGAGGTCATGACGGATGTAGATTGCCTGAACCGTCAGACGCGATTCGCAGCGAACTGACGTCGACTTGCGACAGGCGACCAGAGGCCAGGCATCAAGGCCATTTGCGAGTTTCGTGCCGCGGCGGGGTGGCGACCGGTATCGTCTGGAAATGGCGAATTTGGGTTCATCGCATCATCGATGCAGAGTGCCTGGCGCCGAACTTGCCATGGCGAGGGGTTTGTCGCCGATGCAAGGCCACCGTCGGGAACGGAAGGGGGGGTAAAAGCTTGCGCGTATATTCACCACCGGATCTGAATTTGATTCATCCGAGGGGGTTCGCCTTGGGCGGGCGCACCTCGGGGCCGGCATGGGGTGCGTCCGGGCCCAAACATATCAACAAACGCTGATTCAGGATGTCGCCGTGTGGCCCCTGCGGCCGTGCGGATGCCTGGCGCGTCGTCATGGGGTGATGGCGCGAGGGTGACGACACCCGCACAGACGACGGTAACGAGCACCGCACGCAGACTTCCGGGCTCGACATTCGCCGCATGACATTCTTTTTCCCCGTGGCGGGCCAGACCCAGGCCACGACGGAACCGATCGTTGTTGCATTTCGAAAACCGAAAACCCTGAACGGGAGAGTCGCATGGCCAAGCAAAGCAGTCAGAAGTTCATCGCACGCAACCGCGCACCGCGCGTGCAGATCGAATACGACGTCGAGGTGTACGGCGCCCAGAAGAAGGTACAGGTGCCGTTCGTGATGGGCGTGATGTCGGATCTCTCCGGCGCCAATGCCGGCGAGCTTCCGCCGATCGAGGATCGAAAGGCGCTGGAGATCGATGTCGACAACTTCGACAACAGGCTCAACGCGATGAAACCGCGGGTGACTTTCGCGGTGCCGAATACGCTGACCGGCGAAGGCAACCTGGCCGTGGACATCACCTTCGAGAGCATGGACGACTTCTCTCCGGCCGCCGTGGCCCGCAAGGTGCCCGCCGTCGCGAAGCTGCTGGAAGCACGCACCCAGCTGGCGAATCTCGACACCTACATGGACGGCAAGGCCGGCGCGGAAAACCTGATCGCCCAGGCGCTCAAGGATCCGGCGCTGCTGCAGTCGCTGGTTTCAGCGCCGAAGCCGTCCGACAACACCAACAAAGACGGGGAGTAAGCACGCATGGCCACCGAAAAACTAGCCGAGCAGGGCGGTGCGGTACAAACCCTGGATGCCGGTGACTTTGCCGCGCTGCTGAGCAAGGAATTCAAGCCGAAGAGTGATCGTGCCAAGGAGGAAGTGGAGTCGGCGGTTCGCACGCTGGCCGAGCAGGTACTGAGCAAGTCCGACATCGTTTCCGAGGACGTTGCCCAGACCATCAATGCCTATATCGCCGAAATCGATCGCAAGCTCAGCGAGCAGATCAACCTGATCATGCACCACGCCGACTTCCAGAAGCTGGAGAGCGCATGGCGTGGCCTGCATCACCTGGTCAACAACACCGAGACGGATCAACAACTGAAGATCCGCGTGATGAACATCTCCAAGAAGGACCTGGCCAAGACCCTGAAGCGCTACAAGGGTACCGCCTGGGATCAGAGCCCGATCTTCAAGAAGATGTACGAGGAAGAGTACGGCCAGCTCGGTGGCGAACCCTACGGTTGCCTGGTCGGCGACTACTATTTCGACCACAGCCCGCCCGACGTGGAGCTGCTTGCCGGCATCGCCCAGGTGGCCGCTGCCGCGCACGCGCCCTTCATCTCTGCCGCCGCCTCGACGCTGATGGGCATGGACAGCTGGAACGAGCTTGCCAACCCGCGCGACCTGGCCAAGGTGTTCTCCACCCCGGACTATGCCGCCTGGCGTTCGCTGCGCGAGTCGGACGATGCCAAGTACGTGGGGCTGACCATGCCTCGCACGCTGGCGCGTCTGCCTTACGGCGCCAAGACCGATCCGGTCGAGGAATTCAACTTCGAAGAAGACACCAGTGGCGCCGATTCCTCCAAGTACACCTGGCAGAACGCGGCGTATGCGATGGCGGTGAACATCAACCGCTCCTTCAAGGAATACGGCTGGTGTTCGCGCATCCGTGGTATCGAATCCGGCGGCGCGGTCGAGGGCCTGCCGTCGCATACCTTCCCGACCGACGACGGCGGCGTGGACATGAAGTGTCCCACCGAGATCGCCATCACCGACCGGCGTTCGGCCGAACTGGACAAGATGGGCATGATGCCGCTGGTGCATCGCAAGAACTCGGACATGGCCGCCTTCATCAGTGCGCAGTCGCTGAGCAAGCCGGACGAGTACGACGATCCGGATGCCACTGCCAATGCGGCGCTGGGCGCCCGCCTGCCGTACATGTTTGCCTGCTGCCGTTTCGCGCATTACCTGAAGTGCATCGTTCGCGACAAGATCGGCTCGTTCAAGGATCGTGATGCGATGGAGCGTTGGTTGGGATCCTGGATCGGCCAGTACGTCGACGGCGACCCCGCCAACTCCAGCGAGGAAACCAAGGCACGCAAGCCACTGTCCGCGGCGGAAGTCGTGGTGGAAGAGGTCGAAGGGGCGCCGGGTTACTACACCTCGAAGTTCTTCCTCAAGCCGCACTATCAGCTGGAGGGCTTGACGGTGTCCTTGCGGCTGGTCTCCCGCCTGCCGTCGGCGGCAAAGGGCTGATGCCGCTGCCAGACTTTCGTTCCATGGCTTCATGACGCACGTGGTTCCCTGCAAGTTCGCCGGATCGTTCCTGACAAACGCAGAAGCGGTCCGGTTCAATTGACCAAAACTGACAAGGAGAATTCTCATGGCATTAGACATGCACCTGGAGTTGAAGGGCGGGTCCGTTACCTACACCGGCGAGTCGAAGCACAAGAAGCACGCAGGCAAGATCCAGCTGCTGGCATGGTCGTGGGGCATGTCGCAGAGTGGCTCGTTCGGCCATGGCAGTGGCGGTGGCGCCGGCAAGGCGAACATCCAGGACATCAGCGTCACCAAGTACCTGGACAAGAGCTCGACGCAGTTCATGAAGGCGCTGACCACCGGTGCCCATGCCGACAGTGCGATCCTGTATGTCTCCAAGGCAGGCGGCACCCAGGATGACTATCTCAAGATCACGCTGACCAGTGTGATGATCACCAGCTACAGCACCGGTGGCTCGGGTGGCGAAGACATGCTTACCGAGAACATCTCGCTCGCCTTCGCCAAGTTCGACATTGCCTATTCCACGCAGGACGACAAGGGCAAGGTCAGTGAGGCTGGTACGGTGCAGTACAGCGTCGAGGAAGTCGCCTGATCTGCTCGGTGCTTTACGGCTTTTAGCTGGGCCTGAACCCCGGGGTCTCCGTCCTGATCGTCCATCGGTGCACGTGCGCGTACGAGTGAAGATCGTGCGGCGTGATGCCTGTGGACGTTGCATGCGGGTGGCTCCGGGGCCAGGCACGGACCATGGGCCTGTCTGTGGACATGTCCGCAGATTCGTATCCGAGGGATGACATGACGCCCGAGAGCAAGCTCAAAGAAGGTCGGCCTGACGAGGCGCTGCAATTGCTCACTGCAGAAGTACGCAACAACCCGGCAGACGCCAAACGCCGGGTTTTTTTATTCCAGCTTCTGGCTCTGCTTGGACAATGGGAGCGGGCACAGAACCAGCTGAATGTCTGCGGTGAGCTGGATCCGCTCAACGCCATGATGGTCGGCGCCTATTCCGAGGCCTTGCGCGGCGAGCTGGTGCGCGCGGAGGTTTTTGCGGGCAAGCGCATGCCGGTGATCATCGGCGAGCCGGAGCAGTGGCTGGCGCTCTTGCTGCAGGCTCTCAAGCTGGGCGCCGCAGGACAGCACGAGCAGGCCGCCAGCTTGCGTGAGCAGGCGTTCGAGCAGGCGCCTGCAGTGGCCGGAACCATCGACGGAAACGCGTTCGAATGGATCGCCGACGCGGACCCGCGCATCGGCCCGTGCCTGGAAATCATCGTCAACGGCGGTTACTCGTGGGTGCCATTCTCGCGCCTGCGCGAACTGAAGTTCGAGGCACCCAGCGACTTGCGCGACAAGATCTGGGTGCCGGTCCAGGTGACCTGGAACAACAGTGGAAAGGCGATCGGCTTCATTCCCAGCCGGTATCCGGGCACGGAGCGGGCCGAGGATCATGATCTCGTGCTGGGGCGCAAGACCGAGTGGGTCGACGTTGGCGCCGGGCTCCAGGTCGGCCTGGGCCAGCGCATGCTGGCCACCGATGTCGCCGATTACCCGTTGTTCGATGCGCGGCTGATTTCCTTTGATGCCGGCTGATCGGGGGACCGGAACCTTCCATGGCTGAACTGACCACCCAGGAAAGACTCCAGCCTTCGCTGCTTGATCGCCTCACCGACGACGAACCGGGCAAGCTGGAGGAGAGCCGCGACAAGCGGGTGATTTCCGCGACCCGCTTGCGCGATTGCGTGACGCGCGACATGTCGTGGCTGCTCAACTGCGTCAGCCTGGACGCCAGTCTCGAACTGGACGACTACCCTGACGTGGCGCGCTCGGTGCTCAATTTCGGCATTCCGGACTTGACCGGTGTGGCCTTGTCCGGCATCAATGCCGACGTGCTGCAGCGTCAGGTCAGGGATGCCATCCTGGCATTCGAGCCGCGGTTGACCGCCAACACCCTGAGGGTCACCGTCAATGCGCTGTCAAAGCGCATGGATCGGCAGGCACTGATCTTCAACATCGAGTCGGAGATGTGGGCGCAGCCGATTCCGCTGAACCTCTACCTGAAGACCGAAGTGGACCTGGAAACCGGCAGCTTCAAGGTATCGGAGGGCTTCGGCTGATTGCCCATGGATCCGCGACTGCTGCGCTACTACAACCGGGAATTGCAACACGTCCGCGAAATGGGCGGCGAGTTCGCGCGCGAGTACCCGAAGATTGCCGGTCGGCTGGGCCTGGAGGGCTTCGAATGCGCCGACCCCTATGTCGAACGCCTGCTGGAGGGCTTCGCCTTCCTGGCGGCACGCATCCAGCTGAAGCTCGATGCCCAGTACCCGGTGTTCACCCAGCATCTGCTGGAAATGGTCTACCCGCATTACCTGGCGCCAGTGCCTTCGATGGCCGTGGTGCAGATGCAGCCCGACCTGAAGGAGAGCGGGTTGCTCGCCGGTCACACCGTGGCGCGGCATACCTCCTTGCGCAGCCTGATCGGCAAGGACGACCGCACCGCCTGCGAATATCGCACGGCCCACGACGTCACCTTGTGGCCGCTCGAGCTGACCGACGCGAAATATCTGGAGACGCCGGCGGCGATCGCCGCAGCCGGCGTGGTGCTGCCCGCCGGCAAGCCGGTGCGTGCCGGCCTGCGCCTGAAGTTCCGGGTTACCGCGGGCGCCCAGGCCAATATGCTGGCACTGGACAAGCTGCCGGTGTTCATCGCCGGCGCGGATGAATTGCCCAAGCGTCTGTACGAGCAACTGCTGGGCAACGCGCTCTGTTATGTCGTGCGTGCGCAAGGTGCCAGCGGCGAGATCAGCCAGATCCATGACGCAAGCCGGATCAACCGCCGGGGCTTCGACGACAGCGAGGCACTGATCCCGTACTCGGGCCGTTCGTTCAGTGGCTATCGCCTGCTACAGGAATACTTTGCCTGTCCCGAGCGGTTCCTGTTCGCCGAGTTCACCGACTTGAAGCCCCTGCTGGCGCGCTCCAGGGGCAGCGAGTTCGAGATCGTCGTGCTGTTCGATCGCAGCGTGGCGAGCTTGCACAATGCGGTCGACGCGAACAACTTCCGCTTGTTCTGCACCCCGGCGATCAACCTGTTTCCACGCCGTGCAGACCGCATCCACCTGCAGCAGGGCGTGACCGAATACCACATCCTCGCCGATCGCACGCGGCCGATGGATTTCGAGGTGCACAGCATCGGCAACGTGGAAGGCTTCGGCGATCGGCAGGAGCCCGAACAGCGATTCCTGCCCTTCTACGGCTGCGACGAGCGCACGTGGCACAGCCAGCATTCCGCCTATTACACGATCCGCCGCGAACCGCGTCTGCTTTCGTCGCGCCAGAAGCGCCAGGGCGCGCGTTCCAGCTATATCGGCAACGAGATGTTCATTTCGCTGGTCGATTCCAGCGAGGCGCCTTACTCCACCGAATTGCGCCAGATCGGCATGCAGCTCATGTGCACCAACCGCGACCTGCCGCTGCAGATGCCCGTGGGCAAGTCCAAGACCGATTTCACCCTGGAAACAGGCGCACCAGTGGAGTCGATCCGCTGCGTCGCCGGCCCGACCAAGCCGCGTGCGTCGATCGCCACCGGCGAGACCGCATGGCGCCTGCTGAGCCACTTGCAGCTTAACTATGTGTCGCTGATGGAGAACAACGCGGGTGAAGGTGCGGCAGCGCTGCGCGAGATGCTGACGCTGTACTGCGACCAGTTCGACTCCAGCGCGCTGCGTCAGGTCGAAGGTGTCAAGGCGGTCAGCTCGCAGTCGATCGTGCGCCGTATTCCGTTGCCGGGTCCGATCACCTTTGGTCGTGGCCTGGAGATCACCCTGACTTGCGACGATGGCGCGTTCGAGGGCACCGGTGCCTTTCTGCTTGGTGCCGTGATGCAGCAGTTCTTCGCCCGCTATGTATCCGTCAATTCTTTCACTGAAACCGTTCTGCGTACGCTGGAACGCAACGAGGTCGCACGATGGCCCGCCCGGCTGGGAACACGGCAGACGCTGTAGCGCTGGAAAATGCGCTGCGCGACCACCCCGAAACCTTCGAATTCTTCGAAGCGATCCGGCGGTTGGAGTGCGCATTTCCCGAGCGTCCGCGACTGGGACATTCGGCCAAGACCAGCGATGATTTCGTGCGGCTTGGCCAGACCCCGTCGTTGTCATTTGCTCCGAAAACGGTGGACCAGTATCAGCCCGGTGGTGGCGGCAGGCCGGCGCGACTGCATGGTCTTTTTTTCGGATTGTTCGGCCCGAACGCACCGTTGCCGCTGCACCTGACCGAATACGCCATCGACCGCGAGTTGAATGGCAAGGACCGCACCTTCCGCGCGTTCGCCGACATTTTCCATCACCGCATGATGAGCCTGTTCTACCGCAGTTGGGCCGACGCGCAGCCGACCGTGCAGATGGATCGCCCCGACGAAGATCGGTTCCAGCTCTACCTGGGGGCGATGGTGGGCCTGGCCACGCCGGATCTGGGCAATCGCGATGCGCTGCCGGACCAGTTCAAGCGCTTCTTTGCCGGTCGCCTGCTGCAACAGGCGCGCAATGCCGAGGGCCTCAAAGGCATGGTGGAACGATTCTTCCGCATCCCGGTGGGCATCGTCGAATTCGTCGCCGAGTGGATGCGCCTGCCGCCCAGCTCGTTCCTGCGCCTGGGCGCCTCGGGCGAGGTGGCGTCCCTCGGGCTTACCACGGTCACTGGCCAATATGTATGGGGCAGCCAGCAGCGTTTTCGCCTGCGGCTGGGCCCGCTCAGCCGCGCCGAGTTCAACAATTTCCTGCCCGGTGGCGAGGCGCTGAGCCAGCTGGTCGCGGCGGTCAAGACCTATATCGGCGAGGAAAAGGCCTGGGACGTCCAGCTGGTGCTGAAAAGGGCCGACGTGCCGGCAACGCGACTGGGACAGAACGGAAGAATGGGCCTGACCACCTGGATGGGCTCCCCGCAGCAGGACATCGACGCCGATCAGGTTGTATTGAAGCCGGTCGGATAGGCAACCGCCGGATTGATTGTCGCGCGGGAAGCGGATTCGAGGGCCTGGATCGCATTTGCACCATCACACCAAGATCGACATTTACCACAGAGGATTATTGACATGGCGGAAATCAGCCGGAGTGCGTTGTTCGGAAAGCTCAACAAGCTCGCTTTTCGGGGCATCGAGAGCGCCACCGTGTTCTGCAAGTTGCGCGGCAATCCCTACGTGGAGCTGGTGCACTGGATCCACCAGATATTGCAACTGCAGGACTCCGACCTGCACCGCATCGTCAAGCAGTTCAACCTCAATCCGTCGAACCTGGCGCGCGACATCACCGATGCGCTCGATCGGTTGCCGCGCGGCTCGTCCTCCATCTCCGATCTTTCCAGCAGTGTCGAAGAGGCGGTGGAGCGCGGCTGGGTTTTTGCGACCCTGATGTTCGGCGAGGCCCAGGTGCGTACCGGCTACCTGATCGTCGGCTGCATGCGCACGCGCAACCTGCGCAATGTCCTGGTGAACATCTCGGCCGAGTTCGACAAGATCAAGCCCGAAGCACTGGTGGAGAAGTTTGCCGAGGTGGTCGGCGGCTCGCCCGAGGACGGGCAGAGCGCCAACGACGGTTTCAGGATGGGCGGCGGTTCAGCGCCGGGCGAAGCCAGTGGCGCGATGTCGCCCGCGCAGATGGGCAAGCAGGAGGCGCTGGCGCAGTTCACCATCGACCTGACCGAGCAGGCGCGCAACGGCAAGATGGATCCGATCGTCGGTCGTGACGACGAGATCCGCCAGCTGGTCGACATCCTGATGCGCCGCCGTCAGAACAATCCGATGCTGGTCGGCGAGGCCGGCGTGGGCAAGACCGCGGTGATCGAAGGCTTCGCCATGCGCATCGCCATCGGCGACGTACCGCCGCCGCTGAAGGACGTGCAACTGCGCGTGCTCGATGTTGGCCTGTTGCAGGCCGGCGCCAGCATGAAGGGTGAGTTCGAGAATCGCCTGAAGCAGGTGATCGAGGAAGTGCAGTCCTCGACCAGGCCGATCATCCTGTTCATCGACGAAGCACACACCCTGGTCGGTGCAGGCGGCGCAGCCGGCACTGGTGATGCAGCGAACCTGCTCAAGCCGGCATTGGCACGTGGCAACCTGCGCACGATCGGTGCCACGACGTGGGCTGAATACAAGAAGCACATCGAGAAGGATCCGGCACTAACCCGTCGCTTCCAGACCGTGCAGATCGACGAACCCAGCGAGGAGAAGGCGATCCTGATGATGCGCGGCGTCGCCAGCGTGATGGAGAAGCACCACAAGGTGCAGATCCTCGACGAGGCGCTGGAAGCCGCGGTGAAACTGTCGCACCGCTACATTCCGGCCCGCCAGCTGCCGGACAAGTCGGTCAGCCTGCTCGACACCGCCTGCGCCCGCGTGGCGATCAGCCAGCATGCGGTGCCGGCCGAAGTGGACGACACCCGCAAGCGGATCCAGGCGCTGGAAACCGAGCTGGGGATCATTACGCGCGAAAAGAATGTGGGTGTGAACGTCAGCACGCGCGAGGACGCCGCCAATGAGAAGCTGGCGACGCAGAAGGCGCGGCTGGAAACCCTGGAAGCGAACTGGGTCACCGAAAAGGACCTGGTCGACAAGATCCTCGGTATCCGCTCGAAGCTGCGTGGCTCCAGTGCCCCGGTCGAGGGCACCGGCAGCGCGCTGGAGGAGTCGGCCAAGCAGGAGGCGGAAGCGAAGGATGCGCCTCCAGCGGGTGAGCCCGCGCTCACCGGTGACGATCGTGCCGCTGCACTGAAGGAACTCCAGGATTTGCAGGCCCAGTTGGCCGAGCTGCAAGGCGAGCATCCGTTGATCCTGGCTTCGGTGGATCAGCAGGCGGTCGGCTCGGTGGTGTCGGACTGGACCGGCATCCCGGTCGGGCGCATGGTCAAGAGCGAAGTCGAGACCGTGATGAACCTGGCCAAGCTGATGGGCGCACGCGTCATCGGTCAGGACCACGCGATGGAGATGATCGCCAAGCGCATCCAGACCTCGCGCGCCGGCCTGGTCGATCCGAACAAGCCGATCGGCGTGTTCATGCTCGCTGGTACTTCAGGCGTCGGCAAGACCGAGACCGCATTGGCGCTGGCCGAGGCCTTGTATGGCGGCGAGCAGAACATCATCACCATCAACATGAGCGAGTTCCAGGAAGCGCACACGGTCTCCACCCTGAAAGGCGCGCCTCCAGGCTACGTCGGTTACGGCGAAGGCGGCGTGCTCACCGAAGCGGTACGCCGCAAGCCGTACTCGGTGGTGCTGCTGGACGAGGTCGAGAAAGCCCATCCGGACGTCCATGAGATCTTCTTCCAGGTCTTCGACAAGGGCGTGATGGAAGACGGCGAAGGCCGCTCGATCGACTTCAAGAACACCCTGATCCTGCTCACCACCAACGCCGGCACCGACATGATCGCCGGCTTGTGCAAGGACCCGGAGCTGATGCCCGATCACGAAGGCATGGCCAAGGCGCTGCGCGAACCGCTGCTGAAGATTTTCCCGCCGGCGTTGCTGGGTCGCCTGGTGACGATTCCCTACTACCCGCTCAGTCCCGAAATGCTGGGCAAGATCGTCAAGCTGCAGATCAACCGCATCAAGAAGCGCGTCGAGGCCCGCTACAAGATCCCGTTCGAATACAGCGAGGACGTGGTCAAGCTGGTGGTCGAGCGCTGCACCGAGACCGAGTCGGGCGGACGCATGATCGACGCGATCCTCACCAATTCGATGCTGCCGGATATCTCGCGGGCGTTCCTCACCAAGATGATTGCGGGTGAGGAGATCGCGAAGGTGCAGGTGGGGGTGACGGATGGGGAGTTTTCGTACGGGTTCGGATGAGGTGGTTGAAAATTTTCTTGACCCCTCTCGCTTTCAACTGAATCTCGGGAAGCGCAATGACCCTTACGACGGATTTCAGAGATGATGCACTCGGATTTTCCAGCAGGCTTCCCATCGGCGTGGATGATCGTCAACTCACCGCCGCAAATGGACTCAAGCCGGCCGCCGGAAATGGCAACCATCTCGTATTGGTGACTGCAACCTATACGCTTGACTGGACCATGGAGCCCTTCAACGGTGAGGCGCTCCTCACGCCTCAAGTAGCTGCGATACCGGGGCGCGAGCGCTGCATCTATCTACCTTGGGAACCCGACGCCGCGATCTCGGTTGATCTGGACAATTCGGTGGACTGGTTCTTCACTGCAACCCTCACGGGTTGCCATGTTCGCGTCTACCCGATAGTCGGTGGTGTTCGCGTGACACACGGGAATGGCAAGACCGCATACAACAATGTGTTTACCCCCGTATCCACCAGTGTCGCCCCGTCTCGACTCCAGCTGATTACGGCGGATGCGATAGGTTCGGCGGCGGCCACGGGGCACGTCAACGGCATGTTCGGTGCGGCGATGCCCGGCGAAAAATTTGTCCGCAAGGCAAACTATGTCGGTCATGTCAGCGAAGTCCATCTCAAGGCGGCTCGGCAGAGGTTTCGCACTTCATGGGATGAGAAGATTGTCCAGTTTGGTGCTGCGGAAACCAGCGCCAAGCCCGAGTCATCCTGTTTCGTCTGGGGTCATCGACACGGTATACATGGCTGGCAATTTTGGTATCAGTCGACCGTGCAAATTTCGGCCAGACTCCAAAAAGGCATCATCTCCAAGACTACACGTGACATATATGGTCAGAGTGTTGTCTTGGGTACTCCCGAACAGTTCTATCCGTAATCAAAAATGGCGAAATAAGGCGATCAGTTCAATTTGCCTCGTGGCGAAGCTCGCCTAAATACCGCCTCGTTTCGCCGAGGCCTCCGGTTTCAAGGTCATGGAAACATGGGGGCGGGTTCATTTATTTTCCAAGCATCGCCATGGCTTGGATGGAATGACTGAACGTGTCCCTGTTTCGCCCCGGTTCCAGTCGAAAGTTGGTCGACATAATCTGAAAGGGATGAGGTATACGAAGATGATCAAGTATTTGACATTGGGTGCAGGCAAGTGCCTCAACGAAATCGTCGTGGCGGGCAGTCATGACGCGGGGATCACCACGGGAGGCGGGAACGCGCAGACACAGGTCCTGGATATTTACGGACAGGCCGACGCCGGTGTGCGCTTCTTCGATATCCGGGTCGCTGCGTTCGCCACGGGCAACACTTCCTACGGTGCCAAACAGGCGGAGATCAAGGCATTTCACGCCGCTGAGCCGATTCTTGGCAAGACCAAGGCGACGAGCAGTGTGGTCGGTTTCAGCGGCAAGGGTGACATCAATGTATCCAATCTCCGCATGGGTCTGGGTACCGAAGGCATGGGCCTTCGCCAGATGCTTCTGGACGCGAAGAAATTCGTTGAGGCCGCCGATACGCGAGGTGAATTCCTGATCCTGAAATTCGACAAGTGCACGAATTGGGGCCTCATAGCAGATCTCTGCCGGGCGACCCTGGACAATTGCATTTACACGGGCGGCGGAAACTTGAATACGACGCCAATCGGGCAGCTTTCCGGCAAGGTGATTTGTGCTTTCATGCCGAGCGGCTACAGCGATCTGAAGACGCCGCAATCACGGGTGGGCATCACGGCCATCAAGAATCTTTACAAGCCGCCTGCGGGCTATGACATGAATTTCCATGGGTTGCAGTACTGGGGCGCTGGCGGAACCAGCCCATGGAACAACAAGAATTTCGATGAGAAGCGACAGGAGAATATAGCCAAGCAGCGAAAGATCATTTCGGGCGCTCTCACTGGCGTAAAAGACAAGAAAGCAGGCCTGTTTGGGGGTTTCAAGGTAACCCCGGGATGTGCTGCAGCAGACCCGAAAGCCGTGGGCATGATGTATTGGACCACAACCGGCATGAAGAAGAGCATTCTCGATCGTGACGCATCCAACTGGAACGACGCGAATCGTGGAGGATTGCAGTCGGTGTGGCAGAGCGGGTTTGACGTATTCATGGGTGAGGCATTGCCGAGCAACATCAAGATGTCGCGTTCATCAGCGGGTACCTTGAAGATGTTCATGCCAAACATCGTGATGATAGATTTCGCCGATGAGACAAAGTGCAAGCACATTTACGAACTGAACGATCTCGCGGCTGCCAGGTTGGTAGACATTTGTCAGCGTCTCGGACTGGGTTGAAAGCTGCATTTCATTCTTGAAGCAGGCTTGACCGACTCGAAGCAACGCAGGTCAGATGGCCTGCGCTGCTTCAGCGGCAAGTAGTGATTCGCATGGACAGAGCGCATCGCGAGCCAGTCCGCTCGGCTGCATGGGGTGCTCTGTCGATTTAACTTAGTGCTGTTTCCAGCTCCAGGCAGATCGTCTCGAAGTCCTCGTCCGTCATCCACGGACTGTTGCCGATGCTGAGGCTGCGCGCGGCGAAGTCGCGTGCGTGGGGTACGTCCTGTGGCGACACGATGCCGGCCAGATAGGCATAGTCGGGTAGTGCATGGATGAACAGGCGGCTGACGCCAAGGCCGCTTTGCCACAGTTGCTTCAGCGCGCGGTCGCGAGAGGTCTGATCGGGTAGCAGCAACAGCAGGAACGGCCAGGCGCCCTGTGTGCCGGCGGCATCGTCGAATACCTCGACCCCTTCGATTTGCCGGAGCCGTGGCAGCCGCCGCTGGGCCCGGGTCGTCGTCTGTGCGATGAATCCAGGCAGACGTGATGCTGCGTGTGCGCCGACGCCCTGGCGCCAGCGGCCGACCCGGTGCAGTGGAATCGTCAACGCGAAGTCGTCGCCGACCGCGGCGACCAGGTCACCGCGACGCAGGGCGCGGCGCAGCGGACGCCCGTAGGCCAAGCGCAGGCCGCGCGGGCGGTACAGCGCGGCGTAGCCGAGCAACTCGATGCTGCGGCGGCATTCCCAGCCCATGCGGCGCGGCACGATGCGCGCTGCCGTCTCGGCCAGCCGCGCGCGCAGGGCCGGATCGCGCGCCAGCAGCAGGCCACCTTCGTAGATCGACAGGCCCTTGCCGGCGGCCAGGCTGAAGAAGCCGATGTCGCCGGCCAGCCCCACGCTGATTCCATGGTGACGCGCACCCAGTGCCTGCGCGGCGTCCTCGATCACGTAGGCGCCCACCTCGCGCGCTACCTTCAGCGCGTCGCCCACATTGGCAACGCGGCCGGCCAGATGGGTGGGCAGGATCGCCAGCGTGCGTTCGTCGCATATCGCACGCAACGCCTGTGGATCCATGTCGTAATGTCCCGCGCGCAGATCGCACAGCTGCAATTCCAGCCCGGCCTGCTGCACCGCGATGGCGACCAGTGGGCACGTGTAAGCAGGCACCACCACCCGACGGCGTTGCGGCTGCAGTTCGCGCAGGGCAGTCAGCGCGATCAGCAGGCATGCCGTACCGGAACATTCCAGCTGCAGTGGTGGCGTGCCCAGCAACGCAGCGAGGTCGACCGCCAGGCTCGGTGGACCGGGAAACAGGTCACGCGCGCGCAGGGGCAGGCCGGCGGTCGGGGGCAGTTCCTGGCGGCGGAGCGTGAGCATGCGGGCAGCTTAACCGGTGCCGGCAGGCTGATCTCCTGCGTCCCCGACATGCTCCCTGTCTTCGGCCAGGCCAAGACAGACGATGCCGGCGACGATGGCGATCGCGCCGAGCACCCGCGCCAGGGTCAGGTGTTCGTCGAACAGCCAGATCGACAGCAGCATTACCGACACCACTTCCAGGTGCGAGGCGGCGAACGCGGGGCCGATCGGGGCGTGCTTGAGCAGGGCCATCCAGGTGAAGAACGCGCCGACGTAGCCGACCACGGCGCCATACACCCAGGGCTGGCTGAACACGCGCAGCAGCCATGCGATGCTGGCCTGAGGCGGGAAGGCGCCGTTGCCGGCATATTTGAAACTGACTTGCGCCAGCGTGTCGAATGCCATCAGCAGCAGGAAGCCGAACAGGTAGAAACGCCTCATCCGGCCAGTCCCACGATCGCCACGCCGAGCGTCACCAGCAGGATGCCGGCCACGCGCAGGCGGGTCAGCTTTTCGCCGAACAGGAAGCGACCCGCCACCATGATCGCCACGATATTGATGGAGCCAAGCAGCACGCCTTCGGACAGCGGCAGCAGCGACAGGAACGCGATCCACACCAGGAACTCGACGATGTAGCAGCCCACGCCCAGCCACAGCCACGGTCGCGCCGCCATGTATTTCCAGCGCGCCAGTCCGTCGCCGGCCGCGTGATCGCCAGCCGCCGCCTTGAAGGCCAATTGACCGCCCGTGTCGAGGATCACGTTGAACAGCCACAGGCCGGCGACCAGGGCGGAGATGGGGCCGCTCGCAGGCATGCTCAGGCCGCGATGCGCTGGATGCTGTCGCCCGCGACGACACGGTCGAAGAACGCCGCCGAGTGCTCGATCAGGGTGCGCCGCTGCTTGTCGATGGTGATCATGTGGTAGCTGTCGTCCAGCAGCAGCAGTTCGGTCGGCGCGCTGACCTCGCGTGTCACCAGGGCCGCATTCTTCACGCTGGCCACATCGTCGTCGCTGGCGTGCGCCACCAGGCAGGGCGCGATCACCTGCGGCAACTGGCGCCGCACGATCGCGGCCAATCGGTACATTTCGGCGAGCGAGTACCAGGGATTGCCGGGCAGGCCGGCCGCCGCACTGTCGCCGCCGAGCATCGCCGCGCTGATCTGGGCGCGCAGGCGTTCGTCGCGGATGCCGTAGGGCGGTTGTTCCATGAAGCTGCGGCCGCGGCCAATGCCCAGCGCCTTCAGGAACGGCAGCATGAACGACAGCCGCGCCAGCCGGGGAATGCTCCAGCCGTCGTAGCGGAACGTGGCCCCGTACACGCCGACTCCGGCGATCCGCTGCGGACGATCCGCGGCCAGCTTCAGCGCCAGCAGCGCACCCATCGACAGTCCGCCGACGAACAGATGATCGACCTTGGCCAGCATGTCGTCGGCCGCTTTCTCGACGCTGGCATACCAGTCGCGCCAGCCGGTGGCGAGCAGGTCATCGACATTGCCGCAGTGCCCGGCCAGCTGCATGCCGTGCACGCTGAAGCCGGCCCGGTTCAGGCCCTTGCCGAGCAGGCGCATTTCCATCGGCGTGCCGGTGAGGCCGTGGATCAGCAGTACGCCGCTGCGGCCACCCTCGAAGAAGAAGTCGGTTTGCTGGATCACGCGCCTGCCCTTGCCTGAAATGCACTTGCCACTGAGGCAAAGCATGCCGGATGGCGGTTTCCTCAGTCTTTCGACGTGGCTGATGCGGGCGCACGGGCGTCGAAGCGCACGGTAACCCGTTGCCCGATGCGCAGATTCTGCGGCTGGTCGAACGCCAGCACGCATTCCACCGTACGGGCATTGGCACGTACCTGCGGGTCGTTTTCCAGCGTGGCCGGGCCATAGACCTTGCCGATGCGCAGCACATGGGCACTCCAGTGCGCATCGGGGCTGTTCGTGCTGGCCGAAACCTCGGCGTGCATGCCGGGTTTGACCGTGCCGACGAAACTCTCGTTGAGCTCGGCGCGAACGATGCGCGGCTTGTTCGGCAGCAGGGTGAACAACGGGCCGGATGACGGCGAGACACTGGCGCCGACCTGCGCCGTCACCTGGATCACGTCGGCGTCGAACGGGGCCAGCAGGCTGCGCTGCTTCAGCTCGTAGCGGGCTTCGTCCAGCTTCTGGCGCGCCATGTCCAGGCTGGCGCGGGCGCCTTGCTGTTCGGCATCAAGCTGGGCTGCGGCCTCGCGCGCGTCGTCCGCGCTCTGGCCGTCGCCGGCGCCGGCCGCGACTGCCGCCGCCAGGCGCTGCGCGCGCTGCGCGGCGGCAGCCTGCTTGACGCCGAGCAGCTTCATCTGCGCCTGTGCCTGCTCCAGCTGGGCCTGCGCGGCATCCACCGCAAGCGTGGCCGGGCGGATATCGAGCTGGGCCAGCAATTGCCCCTGCTTGACGTGATCGCCTTCGTGCACGGTCACGTTGGCCAGTGTGCCTTCGCGCGGCATCGACAGCGCCAGCAGGCCGCCCTCGATGTCGACCCGGCCACGCGCCACCGCAGCGTACTCGGATGGCGGTGCGGTTGCGGTGGTCGCCTCGGGCGCACGCGAGCAGGCGCCCAGCAGCAGGGACAGGCCGAGGGCGATGCCGCCGAGTCGCCAGTCCGGGCGAGTCGACGGGCGGTTGGGGAGAGGGGCGATGCGGCAAGCCTTCATGACGGAGTTCCATGACTGTCGATGGCCGGTGCGGCGGGGCGCCGGTCGCTGAGGATGTGGCCGTCTTCCATTGCCAGTACCCGGTCGGCGTGCATGACCAGGCGCGGGTCGTGGCTGACGCACAGCACGGTGGTGCCGTGGGTGACGGCAATGCGGTGCAGGAGGTCGATGATCATCTGGCCATTGGCGGCGTCCAGCGCGCTGGTGGGTTCGTCGGCGAACAGCAGCTGCGGCTCCTTGGCCAGCGCGCGCGCGATCGCCACGCGTTGCTTTTCTCCACCGGAGAGCTCGGCTGGGCGCAGGCGCATGCGGTGCGCCAGGCCGACCTCCTCCAGCGAGAGCCGGGCGCGACGTCGCGCCTCGTCGCGCGTCAGGCCCATGTGGTTCAGCGGCAACTCGACCTGCTCGAACGCGCTCAGCGCGGGGAACAGGTTGAAACCCTGGAAGACGAAGCCGGTGTGCTCCAGCCGGAAGCGTTCCAGTGCGCGCAGGTCGAGCTGGCCGAGTTCGCTGCCGAGCGCCTGCACACTGCCGCTGTCGATCTTCTGCAGGCCGCTGAGGATCGACAGCAAGGTGCTCTTGCCGCAACCGGACGGCCCGGAGATCAGGGTCAGCTCGCCGGCCTCGATATCCAGGGTGAGGTCGTCCAGCACCTGGGTGCGCAGGTGGCCGGAGACGAACGCCTTGCTGACGCCGATAGCGCGCAAGGCGGGCTGATCCGTGACGGCGATGCTGGCCGGGCGATGCATGGCGGCTACCTCAGCAAGGTCGCGGGGTCGGCGCGGCGCAGGCTGCGCATCGCGGCGAGGCCGGATACCGCCGCCAGGCCCATCACCAGGATGATGCAGGCCAGCGCCGCCGGCACATTCAGGATCACCGGCACGTCCTGGCTGCGCGCCAGCAACATCAGCACGATGCCCAGCACGCTGGCGCCGAGCAGGCCCAGCGTGCCGACCCAGAACGCCTGTTCCAGGACCACTCGACGCAGTGCCGCCACGCCCACGCCGAGTGCATTGAGCGTGGCGTATTCGCGCACCGAGCCGTTCACGGCGGCGATCAGGGTCTGGCTGGTGATCACCGCGCCGACCAGGAACACGATGCCGGCCAGGAACAGCACGCCAGCGCCGGCGCCGGTATCGAACAACCAGTACAGCACCGAGAGACGGGCGAAATCACGGGCGCTCCAGGCGGTATACGGGCCGAAGGCCTGGTCGCCGCGCAGGCGTCGCGCGACGGCCCGGGCCTCGTTCGGGTGGCGCAATTTCGCCACCAGATAAGTCGGCCCGACATCTTCGGCGTCGCTGTCCAGTCGCCGCGCGGTATCCAGCGAACACAGCACATTGACGCCACCGAGCGCGCGCAGGCCGCTGCCGATGCCGACCACATGGACCTGGTGGCCGTTGATGGTGGCGGTCTGGCCGATGCCCACGCCGAGCTGATCGAGCGCCGAGCGGTCGACCACGATCGCATCCGGTTCGTCCAGCCGGGCGCGCAAGGCCGGAGACAATACCCTGGAGAACATCATGCCGTCGGTGGCCGTGTCGATGCCCGAAACGAAGACCGACACACCGCCGGTCTCGCGCGGCCCACGCCAGTCGCCATCGACCCAGATGTACGGCTCGACCCGCGTCACCGCCGGATCCATCAGGATGCGCGATTCCACGTCCGCATCGATCGAACGGCCAGAACCCACGCTCTGGGTGCCCGGATAGCCGACCCAGACATCGGCCGACGAACCGGTGATGTACATGCTGGTGCTGCCGAAGATACCCAGTACCAGGGCCAGCTGCAGCAGCTGCAGCAGGCCGGCGAAGCCGACCGCCAGGATGGCGGGCAGGAAACGCCGCCATTCGTAGACCAGGGTCTTGCGGGCGAGGGCAACCATCAGTGATGCGCCTCGCCGTCGCTGTCACTGGTGGCCGTCGGAGGTGTCCCCAGTTGGTCGGCGGTCGGCAGGGGTGCACCGCCCAGGGCCTTGAACAAGGCCACGTAGGCGAGGCTGTGTCCGGCGCGGGCGTCGGCCAGTTCGATCGCGGCCTGGTCAGCCGCGATCTGGCTCTCGCTGCGATCGAGCGGGCCGGCCAGCTGCAGGCGCTGCCGCGCCTGTGTGGAATGGTCGACGCGCGCCAGGGCATGCCAGGCGAGGGTATCCTGTTGTTCGCGCTGCTCCTGCTGCTGCAGGCTGCCGAGCGCGCTCTCGACCTCGGCCACTCCTTGCAGGACCGCCTGCCGATAGGCAATCACACTCGCCTTCAGTTCATGGTCCCTGGCGTGCTTGGCGGCCAGCCGTATGCCCCAGTCGAACAGCGGAATGCTGATTTCCGGTCCCAGCGACACGATGCCATTGGGTGTGTCGGAGTGCGGTTTGTTGTTGTCGATATCGGTGGCCCAGTCGATCGAGCCGCCGAGGCCGAGCTTGGGGAACATGTCGGCATGCGCCAGCGCCTGCTCGCCAGCGGCCTGCAGCACGGCGGCTTCCGCGCGGGCGATTTCGGGGCGTGTGCGGACGAGATCGGCTGGCGTATCTTCCAATTGCCAGGCGCCCAGCTCGGGCGGGGGACCGGGCTGCAACCAGGCCGGGTCGGGTTGGTTCTTGCCGAGCAGCACGGCCAGCCGTTGCGTGCTGGCGTTGATCGCCTGTCGCGGCGCCGCCAGCGCGGCCTGCGATTGGGCATAGGCCGCCTGCGCCTGGTCGACCGCGCCCGGCGCTACCAGGTGCAGTCGCTGGCGCACGCCCAGCATCTGCCATGCCTCTCGGCGCGCCTGGCTGATTCGCGACAACAACTGCTCCTGCTGCTGTGCCGTGCGCAACTCGATCCACTCGCGCACCACCTCGGCGACCAGCGACACCTGCGCGCTGCGCAGATCGGCCACGCTGGCATCCAGTGCGCCTCGCGCCTCGCGGCGAGTGCCTTCGCCGCGGCCGAACAGCCCCAGCTCCCAATTGGCGTCGAAGCCGACAAAGAAATACGAGGCGTTGGCACTCGGATCAACCACGTCGTTGGTACCGAAGCGCAGGCTGGGCAGGTAACGTGCGCCGGCGCGGTCATGCAGGGCACGCACCGCGCGCAGCCGCTCGACGGCCTCGGCCACATCGAGGTTGCTGGCCAGGGCGCGATCGACCAGTGCATCGAGTTCGGGATCGGTAAAGGCATGCCACCAGCCGTGCAGGTCGGTGGGTTTGGCCTGGGTCGAGGCCGCCGCATGCTGCCACTGGGCAGGCACCGGCGGTGACAGGCGGGGCAGCGGCTCCGCGCAACCGGCCAGGGCGATCAGCAGCGCGCCCACCAGGCAATTACGCAGGTGCACGTTGGTATGGGGTTTGCTGGATCGAAGGGGCACGCTATGCATTGTCCATAGGCACGATCCGACGCTTGTGCAACGTCCGATTCGTGATGAGCAAAAGGGGGGCCATTGTCGCGTCGAAGTCTTTGCCTATTCTGACGGTGTGGCCATGAACTGCGCCAGTCGGCGCCGGGGCGTGGCGGAGGTCGTTAGCCATGGTCATGCCGATGGCGGCGGAAAATGCACCTCGACGCACAAGCCGTGCGGCTCGGCGAGTCGGTAGATGACCCTGGCGTGGTGTCGCTCGGCGGTGCGCTGGACGATTGCCAGACCCAGGCCGCTGCCCTCTTCGTTGCTGCCGGCCAGGCGGAAGAACCGCTCGCTCAGGCGTGGCAGCAGGTCGGGCGGCACGCCGGGTCCGTTGTCTTCGATGCTGAGGCAAACTTCGCCCCCGCCCTGTGCGCTCAGAGCCACGGTGACCATGCTGTCGCGGCCAGCGTAGCGAATCGCGTTGTCGATCAGGTTGTCGAGCAGATCCAGCATGCTGGATGCGTCGCCAAGGATCATCATCGCCTGGTCGTGGCCCTCGTAGCCGAGATCGACGCCGGCGCGCAACGCATCGTGCACGCGCTGCGATACCGCCTCGGGTATCAGCTTGCCCAGGTCGAGCAGGATGGGCTCGCCCAGCTCCAGTGGTGAAGCCTGGGCACGGGTCAGTGCCAGCAATTGCGACGAGGTGCGGGCCGCGCGCTGGGTCAGGCGCTGGATGTGGGCCAGTGCATCCGTCACGGTTTCCGGTCGCGGGTCGGCGATCGCGCGGTCGACGTGCAGGCTCAGTCCGGTCAGCGGCGTGCGCAACTGGTGCGCGGCGTCGGCAATGAAGCGGTCATGCAAGGCGAGCATGCCGCGCAGGCGGCTGAACAGGGCGTCGATGGTGCGCGTCAGTGGCAGGATTTCCTGCGGCACGTCGGGGCCGCCGATCGGCGTCAGTTCGTGGGATCGGGCTGCCAGCCGGGCGGTCAACGGATCGAGCACGCGCAGCCCGCGGCCGACGCCGAACCAGAGCAGCGACAGCACGGCGGCGATCAGCGTGGTCTGCACCATGATCGAAAGCAGCAGGATTTCGTTGGCCTGCTGATGGCGGTCGTGCAGGGTTTCGGCGACGGTGACGACCAGGCTGTCCGAAGGATCGCCCGGCGCCGTCGTTCGCACCGCGGCCGCGCGCAGCGCATGACTGTCCAGGCGTGTGCTGTAGAGCTGCGGCGTGTTGTCCGGCGGTGGCGCCGCGGTGGCGGGAAGCAGTTGGGCGCTGCCGGCGAGCAGGCCACGCCGCGCACTGTTCACCTGGAAATAGCTGTGGCCTTCGCGGTCGTATTCGAGCAGGAAGCGCGCCTGCGGACTCAGTTGGGTGCCCAGCCTGGGATCGGCAAGCATCTTCGCCAGCATCACCGCATCGTCGCTGAGGTCGCGGTCGTGTACCCGGTTGGCATAGGTCAAGGCCACGCCGTAGGTGAGCAGCGCATCCAGGATCAGCAGGATCGCCATCGGAACCAGCAGCACGAGCAGCAAGCGCCGGCGCAGGCTGGGGCGGCGACGGACGGCGGGCACGGGATTCATCCGGGATCACGTGCGGA
The DNA here is from genome assembly GCF_002001085.1 of Rhodanobacter sp. B05. Taxonomy (GTDB): domain Bacteria; phylum Pseudomonadota; class Gammaproteobacteria; order Xanthomonadales; family Rhodanobacteraceae; genus Rhodanobacter. Next base: position 145,271 of record NZ_MUNU01000015.1, read on the forward strand.
TACGCTGGCTTCTTCCAGCAGGTAGCCGAGCCCGCGGATCGTGCGTACGCCGGTGCCGCTGCCATCCAGCTTGCGACGCAGACGATGGATCGCGATATCCAGCCCGTTGTCGGTCAGTTCCTGATCCCAGTCGCACAGCGCCTCGATCAGCTGGGCACGACTGGTGACCCGCTCGGGTCGCAGCGCGAGTGCTTCGAGCAGGCCGAACTCGCGTGCGGTCAGTTCCAGCGGAGCCTGGTCGATCCATGCCCGATGACCTGGCAGATCCAGCCGCAGCCGGCCGATGACCAGTTCGGGTTTGCCCTGGCTGCCGACCCGCCGCAGCAGAGCCCGCACGCGGGCCTCGAACTCGGTCAGCGCGAACGGTTTCACCAGATAGTCGTCGGCACCCAGGTCGAGCACCCGGATGCGCTCCGGCAGGCCGTCGCGCGCGGTCACCACAAGTACCGGTATGCCGCTGCCCCGGTTGCGCAGGCGCTGCAGCACTTCGCTGCCGTCAAGCGCAGGAAGGCCAAGATCGAGCACCAGCAGGTCATAATCGTGATCGTGCAGCGCCGCGTCGGCCAGGTTGCCGGCGGCCACGCGGTCCACCGCATGTCCACCTTGACGCAGCGAAGCGCAGATGCCCTCGGCAATGGAAGCGTCGTCTTCGGCCAGCAGAATGCGCATCATGAATTCCCGGTCAGCGCCTGAGTGTGATTGGCGTGGCGTTCGACGGCAAACCGACGCGGGCCAAGTCTCGCCGGCGGCTACGATTTCGCGTCTGTGCAGACCGTGCAGTTGGTCATCAGTTCCCCGCCCTGGTCCGGATTCGCCGCCTGCATCGTGGCCCGACCGACCCGCAACACTCAGGCGTAGGCGCGGCGGTGCTCGCGGTGCGGCGGATAATAGGCGAACACGTGGCTGTTGCTGCCGTAGAAATCCATGTTCTCGATGTGCTCGCCGCCGAGGCGCTCGGCCAGCCGGTCCGAAGCCTCGTTGCCGATGCGCACCAGGCTGATCACCCGCGGCGCGTGCAACTGGTGCCAGGCGAACTCGAGCACGGCATTGCCGGCTTCGGTGGCATAACCGTGGTGGCGATGACCTGGCTTGAGCATCCAGCCCAGCTCCAGATCCGGCCAGCCGTCTGGGTACATCAGACCCGCGCGACCGATGAACTCGCCGCTGTCCTTGAGTTCCAGCGCCCACATCCCGCAGCCGCGCAGTTGCCAGTGGCCCAGCAACATGGCCAGCGAGCGCCAGGCATTGGTGCGATCCAGCGGCTGGCCATCGCCGACCCAGCGCGTGCTCTCCGGATCGGCCAGCATGGCGGCGTAGTCGTCGAAGTGCCGCTCGGTCAACGCAGTCAGGCGCAGACGCGCCGTTTCAATGGTGGGAATCTCAAACATTACGATCAGCCATCACGCCCGGGTCTGAGTGGCTGTCAGCAGTTCGGCCAGGGCACGGGTACTGCTGGCCAGGCTCTCTTGCCAGGACAACCCGCTGATTGTCTCACCTGTGGCCGAATCGACAAAATCCTCGGCCTGGCCGGGGGGCAGCAGGTGGCGGTAATCCACCGTGATCTCGCTGCCGGGCGGCAGTTCGGCCAACGCGAACACGAAACCAAGATGCCACAGCCCGTTCGGCGTGAAACTGTGGTTGATGTAGCACTCGTCCGGCCAGTCCGGCGACAGCGTGTAGCGATCCTCGAACCAGCGCGCGCTGGCGTGCCACTGGGCGCGCAGCTCTTCGGATGCCTCGATCTCGGCGTGCCGGAACGTGGTCGCGATGCCGTCCGGCGCGGTGATGATGCGGCCGGCGGCCACGCTTTCGTCCAGGAACAGGCCCTTGCCGGCGCCCCTGATGGTGGACGGCGCGATGTGGTAACGCGGCAGGATCATGGCAGGGCGTCAGGGCAGCGGAAGCGCGCGAGTGTAGCGCAGGCGGCGCGCCAGAGCGCTGCCTGCGCTTCCGTGGCGTCGGCGCCGGCTCAGTCCTCCGCAGACACCTTGTGGTGCAGGGGCTTGGGAGCCACCACGCTGTCTTCGGCGGCGACCGCGCCAGTCGCCGGGTCCGCGAGCAGGATCGCACTGCGGTTGCGCTCGATCGTGGCCTTGCCGATGCCTTTGACATGTTTCAGGTCGTCGGCCTTCTTGAACGGGCCGTGCGCGTCGCGCCAGGCCACGATCGCCTCGGCCCGCGAGGTGCCGATGCCGTCGAGCGACCTGGCGATGGTCGCGGCATCCGCCTGGTTGATGTTGACCGGCGTGGCCGCGAACAGCAGGCCCGGTGCGGCGAGGGCCAGGACGATGAGAAGTGTGGCGAGTTTGTGGAACATGGTCTTCCTCCTTGAATGGATGACGGCTTGGTGGTGCGGCGAGTCGATGCCGCGACCTCACGATGCGCGAAAGCGCTGCGCCATGCAGTCGGATGCCTGTGCACCCGGACGTGCGGATTGCGTGCCCGCGATTGTGGGTGTCGGCCGGGTTGCGTGTCGGTGCCGTCGGGGCGCGCTGCTACAATGGCCTATTGTTCGCAAGCCGGAGTGTGCTCCATGGATACCAGCCGCCTGTCCCGTTTCGTCGGTGATTTGTGGGATGCCGAAATCGTGCCGCAACTGGTGGAATACATCCGTATTCCCAACAAGTCGCCGATGTTCGACAAGGACTGGGTGGCGCACGGTTACATGGATGCGGCGGTGAAGCTGATGGAAGGCTGGGCGCGCTCCAAGCTGAGCCAGCTGCCCGGCGCCACGCTGGAAGTGGTGCGGCTGGAAGGACGCACGCCGCTGATCTATATCGAGGTACCCGGGCAGGGCGACGACACCGTGATGCTGTACGGCCACCTGGACAAGCAGCCGGAGATGACCGGCTGGGCCGACGGCTTCGGTCCGTGGACGCCGGTGCTCAAGGGCGACAAGCTGTACGGTCGCGGCGGGGCGGACGACGGCTACGCGATCTTCGGCTCGCTGGCCGCGCTGCTGGCGCTGCACGAGCAGGGCATTCCGCACGCGCGCTGCGTGGTGATGATCGAGGCCTGCGAGGAATCGGGCAGCTACGACCTGCCGTTCTATGTCGATCACCTCGCGTCGCGCATCGGCAGCCCGTCGCTGGTGGTGTGCCTGGATTCCGGTTGCGGCAATTATGACCAGCTGTGGCTGACGACGTCGCTGCGTGGCATGACCGGCGGCAACCTCAGCGTGCAGGTGCTCGAAGAAGGCGTGCATTCGGGCGACGCGTCCGGGGTGGTGCCGTCGAGCTTCCGCATCCTGCGCGAGCTGCTGTCGCGACTGGAGGATCCGGTCACCGGCAAGATCAGGCCGAAGGAGCTGTATGTCGACATTCCCGCCGAGCGGATCGAGCAGGCGAAGGCATCGGCCGAAGTGCTGGGCACCGATATCTACAGCAAATTCCCCTGGGTCGACGGCATGCAGCCGGTCACCGATGACCTGGCCGAACTGGTGCTCAACCGCACCTGGCGCCCGCAACTGGCGGTCACCGGCATCGGCGGCATCCCGTCGCTGGACAACGCAGGCAACGTGCTGCGCCCGTTCACTGCGGTGAAGCTGAGCCTGCGCGTACCGCCCACGCTCAGCGGCGCCAAGGCCGGCAACTTCGTCAAGCAGTTGCTGGAGGCCGACCCGCCCTACGGCGCCAGGGTCAGCTTCACGCTGGAGAAGGATGGCAGCGGCTGGAACGCCCCGGCGCTGTCGCCGTGGCTGGCCGAGGCGGTCAGCGATGCCTCCGAACACTACTTTGGTGCGCCGGCGACCTATATGGGCGAGGGCGGCAGCATTCCGTTCATGGGCATGCTGGGCGAAAAATTCCCGCAGGCGCAGTTCCTGATCACCGGCGTGCTGGGCCCGCATTCGAATGCGCACGGCCCCAATGAATTCCTGCACATCCCCACCGGCAAGAAGGTCAGCATGGTGGTGGCCGAAGTGGTCGCGCGACATCACCGGCAGGGCAGCAAGGCCTGAGGCCGGACGTCGGCGCATGGACACCGATACCGGCTGGTTGGCCGACAACTGGGCGCAGATCCGCCGGCGCGTCGACGAGGCCTGTCGCGATGCGGGTCGCGATCCGGCCGAGGTGAGCATCCTGCCGGTCAGCAAAACCTTCGGCCCCGCGGTGATCCGCGCCGGGGTCGCGCTGGGCATGCGCCGTTTCGGCGAGAACAAGGTGCAGGAGATCCGCGACAAGTCGCCGTCACTGGCCGATTGCGGCATCGACTGGGTCATGATCGGCCACCTGCAGACCAACAAGGCGAAGGACATCGCGCAACTGGCCAGCGAGGTGCAGTCGCTGGATCGCATGGAACTGGCCGAGGCGCTGGATCGGCGGCTGCAGCACGAGGGCCGTGCGATCGACGTGCTGGTGCAGGTGAAGACCTCGCCGGAGCCCGGCAAACATGGACTGCCGCCTGAACAGCTACCTGGTTTCCTGAAGGCGCTGCGTCGACACGACACCTTGCGCGTAGGTGGCCTGATGACTCTGGCGATCCAGTCCAGCGAACTGTCTGCGGTACGCGCCTGCTTCCGCCTGCTGCGCGAATTGCGTACGGAGGCTGTGGCACAAGGTCATGATCTGCCACGACTTTCGATGGGCATGAGCGGCGATTTTCCGCTTGCCATTGCCGAGGGCGCCAGCGAAGTGCGGATCGGCACGGCGATCTTCGGCAAGCGGCCCCAACGGGATTCATGAATACGGACCGGAGCTGTCAGTCCCGGCGTAAATCGCTATGGATCAATGACTTGTACGGAATGTGTCCGGCGTCCCGGTTTTCTGAAACGACGGGGTTCAGTTAACCTCGATCCAACAACTGGGCGATCCCCATTTGCTAACTTCACCGCTTCGTCACGTCGTCAGCGTCTGCAGGCGGCCAACCCTGTGAATATCTGGGGATTTTCCCTGCATGCCCATCAAGCGATTGACCGTGTTCGCCGTGCTCGCCTCGGTGTTTCTCCTTTCCGGTTCCCTCCACGCCACTGACGCGCCGACGGCCATCCAGCCAGTCATCAGCGCATCCGTCGCCGCCAGCGTAGCCTCGCCGCTGCTGCACCCGCTGCCGGCGTTCAATCCGGCATCGGGCCTGGGCCAGTCGGTGCTTCCCGACAACGTGCAGACGCTTCTTGCCGGCATGGCGGCGTCCGATTCGACGGCTGCTGCGGGGATCGATGTTCAGGCCGACGGCGACCAGCCCACGGCGGCCAGCATTGCCAAACAGAACATCACCGATCTGCGCAAGGCCCTGCTGGCTGCGGCCATGAGCCTGCGCGACATCCGCTATGTGCGTGGTGGCCACAACCCTGCCACCGGTTTCGATTGCAGCGGTTTTGTCCGCTATGTGTTCGCCCATGCCATCGGCCTGCAACTGCCGAGCAACTCGGCCGCGCAATTCATGGCCGGGATCAAGGTCAAGCGGGCGGACATGAAACCGGGCGACCTGGTGTTCTTCCATACCCGCGGCCGCCACCATATCTCGCACGTGGGCATCTACATCTCGAATGGGCGCTTCATCCATTCGCCGAACACCGGCAAGTCGGTGGAGATTTCCAGCCTGGACGATGGCTACTGGGCCAAGCGTTTCGCCGGCGCCAAGCGTCCGCAAGCGATGGAGCTGGCCAGCAAGGGTTGATGTCGATTCCTGCGATCCGGCAAGAAGCCGCCTTCGGGCGGCTTTTTCATGTTGCCCCAGCGCCTGCCAGTCGAGTCATGCCGACCGGTGATGAACGATTCCCCGCAGGCCGGGTCAACGCAGGGTGCCGGCCGCCGCTGCCTCGGCTGCTGCATGGTTTCGCGGGGCCGTCGCCGTTACGCTTGTCCGACCACAGGGAAACCACCGATGTCTTTTGATCTGCCTCCCGTCACGCGCAACCTGCTGATCGCCAATGTGGTGGTGTTCCTGCTGCAGCAGTTCTTCGGCAACATGCTGCTGCAATATTTCGCGTTGTGGCCGTGGGGGGCGGACCAGATTTTCCAGACCGCGAACGGCCTGGCGTCGATCGGCTTCCGACCGTGGCAGGTGGTGACCTATGCGTTCATGCATGGTGGCTACATGCATATCGCGCTCAACATGTTCGCCCTGTTCATGTTTGGCGGGGCCATCGAACGCACGTTCGGTGCGCGCAACTTCCTCATCTACTACTTCGTCTGCGCGATCGTCGCGGCGCTGGCACAACTCGTCGTGGTGCACTGGTTCACCCATGGCTTCTATCCCACGTTGGGCGCTTCGGGAGCCATCTTCGGCCTGCTGCTCGCGTTCGGCATGCTGTACCCGCACGAAAAAATCCTGTTCTATTTTGTGCTGCCAATGCCGGCATGGTTGTTCGTCACCGGCTACGCGGCGCTCGAACTGTACATGGGCGTCACCGGCACCCAGGCCGGCGTGGCGCATTTCGCCCATCTTGGCGGAATGGTCGGCGGCATCGTGCTGATCCAGTACTGGCGCGGCAAGCTGCCGATCAAGCCGAAGCGGCGCCTGATGCGCTGAAGTTTTCCCGTAGGAGCCCGCTTGCGGGCGATGATCTTCTCACTGGAATCGGGAATCGCAAGAGCACAGCATCGCCCGCAAGCGGGCTCCTACGGCAAAGTGGTCGCGACGGTGATTCGGATCAGCGCAGTGCCAGGAAATCCGCGCTGACCACGAAGCGCACGGCATCCAGACGCAGTCGCGAGGATGGCAAGGCGGTGAGCAAGGCCGTGCGTTCGTCGCTGACGGCGGCGATTTCCGCATCGCTGATCGATGGGTTCACCGCGCGCAGCGCCAGCAGGCGCGAGAGTTCGGCATCCAGCGTATCGGTGGCCAGGGTCAGCGCGTCAGCGATGCTGGCCTGGCTGCGCGCGCCGGCCAGCGCTTCCGCGCGGGCCAGCATCGGCGGCACCAGCTTGCCGAGGAACTTGCGGTAGCGCGTCACCTCGATGTTGCGGTCGCCGGCCTTGCGCAGCGCGGTGTCGCTGGGCACGAAATCGGCGCGTTCGGCCAGTTTGGTGTCGACGTTGACCACGATCGGCAGCGGCGGCAGGAAACGTTCGGCGTCGAGGCGGCGATCGGCCACGCATTCAAGCAGGTACACCGCCTGCAGCAGGGCGCTGCGCGGCGGCAGCATGTCGTCGACCATGAATGCCGCGTTGCCCTGTTCACCGGACAGGGCAAGATCCAGCGCGCCGGCGACCAGTGGATGATCGAGCCGCAGCAACGGCAGGTCCTCGCGCGCCAGCGCCACTTCGCGGGAGAACGTCACCGACTGCGGGCCCTCGGCGAAGCCGGGCAGGGCATCGGTGGAAAGGTACTGCGGGTCCAGCAGCAGCACCTGACCGCCGAGTTCCTCGGGGTGGACGCCGAACGTTTCGAGCAGGCGCTGGGTGAAGGCATCGCGGGCGGGATCGTGGTCTTCGCGGGCGAACGCCTGTTGCAGTTCGTCGGCGTGCAGGTCGCGACTGGCCGCGAGCTCCAGCAGATGGTCGCGGCCGCCGCGGATCAGTTCGGCCATCTGTTCGTGGCTGGCACGGGTTTCGGCCAGCAGCACCTCGAGCTCCTGGTCGCGATTGTCGTCGCCGCGGGCATGTTCATCGGCAAGCCGGGTCAGCGGTTCGCCGAAGCGACGCAGCAGTTCGCGACCATCTGCCGGGCTGGAGCGGAACGCATCGACGCCTTCGTCGTACCAGCGCGCCAGCACATGCTGGGCGCTGTCCGCCACGGCGAGGATGTGGATGCTGATGGCGTGCTTCTGGCCGATGCGGTCAAGCCGGCCAATGCGCTGTTCCAGAAGATCCGGATCCAGCGGCAGGTCCCACAGGACCAGCCGGTGGGCGAACTGGAAGTTGCGACCTTCCGAACCGATTTCCGAACACAGCAGCAGGCGCGCGCCGTCGGGCTGGGCAAAATACGCGGCATTGCGGTCGCGCTGCACGATGCCCAGACCTTCGTGGAAGCGCGCCAGGCCGATGCCGCTCCGCGTGCGCAGCACCTCTTCGAGGGCCTGCACCTTGGCCTGGCTGCGGCAGATCAGCAGGAACTTGTCCTGCGGATGCGCGTCGAGCAGGTCGACCAGGGCATCCACGCGCGGGTCGGTGGCGTAGTCCACCTCGATCAGGGCCGGCGGTTGCTGGATGTCGGCGTGGAATTCGGCCAGCAGGGACTGACGGGTGCTTTCCTCCAGACCGTCGGCATTGATCATGTGCCAGACGGGCAGGCGCTTCGGAAAGCCGCCCACGCCGGCGCGGTTGTTGCGGAACATCGCGCGGCCGGTGCCGTGTCGGTCGATCAACGCGGCGAGCAGTTCGCGCGCGTTCACCGGTTTGGTCGAGTCGGCCAGCTGCGCGGTCAGCGCCGCGTCGCCGTGGAAGGCGTCGGCGAGGGTGGCACGCTGCAGGTCGTCCAGCGCCTCGCCGTCGAGCAGGCGGTCGGCGATTTTCGACAGCGTCTGGTAGGTCTCGGCTTCGGCAAGATAGCCGTCCAGATCGCGGTAGCGCTGCGGGTCGAGCAGCCGCAGGCGGGCGAAGTGGCCGCTGCGGCCGAGTTGCTCCGGCGTGGCGGTGAGCAGGATCACGCCGGGGATCGCCAGCGCCAGCTGTTCGACCATGCGATAGCGCGGGCTGGCTTCCTCCGGCGACCAGGCCAAGTGATGAGCCTCGTCGACCACCAGCAGATCCCACGGAGCGTCGAGCAATTGCTGGGCGTTTTTTGGCGAGGTTTCCAGGAAGCCGAAATCGGCGATCACCAGTTGCTCATCCTCGAACGGGTTGCTGGCGAATCCGTTGCTGGCCTGTTCCAGCGCCTCGCAGCGCTCCGCGTCGTAGATCGAGAAGCTGAGGTTGAAGCGGCGCAGCAACTCGACGAACCACTGATAGACCAGGGTATCGGGCAGCAGCAACAGCACCCGCGAAGTGCGGCCGGTGGCGAGCTGGCGCGCGATGATCATGCCGGCCTCGATGGTCTTGCCCAGGCCGACCTCGTCCGCCAGCAGTACCCGCGGCGGTCGCCGCGCGGAGGCGATGCCAGCTACGCGCAGCTGGTGCGGCACCAGCCCGATCCGTGCGGCCGCCAAACCCCACATCGGCGACCGGCGCGCCTCGGCGCGGCGCTTGAGTCCTTCCAGGCGCAATTCGAAATGTGCCACGGCATCGGTGCGGCCACCGATCAGGCGGTCGTCGGCCTGGCTCACGCTTTGCTCGTCGTCGAGCTGGCCTTCCTCCAGTTCACGCCCTTCGCCGCGGTAGATCAGCAGTTCGTTGCGGATCTCCACGCGCTCGACCAGGAACGCGATGCCCTTGCCGGCGACACGCTGGCCGGAGCGGAACTCCGCGCGCAGCAGCGGCGCCGAATCGATCGCATACGGCCGCAGCACGCCGGCCTTGGCGAACAGCACCTGCACCCCGCGCCCTTCGACGCGCAGCACGGTGCCGAGGCCAAGCTCGGGTTCGGCAGAGGAGATCCAGCGTTGACCGGGAACGAACATTGCACAGCCATCGGCGTCGGGGGTCGACAATTATCCGCCGTGCGTGGCGCCGAGGGAACCATTGTCCGGTGTTCGATGCCTCAGGTTTCGGCCCACTGCCGCAGCAGGTTGTGGTAGACGCCGGTCAGCTGCAGCAGCGCCGCGGCATCGGCACCGGAGCGGGTGAGACTCTGGATCGAGGTGTCCAGTTCGAACAGCAGGCGGCGCCGGCCATCGTCGCGGACCAGGCTTTGCACCCAGAAGAACGAGGCCAGCCGCGCACCGCGGGTCACCGGGGCGACCCGGTGCAGGCTGCTGGACGGATACACGACCAGGTCGCCGGCGGGCAACTTCACCTCGTGCTCGCCGTAGGTGTCGCTGACGATCAATTCGCCGCCGTCATAATCGTCCGGCTGATTGAGGAACAGCGTGCAGGCGATGTCGCTGCGCAACTGGCCGCCCTCGTCAGGCAAGGCCATCACCGCGCCGTCGACGTGGAAGCCGTACTGGCCGCCGTCCGCGTAGCGGTTGAAGCGTGGCGGCAGCATGCGCAAGGGCAGCGTCGCCGCGTGGTAGAGCGCATGCCGGGCCAGCGCGGCCTGCACCTGCTGGCCCAGTTGCCGTCGCAGCGGCGAGCCATCGGGCAGTTGCTGGTTGTGCTTCACGCGCGCGCCCTGCGCACCCACCGTTTCGCGGCCGTCGGTCCAGTCCGTCGCCTCGAGCGCGGCGCGCATCGACGCGACTTGCTCGGCACTGAGAATGTCGGGAATGTGCAGCAGCATGGATGGCTTCCTTTTCCCTTCTCCCAACGGGAGAAGGTGGCCCGCAGGGACGGATGAGGGTTCGGCCGGAGCGGCGCATCCTGCTTCGTACCGAACCCTCATTCCCACCCTTCTCCCAAGGGGAGAAGGGCTCTAAAGCATAACGTCAGAAGCTGAAGTTGGCGGTCAGCATCGCCGACTGGGGCACGCCCGGGATGTAACGGTAACCGCTTTTGTTGATCGCGGCGACGTAGTGTTTGTCGAACAGGTTGTACACATTCAACTGCAGCGCGAAGTGCTTGTTCACCGGGTAGCTCGCCATCGCATCGAACACCCAGTATGACCCGGTATGGGCCGGCGTCCCGATCGCGCCATCGGTGCCACGGTGCAGTTCGCCCGAATATCGCGCGCCACCGCCGAGCGTGAGGTTGAACGGCAGACGGTACGTGGTCCAGGCGGTGAAGGCGCTCTTCGGCGTGTAGGCCAGCACGCTGGATCCGTCCGAGGTGACCGGGCTGCCGTCGAGCACCCTGGTGTCCATGACGGTGTAGCCGGTGCTGATCGCCCAGTTCCTGCTCAGCCTGCCGACGGCATTGATCTCCACGCCTTGCACGCGCTTCTTGCCGACCTGGTAGTACTGGGTCGGATCGGCCTGGTCCTGCACCAGCTGGTTGTTGACGGTGGTGCTGTATACCGCGCCGGTGAGCAGCAGCTTGTCGCCGAGCAGGTTCCACTTGGTGCCGACTTCGACGGTACGGGCCTTCTGCGGGCCGAGGTCGGGCTGGTCCTGGCTGCTGGACGAACTGCTGAAGGTCAGCGTATTGCCGCCCGGGGGATCCTGCGCCATGGCGAAGTTGGCATAGATGCTGCCGTTGGCGCTCGGCTTGTACAGCACACCGAGCTTGTAGTTGGGCAGGTTGTCGGACACGCGCGCATCGATGCCCGGGACGATGCTGCCGGTCGGCAGCACGCCACATGCGGGTGTGTTCTTGGCACCACAGACGACCGTGCTGGTGTAGTCGGTGCGGTAGTGGTCCAGTCGCGCGCCGGCATTGACCTGCCAGTGCTCGCCGAACGTCAGCGTGTCGAAGACATAGGCCGCGGCGGTGTCGGTGGTGCCGCTGGTGTAGGTACCGTTCGGACCATAGAGCAGGCCGCCGACGTCGGCGTCGGGGTGATACAGGTCGGCAGCCGGCCAGGTGCTGCCGTTGAGGGCGACGATGCCGAGCGTGGTGGCCTTTTCCTGGGTCAGTTCGATGCCGGCACTGAGGTCGTGGGTGACCGCGCCGGTAGCGAAGCTGGCGGTCAGGTTCGTCTGGTTGGTGACGATGCGGTTGGCCTGGTGCTTGAAATTCGGATTGCTGCGCGCGACGGTCCAGGTCGAGGGATCGGCCGGGTCCGGTGTCAGCAGGTTGGCCGCGGTTGCCATGAATGAAGTCAGCAGGTAGTCCTGCCGCGTACGGCCCCAGCGCAGCGTGTCGTGCAGGGCAAGGCTGTCGGAGAAATCATGTTCGACGATCGCGGTGAACATGTCGGCCTGCACCCGGTCGTGATCCTGGCGGGTGCCGTAGAAATTCTCGGGATCCACCTTCGGTGCATCGGCCAGAAACGGCCGCGCCGGATCGGGGCTGGTGTAGCCCGGCAGGCCGATCGTCGAGACGCCGCCATCCGGGATGTTGTTCTGCTTCACATGCAGCAGATCCAGGTAGACGCGCGTCGGCGTACCCAGTCCGAAGGCCAGCGCCGGTGCCACGCCCCAGCGATTGTTCTCCACGTGGTCGCGTCCGGGCACGCCGCTGTCCTGACCCATCACGTTGAGCCGGAATGCGGCCGTGTCGCCGATCGCCTGGTTCCAGTCGGCGGTGGCGCGTTTTTGTTGCGCGCTGCCGTAGGCGAGCGAGCCGGACATGCCGTTGTCCAGCAGCGGCTGCTTGCTGACCATGTTGATCGCGCCGGTCGGTGCGGTGCGGCCGTACTCGGTGCCGTCCGGACCCTTGGTTATCTCGATCTGCTCGATGTTGAACACGTCGCGCGAGATCGTGCCCAGGTCGCGCACGCCGTCGACGAAGATGCTGCCGGAGGTATCGAAGCCGCGCATGTAGATCGCGTCGCCAGTGCTGGTGGTTCCGTTCTCGCCGGCGTAGAAGGTGCCCACGCCGGGGCTGTTGCGCAGCGCCTCGGTCAGCGTGGTGGCGCCCTGCTGCTGGATCAGGTCGCGGCTGATGATGTTGACCGTCTGCGTGGTGTCGAGCAGCGGCTGGGTGAATTTAGGGGAGGAGATCGTCTCGACGCGGTAGTCCGGACCGGCATAGCCGTCCACCTGGACGCGGGGCAGACTCTTTGCCTGCGCGATCTGCGCGTCGGTCGCGCCGGACGTTTCCGTCACATCGGCGGCGTGCGCCGGCTGGGCCAGGGCCAGACTCCCGAGCAGGGCGGTCGCGAGCAGGCCGGGGGTAAGTGACGGCATGACGCGGCGGACGGGGTGCTTCCTGCTCTTGATCGGACTCATGGGATTCCTGTCGATGAAGGGGTGCTGGCACGTCGCGCGAACCGTCGAAACGCCCGCTGCCAGATCGGCGGGTTGTTGCAAGGGAGCGTTGGCATTGCCTGCGGCGATGCACAAGATATTGCCAATGAGAATGATTTGCAATAACTAATTGAGGTACAGAAGCCCGGCGTCATCCAGGGCCGGGCATCCAAAACAACGCGGCCCCGCGCATGTGCGCGGGGCCGCGTGCACCCATCCAGAGGTATGCCGTGCCGGGTTCACCCCGATGGGGTGATACGCAGGCCTTGTCGCGATGTCACTACCAGATCTTGACCTGCTTGTCGTCCGGGCGAACCATCGTGTCGCCGGGTTTGCACTGGAACGCCTGGGCAAACGCCGGCATGTTCGACGGTGCGCCGATCGCGCGGAACTTCATCGGCGAGTGCGGATCGGCGTTGAGATAGACCATCTGCGCCTTGTCGCGGATGCTGCCGCGCCAGACGCGGGCCCAGTTGAGGAAGAAGCGCTGATCTTCGGTGTAGCCGTCGATCTTCTCCTTCGCCTCGTCCGGGTGGTTCTTCAGCGCGGTCTGCAGGGCGTCGTAGGCGATGTTGAGGCCGCCCAGGTCGGCGATGTTCTCGCCCAGGGTCAGCCTGCCGTTGACGTGCAGGTCCGGGTGGTCCGGCAGCGGCGCATAGTTGTCGAACTGGTCGACCAGTTTCTGCGCGCGCGCGTCGAACTGCTTCTTGTCCGCCGGGGTCCACCAGTTGTCGAGGTTGCCGCTGCCGTCGAACTGGCTGCCCTGGTCGTCGAAGCCGTGGCTCGACTCATGCCCGATCACGGCGCCGATGCCGCCATAGTTGATCGCGTCGTCACCCTTGGCATAGAAGAACGGCGGCTGCAGGATCGCGGCCGGGAAGTTGATCGTGTTGTCGGTGGGGTTGTAGTACGCGTTGACCGTCTGCGGCGTCATGAACCATTCTTGGCGGTCGGTCGGCTTGCCGATCTTGGCGATGTTGTAGTCGTAGTCGAACTTCTGCGCCGCCTCCATGTTCGCGAAATAGTCGTCCGGGGTGACCTTCAGGCCATCCCAACTGCGCCACTTGTCCGGGTAGCCGATCTTGGGCAGGAACTTGTTCCACTTGTCGATTGCCTTGGCCTTGGTCTCGGCGCTCATCCAGTCCAGGTTCTCGATGCGGTTCTTCAAGGCCTCGCGGATGTTGTGGACCAGCTCCTCGGCACGCGTCTTGGCTTCCGGCGGAAAGTATTTGGCCACGTAGAGCTGGCCCAGTGCCTGGCCCATGGCATCGTCGACCGCGGCAAGCGAACGCTTCCATTGCGGGCGCTGCTCGGGCTGGCCGCGCAGGGTCTTGTCGAAGAAGTCGAAGCGGGCATCGACAAACGGTTCGGACAGGGCATCGGCCGCGCCGGAGATCGTGTGAGCGGCGAGGTAAGCCTTCCATTCGTCCAGTGGTGCGCTGGCCAGCAGCTTGTCCATCTCGGTGAAGAACTTCGGCTGCGACAGCGAGAAGCCCTTGTCGATGGTGACGCCTTGTGACTTGAAGAAATTGTTCCAGTCGAAGTGCGGGGTGACCTTGTTCGCTTCGGCCACGCTGACGAAGTGGTACTGGTTCTCGGGCTTGCGCATTTCCACGCGGGGGATCGAATGCGTGGCGAGTTCGGTTTCCAGTTTCATGGCCAGACCGGCCTTGGTTGCCGCCTCCGCGGCCGGGACGCCGGTGAGCTCGAACAGCCTGGCCAGGTACTTCACATAGGCGTCGCGAATGTCCTTGTACTTGACGTCGGTGTAGTAGTCCGGCGTGGGCAGGCCCAAGCCGCCCTGGTTGGCCGAGGCAATCTCCATGCTGGCATTCTTGTAGTCGGCGCGTGCGCCGAAGCGGAACACCGCGCTGTCGCCCTTGGCGAACGACTGGTTCAGCCAGGCCGGGATGTCCTTGTTCGACTTCAATGCGTCGATCCTGGCCAGGTACGGTTTCAGCGGTTCGAAGCCGGCCTTGTTGCGCGCATCCATGTTCATGCTGGAGCGGTAAAGCCAGCCGATCTTCTGTTCGATCGAACCCGCCGTGGCGCTGTCGGCATGCTTGTCCGCGGCGTCGACCAGGTCGTGCTGGTCCTTGAGGCTCTTCTCGCGCAACAGGTTGAACGACCCCCACACGGTCTGGTCGGACGGGATCGGGTTGGCGGCGACCCACTTGGCGTTGACGAACTGGTTGAAGTCCACGCAGGCATCCGTTGACGGGCCAAGCTCGCTGACGTCGAACACGCTCGGCGCTGCTGGAGCGGCGGCCGCCTTCGGCGTGCTGGCGCTGCTGGCCGGTGCGGCGGGCGCGCTGGCGGACTCCTGCTTGCCGCAGGCGCCGAGTGCCAGCGCCACGCA
This sequence comes from Rhodanobacter sp. B05, assembly GCF_002001085.1. Lineage (GTDB taxonomy): Bacteria > Pseudomonadota > Gammaproteobacteria > Xanthomonadales > Rhodanobacteraceae > Rhodanobacter. The sequence continues at coordinate 160,336 of NZ_MUNU01000015.1, forward strand.
GGCAGCGAGTACCAGCGGTTTCAGAGGGGTCTTGTTCATGGGGTATGCCTCCCGTTTGGGTTTGCCCGCAGGCAGTCTGATGGATTGATCGGCCACGGCCTGACGGACGCGTCGGCAACCGTGACTCCACCGGTTCACGCTAGGTCAAACGTCATGGGTGAGACAGTGTCAAAGGTCAGGGACGGCCGGGGGGACGGGCATGATCCTGGCCGTGTGGCAGGACGGATATTTCGCCGATGCGAAAGTGCGCCGTCACGGTGGCGGGAGCGCTCGAAAAAAAGGGCCCCGCATTCGCATGCGGGGCCCGGGGTTTTCAAACGGTGAGCGGTTGTAGGCTTACCAGATCTTCACCTGCTTATCGGCGGGACGCACCATCGCGTCGCCCGGCTTGCACTGGAACGCGCTGGCGAAGGCCGGCATGTTCGACGGCGCACCCATCGCGCGGAACTTCATCGGCGAATGCGGATCGGCGTTCAGATACACCATCTGCGCTTTTTCGCGGATATCGCCGCGCCACACGCGGGCCCAGTTGAGGAAGAAGCGCTGATCTTCGGTGTAGCCGTCGATCTTCCTGTCCGCCTCGGCCGGGTTCTTCTTCAACGCAGCCTGCAGGGCATCGTAGGCCATGTTCAGGCCGCCCAGGTCGCCGATGTTCTCGCCCAGGGTCAGCGTGCCGTTGACGTGCAACTCGGGGTGATCGGCCAGCGGCACATAGGCGTTGAACTGATCGACCAGCTTGCCGGTACGTGCCTGGAACTGCTTCTTGTCGGCGTCGCTCCACCAGTTGACGTTGTTGCCGTCGCCGTCGAACTGGCTACCTTCGTCGTCGAAGCCATGGCTGGCCTCGTGGCCGATCACCGCGCCGATGCCGCCGTAGTTGATCGCGTCATCCGCCTTGGCATCGAAGAACGGCGGCTGCAGGATCGCGGCCGGGAAGTTGATGGTGTTGTCGGTGGGGTTGTAGTACGCGTTGACCGTCTGCGGGGTCATGCCCCAGTCCTTGCGGTCGGTCGGCTTGCCGATCTTGGCGATGTCGTAGTCGTAGTTGAACTTGCCGGCCGCTTCCATGTTGGCGTAGTAGTTGTCCTTGCTGATGGTCAGGCCATCCCAGCTGCGCCAGGTGTCCGGATAACCGATCTTCGGCAGGAACTTGGACCACTTGTCGAGCGCCTTGGTCTTGGTCTCCTCGCTCATCCAGTCGAGGTTCTGGATGCGCGCCTTCAGCGCGTCACGCACGTTGGTGACCAGCTCCTCGGCGCGCTGCTTGGCTTCCGGCGTGAAGTACTTGGCCACGTAGAGCTGGCCCAGCGCCTGGCCCATCGCGCTGTTGACCGAGCCCAGCGAACGCTTCCACTGCGGCTGCTGCTCGGGCTGGCCGCGCAGGGTCTTGCCGTAGAAATCGAACTGCGCATCCACGAACGGCTCGGACAACGCGGTGGCGGAGCTGGAGATGGCCTGGGCCTTCAGGTAGGCCTTCCACTCGTCGATCGGCGCGCTGGCCAGCAGCTGGTCGAATTCGGCGAAGAACTTCGGCTGCGACAGCGAAAAGCCCTTGTCGACGGTAACGCCCTGCGCCTTGAAGAACGCGTTCCAGTCGAAGTGCGGGGTGACCTTGTCCGCTTCAGCCACGGTCACGAAGTGGTATTGGTTCTCCGGCTTGCGCATTTCCACGCGCGGCACGGAGTGCTTGGCCAGATTGGTCTCGAACTTCATCGCCAGGTCGGCCTGCTTGCCCGCTTCGGCGGCCGGCGTCCCGGTCAGCTCGAACAGCTTGGCCAGGTATTTGACGTAGGCGTCGCGGACGTCCTTGTGCGAGGCGTCGATGTAGTAATCCGGCGTAGGCAGGCCGAGGCCTGACTGCTCGGTGTAGCCGATCTGCATCTTCGCGTCCTTGAAATCGGCGCTGGAGCCGAAGTCGAATACCCGCGAGTCACCCTTGGCGAAGGACTGGTTCAGCCACGCCGGCAGGTCCTTGTTGGACTTCAATGCATCGATCGAGGCCAGCTCGGGCTTGATCGGATCGAAGCCGGCCTTGTTGCGCGCATCCATGTTCATGCTGGACTGGTACAGCCAGCCGATCTTCTGTTCGATCGAGCCGGGCTTGGTGCTGTCGGCATTCTTTTCCGCGTTCTCCACCAGCTGGCGCTGATCGGCGAGGCTCTTCTCGTGCAGCAGACTGAAAGCGCCCCACACGGTCTGGTCGGCCGGAATCGGATTCGCCTTGACCCATTTGGCGTTGACGAAGCTGTTGAAGTCCTGGCAGGCCAACGTGCTGTCGCCGAGCTCGCTGACGTCGAAGATGCTCTTGTCGAGATTGGCGGCGGTGGTGCTGCTGGTGGCCGGGGCGGCGCTGGCGCTGCTCGTCGGTGCGCTGGTCGTTGCCGATTCCTGCTTGCCGCAGGCGGTCAGGGTCAGGGCCAGGCTGACCGCCAGGGCCAGGGGCTTCAGATACTGCTTGGTCATGGATATCCCTCGGTAGGTGATGTTGCCCGTCGGGCAGGTTGGGTGTCGGAATTGGCTGCGCGCTGTGCTCCCCCGGGCGCGGACACAGCCGGTTACGCTAGGCCAATCGGCAGGGGTCAGACAGTGTCAAAGGTCAGGGGGTGGATGAGCCGCTGCGGCCCCGGCGAGCGCTCATCGGGCGCCGGTCTCGGGTTCGCCGTGGCGCAGCGTGGCCGATGGCGGGGCAGGCAGGCTGTCGGGTGCCACCGCACCGCCGGAAATGATGAAGGCCATCGCCTGGTCCATGGTCCAGTCGGTAGGGGTCAGCTCGTCCACCGGCACCAGTTCCAGATAGCCACCGGTGGGGTTCGGTGTGGTGGGGATGTAGACCGCAGCCATCTCGCGGCCGGTGCCTTCCTCGACCATCACCCGGGTGACGAAGCCGACCACCTTCATGCCACGCCGCGGAAAGTCGATCAGCACCACCCGCTGCATGCCGCTGGGTTTGTTCTGCAGCACTGCCATCAGCTTCTTGGTGCCGCCGTAGATCGTCTGCACCAGCGGAATGCGCGCGAGCAGGGCATCGAAGCCGTTGAGGAAACGCTGGCCGATCACCCGGTTCGCCACGAAGCCCAGCAGGTAGAGCGCACCTAGCGTGAGCAGCAACGCCACGATGAAGATCAGCCATTGCGCATTCAGCGCGTCGGCGGCGTGCGGCGCGACCAGCGACAGCGCGCCGAGCAGCGCGGCGACCAGCGGCGCGCCGATGCCGGCCAGCACGCCCAGCACGAACTTGAACACCAGCCACGTCACCCACAGCGGGATGAAGGTGAGCAGGCCGGTCAGCAGGTAGCGTTTGACGCGAAGCGGCGGCATCGGGCAATCCGTGGTGCGGGTCCCCGTCATTGTACGGGCTGGCGGCGTGCCCGGGGTTGCGCTAGCTTGCAGGCTTTCTCGGGGATGGGGATTCTCATGAACAAGCTGCTCGGCGTGCTGCTGCTCGCGTTTCTCACCGTGAGCGTGGTTCGGGCGCAGGCGGTGCCGGTGTCGGCGCTCGCGCCTGCGGTTCAGGCGGCCGCGGTCCACGCGCCACCCTTTGACGTGGAAGCCGCCACGAATGCCTACATGGCCGAATTGACGCCGGCGCAGCGGACCAACTCGGACGCCTATTTCGAAGGCGGTTACTGGCTGATCCTGTGGGATCTGCTGATCACGCTGGGCGTGGCCTGGTTGCTGCTGGGCACGCGGCTGTCCGCACGCATGCGCAACCTTGCCGAGCGCATCACCCGCCTGCGCTGGCTGCAGACGGCGATCTACGCGGTGCAGTACATCGTGCTCGTGACCTTGCTGACCTTGCCGTGGAGCCTCTACGAAGGCTATTTCCGCGAACACCAGTACGGCTTGTCCAACATGAGCCTCGGCGCCTGGCTGGGTGAGCAGGGCACCGGACTGATCGTCGAGCTGATCCTGGCCACGCTGGCGCTGGTGATCATCTATGCGGTGGTGCGCAAGGCCACGCGGACCTGGTGGCTGTGGGGCGCCGGCGTCGCCATCGTGTTCGCGATCTTCGTCGCCACGATCGCGCCGGTGTACATCGCGCCGCTTTTCAATACCTACAAATCACTGCCGGACAGTCCGCTCAAGGCGCAGATCCTCTCGATGGCGCGCGCCAACGGCATTCCCGCCTCGGACGTGTACTGGTTCGATGCATCGCGCCAGAGCAGGCGCATCAGCGCGAACGTGAGCGGCATGTTCGGCACTACTCGCATCAGCCTCAACGACAACCTGCTCCATCGCAGCACGCCTGAAGAGATCGAGGCGGTGCTGGGGCATGAGATGGGCCACTACGTGCTCAACCACGTTTACAAGGGCATCGTGTTCTTCGGCATCATCATCGTGCTCGGCTTTGCCTTCGTGCAGTGGGGTTTCGGCTGGGCCGAACGACGCTGGGGTGCGCGCTGGGATGTGCGCGGCGTCGGCGACGTGGCGGGGCTGCCGCTGATCATGGCGCTGTTCGCGATTTTCATGTTCGTGATGACGCCGGTGAACAACACGATCACGCGCAGCATGGAGGCCGAGGCCGATGCATTCGGCCTAAACGCGGCGCGCCAGCCCGACGGCTTCGCCCAGGCGGCGGTGCAACTGTCCGAATACCGCAAGATGCATCCGGGCGCGGTCGAGGAGTTCCTGTTCTACGACCACCCCAGCGGCTGGCAGCGCATCCATCGCGCGATGATCTGGAAGGCCGAACACCTGGACGATGCGGATGTGCGACGGGGCGACGCGATCGCGCCACCCGGCGCACGCTGAGCCTGCGAACCATCGAGATTGAAGCGTGCCGCTGCGTCGCGCAGCGGCCGCTGGCGTTGTTCCGTGCCTTGTTATCAAAATAACATTGACAATATCGTGATAGCTATGTACCAATGAATCGGTAGGTCGTCCACGTGATCATTCGGAGGGGAACGTCATGCAGCTTCGCCATGTGCAGCGGGAGCCGCGCCGCGTCTGCGCTTTCAGCCGGCAACAGCGCCAATCGAGCGCAGGCCATCACGTCGCGGGGGATGGATGGATGAGTCGGATCGCCGGATTGCTGGCGGCGTTCGCCATCACCCTGGTCAGCGGTGCCGTCATGGCCCAGGTGCCGACGTCGACGCCAGCCACTGCCACCTCGGCGGTTGCCCCGGCCATTCCCGTGGCTGCCGGGCCTGTTGCCGCCGTGGCCGCCGGCGATCTGCAAGCTGCGTCGACGAACGAGTTGACCAACCAGGACCTGTCCGCCTTCCTCGATGGTTTCGTGCCACTGGCGCTGGCGCGCGGCGATGTCGCCGGCGGCGTGGTCAGCGTGGTCAAGGACGGCAAGGTGCTGTTTGCCAAGGGCTATGGCCATGCCGATCTGGCGAAGCGCACCCCGGTCTTGCCTGATCGTACGCTGTTCCGGATCGGCTCGACCTCCAAGCTGTTCACCTGGACCGCGGTGATGCAGCTGGTCGAGCAGGGCAAGCTGAACCTCGACCGCGACATCAACGATTATCTGGATTTCAAGATACCGCCCTATCAGGGCAAGCCGATCACCCTGCGCAACCTGATGACGCACACGCCGGGGTTCGAGGACGTCGCCCGCAATCTCATTTCCACCGACGGCAAGCCGGTCGATCTCGAGCGCTATCTGAAATCGCATCTGCCGGAGCGGATCTTTCCGCCGGGCGAGGTGGTGGCTTACTCCAACTACGGTTGCGGACTGGCGGGCTACATCGTGCAGCGGATATCCGGCCAGGACTTCGACGACTACATCGAACAACACATCTACGCGCCGCTGGACATGCAGCACTCCACGTTCCGGCAACCGCTGCCGGCAGCGATGGAGCCCATGATGGCGGTCGGTTACGCGACCGCCTCCGACGGCAAGGCCAAGGCGTTCGAGATCGTCGATCCGGCGCCGGCTGGTGCGATGAGCACGACCGCGCTGGACATGACGCACTTCATGATCGCCCAGCTGCAAAATGGCCTTTACGGCAACAACCGCATCCTGCAGCAGGCGACCGCGGTGGAGATGCATACCCAGCAGCGCACCGAGGCGCCCGGACTCAACGGCTTCGCGCTGGGTTTCTATCGTGAAGACAGTCACGGCCAGCGCATCGTCGGCCATGCCGGCGATCTGGATTACTTCCACACCGACCTGCACCTGATGCTCGATGCGAATGTCGGCATCTTCATGTCATTCAACAGTGCCGGGAACGCGGGCGGTGCGCATGTCATCCGCAAGGCGCTGTTCGAGGCTTTCCTGGATCGCTATTTCCCGGTCGCGCCGGTGAAGGAGGTGGCCACGGCAGCCACGGCCAAGGCCGATGCGGCCAGGGTGGCGGGCTGGTATCTGTCCAGTCGCCGCAATGTCAGTGGCATGAGCATGCTGTATGCCATGACCCAGTCCCATGTGCAGGCTCTTCCCGACGGCACGATCATCGCGGAAGGCTTCGACAATCCCGCCGGCAAACCGTTGCACTGGCGCGAGATCGGCCCGTTGAAGTACCAGCAGGTGAATGGTTCGGCCCGGCTGGACTTCATCACTGACGCGAACGGCAGGATCAGCTACTGGACCACGGATGGAGAGGTGCCGGTCATGATCTTCCTGCGCGTGAGCGGACTTCACACCTTGGGTTCGGTGAAGCTCTGGGGCACGCTGGCGCTGCTGTTCACTTTCCTTGCCCTGCTGGTCTGGTTCGGAGGCTGGCTGGTTCGTCGCCACTACAAGCGCGTTCTCGAACTGTCTCCGCGGCAGCGCCGCAGCCGGCTGTGGGGCCGCCTGGGTACGCTGATGCTGTTCACCACGCTGCTCGGCTGGCTGATCCTGATGATTGCCATCGGCAGCGACCCAGGCCTGTTGCTGGAGGGCACCGCGGCACCGTGGATGTACCTGCTCTACGCGGTGGGCGTACTGGCGCTGGTGGGCGTGGTGCTGATCGTGTACCACGCGGTGCGCAGCTGGATGGCGCCGCGGCGCAGCCGCTGGGTGCTGCTTGGCGAAACCTTGCTGGCATGCTCCGCGGTCTACCTGGCCTGGCTGATCGTGGCGTTCCGGATGATCAGCTTCAACACCAGGTTCTGACAAAGCCATTCGTGCGGCGGCGGGCTGCCGCCGCACATTTCCTCCGCAGGAGTCATCATGAATACCCATGGGAGCGGGCGGCTGCGCCTGTGGGCCAGCCTCAAGAGCTGGCCGATCAACGCGCCGTTCCATATCACCGGCTACACGTTTACCGCGTTCGATGCATTGATTGTTGAGCTGTCCGATGAACACGGCCACGTGGGTTGCGCTGAAGCGCAGGGCGTGTATTACCACCAGGACACGCCGGTCACGATGCTGGCCCAGATCGAGGCATTGCGTGAACTGATCGAGGCCGGCCTCACGCGCGAAGAGCTGCAGCGATGGCTGCCGGCCGGTGGCGCACGCAATGTGCTTGATTGCGCGCTGTGGGACCTCGAGGCCAAGCGTACCGGCAAGCCGGTGTGGGAGCTGGCCGGGCTGAATGTGCCGAAGCCGCTGCTCACCACCTACACCATTGGCGCCGAGACCCCGAAGGTGATGGCCAAGCGCGCAAGTGAGTTTGTGGACGCGCGTGCGATCAAGCTGAAACTCACCGACGACGACGACAATGCCGAACGGGTCCTTGCCGTGCGCAAGGCGCGCCCGGACGTGTGGTTGATGGTCGATGCCAACCAGGGCTTCACCCGCGAGTCGTTGGCACGCCTGCTGCCCACCTTTGTGGAGGCACGCGTGGATGTGGTCGAACAGCCATTCCCGGTCGGCAACGAGGCCTGGCTAGACGGATTGGAGCGGCCGATCCGTTTCGCGGCGGATGAAAGCGTGCTTGACCGCGCTGACCTCGCCAAGATGGTCGGTCGGGTCGATGTGATCAACATCAAGCTGGACAAGTGCGGTGGCCTCACGGAAGCGCTGGCCATTGCTCACGAAGCGCGCGAGCTGGGTTTCGAGCTTATGGTTGGCAACATGGGCGGCTCGTCGCTGGCGATGGCGCCGTCGTTCATGGTCGGCCAGCTGTGCGATGTGGTGGATCTCGATGGTCCGATCAACTTGCGTGCCGATTATTCGCCGCCGGTGGTGTATGAGGACGGCATGATCTGGTGTCCCGAGAATCTTTGGGGTGGGCCGTCGCCGCTCGCATCATAGTGGTTCTGTCCGGTCAGCAAGGAGACGCGTCCGCGTGATGTCATTCGGAATGAGCTCATCGACAGAGAAGGACTGGTTTGGCCATCCGCGTGGCCTGACCATCCTGTTCCTGACCGAAATGTGGGAGATGTTCTCCTTCTTCGGCATGCGCGCGATCCTGGTCTATTACATGACCAAGCACCTGGACATGAACCAGGAGTATGCGTCGCTGGTCTACGGCGCCTATGCGGCTTTCGTGTATTTCACTCCAGTGTTCGGCGGCATGGTCGCCGACCGCTGGCTGGGCAAGGCACGCGCGGTGGTGATCGGCGGCGCCACGATGGCGCTTGGCCATTTCATGATGTCGTGGGAGGCCCTGTTCTATCCCGCGCTGTGCATGATCGCGCTGGGCAACGGGCTGTTCCTGCCCAGTCTCGCCAGCCAGATCGAGGGCCTTTATCGGGAGGGCGATGCGCGCAGCAAGAGTGCCTACAACATTTATTACGTGGGCATCAACCTGGGCGCATTCATGGCGCCGTTCGTGTGCGGCACGCTCGGTGAGGCGTACGGCTGGCACTGGGGTTTCGCCGCGGCCGGTTTCGGCATGCTGTTGTCGCTGGTGATCTATCTGGCCGGTCGTCGCTATCTGCCGGCCGAGCCGATGCGCGGGCCTGCCGCCCGGGCGGCCCGCCCGCCGATGGATCGTGCCGCCCGCGATCGCTTCGCGCTGCTGATCGGTATCGCCGCGATCGTGGTGATCTTCCGCGGCGCCTACGAGCAGGTGGGCAACACGATTGCCTTGTGGGCGGATACCGGCATCAATCGCCAGCTGGGCTCCGGCTGGACCATACCGATGACCTGGTTCATATCGATCGACTCACTGGTGGTCTTTGCGTTCACGCCGGTGTTGGTGGCGCGTTGGGCGCGGCTGGCACGACGGGGCATCGAGACGCCGCTGCTGGGTCGCATGGCGTTCGGCGCCGCCATCGTGGCGGCGTCCTATGTGGCGCTGGGTCTGGTCGCCGGATGGAACGAGGCCCACGGAACGCGCGCCAGTTGGGTCTGGCTGGCTGCCTGGTTCGTGGTGTTCACCATCGGCGAGCTGTATATCCTGCCGACTGGCCTGGCGCTGTTCGGGCGTATGGCGCCGGAGGGGTTTCGTGCCACCAGCATCGCAACCTGGTTCTTCGCGGGCTTCTTTGGCAATCTGCTCGCTGGCGGCCTGGGTACGCTCTGGAGCCAGTTCGCGCACGGCTGGTTCTTTGTGTTGATCGGCGGCGTGTCGGCGTTGTCCGCCGTGCTTCTCTACATCCTTTGCCTGCGCATGGGCGATGTGGAGAAGCACGCCACCGTTGGCGCGCAAGCCATGCTTTCACGTTGAGCATCGAGATGATCAAAGACCTGCAGAACAAGTTGAAGCGCCAGTGGGAGACGTTCACCACGTCCGAACGGAAGATCGCGTCCTATCTTCTACACAACATCAGCGGCATTCCGTTCGAGACGGCCGCATCGCTCGGCCAGCGTGTCGGAGTAAGCCCGATGACGGTGGGGCGCTTCCTGCGCAACCTCGGCTACGCGGGCCTCAACGAGTTGAAGAAAGACCTGCGTGGCAACGCCCCCTGGCTGCCGTTGTACAAGAATGCCGCGCGCGCGCGCGAAGCGGATTTCGTGGCAGAAAGCCTGCAGACCGACATCCGTGTGCTGACCGAGGCCTACTCGCTGGCCAGAACCGCGGAATGGACCTCGATCGTCAAGGCGCTGGTGAGCGCCGAACGCGTATCGGTGGCAAGTTTCCACCATGGTCGCTTCATCGGGCTTGGTTTTGCCAGCCTGCTGCAACACGTCAAGCCGCGCACGCGCTATGCCGACGGATCGGACGGTGCCTACGCCGACGTTCTGCTTGATTCGGGTGCGGACAGCTGCGTGGTACTGATCGACTTCCGCCGCTATGCGCGGCACTTCCGCGTCCTCGCCGAGGAGGTGGCCGCGCGCGGCATTCCGCTGGTCATCGTCACCGACACCCAGTGCTACTGGGCTCGCCAACTCACCGACAACGTGCTGATGTTGCCGCTTGATCCGGATCGTGCCTGGCACAACTTCGGTGCCGTCACCAGCCTGCTGAGCCTCCTGATCAGCGAGGTGACGCGGGTGCAGGGTGACATGTTCGAGCGCATTGGCGACGTCACGGCATTGCGACAGCTGTTTGTCGGCTATGACGAAGCTCCGCCGGCGGCGAAGCGCAAGCCCGGCAACTCGGCGAAGGGCAACGCGAAGAAGAGTGTCGACGACAAGCGCGCCGCCGCGCCGCAAAAACCAACGCGTCGCGAGCGGCGGTAATTTGCCGGCGCGGTGCTTTCGCGGACGAGTGCATCTTGTCAGATCAGCGCTCCTCGGGTGTCGTCGTGATCGTCTCGCCCTTCATCAGCGTCCGCTCGAAGAAGTTGGCGGTGGCGTCGAACACGCGCAGCCATGAATGCCACCGTAGCAAGTCGTGCGTTTCGTCCGGCATCACGATCAGCTCGCAGGGGATGTGATGCTGGCGCAGCAATGGCACCAGGTCGACCGTCTGCGCAAACGGCACGTTGCGGTCGTCATCGGCCTGGATCAGCAGCACCGGTGACTTCCACTTGGCGATCGACGCGACCGGCGAAGCTTCGTAGGCGACCTTCTTCACCTGCGCGGTCACGCCCGGGGCGCCGCCGAGCAAGCTGGTCCAATCATGCACGCCGGCATAGTCCACGCCGGCCTTGAAGATGTCCGAGTTGCGCGCCAGGCCCATCGCCGTGAGATAGCCGCCGTAGGAGCCGCCCCACAATCCGATCTTCTGCGCGTCTACATAAGGCAGCGACTGCAGGTACTTTGCCCCTGCCACGACATCCTGATATTCCGACGCCCCCAACGGACCAGCGTGCGCCGGTTGTCGGAACGCACGGCCGTACATGGTGCCCATCCGATAGTTCACCGACAGCACCACGAAACCGCGGCTAGCGAGATACTGGTTGGCGGCGTACATGTAGTTGTAGGCATCCATCGGATGGAAGCCAAGCACCATTTGTCGCGGTGGGCCGCCATGGGTGAACACGAGTGCCGGGCTGTGCATCGGCGTTCCCCTGGGGACAAACAGCTGGCCGTGGATTTCCAGCCCGTCCAGGCTCTTGAAGACCACCTGCCTGGGCACGATCATCTGCGCCGACGGATAGTCCACTGGCAGCGCGCCGGGGGCAATCATCTGTTGGCCACGTCGTGTCAGTCGAAATGGCATGGCCGGCCGTGTTGCGGTCGAGCCGAGGAAAACGACTGCTGCTCCGTCGCCAGTGACCACGGGCGACCATTCGATCGATGCGCCATGGGTCAGCTCAGTCGCACCGGGATGATCCACGGCCACGCGCCAGAGGTGCCGTCGATCAAGATCGGATTCATTCGAGGAATACAGCAACGCCTTGTCGTGGCCAGTCAGTGAAACACTGCCCTGGAACGAGAACTTTCCGGGCGTGAGCAACATGGGGCTGCCGCCATCGGCCGCGATCGAGTACAGGTGCACCCAGCCGTCCCGCTGCGAGGCGAACACGATGCGATTGCCGGCAGCGAACTGGAACGCATTGGCCTGCCACTCATCCAGTCCGCCGTATGAACCATTCGCGTTGTCGGCGCTGTGCCAGATCTGCGTGGTGTTGCCATCGGCCGCGTTCCATACCCAGATCGCCCAAGGTTGTGTCTTGCCGGGCAGGAAGTAGTCGGCACTTCCCAGAATGCGGATGAACGCCAATCGGGAGCCATCGGCCGACCAGCGCGGCAGCGTGTCGTGGAAGACGTCGGGTGCGATGTAGCGTACGCTGGCGTCGCCCAGCCGGTAGACGCCGATCAGGTCATGCGTGCCGCGATTGCTGACGAAGGCGATCTGTTTTCCATCGGGCGACCAGCGCGGCTGGGAGTTTTTTCCGCGAACATAGGCCAGCGGACGGGCCGGCTCCTCACCCGAAACCGGTGCCAGCCACAGTTTGTGTTGTCCGCTCCACACGGCCTGCTTGCCGTCGGGCGAAACCTGGATGTCTTCGCAGCCTTCGAACGTGCAATTCATCGTGCCCAGCAAGCGAGGCTTGCCATCGGCCACATTGGCTGCCCACACCTGCTGCTCGGGTTGCTTCACGTTGCCGGTCGGGTCGGCCACTTCGCCCTGGCTGTTGGTCTCGCTGCCGCGCGCATAGATCACTGTGGCGCCATCCGGCGTCAGCCGCAGGCTTGCCAGCGGCATGCCGTCGTCGCCGGTGTAATGGGTGAGCTGTCGTGCGTCGAAACCCGGGCCGTCAGCTACCCAAACGTTGCGCGATCCGTGCAGGTTGAATACCCACGCGATCCGGCTGCCGTGCGTCGCCGCAGTCAGGCCGTAGGGGAAGGGGTAACCCAGTGCCTGCTCCAGCGTGAACTTCTGTGCCGATGCAGCGCCAGGTGCCGCGGCAAGCAGCAGCGCGAACATGCAGGCCATGGAAGCTCTCGAGCGTGCCGTGTTCCAACACCGTGTTGTCCACATCATCGGAATGCTTCCCATCATTGAGTCAGGTGCCTCGGCGCCATTGCCGCATCGACGTCCACTGGCGATTTTCGCCAGGTTGAGGCATGTGGCATGTCCGAAAAAAGCACGGCAACATCAATTTCAATTTGTGAAACAACCGTTTCAAGATCGCGAACGAGCAGACCGTGGCTGGGTGCGGTTACTTCGCGCTCTTTCGCCTCTTGCCCTTTGCCATCGATGGCCTCTTGGCCACGGGCTGCGTCGGAACACGTTTGCGAGACTTGACCTGGTTGGTCTCGTCAGCGCCCAGGGCCTCGATCAACTGGGATTGGGTTGCGGTGCAGATCGAAAGCACCCTGCAACGCTTGAGCCCCACCGCGATGTAGGCATGGCCCATGCCGCTGTCGAAATACATCGAATCACCGGCCTCGAGTCGGGCCGGCGCATACAGGTCGGTATGCAGGTCGACCGTACCCTCCAGCACGTAGACGAATTCTTCGCCCGGATGGCGGATCAGTTCGCCGAACTCGGCAAGCGAGCGGGCATGTGGCTCGGCAACGATCGGGACGAGCCGCTTGTTGAGCAGATCCGCGCCCGGATACAGGTGGCTGTAGTTTTCGGTTTCCACCGCCAGTCCCTCACCGGCGCGGGTAATGCTGCGCCGGCCTTGAACCCTGGTTTGCGGCGCGGCGGCATCGGGATCGAGCAGCTGCGCCATGTCCACCTCAAGGCTCGCGCTCAGCCGTGCAAGCTTGTCGTAGCTCAGCGACATCTTGCCGTTTTCGAGCTTTGAAAGGGTCGAGATCGGCAGCCCGGTACTCACGCTGAGCTCGGTCAGGGTCAGCTGCTTCTGCTTGCGCAGATCGCGCAAGGCAAGACCGGGCTGGGACTTCGGGTGGTGCAGTGGCATGGGCTTGGATGTCATCGTGTCGGTTCGGTGCCTAGTCTTGCGCATGGCGATCCAGTCGACAATGAAGCCGGAACGCACAGATCCCAAAGTTTCCCGAGTTTTACGCGAATTCTCAGAAAATTTCAAATATAGAAAAATTTGACAATATTGAAATATCGGTCGATATTAGCCTCCAAAGAGGCGCCGACTGCCTCGGGGGAGAGATCTGTGCACAAGAGCATCGGGACATTCAGTACCTTGTTTCTTGCCATTGCCACGGCGATGGCTGCTGGTTCCGTCCACGCGGAAGCAGCGGTGACGGGCTCTGTGGCGGGGGCTACGCCGACGGCACAGGACCAATCCGGGCCGGCAGGTCAGCCGACGCCGCAACAGGCCGCCAACGCCAGGCAGCCCGATCGCGCGCAGGCGACCCAGCTTGGCACGGTGGTCGTGACGGCGAACCGTCGCGAGGAAACACAGCAAAACGCCGCCCTGTCAGTTTCGGTGGTGTCGTATCAGGACATCCAGCAGCAGCATCTGCAAAGCTTCAGCGACTACGCGGCCTCGGTGCCAGGCTTCAACGTCGTCTCGTCGCAGCCGGGGATGACCGAATTGAGCATTCGCGGCATTGCTTCGGGTGCCGGGCAGCCCAGCGCTTCGGTCGGGGTCTATATCGATGACACCCCGTTCGGATCGAGCAGCGTGTTCGCTGGCGGCGCGGCATTGACGCCTGATCTCGATCCGGCCGATGTGGATCGCATTGAGGTGCTCAGCGGTCCGCAGGGCACCCTGTATGGTGCCGGTGCGCTGGGCGGCGTGATCCGGTTCATCACGATTGCGCCCAATACGGAGAGTTTCGAAGGTCGCGTGCAGCTCGACGGCAACAGCGTCTCGGGCGGCGGCAGCGGTTTCGGTGTGCACGGCATGGTCAACCTGCCGCTGGTAGCCGACAAACTGGCGCTTCGGGCCAATGTCTACGATCGGACCGATCCGGGCTTCATCGACGATGCCGGGCTGGGCAAGCAGGATGTCAACGAGAGCCGCGTCAAGGGTGGCCGTTTCTCGTTGTTGTGGACCCCCACCGACAAGACCTCGTTGCGTCTGACCGCCATGGCGCAGAACCTCAGCAGTGACGGCGCACCCTCCGTGGCACTGGATCCGGATACGCTGAAGCCGGTCTACGGCGACCTGCAGCAGCGCGGGGCGGCCAACAGCGGCATCTTCGATGCGCGCTATCGACTCTACAATGCCACCTTCAACACCGACTTCGGTTGGGCAACGCTGATGTCGTCAAGCAGTTACAGCACGCTTGACAGCTCCATGATGATAGATGCGACTTCGCTGCTGTATCTCGGTCCACAGGCCAATGGCCAGCCTTACTCCACGCTGGAAGCCGAGCCGATCGGTCAGACCAAGGCAACCCAGGAATTCCGCCTCACCTCGCCGAAGTCGCAAACGGTGGAATGGCTGGGCGGCGTGTTCTTCACCCATGAAACCGGCAGCGCCATTCAGAACATCTATCCCGCCGATTACTACACCGGGGTGGAGCAACCCTCGCCGTTGGGCATTCCCATCGGGGGCACCATCCAGCCGAGCACGTACATCGCCTACGCGGGCTATGGCAGCCTTACCTGGCACGTCACCGATCGTTTCGACGTGGAGGCCGGCCTGCGCTACAGCCATGACAAGCAGCATTACCGGGAGCTTGGGTACGGTGCCATCCTCACCGGCGGCGCTGACGTGGTCGAGCTGCTGAACAAGCAGTCCGCCGACAGCAGCATCACTTATTCGTTTACGCCGAAATATCACTTCAACGAACACACCATGATGTACCTGCGTGTGGCGACCGGGTTCCTGCCAGGTGGTCCCAACGTGGTCGCGCCCGGCGCCGTTGGCGTCCCTGACACGTTCAGCCCGACCAAGCTGACCAATTACGAGCTCGGCTTGAAGTCGACGGCATTGGACAACCGGCTGACCATCGATCTTGCAGCGTATTACATCGACTGGACCAAGATCCCGCTGACTACGTTCGAAAACCCCTATACGTTTCTTACCAGCGCCGGCCAGGCCAAGAGCAAGGGCGCCGAGGCTTCCATTGCCTTCCTCGCGGCAAAAGGCCTGAAGCTTTCGCTCAATGCCTCATACAACAACGCCGAGCTGACCAAGGATGCACCAGCGCCTTCCAACGGCAGGAAGGGCGATCCCTTGCCTTACGCGCCGAAATTCACGCTTGGCCTCAATGGCGATTACAACTTTGCGCTGAGCGATAGCTGGAATGGCTATGTCGGGGCCAGCTTCCGGCACATCGGCAAGCGCTCGACCGACTACGCGTTCAGCTACCCGATCCCGGGCGTGCTGCCTGCGCTTCCGGCGAGTCCGACCATCCCCGGTTACAACACTGTCGACCTGCGCGCCGGTGTCAATGGCGATAACTGGAATATCAGCGTCTACGTCAAGAACCTGACCAACAAGCGGGGCATCGTGCAGGCGAGTTCGTTCCAGAACTACGTGCCTGTAGCCGGTGCGGCCAATCCCGTCACGGGCATGCTGGAAGACAACGCGTCGATCATCACGCCACGCCTGATGGGCATCTCGGTGAGCCGGAGTTTCTGATCGATCCAGCGCGCGGGCATCGTTGCCGTGGCATCTCTCGTGTACAGGGGATGCTGCGGCAGCACCGATCAATCCACGGCAGGGCCAGGTCTTCGCCATCCTTCAGGCACTGGCAAGGTGCGCACGAACGCAAGTGATGCCCGTGACCGGGTACGTCAGTTTTCCCAAAAGTCGAATCCGCGTGAGTTCCGGTGCCGCATGTTTGCACTGTCGTGGCACGCGGCACGCGCTTCTGATCCGCGAGCGCATCGCGCCAGCAATACATGGTGAGGAGGAGACATGTTCACCCGATTGAAAGCGACAACGCTTGCCTTGCTGATGACGATGGGAGCGGGAGGCTCTGGTCTTGCGGTGGGACAGACGTCCTCGCCGCGGCCAGTCCCGAACCCCGCCGCTCCTACAGCCACGCAAGTTCCCGCTGTGGCGGTGCAAGTCGCTGCAGTGGAGCAGGCAATGACCGCGCAGGACATCCAGACGTTCTTCGACGGCCTGGTGCCGTACGCGATCCATCGTGGTGACATCGCTGGTGGTGTCATCGTGGTCGTCAAGGACGGTCAGCCCCTGTTTGCGAAGGGTTATGGCTATGCTGATGTCGCGAACCACAAGCCGGTGATCGCGGACCAGACCCTGTTCCGACCCGGCTCGATATCCAAGACGTTCACCTGGACAGCGGTGATGCAACTGGTCGGCGCGGGCAAGATCGACCTCGACAAGGACGTCAATGCCTACATCGACTTCAGGATCCCGGAGAAATTGGGCAAGCCGATCACGATGCGTGACTTGATGACGCATACCCCCGGTTTCGAGGAGACGGTGGGCGATGAGTTCATGCAGTCGACCGATCAGCTGTTTCCGATCGGCGCCTACCTGAAGAAGCACTTGCCGGCACGGATCTTCCCGCCAGGCAAGCTCACGGCCTATTCGAACTACGGCGCGGTTCTGGCGGGCTACATCGTGGAGCGTGTCTCCGGCCAGCCGTTCGACCAGTACGTGGCCGACCACATCTTCAAGCCGCTGGGCATGGAGCACTCGAGCTTCGACCAGCCGCTGCCCGCATCGCTCGCCACGAACATGTCGGTGGGCTATCACTCGGCATCGGACAAGAAGACCATTCCGTTCGAGGCGATCGAGGTGGGACCGGCCGGTTCGCTGAGTGCCACCGGCACCGACATGGCGAGTTTCATGCTCGCGCAACTGGACAACGGCCAGTACAACGGCGCTGCGATCCTGTCGCCGGCGATGATCGCGTTGATGCATTCACCGCAATCGACCATGGCACCGGATATGAACGGTTTCGACCTGGGTTTCTATCGGGAAAACCGCAACGGTCTGCGCATCATCGGTCACGCTGGCGACACCGCCGCCTTCCACAGTGACATGCATCTGCTGCTGGACCAGCATGTCGGCCTGTTCGTGTCGTTCAACAGCGCCGGCAAGCAGGCCGAGGTGGGCAGGCTGCGCACCGCGCTTTTCCGCGCCTTCCTGGATCGCTATTACCCCTATGCGCCGCCGCACGAAGATACCGTCACCAACCCTCAACCCGATGCGGCACGTGTGGCTGGCTCGTATGAGGCGACGCGGCGCATCGAAAGCACGTTCTCGGTGCTGCAGGTGCTGTCGCAGTCGAGCGTGACCCCCCATGCCGACGGCACGATCCGGATCGATGCGCTCAAGGACCTGAGCGGCACACCCAAGACATGGCGTGAAGTCGGGCCGCTGGTCTATCGCGAAGTCGGTGGTCAGACGCATACGAAATTCGTCGCCGACAAGGATGGCCGCATCCAGTACTGGATCTCCGACGACTTCCTTCCGGTCGAATTGTTCCAGCCGGTGCATGGTCTGCGCAGTGCCGGCATGCTCAAGTCGGTGGGCGTGCTGTTCCTGGTGACTCTGGTGCTGACCCTGCTGACCTGGTGTGGTGGCTGGATCGTGCGTCGACGCTTCCATTCTCCGCTGGCGATGACGGTCGCACAGAGGCGCTGGCGGTTGGCTTCGCGGCTCGGTGTGGTTCTGCTGCTGGTGATGATGCTTGGCTGGGTGCAGATGATTGCCGGTGGCCTGGATGCGTCCAATGACACCATTGCGCATCACCTGACCGCGCTGTACCTCCTCGGCGTGATTGCGGGGCTGGGTGCGGTGGCGATTCTGGTCGAGGCCGTGCTGCGTGTCCTGCGCGGGCCCGGAGGCTGGCTGGTACGGTTGGGCGAAGTATTCCTGGGCCTGGCTGGGCTGTATGCGCTGTGGGGAATCCTTGCCTATGGTCTGGCCAATTTCAATTACACCTTCTGAAGCAGGTCCGATCCCGGCAGAAACGGGCTGGGGGAAGGCCTGCATCAATGAATCCATGCATCGCGCCG
This sequence comes from Rhodanobacter sp. B05, assembly GCF_002001085.1. GTDB lineage: Bacteria > Pseudomonadota > Gammaproteobacteria > Xanthomonadales > Rhodanobacteraceae > Rhodanobacter. The sequence continues at coordinate 178,812 of NZ_MUNU01000015.1, forward strand.
TTGGCGTGACGTGGCGACCAGGGCAGCCGGAGGGCAAACCATGAACCAGGAAACCGCGTGCCGCGTTGCGCGTCGCCGTCGTACTGCAACGCGCTGGTTGATGAGCGGCTGGATTGCGCTGGCCCTGCTTCCTTGCGCCTTCGCTGCGGAACAGGTGCCGCCAGCCGCCGCGTCGCCCGCACTGGATGCCTTCGCCCATCGGGCCATGCAGACTTTCGACACGCCTGGCATGGCTGTGGTGGTGGTCGATGGCGATACGATCGCCACGCATGGCTACGGCGTGCGCAAGCTCGGTGCGCCGGCGAAGGTGGACGCTCATACAATCTTTCCGATCGGTTCCAACACCAAGGCGTTCACCGCGGCGGCACTGGCGATCCTGGTCGATGAGGGCAAGCTGCACTGGAACGATCGGGTGGTCGACAAGCTGCCCGGTTTTCGCATGTACGACGCTTATGCATCGAACGAGATGACGGTGATCGACCTGCTGGTGCACCGCAGCGGGCTGGGGCTGGGCGAGGGCGATCTGATGATCTTCCCCACCTCCGACCGTAGTCGCGCCGAGCTGGTGCATGACATCCGTTTTCTGAAACCGGCCCATTCCTTTCGCGCGAATTACGATTACGACAACGTGCTGTACATCGTTGCCGGACAACTGGTCGAAGCGGTATCCGGCCAGCGCTGGGAGGAATTCGTTCAACAGCATATCCTCGATCCGCTGGGCATGCACGATACCCGGGTGAGCATCGACGCGCGCGTCGCCGACCAGGCCTCGTTGCATGCGAAAAACGCCACCGCCGTGCGCGGCGTCGGCAAGCAGCAGGTGCTCACCACGGTGATGACCGGCAGCGTGTTCGCGCCGGCCGGTGCACTGCAGGTGAGTGCGGCAGACATGGGGCGCTGGCTGCAGCTGCAACTGCGTCATGGCGCGCTGGATGATGGCAAGCGCGTGTTCAGCGAGGCGGCGTCGAAAGCCCTGTGGACGCCGCAGACGTTGATTCCCATTCGTCAGGCTCCGACGCCGATCGCGCTGGCCCAGCCGCAATTCAGCGCCTATGCGCTGGGGCTCGAGGTGCAGGACTATCGCGGCCACAAGATCGTCACGCATCTCGGCGGTGTGCTGGGCGGCATTTCGGCGGTGGTGATCATTCCGGAGAAGCATGCGGCGTTCGCCATCATGGTCAACTCCGAGGACGTCGGTACCTTGTTCGCCATGCGCGAGCATTTGCTGGACAGCTTGCTCGGCCTGCCTTCGCCGGACTGGGTGGCCAGCTACAAGCAGGTGTTCGATCAGGTCGACGCTGGCGCCGTGGCGGCACTCAAGGCCAGCAAGGCGGCGACCCATCCGGACAGTGGCCCATCGCTGCCGCTGTCCGGTTACGCCGGTGTCTATCGTGATTCGTGGTACGGCACGGCGACGATCAGCCAGGGCAAAAAAGGTACGGGCGGGCTGAACATCAGCTTCGATCGCACGCCCGGCTTGCATGGCACGCTGGAACACGTGCAATACGACACGTTTCGCACGCACTGGGCGATGCCGGATGTGGAGGATGCCTACGTCACCTTTGCGCTGAATCCGGATGGCAGCGTCGATCGGATGACGATGAAAGCCATCTCGCCGACGGCCGATTTCAGCTGGGATTATCAGGATCTGCACTTTGTTCCGGTAGCCGACGGAAAGTAAGGATTGTCACCAGGTGGGGCGTCCCCAGAGCGGGATCGATGCGACCGATGTCGTTCGCTCCACGTGGGCCGGCAAGTCATCAGGAGTCATGGAGCATGAGTACGCTTTCCGCGTTGCACGGTTCACCCGCGGGTCTGTTGCCGCAGCCCTACCTGCTGTTTCTCGGCGACACCACCGAGCCGGGCTACGCCAAGACGGCCTATGGCTTGCGTGACTGGGCCGGGGATATGTGTCTCGGGGAATGGTCGTGTGGTGCCACGGTGAGCACCGGGTTGCCGATGCTCACGCCGGAGGAAGCCAGGACACGTGGTGCGCATGGCCTGGTGATCGGCGTCGCCAATGCGGGCGGTTTCATTCCCGACAGCTGGATCGCTGCTCTGGTTGAAGCACTGGAGGCGGGCCTGGATATCGTCAGCGGCATGCACATGCGGCTGGCCGATATCCCACGACTGGCTGTCGCGGCTGAGCGCCTGGGACGGCGTCTGATCGACGTGCGCACGCCACCGCGAGGTATCCGTATCGCCAGCGGAAACAAGCGTTCCGGCAAACGCCTGCTGACGGTGGGTACCGATTGCGCGCTCGGCAAGAAATACACCGCACTGGCGTTGGCGCGCGCCTTCGCCATGCGCGGGGTGGACGTCGATTTTCGTGCCAGCGGCCAGACCGGCATCCTGATCGCCGGCAGCGGCATTCCGATGGACGCCACGGTCGTCGATTTCTCGGCCGGTGCGGCCGAGATGCTGAGCCCCGCCGCGCACGCGCAGCACTGGGACGTCATCGAAGGGCAGGGTTCGCTGTTTCATCCGGCCTATGCTGGCGTATCGCTGGCCTTGCTGCACGGCAGCCAGCCGGACGTCTTCGTGGCCTGCCATGAGCCCGGCCGCACTCATGTTCTCGGTCATCCGGAATTCGCCTTGCCGACGATCCAGCAGGTGATCGAGCTGACGGTCCAGCTCGGTCAACGCACCAATCCGGCAATCCGTTGCGCGGGCGTCAGCCTGAATACGGGGCATCTGGACGCCGATGCAGCACAGGAGCTGCTGGCGCGGACGGCCACGCAGCTGGGCATGCCTGCGGCCGATCCGATGCGTGGCGGCGAGTCATTTGATCGGCTGATCGATGCTGCCTTGAACGAGCAAGCCGGCGCATGAAGGCCGATCATCCAGTGAGCCTGCCCGATCCGCATGCAGCCACAGGTTGGCTGCATCTGCTCGGAAATTTCTTGATCCGTGTCCTCGACCATCACCGGGAAACGCCACGATGAAAAACAGACATTCGACCCAGGTTTTCGCTGCCGCGGCAACCATCCTGTTTGCTGCCTGCACGTCGTTGGCGACGGCGAAACAGCCCAGTGACGCAGTGCTCGCGGCGCGCGTCGAGCATGTGCTGAAGACGGTGCCCTTGATCGATGGTCACAACGATCTTGCCTGGGAGATCCGGCAGCGCTACGGCAACGCATACGGTGCGGACCTGAGTGTCAGCACCGCGAACCTGCCGCCGAAGATGGAAGACGGCGAGATCGCGTCGCCGCTGATGACCGACATTCCCCGCCTGCACAAGGGGCATGTCGGCGGGCAGTTCTGGTCGGTCTGGATACCGACCAGGGTAGTCGGTCCGGAGGCGGTGAAGATGACCCTGGAGCAGATCGACATCGTGCGCAACATGGTGGCGCGTTATCCGAATGACTTGCAGATGGCGTACTCGGCAGATGACATCATGCGCGCGTTCAAGGCCGGTCGTGTCGCCTCGCTGATCGGCATCGAGGGTGGTCACCAGATCGACGACTCGCTGCCAGTGCTGCGCCAGATGTATGTACTGGGCGCGCGCTACATGACGCTGACGCATACGCTGGACAATGACTGGGCCGATTCAGCCACGGATGTACCGAAACATCATGGACTGACCCCGTTCGGGCGCGCCGTCGTGCACGAGATGAACCGCCTCGGCATGCTGGTCGATCTCAGCCACGTGTCGCCGGACACCATGCGCGATGCGCTGAAGACCTCGGCTGCCCCGGTGATGTTCTCGCACTCCGGTGCGCGCGCACTGGACGACCATCCGCGCGACGTGCCGGACGATGTGCTGAAGATGGTGGCTCGCAACCGCGGCATCGTGATGGCGACCTTTGCCACCGCGTATGTGTCCGATGCGTACAACCGTTGGTCGGCGGATCGGGCTGCCGAGCAGACCCGCTTCAACGCGCCGCCCTATGCCGGCCTCTATATCGGCCAGCCGGAGCGGGCGAAAGTTGCGCTGGCTGCATGGGATCGCGAGCATCCGAAGCCGGTGGTCACACTGGCGATGGTGGCCGACCACGTCGAGCACATCCGCAAGATCGCCAGCATCGATTGTGTGGGCATCGGTTCCGACTTCGACGGCATTCCCGACACGCCCGAGGGTCTGGAAGGCGTCGACAAGTACCCCGCGCTGTTCCGGGAACTTGCCCGTCGAGGCTGGAGCGACGCGGATCTGGCCAAGCTGGCCGGCGGCAACATGTTGCGCGTGATGCGCGAAGCAGCCGATGTGGCGAAGCGGCTGCAGGCCAGCGAGCCGCCGTCATCGGCGACGATCGAGCAGCTGGACAAGTGAGTGCAATTCGTCTCTGGCCCCTCAAGCTTGTTCTGGTCAATCCACTCGGCCACGGTCGTGAGATTTCCCGGGCTTGCTCGATGCGGGCCGAAGCTCAACCTGGAGTGATTCGATGAAACTCTTCAAGATCGCGGGAATGGCGGGGTTGGTCGCGATGACCGCCGCGCTTTGCGCCGGCCAGCCCGCGCCTTCTGCGCAGGCCCAGTCGCCTGCAACTCAATCTGTGCCGGCTACCGCCGAGCAACCCGAAGCGCATCCGCTTGACGCAGCAGACCTCTCGGCGTGGCTTGACGGAATGGTTCCCTATGCGCTCAAGAGCGGCGACATCGCCGGCGCCGTGGTGGTCGTGGTCAAGGGCGGCAAGGTGTTGTTCGAAAAAGGCTATGGCTATGCGGATGTCGCTGCCAAGGTGCCGATGGATGCCGGCACGACCATGATGCGCATCGGTTCGACCTCCAAGCTGTTCACCTGGACGGCGGTGATGCAGCTGGTGCAGCAAGGCAAGCTCGATCTTGACCGCAACGTCAATGACTATCTCGACTTCAAGATCCCCGAGACATTCGGCAAGCCGATCACCTTGCGCGACTTGATGAATCATCGCGCCGGCTTTGAAGAGGGGCTGAAGGACATCCTCGCCTATGACCCGACGCACCTTGAATCGAACGAAAAATACCTGAAGGATCATCCGCGCCCGATGTTGTTCCCGCCGGGCAAGGTGCCCGCGTATTCGAACTATGGTGCCGCGCTGGCGGGCTACATCGTGCAACGGGTGTCGGGCGAGCCGTATGAGCAGTATGTCGCGCAGCACATCTTCGAACCGCTGGGCATGACGCACTCCACCATGGTCCAGCCACTGCCTGCCAAGTTCGCGCCACTCATCGCGAAGGGCTACCGCACGGCGAGCGACGCCGCACCCACGCCGTTCGAACTGGTCATCACGTCGCCAGCGGGCAGCGCTTCTGCCAGTGCCGCCGACATGGCCCGCTTCATGCTCGCGCATCTGCAGCAGGGGAGTGTTGACGGACACGCGATCCTCGATCCGGCCACCACCGCCTTGATGCACAGCCCAAGCGAGTCCGAGCCGCCTGGCTTTGCAACGATGGCGCATGGCTTCTTCTCCGCGGCACAGAACGGAAGAACCGTGATTGGTCACGGCGGCGACACGATCGTCTTCCATACCGAACTGGACATGCTGCCGCAGGAAGGCGTGGGCATCTTCTACAGCTTCAACAGTCGCGGCAAGGATCAAGCCGTCTACGGTGCGCGCAAGGAGCTTTTTGACGGCTTCATGGATCGGTATTTTCCTGCCACTGCCACAGTCGAGCCACCGGTATCGAGCTCGGCCAGGAGCGACGCTCGGCAGATCGCCGGCCGCTACCAGAGCTCTCGCCGGGTTGAACATGGCTTTCTGAGTGCGCTCTATCTCTTGAGTCAAACCGTGATCACGGCAAATCCCGATGGCACGATCACCATGCCGGACGAGCTGGTTGGTGGACCGATCACCTTCCGTGAGATCGCCCCGCAGCTATGGCGCGAGGTGGGTGGCACGCACAAGCTGGCACTCAGCCATGTTGATGGCGTCAAGACCGTCAGCGACAGCGAAAATCCGATTTCCGTGCTGCAGGAGGCTTCCTTGCTGCACTCGGCGCCGCTGAACCTGACCGTGCTGACCCTGTCGCTTGTTGTCCTGTTGAGCACGCTGTTGCTGTGGCCACTCGGCGCTTTGCTGCGTCGGGCAGATCGTGCCACCAGCGGCGCGTCGACCGAGGTGAAGCGGCTGCGTCTTTACCAACGCCTCGCATTGGCTTTCGACGCTGTCTACCTGTTCGCGTGGTACAAGCTGATCCAGCCGATACTGAACAGTGACGTGGCGGTCTACAATAGCGCGCTCGACGGCGTGGTGCGCTCGTTGCAGGTCAGTGGACTGCTCGCCATCGCGGCCGCCGTGGTTGGCGTATGGGTGGCGTGGCGGATGATGCGTACCGACGCTTCGCGTCTGTCACGCATCTGGAGTGTGCTGGTTGCACTGGCCTTGCTTGGCGTGGTCTGGGTCGGCTTGATTGGCCAGCTGATGAGCTGGAATCTCAATTACTGAATTGGGCCGGCGCAATCGGTGGAACCCGCCGCGTCAGAATAGTTGCCGGGCGGGTTCAACTGCGCGTTGCAACGCGCGTTTGGATGATTGGTCGTACACGTGTTGCCAGATTCTGTAGCCTGATCTCTTTGCTCGGTCGCTGGTTGAGCTTGTCTTCAATCTGCTGAGTCCGTTCGTCCGAGAACGTGGGGATGTCGCCCCCTTGGGAGGTACTGACGCACCAGCTCATTGACGTTTTCGTTGCACCCGCGCTGCCACAACCTGTCTATTGCTCGCCAGATGCCGGGATCGCCCGGCGCTGGCGCTGATCTGGATCGCGATGGTGGCGCGCGGGCAATCAGCAGTGTTGTTGATGGGGTCGTGCGATCTCAACACTGAACCCGGCCCCCTGCCAGCTGCGTGCAGGGATGGTACACAGGCGCCTTCGGTGGGGCCCACTTGTCGCCACCATGATGAGGCGGACGATTCCCGTAGGGCGGTGCAACAGCACCCCAGTAGGCCGGGGCGTAATTGTCCACGGGTTGGGACAGCGCATCCCGGTACTGGTCGTTCTGCTGGCGCAAGGCGTCATTCTCCGCCTGCAGCCGGTTGCGCTCGGAAGCCTGGTCGAACAAGGCCTGCTGGTGCGCCTCGTCCGCACGCTGCTGCGCGGCGAGCGCTTCGTCCTGCTGGCGCTGCGCCTGTTCTTCCTGGGTCTGCTGATAGGCGGCCAGGCGATCCTTGTACAACGCGTCGAGGTGGCGGGCGTCGGCGTATTGCCGGGCCAGCTTGTCCTGGCCCAGGCGCAAGTAGCGGTCGATCACCTCGCTGTCGTCGGCCTGGTGCAGCAATTCGCCCTTGCCATCGGGGCACGGATGGTCCGTGTAGGCGACGGTTCCGCCCTGCGTGCACTTGTAGATGTTCTGCGCGGCGGCAGCGGGCGCCATCAGCAACAGCGCGATGGCCACGCCGCTCGCATATCGTCTGGCTATTGAAGTGTCCATGGCAGCGCTCACTCTGCGACAACACGGATTAACAAGGCGTGGATGGCAGACGAGTCCGCCGTCCTGCGGACCAGCTTGCACCGGGCTGCAACGACTGTCCAGCAACCCGCCGAGGATCAGCTCCGGCGCGGGATTTCCAGTCCGCGCTGAACTGCCGGGCGGGCCAATCCGCGATCCAGCCATGCAGGCACGTGCAGGAGTCGATCGTAGCCGACCAGTTCGCGCGCTTCATAGAACGTGATCAGGTTGCGGACCCAGCCCAGCGTGGCGATGTCGGCGATGCCATAGTCGTCATCCATGATCCAGCGCCGTCCGCGCAGGCGCTCGTCGAGCACGGCCAGCAGGCGCTTTGATTCGTCGACGTAGCGTGTCAGCGGGCGCTTGTCGGCGATGTTCTTGCCGGCGAATTTGTTGAAGTAGCCGAGCTGGCCGAACATCGGACCGATCGAGGCCATCTGGAAGAACACCCACTGGATGCATTCCCAGCGGCGCGCCGGCTCGGCCGGAATGAAGCGGCTGCTCTTGTCGGCCAGATACAGCAGGATCGCGCCCGATTCGAACAGCGCCAGTGGCTGGCCGCCCGGGCCAGCGGGATCGATGATCGCGGGGATCTTGCCGTTGGGGTTGAGCGACAGGAATGCCGGCGTGTGACTCTCGTTCTTCGCAATGTCGACCAGATGGGGCTCGTAGGCCAGTCCGGTCTCCTCCAGCATGATCGACACCTTCACGCCGTTGGGGGTGTTGAGCGAATACAGCTGGATGCGTTCGGGATGTTGCGCGGGCCAGCGCGCGGTGACGGGAAAGTGCGACAGGTCAGACAAGGTACTTTTCTCGATCATGGGTGAGGGAATGGCGCATGTTGGCCGATGACCCGGCAAGGTCGGGTGAAAGGCTGCCGCCGCATCGCGGATGCGTGGCATGAGAGGGACGCGACGCTTTCGGCATGTACGGACTGCGCTTCAATCCGCTGCATGCATGCGCCTGATGCGGACCGTGCTGCCACCCTCGAAAGTGACGACGAAGGTGGAGCCCTCGTGTTTCTGCGACTGCACCGGGATCGGGTCGGCGGCTTCGGCCGCCGCCAGCGCCTTTCGGTTGTAGGCGGCCGCTTGCCCGTCGGGAATCAGGGTCAGCGGCGGGCTCATCCGCACGAACGAGGTGAAGCGGCTGCCGCATTGCTGGCAGCCCGCCATCGAGCTGATCCATGGCAGTCGCTTGAGCCAGATGAAGTATTTGTTCTCGTGCTTGATCCAGATCCGGTATTCGCTGTTCTGCACCAGCGTGGTCGCGCCACCGGCGTCCCACACGCGCACGATGGCGGCCTGGCTGCAATCAGCGGTCGCGCATTCCTGCAACACCAGATACTCGTCGTCCGCCAGATGGATCGGTTGCACGCTGAGGATGTCGTCCTTGACCAGTGCCTGCGCCGGGAAGACCACCTGGGGCATGCGCGGGTCGACCTTGAAGTCCCCCGAAATGAGGTAGCCCCCGTGCGTCGAGGTATACGGCGCGGTTACCGTGATGCCCGGTAGGTTGGTCTGCGCAAATGCAGGAAGAGCGGCCAGGCACAGGCTCAACCCGATCACTGCCCCGGCGATCCTTCGTTCCTTCATTTCCCACCTCGTCGATCGAGGACGCTGCCGCCGCGCGGCCTCGGCGGGCACGATGCCTTCTCTCGCAGGATACCCCAGCCGATGGCTGCAACTGCTGACGCACGGTCGTCAGCGCCGCCGTGCACGCTTGCTCGAGGGGGACGGCTGGTTCATGGTGCAGCGGATGCTTCAGCGGCACTCCGCGTCGCGGCGTTGCGCCAGGCCTGCAAGCCGATCGCCGCCAGCACCACGAAGCCGGCGTACAGCACCGAGGTGATCAGCAGATGCTTGTAGATGTATTCGCCGACATAGATCACGTCGACCACGATCCACAGCCACCAGGCGGCGACATGCCGGCGGCCCTGCCACCATTGCGCGACCAGGCTGAACGCGGTCAGCGCGGCGTCGAGCCAGGGCAGGGCGGCGTCCGTCCAGCGGTGCATGGAGTAGCCGAGCACGATGGCCGCGAGTGCGCCGATCGCCACATGGCCGATGGCCTGCGCGCGTGGCAGTGGAGCGATCTGGACGCGGCCGTCGTCACCCAGGTTCTGCAGCCAGCGGCGCCAGCCATAGACGATCAACCCGGCGAAGGCCAGTTGCAGCAGCGCGTCGGAATACAGCTTCGCATCCACGAAGATCCAGCTGTAAATCAGCACCGACAGCAGTCCGATCGGCCAGCACCACGACCGTCGTCTGGCCGTCAGCCAGACCGCCCAGGCGCTGATCAGCGCGCCGACGAGTTCGATCCAGGCCATCAGAATGCGTAGCTCGCGGAGAGACGTGCCAATCGCGGCGCGCCCGGGAAAAGATAGCTGTCTCCGCCGGAGGTACCGGTGTCGCGCCAGTAAAAGTGGTTGAACACATTGTCCACTGACAGGCGCCAGGTCAGCGCGTGGCCGTTCCACCGCGTGGCATAGCGCAGGCCGGCGTCGAACACATGGTACGCCGGCACACGCACCTGCCCGTCCGGGGTGGCGACATTGGACGAGGCATAACGCCAGCCGCCGAGCAAACTCAGCTTTGGCGCAAACGGCAGCCGGTAGTCGGCGTATACAGCGCTGCGGAAGCGCGGCACGTTGACCACCTGGTGGCCTTCGTACGATGGCGTGCCGGTGCTTTCGGCGCGTGCCTGGATCCAGCTGGCACTGGCGACCACGTTGAGGTTGTCGCTGAGCTTGCCGTGTGTGCCCAGCTCCAGTCCGGTGTGTACCTCCTCGCCGTGCTGCACGAAGGTGAAACCCTCCGGCGTGCCGTCCGGCTGCGCGAACTGGTAGGGCTGGTGGATGCGGTAGAGCGCAGCGGTGAGGTCCAGCGCGTCATTGGCCTGTACCTTGACGCCCGCTTCGACCTGTCGCGACAGGCGCGGGCCCAGCGTGGTACCGCCATTGCTGGCCCAATACGGTGCCTGGATGCCCAGCGAAAGTCCTTCGCTGTAGCTCAGGTAGACGGTGGTTGGCGCGTTCGGTTGCCACAGCACGGCGGCCTGCGGCAGTGCCTTGCTCAGACGGGTGTCGCGTTCCGGGGCACCGGTGTCGTCGTAACTGCGTTCGTGCAGACGCACGAAGCGTTCGCCGGCGACCAGCTGCCAGTGCTCGCCGAGGTGGACGCGATCCAGCGCGAACAGCGAATGCTGCCAGCTGGTGAGCCGGCGCACCGAGGGACCGGGCTGGTTGGGCGAGGGCGCGAAGTACGGCGGATCGACCTCGTCGATATTGGCGGTGCCGACGTAGTCGTACACGTACGCACGGTTGTCGATGGTGCGGCGGAATGCGCTGGCGCCGATGCTGACATCGTGGCTCAGCGCACCCGTATCGAGATGGCCCTCAAGCACGGCGCGCGCCTCGTCGCTGACGCGGGTGTCGTCGGGGCTGCGGAAGTCGTAGACGTCGTAGTCGCCGTTCGGGGCGAAGAAGTATCCCGGCGTGGCGCCGCTGGCGCAGTCGGATGAATAGAAGCAGCCGTAGGCGAACGCCACGTTGTCGTCGATCGCGCTGCGGCTGTGGCCGCCGGCCATGCGCAAGCGCCAGTCGTCGTCGAGCATGTAGTCGAAGCGCAGGCTGCTGTTGGACGACTTGATGCCGACCGGCTGCTGCCACGGCTCGAAACCGAGCATGCGCGAGCTGTCCGGATGGGCGGGAATTGCGGTGCCGCCAAGCAACTGGTAGCCGGATACCGAACGCTGGCCGCTGGTCTGGTAGTCGCTGTCCAGTTCCAGCGTGGCGCGCTCGCTGATCTTCCAGTCGGCTGCCAGCGCCAGCATGCTGCGCCGGCCATCGGCGTGCTGTACGTACGAATGGATCGCCTCGTGCGCCGCGTTCACGCGCAAGCCGAACGCCGGCGTCAGCCAGCCACCGACATCGATGGCAGCATAACGGGAGCCGTGCGAGTCGGTACCGATGGTCACCTCACGCACCTCGGCCGGTCGCTTGCTCACGTAGTTGACCACGCCACCCGGCTCCATCACGCCGGCCTCGATCCCGGCCAGGCCCTTGAGGACCTCCACGCGCTGGCGGTCCTCCAGCGGAACCTTCTGCTCGCCGGTGATGCCGAGGTTGTTGCCGCGAAAACCCGTGGCCGGGTCCAGCGGATAACCGCGGATCGTGATGTCCTGGTAGTAACCCACGGGTGCGTAGTTGTCGCCGAGCGAAGCGTCCTCGCGAGCGAGCTCGCTGAGCGTACGGATCTGGCGGTCATCCAGTTGCTGGCGGGTGACCACGGTGACCGCGGCTGGCGTGTCGTGCAGCGAGGCGTTGCCATAGCTGTCGATCGCGGTGTCGTGCCGGTCTCCGGGCGCGCGTGCCTGCACATGCACGGTGCCGAGGTTGGTCGCCTGCGCTGCGCCGGTTGGCTCGGTGTGCCGAGGGGGAGCGGGTTGCACGTCGGTGGCATGTGCGGGATGGGCCGCGCCGAGCGTGGCGAGCAGGGCAAGAACAAGGGGGGTGCGTGTCATCGTCGTCTTCCATTGCAGACGAAGCGACGGCGAGCCGACACGCCCGCTGGACGCATCGACTCTGCAAGCTCCCTACGCCGGTACAAACCGGATCAGGTTCCAAGGGACTCTCTCAGCCCGGCAACGCCGGGCACCCCCGCTTCAAGAATGCATATTGAACCACGAATGGCGGGGCAATGGCTCAGGCGCAGTCGCGGATGGCCTGCAGCATGGTTTGCCCGGCGGGCGTGAGGAACCAGCCGGCGTGCCCGCGCAGGAAGGTGTCGTAGGCGACATCGGCGCTTTCGCTCGAATGCGTGATCGCGTGGAAGTACTCGACCTCGGACAGCGCGAAATCCACGTGGACCAGCGGCAGCAGGTCGGCCAGCAGGCGAATGTCATCGCCTTCCAGCGGGCGTATCCGGCGATAGTCTTCGATCAGCGCGCAGGCGATGTCGGGATGCGCCGCCGCGTCGCCGGTGTCCAGCGCCAGCCAGGCGATCGCGTTGCGCTCGATCGAAGTGGCCAGGTCGAACAGCGCGCAGTTCGCGGCGGCCAGGCCGAAGTCGAGCACCGAGGCAATGCTCGCGCCATCGCCCGGGTCGCTCCAGCACAGGTTCGAGACGTGCCAGTCGCCATGGGTCCATAGCCGCGGCTCGCGTGTCAGCCGTGGCTGGACCTTGCCGTGCCAGGGAGCGAGCAAGGCGGCGAGATCGTCCTGCCAGTCACGCTGGCGCAGGTAGTCGGCCAGGCCGGGGCGTTGCGGCAACTGCGCGCGCAAGCTGGCCACGGGGTCGGGAGCGGCGATCAACTCGCTGCGTGCCACGAGGATGTGGGTGTCGCGTTGCGCCGCGTCGTAACCCGTGCTCGCGTCGTGCAAGGCGGCGAGCATGCGGCCGGCGCTGCGCGCGTGTGCGCGGCTGGTCAGCGGCTGCCACGAAACTGTCTCGCGATACAGGTCGATGCCGGCGGCGCGCTGATGGACTTCGTACACCCAGTCGCCCAGCGCCACCACCGAAGCACCGTCGACATCCTGCAGCACGACCGGTATCGGCACGCCGTGGTCGCGCAGGTGCGCCATGAAGCGGTGCTCCTCACCCAGCGTGGCCGCGGAACGCACACGGCGGTGATGGCGCTTGACGAAAAACTCCCCCTGCCGCGTTTCGACCAGGCAGGCCGCCGACAGCGGACGCGGACTGTGCCACGCAATGCGCAGCGGCGGGCCCGGTTGCGAGTAACGCCACAACAACGACTCGAGTTCGGACGGTGTCAGCGCCGGCCAGTCCGGCGCGATTTCATCGCCGGCCAGTCCGTGCACGAGGTGATCGGGATTCATGGGAAGCGCGGGTGACCTTGCAGACGGACAGGCTGGATTATCGCCGATGGGCACGGCCACTGCTTTCGGCGCGAGCCGGTATCGCGTCTAATGACAACTCATCCCGGGACTTGCCGTGATTCCATGAGCGCATTGCTGTTGCTGTTCGTGTGCCTGATCCTCGGCGTGCTGGTGGCGCGATTCGCCAAGCCGCCGGCGGGCATCGTACCGGGCATCAACTGGTGGGTACTGAACGTGGCGCTGGCCGCGCTGGTGCTGGAGTTGATCCCGAAGCTGAAGTTCGACGCGCAACTGTGGTTTCCGGTGGCGGCGATGTGGCTCACCTTCGGTGGGGCCTGGTTGCTGTTCGGACTGCTCGGCCCACGCATGGGTTGGTCGCGACAGCGTACCGGCGCGCTGATCCTGGTCTGCGGCTTGGGCAATACCGCCTACATGGGCTACCCGATGATCCAGGCCCTGCATGGCAAGGCCGGGCTGGCGCTGGCGGTGGTGGCCGACCAGCTCGGGGCGTTCCCGGTGCTCGCGTCCGCCGGCATCGTGGTGGCCTCGATCTATTCCGGACGCACGCCGCAGCCGCGCCTGATGCTGCGCCGCATTCTTTCATTTCCTCCGTTTCTGGCGCTGTTGCTGGGTATCGTGGTGGGCCGGCTCGGCGGCTGGCCGAGCTGGCTGGATGGCGTGTTCGCGCCGATCGGAGCCACGCTGACCCCGCTGGCACTGTTTTCGGTCGGACTTCAGTTCAAGTTCCACCCGGGTCAGCGGCAGTTCGGTGCGGCGAGTTGGGGGCTGGGCTGGAAACTGCTGGCGGCCCCGCTGCTGTGCTGGCTGCTCGGGACCGTGGCCGGGGTTGGCGGACTGGTGCTCACGGTCGGCGTGCTGCAGGCGGCGATGGCGCCGATGGTGTCGGCGGCGATCCTGGCCGACGAGTACGGCCTGGAACCGACCCTGGCCAATACCGTGCTGGGCGCCGGCATCGTGCTGTCGTTGCTGACGGTGCCGCTGGGCAACCTCCTGATTGGTGGCGTGGCCCCGTGATGGCGCTTGCGTCCGGACTGCGCTGCATCGAGACTGGGCACGGGATTCTCGGGGGCAGGGGCTCGCGTCATGTCAGGCTTTGAGCTGATCCGGCGATTTTTCGGCAGTGAACATGGCGAGCGCCGCGCGGCACCGCGCAGTGGCGTGCCCAGGGAAGCCCATATTCTGGTGGTGGACGATTCGGCGACCATCCGGGCCGTGCTCGGCAAGATGTTGAGCCAGGACGGCCATGTGGTGCTCAAGGCGGCCGATGGCGAGGCAGCGCTCGAGCTGGCTCGCACCGAACTGCCGGACCTGATCTTCCTCGACATCGTGATGCCGGGCATGAACGGCTTCGCGGTACTGCGCGCGCTGCGCCGGGAGGCGCTTACCCACCACATCCCGATCGTGATGATCAGCGGCAACCTGCAGGCCACCGAGCAGTTCTACGTGCAGCGTTTCGGCGCCGACGATTTCATGAAGAAGCCTTTCGGCCGCAGCGAAGTGTTCGCGCGCATCCAGCACCTGACCCAGGCGGGTCGACTGGTGGTTCGCCCTCGCGCCAGCGCGCCGACCTTGCCGGCGGAGCCGGCGCTCACGCCGGACGAGCATGCCGCCATTCCGGACATCGCCATGCCCGATCCGCAGCACATGGTGCCGCCGCAGGGCGAAACATCCTGACCCGTCTGGTCGAGCAGCCGCCGTCATGACGCAGCCGGATTCCATGCCCTCCGAATTGCGCGTCGATGTGTGGCTGTGGGCGGCGCGTTTTTTCAAGACCCGCAGCCTGGCGCGGCAGGCGATCGAGGCGGGCCGTGTCGAGGTCAATGATGCCGGTTGCAAGCCGGCCAAAGGCTTGCGCGTGGGCGATCACCTGCGCGTGGGTCGCGCCGAGGAACGCCTGGAAGTATCCATATTGGCCCTGTCTGCACGACGCGGACCGGCCAGCGAGGCGCAACATCTGTATCGCGAAACCGATGTCAGTCGCGCCGCGCGGGAGGCTCTGCGCGAACAGCGTCGATTGAGCGGCGCAGCGTTCGATCACCCGCCGCGTCGCCCCGACAAGCAGGCCCGACGACAGTTGCGGAAGATCAAGGACTTGCGTTGAGAAGTTCGGGCTGAGCAGTGCGTCGCACATTGCCGCAACCATCTGCGCAAGCATGCACGCATATCCCCGAGGTGCGCCGATCGCGCATCTCCCGCTACCCGGAGAGCCTGCATGGACGGACTGGTACGTATGAGTGGCATCGGTTTCATCAAGCGGCTGCTGGGTGGCCACTCGGCCGAGGCGCAGCATGTGCAGACCACCCACGGTGCGCGCATGCTGGTGGTGGACGATTCGCCCACGATCTGCGCCGTGCTCGGCAAGATGCTTGGCCAGGACGGCTACCACGTGCTCAAGGCCACCGACGGGGCCGCCGCGATCGAGCTGGCACGGAGCGAACCGCCGGCGCTGGTCTTTCTCGACGTGGTCATGCCCGGCATGAACGGTTTCAGCGTGCTGCGCGCGCTGCGCCATGATCCGCTGACCCGCGATATCCCGATCATCATGATCAGCGGCAACCAGCAGGCCACCGAGCAGTTCTACCTTCAGCGTTACGGTGCCGACGATTTCATGAAGAAGCCGTTCGACCGCGACGACGTGTACGAGCGCATCGGCCATCTGGTGGCGTGCGGCCGACTTCCCGCGCGCGAAGCCTCGACCGGGGTCAACACGCTGCTGTCCGCGTTGTCGGCGGAAGCGCTGGATGCCATTCCGGACATCGCCATGCCGGATGCGAGCGAACACGATACCGCCGTCAGACCGCTGGCCCATTCGCCGATGGCCCTGCACAAGGTGGCCTGATCACCGCAACCGCGCCGACTTGCATCGCACCCGTGATGGAACGACGGCTCCCCTGATGCCCGGCGCAGTCGCCTGAAGCCTCTTGTTTCGGTCGTCGGCCTGCCTGGCGGCGACGGACGCTCCTGCCCGGATCAGGTCATTCGCGCTTGACGTTTTCCAGCATGGCCGGCCTCTGCGTAAGATCGAAGCCATTGGCCGGGAAACCCAACGAAAGATGAATGTGCCGCGGCGGCACGTGTCGGCGCGATTCCGCCGTGCGCGTTTTTCAACGGGCCAGGTGCGTGAACGGCGCTGGGGGATGAGGGGGCCACGCTGGATGGATGGTTCGACGTTTCCTGGAGCCCACGAAATCCCTGGGGTATCGAACCGGCTGGCCGCTCATCAGGAATGGCATCGTCGGTCCCTGCAGCGTACCGCTGCTTCACGTCAATCCACCATGAGGTCCTTGCCCATGAACACGAAGTCGATGATTCGTTCCAGCCTGATCGGATGCATTCTCGCCGCTGCGCTGGTTTCCGGCGCCGTCATGGCGCAGTCCGCGACACCCGATCAGACCGTTGCGGGCCACCCGCGCGTCAATGAGGTGAACCAGCGGCTCGACAACCAGCAGAACCGCATCCAGAACGGCGTGGCCAAGGGCCAGGTCAACGCCAAACAGGAAGCACGCGACGAGAGGCACGATGCCAACATTGCACAGCGTGAAAGCGCAGACGAGGCAAGGCACAACGGCCACCTGACCAAGCGCGAGCAGCACAACCTCAACAAGTCGGAGAATCGCAACAGCCGGCATATCCGCAAGCAGCGGCACTGATATCCCGGGCTGCGGCAATTTGAATCTTTTGCTGCGGGATCAGGAGCCTCTCCGGCTGCGGGCGGAGAGGCTCTCGTGTTTCATCGCTCGCTGCAGCGCGGTCGATCAACCCGCTGCTTCATGTGATCAGCGTGCCGATCGGCAGAGGGACGCGCAGCAAAGCCAGCCATGATGGGTCTGGGCGATCAGGGCAGCAGTGATTTCAGATGGTACAGGCGATCGATCGCCTGACGTGCGCTGAGCTCATCCAGATCCATTGCAGCGAGTGCCTGTTCGACGGCGCTGGCGCGAGGTCGTTCAAACAGGCCCAATTGTGGAGATTCCCCTGCATTGGATCGGGCACCGGTCGCCTGGCTCGCAGGATGGTTTTCCAGTTCGGCCAGGGTGCGCCTGGCGTCTGCGATAACGGACTTGGGCAGGCCGGCCAGCGCGGCGACCTGCAGACCGAAGCTGCGGTTGGCAGGGCCTTCCTTCACCGCGTGCATGAAGACCAGTTGTTCGCCCCGCTTTTGATCGTGAAGCTCGACCGCATCCAGATGCACGTTGGCGATCGTTGGAAATTCACTGGCCAGTTCGGTCAACTCGAAATAGTGCGTGGCGAACAGGGTATAGGCGCGGCAGTGGCGTGCCAGGTGCACGGCGGCGGCGCGCGCCAGCGACAGGCCGTCGTAGGTGCTGGTGCCGCGGCCCACTTCGTCCATCAGGACCAGGCTGTCGGCGGTCGCGTTGTGCAGGATGTTCGCTGTCTCGCTCATCTCCACCATGAAGGTGGACTGGCCCCGCGAGAGGTCGTCGCCGGCACCGATGCGGGTGAAGATGCGGTCGATCGGGCCGATCACCGCACTCGCCGCCGGCACGTAGCTGCCGATGTGCGCCAGCAGCACGATCAGCGCGTTCTGCCGCATGTACGTCGACTTGCCGCCCATGTTGGGGCCGGTGATGACCAGCATGCGGCGGCTGTCGTCGAGCTTCAGGTCGTTCGGCTCGAACGGTTCGTCGCGGACTTTCTCGACCACCGGATGGCGGCCGCGTTCGATCGTGACGCCGGGTTCGTCGGTGAGCTCGGGCGCGCTCCAGTCCAGCGCTTCGGCCCGTTCGGCCAGGGTCGCCAGCACATCGAGTTCGGCCATCGCGGCGGCGGCGGCTTTCAGCGGTTCGAGTTTTTCGGTGAGCGTGTCCAGCAGCGCCTCATACAACGCGCGCTCGCGCATCAACGAGCGCTCCTTCGCCGACAGCACCTTGTCCTCGAACGTCTTCAGTTCCTCGGTGATGTAGCGCTCGGCATTCTTCGTCGTCTGCCGCCGCGTGTAATGCGTAGGCGCCTTGTCCGACTGCGCCTTGGTGATCTCGATGTAGTAGCCGTGCACGCGGTTGTAGCCCACCTTCAGCGTGCTGATGCCGCTGGCGGCCTTCTCGCGTTCCTCCAGTTCGACCAGGTACTGGTCGGCATGGGTGGACAGGCGGCGCAGTTCGTCCAGTTCCGCGTCGTAGCCGTCCGCGATCACGCCGCCGTCGCGCTGCAGCACCGGCGGCTGTTCGACCACGGCGCGGGCGAGCAGGGCGGCCCTGTCGGCGTGGTCGCCGATGCGCTCGACCAGGACGTGCAGCAGCGGGCTGTCCAGCGCAGCGATCTGCTCTCGCAATACCGGCGCCGCGGCGAGGCCATCGCGCAGGGTGGACAGGTCGCGTGGTCGCGCCGAACGCAATGCGACGCGGGCAAGGATGCGCTCGAGGTCGCCGATGCCACGCAGCTGTTCGCGCAGCGAGTCGTAGCGGCGGCTGTCGATCAACATGCCGATCGCCTGATGGCGCTTTCGCAGCAGTTCGCGCGAACGCAGCGGCCGATTCAGCCAGCGACGCAGCAGGCGTGCGCCCATTGGCGTCACCGTCTCGTCGAGCACGCCGAGCAGGGTATGTTCGGTACGGCCGCTGGGATGCGTGTCCAGTTCCAGGTTGCGGCGTGTGGCGGCATCCAGCGCGATCGTCTCGCTGGCGCTCTCCACCGCCATGCCGGTGAGGTGCGGCAGCGCACTCTTCTGGGTCTCCTCGACATAGCCAAGCAGGCAGCCGGCCGCGGCGGTGGCGAGCGGCAGGTTGTCCACGCCGAAACCGCCGAGATCGCGGGTGCCGAAGAAGCGGTTGAGCTCACGCTTCGCCGCATCGCGGTCGAAGTGCCACGGCGGCCGTTTGCGCAAGCCGGGCAGGTTGCCGACGAGTTTCGGCCAGGCGACGCTTTCGTCGACCAGGGTTTCGGCCGGCTGCAGCCGGGCCAGTTCGGCGGCCAGCGCTTCGGCATGCGGCACTTCGCTGAGCAGGAAGCGGCCGCTGCTGAGATCGACCCAGGCCAGCCCATAAGCGCCGTTCGTGCCGGCAGCGATGGCCAGCAGCAAGTTGTCGCGACGTTCTTCCAGCAGCGCCGCATCGGTCACCGTGCCGGGCGTCACGATGCGTACCACCTTGCGTTCGACGATGCCTTTGGCCAGTGCCGGGTCGCCCATCTGCTCGCAGATCGCCACCGATTCGCCGAGCCGCACCAGTCGCGCGAGGTAATTCTCCGCCGCGTGATACGGCACGCCAGCCATCGGGATCGGCGCGCCGGCCGACTGTCCACGCTGGGTCAGCGTGATGTCGAGCAGCCGCGCCGCCTTGCGCGCGTCGTCGTAGAACAGCTCGTAGAAGTCGCCCATGCGGAAGAACAGCAGTACCTCCGGATGCTCGGCCTTGGCTGCGAGGTACTGGCGCATGAACGGGGTGTGCTTGGATATATCTTCGTGGCTCATGCGATCAGGATTGGAACAGGCAACAACACGGTGAACGGCTCGCCGGACCGGCAAGTGTGCAAAAGTAGGGAGCGAGTCTGGCACGGTCCACCGGCGCAGGCCAATCGAACGACGGTGATGGCGCCCGACGGCGTTCGTGGATCAGGTCGGGATCGGCAATTCAATGACTTTTCGTGGAATCAGTCATTTGTCGGGAGGAATGTCCACGCGGTCGTGGCGAGGCCACCTTTTGGCCGAGTCAGATCGGCGAGCACGAACCCGGGTTCTGGCCGGCCTGATCGACCGGTCGACACCCAGCCAATGTCGGAAGCCGAGTCCGCACGAGCCTTGAACGGCGTCACGTGCCTGGAGACGTGAATCGCTGGGCGGATGCGCCCGAGGTTCCGCGGGAAGAGCCAACCTTCACGTCGGCAAGTCGGTCTCGCGCTGAATCCGGGCTTTTGCATCGAGCGGTCCACGCTGACCGAACCGTCGTCGGATCCGCTCCGGGTTGTGCGCCGGCAGTTGCATGCTGATGAGCATTTCGGAGACTGTCTGAGACAGCAGCTGCCTCTTCTCCCGTTGTCGACCCAGGCGCGCGGTAAAGACCGCATACATCACCAATAACGTGGCGAAGGCCAGCGCGTTTGCCATGGCTCCCGCAGTCTGGTGAATCACGTAACCCAGCATCGGCAGAACGGCGGCGAATGCCACCAGACAGAGCAATGCATCGCGTGGCTTCAGGCCCGCGTCCATCAACAGGTGGTGGATGTGGCCTCGATCTGCCGTAAAGGGAGACTCTCCACGGTGCATGCGTCGAAACATCACGGTCAAGGTGTCAAATATGGGCAGCGCGACGCACCAAAGCACCAGTCCGGGTGAAATCTGCCGCGGCGTGCTCTGGCTCAAGCCGATCAACGACCAGGCCAGCAGGTATCCAAGCATGACGCTGCCTGCGTCGCCCAGAAATACCTTGCCCCTGGGGCCAAACATGCCCAGGTTGGCGGCGAGGTAGGGGAGCACGGCAGCGGCGATTACTGCAACCGAAGCCAGTTGCGCAGTCGATCCACTGCGATTGCTGAGAAATTCGATGCTGGCTGCAGCAACCAGTGTCAGACATCCGGCCAGGCCGTCGATGCCATCGATGAGGTTGAAGGCATTCAACAGGCCGATGACCGCGACCACCGTAAACGGGATCCCCAGCCACCCGAGCGTCAGTTCGTGACCGTGCAGGTTGCCCAGCGAATGGATATAGACGCCCGAGCTGATCACGACGGTGGCAATGGCGGCAAGCTGGGCGATCACCCGCACCGAGACCCGGAGGTTGAACAAATCGTCGGCGACGCCCACCACGACCAGCATCAGTGCGGTACAGACAACGGCATCTTCG
Source organism: Rhodanobacter sp. B05 (assembly GCF_002001085.1). Classification (GTDB taxonomy): domain Bacteria; phylum Pseudomonadota; class Gammaproteobacteria; order Xanthomonadales; family Rhodanobacteraceae; genus Rhodanobacter. The sequence goes on from NZ_MUNU01000015.1 coordinate 199,837, forward strand.
AACTTGCTGAACGTGCCTGCGTACCACCACCCGGCCAGCATGCCGACGGCGATGGCGAGGCCGCCGACGAGCGGTGTGTTGAAGGCGTGTCTCTTGCGGACTTGGTCGGGGTAATCAACCAGGCCCAGCTGTCGACTCAGCGGCAGCAGGAACAGAAGGGAGACGGCCGATACGCTTGTGGCCAGCGCGCAGGCGTCGAATATCCGCGGATCGAACGTCATAGGAATCCTGCAGTTTGGTACGTCGCCGGCAGGTTCGACGCCTTCAGGCGTTAAAACCGCGGGCGCGTCGTTCGTTGACACTGTTGAAGCCGATCCAGACCTCGATGCGAACGGCTTCAATAATTGAACACTCTGTGATGGTCAGCTTCTTTTGCGGGGCGCTCGGGCGATTTCAATGCGCGTTGCCGCCGCTGCAACAGCATGGCTACTTGCTGTTGTTGATGTAGTACTGGCTTGAAGCTGTCGCGCTCAAGGCGCTGGTGAGAGGCAGCAGCTGACTCATGAAGCGATTCCAGCGGGTGACTCCGGCGGCGCTGGCGAACACCACGTCACCGGGTCTGACCACGAAATTGTCGGCCAGCGCAAAGGCGGAGGGTGACTTGGCATCCAGTTCGTAAACGGTGGGTTCCTGAGTGGTGCCTTGTTTGTTGAGGGCGCCGCGTACCACGTACACCATGCCCCTGGAAGTGATCTCGTTGAGGCCGCCCGCCTGCCCCAGTGCCTGGGTCAACGTAAGGTGGGACGTCGTGAAGCGGAGCGCCTGCGGGCGAAGCACCTCGCCCATCACGTAGACTTCCTGGTTGAAGTTGTAGGGAAGATATATGCGATCACCCGCCTGCAAATAAACTGTCTGCACGTGCACGCCAGCCCCGGGAAGCGTATTCAGATCGAGATGGTAGGTTTGGCCATCCCGCGTCAGCACCACATCGGAGAGATCGGCATTCTGGCTGTTCACCCCGGCCACGCCGATGGCCTCTCCCAGCGTCAACGGCACGCCGGTAAGCGGTTGCGGGCCTGATTTCACGAAGGCCCCTTCCATCGACACATGTTGACTGGCGTAATTCTCGATGCTGACGTCCACCAGCGGATTCTTGATGAAGTGCGCAAGGCCGGAAGCAATGCTCTGTCGAGCCTGTTCAATGGTCTTGCCGGCGACTTTCAGCACGCCCGCATAGGGGAAGTACACGGTTCCGTCAGGCCGGACCAAACGCCCGTTGGCGGCGGTCTGCTGTTGCTGGCCTGCAGGTGAAGTCAGCTCGGGGTGGTCCCACACCGTGATGTAAAGCGAGTCGCCAGGGCCGATCCGATAGGGCTCGGGGCGGTAGTTCAGCAAGGCGGTCGGAATCGTGGATGTGGATGTCGAAACTGCGTCCGCGTGCTGTTCCTGCGTTTCGAGCAGGGTCGGTGTGATCGAAACGAGCTTCACATAGCCGTTTTCGCTACTGCCGGACGAGCTCTTTGTCATGGATTGGCCGGGTGCCCAGACGCAGCTGCTGAGCAAGGCCACCAGGAAAAGGCAGATCAAGCCGCGAATCAACCCGATTGGCGACCTCATGAGCCGCTTCGCTTGGCGACGCCTGTCAATCGCAAGGTGTTCCACGCGTCGATTGCCTGCGGCCCCGGCATCCCGGTGCCTGCCCCGCACATCACGCATTGCCGCAAGGTGGCCGTCAGCGGACGCCCGGGACCCGACCTCCTCGACCAAGGTGCGCCGGGGCTGACTTCTGATGATGACGCAAGAAAGCGGTGCGACGTGGCATCGCAGTGTCGAGATCGCGGAAATCAGGTCTTTGGCCATGTCGACAACTCCTCGATCACGGTTAGGGTCAGGTAAAAAATACGATACCGAGCCCATTTACTAATCCACCCTTTAGCTACTTTTGTCCAGTGAACCTGAGGTTGCACAATTTAATTCATATTCATGGTTGTGTTTGATTGGTGATGATTTTAGTGAGCCAGAAGACGTGAAATTTAATTCGTATTCATGATGGCGTTCAGCTGGCGATAATTTTATTAAACCTTAACTTTCCGGGTTTCTAATTCGGTCTTGACAAATTTATCTTGCCGGGTGCAAATGCGCCGTTGGCAAGGCGCATGCAGCATCACAACATCGTAACGGGCCAATTCGCAAAAGATTTCGCCAAATTGTTTGAAACGTAATTGTTTGCGTCATTTCACAATCGATTAAGGCGGCGTGGATTTGGTGGATTTGAACGTGTGATTCGCGGTTGAGCCAAGGCGTCACCAGTCGTCGACGGCCGTTCTGGAGCGCACTGGATGCTACGGTACCCTTGTCGGATTTTGTTTTTTGCCGGCCGCGGAGCGGCGCATAAATATTGATTGTCGAGATAATGAGTACAAATGCGGGTTAGCCATGAAATTACGCTGGCTGCATATTGCGAAGACATGAATGGATTGTCTGGAGGGATTGTTTCCTCCTTGCACGCCGGGCCTTCCGTACGATGATGAATTGCAAATGTGCGGTACGTACCCGATGCATCGACGCCGAGACGTGGCTGGTGTCGCTGGAGGCGCAAGACCAGATGCGCCGTTTGTTCAAGCTGCCAGCCGGGTGCGCACGCGTTTCGCCGACGTACTCATTGCAGTGGAGCCGAGGTTGCCGAGATTCATGGCATGGCCTCGATCGCAAGCCGGGTGTCGGCGCCGTCGTTCGATTGTCTTCAATTGATCAATCTTTGGAAGCAAGGACCACTGCAGCCATTCGCGTGATCAGCTTCCCTTTGGAGAATATCCAATGAAAGCCATCGGTGGTCCCAGGATTCAGGTTCAGCCTGAAGATGAAATCGATCCGCGTGCCTTGCTTGGCATGCTGCTGGATCACAAATGGCCGATCATCAAGATGACCCTGGGGTTTCTTGTGCTCGGCCTTGCCTACGTCCTGGCGGTGACGCCGCAGTACGAGGCCAAGGCGATGGTGCAGGTCGAGCAGGCGCCCAACTTGCCCGGGTTGACCCTCGCGGAGCAGCAGGGTGGCGCGTCGAGTCCTGCCGCTGCCGACGCGAAAGCAATACTCACTTCGCAATCCGTGATCGGACAGGCGGTGCGGAATCTGCGTCTCTATATCGAGACAAGTCCATACCGGGTCCCGCTTATCGGGAGTCTGGCTGCCCGCATCCATGGTTCCGGAACATCGACGGACGTCGGTGCACCCTGGTTCGGACTGAGCAGTTACGGATGGGGCGGTTCGCAACTTGAAATGGAACGGCTCGACGTTCCAAACAGCCTGCTCGGGCAGGATCTGACATTGACGGCGGACAAGGGCGGTACATACGTTCTGACCGAGGACAGTGACATTCCATTCAGCCCGGGCCTGGTGCTGTTGCGGGGCCGCGTGGGGCAGGTTGCCACGGGGTCGGGCGTGACCATGCTCGTCAAGACCCTGCGGGCGAATGCGGGCATGCGCTTCCACGTGGTGCGCAACGATGTAATGACCACCATCGCGAGAATGCAGAAAGCGGTCCTGACCAGCCAGCCTGTGCCGGACTCCAACATCATTTCCCTGAGCTTCGACAGTGCAGAACCGCAGATGGCGGTCAACGTGCTCGACCAGATCGTCAACGCGTTCCTTGCACAGAATGTAGGGCGCAATTCCGCACAGGCGTCCAACAGCCTGAAGTTCGTGAAGCAGCAATTGCCGGAGGTGAAACGGAAACTGGCAGCCGCACAATCCGCACTGAGCGCCTTTCAGCTCAAGGCGCATTCGGTGGATGTGCCCATGCAGACACAGAATCTGCTGAGCGAACTTGCGTCGATCAACACCAATATCGACCAGCTCAACACGCAGAAGGTCGAGGTGGAGCGGCTTTACACGCCCGAGCATCCCGCCTATGAGGCGGTCACGCGGCAGATAGGACAGCTGCAAGCGCGGCGAGCCTCAATCGAGCAGCAGATGACCACGCTTCCCGACACGCAACGCCAGTTGTTGAGCCTCAACGGAAACGTCCAGGTGCTGAACAATACATATACCAGTCTGCTCAACGAGGTGCAGCAGCTTGAGCTCGCGCAGGCTGGTACGGTGGGTACCGCACGTATCGTGGATACGCCCGAGGTTGACGTCAGCAGGCCGGCGAAACCGAGAAAGCTCCTGACCATACTCGGATGCGCCTTTGTCGGAGCATTCCTTGCTGTGGCGCGCGTTTTCCTGAAGGAAATGTTTCGGCGCGGCCTGGAGGACCCAGCCGAGATCGAGCAGCTTGGAGTGCAGGTTTATTCCGCAATTCCATTGAGCGAGCGACAGATCGAGCTGGCGCAAAACCGCCCGCGCCTTCTCGGGAAAGGTCGTTCCGCGTTGCTGGCTATCGCCGCCCCTGACGACGTGGCGGCCGAGGCCATGCGCAGTTTGCGTACCAGCCTGCGATTCACCCAGTTGGGGGCCTCCGACAATCGCCTGATGGTCTGCGGCTCCAGCGCCCAGACAGGGAAGACCTTCGTGGCAGCCAATCTCGCGGCGGTCAACGCACAGGCCGGGCTGCGGGTGTTGCTGATCGATGCCAACATGCGCGACGGCAACTTGCACAAAGTGCTTGGAGTCCGCGCGGAATACGGCCTGTCCGAGCTGCTTGCCGGCGAACTGGAGGTCGCCGACGCCATCTGTTCCGTCGAAGGCCTGGAAGGTCTGGATTTCATCCCGAGCGGTGGCAAGCCTTCCAATCCGTCGGAGCTGCTGATGCGGCCGTACTTCGGCACGTTGCTGAGGCGGCTTTCGCCGGCCTACGACCTCATTGTCATCGACAGTCCGCCCATTCTGGCCGTCACCGATGCCGCAATCATCGGGCATAACGTGGGCACCAGTCTGCTGGTGGTGCGTTTCGGGCTCAACCAGTCGCGGGAAGTCGAGTTGGCCATGCAGCGGTTCGAACAGGCCGGGGTGAGTATCAAGGGCGTGGTATTCAACGGCATGGAGAAGCGCAGTGGCGGCTTTTCCACTTACGCTGCCCTCGGGTACGGCTTAGTCTCATGATCGATGCCAAGACCACGGGCCTGGTTGAGCTCGTGCCACGCAAGCCGGTCATGAATGGGCCGACGCCGCGCGGTCGACCGGGTTTCGTTTCCGACACCTATTTCGATGCAGCTGTGCAGGAAATGGAGGCGATCGGCTTGCGCGTGCAGTTGCAGGCGCATCCGGGGTCTGCGCCCTTTGGGGTGTTGTCTGGCCGAACCGGTTCGAGGTTTTTCCTGCTCCCTGCGCGTCCGCGGGCGGTCAGCGCAGCTTCGCTGGCTCTGGTCCAGCCGGTGCGTTTCGCTCCGCGCGCGGTCAAGGGCCTGGCTATCGTCGGGGCCCGCCTCGGCCTGACCAGATTCTTGCTGCCGCGCCAGGTACACATTTCCGGGGCGAGCGACTTCGCGCGCATGGTTGACTGCGGTGCCCGTCACTGTGCGTTCCTGACGGGCACTCCCAGCCCACACCGCAAATTGAGCGCGCAACTGATGGACGACACCGGTCGCATCAGGGCCTACGCGAAAGTGTCGCTCAATCCTGCCGTGCATGCGTTGCTTGTGCGCGAAGCGGAAACCTTGCGATTTCTCGGTGCAATCGGCCTGAAATCGGCGTGGATTCCGCGTGTCTTGCTCAGTGAGGTACGCGGTGGCACCGCGATTCTCGCAACGGATACGGTCAGGACGACAGGTGCCAGCTGCATGACTGATCTTGACGCGTTGCATCTGACCTTCCTCGAGGAGCTGGTCATTCGAACGGCATCCAGGTGGGCCAGAAGCGGGGTGTCTTTGCTCGGCGACTGGGCCGCGCAAGTCGAGCGTCTCGGAGATCATCTGGCGCAGCCGTGGCGACAGCGCTTCGATCGCGCAATCAAGATTCTGTCAACCGAGCCACAGCTCATTTCGTCACGAGGTCTGGCACACGGCGATTTCACTCCGGTCAATTCATTCCGGCAACACGGTTGTCTGTGTGTCTTCGACTGGGAATATGCGGGCGACGCGTACCCTGCCGACTACGATCTGATCTGCTATCTCGATGCCGTGGCGAGGCTCGGCGGCATTCGGTCGGCCTCCCTGGCCGCCACCCTCGAACACCGGCTGGTCAGCGAATTGGGACGTTCTCCAGTCGAAGCAAATCGGCGTTTGATCGCTTTCTTTTGCGTGCACGCGCTGCGCGGTGCAGGACGGCAACCGCGCTGTGCCGGATTGATGTCGAACTGGGAGGGTGAAAACGAGGCTGCGCGCACGCTCGACGCGCTTCTATGCCGGGCGTTTGAATCTTGAGCAAGTGGAGGAACGCTGCATCGTGGAAGCCATAGACGCTTCACTACCACCGCGGGTACCTGCCGCACTGCCTTCCCTGCATGCGTCCAGCCTGCAGCTTCTGACGCGCGGGGCATCGGGAGCGTTCGTGGTGTCCGTTTGCGGAACGGGGCTGGGCTTTGTCGCCAACCTGGTGATGGCACGGGTCATCGGGCGGCAGGAATATGGCGTCTATGCATTGATGTTCAGCTGGATCAGCGTACTTGCCGTGGTGGCGCAGGCCGGTCAGGACATCAGCCTGATTCGCCTGTTGCCGTCCTATATCCGCGACGGCGCCTGGGGCGAGGTGCGCGGTTTGCGGCGCGGCGTGGGAGCCATGGTATTCGCCATCAGCTGCTGCATCGCCATCGCCGGCAGTGTGGTGGTGTACATGATTGGTGCGGAACACAGCGCGAGCTGGCGCAACACGTTCTACGTCGGCTTCGCGATGCTGCCGATACTGACCCAACTGCAGCAAAGTGGCGCGCTGCACAAGGCATTCAAGCGACCGGTCGTAAGCGGGCTTTACCAGACCCTGGGGCGCCCGCTGCTGCTCATCGTGTTGATGGGTGTGCTGGCATTGACGGTACGTGACGCCGACGCACCATGGGCGGCGATGGCCACGCTGGCGTCGGCGACGCTGGCGCTTGCAGGTTCGGCCTGGCACCTGGTGCACAAATGGCCCGAGCAGGGGCGGCGGATGCCGCCAAAATACGAGATTCGACGGTGGCTGACCGTCGGCTTGCAGATGTCCGTGTTGTCGATCGTCATGGTCGCCGGGGCCCGCTTTGACGTGCTCATCCTGGGCGCGCTGATGGGTACGGGCGATGTGGGGCCGTATTACGCAGCGGTGCGCATGGCGGGGTTTGCGTTGTTTGCCCAGGGGGCGGTCAATGTCGTGCTCGCGCCGATGATCGCCGATCGCTACGACGCGCATGACCTGGGCGGTCTGCAGTTGGTCGCCAAGCAAGCCGCACGTTTCGCATTTGCCGGTGCCTTCGCCGTGAGCCTGTTCTTCACGGTGACGGGCCGCTGGCTGCTGGCGCTGTTTGGCCGGGGATTCGACTCGGCCTATGCCCCATTGATGGTTCTGCTGTGGGGTTATTGCGCCACCATGGCCCTGGGTGAAGTCGGCTTCATGTTGTCCATGACCAGATACCAGAAGCTGGCCACGGTGCTGGTGCTGGTGGGCGTGGCTGCCAACGGTGTCGTGGCATGGCTGCTGGTGCCGGCGCTGGGAGCGACTGGCGCGGCCATCGGTGCGGTGGTGTCCCTGTTTGCCTGGCGCGGCCTTGCATGGTGGGTCGTCCGCTCGCGTCTCGGCATCGAGCCATCGATCTTCGGCGCGGCGAGAGGAGCAAACGCGTCGTGATCAGGCTGGCCTTGGTGATCCCGTCGCTGGGCGGAGGAGGCGCAGAGCGCGTGATGACCACCCTGGCCAACGCATGGGCTGCCGAAGGTGCCGCCGTCACGTTGATCACGCTGGCCGACCGCGGCGGCGACAAATACCTGCTGGATGCCAAGGTCGATCGAGTCGCGTTGGGCGTCGCAGCCCGGTCGCCGCATGCCTTTTCGGCGCTGCGCAACAACGCGGTGCGGCTGCGGTCGCTGCGCCGCGCGCTTCGAGCGGCAAAGCCCGATGCCGTCATCAGCTTCACCACCACGGTCAATCTGCTCGTGTTGCTCGCCGTCAGCGGATGGCGCGTGCCGGTGATCGTCTCGGAGCGGTCGTTTGTCGGCGCACATCCGCCGCGCGGAATGTGGCGGCTTGTTTACCGAATGCTTTACCGTCGCGCCGCCGCGGTCGTGGCGCAGACGCGCCGTGGCGCGGCTGATCTGGAAGCGAGGCTGGACCGCCCGATCGTGGTGATTCCAAACCCCGTCCGGGATCTGCCATCGGCGGCTGCGCCTGTTGCGCCGTGCGGTCGTGGCCAGTTGGTCCTGGCTGCCGGACGCCTGGGGGTCGAGAAGGGTTTCGACATCCTGATCGATGCATTCGCCATGATCGCCGCCGAGCATCCGGACTGGCACCTGCGCATTGCCGGCGAGGGTTCGGCGCGCGCCGCCCTGACCGAGCAAATCGCGCGCCACGGACTGGGCGGACGCGTGCAACTGGCCGGTTTCGACAACGACCTTCAGGCATCGATGCGAGAGGCGGACATCTTCGTGCTGTCCTCGCGCTACGAAGGCATGCCCAACGTGTTGCTGGAGGCCATGTCGCTGGGGCTCTGTTGCATAAGCTCGGACTGCGAGACGGGGCCACGCGAGATCATCGATTCAGGCAGCAATGGCTGGCTGGTACCGGTGGCAGACGCACCCGCACTCGCCGAGGCGCTCGAGGTGCTGATGAACGACAAGACGCTGCGCCAGCGGATTGGAGCGTGCGCCGTCGAGGTGCGGGAAACCCATTCATTGCGATCCGTCCTTGCCCGTTGGGATTCGCTTCTGGCGATCCTGCTGTCACCGACGGGGTGCGACGAGTCAGGTCGACAGGCCACGGGTGCGCCGCCGGCCGGCATGCATGCCGCCCGGCGTGCGTCGTCGCAGCCTGATGTTGCGCGCAAGCCGCGTGTGTTGTTCCTGATCCGCTCGCTGGGGCGTGGTGGTGCCGAACGGCAACTGACCGTGCTGGCGAGCGGGCTGCGCCAATCCGGCTGGGAAGTCGCAGTGGCCTGCTTCTATGCGGGAGGCGCCTTCCAGCGCGAACTCGAGCGCGGCGGCGTACCCATCATCGATTTGCACAAGCGCGGCCGGTGGGACGTCATCGGCTTCCTGTGGCGTCTGTGGCGCGCGCTCCGCCAATTCGAACCGGACATCGTTCATGGCTACCTCACCGTCGGCAATTTGCTGTCGCTGATGGGACGCGTGGCCCGTCCGGGTTCGCGCGTGGTCTGGGGCGTTCGCTCGTCCTTCATCGATCGAGAGCGCTACGACTGGATGTCACGCCTCACCTTTGCGCTGAGCTGCAGGATGGCCCGTCGCGCGGATCGGATCATCTTCAACTCACAGGCGGGTTCAAGGTTGCATGGTGCGCGTGGTTATCCCGCGGACCGGCTTGTGGTGATTGCCAACGGCATCGATGTCGAGCACTTCCGTTTCGACGAGCCTGCCCGCCAGCAGATGCGGCGCGAGTGGGGTGCATCCGATCAGGACGTGCTGGTGGGGCTGATCGGTCGGCTTGATCCGATGAAGGACCATCCCACGTTTCTGCAAGCCGCTGCGCTGCTTGTCGCCGACCATGCGCAGTGGCGTTTTGTCTGTGTTGGCGAGGGTGGCTCGGCATACGCCAGAGAGCTGACGGCGAAGGCACGCGAGCTGGGATTGGCGGACCGAATGGTGTGGGCCGGATCGTGCGAGGACATGGTTGCGGCCTACAGTGCCATGGACATCGTCGTATCCTCGTCATTCGGTGAGGGTTTCCCCAACGTCGTGGCTGAGGCGATGGCGTGTGGCCGTCCCTGCGTGGTCACGCAGGTGGGTGATTCTGCCTACCTGGTGGCCGATACCGGTATTGTCGTGCCGCCGCGTGAACCGCAAGCGCTGCGCGACGGTATCGCGCAGATGCAGCGGCGGATTGAAAGCGATTCCCGCGCGACGGCGCTTGCTGCAAGGGCGCGAGTCGTTGATCACTTCAGTACCGCGAAGCTGGTCAACAGCTCGGCCCGGGTGCTCGAGAACGTATGCCGCTGCGACTGCCCGCTGGGCGGGTTGGCGTCATGAACGCCCGATTGCTGCCGCGCTCGCCGATCGATGCCCTGCTTGCGGGGTTCGTCCTCTGGTTTGGCAGCAACGCGAGCGACTTTCTGTTTCTGGCGCGCGGGACAAAACCGCTTTATTCCTATGTTGCGGTGATCGCCTTTGCGGTCTTCTATGCCGTCGCCCAGGGCGCCTCGGGGCATTCCCTGGCCATGCTGGGGGCGCGGGGTACCCGTCGATTTGCCACCTGGCTACTGCTCTATGTCCTCTATGGCGTGCTGATTTTTCTGGAGTCGTCGCAAAGCAAGGTTGCGCTGCAGGCCTTGATTACGCTGGCCGAGATGGTGGTGCTTGGCATGGCGTTCTCGACGTTGATGGTGCACCCGCAGCGATTGCGCATGCTCGCCGCGGTATTCCTGCTGCTGGCCTTGTTCGATACGGGGATGAATGTTCTCGATTTCATCCACCCCCGCTTTTCCAAGGTGCCAGGCCGGGCCGCCGGGCTCTATATCAACCCCAACGAGGCTGGGTACGCGCTTGCACTGGTAATGCTCTGCGGCATCGACAGTGTCGCGGCGCGGCTGCGCTGGCTGTTTGTGCTGGTATGCGGCGTGGGTGTGCTGGTCACCTTCTCGCGATCGGCGTGGATCATGTGGGGGGTGACCGTGGTCTGGCTTGGCTGGCGAGGTCGCGCGCACAACGCGAAGTGGAAGCTTGCCGTGATGACGGTGTCCACCGTGGTGGGCTTCGGCCTTCTGCTGGCACTGTTCTCCGGCGAACTGGGGGCGTTGCTGGCCGGCACGCCGCTCGCTCGCTATTTCGACCCCAACACGCTGGCGCGCATGGGCGTCGGCGATTCCTCGCTGTCGGGCCACTCCGCCGCCGCCCGCACCGACCTGATCTGGTATTCGTTGCAGGAGGCTGCGCAGACTCCGCTATTCGGGCGCGGCAGCGGCTATGTCTATGAGTGGGCTCTCCCGGTTGGTCCGCATGACATGTATCTGCGCTTTCTCGTCGAAGGAGGGGTTTTCGGCCTGGCGTTCTATCTGGTGCTGATGACCCTGCTATGGCGCGCGACGTCGGGCCTGCAACGCATGCTGGTGCTGCAGATCATCATTGCGAGTTTCTTTTCGCACAACCTGCTCGAGAGTCCGGTCATCATCATCGCGGTGACGTTCATGCTTGCGCGGCAGGCACTGCAGCGGCGCGAAATCGTCGAGGTACAGGAGGCCGGCCTGGTTCAGGCCGGAGTGGCCGGATGAGGATCTGTCACGTCATTACGGGGCTGGGCTCGGGCGGAGCGGAGATTGCCTTGTGCCGATTGCTGGAGACGTTGCAGTCGCCGAATTTCGACCATGTCGTGGTGACGCTGGGAAGCCAGGGTGCACTCAGCGAACGGGTTGCCGGATCTGCCGTACTGCACCATCTGCACATTCGACCAGGCTGGGCCGGGCCTGGCGACGTGCTGCGGCTTCGGCGCCTTCTCCGGAGCGAGTCAGCCGATCTTGTACACGCATGGATGTACCACGCTCACCTGCTGACGTCTCTGGCGCTGTGGGGCCAGCACGTGCCGCATTTGTGGAGTGTGCATCACTCCCTGACCGATCTGGCCACCGACAAGCGCATGACGAGAGTTGTCATCCGACTCAATGCCATGCTTTCGGCGCAACCTCGTCGCGTGCTGTATGCCTCGCAGCTGAGCGCATCCCAGCATGAGGATTACGGTTTCTGCAGGGAGCGCACGATAGTCATCCCGAATGGCTATGACACGAATGCCCTGCGGCCGGATCCCGAGGCGCGCGCGCGCATACGGCGGGAGCTTGAAGTGACTGACGATTGCATGCTGATCGGCATGGTCGCGCGCGTGCATCCGACGAAGGATCACGGCAATTTCCTGCGCGCGGCGCGGCGGTTCCTGGACGGACATCCGCGCAGCGCATTCGTGCTGGTTGGCGATGGCGCGACCGCCGACAATCCGGAACTGGGCAGGCTGATCGATGCCATGCAACTGCAAGGTCATGTGCGCCTGCTGGGTCGGCGTACGGACATCTCCGAAATCAACGCGGCATTCGACATCGCGACGCTGGCCTCGCGCGGCGAGGCATTTCCGAATGCGATCGCCGAGGCCATGGCCTGTGGTGTCCCTTGCGTGGCCACCAATGTCGGCGACGTGCCCATCATCGTGGCCGACACAGGCGTGGTGGTGCCTCCGCGTGATCCTGTCGCACTCAGCGAGGGATGGAACGAGCTTGCCTCACTTGCCCCGCGGGACCGGCGCAATCTGGGCGCGCGCGCGCGGCATCGCATCGTCAACTACTACACCGGCAGTCTCCGGACTCGGCGTTACTCCGAACTGTATTCGTTGCTCGTGCAGGAACATTGACCATGTGCGGAATTGCCGGAATCTGGGATGTCTTCCACGCTTTGAGAGCCGAGGACGGACGCGCCGTCGTGCGCCGCATGACGGACGCGTTGAACCATCGGGGCCCGGATGACGACGGGCACTTCCAGGATGTCGCGGCCGGCGTGGTGTTGGGGCACCGCCGATTGTCCGTGCTGGATCTGTCGCCCGAAGGGCACCAGCCGATGAACTCCGCCAGCGGGCGTTACGTGATCGTGTTCAACGGCGAGGTGTACAACCATCAGAGCCTGCGGCGCGAGTTGGTTCCGCTCGGCGCGACGTTCCGCGGGCATTCGGATACGGAAGTCATGCTGGCAGCGATCGAGCATTGGGGGCTCGAACGGGCAATCAGGCGTTTCGTGGGGATGTTCGCGTTCGCCCTTTGGGATCGCCGGGAGCACTCGCTCGCGCTGGTTCGGGATCGTCTGGGTATCAAGCCCCTGTACTACGGCTGGATTGGTTCGCTGTTCGTGTTCGGTTCCGAACTGAAGGCGCTCCGGCGGTGTCCCGATTTCGCCAATCCGATCAATCGCGACGCCCTGTGCCTGTTGCTTCGTCACAATTACATTGCCGCGCCGTATGCCATTCATCAGGGCATTTGCAAGCTGCAGCCGGGCACATCTCTGACCATTACCCGAGAGATGGCGACATCTCGCGCCGACACCACGGCCCTCGCGGCCAGGGCGCTGACGTACTGGTCTGCCCGCGATGTCGCACAAGCCGGCGTGGCCGATCGCATGCGCCTCTCCGATGCCGATGCCACCGATGAGCTCGAAAAGCTCTTGCGTGATGCGGTGGCGCTGCGAATGGAAGCGGACGTGCCACTGGGAGCGTTTCTATCCGGCGGGGTGGATTCCTCGCTGGTGGTCGCGCTGATGCAGGCGCAGGCCGCGAGACCGGTCAAGACCTTCTCCATCGGTTTCCGGGAGAAAGGTTACGACGAAGCGGTCCACGCCAGTGCCGTGGCCAGGCATCTGGGCACCGAGCATCATGAGCTGTACGTGACGGCGCAGGATGCGCTGAGCGTGGTGCCGAAACTTCCGGCGATGTTCGATGAGCCGTTTTCAGATGCATCGCAGATACCGACGTTTCTGCTGTCCCGGCTTGCGCGCAGCCAGGTGACGGTGAGCCTGTCCGGCGACGGCGGCGACGAATTGTTCGGCGGCTACGAGCGCTATTTCAAGGCGCGCGACATCGAGCGCTGCCTGGCCTGGATGCCGGCGCGCATGCGACGACATGCGGCACGCTCGCTTACGCGCAGGGCCGGCTTCTACGAGTCGTTGCTGGCGGGCGTCAACCGCTGCGTGCCCGCCGGAATGAGGCTGAAACGACCCCGCTCGAAGATCGGCGTGCTCGCCAGCATGCTTGAGGCCGGGCCGCAGGAACAGCGTTACCGGCTGTTGATGTCGCACCTGCGCGACCCCGCCAGCGTGGTGCTGCATGCCAGCGAGCCCCCCACCGAGCTCAGCGATCCCGATCTGGGTCCCGAGGTGAGGGAAGTCTTCGAGCGGATGATGTACAGCGATCTGGTCACCTACCTGCCGGGCGACATTCTCACCAAGGTCGACCGGGCCAGCATGGCCGTGAGCCTGGAGGCACGCGTGCCGCTGCTGGATCACCGGGTGGTCGAATTCGCGTGGCGCGTGCCCATGCATCAGAAAGTACGGGGCAGGGAAGGCAAGTGGCTGCTGCGCCAGGTGCTTTACCGGCACGTACCGCGTCAGCTGATCGATCGCCCCAAGAAAGGTTTCGGCGTTCCGATGGGCGCGTGGCTGCGCGGACCACTGCGTGATTGGGCGGAATCGCTGCTGGATCCGCGTCGGCTGCGCGAGGAGGGCTACTTCGAACCCGAATACGTGCGCGCGATGCTGGCTGACCATCTCGCCGGACGAGTCAATGAAGGGGGGCGGCTGTGGGACGTGTTGATGTTTCAGGCGTGGCTCGAAGAAGCGGGGCGTGACAGCACACGGTCATGCGACATGGCAACGGCGGTGTGCTCCCTGGACGTTTCAGGGGGAGTCTGACTGCCGATGTCACGTCGCGCAGAAGGGCGGTGAGGAAAATAGCGGCAGGAATTCGATTCATCAAGATGATGAGGCAAAACAGGGTCTCGTGGATCAATCGAAGGAGTCAGTATTCGATGAAACAGGACAATTTGCTTGACCAGCAATCACATTTCGCCTTCGGCGAGAACTGGCTGGACTACGCCAGGAAAATCGATGAGGAAAAGATCTCCCGGGCCATGGACGACCTGCGTCGACTGAGCGGCCGGCAACGCCTCGATGGCATGAGCTTCCTGGACATCGGTTGCGGGTCTGGACTGTCCGCTCTTGCCGCCATGCGACTGGGCGCGGGTCGAGTCGCAGGCGTCGATATCGATCCCGATTCGGTGAAGGCAGCAAGAGCAGTGTTCGCCCGGTTTGCGCCCACATCGCCCGCCGATTTCCAGGTGTGCAGCGTGTTCGAAATGTCGGCGGCCACATTCGGGACGTTCGACATCGTCTATTCATGGGGTGTGCTGCACCACACGGGAGACATGGTCCGAGCCATCGAAACCGCCGCTGCTCTGGTCAGGTCGGGCGGGGAATTTTACCTTGCGCTGTACCGGAAGACACTGTTTTGCGGCATGTGGCGTTTCATCAAGCGGTGGTATTCAAAGGCCCCTCCCGCGTCCCAGCAACGGGCGAGGAGAATGTACGTCTTTCTGCGCAAGATCATCTTCAAAGTGCAGGGTCGGGATTTCGATGCGTACGTGAGGGACTACGGATGCCGTGGCATGGATTATTACAACGACGTGCATGACTGGCTTGGTGGCTACCCTTATCAATCCATCACTCCGGACGAATGTCGCGCGCTGTTGGTGCGGATGGGATTCGCGGTTGATCGCGAGTTTGTCAAGGGGAGCAGGCATCTCCTTACCGGTATCCTCGGCTCGGGCTGCGACCAGTACGCGTTTCATCGTGAATCGCGCAGCTCGCAGAGTGCGCGTGAACAAGCAACGACCTGGCACACTCACGCGTTTGCTCGAGAACACCATGATTGAGGTATCGCCTGATCGTCTGTTCGAGCATGACCAGGAGATGATGTCGGCCGGCCAGGTTGCGGGAGGAAGCGGTGAAGCCGACCGGCAGCAGGGCATCCCGCTGATTCAGGCAAGGCTGCTGCAAGCCACGTGCAGCCTGATGACTGCACGCGACGGAGTAGTGGCATGAGCGCGCTGGATTCAGCCGTGAAGCCTGCGCCGGTGACGGAGGCTGCGGGGTGGATCGATGGGCTTGCCTTCACGCCACGAAAGGAGTCCTGGGTTGCTTCATCCGCGGGCTGGTTTTACAAGATCTTCCGCCGGAGTGACGACCCGGAGCGCGACTGGTTGGACCCGGTGTGCATGGAGAAGGCCCGCCGTGAGTATGCCGACACATTGTTCCTGGGTCGTCTGAGCGGTCGAGTATGCGAGCCGGTACAACTCGACCATGCCTGTATCGTTTATCCGCAGCTGTCGGGCCCGGACATGCGTCCGATCCTGCAGCAGCAGCGTGGCGCCGCCGACACCCGGCAACGTACGAGGACTCTGCGCGAAGCCATGATGGTGCTCGCGCAGTTGCACGGTGCCCTGCATGACACGCCCGATTATCCGCTCAAGGACTATCTGCACAACGGATACCTGGTCCCCGATGCGGAGGTGGCAAAGCGCATCGGCGCGCGCGAAAGGACGCTCTTCATCGGCGGTTTCGAGGTGCGCAATTTCAGGTTTGATCGCCGCCAGAAGGGCTGGTTCTTCTTTGATCCACAACACGTGTTCCTCGGCATGCCGGAGGACGATCTGGCGCGATTCGTCATTTCCCTGTTGATGATCAACTGGGGCCAGGGCGGTTCAGTCAGGCTGTGGCGGGATTTCGAGATCGACGATTTGATCTCGAACTACGAACAGGCTTCCGGGCGTTCGCTGGACCGCATCCTGCTGAATTACTTTTTGCGCGAAACAATCGCCATGCGCAGGCATTTTGCAGAGAAGGCGTTACGCAACATGAGTGGGCCGAAACGAATCATCGGCCGGCCTTATCTGTCTGCCTATTTCATGCAACTCAACCGCTGGGCCGCCCATCATGAATTATGACTACGAGCGCAATACCCGGAAGTTCTACCAGAACGACGAAACGGCGCAGCGCTACCACGCCATGTTCATGTCGCCGAAAGGGTGGCGCAATTTTCCGTCGCGCGTGGTGGCGCGGCGGGAATGTCGGGCGATAGAGGATTTGTTGACCCGCGTGCCGCATCGAACGGCGCTGGATCTTCCTGCCGGGACGGGAAAGCTGGCCGCCATTTTTGCAGCCCTGGGGACGCGCGTGGTGGCGTCGGACATTTCCGCCAGCATGCTGAAACTGGCAGAAGCGGAATATACGCGGGCCGGTTGCGAGGGTGCCACGTTCCGGGTCGAGGATGCCACCGACCTGGCGAATTTCCACGATGACTCGTTCGATGTCGTGGTGTGCCTGCGGCTCATGCATCGTGTGCCCTCGGCGTTGCGCAAACGGATGCTTGGCGAATTCTCCCGGGTAGCTCCCTACACCATTGTCTCGTTTGGCATTGAAAACGGATTCCACAGGGCACGGCGTGGGGTCAGGGCGGCCGTGTTCGGCGGCGGCAGGGATGCGCTGTGCTTTTGCAGCGTTGCGCAGGCCTGCGCGGAACTGTCACCCGAATTCGATGTACTCAGCCGCGTCTGGATTGCCCCGGCGCTGTCGCAGGAGATGGTCTTTCTGCTGCGTTCGAAAGCCTGCTGAAGCGGCATCAAGCAGGGGCCGATCTGCGAGGTACCAAACCATGACTGCACAATGCGCATCATCGTCGCGAGGATGGAAAGGCCGGCTCGTCGCTTTCGCCCTGCTGGCCATGGCGATGATGCCAGCGGCCGCTCTGTGCCCGAAATTGCTGATGTTCGATGGAACCAATTTTCAGACCCAGACCAATGCCGAGCAAGCGAACTATTGGGGCGTTACGGTTGGTGTGCAGGGATTCTTCGTCAATCGCGTGATGCCGTCCTGGCAGGATGACGTCGGTACCGATTCCGACAGCAAACTTTGGCAGCAAGTGAGCCGGTTTCAGGCTGTTTACGCGAAGTACGGAGTCACTGACAACTTCATCAAGGTCGCGCTTTACCACCCGGTCGACTGGAACGACCCCCAGCAACGTGGAGAAATCGTCGAGCATTTTGCCCACGCTGCAGCACTTGCACGCCATGCGGGGTTCAAGGGCGTGGCGTTGGACCTGGAACCGTACAAACCGACCTGGGCTGACAGTGGTGATATGGCCAGCACGGTGCAGGCTCAGGGAGCAGCCATCGCCCGAGCGATGCTGGCCGCGTATCCAGACATGACGCTTATCGTGATCCAGGATGGTTTGCGCCAGATCCACCCACATGCACCGTTGAGCCAGGTGATCCCACAGTTGGATCAGCCACCCGCTCCAGCCAAGCACTTCTGGCATGGGGGCTATGCGCTGTCGGTGCCGTTTCTGCGCGGCCTGTTCTCGGTCAACTGGTCGCACGTGGTGATTGCGACAGAAGGGACATACGATGGATCCGATATCGCCGCGTCAGTCCGGCAGACGCAGGAAAATTACGCGTCGTTCATGGGTGCCAGTCACGATCGGCGGACCGACCTCAGCGCGTCGCCCGGACTTTGGCCGCTGGGACATTCCTATACCGACAAGTCCGCTCGTGGCAGCCCGACGGAATTTGCCCGGCAATTGCAATCCGCGTTTGGCGCCGCCACACGCTATGTCTGGATCTACGGGTACGGAAGTGCGTGGCAAACGGCAGGCGACTACGGCGCGGGCCCGGTCGCCGCCAATTTTCCGGAATATGTCGCCGCGATTCATGCGGTGCGTGCATCTTGCGTGGCGGGTAATTCCTCGCCGCGGTCCGCTGCGACTCCGTGACCTGTGCGATGCCGGCTGTGAAAGTCATCTTCTTCGCCAACTCCGACTGGTACCTCTACAATTTCCGCCGCTCACTGGCGCTCGCGGCGCAGTCGCGCGGGTACGAAATATTGTTGATCTCGCCGCCTGGCGAATACGGCGCGCGGTTGCGCAGCCTGGGCCTGGATTGGCGACCGCTCGCGCGGATGGACCGTCGCAGTCTCAACCTCGTCACCGAGTTGCAGGTCCTGTGGGGTCTGGTGGCGCTGTTCCGTCGTGAGCGACCGGCGCTGGTACATGGCTTTACCATCAAGTGCGCCGTGTACGGGTCGCTGGCGGCGCAGCTGGCGCGGGTGCCGGCGCGCGTCAACGCCGTGGCCGGACTGGGGTATGTTTTTGCCAGTAACGATCGCAAGGCGCGATGGCTGCGACCCATGGTGCGGGTGATGTTGCGCCTGGCGCTTCGCGGCAGATACACGCGACTTATCCTGCAAAATCCCGACGACCTGGAGATGTTCGAGCGATCCGGCCTGATCGGGCCCGATCGCATCGACCTGATTCCAGGGTCCGGAGTGGATTGCACGCGCTTCACGCCACGCTCGGAAGGAAGTGCGGCGCCCAGGCCTCAACCCTGTGTGCTGCTGGCTGCGCGCCTGTTGTGGGACAAGGGGGTGGCCGAGTATGTCGAAGCGTCGCGCTTGCTGCGGTCGGCAGGCAGAACCATTCGCTTTCTCCTCGCGGGCATGCCCGATTCCGGCAATCCCGCTGCGGTGCCGGAATCCACTTTGCGCCAGTGGGTGGAGGAGGGAGTGATCGAGTGGTTGGGGCACGTCGACGACACGAGCGAGCTGTTCCGGTCCGTCGACATCCTGGCGTTGCCCACTTATTACGGCGAGGGCCTGCCGAAATCGCTGATCGAGGCAGCCGCGTGTGCGTTGCCGCTCGTCACCACCGACATGCCGGGTTGTCGCGAGGTCGTGACAAACGAAGTGGATGGTCTGCTTATCCCGCCGCGCGATGCCAGCGCGCTGGCCCACGCGATTGTCCGTCTGATTGATTCGCCCGAACTGGCGGCGCGACTGGGTGCTGCTGCGCGCGCAAAGGCAGTCGCGCATTTTGACGAGCGCATTGTGATCGAGCGCACGCTGGCGGTTTATCGCAAATTACTGTGAACGTCGTGAAGGGCGGCCTGCTCGCGGAACAGTTCGTCGCACAAGGCTGACCAAGTTCGTCGAATTTCGAGTTTTATGGCTATGCCAAGAACGACTGGTGCCATGTTCGCCGACCCATGAAATCCCCCGGAACTTGACAGCCGGATTCTCGTTTCACCGACCCTCCAGAGTGAGCCGAGAATTGCCTTGATCTGTTTGCGACATGCAAGGACAGGTTCTCGTATTCATCCGTTCCCACCAGGAGTTTTCCATTCATCATGGCCCACAGCTCCAATAGAATCCCTTCGCTCGACGGCTTCCGCGCCATTTCGATCCTGCTGGTGGTTTACGGGCATCTCTGTGGCACGCACGGCTTCCCGGTCAGCATAGTGAATTACTCTCACTCGCTCGGTGACGTAGCTCACTTGGGGGTGCTGGTTTTCTTTGTAATCTCCGGATTCCTGATTACCTCGCTGCTCATGAGTGAGCGCGAGAAGACCGGCTCGATTTCGCTGAAACAGTTCTACTTCCGCCGGGTTCTGAGGATCTTTCCGGCGTTCTACGCGCTGATCCTCGTTGTTTTTCTCGCCAGCCTGCTGGGCTGGATTTCCCTGAACGGCCGTGATTTTGCGTTTGCACTGACCTATACGATCAACTACGACGCCTATCGTTCCTGGCAAGTCGGGCATTTGTGGTCCCTTTCAATCGAGGAACAGTTCTACCTGTTATGGCCGCTGGCTTTGCTTGCTCTCCGTGAGCGTCGCGCGCTGGTCGTCGCGATCGTCGCGATTTTCACGGCCCCGCTGGTGCGTGCGGGTATCTCATGGCTGGGCCGCGGACATCCGCACTCACCGCTGCACGGCATTGTCGTCTTTCCGGCGATGTGCGATTACCTGGCCACTGGATGCGCGCTTGCGCTTTTGCGGCCTTGGCTGCTTGCGCAGGGATGGTATGTGCGTCTGACGGCCAGCCCCTGGTTATTGGCGACGGTGCCTGTGATCCTGGTGATCACCCGCTTTTCCAATCATGCGCTGGTTTTGCTTTTCTGTTCGCCGCTATTGAACGTGTGCATCGCGTTGCTGATCGAATCGTCGACGCGACACGACGGGACCCTGGCCGGGCGCTTCCTGAACTGGAAGCCTGTCGCGTTCGTCGGCGTACTCAGCTATTCGCTTTATCTCTGGCAGCAGTTGTTCCTCGACCGCGACTCGAATCAATGGATAAACGCGTTTCCCCAGAATATCGTCTTCGCCGTTGTCGCGGCACTGCTTTCGTACTTTTTGATCGAGCGATCGTTTCTCGGTTTCCGGCATCGACTGGAGCGTGCCGCTCGCCTGCCCAGGCATGTCGATGGCGTCGGACCGGCCACTGACGCTCAGGAGTGGGTCGCGAAGAGGCTCGCTGACACGAAGGCGGGCAATCCACCTGTGGTTTAGGTTGCACTGCCGGCTGGCCTCAGCGACGGTCGTCTTGCCCTGAATGATGTCCAGTACCAGTGACGACTCACACCGTGCCGCTCCGCGCTTGATCTCTTCGTCCATCACGTTGCTCATCGGTGTGTCCTCGGGAAAGGTAACCCTGAGCAGGACTTCACTGGGTGATTACATCGCAGCACCGCGGGACTGCACGGCAACTGTGCGACTCCTGACCCACACCGACAACATTGGCGGCATGAGTGCTGCGGAGTTGAGTGGCGTGTCCAGTCCAGTTGGATGGCCGATTCCGCTTGCTTGACGCGGAGTGTCAGCTTTTTGACCTTGAGGGTCAGCTCCGCGGTCGAAAACACGCGGTCTGCCAATGGAATTGAGATTCGCAGTATCCTTGGCGCAGAAATCGATTTGGCTTGGCACAAGGGGGCGTGGCCGGAATGGGGATAACGGCTCCCGCGCGCTGTCGGCCATGGCTTGGAATTTGCTTGAAGACTTGACGGGTTTGCAGGTCCGGGTCAGGTCGCCTTCGTGGCGTCATGAGACGGACATGCGATCGTTTTATATCGACGCCGGGCGTCGCCGCAGATGTTGCAACCAGGAACCGTACCGATGACCGTCACCAGCCTTGGCATTCTGCTCATTGTCAATGGTGTGCTGCTGTGGGCCATCATGGCCGCGCTCCACCGTCATACAGTGGTGCTGAAGGGTTTGCAATCGCAGATGGAGGCCCTGGCGGCCAAACGCAGGCCGAACACGGTCGATGACATGGCGGCGGATGGAGACCTTCCGGCGGCCCGCCCTTGGAGTACTGAAAAGTTGTTGCCCAAGCATCGGACGGAACGCGTTGATTCGTCGACAAGGTGAACAGCCACGCGTCTACCTGAAACCCCAGGTCTGGTCGCCGTCCGACTGACTGATTTATCCGATTTGTCTGGCTCGGCCATCCACGGCTTCGTCCCGAGATCACCGTGACCAACCGGTTGCGCTGTACCAAATCCGGGCGACGTTGACCGGTTTGGCCTGCTTCGACCAACCTGCCCGCCAGACTCCATTGGCAACCCTCCGGGTCCGCACATCCCGAAGACAGGTGTGCCGTGACGACCCGGATCATGGATGGCGTACCAGGAATCGTCGTCTCGGCGACTGCCCACGCCGGGCAAAGATGTTGTCGAGCAACCGCGGCGCCTCGCGTGAATCCGCGTGGAAATTGTCCGTGCGAAATAACAGCGACGCGCGAGGTACTGGCGCATGAACTGGGCGTGCCTGGCGAGGTCGTCCTGGCTCATGCGGGTCTTGGCGTGGCCGCGCGGAACGGGTAGAACGGTGCCTCTGCGTGTGGCGCAAAGCGCATTCAAGCCCGGGAGTCTCGCATGGAGTTGTCGTCTGTTCCCACCGATGCCGAGTTGCTGGCGCTGGCCGGCGAGGTAGCCGGCGAGGTTCAGCGCTGCCGGTTGATGCTGGTGACGGCCGAATCCTGCAGCGGCGGCTGGATCGCCAAGACGCTGACCGACCTGCCGGGCAGTTCGGCCTGGTTCGACGCGGGCGTGGTGACCTACAGCTACGAGGCGAAGGAAGCCCTGCTGGGCGTCAACCCGCGCACGTTGGAACACACCGGCGCGGTCAGCGAGGAAACCGTGCTGGAGATGGTATCCGGTGCGCTGGCGCGCTTCGGTGCCGGCGTGGCGGTGGCGGTCACGGGGATCGCCGGGCCCACCGGTGGTACGCCGGACAAACCGGTCGGCACGGTGTGGGTCGGCTGGAAGCGCCGTGGTGGTTATGCGCACGCCCGGATGTTCCATTTTCCGGGGGATCGCGAGGCAGTGCGCCGGCAAACCGTGGCCGCCGCGCTCGAAGGTTTGCGGAAAACCCTGACGGAATGATGCGCTGCGGACCGCCAGACCGGCTTGACGGGTGTGGGATACTGCGACATCCAACTGCCGAATATCCGCGATCGCGCCAGTTCGGCCCGAGCCGCGTGATCGCAGCCGGTGAGATTCGACCCGGGCATCATGCCTCCCATTCACAGCCCAACCGGATACAAGACGATGGATGACAACAAGCGCAAGGCTCTTACCTCCGCCCTCGGCCAGATCGAAAAGCAGTTCGGCAAGGGTGCGATCATGCGCATGGGCGATCGCGTCAACGAGGCGATCGAAACCGTTTCAACCGGTTCGCTGGGGCTGGACATCGCACTCGGCGTCGGCGGCCTGCCGCGTGGCCGCGTGGTCGAGATCTACGGGCCGGAATCGTCCGGCAAGACGACGATGACCCTGCAGGCGATCGCCAGCTGCCAGCGCGCCGGCGGCACCGCGGCGTTCATCGACGCCGAGCACGCACTCGACCCGACCTATGCCGAAAAACTCGGCGTCAAGGTCGACGACTTGCTGGTGTCGCAGCCGGATACCGGCGAACAGGCGCTGGAAATCGCCGACATGCTGGTGCGTTCGGGTGCAGTGGATATGGTCGTGGTCGACTCGGTCGCGGCGCTGACCCCGAAGGCGGAAATCGAGGGCGAAATGGGCGATTCCCACGTCGGCCTGCATGCCCGCCTGATGAGCCAGGCACTGCGCAAGCTCACCGCCAACATCAAGAAGTCCGGCACCCTGGTGATCTTCATCAACCAGATCCGCATGAAGATCGGTGTGATGTTCGGCAGCCCGGAAACCACCACCGGCGGCAACGCGCTGAAGTTCTACGCCTCGGTGCGGCTGGATATCCGCCGCATCGGCGCGGTGAAGAAGGGCGACGAGATCATCGGTTCGGAAACCCGCGTCAAGGTGGTCAAGAACAAGGTGGCACCGCCGTTCCGCCAGTGCGAATTCGAGATCCTGTACGGCGAGGGCACCTCGCGCGAAGGCGAGATCATCGAGCTGGGCGTGGCGCAGAACCTGATCGACAAGTCCGGCGCCTGGTACAGCTACAACGGCGACCGCATCGGCCAGGGCAAGGAGAACGTTCGCCAGTTCCTGCGCGACAACCCGGCGATCGCCAACGAGATCGACAAGCAGCTGCGCGAACGCCTGCTGGTGCCGGTCGGCAAGCCTGCCGCCGCCGCGCCGGAAGAGGCACTCGAGGAAGCGTGAGGCGTGATCGCTGGCGATCCGTTGAACGCACATGGCCCGGTTTGTCCGGGCCATGTGCGTTCGGGCCTCATGCCAAGGTTCAACCTGGCAAAGCGTGTTGCCTCGGCCGTTCGCCCTGAGCGTAGGCCCGAAGGGCAGAAGTCGAAGGGCTGCCCTTCGACTCCGCTGCGCTACGCTCAGGGCGAACGGTTGGAGAGATTCGCCCCAATCAGGTATCAGCTGGAATGGCCATGAAACGCCCGCCCGACAAGGACGACCCGGCCAAGCCGAAGCGCAGCGCCTACGACAAGGCACTGGGGCTGCTCGCCCGGCGCGAACATTCGCGCAAGGAGCTGAAAACCAAGCTGCGCCAGGGCGGCTACGAGGGCGAGGAAACCAGCGCCGCGATCGATCGGCTTGGCGAGCAGCATTACCAGGACGACGACCGTTTCGGTGAGGTGCTGCTGCGCAGCCGGATCGCGCAGGGCTACGGCCCGATGCGATTGCGGATGGAGCTGAAAACCCACGGTCTGGCCGATGCGCGCATCCGTGAGTTGCTGGACGCGGCCGAGGTCGACTGGGACGCTTCCGCTGCCGCCCAATTGCGCCGCCGCTACGGCAGTGCAGGCACGGCCGACCCCGCCGAACGCAGCCGCCGCGCGCAATTCCTCTTGCGCCGCGGCTTTGCCGCCGCCACAGTACGGAGTGTCACCCACGCCGACGCGGACGAAGCCGCCGACGACATGTCCTGAAATCCATCATCCCCGGGATGACCGGGGCATGGATCGGACGGCCCGTCTGCAGCGTGAATCTCCCGGGCCAGCCACCGCGATACGCATGAAAACCTCAGAAATCCGCTCCGCCTTCCTCGACTTCTTCCGTTCCCGTGGCCATGCCATCGTGCCGTCCAGCTCGCTGGTGCCGGGCAACGACCCGACACTGATGTTCACCAACTCGGGCATGGTGCAGTTCAAGAACGTGTTCCTGGGCAGCGAGAAGCCCGGTTACGTGCGCGCGGCCGACGTGCAGCGTTGCCTGCGCGCCGGCGGCAAGCACAACGACCTGGATGCCGTCGGCTACACCGCGCGCCACCACACCTTCTTCGAGATGCTGGGCAACTGGTCGTTCGGGGACTACTTCAAGCGGGAGGCGATCGCGTGGGCCTGGGAATTGCTGACCCAGGTGTTCAAGCTGCCACCGGAGCGGCTCACGGTCACCGTGTACCACACCGACGACGAGGCCTACGCGATCTGGCGCGACGAGATCGGCGTGCCGGCCGAGCGCATCATCCGCATCGGCGACAACAAGGGCGGCCCGTTCGCCTCCGACAATTTCTGGCAGATGGCCGATACCGGCCCCTGCGGACCGTGTTCCGAGATCTTCTACGATCATGGCGCGCACATCGCCGGCGGCCCGCCCGGCTCGCCGGACGAGGACGGCGACCGTTTCATCGAGATCTGGAACCTGGTGTTCATGCAGTTCGACCGGGCGCCGGACGGTACGCTGAGTCCGCTGCCGGCGCCGTGCGTGGATACCGGCATGGGCCTGGAGCGGCTCGCGGCGATCCTGCAGCACGTGCACTCCAACTACGAGATCGACCTTTTCGCGCACCTCATCCGCGTTGCTGGCGAATTGACCGATACAGAAGACTTGGGCAACAAGTCGCTGCGGGTGATCGCCGACCACATCCGTGCCTGTGCGTTCCTGATCGTCGATGGCGTGCTGCCGTCCAACGAGGGGCGCGGTTACGTATTGCGCCGAATCATCCGTCGCGCGCTGCGGCACGGCTGGATGCTCGGCGTGCGCGGTGATTTCTTCTGGAAGATGGTGGCACCACTGGTCGAGGAAATGGGCGAGGCCTATCCCGAACTCGTTGCAAAGCGCACCTTGGTCGAAGACGCCTTGCGCACCGAAGAGCAGCGTTTCGGTGAAACGCTGGAGCATGGCATGCGCCTCTTCGACGACGTTGCCGGCAAATCCGGCAAGACCATTCCGGGCAACGAGGCGTTTCGCCTCTACGACACGTACGGTTTTCCGGTCGACCTTACCGCCGACATCGCGCGCGAACGCGGTCTCGAAGTGGACATGGCCGGTTTCGAGCGGGCCATGAGCGAGCAACGCGAGCGCGCCCGTGCCGCCGGCAAGTTCGAGGCCAAGGGCCAGCTGCCGGCAGATCTCGCCAGCCAGCTCAAGCCCACCATCTTCATGGGTTATGACGCCTTGTCGGGCGGCGACAGCACGCTGCTTGGCATCGTGCGTGACGGCCGTCAGCTGGAACAACTGGCCGATGGCGAGGAAGGGGTCCTGATCCTCGATCGCACGCCGTTCTACGCCGAGTCGGGTGGCCAGGTCGGCGATACCGGCGCGCTATCGAGCGCCGCCGGCCGCTTCGAGGTCAGCGATACCCTGAAGCTGGGTGGCGTGTTCTTCGGCCATGTCGGCGTCTGGCGTGGCGAGCAGCCCCTGCGTGGTGGCGACCGGCTCGATGCCGCGGTGGATGGCGCGCGCCGCCAGGCGATCGTGCTCAACCATTCGGCCACCCATTTGCTGCACGCGGCGCTGCGCAAGGTGCTGGGCGACCACGTCACGCAGAAGGGTTCGCTGGTGGCGCCGGAACGTCTGCGCTTCGACTTCTCGCACTTCAAGCCGGTCAGCCGCGAGGAACTGGACCAGGTCGAGGCAATGGTGAATGCCGAAGTGCGCCGCAACGCCGCCGCCGAGACACACAACATGGGCTACGACCAGGCGATCGAATTCGGTGCGATGGCGCTGTTCGGTGAGAAATACGGCGACGAGGTGCGCGTGCTGAAGATGGGCGATTTCTCCACCGAGCTTTGCGGTGGCACGCATGTCGGCCGTACCGGCGACATTGGTTTGTTCAAGATCGTCGGCGAATCCGGCGTGGCCTCAGGCGTGCGCCGCATCGAAGCGGTGACCGGCGACGGGGCGTTGGCCTGGGTGGCCGACGAAGAGCATCGTCTGGACGAGCTGTCGCAGCTGCTGTCCAGCAGTGGCGATGAGGTAGTGACCAAGTTGCGTCAGTTGCTCGATCGCCAGAAAAAGCTGGAGCGCGAGCTGGATTCCCTGCGCAGCAAGGCGGCCGGTTCCGCCACCGCGGACCTGGCCACCGCAGTTGTCGATGTCGAAGGCATCAAGGTGGTCGCGGCGCGTCTGGAAGGGCTGGACGCGAAGTCGCTGCGCGACAGCGTCGACCAGCTCAAGCAGCAATTGGGTGATTGCGTGGTGTTGCTGGCTGGTGCCGCCGAGGGCAGGGTGACGCTGATCGCCGGTGTGCACGGCAGCGCATTGAATCGGGTCAAGGCGGGCGACGTGGTTGCGCACGTGGCCGCGCGGATCGGCGGCAAGGGCGGCGGTCGGGCGGACATGGCCCAGGGCGGCGGATCCGACGCCACCGATCTGCCCGCGATACTGGAGGGGTTGGCAAATTGGGTATCCAGCCGGTGAGGTTGAGTGGTTTCGGCGGGTGATGCCTTGGCCGGCCGCATTGCGCCGGGGATTCAGGCTCAGCTAGTATCCGCAGAGGTCGGCTTCGCCAGCACGGCAAAGTCGCCAGTCAGGACCCTCAGGAGGTGTTTTGGCTGTGAGCCGGGAAGGCGGTAGGGCCTTCGGCGGATCGAAACGTCGAACCGCGGATGGACGGACGCTCAGGGGTGAGGCAGCGTCGATCCGCAAGCCTGTGACCAGCAGCTTTTTATGGAGTAGCAATCATGTTGATTCTGACCCGCCGGGTCGGTGAGACCCTGATGATCGGCGACGAGGTGACCGTCACCGTTCTTGGCGTGAAAGGCAATCAGGTGCGCATCGGCATCAATGCACCGAAAACCGTGGCCGTCCATCGCGAAGAAATCTATCAGCGAATCAAGGGCGAACACGACTCCGACAGCACGCCAGACGATGCAGGCGAGCACTGATCGAACAAATCAGGACTTTACCTCGACCACGCCGGTCAGTATCCTTGCCGGCTCCGCAGCAATGCGGCAAAACCCCGGAGAGATGCCCGAGTGGCCGAAGGGGCTCCCCTGCTAAGGGAGTATCGGGTCAAAAACCTGATCGAGGGTTCGAATCCCTCTCTCTCCGCCAGATACGCAAAGCGCCCCGCAAGGGGCGTTTTGCGTATCTGGCGGAGAGAGGTGGTGGACGAACCCTAACGGTTCGACAATTTTGTCTGGAACAAAATTGGACAGCCGAAGGCTGGCCCTGGAGCGCGCAGCGCGGAAGGGTTCGGCCCATGGATGGGCCAAACAATCCCTGCGGACCATACGTGACATCGCACCCCATCGAAGCGGCGTTTTGCGTATCTGGCGAAGATGAGGATTTCGACGCACTGGCTGTTTCAGCTGATCGCAAGCCCGCGCAGTTCCGCCCCATCATCGTTCACCCGCAACACCGACCCGTGCTCATACCAATCCCCGAGCACGATCCGCCCAGCGGCTTTCCCGTCGAGCTCGAACCGATGCACCGCCGGCCGATGCGTATGCCCATGAATCAACCGGATCACGCCAGCCTTGCGCATCGCCTCGGCTACCGCATCCGGATTGACGTCCATGATGCTTTCCATCGTGCTGCCGGTGTGCGCCTTGCTGTCCGCGCGTGCCTTGGCGGCAAACGCGCGGCGCGCATCGAGCGGCATCGACAGGATCTGCGCCTGCCATTCCGGCGCACGCACCTGGCGGCGCACGGCCTGGTAGGCGACGTCGTCGGTGCACAGCACGTCGCCATGCATCAGCAGAGTGGGGCGGCCCTGGATGTCATGCACGGTGCCGTCGTCGAGCCGGGTCAGGCCGGCGCGCTCGGCGAAGCGCTTGCCGAGCAGGAAGTCGCGGTTGCCGACCATGAAATACACCGGCACGCCGGCATCGCGCACGGCGCGGGTGGCGGCCGCAATGCGTTGCGGCAGTTCGGCGTCATCGTCGTCGCCGATCCAGGCTTCGACCAGGTCGCCGAGGATGTACAGGGCGTCGGCGTGACGAACCTCGTCGCTGGCAAGGTAGCTTTCGAACAGGGTCGTGATCTGCGCGCGCGCGGGGTCCAGGTGCAGATCGGCGATGAACAGCGAAGCCATGCCGGTCAGCCGTTGCCGGCGTGCTTGACGGGCTTCTTGCCCGGCTTTGCGGGGCCAGGTTTGGTGGGCCCGGATTTGGCCGGCGTGGCGACGCTGCCGCCCGACGCGGGCGTTTCCTCGCCGATGACGCGGGCGCTGTCGATCACCACCAGCGGATTCGGCACGTCGCCGGCGAACGGGCCGAGCGGGCGCGTCGGCAGCGCGGCAATCTTGTCGAGCACGTCCAGGCCCTTGGTCACCTTGCCGAACACGGCGAAGCCCCAGGTCAGGCCGCTCTGGTTGCCGACGAAATCGAGCCGGCGGTTGTCGACCAGGTTGAAGAAGAATTGTGCAGTGCCGGAATTCGGGTCGGCGCCGCGGGCGACGGCGATCGTGCCACGCAGGTTCGACAAGCCGTTGTCCGCCTCGCTGGGAATGGCCGGCCGCGTGCGTTTGGGTTGCAGTTCGCGGGTATACAGGCCGCCTTGCACCAGATAGCCGGGAATCACCCGGTGCAGCACGGTGCCGTCGTAGAAGCCGTCACGCACGTACTGCAGGAAATTGGCCACGCTCTTGGGGGCCTTGTCCGGGTACAGCTCCAGCGTGATGTCGCCCTGGGAAGTGTGCAGCAGCACCTGCGGCCTGGCCGCGGCGGACGTCGAGTCAGCCTGCACCGGCTTGGCGGTTTGTGCCGCCAGGGTCAACGGCAGGAGCAGCAGTGCGGCAGCGAGCAGGGATTTCAGCATGGGCATGGCGCGGTCCGAATGTGCGTACATGATACGCGGCAACGCGATTGGCCGGTTTGCGTTCCACCCGCCATCACTTGCTCGAGTTGTCCAGCTTCACACCCAGTTCCGCCATCGGCAACTGTTCCTGTTGCAGGTCGGCTGCGGTGAGTGGGTGCTGATCGAGCCAGGCGGCAGGAAGTTTCAGGCGCAGCGATTTGCTGCTGCCGCCGAGCTGCATCTGTGGCAGCGATTCGGCCCGGCGGGCGCGCCGGAACAATACGGCAAGGCGAAGCAGGGCGGTGATCTGCCGCGACAGCGCGCGATAGCGCAGCGGCAGGGCGCTGACGATCGACTTGTCCGGCTTGCGCCGGTGCAGCTCGACCACGGCGGCAAGCAATTCCTGCTCCTGTCGCGAGAAGCCGGCCAGATCGGCGTGGCGCAGGATGTACGCGCCGTGGTGATGGTGCTGGCTGTGCGCAATGGCCAGGCCGATCTCGTGCACCCGCGCGGCCCAGGACAGCCACTCGCGGGCGTCGGCGTCCAGTTTCCAGCTGCGCGCCACCTGGTCGAAAAACATCAGCGCGGTCGATTCGACGCGGCGCGCCTGGGCGCGATCGACGCCGTAGCGGGTCGCCAGCGCATCGATGCTGGCGGTGCGCGGGTCGCTGCCGCCGGCGCGGCCCAGCAGGTCCCACAGCAGGCCCTCGCGCATCGAGCTTTCGCACACGCGCAGGCGTTCGATGCCGAGCGCGGCGAACGCCGCCTCCATGATCACCACGCCACCGGCAATCACCGGTGCGCGATCGGCGACCAGGCCCGGCAGCTTGAGCGTGCCGATCTGGCCGTGGTCGATCAGGGCGTCGCGCAGCGCGGCCAGCGAGGCCGCGGTGATGCCGTCATCGGAAAAATTCATTGCCTGGACGACCGCGCCGATCGACTTGGCGGTGCCGGACGAGCCGTAGGCGTCCTGCCAGCCCGACTCGCGATAGTCCTCGGCGAACTGCTGCAGCAGCACGCCGATTTCGCTGATGGCGCGCTGCCAGCGCGCGCGGGTCAGTTTGCCGCCGGGAAAGAAGCGCAGGGTCGACGCGATGCAGCCGGCCTGCACGCTCTCGGTATGCAGCGGCGCCAGGCCGCGGCCAATGATGAACTCGGTACTGCCGCCGCCGATATCGATGACCAGGCGCGGCTCGCGCGAGGCGGGCAGGTCGTGCGCCGCGCCCAGGAAGATCAGGCGACCCTCTTCGCGGCCGGAAACCACTTCGACCGGATGACCGAGCGCGGCCTCGGCGGAGGTCAGGAAGGTCTGCGGCGAAGCCAGCCGGCGCACGGTGTTGGTGGCCACGGCGCGCACCCGCATCGTAGGCAAGCCGGCGATGCGCTGGCCGAAGCGGGCCAGGCAGGCCATCGCGCGGGCGCGCCGTTCAGCATCGAGGCTGCCATCGGCGCGCAGGCCGGCGGCCATCCGCACGGTGTCGCGCAGGCGGTCGATCACGCGCGGCTCGCCGTGCTCCATGCGTGCCACCACCATGTGGAAGCTGTTCGAACCCAGGTCCACGGCCGCCATCAGCTCGCCATCGCGGATCGGTGTCTGTTCGGTCTGGCTCACGCCATGGCTCCCGCAGCGGCAAAGCGCGGATTCTCGCATGCATGGGCAATGTCGGTGCAGT
The DNA here is from genome assembly GCF_002001085.1 of Rhodanobacter sp. B05. GTDB lineage: Bacteria > Pseudomonadota > Gammaproteobacteria > Xanthomonadales > Rhodanobacteraceae > Rhodanobacter. The sequence goes on from NZ_MUNU01000015.1 coordinate 231,213, forward strand.
CGCCGACCCTCACGGGCAAAGCCTTTTGAGCAGGCCTTGTTGCGCGTTGTACGGCGGCTGGTCGCCAGGCTCGGCGCGCACGTAGCGGCCATCGCTGCCCAGCAGCCAGGCCTGGGTGTTGTCGGCCAGGCCGTTGGCGAGGGTCTCCTCGAACACGCGCGTCGCCAGCTCGGGGTCGAGGATGGGGAACGCGATTTCGATGCGCCGCATCAGGTTGCGCTCCATCCAGTCGGCGCTGGCGCAATAGATTTCCGCGTTGCCGTCGTTGGCGAACCAGTACACCCGGCTGTGTTCCAGGAATCGCCCTACGATCGAACGCACCCGGATGCGTTCGGAGATGCCGGGCAGGCCCGGACGCAAGGTGCAGGCGCCGCGCACGATCAGGTCGATCTCCACGCCGGCCTGCGAGGCGCGGTACAGCGCCGCAATCACGCGCGCCTCGTTCAGCGCGTTGAGCTTGGCGACGATGCGGGCGGGGCGGCCGGCGCGCGCGTGGGCGATCTCGCGCTCGATCTTGGAAAGGACTTCCGTGTACAGCGTGAACGGCGAATGCAGCAGTCGCTTCAACTCGATGATCGGGCCCAGCCCGGACAGCTGCTGGAAGACCTTGTGCAGGTCCTCGCCGATCTCCGGGTCAGCTGTCATCAGGCCGATGTCGGTGTATACGCGACTGTTGGCCTGGTGATAATTGCCGGTGGACAGATGGGCGTAGCGGCGCAGGCCGTCACCTTCGCGGCGCACGATCAGCATCATCTTGGCGTGGGTCTTGTAGCCGACCACGCCATAGACCACCTGCACGCCGGCCTCCTGCAGGCGCGTGGCCAGGCGGATGTTGGCCGCCTCGTCGAAGCGCGCGCGCAGTTCGATCACCACGGTGACGTCCTTGCCCTGGCGTGCGGCCTCCACCAGCAGGTCGACCAGCGGCGTGTCTTCGCCGGCGCGGTACAGGGTCTGCTTGATCGCCAGCACCTGGGGATCGGCGGTGGCCTGGCGCAACAGGTCGATGACCGCGGCGAAGCTCTCGTAGGGATGATGCAGCAGCACGTCGCGCCGCCCGATCAACTCGAACTTGTTGTGGCTGCTGTCGAGGGCGGCCGGCAACTGTGGCGTGAAACGCGGGAATTTCAGTTCCGGGCGGTCCAGCCAGTCGTAGATCAGGCCGGCGCGGATGATGTTGACCGGACCATCGCAGCGGTACACGTCGCTGTCGTCGAGCTGGAAATTCTGCACCAGCATGGCGGTGATCGCCTGCGGGCAATCGTTGGCGATTTCCAGCCGCACCGGACGCGCGTAGCCGCGGCCGACCAGTTCCTCGCTGAGGGCCAGCGCGAGGTTTTCCACCTCCGCCTCCTCGACGATCAGTTCGCTGTTGCGGGTGACCCGGAACTGATAGGAACCGACCACCTTGAGGCCCGGAAACATCAGGTCGACAAAGGCTTGCAGCAGTTCGGCCAGGAACACGAAATGCTCGCCTGGACCGCTGACTTCCGACGGCACCCGGATGATGCGCGGCAGCGATCGCGGTGCCCGCACCAGCGCCATGTGGCCTTCATGGCCGAACGCATCGCGCCCCTTCAGCACCACGGCAAGGTTCAGCGTCTTGTTGAGGATGCGCGGAAACGGATGCGCCGGGTCCAGCCCCAGCGGCGACAGCACCGGCAGCACCTCGTGCTCGAAATAGCCCTGCAGCCAGCGGCGCTGGCGCGGACTCCAGTTCTTGCGGGTCAGGATGTGGATCTTCGCGGCGTCGAGCTGCGGGCGGATCTGTTCCTGCCACGCGGCGTAGACCTCGGCGACCAGGTCGAGTACGCGGCTGCGGATCCGCGCCAGCAATTCGCCCGACGGGATGCCGTCCGGACCCGGGGCGGCCGAGCCGTAGGCATGGTGATGCTTGAGCATCGCCACGCGTACCTCGAAGAACTCGTCGAGGTTGTTCGCCACGATGCTCAGGTAGCGCACGCGCTCGAGCAGGGGCACGCTGGCCTCGCGGGCCATCGCCAGCACGCGGAAATTGAACTCCAGCGCGGCCAGTTCGCGACTGAGATACAGCTGCGGGGCGCAGAGATCGACGACGGGCGTCGTCAGGCGGGTGGAGGGTCTGGACATGACTCATTCTGGCGCATGGCGCGCGCCAAATACATCGCGCCACGCGGCAACGTTCAGCCGGTGCGGGTCCGGGTGTGCAAATCCGGCGCGTTGTTCAGTGCCATGCGTCCACGGGCGCCGTGCCGAAGTCGAGGCACAGCCGCCCGAGGCAGTCGCCATCCTGCTGCAGCTGCTGCCGTCCGTCAGGGTTGTCCTCGGTCTGGATCTTGCGCTTGCGCAACTCAAGCACCAGCGGGGTCAGTTCGGTGATGCGGGCCTGGATGCGCGCGCGGGCGTAGTAATCCAGGTCATTGCGCTTGAGCAGGCGCTTCAGCTGTTCCATCGCATCGAACGGCCGGCCCGCGTAGTAGCTGGCGTCTGCATACGCCTCGCTGGCGCGCACGTCGTCGCCGGCCTCCTCGCTGGCCCGTGCGTAGGCGCTGTAGATTTCCGGTTCGCTGGCGTCGTCCAGCAGGGGGCGGAGCAGACTCGCGGCGAGGCTGGCCTGGGTCTTGTCGCCGCCCGCCGTCAGCGCCTTGGCGTAGGCGAGCGCCACGGCGCGATTGCGCGGCGACTGCGCGTTGAGGGCCTGGTAGATTTCCAGCGCCGGCGCGCGTTGCCCGGCCTGCAGCCTGGCGTCGGCCAAGGCGAGCCTGAGGATCAGGTTGTCCGGCGAGATCAGCAGCAGCGGCTGCAACTGGGCGATGGCCTGCGCTCCGCGGCCACTGCGGGTGAGCGCCAAGGCGTAGCCATAGTGGTTTGCCGGCGTATCGAAATCATGCCGGCTTTGCAGGTTGGAGCCGTAATAAGTCGCCTCCCTGGTGGCGTCGCCGGCGAGTACCCGCACGCGTTCGCGCATCAGTGCAAACGTGTCGATCGGGCCGGCCTTCGGTGGCCCGAGCAGGGCGCCCGGATTCTTCACGAATGCGATCGGTGCGGTGGTCCTGGCCCACTGCTGTGCATCCATGCCGGCGGTGGGACGCAGTTTCTGCGCGGCGATCAGGGCGCCCGCGCGCGCCTTGGCGTCGCTGATGCGCATGGTGGTCACCGGATGGGTCTGCAACAGGGCCGGTACGTCCTCGCCGCCGGCGCCCGCGCTCAGCACGTCCTGCATGCGCTGGAAGAAATCCGCCATGGCATTCGGGTCGAACCCGGCCTTGGCCAGGGTCTGGATGCCGACGCGATCGGCCTCGATCTCATCCTTGCGGGTGAAATTGATCGACTTCTGCGCGAGCAGGCCCTGGCCGCCGGCGAGCACCGCCATCGGCGCGTCGCCGCTGTGGCTGCCGGCACCGGCCGCGATCGCACCCAGCAGCACCAGCGCCATCAGCGGCGCATCCTTCTTCGAGGCCTCGAATGCCCGCTGCAGGTGGTTCTGGGTGATGTGGCCGATCTCGTGCGCGATCACCCCGGCCAGTTCGCTCTCGTTGCGGGCGATCGTGATCAGGCCGGAGTTGACCGCGATGTAACCGCCGGGTGCCGCGAACGCGTTGATTTCCGGGTCCTTCACGACGAAGAAGGCGAAATGGTCCTTGGGCTTGTCGGAACTGGCTGCCAGCTTGTGGCCGAGATCGTTGACGTAGTCGTCCAGCAGCGGGTCGTCCACCACCATGTTCAGCGCCCGCATCTGGCGCAGCATGGAGGCGCCGTAGTCCTGCGCTTCCTGCGGCGAGATCAGCGCATCGGCCGAACTGCCCAGGTCGGGCAGGCGCACATCGTCCTGGGCGCCGGCGCTGCAGGCGAGGCTGGCGGTGATCAGCGCGGTCAACAGGCGCGCGGCGGGGCGTCGTGGTGTCATGGCCATGGGTACGCGACAATAGCACTGTGACCGCCTCTGGCGGCGTCGGTTCCAAGGCTTGTCTCGGGATCGGCCAAACCCCATTTAACCCACAGTCCACCCGTTGTCCGGAGTTGTCGTGATGTCCAAGATCGAGGTCTATTCCACCGCGGTATGCCCGTACTGCGTGGCCGCCAAGAACCTGCTCAAGTCGCGTGGACTGGAGTGGACCGAGGTGCGCGTGGATACCGATCCGGCCCAGCGCGAGATGATGCTGGTGCGCAGCGGCGGTGCCCGCACGGTGCCGCAGATCTTCATCAACGATCAGCACGTCGGTGGATTCCAGGAGCTGGCGGCGGCCGATCACAGCGGCAGGCTGAAGCAGTTGCTGGAGCACTCGGCATGAGCGACAAACTTGCCGAGTTCAGCGCCTTCCGCCAGCGCATGAACGAGCGCATCCTGGCCGAGGACAATCAGGTCGTGCGGCGTTTCTTCGCGCTGGATACGCAGACCTACAAGGCCGGCGCGCTGGACGTGAAGACCAAGGAGATGCTTGGCCTGGTCGCCTCCATGGTGCTGCGTTGCGATGACTGCATCAGCTACCACGTAGCCCAGTGCAAGCAGGCCGGCGTGCAGCGCGACGAGTTCTTCGAGGTGTTCAGTGTGGGATTGGTGGTCGGCGGATCGATCGTGATCCCGCATTTGCGCCGTGCGGTGGATTTCCTGGACAAGCTGGAGTCCGGCGAGCCCGCCTCGCCGGAATGCGCCGACCACGCCTGAGCACCCGTCGGCGGGCTCCTACGTGTAGAGGGGCGTGCGAGTTTTCGCAACGCTCCGTGCGAGGATTTGCAGCGCCTTGGGTAACCTGTCTGCTGTCCGCCAACCGCCGCATGGGCGATAATGGGCGGTCTTGACGTGCGCGATTGCGCCGCACGCGCGATCAGCCCCAAGGAGTATCCCCATGAACAAAACCATCGCCGTGATCCCCGGCGACGGCATCGGCCCGGAGATCATGAGTGCCACATTGCGCGTGCTCGACGCGCTGGATTGTGGCCTTTCCTACGATTTCGTCGACGCCGGCATGGTCGCGCTGGACAAGCATGGCGAGCTGTTGCCGCAGGCCACGCTGGACAAGATTGCCGAACACAAGGTGGCGCTGAAGGGCCCGCTGACCACGCCGATCGGCGACGGTTTTACTTCCATCAACGTCACCCTGCGCCGTCATTTTGATCTGTACGCAAACGTGCGTCCGGCAATCAGTTTCCCGGGTACCAAGTCGCGCTACGAGAACATCGACATCATCACGGTGCGCGAGAATACCGAGGGCGCGTACCGCTCCGAGGGGCAGACGCTGTCCGCCGACGGCGAGATCGCCGAGTCGGTTGCGCGCAACACGCGCAAGGGCAGCACGCGCATCGTGCGCTACGCATTCGAGCTGGCGGTGAAGAAGGGACGCAAGAAGATCACCGCGGTGCACAAGGCGAACATCCTGAAGACCAGTTCCGGCCTGTTCCTCAACGTGGCGCGCGAGATCGCCCGGGAATACCCGCAGATCGAGTTCAACGAGATGATCGTGGACAACACCTGCATGCAGCTGGTGATGAAGCCCGAGCAGTTCGACGTGATCGTCACCACCAACCTGTTCGGCGACATTCTTTCCGACCTGTGCGCCGGCCTGGTCGGTGGCCTTGGCCTGGCACCGGGCGACAACATCGGCGAGGGTGCGGCGATCTTCGAAGCCGTGCACGGCTCGGCGCCGGACATCGCGGGCAAGGGCATCGCCAACCCGTGTGCGCTGCTGCTGGCGGCGGCCGACATGCTCGATTACCTGGACATGGTGGCGAAGGGTGACCGGCTGCGCCAGGCGATCCGCGCCACCATGACGAACGACCGCGCCAGCGTGACGCCGGATATCGGTGGCAAGGGCAGCACCGACAGCTTCGCCGACGCGATCGTGAGGCACCTCGCGGCCTGATCGCTTTCACCGTCGCCATGAAAAAGCCGCGGTTGCCCCGCGGCTTTTTGGTGGGCCCGACGTGGTTCGGCAGCCGGGATGTTCGACCGGGTCATGTGGTTCGTGGAATGCTCTGGTGCCGCCACCCGCCATCATCAACGACGCTTGCGCGTCGTACAGGCACGGTCCGCTGATTCGGACTTCAGTCCAGCGTGCAACCGGTACCAGCGCAGCCGCTGAACTGGCGATCGACCCGCCGGCGCAGGGCGGGAATCCAAAGCAATGGCAGCAGCGGCCAGTAGGCCGGGATCTGTCGGCACAGCAGGGCGAACCCCGCTGTGCCACGCAAAGTTTCGCCGCTGCGCAGATCCCGCACCACGACTTCGCCCATGCGCAGCCGGCCCACGGGCGAAACCTCCGTGGAATCCTCGAAACGGCCAAGCCAGTCAAGCCGGCGGTGCCATCGCGCGTAGCCTGCGCATCTCGCGCAGCCCGGGTGGCGATACAGCCTGATCGTGGCCATGACGGCGATCAGTGCTTGCCTGATTGGTAGTGACCGGGCTCCGCCTGCGACGGAATCGCAATGCGGTTCCAGCCGTTGATCAGGACCACCGCCATGTTGAGGTCGATCAGCTCTTCCTCGCTGAATTCGGCGCGAGCCTGCTGGTAGACCTCGTCGGGCACGCCATGGATCGGATCGAGCCGGGTCACCGCCTCGCACCAGGCCAGCGCGGCACGCTCGCGTGCACTGTAGAACGGTGCCTCACGCCAGGCCTGCAGCACGTACAGGCGCTGTTCGGTCTCGCCGGCGGCGCGGGCATCCTTGCTGTGCATGTCGAGACAGTAGGCACAGCCGTTGAGCTGCGAGGCGCGCATCAGCACCAGTTCGATCAGGTTTTGTTCGATGCCCGAGTTCCTGACGTAATCGGCCAGGGCGAGCAGCGGTTTGACGGCTTCGGGGCGTTTGTAGGCATTGAAACGGGGCATGGGGTTTTCCTTGCGATATGCGGCCGGTAGTGGCCGTTCAGTGCAAGGACGTGGGCCACGTGGATTTCGTGACAGCTGCCAACCGGACGACTGTCGGATGCGTGATTTCTTGCGGTGACCTGCCGCCGTTTGCATCGCTGCCATCGGTTTGAATCTTCACGTCGCCTTGCGTGGAAAACGGAGTAACGTCCCGTGCTGTCGGCTCTGCTTCGGCCGCCGGTTGCGTTGCATTTCGCGGGGGCGGGCCATGGTTCCGGACAAACTCGATGGCGTTTCGGCAAGCCACGACCATCCCGCCGATCCGTCGCGCCGTCGTTTGCTGGCTGGCCTGCTGACGGCATACACCGCCTCGCTGATTCCGTGGGCGCTGGCGCAGCCGGCACCGCATGCCGATCGCGGTGCATTCACCGCACTCTCCGCGCTCCTGGTCGGCCGGCAGGCACTCGATGCGGCGCAGGCGACCCGCCTGTACGACGCCCTCGCCACCGCCAGCCCGCACTTCCCGGCCGACGTGCAGGCGCTGCTGACCCTGATCAACGAACGCCACATCGACCCGCTGCAGCTGCAAGGCGTGCTGGACGGCGAGCACTCGCCGCTGGCGCCCTTGCCGCGCTCGATCATGAGCGCCTGGACCCTCGGCGTGGTGGGCAGCGGCGAAAACGCGCGTTGCGTCGCTTATGAAACCGCGCTCGACGCGGTGATTGTGGCCGACGTGCTGAAGCCGCCCACCTATGCCTACGGCGCGTACGGAAGCTGGACTGGTAAACCCTCCTGAAGGAGCGCCATCGAAATGTCCGCAGAGCTATCGGCTGACATCGTCGTCATCGGCGCAGGCATCGTCGGCGCGCTGGCCGCGCAGCGGCTGGCGCGGCAGGGCGCCTCGGTGCTGATCCTGGAAGCCGGGCCGCGACTGGAGCGCGCCCGTGTCGTCGCCGCGTTCCGCAACTCGCCGTTCAAGGGCAACTGGATGGCACCTTATCCGCCGTCGCCGTGGGCACCGCATCCGATCTACGTGCCGCAGGACAACGGCTACCTGAAACAGGCCGGGCCGTATCCGTACCCGGCCGAGTACATCCGCGCGGTCGGTGGCACTACCTGGCACTGGGCGGCGCAGGCGTGGCGGCTGGTGCCGAACGACGTGCGCATCAAGAGCCTGTACGGCGTCGGCGTGGACTGGCCGCTCAGCTACGAGGAACTCGATCCGTGGTACCAGGAGGCGGAGGAGCTCCTCGGCGTGGCCGGCGCCGACAACACCGGCTCGCCGCGCCAGCATCCGTTCCCGATGGCGCCGGTGGCCGAACCCTGGTCGATGCGCCGCGTCCGCGAGCGACTGGCCCCGGCGTATCCGGTGGTCGCCAACACGGTGGCGCGCAACAGCCGAGGCTACGACGGCCGCCCCGCCTGCGTGGGCAACAACAGCTGCCAGCCGATCTGCCCGGTCAACGCGCAGTACCTGGGCATCAACGCGGTGGAAGCGGCCGAAGCCGCCGGCGCGAAGGTGATCCCCAACGCGGTGGTCTACCGCATCGAGCACGACGTCAAGGGGCACATCGCGGCGGTGCATTACTACGCGCCGGACAAGAGCGAACACCGCGTCACCGGCACGACCTTCATCCTCGCCGCGAACGGCGTCGAGAGCCCGAAACTGCTGCTGTTGTCAGCCAGCGACACGTACCCGAACGGGCTGGCCAACCGCTCCGGCATGGTCGGCCGCCACCTGATGGACCACCCCAGCACCTCGCTCACATTCTACGCCGACGAGGAACTGTGGCTGGGCCGCGGCCCGCAGAGCCCCAGCTCGATCAACACCCTGCGCGACGGCGCGTTCCGTTCCCAGCACGCGCCGTACCGGCTGGACTTCACCAATATCTCGCAGGTGCTCAACGTCACCAACGACCTGATCAAGGAGGGCGTGTACGGCGCCGAGTTCGAGAAGCAACTGCGCTGGCGTGCCGCGCGCCAGATCAACGTGAAGAACGTGCTGGAAGTGCTGCCCAACCCCGACAACCGCATCACGCTCAGCGCGGAAAAGGACGCCATGGGCATTCCGAAGCCCGAGGCGCATTACGCGATCGACGACTACACACGCCGCGCCGCGGAAGTGTCCAAGGCCGACTTCGCCCGCATCGCCGAACTGATGGGCGGCACCGGCCTGCGCTACAGCGCGGACGGCCAGTTCGCCAACAACCAGCACATCACCGGCACCATGAGCATGGGCAACGACCCGGCGACCTCGGTGGTCGACGCGTTCGGCCGCACGCACGACCACGAGAACCTGTTCGTCTGCAGCACCGGCGTGATGCCCACCGCCGCGACGATGAACTCCACGCTCACCGGCGTGGCGCTGGCGCTGCGCACCGCCGAGCACATCCTGCCGGCGAAGAACTCACACGCAGCCACCGCGCATGTCGGCCACGAAACGAGCCTCGCATGAACGCATCGACCTGCTGCCTGCTGCTGCTCGGCCTGCTCGCCACGGCGTCGGTCCATGCCGCCGACAGCACCGACGCCGCACTGCTGCAACGCGGCCAGTACCTGGCCACCGCCGGCGACTGCGTGGCCTGCCATACCGCGCCCGCGGGCAAACCATTCGCCGGCGGTCTGACCGTGCCCACGCCGATCGGCAACATCATCGCCACCAACATCACGCCGTCGGCCACGGCCGGCATCGGCCACTACACCGAGCAGCAGTTCAGCGATGCCTTGCGCAAGGGCATCCGCGCGGACGGCAAGCGGCTGTATCCGGCGATGCCGTATACCGCGTACGCGCAAATCACCGACGACGACGTGCATGCGCTGTACGCGTACTTCATGCACGACGTGGCCCCGGTGGACAGCAAACCGGCACCGACCCGGCTGCCGTTTCCGTTCAACATCCGCCTGTCGATGGCGGCATGGAATCTGCTATTCCTCGACAGCAAACCGTTCGCGCCCGACCCTGGCAAAAGCGCCGACTGGAATCGTGGCGCCTACCTGGTCCGCGGGCTGGCCCACTGCAGCACCTGCCACACGCCGCGCAACCTGCTGATGGCGGAACAGTCGTCGCGCGAACTGGCCGGTGGTGCCGTCGGCACCTGGCTGGCACCGAACATCACCTCCGACGCAAACAGCAGCATCGGCGGCTGGAGCGAAGAGGATCTCGTCGACTACCTCAAGCTCGGCCATGCCCGTGGCAAGGCACAGGCCGCCGGGCCGATGGCCGAGGCGGTCGAGCACAGCCTGCAGCATCTCGAACCCGCCGACCTGCAGGCGATCGCCACTTACCTGAAGACGGTTCCGGCGCGACATGACCCGGCCGACATCCAGGCTGTCGACAGCTGGGGCGCGGCGTTCGACGGGGTGGCCGAGCAACGCGGCACGCCATTTCCCGACGACGCGGAGAAATGGAGCGGTGCACAGTTGTACGACGCGCACTGCGCCAGCTGTCACCAGGCCCGCGGCGAAGGCAGCTTCGACGGCGGCCTGCCGCCGCTGTTCCACAACACCGCCACCGGCCGTGCCCGTGCGGACAACCTGGTGCTGGTGATCCTCGAAGGCATCCACTGGACCGACGCCAGCGGAGTGCACATGCCGGCCTTCGCCAATGACCTGAGCGACCAGCAGATCGCCACCTTGGCCAACTACCTCACCCGGCATTACGGCAACCCGGCCGCGACGGTCGATGCTGCACGGGTAGGGGTACTGCGCGCGGGCGGCGCGCCGTCGCATCTGGTGGCGCTGGCGCGACTGGCGCTGGCCGTCATCGCCCTGTTGATCGTCCTCGTCATCGTGCTGCGGGTTCGTCGCCGGCGGCGCCGGGCTTCCGCTGGGCGGGCCTGAGCTCATGCGCACCCTTTCCCGTATGACCCGACTCCTGAGCCTCGGTGGCATGTTGTGGTTGTGCGTGCTGCCGGCCCTGGCGCAGCAAGCCAGCGACGGCTGGCTCAGCCAGCCCACCCTGACCGGCGACTGGGGCGGCACGCGCAGCACGCTCGAGGACGACGGCATCACCCTGCGCGCGCACTGGACCACCGAAAGCGCGGGCAACGTCTCCGGTGGCCACTACCAGACCGCGCGCTACACCCAGCAGCTCGACGCCGGCGCGGACTTCGACCTCGACAAGCTATGGGGCGTGCCGAACGCGAAGATCCAGTTCACCGTCACCGAGCGCGACGGCCGCAGCCTCAGCAGCGATGCACTGGGCAACCAGTTCTCGGTGCAGGAACTGTATGGCGCGGGGCAGAACTTCCGCCTCGCCGAACTGAACTGGCAACAGGATTTCCTCGACCACCGGGTCTTCATGGAGTTGGGCTGGTCGCCGGTGGGTGACGACTTCGCGCGGCTGCCGGCGTTCTGCAACTTCCAGAACGGCATCATCTGCGGCCACGCCAACGCGATGACCACCAACAGCGGCGCGCACAACTTTCCCACCGCGCAATGGGGCGGTCACGTGAAATGGCGCGTCACGCCGAATTTCTACGCCACCGTCGGCGCCTATCTCAACAACCCCAACGCCGGCAACAAGGACCAGGGCTGGAACCTCAGCTTCAAGCACAGCGGCGTGTTCGTGCCGGTCGAACTGGGCTGGTCGAGCGGCCGCGGCAGCGGACAGTTGCCCGGCGATCTCAAGCTCGGCGCGTACTACAACACCGCCGGCACGCCGGACGTATACACCGACGTCAACGGCCAGCCCGCCGGCCTCACCGACGCCGCCTTCCTGCAGCACAACGGCCGCAGCGGCGGCTATGTCATCGCCGACCGCATGGTCTACCGCGAAGGCCCCGACTCCAATCGCGGACTCACCCTCGGCGCGATGGCCGGCGTGGGTGACGCAGCCACCGCACGCTTCCGCTACTTTTGGGTGATCGGCGGCCACTACCAAGGTACTTTTCCCGGCCGCGACAACGACGTGGTCTCGTTCATGGTTGCCAGCGGCCGCACCAACCCGCGCCTGACCCGCTACCAGCGCGACCGCGACCGCGTGCTGCCCGGCAGCGTGGGCATCCAGATCTACGAAAGCGTCGCTGAAATCGACTACGGCGCGAAGATCGCACCCTGGCTCACCTTGCGCCCCAACCTGCAGTACGTTATCCGTCCCAACGGCACCGGCAAGATCCCCAATGCCTTCGTGATCGGCCTGTACACGCAGGTGACGTTCTGAGTGTTGGGTAATCCCCCGACGGCACCATCTCCACTTGGTGAGAATGCCCATCACAAATTACAAGTGCTTGCTGACAACGCAATCCCGGACAACCTGGCACCGGTGGCACCGTAACGGGGTCAGTCCAGGCACCCGTTCGACATGCCTGAAAGAACTGTAGACTGATTCCTGTTCCCAAGAACGCACCTTGCATTCCGACTTGCTCCACACATCGAACCGGCTGGCCTGCACCGATAATTCAACGGCGCGCATGGACCTTGGGAACAGCAACGCGCAGCGCCGCAAGCCCACGCTTATTCCCTCATCCTATCGAGGCAGCAGCCCATGAGCTCTCGTACCGCACCCCGTCGCTCCGTCGTGGCCAATGCCGTTTACGGACTTCTCAACCCGATCCCGTTCGGCTTCTTCGTCGCCGCGCTGATCTTCGACATCATCTATGCCCGCAGCGCCGAGGTGATGTGGGGAAAAGGTGCGGCGTGGCTCATCGTGTTCGGGCTGCTGTTTGCGGTGATCCCGCGCCTGATCAACCTGGTGCAGGTCTGGATCACCGGCAGGCGGTACTCCACGAACGCCGACAAGCTCGACTTCTGGCTCAACCTGGTTGCCATCGTCGCGGGGATCTTCAACGCTTTCGTGCACAGCCGCGATGCCTACGCGGTGGTTCCCGCCGGCCTCTGGCTTTCGGTCTGCACGGTCATCCTGCTGTCGATCGCCCACATGGCCATTGCCGTGCAGCACTCCGCAGCGGGGGATTTCGTCCATGAATAAGATCGCCTATCGCAGCGCACTGACGCTGGCCTTCGTGGTCATCCTCGCCGGCTGCAGCGGAAAAGCGGCGTTTGAGCCTGCGCAGCAGTCGGGCGACAACCCGCCACTGCCCCAGGCCCGGAACTTCCTGGTACCGCCCATGCAGGTTCCCAAGGGAGTTGGCTGGGCCCAGGGCCAGGCACCCAAGGTGGCACCTGGACTGAAAATCGAAAAGATCGCCAGTGGCCTGATGCACCCACGCCAGCTCCTGACACTCCCCAACGGCGACGTGCTGGTGGTGGAGTCCAATGGCCCCGGTACCGAGCCGGTGACGACCCCCAAGCAGTTGATTGCCGGCAAGGTAAAGAACCTCTCGGGCAAGGGTGCCAAGGGCGGCAACCGGATCACCCTGCTGCGCAAGAATGGCACCGATGGCACATGGGAGAAGCACGTCTTCATCGAGCACCTGCACTCGCCGTTCGGCGTGCAGTTGATCGGCGATTCCCTCTATGTCGCCAACACCGACGCCATCGTGAAGTTTCCCTACGTGACGGGAGAAACACAGATCACGGCACCCGGCGTGCCATTCGCGGACCTGCCGGGCACCATCAACCACCACTGGACCAAGGCACTGCTGGCGAGCCCGGACGGCAGCAAGCTGTATGCCGGCGTCGGCTCCAACAGCAACATCACCGAGAACGGGCTGGCCGTGGAATACCGCCGCGCGGACGTGCTCGAAGTCGATGTGGCCACTGGCGGTAGCCGGATCTACGCCTCAGGCCTGCGCAATCCGACCGGGCTGCAATGGGAACCGACCACCGGCAAGCTCTGGGCCATCGTCAATGAACGCGACGAGATCGGCGCGGATCTGGTGCCGGACTATATGACCTCGGTCCAGGAGGGAGGTTTCTACGGCTGGCCCTACAGCTATTACGGCCAGCACGTGGACAGCCGCGTGATGCCGCAGCGACCGGACCTGGTCAGCAAGGCGATCAAGCCGGATTACGCGCTGGGGTCACATGTCGCCGCATTGGGGTTGTTGTTCTCCGACAACAATGCGCTGCCAGTGAAGTATCACGGTGGTGCCTTCATCAGCGAGCACGGCAGCTGGGACCGCTCGCCACTGAGCGGCTACCGCGTCATCTTCGTCGCCTTCCAGAACGGCAAGCCGGTCGGCCTGCCCCAGCCCGTCGTCACCGGCTTCCACTCGAACGACGAGACGCAGCTGTACGGTGCGCCGGTCGGGCTGGCAACGGACAAGGATGGCGCGCTGCTGATCGCGGACGATGTCGGTGACACGGTCTGGCGGGTGACGGCGGACGCGCGCTGATGTAGCCGAGGTCGTAGGCATCCTCGCTGTGGCTGGACTGCGGCGGGTTCTGTGGGTGCCGTCCCAAGCCAAGCTCGAACTACATGAAGGATGCTGCACCATGCGGAAAGCAGGGGGCAACCTGATCGCCTGCACCGGCGTCGCAGGGATGCTGCTCGCGGCCCCGGGATGGGCGATCGAGACCACCACCCTGCCTGCGGTGCAGGTCAACGCCGTACGAATGGACATCCCGCCATTCGACCTGCCTGCCTCGCTCAGCGTCGTTGCCGTGGCCCCGGCCGATGCCGGCCAGCCCGGCGTGAATCTTTCCGAGGCGCTGGTCGGTATCCCGGGCATCCTGGCGCGCGACCGGCAGAACTACGCGCAGGACGAGCAGATCTCGATCCGCGGCTACGGCGCGCGGGCCACGTTCGGCGTGCGCAGTATCCGGCTGTATGTCGACGGCATTCCCGCCACGCTGCCCGACGGCCAGGGCCAGGTCGCGCATTTCAACCTGGACAGCGCCGAGCGCGTGGAAGTGCTGCGCGGTCCGTTTTCGGTGTTGTACGGCAACGCTGCCGGCGGCGTGGTGCAAGTGTGGAGTGCAGGCGGCACGCCGACGCCAGTGACCACGCTGGGCATGAACGCCGGCAGCAACGACACCTTCCGCTACAGCGCCAACACGCGTGGCAGCGTCGGGCCGGTCGACTACAACATCGTCGTATCGGAACTTCTCTCCGGCGGCTACCGGCAGCACAGTCGGGTGCGCCGCGAGTCGGACAACGCGAAGTTCGGCGTCGACCTCGGCAAGCGCCGCCATCTCACCCTGGTGTTGAACCGCTACAACCAGCCCACGGCGCAGGATCCGCTCGGGCTCACCCGGGCCCAGGCCGATGCCGACCCGCGCCAGGCCACGGCGGTCGCCAGCCAGTACGACACGCGCAAGAGTGGCCGGCAGACCCAGATCGGTGCGATCTATGAGCAGTCGTTCGACAGCGGGGACCAGCTGCGGCTCCTCGCCTACTACGGCCAGCGCAGCATCGTGCAATACCTGTCGATTCCACCCGGCACGCAGAAGAACCCGCTGCAGTCCGGCGGCGTGGTGGCGCCGACCACCCGCTACGGCGGCCTCGATGCGCGCTGGACCCATCGCGGCGAACTGGCCGGCGGCGGCTACGAGTTCGTGCTGGGCGCCAGCGGCGACTACCAGCGCCAGCACCGCCTGGGCTACGAGAACTTCATCGGCGATACCCTGGGCGTGATCGGCCAGCTCCGCCGCAACGAGGACGACAATGTCAACAGTGTCGCCGAGTACGCGCAGTGGTATTGGCACTTCACCAAACGCTGGGCGGTGCTGCTGGGGGTACGGCATGACGACCTGCGTTTCAGCGAACACGATTTCTACATCACGGCGCTCAATCCGGACGACAGCGGCGACGCGAACTATGCGGCGACCACACCGGTGGCCGCACTGGATTTCCGGCCGGCCGACAGGCTGCGCCTCTATGTCAGTTACGGCAAGGGCTTCGAGACGCCCAGCTTCAACGAACTGGGCTACCGCAGCGATGGTCGCGCCGGCCTGGCGTTCAACCTGCGGCCGGCGCGCAGCCGCCACCTGGAGGCGGGCGCGAAATGGCAGGTGACCCATGCACTGGAATTCGACGTGGCCGCTTTCCGTTCCGATACGGATGACGAGCTCGCCGTGGCGACCAACGTGGATGGACGCTCCACCTACCAGAACGCAGGCAACGCGCGTCGCCAGGGCATCGAGCTTTCGCTGACCGGACAGCTCGCCAACGCCTGGCAGATCGGCGCCGGCTTCACCCATCTGCAGGCGCGTTTCCGCAGTACCTTCTTCACCTGCCTCAGCGCGCCGTGCACCGTGGCCCAGCTGCCGGTAGTGGCCGGCTCACGCATTCCCGGCGTGCCTGACGACTACGGCTCGCTGCGGATCCAGCATGGCAGTGACCTGGGTTGGCGTGAAGGTCTCACCCTGAGCGGCGTGGGTTCGGTCACCGTCAACGACACCGACTCGCAGCGCGCGGCCGGTTATGGCCTGGTCGACGCCGATGTCAGCTACACCTTCGCCGTGGCTTCCACTGCACGCTTGCAGCTCAGCGTGCGCGTGGGCAATCTGGCCGACCGACGCTATATCGGTTCGGTGATCGTCAACGATGGCAATGGCCGCTATTTCGAACCCGGCCCCGACCGCACCTGGATGCTCGGTGCGCGGCTGGTTTTCTAGCACGCTTTCCGGAACACACGGCCACGGTCAAGATCGAAGCCGCACGCGTTCACCCGAACTGCACGGACAGCATCGATATCGAACCGCCGTCCATGCCCTCGACCGGGAACGTCACCGCGTCGCCTTCGTCGCTGGCGCCGAGCACGTACAGCAGCGGCAGGTAGTGCTCGGGTGTGGGTACCGACAACTCCGCGTCCTCACCCAGCAATTCGTAATCCACCAGCGACTGATGGTCGCCCTGCAACATCAGCGCGCGCGCCTGCTCCTCGAAACGCAGCGCCCAGTCGAACGGTTCCGCCGGATGCCGACCCCAGGCATAGGCATGCAGGTTGTGCACGACATCGCCGCTGCCGATCAGCAGGATGCCTTCGTCGCGCAGCGGCCGCAGCAGTTTGCCCAAGCCGTAGTGGAAGGCCGCTGGCTGCGACTCGTCGACACTGAGCTGCACCACCGGCACGTCGGCGGCGGGAAACACATGGCGCAGCACCGACCAGGTGCCGTGATCCAGCCCCCATCCAAGGTCCGCGCGCACTTCCAGCGGGTTCAGCAGTTCGCGCACGCGGCGCACCAGGTCGAGGTCGCCGGGCGCATGATATTGCACCTCGAACAACTCGCGCGGGAAGCCGCCGAAATCGTGGATCGTGCGCGGCGCGATTGTCGCGGTGACCGCCGTGCCGGGCAGGTACCAGTGCGCCGAGATCGACAGCACCGCGCGCGGCCGTGGCAGGCTTGCGCCGATCGCGGCCCAGCCCCGGGTCCAGTCGTTGTCGTGCAGGGCGTTCATCGGGTTGCCGTGTCCGAAGAAGACGGTTGGCATACGCGTTGTCATGGCATCTCCCATGGGTGGCAATGAACGGGCCGAACCAACGTCAGTGCATGCACATATCGGTTACACATGCCGCGCTAGTCTGGCGTGATCGGCGGGGCCTTGATGAACCCGAGGGAAGGCTATCAGGCAGCGCCTCCACGTGCGAACCCGGAAACCACCCTGCCCAAGGATTCTCATGAAAGTCGCATTGATCGGAGCCAGCGGCCATGTCGGCTCGCGCCTGCTGACGGAACTGCTCAACCGTGGCCACAGCGTCACCGGCATCGTACGCGACACCGCGAAACTGGCGAGCCGCCCCGGGCTGGCACTGAAGGCCGGCGACGCAACCCAACCGGCACAGCTCGCCCCGCTGCTGGCGGGCCACGACGTGGTGATCAGCGCCATGCGCTTTCAGTCATCCGACCCGAACGCACTGATCGCCGCGGTGAAGCAGGCCGGCGTGCCTCGACTGGTGGTGGTCGGCGGCGCGGCCAGCCTGGAAGTGGCCCCCGGCCAGGCACTGTTCGACGCCCCGGGCTTTCCCGAGGCTTACAAAGCCGAAGCAGCAGCCGGACGCTGCGCCCTCGACACCCTGCGTGCGGAAAATGACCTCGACTGGACCTTCCTGTCGCCCTCGGCCGAGTTTGCCCCGGGTGAACGGACCGGGACATTCCGCCTGGGTGGCGATCAACTGCTCAGCGACGCGAACGGCAAAAGCTGGATCTCGATGGAGGACTACGCGGTCGCCTTCGCCGACGAGCTGGAAATGCCGAAACACTCGCGACAACGTTTCACCGTCGGTTACTGACGCCGCGTCCCGCATCGAACTCCGTCCATCGGCAGCCTCATCCAGGGAACCCGCATGAAAACCTACAAAGTTGGCTATCTCGTCGGCAGCCTCGCCAAGGGCTCCATCAACCGCCTGCTGGCCAAGGCGCTCACCCGCCTCGCACCGGCGGGACTGGAGTTGGTGGAGATCCCGATCAAGGACCTGCCGCTGTACAGCTACGACTACGACGCCGACTTCCCGGCGGTGGCGCGCGCGTTCAAACAGGCGATCGCCGACGTCGACGGCGTGCTGTTTGTCACCCCGGAATACAACCGTTCGATCCCCGGCGCGCTGAAGAACGCGATCGACTGGGCCAGCCGGCCGTGGGGCAAGAATTCCTTCGCGCGCAAACCGTCCGGAATCATCGGTACCTCGCCGGGCTCGATCGGCACTGCGGTCGCCCAGCAGCAGTTGCGCGGGGTCATGTGCTTCTGCAACTCGCCGCTGATGAACACGCTGGAGGCGTATATCCAGTTCACCCCGGGCCTGATCACCGAGGATGGCGCCGTCACCAACGACTCCACCGCCGAGTTCCTGAGCAACTACATGAAGGAGCTGCACCTGTTCGTCGAGCGCGTGCTGACCGTGCACCCGCGCGAAGACTGAGAGCCCATGCGCCGGCTGCACGCGCGAAAAGTGACCTGACTGTCCTGCCACGTCCAAGCCGAGAGGGTTGCATGAACACGAAAAACGCGGATGTTTCCGGCCAGTGGTTCGCGAACCTGCCGAGCCTGCTGCCCGATCTCGAAGCGCTCTACACCGACATTCACGCCCATCCGGAATTGTCGATGCAGGAGACGCGCACGGCCGACCTTGCTGCCACCCATCTGCGCCAGGCCGGCTTCGAAGTGACCACCGGCGTCGGCGGCACCGGCGTGGTCGGCCTGCTGCGCAACGGCGACGGCCCGACCGTGATGCTGCGTGCCGACATGGACGCGCTGCCGGTCGCGGAGGCGACTGGCCTGCCGTACGCCAGCAAGGTCACCGCGAAGGACAAGGACGGCCATACGGTGCCGGTGATGCACGCTTGCGGCCACGATATGCACGTGACCTGGCTGGTCGGCGCGACCACCCTGCTCGCGCAGGCGCGCGAGCACTGGAACGGCACCGTGATGGCGGTGTTCCAGCCCGCCGAGGAAACCGGCACCGGTGCGCAGGCGATGATCGACGACGGTCTGTTCCAGCGCTTCCCGAAACCCGACATCGTGCTCGGCCAGCACGTGATGGTCGGCGTGGCCGGCACGATCAGCGGCCGCGCCGGGGTGATCACCTCGGCCGGCGACAGCCTGCAGATCCGCTTGTTCGGCCGCGGCGCGCACGGCTCGATGCCGCAGGCGAGCATCGACCCGGTGGTGATGGCCGCTTCGACCGTGCTGCGCCTGCAGACGATCGTGTCGCGCGAGCTCGCCGCGACCGAAGCCGCCGTGGTAACCATCGGCTCGCTGCAGGCCGGCACCAAGGAAAACGTGATCCCCGACGAGGCGATCATCAAGCTCAACGTGCGCACCTTCGACGAGGGCGTACGCCAGCGCGTGCTGGCCGCGATCACGCGCATCGTCAACGCCGAGGCGGCCGCATCGGGCGCGCCCAGGCCACCGGAAATCACGCCGCTGGACCATTACGCGCTGGTCGTCAACGATGCCGACGCGAACCGGAAAGTCGGCGATGCGTTCCGCCAGTATTTCCCGGAGGAACGCGTCGAGAAAACCCTGCCGACCTCGGCGAGCGAAGATTTCGGCTGTTTCGGCGCACAGTGGAAGGTGCCCTCGGTGTTCTGGTTCATCGGCGGCACCGATGCCGAGGTCTACGCGAAAGCGCTTGCTGCCGGGCGACTCAACGATCTGCCAACCAATCACAATCCGAAATTCGCGCCGGTCATCCAGCCGACCTTGCGCACCGGCGTCGAAACGCTGGTCGTCGCCTCGCTCGCGTGGCTGTCGGCGAGGTAGCGATTCTGCAGGGTCGGCCGTTCAGTGCAGGTACGTGGATGTCGCCGATTTCGTGACTGCCGCCAGCCGCGCGAGTTTGCCGGGGTGGCGCAGGGAGTGAATCGCGGTGATGCGCTCGCCGTCGTCGTCGATCCAGCTGGCCGAGACCAGGGTGTCGCCATGCCAGCCGAACAGGGCCGGCGTGCCATTGAGCTGGCCGATCTCGTGACGCACGCCATAGTGTTGCAGCTGCAACCCAAGCTGCATGTACAGCCGGGCCAGCCGCTCGGCGCCGTGCAGTGGATGCAGGGTGGCCCGCGCCAGGCCGCCGCCGTCGGCGACGCTCATCGCATCTTCGGCAAACAGGGCGCGCAGCGTGGGCATGTCGGGTTGCTGCAGTGCCTGCATGAAGCGTTCGAGCAGGCGCCGCTGGGTGTCGATATTCGGCATCGCCTGGTGCGGGCGATCCTCGCGCAGCCGCTGTTTCGCCCGATGCACGCGCTGGCGGCAGGCGTCCTCGCCGATGTCGAGCATCGCCGCCGTCTCGGCATGGCTGTAATCGAACACTTCGCGCAACAGGAAGGCGGCGCGTTCCTCGGGGCTCAGCCGTTCGAGCAACAGCAGGAAGCTCAGGGTCAGGCTTTCGGCGCGTTCCAGTTGCGCTTCGGGCTGCTCGGAGTCTGCGATCACCGGCTCCGGCAGCCACGGGCCGGGGTAATGCGCGCGTTCGGTCTTGGCGCGGCGCAGGCGATCCAGCGCGATGCGCGTGGTCACCGTGACCAGCCATGCCGTCGGATCGTCCAGCGCATCGGTGTCCTGCGCGTGCCAGCGCAGCCAGGCGTCGTGCAGCACGTCCTCGGCATCGCCGGGCGTGCCGAGCATGCGGTAGGCCAGCCCGAACAGGCGTTGGCGGTGTTGCTGGAACAGTGCGGTTTGCGGATCCATGATTTGTCTCCGTCGAGGTCGTCAACCAGGACGCATGGGCATCGCGCGATGTGACAGGCTCAGCGGAACGTCACCTATCGAAACAGCGGCCACGGGGCCAGGAAGATCAGCCACATCAGCAGCAGGATGCCGGCGTACTTGCCCGCCTTGTACAGCTTCCGGTGGCGGCGCTTGAACCCGGCCTTCCAGCGATGCGTGGCGCCCTTGCGCTGACTCATCGCATAGAGACGGTTCACGAAGCCGGTTTTCTCCGCGCCGCTGTCGCTGTTCGGGGAGGCGGTGATCCTGCCCATGAAGGCACCGACTCGATGGTTGATCGCGCTCATCCAGCGCGTGCGCAACGGCCGTTCGACGTCGGCGAACAGGATCACCCGGGTCTGGTCGGTCTTGTTCTCCACCCAGTGCACGAAGGTCTCGTCGAACACCACGTCCTTGCCGTCGCCCCAGGCGTGTTCCTCGCCGTCGACGAAGATGCGGCAATCGCGCGAGTTCGGCGTGATCAGGCCCAGGTGGTAGCGCAGCGAACCGGCGAACGGGTCGCGATGCGGGTTGAGCTTGCTGTTCGGCGCCAGCGTGGCGAACATCGCCGCCTTGATGCCGGGAATGGCGTTGAGCAACTCGACTGTCTTCGGGCACAGCGCCTCGGCCGAGGCCAGTGGCTCGCCGTACCACTTGAGGTAGAAACGCTTCCAGCCCTGCTTGAAGAAGCTGTTGAAGCTGGCGTCGTCGTTCTTCGTCGCGGCGCGGATGTAACCCTCGTCGAACAGGTGCAGCGCCTCGTCGCGGATGGCCTGCCAGTTCGCCTGCAGCAGGTCCAGCTGCGGAAAGCCGCGGCGGTCGAGGATGGGTCGCGCGGGCAGCGCCGAGAATGCATACATCAGCAGGTTGTACGGCGCGAAGATCGCCGAATGATCGACCAGCTGGCGATCGAAGCGCAACCGCACGCGGCCACGCAGGTGCACCAGCAGCACGCATAGCGCGAAGACGGCGAACAGAGCCAGCAGGACGAGGCGGGGAGCAAATATCATGAAAACGGGGATCGTGATGGTCGCGTAGCCGTATTCTACTCCGCCGGGACAGGGCCGGGCCCGGCAGCGTCGCGAAGCCGCCGCAGTTGCCGCTCGGTCAGTTCCACGTGGCGCTGCGGGCTGATGGGTACGTGGACGGGCTGCACCGCGTGGCCCCGGTGCCGCAACACGGCCACCATGTTCGCCGCAGGGTAGCGCTCCTCGGCGAGGACATTTGCATCGGCCTGCTGCACGTTGTCGATGAAGGTGCGATCGGCAGCATTGGCCGGGTCGAAATTGAAGCCGATGCGGCGCTCGACGAAGGGCATGATCGCGCCACCGAAGCTGTAGAAGAGCTCGAAGTCGAATGCGGCCAGCAGGCAGGCGACGACATCCTGCGCGCGCACTCCCTCGTTCGAATAGGCGGCGTGGTCGATCGACCGGTAGTTTTCGCAGACGCGACCGAAATGTCGGTCATGCCGTTGCGCCGGCGCGAGCGTGGCCCAGAATCGCTCCACCACCAGCGCCACGTCGGGCCATAGCTGATGGCCGTTGCGGCCGATGATATCCGAGCTGAGCAGCACACCTGCGGGCGCCAGCGATTGCCGCAGCGATGTGCAAAACGTTTCCAGTGCCGTCACGTGATGGAAGAACTGGTTGACGATGATCACGTCCTGCGCGGGCAGGGCGAACGGCTGGTTGCAATCCCGTACCTCGAATCGCATGGTATCGGCCACGTCTGCCGCCTGCGCCATGTCCGTGGCGTGCCGCATCAACCCGGGGTTGAAATCGAAGCAAGTGATCAGCACCGGTATGCCGTCGGACTTGAGGCCGCGGGCTAGCTCGATCTCCATGCCGGCGGCGCCGCAGCCGGCACTCGCCACGCGCACGGGTTCACCGGTCTCCCGGTTCCGTTGCACGATGCGGTCGCGGTACAGCGCCTCGGCCGAACCGAAACCCAGGCGCCGCGCCTCGTCTGCCAGATAGCGTCCCGTCCAGTAGTGGCAAATCGGTGGCAGCGTGTCGCCCTGGTATTGCGGCGTGACGCTGAACGCCACGCGTTCGGCCAGTGCCAGCAATCGGCGGCTTGCCGCTCCCGGCAATACACGAACGGCCGTCGCGATGACTCGCTTGGCGAGCAGTCGGTGACGATAGATGAGACTGCGCAGAGGCATGGCCGAGGCTACCGCAAGCTGGCCGGGATCCACGGCAACCGACGCTGTCTGCACTTGAGGCGGCTGCCGGCGATCTGCGGCAGCCGCCGGGCGGGGGCGGGCGGCGCCGGCAAGGCCGCCCATTCCCTTATGTGTGCGTCCCGGATTTCCCTCTTCAAAGCATCTCCGCCGCGAAATCCGCCAGCCGCGAGCGTTCACCGCGGCGCAGGGTGATGTGGGCCGAATGCTCCCAGTCCTTGAAGCGGTCGACCGCGTAGGTCAGGCCCGACGTGGTTTCGGTGAGGTAGGGCGTGTCGATCTGTTCGACGTTGCCGAGACAGACGATCTTGGTGCCGGGGCCGGCGCGGGTGATCAGGGTCTTCATCTGCTTCGGGGTGAGGTTCTGCGCCTCGTCGATGATCAGGTAGCGGCTGAGGAACGTGCGCCCGCGCATGAAATTGAGCGAACGGATCTTGATGCGCGAGGCGAGCAGGTCGTTGGTGGCCTGGCGGCCCCAGCTACCGCCGTCCTCGGGGTTGGCCAGCACCTCGAGGTTGTCGGTCAGCGCACCCATCCACGGCGTCATCTTCTCCTCCTCGGTGCCGGGCAGGAAGCCGATGTCCTCGCCCACCGAGACGGTGGCGCGGGTCATGATGATCTCGCGGTAACGCTGCTGATCCATCACCTGGGCCAGACCGGCGGCCAGCGCCAGCAGGGTCTTGCCGGTGCCGGCGTTGCCGAGCAGAGTGACGAAGTCGACGTCCGGATCCATCAGCGCGTTGAGCGCGAAGTTCTGTTCGCGGTTGCGTGCGCCGATGCCCCACACGTGGTGGTTGGCGTGCGAGTGGTCGTCGAGCAGGACCAGGGTGGCGTGGTCGTCGTCGAGTCGCAGCACGCGCAGTTCGACTTCGTTTTCTCCCGGCAGGTACAGGCATTCATTCGGGTGCCAGGGCTCGTCCTCGCGCCGGCCCAGTTCGTAGTAGGTACGGCCGTGCTCGGTCCATGAGCGGACTTCCGGGTGCCGATCCCAGAAGTCTGTCGGCAGCTCGGTCGACCCGGTGTAAAGCAGGGAGAAATCGTCCAGCGCGCGATCGTTCTCGTAATCCTCGGCGACGATGCCGTTGATGCTGGCCTTGATCCGGAGGTTGATGTCCTTGGTGACCAGGATGACGTCCCGGTCGGGATTCTGGTCGCGCAGTTCGAGCACGGCGGCCAGAATCTGGTTGTCGGCCTTGGCGTGGCCGTTGCTGCTGGTGCGGTGCTGGAAGTACAGCCGGCCGACGGAACCGCCCCGCTTGAGCTTGATGCCCTGCGGATTGCTCAGTTCCAGGCCTTCGCCAAGGTCATGCTGCTTGCCCAGTTCGATCAGTTCGTTGAGGAAGCGGCTGACCTGGCGGCCGTTGCGCGAGACTTCCGAGGCGCCTTTCTTCTTTTCGTCGAGTTCCTCCAGTACGGTCATCGGGATGAAGACGTCGTGTTCCTCGAAACGGAACAGCGAGGTCGGGTCATGCAGCAGGACGTTGGTATCGAGAGCGTAGATGCGCTTGCTTCCGGTCATGCGGAAGTGTCCTCGCTGGTGGGTGGAAAGAGGTGGCGGACGAAAACCATGGAAGGCGGGCAGTCAGCGGACGGGAATGGCGTCGAGCACGGCCTGGGCATGGCCAGGGACTTTCACGCCACGCCACTCGCGTGCCAACTTGCCGTCGGGGTCGATCAGGAAGGTACTGCGCACGATGCCCATGAAGCGTTTGCCGTACAGCACCTTCTCGTGAATCACGTCGAATGCGCGGCACCAGGTTTCGTCGGGATCGGACACGAGCGGGAACGGCAGTTCCTGCTTCGTGGCGAAATTGACGTGTGATTTCTGCGAATCGCGCGACACGCCGATGATCTGCGCGTGGCGCTTGTGGAAGGCGGCGTGCAGATCGCGAAAGTCCTTTGCCTCGTTGGTGCAGCCGGGGGTCGAGTCCTTCGGGTAGAAGTACACCACCAGCCACTGGCCCTTGAGGTCGGCCAGCTTCAGTTCATTGCCGTCGCCGGTGGTGCCTTTCAGCGCGGGCAGCTTTTTGCCGATTTCGAGCATGACGGATCCTGCACGGCGGCGGGTCGCCGTGCCAGAGGGTTGAGGGTTGGGTGGCGTGACATGGATGGCGGCGTTGCAGCGAGGCGGGCGAGCTGTCCTGGCGTGCCGGAAAACGCTGGCATGAATCGACTCGCAGCTTGCAATGCAACGTCCCTCCGGCAAGGTCACGCTCACAGACTAGCGCGGGCAGGGCAGCAGATGACAGGCCTTGTCAGGGCGACAGGTTCGCGCGATGCTCGGCGGACTGCTGGATCTCAGAATTTCACCGGATCCATGATCGCGTCGAGATTCAGGCCGTCGCACAATTCGAGGAAATCGTCGCGCAACGCGGCGATGTGGATATCCGCCGGAATGCCGATGGTGAACTGGGCCTGGAACATTTCCGCGCCGGTCTGCATGGCGTGATAGCGGGTGGAGTTCAGTTGTTCCACGCTGATCTCGTGCTGGCTGAAGAACTCCACGATCCTGGCCACGATGCCGGGCCGGTCGGCCGCCACCACCTCCACCAGGTAGGGCAGCAGGTGCGCGCTGTTTTCGCGCGGGCCGGTGCGGTAGTGCACCAGGCGCAGGCTTTCGTCGCGGGCGAGCTTGGCCAGTGCCGTTTCCAGCTTGGCCAGCGCGTCCCAGGCGCCACTGGCCAGCAACATCAGCGAGACTTCCGTGCCGATCGTCGAGACGCGCGATTCGGAAAGATTGCAGCCGGCATCGGCAATGCGCCGCGCCAGTGCCAGCAACGGCGACTTGCCTGCCGGGGTGAGCGCCTGGATCAGCAGGTGGTTGTCGCTGCCCGTGCGGTTGGCCGCGAGGGAAGCAGTGGAGGAAGGTTTCAAGAAAGTCCACCTGTGGGCATCGTATCGCCCGATGCGGAAGCATCAGGTTACTCCCGTCGAGCTTACTTGCCCGCGTTGCGAGGCGGCAAGTAACATGCAGGGCTTGCCTTGACCGTGGAACCCGAGTCGTGAACATTCGTGGAAGCATCTGTGCGCTGGTCACCCCGTTTGCGGCCAACGGTGCGCTCGACCTGACCGCGTTTGGCCGTTTGCTCGACTACCAGATCGGCGGCGGCACGCAGGCGCTGGTGGTGGCCGGGTCGACTGGCGAGGCGCACATGCTGGAACACCACGAGTTCGACCGCCTGCTCGCGTTTGCGCTCGAGCATGTGGGCGGTCGGGTGCCGGTCATTGCCGGTACCGGCGAGGCGGGGACCGCCAAGACGGTGGCGCTGACCCGTCGCGCGCAGGCCCTGGGCGCCGACGCAGCCCTGGTGGTGACGCCGTACTACGTGCGCCCCACGCAGGAGGGCCTGTTCCGGCATTTCACCGCGGTTGCCGACGAGGGTGGCCTGCCGGTGATTCTCTACAACGTGCCCGGCCGTACCGGTTGCGACCTGCTGCCCGACACCGTGGCAAGGTTGCGCGAGCACACGGCGATCATCGGCATCAAGGAGGCGCGTGGCGACCGCGAGCGGATTTCGGCGCTGGCGGAACTTGTGCGCGCGGATTTCGTCTATCTGTCCGGCGACGACGGCAGCGCCGGCGAGGCGATGCTGGCTGGTGCGGCGGGCACCGTCTCGGTGGTGGCCAATCTGGTGCCGCAGGCATTCCGCGCCTTGTGCGACGCGGCTACCGGCGGCGATCAGGCGGCGACGGGACGGTGTCATGCCGCACTGGAGCCGTTGTTGCGGGCACTGGACTGCGCCCCCAACCCGATCGCGGTCAAGGCCGGCATGCCGGCCCTGGGACTGGGTTTGGGCTTGCCGCGTCTGCCGCTGGTGGAATTGAACGACGGTCCGGATCGCGCCCGATTGCACGAGGCGCTGTCCAGTCTGGCATCCTTGGCGACTGTGGCCGGTTGATTCCTGCCCGACTTACCTCACGGAATTTGACTCAATGAAGAAAACTTCACTCCTCCTGGTCCTGCCGGCAGTGGCCCTCGGCGGCCTGCTGCTCACCGGTTGCAGCATGTTCCGCTCGCACAATGCCTGGGAGAAAGCCCAGCAGGAGTCGCCGCTGGAGGTTCCGCCAAGCCTCGATCGTCCGTCCACCAGCGATGCCCTGGTGATCCCGCCGCCGGGGGCGAACCAGCCGACGGCAAATGGTGCAACGGCGTCCGTGGCCGGGGTTCCCGGCCAGGCTGGTCAGATTTCCGATGGTTTCGTGCATCCCGGCAGTGTCGACAGCGTCTACCAGCGGGTGGGCCAGATCGTGGCCGCGGGTGGCTTGGGCCAGACGGTGAGCCACGACGATGCCACGCATGCCTACGTGGTCAGCGTGAGCGGCGCCGACGTGAAGCAGAAGAAGCGGGGCTTCTTCAGCCGACTGTTCCGGCGCGACAAGAGCGATGCCGCCAGCACCACCGGCGGTGGCGTGCACCAGGTGCAGATCAGCATCGCCAGCAGTGGCGCCGATGCCAGCGAAGTGCGCGCCCAGAGCGATTCGCTGGCTGCGGTGGCCAGCGTGATCGATACCTTGAAATCGAAGCTTGGCAAGAAGTGATTCCTCGCGGCAGCAGGCCGCACGGACAAAAGGAAACGCCGCCCTTGGGCGGCGTTTCCTTTTGTCCGGGTCATGCGGCGTCGATCAGCGCTGCAGCAGTTCGAGCTTGCCTGGCTTGCCTTCCCAATCCTTTGCGTCGGCCGGAGCATCCTTGCGCTCGGTGATCACCGGCCAGCCCTTGGCCAGTTCGGCATTCAGCGCCACCAGCGCCTCCTGGCCGGCCGGCACGTCGTCTTCGGGGTAGATCGCGTTGATCGGGCACTCCGGTTCGCACAGGGTGCAGTCGATGCACTCGTCCGGATCGATCACCAGGAAATTGGGGCCTTCGTGGAAGGCATCGAC
Organism: Rhodanobacter sp. B05; assembly: GCF_002001085.1. Lineage (GTDB taxonomy): Bacteria > Pseudomonadota > Gammaproteobacteria > Xanthomonadales > Rhodanobacteraceae > Rhodanobacter. The sequence goes on from NZ_MUNU01000015.1 coordinate 259,048, forward strand.
CGGACACACCTCGACGCAATCGGTGTACTTGCACTTGATGCAATTGTCGATGACGACGAAAGTCATGGGATCAACTCAGCTGTAAAGAAGGCGGTCGGAGGGCTCTTGTTGAAGAGCGTCGGAGTGCTCTCGCGAAGTACACCGAAGGGCTCTTGCGAAGTTCGGCGGAGGGCTTTCTCTTGTGAAGAGTGCGGCCATGGATGGCCGCCTTTAGTTCAGCCAACGGCCTGAAACGTCGGGTTATCCGGATATTTCCAGACAGCCGCGATCATGGATGATCGCACAAGCGAATGGTGCTCCCTACGAGACTCGAACTCGTGTTCCCGCCTTGAGAGGGCAGTGTCCTGGGCCACTAGACGAAGGGAGCGTTATCCTGCGAAGCGCGCTAGTATAGCGGAATTGTTTCGGACGGCAATGCGCGGTTGACGCCGCCGGCAGCGTTCGAGGCAGCCCTCGCGGATGCGCTTGTTGCCGTCACGCGGGGCGATCGGCGATGCTCGGCATCGTGACTCACGGCAACCACGAGGCGGTCTGGCCTCGCAAGGATTTCAACCGCTTGAATCTCGAATCACGGACCGACCTCGCCCCGACGCTGCGGATCATTCCGCGCGACCAGCACATCATTTCGCGCAAGAACATCAGCAAGGCGGCGCTGCGGGTGCTGTACCGGCTCAACGAGGCCGGTTATGCGGCCTATCTGGTCGGTGGTGCCGTGCGCGACCTGCTGCTCGGGGTCCAGCCGAAGGATTTCGACGTCGCCACCGATGCCACCCCGGACGAGGTGAAGAAGCTGTTCCGCAATTGCCGCCTGATCGGTCGCCGTTTCCGGCTTGCGCACGTGGTGTTCGGGCCCGAGATCATCGAGGTGGCGACCTTTCGCGGTACCGGCGAGGAAGGCGGCGAAGGCGATCGGCATATCGTGGACGGCCTTATCGTTCGTGACAACATCTGGGGCACGATCGAGGAGGACGCGATTCGCCGCGACTTCCGCGTCAACGCGATGTACTACGACATCAGCGATTTCTCCGTACGCGATTATGTCGGTGGCATGCGCGATCTCGAGGATCGCGTGCTGCGATTGATCGGTGATCCGGAAGTGCGCTACCACGAGGACCCGGTGCGCATGCTGCGGGCCGCCCGGTTGGCGGCCAAGCTCGGTATGCGCATTGATGCCGCCGCCATGGCGCCGTTCGAATCGCTGGGTCCCCTGCTGGCGGATGCCGCGCCGGCACGCCTGTTCGATGAATCGCTGAAGATGTTCCTCAGCGGCAACGGCTTGAAGAGCTTCCGCATGCTGGAGCAGTCCGGACTGCTGAGGTTCCTGTTTCCGGCCACCGCGCGGGCGCTCAAGCGCGGCGACGCCGCACTGCGCTCGTTGGTCGAGCAGGGCCTGGCCAATACCGACGCACGGATCGGCGAGGGCAAATCGGTTACCCCCGCCTTCCTGTTCGCCGTGCTGCTGTGGGGCGAGGTGCGCGACCTGGCCCTGCAGGCCATCGAGCGCGGCCAGGACGGCAACGAAGCCTGGGAACGCGCAGCGACCAAGGTGGTTGGCGAGCAGTGCCAGCGCGTGGCGATCCCGCGGCGGTTCACCTTCACGATGGAGGAGATCTGGTCGCTGCAACCGCGGTTCGAGCAGGTCCAGCGCAAGCGCGTGTTTCGCCTGATGGCCCACCCGCGCTTTCGTGCCGCCTTCGATTTCCTGCTGCTGCGCGCCGACGAATCCGTCGCGATGCGCGAACTGGGCCAATGGTGGGCACACGCCCAGCAGTTGCCGCAAGAGGTACTCGCCGCGGCCCTGCCGGTGGGAGGCGGCCCTGCCGCCGTCGAGCCGACGCCGGTGTCGGCGGCAAAAAAACCGCCCAGGCCGCGTCGGCGCCGCCGCAAGCGCGCTGACCAACCGGGTTCCGTGTGACGCTGGCCTACGTTGCACTGGGCAGCAACCTCGGCGATCCCCGGCAACAGGTGCTCGACGCCGTCGCGGCGCTTGCCGGCTTGCCGGAAACGCGTTTGCTGCGGCGTTCGGCGCTCTATCGCACGCCGCCGTGGGGTGTGCTGCAGCAGCCGTCGTTCATCAATGCGGCCGTCGAAATCGATACCGGACTGTCGCCATCGGCGTTGTTGCAGGCGTTGTTGGCGATCGAGCAACGGGCGGGTCGGGTGCGCGCCGAGCGCAACGGCCCGCGCATACTGGATCTGGACGTGCTGCATGTGGACGGCGTGCAGCTCGACTCCCCGGAGCTGACCCTGCCGCATCCGCGCATGGCCGATCGGGCCTTCGTGCTGTTGCCCCTCAACGACGTGGCACCGGGATTGACCCTGCCGGGGCTCGGCACGGTAGCGGAGCTGCTGGTCCGGATCGATCCGGCCGGTTGCGAGAGGCTGCTTGAGCCATAATCGGCGACCAGCCATTCGATCAGGAAGTGCCGTGTACGTGCAAAACGCGAGTGTCCCCGACCGCAAGCCGGTGACCGTGCCTGGCCTGCGCGCGATGAAGGCACAGGGGCAACGCATCGTCATGCTCACCGCCTACGACGCCAGTTTCGCCTGGCAGCTGGAGGCTGGCGGTGTCGATGTCGCCCTGGTCGGCGATTCGCTGGGCATGGTGGTGCAGGGACACACCAGCACCTTGCCGGTGACGCTGGAGCACATGGTCTATCACACCTCGGCGGTTGCGCGCGGATTGTCGGCGACCCTGCTGGTGGCCGACCTTCCGTTCATGGCGGACCGCGACGTGGCGCACGCGCTGGAGGCCGGCGCCCGGCTGGTCGGCGAAGCGGGAGCGGCGATGGTGAAGATCGAAGGTGGCGCGGCGCATGTCCTCGACGCGATCGCGGCACTGACCGCGCGCGCGATCCCGGTGTGCGCGCACCTGGGATTGACTCCGCAGTCGGTACATCGGTTCGGCGGCTTCCGCGTGCAGGGACGCGAACAGGCGGCCGCCGATCGGGTGCTGGCCGATGCGCTGGCGGTGCAGGCAGCCGGTGCGGAGCTGCTGGTGATGGAAGGTGTGCCGGTGGCGCTGGGGCAGCGGGTGACCGAGGCCTTGGCGATTCCGGTCATCGGCATCGGCGCCGGCCCGCACTGCGATGGCCAGGTCCTGGTGATCCACGACATGCTCGGCATCACGCCGGGCAAGCGACCCAAGTTCAGCAAGGATTTCCTGGCCGGGCGTGATTCTGTCGGTGCGGCGATCGCCGCGTATGCCGAAGATGTGCGCAGCGGCGCCTTCCCGGCGCCGGAACACTGTTTCAACTGAGCAGCGAGTCACCGCGTCATGCAAACCGTACAAGATGCTCCGGCCCTGCGCGCCGCGATTCGCGGCTGGCGCGGCAAGGGCCAGACGGTGGGCTTCGTGCCGACCATGGGCAACCTGCACGCCGGCCATCAATCGCTGATCAGGCTGGCGCGCGCGCGCGCGGACCGGGTGGTCGCCAGTGTGTTCGTCAACCCCACGCAATTCGGCCCGAACGAGGATTTCGAACGCTATCCGCGCACCCTGGTGCAGGATCAGGCGGCGCTGGCCGATGAAGACTGCGACCTGCTGTTCGCGCCCGAGGTGGACACGATCTATCCGTTCGGCGCCGGACATGGTGTGAGCCTGCGCGTGCCGCAAATCACCGAGGTGCTGGAAGGGGCGCACCGGCCCGGTCATTTCGATGGCGTGGCCACCGTCGTGTGCAAGCTGTTCCACCTGGTGCAACCGGATCTGGCCGTCTTCGGCCAGAAGGATTTCCAGCAGTTGAAGGTGATCGAACGCATGGTGCGCGACCTGTCACTGCCGGTGAAGGTGCTCGCGGCGCCGACCCTGCGCGCCGACGACGGCCTGGCGCTGAGTTCGCGCAACCAGTACCTGTCTGCCGCCGAGCGCGCACAGGCACCGCTGATCCACGATACCCTGCTGAAAATGCGCGAATTGCTCGGCAAGGGCCATGCCTGGCATGCGCTGGAGCAGGTCGCCGCGGCGCGCCTGACACGTGCCGGATTCGTGCCGGATTATGCGGTGATCCGCCGCGCCGAGGACCTGGCCGAGCCGGTTGAGGGCCAGCGCGACGGCCTGATCGCCCTGATCGCGGCACGCCTCGGTTCGACCCGCCTGATCGACAACTTGCTGTTTGACTGACCCAGACCCATATTGGAGTCGATATCGCCGATGTTGCAGCGCAACGTCAACGGTTCGATAATTGCCGACTTTGCAGGCTGTCCCTGCGGGAAAGTAACGTCATGCAACTGAACATGTTCAAGTCGAAGATCCATCGTGCGACGGTCACCCATGCCGAACTGCACTACGAAGGTTCGATCGCGATCGACGGCAACCTGCTGGACGCCGCCGGCATCCGCGAGTACGAGCAGATCCACGCCTGGGACATCGACAACGGCCAGCGTTTCGTCACCTACGCGCTGCGCGCCGAGGAAGGCTCGGGCATCATCTCGGTGAACGGCAGTGCCGCACGCAGCGTGCAGGTGGGCGACCTGATCATCATCGCGGCGTTCGCCCAGCTGAGCGAGGCAGAGCTGGAGAAGTTCCAGCCCACCTGCGTCTACGTCGAAGAGAACAATCGCATCAGCCACACCAACCGCTCGATCCCCAAGCAGATGGCGGCCGCCTGATTCAGCCCGCAACGGCGGCGTCAGCCTGACGCTCCAGTGCCCATGCCACATGTTCGCGCACGATCGCCGAAGCGTGCCCGGCGCGGGCGTTGAGTGCATCGCGCGCGGCGGCGGAGGGCGGTGCATTGCCCAGCGCCACCGCGATGTTGCGCAACCAGCCATCGTAACCGGTGCGGCGGATCGCCATGCCTTCGGTGCGCTTGAGGAATTCCTCTTCGGTCCAGCCGAACAATTCGACCAGTTTCGCGCCGTCCAGACGGTGCCGCGGTGCAAAGTCCGCTTCGGTGGCGACCTGCGCGAACTTGTTCCACGGGCACACCAACTGGCAGTCGTCGCAGCCGAAGATGCGGTTGCCCATCGGGGCACGCAATTCCTCCGGGATGCTGCCTTTCAATTCGATCGTGAGATAGGAGATGCAGCGTTTGGCGTCGAGCTGGTACGGCCCGACGATCGCCTGGGTCGGGCAGACGTCGATGCAGCGCGTGCACGTTCCGCAGTGCTCGTTGGCCGGCGTGTCCATCGGCAGCGGCAGATCGGTGTAGAGCTCGCCCAGGAAGAAGTACGAGCCGGCGCGCCGATTGATCAGTACGGTGTGCTTGCCGATCCAGCCCAGGCCGGCATTGCGTGCCAGTGCCTTTTCCAGCACGGGCGCGGAATCGACATAGGCGCGATAGCCGAAGTCGCCGACCACGTCGTGGATGCGCTCGGCCAGTTTCTGCAGGCGGTTGCGCATCAGCTTGTGGTAGTCGCGCCCCAGCGCGTAGCGCGACACATAGCCGGCCTCGGCATCGCCAAGCACCTGCCAAGCATTCGCCGCGCCCGGCGGGATGTAGTCCATGCGCACCGAGATGATCCGTTGCGTGCCGGGTTCCAGCTCGGCCGGGCGGCTGCGCCGGGTGCCGTGGCGCGCCATGTATTCCATCTCGCCATGGTGGCCGCCATCGAGCCAGCGCTGCAGGTGCCGCTCGTCCTCGGCCAGCCCGGTGCCGCTGATACCCGCCTCGGCAAAACCCAGCTCGATCGCCCAGCGCTTGATGTCGCGCGCGAGTGCGGCGTAGTCGGGAAGATCAGATGGAGCAGCCATGGACATCGGCCCATTGTAAGCCTGCCCCTATAATCCACCGCATGTCCGGGCACCAGCACAGTCGCGATCTGTATACCGTCGAGCGCATGCGCGAAATCGATCGCGCGGCGCTGGCCGCGCTGGACATCTCCGGCGTCGAGCTGATGCGACGTGCCGCCCGCGCTGCCCTGGACAGCCTGCGACGGCACTGGCCGCAGTTGCGCAGGATCTGCATTCACTGCGGCCCGGGCAACAATGGTGGCGATGGCTTCCTGCTCGGCGTGCTGGCGCGCGAGGCCGGTTTTCATGTCGAGCTGGTGGCCTTGACGCCGGTTTCCCGGGGGGATGCCGTGGCGGCGCGTGCCGCGTGGGAGGAGGGTGGCGGCCAGGTGCTTCCGTGGGCGGCGCACGGCAGCCTGCCCGAGGCCGAATTGCACGTGGATGCGCTGTACGGCATCGGCCTCGATCGCGAACCGGAACCCGCTGCGGCGAGCCTGATCGAACGCATCAACGCCAGCGGGGCACCCGTTCTGGCGCTGGATGTTCCTTCCGGGTTGAACGCGGACAGCGGGCAATGTCCCGGCGTGGCGGTTCGCGCGGAGGTCACGGTCAGCTTCATTGCGCACAAGCGCGGACTGCATACGGGGCGCGCGGCCGATCATGTTGGTGCGCTGGAACTGGCGACCCTGGGCATGCCGGCCACGGCGTACGCCCACGTGCTGCCCGATGCGCGACTGCTGTCCGCCGAAAACCTGCCGCCGCGTGCGCGCTACGCCAACAAGGGCAATCACGGCCACGTGCTGGTGATCGGCGGCGACCACGGCATGGCCGGCGCCGTGCAACTGGCAGGCATGGCGGCGCTGCGTGCCGGTGCGGGGCTGGTCAGCGTGGCGACTCGCGCCGCGCACGTGTTCGCGCTGAACGCGGCGCGCCCGGAGTTGATGGCGCATGGCGTCGACGGACCGCAGGCGCTGCAGCCGATGCTCGAACGTGCCGATGTGCTGGCGCTCGGACCCGGACTGGGCCGCTCCGCGTGGGGGCACGCATTGTGGCTGACGGCGCTGGACAGCGGCAGGCCGCTGGTGCTCGATGCCGACGGCCTGAACCTGCTGGCGAGCGAGCCGCGGCCGTTCTCAGGGCCCACCGTGCTGACCCCGCACCCCGGTGAGGCGGGCCGCCTGCTCGGCGTGTCCACGGCCGAGGTCGAACGCGACCGCTTTGCGGCCGCACGGGAGCTTGCGCGTCGTCATGCCGCCGTGGTGGTACTGAAAGGTGCCGGCAGTCTGATCGCCGATCCGGATGGACGTCTGGACGTCTGTTCGTGGGGTAATCCCGGCATGGCTTCCGGCGGCATGGGCGATCTGCTCACCGGGATCATTGCGGCGTTGCTGGCGCAGGGCTGCGATGCATGGCAGGCAGCCTGCATCGGGGCGGGCCTGCATGCTCGCGCCGGAGACCGCGCCGCGCAAGCGGGTGAACGCGGCCTGCTGGCCAGCGACCTGCTGGCGCCACTGCGCGCGCTGGGCAACGGCCTGTCGAGCGGCGGCCCGGGGGCATGAACGGGAAGATCGAAATCGGTCCAATCTGGCCATTGCCCGACGAGGCGGCGACGGCGGCGCTGGCAATGCGCGTGGCGACGCTGCTGGATGACGGGCTGGTGTTCTACCTGCACGGTCCGCTCGGTGCCGGCAAGACCAGCTTCGCGCGTGCCTTGCTGACCGCCCTCGGCGTGGGGGAGCGGGTGAAGAGCCCGACCTACAGCCTGATGGAGGGTTACATGGCGCGGGAACGGCCGGCCTGGCACCTGGATCTGTATCGCATTGCCGATCCGGGCGAGCTCGAATGGCTGGGTCTGGACGCGCTGACCGACCCGGGCGCGCTGGTGCTGGTGGAGTGGCCGGAGCGCGGCGCGGGTGCGTTGCCGGCCGCTGATCTCGAGCTTCGCCTCGACTATGCCGGCGAGGGCCGTCAGGCGCAGCTGCGCGCGTTCACTCCGCGTGGCGACAGGTTGCTCCGACAGTTGTCTTGAACGTGGCCAAGTGCCGATTTTTGCTTGATATTTCCCTGATCCCCTGATTCCGGCAAGGATCTGTTCGGAATGCGCGACTTGCAGCCAATAACTTGATATCGCCTGATGAATGACGCGCAGGCCTTGGATATTAAAAGAAAAACCCCTATTGCATTCGACCCATGACTGCGTTTCAATGCGGCTCATGAGGGGCTACCTGAACAACTTGGCCGGTCTTGTCGTCGCTGCGCTTTTGGCGGGTGCCCCGCTGGGCGGCGCGCGCGCCGCCGAGGTGAAGGATGCACGGGTATGGGCCGGCCCGGAGTACACCCGCGTGGTGCTCGATGCCAATGGCCCCCTGCAATACAAGATCGAGCAGAAGGGCGGCCAGATCGTGGTCGAGCTGGGCGACAGCCAGGCGGCGGCCGATTTTTCCGCACCTGCGGCGCAGGGGCTCTACCGGGGCTTGAGCCAGGCCCGCAGCGGCAACAATCTGCGGCTCACCGCCAACGTCGACCCGTCCAGCCAGCTCAAGAGCTTCGTGCTTGCCCCCGCCGGTGGCGAGGATTTCCGGCTGGTGCTGGATCTCTATCCGGGCAAGGCCAAGCTTGCCGGCAGCGTTGCCACCCAGGCACCGCCTGCGGCGGCCCCGTCGTACAGCAACCCGACCCACAGCCGCCGGGTGGCCGCCGAGCAGGCGGCGGCGATGCTCAACGGGCAGCGCGCGGTCGTGGTGGCGATCGACGCAGGCCACGGCGGCAAGGACCAGGGCGCCCACGGCCCCGGCGGCACCCTGGAAAAGAACGTCACCCTGGCGGTGGCGCGCGACCTGGCGGCGCAGATCAATCGCCAGCCGGGCATGAAGGCGGTGCTGACCCGTGATGGCGATTACTTCATTCCTCTGGCCCAGCGCTACAAGATCGCCCGCGAGAACAACGCCGACCTGTTCGTCTCGATCCACGCCGACTCCTTCACCAGTGACGACGCCAGGGGTTCGTCGGTGTGGGTATTGTCGTCGCGCGGCAAGACCAGCATGGCCGCCCGCTGGCTCGCCGATGGCCAGAACCGGTCCGACCTGATCGGTGGAGTCAGCCTGGACGACAAGAACGACGGGCTGGCCAAGGTGCTGCTGGACTTGCAGCAGGGTTGGGCCATGCAGGCCAGCGACGAGGTTGCCGGCAACGTGCTCAAGGCATTGGCGAAACTGGGGCCGACCCATCGTGGCTACGTCGAGCGCGCCAACTTCGTGGTGCTGCGTTCGCCTGACGTGCCCTCGATCCTGGTCGAGACCGCATTCATCAGCAATCCGCTGGAGGAGCGCAAGCTGCGCGACCCCGGCCACCAGAAGCTGCTCGCCGAAGCGGTGATGAGCGGCGTGAAGAACTATTTCGAGTCGACGCCGCCGCTTGGCACGTGGTTCGCGGCGCAGGCCGCGCAGCGCAACGGCACCCGCGTCGCCTCCGTCAGCGGTGCGGGCGCGGCGGTCGCCGCGATCGGCCAGCCATCCTCGCGTTCGGACACGCACAAGGTCGGGCCCGGCGAGAGCCTGAGCAGCATCGCGCGGCAATATGGGGTCAGCGTGGGCGCGCTGAAGAGCGCAAACCAGATCAACAGCAACAGCGTGCGTGCCGGGGCCTTGCTGACGATTCCGTCGAGCTGACGGCGCGGCACTCGTTCGCTGCTAAAGTTCGCGGATGTCCGCGATCCGCCTGCTTCCTCCCGAACTCATCAACCAGATCGCCGCCGGCGAAGTCATCGAGCGGCCGTCGTCCGTGGTCAAGGAACTGGTCGAGAACAGCCTCGATGCCGGCGCCACGCGGATCGAGGTGGATATCGAAGCCGGTGGCGCACGCCTGATCCGCGTGCGCGACGACGGCGGCGGCATTCACGTCGACGAGTTGCCGCTGGCGGTGGCCTCGCATGCGACCAGCAAGATCGGCAGTTTCGACGACTTGGAGCACGTCGCCAGCATGGGTTTTCGCGGCGAGGCGCTGGCCTCGGTGTCGTCGGTGTCGCGCTTTGCGCTGACCTCGCGCGTGCGCGGCCAGGACGCGGCGTTCCGGGTCGAGGTCGACGGTGGCAAGTTGCAGGCGGCGCGACCGGCGCAGCATCCGCCGGGCACCAGCGTCGAGGTGCGCGACCTGTTCCACAACGTGCCGGCGCGACGGAAATTCATGCGCGCCGAGCGCACCGAGTTCGCCCACATCGACGACCTGCTCAAGTCGCTGGCACTGGCGCGCAGCGCGGTGGAGTTCCGGCTCAGCCACAACGGCAAGCCGGTGCGCATCTGGAAAGTGGCGCGCGATGAGCAGGCCGCGCTGCAGCGGGTCGCCGAGGTGCTCGGTGCAGAGTTTCCGGCGCAGAGTCTGCGCATCGATCACGCCGCGGCCGGACTGCATCTGTCCGGCTGGGTCGGCTTGCCCACCGCATCGCGGGCGCAGGCGGACTCGCAGTATTTCTACGTCAACGGTCGGCTGGTGCGCGATCGCATCGTGGCGCATGCGGTACGCCAGGCGTATGCCGACGTGCTGTTCCACGGCCGCCATGCGGCCTTCGTGCTGTACCTGGAACTCGATCCGGCCGGGGTCGACGTGAACGTGCACCCGGCCAAGCACGAGGTGCGCTTCCGCGAGCAGCGGCTGGTGCACGATTTCCTGTTTCGCACCCTGCACGAGGCACTGGCGCAGACGCGTGCCGGGCAGGTGGTTTCGCAGGCACAGGAGGCTGGCGGCAGTCTGCGCATGTCCGGCACCTCGACGCCGATGCCCATGCCGCAGGCCTGGTCGGCGCGCGCCGACCAGAGCCGCTTGTCACTGGGCGTGCGCGACGAACCGCTGGCCGACTATGCCGCGCTGCTTGGCGAATCGCCGCGTACGTCGCCGCTGGCCGAGGCCGAGGCCGAGCCCGGCGAGGCCCCGCCGCTGGGTTTCGCGATCGCCCAGCTCAAGAGCATCTACGTGCTAGCCGAGAATGCGCACGGGCTGATCCTGGTGGACATGCACGCAGCGCACGAGCGGATCACCTACGAGAAACTGAAGTCCGGCCGCTCCGGCAGCAACCTGCGCTCGCAGATGCTGCTGGTGCCGCTGTCGATCGCGGTCAGCGCGAAGGAAGCGGCGGCGGCGGAGGAATACGCCGAAGCGCTGGCCGGTTGGGGTCTCGAGTTGTCGCGCAGCGGCCCGGCGAGCATTGTGGTTCGCCGCATTCCGGCCTTGCTGGAAGGCGCCGATGTCGCGCAGCTGAGCCGTGACGTATTGTCGGAGCTGGCCCAGCACGGCAGTTCGCGCCGGCTGCAGGAACTGGAAAACGGGCTGCTCTCGACCATGGCCTGCCATGGCTCGGTGCGCGCCGGTCGCCGCCTGAGCATTCCGGAAATGAACGCCCTGTTGCGCGAGATGGAGGCCACCGAGCGTTCCGGACAGTGCAATCATGGGCGTCCGACCTGGGTGCAGCTGAGCGTGGCCGAGCTCGACAAGTTGTTCATGCGCGGTCGTTGACCTGCCCCGATGAAACCGTTCCCCTGGAGTTGACGATGTTTCGTACCAGCTTTCTTGTTGCCGCCACTATTCTGGGAGTCGTTACCGTGCACGCCACCGACGTCGACAGTTACAAGCACAGCATCGAGCAGTGGCATGCCGGTCGCGTCGAGCGGTTGACCGCACCCGACGGCTGGCTGAGCCTGATCGGGCTGGAGTGGCTCAAGCCTGGCGCCAACCGGGTCGGTAGCGCGACGGACAACGACATCGTGCTGAAAGCCGGGCCGGCGCATCTGGGTGTGGTGACGTTTGCCGCAGATGGCAGCGTGCAGATCACCCTGGCCGCGGGTAGCGGGGCCCTCGTCGACGGCAAGGCCGCGCAACAAGCGACGTTGATCGACGATGCGCACGCCGGCGACGCCACGCCGACCACGGTGAGTTTCGGCGCCGCGAGCTTCTACGTGATCGATCGCGACGGCCGCAAGGGGCTGCGCGTGAAGGACACCGAGTCACCCGGTCGCAGGCATTTCGTCGGTATCGACTCGTTCCCGATCGACCCGTCCTGGCGGATCGAGGCCGCCTGGGTGCCGGCCAAACCCGGCGAGACGCTGGAGATGGGCACCGCCATCGGCACCATCGACAAGTTCCCGGTGCCGGGCAAGCTGGAATTCACCCGCGACGGCAAGCACTTCGAATTGCTGCCGGTGATCGAGGAACCCGGCGACGCGCAATACTTCATCGTGTTCGCCGACCGTACCAGCGGCAAGGAAACCTATGGTGCCGCGCGTTTCCTCTATATCGATCCGCCGAAGGATGGCAAGGTCGTGCTGGATTTCAACAAGGCCTACAACCCGCCATGCGCCTTCACGCCGTTCGCCACCTGCCCGCTGGCGCCACCGGAAAATCGCCTGAATCTGCGCGTGACCGCCGGCGAGAAGAAATACGCCGGCGGGCATGATTGATCGTGGTCCCACGGATTGCCGCCCACCCGTAGGAGCCCGCTTGCGGGCGATGCTCTTTTCACGGGATTCGGAAATCGGGATTCGGAAATCGGAATTCGGAAATCGGGATTCGGGATTCGGGATTCGGGATTCGGGATTCGGGATTCGGGATTCGGGATTCGGGATTCGGAAGAGCATCGCCTGCAAGCGGGCTCCTACGGGGGCTTTGGGTCAGCACCCCTTGAACTCGGCCTTGCGCTTCTCCAGGAACGCCGCCGTGCCTTCGCGCATGTCGTCGGTGGAGAAGGCCAGCGCGAAGCCCTGGGTCTCGAACTCCAGGCCCTGGTCGAGCGCGGTTTCGCCACCTTGCAGCACCGCGTCGAGAATGCCCGCTGCCGCCAGTGGCGCGGCCGCGGCCAACTGGTCGGCGAGTGCGTTCACTGCCTCATCCAGCGCCTCGGCGGCGACGAGGCGGGTGACCAGGCCCAGTTCGAAGGCGCGCTGGGCATGGATCACGGCACCGGTCAGGCACAGCTCCAGTGCTGCGCCACGACCGGCCAGACGCAGCAGGCGCTGGGTGCCGCCGAAGCCGGGGATCAGGCCGAGGTTGATTTCCGGCTGGCCGAACTTGGCCTTTTCGCTGGCCACGCGCAGGTGGCAGGCCATCGCCAGTTCCATGCCGCCGCCGAGCGCGAAACCCTGGATGCGCGCGATCACCGGCTTGCCCAGCCGCTCGATCGAACTCATCAGGCGCTGGCCGGTGCGCGAGAATGCCTGCGCCTGGACCGGCGCATAACCATGCATCTCGGCGATATCGGCACCGGCGACGAACGCCTTCTCGCCGGCGCCGGTCAGTACCACCACGCGCACGGCATCGTCCTGGGCGGCCTGGGCGAATGCCAGCGTCAGCTCGTTGAGGGTCTCGCGATTCAGCGCGTTGAGCTTGTCGGGGCGGTTCACTACGATCGTGCGCACCGCGCCGCGGTTACTGGTTTCCAGGTTGCGATAGGCCATGACAGGTTCCTTCGAAGACTCGGCTGACGATGGTAGCAGCGGGAACCTTTGCCGGCGGCGGGGTTCTCAAGGCCGTGTGCGTGCTCGACGCGCATGCACGCGGACGGCAAGGGATGCGCACGCGAATCCTTCTCACGACTCAAGGCATGGATCGATGGCGACTGGCGCGACACATCTGGGTGGATTCCTGCTCGTGGGCATGCTGCTCGGCGGCGCGCTGCACGCGCAGGGCCATGCTCCCGCGCCGAGCCCCGCGACGAAGCCCGACAAGGCCAAGCTGTCTTATGCGATCGGCTACCAGATCGGCAGCCGATTCGCCGACGGCACGCCGGACGTGGACCTGCCCACGCTGCAGCGGGCGATCGCCGATGCCTATGCCAAGCGCAATCCCAGCGTGTCGATGCAGGACATGCATGCGCAACTGCGCAGCCTCCAGCGCGAGATGCATGCCAATGCGCTGGCCGAATTCAAGCGTATCGCCGCGGCCAATGCGCGCAAGAGTGCCGACTTCATGGCGCACAACCGGCAGCAACCGGGTGTGGTGCAACTGCCCTCGGGCATCCAGTACCTGGTGCTGAGCAAGGGTTCCGGTACGGTCAGTCCGACCGTGACCAGCAGGGTGACGGTGAACTACCGCGGCATGCTGGTCGATGGCACTGAATTTGACAGCACCTGGGCGCACGGGGCGCCGGTGAGTTTTTCGGTGAACGGCGTCATTCCGGGCTGGCGCGACGTGATCCCGCGCATGCATGTGGGCGATCGCTGGAAGGTGGTGATTCCGCCGCAGCTGGCGTATGGCGAAGAAGGCGAGTTGCCACGGATCGGGCCGAACGAGGCGCTGGTGTTCGAGATCAAGCTGCTGGCGATCAAGTCCGATCATGAGCAGCCCTGAGTGGTGCCGGTGTTACCATGAACCGGCATGTCGAACGCCCCGGATCCCCTGCAAAACCTTCCTCTGACTCCTTGCACCGGCGTCTGCCGGCTGGACGAGCGTGGCTACTGCGTGGGCTGCCGGCGCACGGGCGAGGAAATCGGTCGCTGGCGGGCGATGAGCGACTTCGAACGGCTGCATGTCATGCAGGTGATCCTGCCGGGCCGCAGGCAGCCGTGATGGAGGCCGTGGCCCAGGCGCTGCTGCCGCTGTCGGCGCCGCCGACGGGGCCGGGCTGGAACCACGCCGAGATGAGCGACCTGCTGGGCAACCGTACGCGCCAGCCGGCGGCGGTGCTGGTCGGCATTCGTGAGGGCGCGCAGCCGCGGCTGGTGCTTACCGTGCGCACCGACCACCTGCAGGACCATGCTGGCCAGGTGGCGTTTCCTGGCGGCCGCAGCGAGCCCGAGGATGGTGATGCCCTGGCCACCGCCTTGCGCGAGAGTGAGGAGGAAATCGGCCTCGATCGCAGCCTGGTGATGCCGCTGGGCTACCTGGATCGTTTCGAGACGATCAGCGGTTTCTGCATCACCCCGGTGGTGGCGAAGATTGCGTCGCATGCGCGCCTGTACCCCGCGCCGGACGAGGTCGCCGAGGTGTTCGAGGTGCCGCTGGCGTTCCTGCTGGATCCGGCCAACTTGCGCCGCTACACCATGGAGTTTCGCGGCCACCAGCGCCCGATGGTGGAGTTCATCCACGCCGGGCATCGCATCTGGGGTGCTACCGCCGCGATGCTCTGCAACCTGCTGCAAAGGATGGAGCGGACATGACGCTGAAGACCACCCTCATCGATGCTGCCGAGCTTGCGGCGCTGCCGCCGGAATCGGTGCTGATCGTGGACTGCCGTTTCGCGCTGGCGGATCCGGCGCAGGGTGAGCGCGATTATCGCGACGGCCATGTTCCGGGCGCGGTCTATGCCAGCCTCGATCGCGACCTGTCGGATCTGTCGCGCCAGGCCGAAGGGCTGGGCCGGCATCCGCTGCCGCCGGAATCGGCGTTCAACGCGCTGCTGTCGCGCTGGGGCTGGCGCAGCGGCATGCAGGTGGTCGCTTATGACACCGCCGGCGGCGCATTGGCCGCGGCGCGCCTGTGGTGGTTGCTACGCCTGGTGGGCATCCAGGCTGCCGTGCTGGATGGCGGTTATGTCGCGTGGCTGGCCGCGGATCTGCCGATTGAAACCGGCGCGGCCACTTCGCGGGCAGGCAGCAAGCTGTCGTTGCACTATGACGAAAGCCAGGTTGTGCTCGATCACGCGGCGGTCGCCGATGGTGCTTCCGGCCAGTTGCTGGATGCGCGCGCCACGCCGCGCTACCGCGGTGACGTCGAACCGCTGGATCGGGTCGGCGGCCACGTGCCCGGCGCGTTGAACCGGCCGTTTGCCGACAACCTCGGCAGCGATGGCCGCTTCAAGCCGGCGGCGCAATTGCGCGACGAATTCATGGCTGTACTCGGTGCGACCGAACCATCGCGGGTGGTGCACATGTGCGGCTCCGGCGTTACCGCCTGCCACAACCTGCTGGCGATGGAATACGCCGGCCTGCATGGTTCGCGGCTGTATGCACCGTCGTGGAGCGGCTGGGTCAGCGATCCGGCGCGTCCCGTCGCCACCGATTGAGCTTCCGCTCGCGTAGGAGCCCGCTTGCGGGCGATGCTGTTGCTCTGATGCACGATGGAAGATTAAGAACAACAGCATCGCCCGCAAGCGGGCTCCTACGCGTGGTTCATTTCTTGGCTTTGAGGCTTGCGACCAACTGCTGCAGTACGGCCTGCGTCTCGGGGTGGAAGAACGCCTCGACGAAATCGTCCAGCGGCAGCGCATCCACGTCGGCGTAGGCTCCGGCAAGATCGGCGCGCGCCAGGCGGCGGGTGGTCAGCATCGCGTGCGAAGGCAGCGCCAGCAGTTCACCCAGCCAGTGCAGCGCGCGCGTGGTGACCTGGTCGACCCCGGTCAGTTCGTCGACGAAACCGCAGGCGAGCGCCTCGGCGGAATCGATCATGGCGCCGGATACCAGCAGCCGCTCGGCGCGATAGGCTCCGACCACGCGGCGCAGCGCCAGCTGGATCGCCTCGGGCACGATCAGGCCGACCTGTACTTCGTTGAGGCCGATCCGGTACGGGCCTTCGGCCATGACCCGGTAGTCGCAGAACAGTGCGAGCACCGCGCCACCGGCCGGGCTGTGGCCGGTGATCGCGGCCACCAGCGGGATCGGTGCGCGCGCCAGGTCGCCGCACAGCGCGAAGAATTCGCGCCAGTATTCGAGCACGCCCTGGCGGTCGCGCTGGAGCAGGGCAGGCACGTCGACGCCGGCGGAGAACAGCCCTTGCGCGCCGGACAGCACGATGCCGCGCACGCCTTCGCGGATGCTGCCGTCGATCGCCTTGCGCAGCGCCCGCAGCAGTTCCAGATTCAGTGCATTGACCGGCGGCCGCGCCAGCCGGATTTCGCGGATCGCGTGGTCATGGGTGGTCAGGTCGAGCATGGTGTACTCCTGGGAGCCTGGGCGGTAGAAACCAAGCGGGCGAGGCAAAGCCGTTTTGAGGCAGCTTGCGTGACGATTTGAAGGGCCATAGTGGTTCTATGGGCCGAAAAGCGGCGCGGAAGATGGTCAAAACGGCGCAGCCGCAGCCGCTTGCGTTTCTACCGCCCAGGCTCCGAAGGGGTCACTGCGACTGCTGATCGGCAGTCCAGCTGTAGCGCACTGCATAGGTGAGCGTGGCCTTGCCGTTGGCGGGAACCTCGACCTGGAACTCCAGCGTGTCGGCCGTCTGGGTGGCGGGCTTGCTGCTGGAGGAAACCAGCTTCCACTGGCGCCAGCGGCTGGGATGTTCGCGCACCGTCACCGTGCGTGGACTGTCGCCGGCATTGCTGAGCTCGATGCGGAAGGCCTCATCCAGCGTGCGGCCTTCCTTGTCCACATGGAAACTGGTGCGTGTGCGCTGGGCGCGCAGGTCGAACGGCGTGCCCAGGCTGATCGTGGCATCGCTGCCTTTGGGCGTGTCGTCGATGCGGCCTTCGCCGACGAATTGCGGCACGCCGCGGCGATCGGCGGTGAGCACACGCAGGTAGCCCGCAGGCAGGCTGTCGAACGCTTTCAGTTTCAGCGTGCTGACGATGGCGCCGCTGCCCTCGTAGGAGTCGCGATTGAGATTGGGTTGCTGCGGCTGGAACGCATTGCCGTTTTCGAGCAGCGTGGTGCGCACGCAATCCAGCGTGCGCGGGGCGTACAGCGGTACCTGGCTGATGCTGCCATCGGGCAGGTTCACCGCGCCGGGCAGGGTGAAGCTGCGATAGTCGCCGAGGCTGTCCTGCTGCGGCATGGCCTCGGCCTTGGCGCTGAAACCGCGCGCCATCGCCATCATCGGCCGCGGTGCCGACGGCTTGGCCATGTTCGGTTCGCCGGCGATCAGGGTCAGCTGCGCATCGTTCCAGTCGCGGCCGCTGCGGTTGGCGATGCTGGCGCGCGACTCGAACTGCATGCGGCATGCCGTGCCCGGTTGCAGCGTGGCCACGTAGGCGGCGCGCCAGCCGAGCCCGGCGGTGGGGTAGCTGAGCGCGGCCTCGACCGAGGCATTGCGGGTGGCGTCCACGCGCAGGTCCAGGCTGGAGCCGGTCGGGAATGAGCCGTCGCCCGAACGCACGGCCGCGTAGTGACGCACCAGGGTGGTACCCAGGACGCCCTTGACCAGCAGCCCATCGCCGGCCCGCACCAGGGTGCCATCGGCCAGCGATTCGCCATTGCTGCCGAGCACGTGGACCGCGTGCCCGACCAGCCCGGTCAGCGCACCAGAGGCGCCCTGGGCAAGCGACAGCCGCTGCGAGACGATCCTGGCGCCGCCATCCGGGAAGCCCAGGGCAATCGCCTCGGGGTCGATGTGGATCGGAAGGTCGCCGAGAATCACGTCTTGCGTGCCGGCCGCAAGTTTCAGGGCGCGCTGTTCGCGCACCACGGCGTAACCGTCGTCGACGCTGCCGTCGCCGCTGCTGGCGTACAGGGAAGCGTTGTCGCTGCGATAGATCGTGAGGCTGGCGGCAGACGTCGCGCGGGCGTCGGCCGGCGCGGTCAGCGCCATGACACAGGCAACGGCAAGCGCGGTGCAGTGTGGTTTCATCGGGCGAACTCCATCGGGCGAATCCAAGGTTCCATCATAACGGCGGCGCGTGACGTTGGCGCGTGAATGGCGTGCGTCGACGGCATCACGCGCGTCGTCGGTGATCGGTCCCGCGCTTGCCGATGGCGGTGGTCACCGTGGTCAGGACTGTCCAAGCGCGCAGGTTCCAGATTGACTATCGTGTGGCGAAGACGTTCCGTAGATATTCTGGCCATGCCCCCTCTCGAATCCATCGATATTGCCCCCGCCCGTTTGCCGGACGACATCGAGATCGTGCGCGCGCTGTTCGCGGAGTACATCCGCAGCCTCGGCATCGACCTTTCCTTTCAGGGGGTGGATGCGGAACTGGCGCAACTGCCCGGCAAGTACGCGTCGCCGCGGGGCGTCATCCTGGTTGCGCGCGATGCCGCCGGCGTGGCCCTGGGCTGCGTCGCGCTGCGGCCCTGGCGGGAGCCGGGCATCTGCGAGATCAAGCGCCTCTATGTGAGGCCTGCCGCGCGCGGACAGGCGCTGGGCCGTCGACTGGCCATCGCGGTGATCGACTGGGCCGCGTGTGCAGGCTACCGGCGCGCGCTGCTGGATACGCTGGCCTCGATGCAGGCGGCGCGGCGACTGTATGCCGAGCTTGGCTTCCTGCCGGTGGCGCCGTATTACGACAACCCGATGCCCGGCACGGCCTATCTGGCGCTCGATCTGGGGGGGGGGCCGGTGCGACTTGACCGATCGTTGCCCAGCCAGCGCGGAAGGTGGCGGAGGCACACAGACGTGCCCACCCGGCCAGCATCTGCACGACCTTGTCCCCGGCATGGAAATGCCGCCGAAGGCGCCGGTAATTTGAGATGGAACACGTTGCACGCACGACAGGCATGCAGACCGCGAAGCGAACCGTGATGACTGCATGTCGCTCGTGGTGACCAGCTCAACCGTTGCAGCGCCCGTCGCGCGGCATGCATTTCGTCGAGATTTCAGCGGCAGACCAGTACTGGAATCGTGCTTTGCAGCAGAACCTTTTGCGTTTCGCTGCCCAGTATCATTCGGTTCAAGCCGTGCCAGCCATGTGTGGCCATGACGATGAGGTCGCAATGATGTTCGTTGACGGCGTCCAGAATCGCCTGGTGGGGGCGTTCACCGAAGGCGTAGTGGCATTCGCAGGGTACCTGTGCGGCCTTGGCCAGTGTTTTTGCCTTGTCCAGATAGCGTGAAGCGGTTTGCACCGCATGTTGGCTGAAACTCAGCTCCGCCGCGGCTAGAAGCTCGGTCATGTAGGCGATGGAGTTGAATGGCGGCACGACGTGCAGTGCCAGCACCTTGGCGCCGAATGTCCTGGCCAGGTCCAGGCCCATGCTGAAGGCCCGCAGTGACAGATCCGATCCATCGATCGGCAGGAGCAGGTGCTGGAACAGCGCCTTTCGTGGCGCATCGGTTGGCTTCAGACTTGCAGCAGTTTCAGTGGACATGGACAGAGCTCCCCGCGTCTTGAGAAGTCGCGCCTGCACTCGGCTGCGCTGGATGTCATGGTGACTTGAACGCCGGCCGTGATATTGATCGCGGTCAACTCGTCGCGTAATAGCCTGTTGGCAGGCTGTCGCCTTGCGCTGCCGAGAGGGCAGTGATCAATTGATCGACATCAAGGCGGGGTCTGAAGGCTTGCGTAAGCTGCCATCGAGTTGATCGCAAGGGGGTCATCATGAATATGCTGAAGCGAGGAGACATGCCGTGACGACGAACGAGATCAAGGACCTTCTTCTCTGGTGTGCGGGCTTCAACTATGCGGTTCTATTCATCTGGTTCGGCGCCTTTGTCCTCGCTCATGACTGGATGTACAGAATGCATGGCCGCTGGTTCAAGTTTTCGATCGAGACATTCGACGCAATCCATTACACCGGCCTTGCCGTCTACAAGATAGGAATCCTCTTGTTCAACCTGGCGCCATTGGTCGCGCTCTGCCTGGTGTCCTGACGGAGTCGCCGGTATGGCGCCCGACATTTGTTCCGACCAATGCTCCTCAAGGCGCGCTGATTGCGGCGCCAGGTTGCTGTTGGCATGCCATGACGAGGAGATCCATGCGAGGTGTGCGATGAAAGGCCATGCCGCCAGACGAGCGCTTTCAACGCTGTCGATCAGTCTTCTGCTGATTGAGGTGGCCGGCACCGTGGTCGGTGCCTTGGCCAGCGTCGTATGGGACTACGAACCCGTCCGGCGCATCGCAGCCTGGGTCTGTGGCTTCGGCGTGGTGGCGCTGGTGGCCCGCCTGGTCAACGACGCGCGCAAGTAGCCCAACGTTTCTCCAACCTCGGTGTAAATGATGTTCCAGAATATCCTTCTGCCCACCGACGGCTCGGATCAATCATTGCGAGCTGCGCGCTTGGGTATCGCACTGGCCAAACAGGTCGGTGCGCGCGTCCATGGGTATCACGTATCGGCACCGCTGGCGGCCGTCGCCTGTTTTTCGGATCTGATTCGACATGCTGCAGACGACTACCGCGATGAAGCGATTCATCGTGCGAAACAGCGGCTCGAGGCGATCCATGCGCTGGCGAGCGAGGCGGATGTACCGTTCGATGGTGATTGCACTTTCGACCATCGCCCCTATACCGCCATCGTCGGTGCGGCACGACAATACGGTTGCGATCTGATCGTGATGGGCACGCATGGCCGCACCGGGCTGGATCGTCTGGTGCTCGGCGGAGAGACCAGCAAGGTGCTGAGTTGCGCCGATATCCCGGTGCTGGTCTGCCACTGATATCGGATGGATTGCCAAAGAGCGAGGCTCCTGGCGTCAGTCGTCGGGGGCGTCTGTTGATGGCCCGAAACGACTGTTCTCCAGGGCGCTGCTTTGGCGTTGCGGACGGTTGATTGAGATCAATCGGCACTCCCTCGATCCGTGTAGCCTGTAGACGCTCGATCGAGCCACGTACTGCGGAATATCCCCGAAAAATCCAGCATGAATGGAGAAACGCCATGGCTGAGCTGCCCGAGGTGCCCCTTGCCCATGATGACGAAAAATCGCAAACGCACAACGCGATGTCGATCCCGAATATCGTGGCGTTTTTGACATCAAGTACCCCGTGGAGCCCCGCCGCGGTGATGGGCGCTTCCTTGGCTTCGTGCCATGGGTCCGTGCTGACAGGCTGCTTCGTGGACCCCATCCTGCGCGGCTTCGGGGTGTCGGATGTCGAGTCGACGATCCCCGCGCTGGTTCGTGACGATGTTCTTTTCGACATGTCGAGCGCGACCGACTTCATGGTCTTTGCCAACCAGAACGGCGTCGCCGGGACGAACTGGGCGGCTCTGCAGGTCGATGTTGAAGGCGCCATCTCGCAACTTGCCGCCTGGCACGATTTGGCAGTGGTTGAAAGCGACATGATGGAAGTGCGCGAGTTGCTGACCTTCCTGACGCACCTCTTGTGGGCCTGCCGATTGCCCTGTGTCCTGCTGTCCAAGCGATGCGCGGACCTGCCGCCCTTCGAACGTATCGTCATCGGCTGGAACGGCAGCCCTCAGGCTACTCGCGCCATTCACGCGGCGATGCCATTCTTGCCGGGCGCCAAAGAGGTCTGGATCCTGGACGGGGCCGACGAGGACGGCGATGACAATCCTGACATGCCCAGATTCGATCCCTATCGGTTTCTCGCGCAACACGGTGTAGAGGCCCGTCGGCGCCGATTTGATCGTGAGGTGGAGATCGTCGGGGGTGCCTTGATATGGGAGGCGCAGCGGCTTCGTGCCGATTTGTTTGTGCTTGGCGCATTCAGCCATTCGCGTCTTCGTGAACGGGTGGCGGGCGGCGTGTTCAGGTGTATGCTGGAGAACGCGAAGATACCGCTGCTTCTGCAGCACTGATCGCTTGCCGGCGTCCAGGGCATCCTTCCGTGGCCCGCATCATCGAATCAGGCGAACGACCGGCGCCTGGTGGCTCTTTCTCCAATCAACCGAAGTCCAGCACCACCCTTCCGTCCACTCGCCCCGCTTTCAGATCACTGAAAACGCGGTTGATGTCGTCCAGTCGGGCGCGGTGGACATGCGCCTGCACCTTGCCTGCGGCGGCGAAAGCGATCGCTTCGGCCAGGTCATTGCGTGTGCCGACGATCGATCCACGCACGGTGATGCGCTTGAGCACGACATCGAACACCGGTGTCCGGAAATCACCCGGCGGCAGGCCGACCAGGCTGACGGTACCGCGCCGGCGCACCATCTTGAGCGCCTGGTCAAAGGCCGGCAGCGATACCGCGGTAACCAGCACGCCGTGCGCTCCACCGCCGGTGGCCTTGATGACCTGGGCCACGGCGTCGTCCGATTTCGCATCGACGGCGATATCGGCCCCCAGCGTCTTGGCCAGTGCGAGCTTTTCGGCACCCACGTCGATCGCCGCCACGTACAGTCCCATCGCCTTGGCGTATTGCACGGCGACATGGCCAAGGCCGCCAATGCCCGAGATGGCAATCCATTCGCCGGGGCGTGCGCCGGTTTCCTTGATGCCTTTGTAGGTCGTGACGCCGGCGCAGAGAATCGGCGCGATCGATACCGCGTCGATCGCATCGGGCAGGTGCACCACGTAGGCTGCCGAGCCGATCGCATATTCGGCGAAGGCACCGTTCACGCCGTAGCCGCTGTTGTGCTGCGATTCGCACAGGGTTTCCCATCCGCCGACACAGTGTTCGCAGCACCCGCAGGCATCGTGCAGCCAGGCGATGCCGACCCGGTCGCCTTCCTTGAGACGCGTGACGCCGGCACCCAGGGCCACCACGGTTCCCGCACCTTCGTGGCCGGGAATGAACGGCACGGACGGCTTGACTGGCCAATCGCCTTCTGCCGCGTGCAGGTCGGTGTGGCATACGCCACAGGCGTGAATCTGCACCAGGACTTCGCCCGGCCCGGGTGCGGGCACCGGCACATCTTCTATCGTCAGCGGCGCACCGAAAGCGCGCACCACGGCAGCTTTCATCGATTCAGGCATGATGACGATCTCCTTCGATCAATGGTGCATGAAGACAGGGATATCGGCGTTCGCCATGACATGGCGCGTCGCACCGCCAAGTACGCGTTCGCGGATACGCGAATGCCCGTAAGCGCCCATCACCAGCAGGTCCGCACCCACGTCGCGCGCCTTTTTCAGGAGGCCCTTGCCGGCTTCGCCGGCGGGAACATCGAGATAATGTGGTTTTGCGGCAATACCGTGATGCCTCAGGTAGAGGATGGGATCGGGCTCCCTCACGCTGACCTGGCCGTCTTGGGGCGCATGCGCTGCACCATTGATCAGAACCACCTGCTTCGCGTTCTGCATCAGCGGAAGAGCGCTTTGGAGGGCTCGGGTGGCTTCGAAACTGCCGTTCCAGCCGATCACGATGCGATCGAAAACGACGGAATGGCCCCAGTGCGGTGGCAACACGAGGCAGGGGATGCGGCTGCTCAACATCGCTTCACCGAGAATATCGAACACGCCGGTCTCGTCGACCATGTCACGCTCGATGACAGCCAGGTCATGCCACGCGCCGAGCTTGCGCAGCGTAGGTGCAATCCCCTCATGCGTCACCACCCATGAAGCGCGATGCGCACCGCGCCCGGTGGCGAAGGCATGAAACGCGGAAGACTCGTCCGGGTGCTCATGTTCCGTATCCGTCAGCAAACTCATCACCGTGGGATCCGATTGATGAACTCGTTGTTCGCGCAGGCTGCCGGGTACGTAGCAAGCGGTGACATTGGCATGCCACCGCGCCGCGAGGTCGGTGGCCGCCCATACCGCAGCACTCCACGGACCGGTGGACGTGGCGAGGGCGAGGATGTCGCGGAATTGCGTTGTCGCCGGCTTTGCCAAGTTCGACCTGGCGTCGGACGTTTCGCGAGATTCATCGGCGAGCATGGCGATATCTCCTGCAGGCGAGTGCATGGGCTTTCACAAGGCCAGCGAATACACCACCGAGCGCGGATCGTCCGGATGCGATTCGCGCTTGAAGCCGAGATAGTTGGCCAGCTCGCGCATCGGCTCGTTGTTGACGTCATCGATGGAAAACATCCGGGTCAGTTTCTGCTGGCGCGCGACGTGGATAAGGTGGTGCATGAGAAGAACCGCCAGGCCGCGATGCCTCCAGTCGTCGGCCACCGTGACGGCGCATTCGCATTGCCCGCCGTCGCCCGTGGTCGAATAGCGGCTGATGCCGACTTCGCGCAGATGACCGTTGTCGTGCGCCATCGCCACGAAAGCCATGTCGTGGACGTAGTCCACATGCATCAAACGGTCGAGCAGGGCCTTGTCGGGCTCCTTGAAATTGCCCAGGAAGCGAAAGCGCCGCGCCTCGGGCGAAAGCCGGCGGATGAATTCCTCCTCCATGGCGCGATCCTGCGGCTGCAACGGGCGCACCAGCACTCGTGTTCCGTCGCGCAGGGACTCGATCCAGTGATCGCCTTCAAGAGCGCCCTCGGGTTGTTTCTGGATGGAAGACATGATGACGACCTCGCTTGGTTGTGGGCTTTGCACATGCCTTTTAGCGGGTAAATGCCTGCGAGCACTTGACGGTAATCAAGTGAAGCGGAGATCGCACCATTGCGGACGGCGAGCCCGAGCGGACGGCGAGCCAGAGTGGTGTTGATGGCGGTTGACCCAGATCAAGGGGAGAGGCCCGCATTTGGACGAATGTTGAAGCATCGAATCTAGCCACGGAGCAGCGTCATGTTCGAAGTCCTCATCAATATCGACGAAATGCGCGATGACAATCCCGTGGTGCAAACGGGCCTGGCGCTGGCGAGCCGCCATGACGCCTACGCGACGGGGTTGAATATCGTCGAGGTATTCCCGGCGACCATGGCCATGCCCGATGTCATGACCGTACTGGCGACGCAGGAGCATGAAGCCAGGCAATGCGATACCTGGTGGGCGAAGCAATGTTGCGAACACGGCGTCAATGGTGCCTGGGAAGTGATTCGCGGCGTCTACGTGCCGGTATTGGCACGGCGTTCGTGCATGGCGGACATCACGGTAAGCCGGCTGCCGGATCATGAAGCCGGCTATCCTTCCGGCATGGACCATGTGACGCGGGTATTGCTCACGGCGGCTTCTCCGATGTTGCTGGTTCCGCGGGAATGGGATGGGAGCTTCCGGCAGGAGAGGATTCTTGTGGCGTGGAACAGCACGCAGGAGTCCATGCGTGCGTTACGCGCTGCCGTGCCGTTTCTGCGCAGGGCCAAAAGCGTGTGCCTTGTCGATGGTGCCGGCGACGAATTGCCCGGCATCACTCCACCGCCCTTGCCGGTGCGCGACTGGCTCACGCGGCAGGGCATTACCTTGCACTCGGTGCAGCAGTTCCCGGCAATAGCCAATGCCGGTGAAGCGCTGCTTGTTCAGGCATTCGCCATGCATGCAGATCTGCTGGTGATGGGCGCGTGGGGTCACTCGCGAATAGGCGAGCTGATACTTGGCGGT
Source organism: Rhodanobacter sp. B05 (assembly GCF_002001085.1). GTDB lineage: Bacteria > Pseudomonadota > Gammaproteobacteria > Xanthomonadales > Rhodanobacteraceae > Rhodanobacter. Next base: position 284,619 of record NZ_MUNU01000015.1, read on the forward strand.
ACGACCCGACATGTGCTCAAGCACGCCCCGTTGCCGGTGCTGTTGGCCCACTGAGTCTGGTGATGCATATGGTCGACATCGCGTCATCTGCATGCATGCCACATGGTGAACGGCAGCTCGGTCGAAAGTCCGCTCCCCGGTGAGTGCCTGGGAGGCGCGTTGCATCAGTTCGACCAGCGCGGCGATCACATCGTCCATGCACACGATGCCGATCAACTGGACTTTTTCATCCACGATCGGTACGCGCCGGCCGTGGCGGCCCAGCATCGTGTCGACGAGTTCATCGAACTTCGCGTCCGCACGGCAGGTCGCCAATCGCAGCGATTGAATGTCGCGCAGGACCTTTTCTTTACCCGCGTCCTTCGCCGGAAACGGATGCTCAGGTCACGGTCGGTCACGAGACCGCCGGGAAGCATGCCGGTATTCGTGGATGGTGGACGACTCGTTCAACTGGATGACGGCGGAAGTCCCGATGTCGGCGGCGCGCATGGTGGTCACCAGGCTGGAATACGCCATCGGTCCCGGGTCGGCCCGGCAAGGGCGGCTTGATATGCATCAAGCGTCTGCCGAGACGGGTCCGCGTTGCAAATCGTTACAAACCGTTGCCGAGTCGAACTATTGCCGTTGCGGTCAGGGCCTAGAGTCATCACCGCAGTCAATCGTGACTGCATCTCGAGAGCACCTGACATGACAGCGCTGGCGACTGGCATACGCACCACGCAGGCAAATAATCCTCAGGCTGCCATGATCCCGGCGACCTCCGCTATCGACCTTGGCATGGATATCGAAGCGATCCGCGAACACGCTCTGGTGCGGCGCTGCAAGCATGCCCCCGGACAGGGTGTTTATCACGCCGGCCAGCCTTTCCATGCGATTTACCTGGTGCACGCTGGTTCCTACAAGATCTGCGAATTGGCGGAAGACGGACGCGAACAGGTCACTGGCTTTCGCATGCGTGGCGACCTGATCGGCATGGAATCCATTGGCCAGAAAACCTATGGGAGCGATGTGATCGCTCTGGAAAGCAGCGAAGCCTGGGAACTGCCGTACCCGGCGGTGATGCGTGCCTGCCTCAGCGCGCCGGAGCTGCAATCGCACCTTACCGCGGCATTGGCCGCGGAAATCCGCAACGATCGTTCATGGATGCTGATGCTGGGCACGCTCGCCGCGGAGCGTCGCGTGGCGGCCTTCCTGCTTGACGTCGCCGCACGCTATGCGCGACTGGGCTACAGCGCGAAACACTTTATCCTGCGCATGAGCCGCATCGACATGGCCAGCTTCCTGGCACTCAAGCATGAGACCGTAAGCCGGGCACTGTCGCACCTCCACGATTTGAGCTACATCGCCGTGCAGCGTCGCGAAGTACGCGTGCTGGATGCCAACGGGCTGCGTTCGATGGCGGGAGTAAGCACCGCGTTGAACTGAGCGACGTCACGCGTCGCCGTCACGATCGAGCACGCGGCGGATGGCGGTGCCGAGTTGCTCGCGCCGATAAGGCTTGCGCAGCAATTCGAAGGCACCAAAGGTACGGATATCGATATCCATCGAGGCGTATTCGTAGCCGGAGGTGAAGAGCACAGGAAGATGCGGATGCCGCTCGCGTGCTTTCGCTGCCAGTTCGAAACCAGTCATTTCGCCGCCAAGCACGATATCCGTAAAGAGCAGATCGATTTCCGGCTGTTTCGCCAACTGCTCCAGCGCTGCAACGGCATCGCCGGCCTCGCAGGGGATATAACCAAGCGTGCGCAGGAAAGTGATGGCAACACGCCTCACCTCGGGTTCGTCTTCCACGACCAGCACGGTTTCGCGACCATGGCGCGAAGGGGCGGGCGTCGGCTCTTCCGTAGGCCTTGACGCTGCGGCCGGCAGGAAAAGCTCGACACGGGTGCCATGGCCCTCCTGACTTTCGATATGGAAATGGCCGCCGGATTGTTTCACGAAGCCATACACCATGCTGAGACCGAGGCCACTGCCCTTGCCGACTTCCTTCGTAGTGAAAAAGGGTTCCAGCACGTGCTCCAGAATTTTCGGCGCGATACCTTCACCGTTATCCGATACGCTGAAGACCACATACGAGCCGGCCGCAAGCCGGATGTCTTCCTCGGACCTGGCGACGGTGAAGGAGCGTGCCGCGATCGCAAGACGACCGCCGCGCGGCATCGCATCGCGCGCATTGAGCGCCAGATTGATCAAGGCCGCTTCCAGCTCTCCCTCGTCGGCGTATACGGCAGGTACGTCGTTGTTGCACTCGGCCGTCACGGTGATGCGTTCGCCCAGCGTCCGACCCAGCATCCCGCTCAGATCGGCCAGCAGCTGCACGGTGCGCACGGCACGCGGCAGCAAATGCTGGCGGCGTGAGAAGGTAAGCAGCTTGCGGGTAAGTGCCGCGCCACGTTCAACCGCACGCGACGCGCTGGCGAGGGTTTCCCGTGTCGACGGATCGTCCGGCGCATCGATTTCCAGCAACTGCAGATTGCCGGAAATCACCGTCAGCAGGTTGTTGAAATCGTGCGCTATGCCGCCGGTCAGTTGACCGAGTGCATCCAGGCGCCGCGAATGCGCCAGTTGCTCTTCGCTGCGTCCGCGCTGAATGGACCCGGCCAGAATGTTGGCCACCGATTGCAGGAAGTTCAGTCGATCCCGGTCGAAATAGCCCTTCTGGTGCGCAAGGGCCAACAGCAACCCCATCAGTCCATGCCGGTCACGCAATGGCACGAGGGCGGCGTCCTGATAATCCTGGCTCAGGAACGGGCATATCCCGCGAAGGCTCTCGATGCTGCTGCCTTGCATCGGTGGCTGCTCATCGACCTCCAGCGTCTGGTTGCGTGTTATGTCCAGCAAGGCGGAGTTGCCCGACAAGCTTTCCAGTACGGCTTGCGGCAGACCCGTCGACGCGATGGCCCGCAAGCCGGGATGGTATGGGTGATTGAGGATGATCGCCGTCGCAGGAATGTCGAGGGTGGTTGCCACCAGACCGGGAATCTCGTCGATGGCTTTTTCGTGATATGTGGCCTCGAGCAGACGCCGGCCCATCTGGGCCATGGCAACATCGAAGCGGGCGCGGTCCTGAGCCTGGCGTGCACGCTGCGTTTCGGAAATGTCGCGGATCGCCGCCGCATACAGCGTTCCCTGCGCAGCGACGATCGGACTCAGCCCGATTTCCACCGGAAACGATTGGCCACCGGCGCGTACGCCGGTCAATTCGTAGCCGGCGCCCATCGCACGCTCACGCGGGTGGGCCGTGTAATGGGCGCGATGAGCGATATGGGCCTGCTGCAGAGCAACCGGCAGCAGCGCCTCCACCTGCAAGCCGACGAGCGTACCCGCTGCGTAGCCGAACAGGCGCTCCGCATGCGCATTGGTCAGCACGATGACACCCTGCCGATCGACCACGATCATTGCATCCGGCGCCGCCTCGAATAACGCGCGGAACAGCTGAGCATCGGGGGCTTGTGTGCTGAACATGTCGCTGTCTATATCCGCCGGACCGTGGGCGAGAACAGATAGCCGGTGCCACGAATCGACTTGATCCGTTGCGGATGAGCGGGATCGGGCTCGATCTTGCGGCGCAGGCGCCCGATCTGCACGTCGATCGAGCGATCGAACGGCCCCGCATCGCGGCCATGGATATGCGTCATCAGCTGGTCGCGCGTAAGCACCTGATTGGCGTGTTCGACGAACACCCGCAGCAAGGCGAATTCGCCGCTGGTCAGCGGAATCGGCTCGCCTTGCGGCCCGGACAAGGTGTGCGCCTGGGGATCGAGCACGCAACCGTCGAACGACAGGCATCGGGGGGCATCCGCTTTGCGGTCGGCCCTGGCTGGCGGCGCGGTGCGACGCAAGACACTGCGCACGCGGGCCAGCAACTCGCGCAGATCGAACGGCTTGGTGACGTAGTCGTCCGCACCCAGTTCCAGCCCCACGACCCGATCCACCGACTCGCCGCGCCCGCTCACGATGATCACCGGACCATGCCAGTGCTCGCGCAGGTTGCGGGTCAGGCTGAAGCCGTCTTCGCCGGGCAGGCCGATGTCCATCATCACGATGTCGACCGGTTCGTTGTCAAGAACCTGGCGCATGCGGATGCCGTCGCCGGCGGTGCTGACGCGAAAGCCCTGGCTGCCGAAGTAGCGGCTGAGGATCTGGGTGATCTCGCCATCGTCATCCACCACCAGCAGATGTGCCGGCGCCGTTGTTGGTGACGCTGGAGGGGGCGAGACAGCCATCTGAACTTCCGATCTGCGGCGGTGCCCAGTCGAAGAGGGCGGTCCAGCCGGAGCATACGCCAGCGCGTGTCGGCTTTCAGCAAACCGCCGGAACGGCAGGCGACATCGAATGCATGTTCAGTTGATTTCGCTCAAACCGAGGCAAGGGAGGCGGCCTAAAGTCTGCCTCATGGGATAACGTCGCTATCCAATCGGCATCAATGCCGCGGCCAGCACATGCACCGAAGGCCCTCTCCATGAACTCCGCATCCACTGTGGCCACACCGGCCTGTATCGAGAACCGTACTTTCGATGAAATCGAGGTGGGCGACAGCGCGCGCACAACGCGCACGCTGTCGCAGCGGGATATCGAGCTGTTCGCGGCGATGTCCGGCGACATGAATCCGCTGGAGATGGACCCGGACTATGCGCGCAATACCCTGTTTCATCATGTAGTGGCGCACGGCATGTGGGGCGGTTCGCTGATATCTGCCGTGCTCGGCATGCAGTTGCCGGGTCCGGGCACCATCTATCTTTCGCAGGATCTGCATTTCCAGGCGCCGATAAACGTGGGCGATACCATCGATGTGATCGTGACGGTCGCCGCCAAGGACTCGTTGCAGCATCGCGTCACGTTCCATTGCTGCGTGCGCAACCAGTACGGTGTGGACGTGATCCTGGGTACCGCCGAGGTGCAGTCGCCAACCGAAAAGGTTTGTTGCTCGCGGGCCGACTTGCCCGATGTACAGATCGCCGACCATCGGCGCTTCCGGCAACTGCTGGCGCAGGTAAAGGGGCGCCCGGCCATGCCCACGGCGGTTGTTCATCCCTGCGACGACAACGCGATCGTCGCCGCCATCGAGGCGGCCAATGCCGGCCTGATCGAACCCATTCTGGTCGGTCCCGCCGCCAGGATGATGGCGGTGGCGAAACATGCCGGTGTCGATATCACGCCATACCGTCTGGTCGACACGCCACACAGCCACGCGGCGGCGGCACAGGGGGTTGCTCTGGTGAAGAGCGGGGAAGCGAAGCTGCTCATGAAAGGCTCGCTGCATACCGACGAGTTTATGCACGCTGTCGTTGCCGAAAACGGGTTGCGCACCGGGCGTCGCCTGAGCCATGTCTATCTGATGGACGTCCCCAGTCATACCCGCCTGCTGCTGGTCACGGATGCCGCCATCAACATCGCGCCGACCCTGGACGAAAAACGCGACATCATCCAGAACGCCATCGACCTGGCGCATATGCTGGGGGTCGCCGTGCCCAAGGTGGCGGTGCTGTCGGCGGTGGAAACGGTGAACCCCGCGATGCCCTCCACGATCGACGCGGCCGCGCTCTGCAAGATGGCCGAGCGCGGGCAGATCACCGGTGGCGTCGTCGATGGCCCGCTCGCCTTCGACAATGCAGTCAGCACGCTGGCCGCACGCGAGAAGGGCATCAACTCCGAGGTTGCCGGCATGGCCGACATCCTGGTCGTGCCGGACCTGGAATCCGGCAACATGCTGGCGAAACAGCTGACCTTTCTGGCCGGTGCCGATGCGGCCGGCGTGGTGATGGGGGCGCAGGTGCCGATCATCCTGACCAGTCGGGCCGATGCGCCGCGTGCACGCATCGCTTCCTGTGCCGTGGCGGTGCTGCTTGCGCAGGCGGCCAGGAACAGTGTCGTGACCGCCGTGGATGGCTGAGCGATGCCCAAGGCCATCCTGACCCTCAATGCCGGTTCGTCGAGCATCAAGTTCGCGCTGTACGAATGCGTCCCAGGCAGGCAGCGCCTGGTTTCACATGGCGTCATCGAAGGTATCGGCACGGCGCCGAGGTTCACCGTGCGCGCACCGGATGGCACGGTGCTGGAGGACTATCGCTGGGCGGCGGGAATTCAGCTTGGTCACGAAGACCTGCTCAAGCCGTTGCTGACCTGGGTGACCTCCCATCTCGGGCAGGAGAGCCTCGTTGCGGTGGGACATCGCATCGTGCATGGAGGAAGCGACTTCCATCGGCCGACACGCATCGACGATGCCGTCCTGGCTGCACTGGAAAAGCTCGTGCCGCTGGCGCCCCTGCATCAGCCGCACAACATTGCCGCGGTCAAGGCGATCAGTAGCCTGCGCCCAGACCTGTTGCAGGTTGCCTGCTTCGATACTGCCTTTCACCACGATATGCCGCCGGTGGCGACACGCCTGGCGCTACCGCAGACCTACACGGAGGAGGGCGTACGCCGTTACGGCTTCCACGGCCTTTCCTATGAATACCTCATCGCACGGCTGCGCGAACTGTCGCCTGATCTGGCGGGCGGCCGTGTCGTTGCCGCGCATCTGGGCAATGGCGCGAGCCTGTGCGCGATGCGCAACGGCCGCAGCATCGATACCACCATGGGTTTCACTGCGCTCGATGGGCTGGTGATGGGAACGCGCTGCGGCAGCATCGATCCGGGAGCGCTGCTCTATCTGCAGCAGGTGCATGACCTGCGTGCCGTCGACGTCGAGTACATGCTTTATCACGAGAGTGGCCTGCTGGGTGTTTCCGGCATCAGCAGCGACATGCGCATCCTGCAGGTCAGCGAGGACCCGCGTGCCAGGGAGGCGATCGAGCTGTTCGTGTATCGCCTCGTCAAGGAACTCGGAGCGCTGACATCGGCCCTGGGTGGACTGGACGCGCTGATTTTTTCCGCCGGCATCGGCGAGCATGCGGCCAGTGTCCGTGCGGCGGTCTGCGAACGACTGGCCTGGCTCGGTATCGAATGTGATCCAGCGGCCAATGCCCGGCACGATACCCTGATCAGCACCTCACGCAGCCGCGTGCGCGTCTTCATCATCGCCACGGACGAAGAGGCCATGATTGCCGCGCACACGGCTCATGCATTGGCGGTTTCTCGGGAGTAATGCGTGATGCGCCTGGCGCAGGCGGATTCGCCGGCCATATCGTCGCACGCACGGATTACTGCATGCCGCTGCCCAACGATACCGATCCCGTCGCCGTCGCCCCGTTGTTGTGCGCCGGTCTGATCGGCTGGCGTTGCCTGCTGAAGACAGGGTGGGCGAAATGTATCGGTCCCTACGGTTTTGGCGCGGAAGCGCACATCATCACCCAGGTCGCCTGTCGAAGGTGGCGGCGAGACGTGCCGCGTACTCCAGGCCAGGTGACCAGGATTCGAAATCATCGGCGTAGGCCAGGATGTCTCTCACGTCATCTCTCCTCGCTGGATGTGAATAGTCCGGTTGGCTGGCAGCTCCCTGCCCTCGATGTCGACCAATCGGAAAGCGTGCCGCTTCGGCTTGGACAGCATCGCGGCGTCTGCTTCACGATGAAGCGTTTCCAGCTCGTCGTCGCTCATTGAACTGTGCTAAACGGCGGTCAATCACTCAGAACGCCAACCAGGTATAGAGGTAGAGCGTATTGTTGTCGGCCGCTGTTCGACCTGCGCCGTCCACGTTGTGAACAAGCCCACTGAAGCGCGTGTAGAAGGTGTACTGGAGGCCGAAGCGGACATTGACGAAGGGCTCGGCCCAGGAGCTGGCCTGGCCGTACGGGTTCCAGTTCAATTCGAAGACACCGCCGTTGGTATCGGGGCTGCCGTTGTTGCCGTACAGCGTGACGTCACGGCTGCCGTCGTTGCTGAACGCACCGAGCGTTGCACCCCAGGTGTTCTTGTACCAGTAGCTGCCGTTGATGTTGAGGGCACGCAAGGTATTGTCCAGATTGGACGATCCTCCCGCCGCATAGGTGGCATCCAGTCGCTGGTGCTCGCCAAGGTAGAGCGCATTGACCGTGAAGAGGTGATGGCCGCCGTTCAAGAACTGATAGTTGGCATCAATGCCAAAGTCCCGAAACCTGTCTGTCGGACCGGGGGTCGCTATGGCGTCGCCGGCGGCATTGGTGCCAGGCAAGCCTCGCCGCGCGTCCAAGGCAAAGCCACCCAGTTCGAGATTTCCGTTGGGGAGGTTCCAGGTGTAGGCGACGCGCGCATAAGGCGTAATGCCGGCCAGACGTCCATTGAAGTCGCCATTGACGATGCGCAGGAAGGACGGCGACAGCGAGCGATAGGCGCCCGCTTCGACATACAGCGCACTATCGATCTGCGCGTAGCCGTTTATACCCACCACTTGCTGCGCAAGGCCGCCCATCAAGATCGGCGCCGCAGGTGCACCGGGCGCCAGATCCGGCGCCGTATAAGGAAATTGCCAGGCAGGCGCGGTGTTGAACACATCCGTAAGGCTCGGATTGTTGTTGAGCGACACGCCCCAGATGGTGGTATGGCCACCCGCGGTCAGCGTGCGCGCATAACGCAGGTCGGAGTTGTCCCATCCGAGCAGCCCGCCGTTCTGCGAATAGGTTGCCTGCGCAAGCGCACCGAGGTGATCTGTGAGAGGGCCTGCGAAAAAGAGCGATACCTGCTGCAGCTCGGTGTTGTCATTCGTGCCAAAGCCGCTCGCAGGTGGCGCAACCTGGGCCTTTTGCGTATGTGTGAACGACTCGATCAGCATCAACGACAGGGGCACTTTGGCGTCATTGCCCACTTTCAGAGTGTAGCCGAGCAACTTGAACTGGCGCCCGAACGGGGTCAGCTGCGGTCCGAAGCCGCCCACGTGACAGGCTACACAGGCCTGATGCGTCTGCCTGGCAAAAGCAGGCACGGCACGGACGCGCGTCGAAAAGAAAATCAGCACCACAAGCACACAAAGAGCGAACGCCAGCATGATGCGGCCAGTTCGGCCGAATGATTCACGAAGGGATGTGCTGTCGACGGCCATGTTCTTCCCCTATGCGTTTAAAGTTCGGTGCAATACGGCGTGTCCGGAGTGCCGGGCACGGTGTGGAAGCAGTCGCATGGAAGTCTGCCCCGACCAAAGGCGAGTCGTTTGATCTGGATCAATCAAGCGCGGGTACAACGCAAATATCGTGGCCATCGAGCCCATCGCAAACGTGGGTCAGCCTCGTGCGCGCGAGCCCGGGTCAACCGAGTACTGATGGAGAACACCCATGACACATCGTGAGAAAAATCTGGAGTCCCGCCGTCAATTTCTGAAGATGGCAGTGGCCATGTCCGCAACGGCCGCCCTGGCAAGCATCGCAGGGCTTGTGCGTGCTGCCGACATGCTGCACCTGACCGATTCCGACCCCACCGCCAAGGCGCTTGGCTATGTCGAGGATGCCAGTACAACCAGGAACCCCTTGTATAAAGCCGGGAGTACTTGCGCCAACTGTCAGTTCTACACAGGTGCAGCGGACGGCTATGGCCCCTGCCAGTTGTTCCCGGGCAAGGCCGTCAATGCGAAAGGCTGGTGCAGTTCGTATACACAGAAGAAATCCTGAGACGAACCGCGTGTGACGTGCACATCGGCATGGGATGTGCACATCAACTGGGCTACAGAAGGGCGATCAGCACGCGGGGCCGTGTGCCGGCCAATGCCACGAAGCTACCTCCGGCATATCCTCACCATGCTCGCTGATATAGAGCTTGTGCCGTTCCATGATTGCCCAGTACCGCTCGGTGGCCTGCTCGACATAGGCGCCGAAGCGGTGCACGCGCGTGATGGCATCCAGTGCCAGTTGGTAACGATCGAGATTGTTCAACACCACCATGTCGAACGGCGTGGTGGTGGTACCTTCGTCCTTGTAACCACGGACATGGATGTTGTCGTGATTGCGCCGGCGATAAGCCAGCTTGTGAATCAGCGAGGGGTAGCCATGGAAGGCGAAGATCACCGGCCTGTCCGCGGTGAACAGTGCGTCGAAATCAGGGTCCGACAACCCGTGCGGATGTTCCGATTGCGGTTGCAGCACCATCAGGTCCACCACGTTGACGACGCGGATACGGATGTCCGGAATGAAGCCGCGCAATAGGGTCACGGCCGCCAGGCATTCGAGCGTCGGCACGTCGCCCGCGCAGGCCATCACGACATCCGGGTCGCCGCCATCGTTGCTTGCCCATTCCCAGATGCCGGCGCCGGCGGCGCAGTGCTTCGCGGCGGCGTCGATGTCCAGCCACTGCCATTCCGGCTGCTTGCCGGCCACGATCAGGTTGATGTAGTCGCGGCTGCGCAGGCAATGATCGGCCACCGACAGCAGGCAGTTGGCGTCGGGCGGCAGGTAGATGCGCACGACTTCCGACTTCTTGTTCGCGACGATATCGAGGAAGCCGGGATCCTGGTGCGACGTGCCGTTATGGTCCTGCCGCCAGACGTGCGAGGTGAGCAGGTAATTCAATGACGCCACCGGCGAGCGCCACGGAATATGGCGCGTGACCTTCAGCCACTTGGCATGCTGGTTGAACATCGAATCGATGATGTGAATGAACGCTTCATAGCAGGAAAAGAAACCATGGCGGCCGGTGAGCAGATAGCCCTCCAGCCAACCCTCGCATAGATGCTCGCTAAGAACTTCCATGACGCGGCCATCGGCGCTGAGATGGTCATCGACCGGGTCGATGTCACCCATCCATTCCTTGCCTGTGACTTCATACACCGCATCCAGTCGGTTGGACGCGGTTTCGTCCGGCCCGAACAGGCGGAAATTCCGGTTGTCCAGGTTGAGGCGCATGACTTCGCGCAGAAAGCCGCCGAGCACGCGTGTCGACTCGGCTTCGACCGCCCCTGGCGTGTCGACCATCACGGCATGGTCGCGAAAATGCGGCATCAGCAGCGGCTTCAGCAGTTCCCCGCCATTGGCGTGAGGATTGGAGCCCATGCGACGATGCCCGGTCGGTGCGATGGCGGCCAGTTCATGGCGGAACTGGCCGGTACCGTCGAAGAGTTCTTCCGGCTGATAACTCTTCATCCAGGCTTCGAGCTGTGCGACGTGCTCGGGTTTGTCGAACTGCGCGATCGGCACCTGATGCGCACGCCAGGTGCCTTCGACCGGCAGTCCATCGACGGTCTTCGGTCCGGTCCAGCCTTTCGGCGTGCGGAAGATCAGCATCGGCCAACGCGGGCGCTCGATTGTTGCGTTTTTCGCGCGCGCCGTCTGCTGAATGCTCCGGATCCTGGCGAGGATCTCGTCGAGCGTGGCAGCAAGATCCTGATGAACGGCAGCCGGGTCGCTGCCTTCGACGAAAAAGGGCTCGTAGCCATAGCCGCGGAACAGGTCCAGCAGTTCCTCGCGACTGATGCGCGAGAGAATGGTTGGGTTGGCGATCTTGAAACCGTTCAGATGAAGAATCGGCAGCACCGCACCGTCGCGTGCCGGATTGAGAAACTTGTTCGAGTGCCAGCTGGTCGCCAGCGCTCCGGTTTCCGCCTCGCCGTCACCCACCACGCAGGTGACGATCAGATCCGGATTGTCGAACGCCGCGCCGAACGCATGCGCCAGCGAGTAACCCAGTTCTCCACCTTCGTGGATCGAGCCGGGGGTATCCGGAGAAACATGGCTGGGCACGCCATATGGCCAGGAAAATTGGCGGAACAAGCGCCGCATGCCGTCCTGGTTGCGCTCGATCGCCGGATAGCGTTCGGTGTAGGAGCCTTCCAGATAGGTCTGCGCCACCAGCCCCGGTCCGCCATGGCCCGGGCCGGTGATGAAGATCATGTTCAGGTCGTGCTGCTTGATCAGCCGGTTTGCATGCACATACAGCATGTTCAGGCCCGGCGTGGTGCCCCAGTGACCGAGCAGGCGCGGCTTGATGTGCTCGCGCTTCAGCGGCTCTTCCAGCAGCGGGTTGCCGCGCAGGTAGATCTGGCCGACGGAGAGGTAATTGGCGGCGCGCCAATAAGCGTCCATCTTCTGCAGCTGTTTGAGTGACAGTGGGTTTGGCATGGTGCCTCCGAATGGGTGGGCGGCATGGCTACCTCCACGCGTCACCAATGGCCTTATATTCATGCGGACGAAAAGGGCGGGTTTGATCTGCATCAAGGGAATGCGGACTCATCACCCGGTTGCCGAACGGCTGATCGTCCACCTTTTCGATGGATGGAAACCATCGCTACCCGGGACGGCGGCCTGCGGCGCACCGTCTGTCAGCGCGCTTGCCGCAGTCGCCTTGATTCGCGTGCGAAGTCCCGTCAGAAGGAGCGTGCTGACCACATCCCGGTTTCGTCGAGCGAACCTACGCGTTCGAAATGTCGTCATCGGAGCGCATGAATCGCCGCTTGGCCATTTCGACCAGCAGCAGGTAAGTCGCCGTCGCCGCCGTCAGGAACCCAAAGAACGCGGGTGGCAGAAGAACAAAGCCGAGGTCGGTCGCCAGCGGCGTCATGGGAAGAAGAATGCCGATGGCAATAGCCAGCAGCACGCTAATGATCATGGCCTTGCTTGGCCGGCTTCGCAACGGATTGCGTGCGGTGCGGATAACGAACAGCACCAGCGTCTGGGTGGCGAGCGACTCGATGAACCAGCCGGTATGAAACGCCGCTTCCGATGCATGCAGCCAGTGCAGCAGGACGTAGAAGGTAAGGAAGTCGTAGAGCGAGCTGATCGGTCCGATACCGAGCATGAAGCGCCGAATGAGGGCGACGCTCCAGCGTCGCGGTCGACGCAGTTGCGCGCTGTCCACATTGTCTGTCGGGATGGTGGTCTGCGCCATGTCGTACAGGAAATTGTTCAGCAGGATCTGGGTCGGAAGCATGGGCAGGAATGGCAGAAACAGGGCACCCGCCGCCATGCTGAACATGTTGCCGAAGTTCGAGCTCGTGCCCATGAGCAGGTACTTCATGACATTCGTGAACGCTCTTCGCCCTTCGATGACACCGGCATGCAGTGCCTTGAGGTCGCGGTCGCGCAGCACGATATCCGCGGCTTCCCTGGCAACGTCCACGGCGCTGGCGACGGAAATGCCGACATCAGCGGCATGCAGCGAAGGCGCATCGTTGATGCCGTCCCCAAGGAAACCGACCACGCAATTGCGTGCCTTGAGGGCAAGCACGATGCGGTGCTTCTGCGCCGGGTTGACTCTGGCGAAGATGCTGGTCCGCTCGGCCAGAATGCCGAGTGCGGTTTCGCCCAGGCTCTCGATCTCCGTACCGGTGACCACCCGGTCGACGTCGATCCCGACCTGCGCGCAGACATGGCGCGCCACGCGCTCGTTGTCGCCGGTCAGGATCTTCACCGTTACGCCGTCGTCGGCCAGCGCGTGCAGACATTCCGCCACGCCGGGTATGACGGGGTCGGAGAACAGTGCGAACCCGGCAAGCGTCAGCTCGGTTTCGTCGCCAGTGGTGTAGCGCTCCTGTGCTGGAACGTTGCGATAGGCCACGGCAAGCACGCGCAACCCCTGCTCGCCAAATGACTCGTGGGTACGCATGCAGCGCTCCATCGATGCGGCATTGATCCGACGTACAACCCCTTCCACCTCATACCGCGTGCATTGGGTGATCACCGACTCCGGCGCCCCCTTGACGATGAGCAGTCGTTCCTCGTCGTGCTCGACGACCACGGATAGCCGGCGCCGCTCGAAATCGAACGGAATCTCGTCCAGCTTGCGGTACTCGTTCACCGCGAGGGTTTGAAGGCTCAATATCGCCGTGTCGAGCGGACTGCGGATACCGGTTTCGAACGACGCGTTCAGATAAGCCAGAAGGTGCGGTCGTTCGGACGCGTCGCCGAATGGATCCACCGTTGAAGCCAGTGACGTTTCGCCGCTGGTCAGCGTGCCGGTCTTGTCGCTCAGAAGTACCGTCATGCTGCCAAAGTCTTCAATGGCAGCGAGATGCTTCACGATGACCCGCTGGCTCGCCATGCGCATGGCCCCCCGCGCCAGGGTGACCGTGGTGATCATCGGCATGAACTCGGGCGTGAGGCCGACCGCCAGGGCCAGTGCGAACAGCAGGGTTTGCAGCGGTGGCCGATGCATGGCGATGCCGATCAGCAGCACGGCGAGCAGCAGGAACACCATCGTGTACATGATGAGCCGGGAAAAGGCGCTCAGACCGCGCTCGAATTCCGTGGGCGGCGGACGCTCGGCCAGCGCCTCGGCGACGTCACCGAAAGCGGTGTGGCGGCCGGTGGCAAAGACGAGTGCAGTCGCCGTACCGGCGACCACCGACGTGCCGAGAAAGACCAGATGCCGCGCATCGGCGCTTCGATCCGGGCCATCTGGTTCATCGACCACTTCCTTTTCCACCGGTATCGACTCGCCAGTGAGCGCGGCTTGCAGCACATGCAAGTCGCGCGCGGTGATCAGGCGCGAATCAGCGGGCACCCGATCTCCCGCAGCCAGCCGAATCAGGTCGCCCGGCACCAGGTCACGGCGGGGCCGTTCCTGCCAGCGGCCATCACGGCAGACGGTGGCCATGGGGGCGATCTCGTCACGCAGACGATTGGCTGCGCGCTGGGAGCGATAGCTCAGTGCGAAATTGAGGGCAACACTGAGGATCACCATGGCCGCGATAATGGTGGCGCCGACTTTATCCCCGAGGAATCCGGAGACGCCGGCCGCCAGCAACAAGATGACTACCAGTGGATTGGTGAACAGCAAGAGCAGGGCCGCAACAGGGCCGCCATGGCCGACAGGACGTGCTTCATTCGGCCCATACTGAGCCTGTCGATTCCGAGCTTCGCGTTCTGACAGCCCTTCTGCCTGGCTTGCAGGCACACCAGGCCGCGCGTCTGCCGATCTACCGGTCAAGTTCTGCGGAGGAGGGGTGGATGTGGTGGCGTCATGCATGGTGCCTGCAACGCTAAGGAACAAGCGGTGCCCGCATATTGATGCTCGTCAATGCAACCGCGATTACGCCCGGTGGGGTGCTTTCCGTTCTATCCGTCGCAACATGCCCGATAGCCCATGCGATGGCCGGCACCTTGCCGTCGGCCACGCTCGGCACCGGCGACACCGAGCCATCGGCGAGCCCTGCCGATGCCAGCGGGGCGGCGGCCGGATTGACATTGGTCAACATGGCCCCTGTGTGCGCCGTGCAATAGTCCGATCATGCATTCGCTCAATTTGCGCAACGACAGACGAAGAAAAGCATGATCATCTACAGCTGTCACGGGGCTGCCAAGCAGGTCACCGGCTCCTGCCACCTGATCACCTGCAACGATCGGCGCGTGCTGATCGACTGCGGCCTGTACCAGGGCAATGAAGAAACCGAACGGGCGAACGCCGAGCCGTTCGGCTTCGACCCGGCCAGCATCGATGTATTGCTGCTGACCCATGCGCATCTCGATCACTGCGGGCGGATTCCGCTGCTGGTGCGGCAGGGTTTTCGCGGCCGCATCCTCGCCACCGCCGCCACCCGTGAACTGGCGCGGGTGGTGATGCTCGATTCGGCAGGCATCCAGGAAGAGGACGCGCGCCGGGCACAACGCAGCAACCGCCAGGGCAAGTCGGTCGCACCGCCGCTGTACACGCTGGACGATGCCCTGCATGCACTGGATTTCTTCGGCCCCGATGTCGGTTACGACGAAACCGCGCAGGTTGCCGACGGCATCCGTGCACGTTTCCTGGACGCCGGCCATATCCTGGGTTCGGCCTCGATCCTGCTGGACCTGGATGACGGCAAGCAGCAGCGCAGCATGCTGTTTTCCGGTGACCTGGGCAATCCGGGTCGCCCCATCCTGCGCGATCCGACGCCGGCGCCGACCGCCGACTATGTGGTGATGGAAAGTACCTATGGCGACCGTCCGCACCGCTCGGTGCCCGACTCGATCGAGGAGATGTACCAGGCGATCCGGGACACCGTGACGCGGCGCGGCAACGTGGTGATCCCCACTTTCGCGCTGGAGCGCACCCAGGAAATTCTCTACTACCTGCATCGCGGTATTCGCGACGGCGCAATCCCCCCGCACGTGCAGGTATTCCTGGATTCGCCGATGGCGATCTCCGCTACCGAGATCTTCCGCCGTCACCCGGAATGCTTCGACAAGGACTTCCTGGACGAGCTGCAGCACGGTGACCCGTTCGCCATGCCCGGCCTGCACTTCACCCGCGAAACCAGCGAGTCGATGGCGATCAACAATATCGAGGGCGGCGCGATCATCCTCGCAGGCTCGGGTATGTGCAACGGCGGGCGCGTGCGCCACCACCTCAAGCACAACCTGTGGCGCGAGCGCAGCAGCGTGGTCTTCGTCGGTTATGCCGCCGAGGGCACGCTGGCGCGGCGGATCATCGATGGCGCACCGACCGTACGCGTGTTCAACGAGGAGATCACGGTACGCGCGAAGATCTGGACAATCAACGGCTTCTCGGCCCACGCCGACCAGCCGTCACTGCTGGCATGGCTGGGCGATGCGCCACGGCGCAAGGTTTTTCTAGTGCACGGTGAATACGTCCGCGGCATGCGGGTGATGGAGGACGTGCTGACCGCGCGCGGCGTCACCTGTCAGCTGCCCGGCCTGCACGAGCCGATCAAGATCGACTGAGGCTGTCATGCTGTCTTTCGGGCCGGGAAGCATCGGCTTGCAAGAATCATGATCCTCTTGCTGACTGGTCCGTGGCGGTGATCGACTGGGCCGCGCGTGCAGGCTATCAGCGCTCGCTGCTGGATACGCTGGCCTCGATGCAGGCGGGGCGACTCTATGCCGAGCTTGGTTTCCTGCCGGTGGCATCGTATTACGACAACCCGATGCCCGGCACGGCCTATCTGGCGCTCGATCTGGAGCAGCCCGCTGTGAGTTGACCGATCGCTGCCCAGCCAGCGCGAAAGGCGGCGGGAGTCATGCCGAAAGTCCTCACGAATTCGCGATTGAGGTGGGCCTGATCGTAGAAGCCCGCGTCCAGTGCCGCCACGACGATCGGTACACCCTCGCGCAGCAATGCCTTGGCCCGGTGCAGCGCCAGCAGCACGTGGAAGTTGTGCAGGCTGGTGCCGGTCTCGCGACGGAACGCACGGGCGAGGTGACCGGCGGAAACGGCGCAGGCTTGTGCGATCGCTGCCACATCGGTGTGCAGCGAAGAACGTCCGCGCAGCAGGGCGCGGACTCTCGTGCGCAGTTTCCGGAGGGGCTCATCTATCGACATGCTCCTGGTCGCGGCTGGCACGAAACGCGAACGGAAAGCCCAGCCGCTGCCGTCCGCCGGCTCGAAACGATGGATCACACCTGCCGGCACCCTGACGATATCGCCGGCAGCGACCTCGCGGCAGGTATCGGGAAGACGCAGCCGCGCACGGCCGGCCAGTATCTGCACGAGTTCGTCGCCAGCGTGGAAGTGCGGCCGGAAGCGCCAGCGATGGCATGCGCCGGCGATGGTTTCGGTCGCGCCGGAGGCGGTCGAAGTGACCGTGAACAAGGTGCGGGTCGTCACGGCTTGCATCGGAGGCTAACCGGCGGCGCTGCGGATCGCTTCGGGTAAAGGCACCGACTTGCCGGCGGACGGATCGATCCACACCATCACCACCTCGCCCTCGCAGTACACGGTATCGGCATCGTCGGCCTCGATGATGCGATGCGCCAGCGTTATCGAACTATTGCCCAGGCGCGCGCAGCGCAGTTCGATGCGCAGCCCAGCAGGCCATTCGATGGGGCGCAGGTATTGCAGGTTGCTGGCGGCCAGCACCGGCGCCGAGTGGTCGGTGATGACGATGACCAGATGCTGCAGCCATTGCAGGCGGGCTTCCTCCAGGTAAGTGAGGTAAACCGAATTGTTCACGTGGTTGAACGCGTCCATGTCGCGCCAGCGCACGTTGACGGAGGCGACGAACAGGGGCTCATCGACGGGCTCGGTGAGCACTATCCCGGACCGGCTGGCGGGTTGCGCATGCATCAGGATTTTTTCCTGCCGCGCATCGGCTTGTACTTGTCGGCCGAGGCGATGTGTTTGGTGGCGGCCTTGACCCGTTTGGCGGCACCGGGCTTTTTCGGCTTGGCGGGTTTCAGGTGCGGCGCGAGAAAGTGGCCGGTGTGCGATGCGGGCGTGGCCGTCACGGTTTCCGGGGTGCCGGCGACCAGGATGCGGCCGCCGCCAGCACCACCTTCGGGGCCGAGATCGACGACCCAGTCGGCGGTCTTGATCACGTCGAGGTTGTGCTCGATCACCACCACCGTGTTGCCCTGGTCGACCAGTTGGTGCAGCACATCGAGCAGTTGCTCGATATCGTGGAAGTGCAGGCCGGTGGTCGGCTCGTCGAGGATGTACAGGGTGCGACCGGTGTCGCGCTTGGACAGCTCCTTGGACAGCTTCACACGCTGTGCCTCGCCACCGGACAGCGTGGTCGCGCTCTGGCCGAGCTTGATGTAGTCCAGGCCTACCGCGCGCAGAGTGTCGAGCTTGCGTGCGATGGTCGGCACGTTCTCGAACAGTTTCAGTGCGTCCTCCACCGTCATGTCGAGCACATCGGCAATCGTGTGTCCCTTGTACAGCACTTCCAGCGTCTCGCGGTTGTAGCGCTTGCCGTGGCAGAGGTCGCAGGGCACGTAGACGTCGGGCAGGAAGTGCATTTCCACCTTGATCATGCCGTCGCCCTCGCAGGCCTCGCAGCGGCCGCCACGCACGTTGAAACTGAAGCGGCCCGGTGTGTAGCCGCGCGAGCGCGCCTCGGGCACTTGCGAGAACATGTCGCGCAGCGGCGTGAACAGGCCGGTGTAGGTGGCGGGATTGGAACGCGGCGTGCGGCCGATCGGCGACTGGTCGATGTCGACCACCTTGTCGAACAGCGCCATGCCGGCGACGGATTTGTACGGCGCCGGCTGCGTGCTCGCACCATTCAATTCGATCGCGGCGAGGCGGAACAAGGTGTCGTTGACCAGGGTCGACTTGCCCGAACCGGAGACGCCGGTGATGCAGGTGAACAGGCCGGCCGGAATCGCCAGGTCGACATTTTTCAGGTTGTTGCCGCTGGCGCCTTTCAGGTGCAGCCAGGCGTCGTCGTCGATCGGCTGGCGGCGCTCCTTCGGCACCTCGATCGCGCGTTCGCCGGACAGAAACTGGCCGGTGACCGAGCGCGGCGAATCAAGCATGTCCTGCACGCTGCCTTGCGCCACGATCTCGCCACCGTGCACGCCGGCACCGGGTCCGATGTCGAGCACGTGATCGGCCATGCGGATCGCGTCCTCGTCATGCTCGACCACGATCACCGTGTTGCCGAGATCGCGCAGGCGCGTCAGCGTGCCGAGCAGGCGTTCGTTGTCGCGCTGGTGCAGGCCGATCGACGGTTCGTCCAGCACGTACATCACGCCGACCAGGCCGGCGCCGATCTGCGAGGCGAGCCGGATGCGTTGCGCCTCGCCGCCGGAGAGGCTGTCCGCCTGCCGATCCAGCGTGAGGTAGTTGAGGCCGACATCGTTGAGGAAGGTCAGCCGTTCGCGGATCTCCTTGACGATCTTCACCGCGATCTCGCCGCGCCAACCGCTGAGCTTGAGTTCCTCGAAGAACGACAGTGCGTCGTCGATCGAACGATGCGTGAGCGAAGGCAGCGCATGATCGGCGACGAACACGTTGCGCGCCGAGCGGTTCAGCCGCTGGCCTTCGCAGGCGGGGCAGGGCTGGTCGCTGATGTACTTGGCCAGTTCCTCGCGCACGGCGGCGGATTCGGTTTCCTTGTAGCGCCGCTCGAGGTTCGGCAGGATGCCTTCGAACGCGTGCTCGCGGGTGACCTTGCCGCCGCGCTCGGTAATGTACTTGAACGCGATCCTGTCCTTGCCGCTGCCGTACAGGACGGCCTTCTGGACGTCCGTCGGCAGCTTCTGCCAAGGCGTCTCCACGGCAAAGCCGTAGTGCGCCGCCAGCGACAGGATCAACTGGAAATAGTGGGCGTTGCGCCGATCCCAGCCGCGCACCGCGCCATTCGCCAGCGACAGTTCGGGATGCCCGACCACGCGCGACGCATCGAACACCTGGGTCACGCCGAGGCCGTCGCAGGATGGGCAGGCACCGACCGGCGAGTTGAACGAAAACAGCCGCGGTTCCAGCTCGGGCAGCGAGTAGTCGCAGACCGGGCAGGAGTAGCGCGAGGACAGCATCTGTTCCGGTGTCTTTGCATCATCCATGTTGGCGATGATCACCAGTCCGTCGCCCAGCCGCAGCGCCGTCTCGAACGACTCGGCCAGCCGCTGCTTGATGTCATCACGCGGACGGAAGCGGTCAATTACCACCTCGATCGTGTGCTTCTGGCGCAGCGTCAGCGGCGGCACCGCATCGAGGTCGTATACCGTGCCGTCGACGCGGGCGCGCACGAAACCCTGCGCGCGCATCTGCTCGAACACCTGCATGTGCTCGCCCTTGCGTTCGCGGATCACCGGTGCCAGCAGCATGTAGCGTTTTTCCGGATCCAGCGCCAGCGTGCTGTCGACCATCTGGCTCACCGTCTGCGCCTCCAGCGGGATGCCGTGGTCGGGGCAGCGCGGCGTGCCCACGCGGGCGTACAGCAGGCGCAGGTAGTCGTATACCTCGGTGATCGTGCCCACGGTGGAGCGCGGGTTGTGCGAGGTGGATTTCTGCTCGATCGAGATCGCCGGCGACAGGCCTTCGATATGATCGACGTCGGGCTTCTCCATCATCGACAGGAACTGCCGCGCGTACGCCGACAGCGATTCGACGTAGCGGCGCTGACCTTCGGCGTAGATCGTGTCGAACGCCAGCGAGGATTTGCCGGAGCCGGACAGGCCGGTGATCACGATCAGCTTGTCGCGCGGCAGGTCGAGGTCGATGTTCTTGAGGTTGTGCGTGCGAGCGCCGCGGATGCGTATGGTGTCCATGGACGCCGGATATGGGGGGGATTTATTACTATACCAAGTAGTTCTGGTAGTTCATTGAATCCTCGCGCCAACGCCTGCCGCAATTCGGGCTCCCCTGCCGTGCGTGGCTGTGGCTAAATGGACGCTCGCCGCCTTCCGGGCGGTTTCCATCGGTCAACCGAGGCAGGAGAGGAGAGCCATGCGCAAATGGATCGGGATCGTGGCGGGAGTGTCTTTCGCCCTGGGGGCAAGCGGCCAGGCGATGGCGGCGCCGCCCAGCAACCATCAGGTGCGCCAGCTGTTCGAGGTCATGCACCTGAGCCAGATGTTCGGCCAGATGAACTCGCAGATGGCCGGCATCATGGGGCAGGCCGTGCCCTGCGTGCCCGCGTCCTACTGGCAGAACTTCATCGACGCCAGCGGTACCGAGCAATTGCTGGGCAAGATGGTTCCGGTCTACCAGGAGCACTTCACGGCCGAGGACGTGGCCGGCCTGCTGAAGTTCTACAAGTCCCCGCTGGGCCAGAAGGTGATCACCCAGATGCCGGTGACCATGGCCGAAGGCATGAAAATCGGCCAGCAGTGGGGGCGCGAGCGCGGCGAGGCGATGATCAAGGATCTGCAGCAGAAGGGCACACTGGATGCCAATGGCCGCTGTCCGGCCAGCCCGGAGGCCAAGCTGCCGTCCACCGTGCCGGGTACCGGCCACTGAGCCCCGGCGGCTGCCCGGAGCGGGATCGTGAAACCGGACTGGTCAGTATTTGACCAGCCCGGACTTCGCTCGCTATAATCCGCGGTTCGTCAGTCCCGAATGGGTCATGACGATACCCAAGAGAATAACGACAGAAGGGCATTCCCATGAGTTATGCAGTCATCAAGACCGGTGGCAAGCAGTACCGTGTGCAGCAGGGCGACGTGCTGCGCGTGGAGCTGTTGACCGCCGATGAAGGCGCCACCGTGAGCTTCGATCAGGTGTTGCTGGTCGGCACGGGCGAGTCGGTCACCATCGGTGCGCCGGTCGTCGAAGGCGCCACCGTCAGCGCCACCGTGCGCATGCACGGCCGTGCCGACAAGATCCGCATCATCAAGTTCCGCCGCCGCAAGCACTACAAGCGCCAGCAGGGCCATCGGCAGCACTTCACCGAAATCGAGATCACGGGCATCAACGCCTGAGCAACCGGAGCACTGAGTCATGGCACATAAAAAAGGCGTAGGTTCCAGCCGCAACGGTCGCGATTCGAACCCGAAATACCTCGGCGTCAAGGTTTACGGTGGCCAGGCCATCGAAGCCGGCAACATCATCGTTCGCCAGCGCGGCACCCAGTTCCATCCGGGTACCGGCGTGGGCCTGGGTCGTGACCACACGCTGTTTGCACTGGTCGACGGCAAGGTTCACTTCGCCGTCCGCGGCGACAAGAACCGCCGATTCGTCGACGTCGTGCAGGCGTAAGCCTTTCGCGATGCGATAGCGAAGGCCCCGCTTCGGCGGGGCTTTTCGTTTGTAGCGGGAATTCGGGATTGGGGATGGCCAGACATCCGCCTGTTGAAAACCGGGATTCGTAAAAGCCAAGTCGCTCCACGTCCCGTACCATGTCCACGATTACCCGCTTTATCCAATCCCGTATCCCCAATCCCGTATCCCGGCTCTCCCATGAAATTCGTCGACGAAGCAAACATCAAAGTCCACGCCGGCGATGGCGGCAACGGCTGCATCAGCTTTCGCCGCGAGAAGTTCATCCCGTTCGGCGGCCCCGATGGCGGTGACGGCGGCTCGGGCGGTTCGGTGTGGCTGGTGGCCGACGAAGGCCTCAATACCCTGGTCGATTTCCGCCATCAGCGCAGCTTCAAGGCGCAGCGCGGCCAGAATGGCATGGGCAGCCAGATGTACGGCAAGGGTGGCGACGATCACACGATCCGGGTGCCGGTGGGCACCATGATCACCAATGTCGATACCGATGAAGTGATCGGCGACCTCACCGCCCACGG
This sequence comes from Rhodanobacter sp. B05, assembly GCF_002001085.1. GTDB lineage: Bacteria > Pseudomonadota > Gammaproteobacteria > Xanthomonadales > Rhodanobacteraceae > Rhodanobacter. The sequence goes on from NZ_MUNU01000015.1 coordinate 307,352, forward strand.
CCAGCGCATGCTGGTGGCGCAGGGCGGCAAGGGCGGCCTGGGCAACATCCATTTCAAGACCTCGGTCAACCGGGCACCGCGCAAGGCCACGCCGGGTACGCCGGGCGACGTGCGCGAACTGAAGCTGGAGCTGCGCCTGCTGGCCGATGTCGGCCTGCTCGGTTTTCCGAATGCCGGCAAGTCCACCTTCATTCGCGCGGTGTCCGCCGCGACACCGCGGGTGGCGGATTACCCGTTCACCACGCTGCATCCGAACCTGGGTGTGGTCAGCCTGGGCACCGATTCGAGCTTCGTGATCGCCGACATCCCCGGCCTGATCGAGGGCGCCTCCGAGGGCGCCGGCCTGGGTATCCAGTTCCTGCGCCACGTGGCCCGTACCAGCCTGCTGCTGCATCTGGTCGACATCGCGCCGATCGACGGCTCCAACGTCGCCGACCAGGTCCGCGCGATCGAGCTGGAGCTTGAGAAATTCAATCCGGAGCTGCTTGAGCGTCCGCGCTGGCTGGTGTTGAACAAGGCCGACATGCTGGCCGAGGGCGAGCGCGACGAGGTGGCGCGGAAGATCGTCGCCGAACTGGGCTGGAGCCAGCCGTGGTTCCTCGTCTCGGCGATCGCCCGCGACAACACCATGGCGGTATGTCAGCAGGTGCAGCGCTTCTTCGAGTCGCAGCGCGACGCCGATGCCGAACGGACCGACCTGCAACAGGGCGACGTCAGGCTGCGTGGCGAGCCCACGCCGGACTGACCCGCACCCGTGAGCGTGAGCCCGGGGTGCCGTGGCCAGCCGGGGTGCCGCTGATCCAGGTCAGGCCCGCACGCGATACACGACACTGCCTGAATTGATGTCCGGTCAAGGTGGGTTGCCGGTATCGGCCTTGGGTGGCTTCGGTGCATCGTGGGTTTCGTGGGTCGCGTCACCGGTCTTTGCCGGGGTGAGTGGTCCCACGGTGACCGTTTCGACCGGTGTCATGAATTTCGGGTCGTACGGGTTGTTGCTGGCGACCAGCTGCCGGTAGGCCACCGATCCATCGGTATTCTGGCCACCGGTCACGGCGGCCCCAGTCACGGCAACAATGCCTCCGGTTGATTTCTTGTTTGAATATTTGGGATTATGACTCGACGGGCCTGCCTGCGGTGTGCCGGACACCATATTGCCCGCCATGCTCCCCACCCGCGATCCAGTCATCGAGGCGCGAACCTGGGCCCAGCGATCCTTGGCCCGGCGCAACGCAACCTTGTCGCCGTAGCGTGGAGTCAACTGCTGCAGGATGGTCTCGGACTCGGCAAGCTGCGCAGGGTTCAGGTTCGCACGAACCAGTTCCCGCGCCCTCACATAGCTGGGATCGTTGCGTTCGGCGGCCAGCGTCATCCAGGCCATGGCGCGTGGAAGGTCGACCGGGATGCCCTGGCCGCGGGCGTACATCACGCCGAGGTTGAATTCCGCGGGCTTGTAGGCCCACGAGGCGGCAACCTGGTACATGTTGACGGCAAACGAGTATTCGCGTTTCTGGAAAGCCTGTGCGCCAAGAATGTAGTAGTACTGGCCTGGCCGGCCATCGGCCTCCGGGGTATTTGGCACATAGGCCGGCATGCGCTCCGCGGAGGAGGTTGCGCCGTCGACGGATGCTTCGTTGCCGTCTTGGGCAGCCGCCGGCACACTCCATGCCAGCGACATGCAGAACAGGCACAGGGCGAAAAATCTGGCTTGGTTCATGGTGGTCACCCTCATGTGGCGCATGAAACGCTACATCCGGGGGGTGCCCTGCCGCAACTTGGCGCGCAGGCCGATCCAGGAGTCGTGACTCACATGCGGAACACGCCATAGCGCTGCGGCTCGATCGGCGCGTTCATCGAGGCGGAGATGGCCAGCCCCAGCACGCGGCGGGTGTCGATCGGGTCGATGATGCCGTCGTCCCATAGCCGCGCGCTGGCGTAGTAGGGGTGGCCTTGGCGTTCGTACTGTTCGCGCAGCGGGGCCTTGAACGCTTCCTCCTCCTCGGCCGACCATTCGCCGCCCTTCGCCTCGATGCCGTCGCGCTTCACCGTCGCCAGCACGCTTGCGGCCTGCTCGCCGCCCATCACGCTGATCCGTGCATTCGGCCACATCCACAGGAAGCGGGCGCCGTAGGCGCGGCCGCACATCGCGTAGTTGCCGGCACCGAAGCTGCCGCCGATCACCACGGTGAATTTCGGCACGTGCGAGCAGGCCACCGCGGTGACCATCTTCGCGCCGTCCTTGGCGATGCCGGCCTGCTCGTATTTCTTGCCGACCATGAAGCCGGTGATGTTCTGCAGGAACACCAGCGGCACGTTGCGCTGGTTGCACAACTCGATGAAGTGCGCGCCCTTGAGCGCGCTTTCGGCGAACAGGATGCCGTTGTTGGCGACGATGCCCACCGGGTAGCCATGGATATGCGCGAAGCCGCAGACCAGGGTCTTGCCGTAGCGCGCCTTGAATTCATGGAACTCGGAGCCGTCGACGATGCGCGCGATCACCTCGCGGATGTCGAACGGGCGGCGGGTGTCGGCGGGGATCACGCCATACAGCTCCTCGGCGGGATACTTCGGTTCGACCGGCGTGCGCAGCGCCAGCGGCATGTCTTTCCTGCGGTTGAGGTGACCGACGATGTTGCGCGCGATCGCCAGCGCATGCGCGTCGTTCTCGGCAAAGTGATCGGCCACGCCGGAGATCGAGGTGTGCACGTCGGCGCCGCCCAGCGTTTCGGCGTCCACCACCTCACCGGTGGCGGCCTTCACCAGCGGCGGGCCGCCGAGGAAGATCGTGCCCTGTTCGCGCACGATGATGGTTTCGTCGCTCATCGCCGGCACATAGGCGCCGCCGGCGGTGCACGAACCCATCACCACCGCGATCTGCGGAATGTTCAGCGCCGACATCCGCGCCTGGTTGTAGAAGATCCGGCCAAAGTGTTCCCGGTCCGGAAACACCTCGTCCTGCAACGGCAGGAAAGCGCCGCCGGAGTCGACCAGGTAGACGCAGGGCAGGCGATTCTCCAGCGCCACTTCCTGCGCGCGCAGGTGCTTCTTCACCGTCATCGGGAAATAGGTACCACCCTTGACCGTGGCGTCGTTGGCAACCACCACCACCTCGATGCCGCTGACCCGGCCGATGCCGGTGATCAGTCCGGCGGCCGGCGCGGCATCGTCGTACATGCCGTGCGCGGCGAGTGCCGACAGTTCGAGGAAGGGCGAGCCCGGGTCGAGCAAGGCGCGGATGCGCTCGCGCGGCAGCAGCTTGCCGCGGGCCACGTGCTTGTCGCGTGCCCTGGCGCCACCACCTTCGGCGCTGCGTGCCAGTTCGCGCTGCAGGTCTTCCACCACGGCGCGCAGTTGCCTGCTGCTGGCCTGGAACTCGGGTGAACGTGGATCGATCTGCGATGCAATGACGCTCATGGAAACGGTCTCATGGAGACAGGGCGGCGGTGACTGCCGGAGCAGGCATGATAGCCGGCAGGCGCCAGCCACCAAAATCGGCGGTGGGGCGGCGGACACCAGGCAAAAAAACAGCCGCACAAGGCGGCTGTTTTTTGTGCACGTCGCTGAAGGCTCAGTGACCCTTCATCGCGTCCTTGGCCTTGTCGGCAGCACTCTTGACTGCATCGGCAGCCTTGCCGGTGGTGTCAGCAGCCTTGCTGGCGGCGCTCTTCATGGCGTCGGCAGCGCTCGGGGCAGTGCCGGCAGCGGCCGGAGCAGCCGCGGTGGAAGCCGGAGCAGCAGCGGTGGAGGCCGGAGCAGCAGCCGGAGCCGCAGCCGGGGTTGCAGCAGTTGCCGCCGCCGCAGCCTGCTGCGCCTGATCAGCAGCCTGCTGAGCAGTGTCAGCCGACTTCTGGGCGTCTTGCGCGGAATCCTGCGCGCCATTGCTGCATGCCGCCAACAGCGCGACGAGCGCGGCGGCGAGTAGGGTACGCGTAAACTTCATGGTGAATCTCCTTTGCCGTGGAATGCCGTGTGGCCGTGTATTAATAACGCTTTCGTGGAAATTGCGCCACATCTTTATGTAACTGGCCTGTCGCGTATTGAAAACCGATTTACGCAAACGTCAGGTGAAAACCCTGGACAAGGTCGAATCCACCGGTCGTGGCGTCAGTCCATGCACTCCAGTGCAATCGCGGTCGCCTCGCCACCGCCGATGCACAGCGCCGCCACGCCGCGCCGCAGGCCCCGTGTTTTCAAGGCGTTGAGCAGGGTCACCACCAGCCGGGCACCGCTGGCGCCGATCGGGTGTCCCAGTGCGCAGGCGCCGCCATTGACATTGAGCTTGTCGTGCGGGATGCCCAGTTCTTTCATCGGCGTCATCGCGACCACCGCGAAAGCCTCGTTGATCTCGAACAGGTCCACCTCGCCGACTTTCCAGCCGGCCTTGTCCAGTACCTTCTGGATCGCCCCGACCGGCGCGGTGGTGAACCACTCCGGCTCCTGCGAATGGGTGGCGTGCGCCACGATGCGCGCCAGTGGCTTCAGGCCGCGCTTGGTCGCGTCATCGGCCGACAGCAAGACCACGGCGGCTGCACCGTCGGAGATGCTGGAGGAACTGGCGGCGGTGACGGTGCCGTTTTCCTTGCGGAAGGCGGGGCGCAGCGTCGGTATCTTGGTCACGTCGGAACGACCTGGCTGCTCGTCGGTATCGACCTGCACATCGCCCTTGCGACCGCTGACCGTGACCGGCACGATCTCGCCGGCAAAAGCGCCGCTGGCCTGGGCCGCCTTGGCCCGGTTGACCGATTCGATCGTGTAGGCGTCCTGGTCTTCGCGGCTGAAGTGGTACTTGTCGGCACACGACTCCGCGAACACGCCCATCGACTTGCCGTCGTAGGGATTGGTCAGGCCGTCCCACGCCATGTGGTCGACCAGCTGGCCGTCGCCATAGCGGATGCCGGTGCGCGCGTTGACCATGTGCGGGGCGTTGGTCATCGACTCCATGCCGCCGGCCACCACCACGCTGGCCGAACCGGCCTTGATCAGGTCGTGGCCGAGCATGATCGCCTTCATGCCCGAGCCGCACACCTTGTTGATGGTGGTGCAACCAGCGCCGGTGGGCAGGTCGGCAGCCAGGGCCGCCTGACGGGCCGGTGCCTGGCCCAGGTTGGCCGGCAGCACGCAGCCCATGATCACCTCACTGACATCGGCCGGAGCCACACCGGATTGCTCCAGGGCGGCGCGGATCGCCGTGGCGCCCAGCTTCGGCGTGGGGACGCCGGTGAACTGACCGAGGAACGAGCCAATGGCGGTGCGCTTGGAACCGACGATGACGATGCTGGGATCGGACATGGAGATACTCCGCTGGGTACTGAGACACTGAGGGGCTGGAAGGTGCGAACGCCGGGAAGCGACCGCCCGATTATCGCAGTCCGGCGGGAATGGCGGCAAATGCGGTCGTCGGGTGGATAAATCGGCATCGGCGCGTGTTTCATTGGGTTTCCGTTGTGCCAAGATGCACCAGTAAAGCGCAGAGAATCAGGTCGGGGGGCCGCTGCGCCGGCGTTCAATCTGGGAGGAGAAAGCAGCATGAACGGGATCGAAGCTGGGTTGCGCCGCTGCAACGTGGCGCTGGTGGCGGCAATGGCAGTAGCGCTGAGCGCGTGCGGCGGTGGTGGTGGCATGATCAAAGCGCCACCGGTGACTCCGTCCGGGCCACCCGCACCGCCACCGGCACCACCACCCGCACCGCCACCCGCGTCGCCACCGCCGCCTGTGGACGCCCAGCTCGCGATTACCAACACCTATGCGGCCCACACCCAGGGATTCTCTGGTACCGGCGTTACCATCGGCATCGTCGACAGCGGCATCATGCGCAGCAATCCGACCGTAGCCGGGCGGGTCTCGCAGGAGCTGATTTACGTCGACCCAAGCGTCAACAACACCTCCATCGATGACGTGGTCGGTCATGGCACCTGGGTTTCGGAGATCGCCGCCGGCAGCTCGTTTGGCAAGTTCCCCGGCGGCATCGCATCGGGCGCCACTCTGGTCTCGGCGCGCATCATCAGCGATGTCGAGCCGAAAGATGACGGTTCGGGCAACGGCAACCCGGTCACTGCCTCCGATGCGGATTTCTTCGGGCAGACCCTCAATCCGGCACTGATCAGCGCCGGCGTGCAGGTGATGAACAACTCCTGGGGCGGCATCTACTGGGATACCACCAACGCCTCGATCAACCAGGCGTTCGGCAACGCCTACGTGCCGTTCGTCGTGCAGCACGGTGGCCTGGTGGTGTTCGCCGCCGGCAACGATTCGAAGAGCGATCCCAGCGACATCGCGGCATTGCCGAGCTACGCGCCGACGCTGAACCTGGAAAAGGGCTGGCTGGTCGCGGTGGCGGTGGACAGCAACAATCCAACCAAGCTGGCGAGCTACTCCAATGCCTGCGGCGTCGCGATGAACTACTGCCTGGCCGCGCCGGGCGACGTGATCGTGCTGGACAAGGACACCGTCGCCAGCACCGCCGCCCCCACCTACTGGCAGGTAAGCGGCACCTCGTTCGCCGCGCCACAGGTCTCCGGCGCAGCGGCCCTGGTGTGGCAGGCGTATCCGTACTTCAACAACGACCTGGTGCGGCAGACCCTGCTTGGCACCGCCGACGACCTCGGCGCGCCGGGACCGGATCCGGTATTCGGCTATGGCGAGCTGGACGTGGGCAAGGCGGTGAACGGCCCGGCGAAGTTCGACTGGGGTGACGTCACCGTCAACTTCAGCGGCAGCTCCAGCTGGAACAACCCCATTTCCGGCGCGGGTGGCCTGATCAAGCAGGGCAGCGGCACACTCAATCTGACCCAGCCGTCGACCTACGCAGGCATGACCCAGGTGCAGGGTGGCGTGCTGACCGCCAAATCGCTGGCCTCCAGCGTGACGATCAGCGCCGGCGCCACCGTCAGCAACACGCCAACCATCGGCGGCAGCGTGACCAATGCCGGCGTGCTCGGGGTCAGCGGCAGCAATGTCACGGTCGGTGGCAACTATGTCCAGCAGGGCAACGGCCGGCTGGCCGTGTCATTGGGCTCGGCGCTGAATGTCAGCGGCAGCGCCACGCTGAGCGGTGGCGATCTCTACGTCACCGGCGCCAACACCGGTTACGTGGTGAGTTCGCATACCGACGTGCTGAGTGCAACCGGTGGGCTTGCCGGCACGTTCTCGGCATTGAACGCCGCCTCCAACGTGTTGCTCACGGCAACGCTCAACTACGATGCCACCAGTGCCTGGCTCAACGTGTCGCAGGTCAACGTCACCGCCGTGCAAGGCATGAGCTACACACCGGCATCCTTCGGCGCGGCGCAGCGGGTGCAGACCGCGTTCGACCAGATCAACACCCAGCTGGGTCCGGCTGCGCCGGCAGGCATCACGCCGGCATCGAGCAGCTTCATCCAGGCTGCGGGCAGCCTGCAACATTCATCCAGCCTTGCCAGCGTGCAGGATTCGTTGCAGAGCCTGTCCGGCCAGCTTCATGCAGCCAGTGCAGCGATGACACTCGAGGCCATCGATGCGGGCACGCGCGCCCTGTCCGATCGCTTCGACAACCTGCTCGACCATCCGCAAGCGGGTGGCTGGACGCAGAACCTGGGTTACCACGGCGACCTGTCACGCAGCGGCTACAGCAATGTCGGCGTCGACCTCAGCGGCTGGCTGGTGGGGCAGGACTACCGGATCGGCGGCAATGGCGTGGCCGGTTACGCGATCAGCCAGAGCCAGGGCCTGGGCCGGCTGGCCGACAGCGCCGATCAAGGCCGCAGCCATGCGCTGGAAGGCATGTTTTACGGCGGCGTGATCCGCGGTTCGTGGTACACGATGGGCCGTTTCGGCGTGGGCACGTACCGGGAGAACATGCGCCGCCAGTTGCAGCTCGGCGACCAGTTCGCCGGGGTGGCCAGCGATTCGAACGGCCGCTACGGCGTGGCCTACGGCGAGAGCGGCTACCGGCTGTCGCTTGGCCGTACCCAGGTGACGCCCTACATCAATCTGCAGTATGCGCAGTTGCAGCGCGACGGCTTCGATGAACTGGGTGCCTACGGCTTCGGTCTGAAGTCTTCGGAGCAGACCACCGCGCTGTGGCAGGCGGGGGCGGGGCTGCGTGCCACCCGCGAGTGGATGCTACCTCGCGGTGGCAGCCTGAGCCTGCAGGCACGCATGTTGTGGCAGCAGTCGTTCGGCGTGCGTGGCGAACTGCTCGATGCCAGCTTCAGCGGGATCAACCAGTTCGCACCCGTCGGCGGCATCGGCCTGTCCCGTTACGGTGGCGTGGCCGGCACCACGCTGGACTGGACGATGAGCCCACATGCCAGCCTGCAGCTCGGTTACGACCGTTACTTCGGCCAGCGCCAGCAGGGCCAGGTGGGCACATTGAGCTACAACTGGATGTTCTGAGCGCGACGCGGCGTGACGCAACGAAAAGGCCCGCATATCACGGGCCTTTTCGTTACGGGCGTCTGCTGCTCAGGCCTTGCCGTGGAACAGCTCGCGGCCGATCTTCATGCGGCGGAAGTCGGTTTGGCGTGCCGGCGCCGATGCTCTTGATCGGCGTCTCGCGTCAGGCCTTGCCGTGGAACAGCTCGCGGCCGATCAGCATGCGGCGGATTTCATTCGTGCCGGCGCCGATCTCGTACAGCTTGGCGTCGCGCAGCAGGCGGCCGGCGGGGAACTCGTTGATGTAGCCGTTGCCGCCCAGCGTCTGGATTGCTTCCAGCGCCACCTGCACCGCATTGACCGAGGCGTTGAGCAGGCAGGCAGCGGGGTCGATGCGCGACTTCACACCGTTGTCGAACTGCTGCGCCACCATGTAGGCAAAGCCGCGCGAGGACTGCAGTCGCGTATACATGTCGGCGATCTTCGCCTGCATCACGCCGAACGTGCCGATCGGCGCGTTGAACTGCTTGCGCTCGCGCACGTAGGGCAGCGCGAGATCCAGCGCCGCCTGCATCAGACCGAGCGGACCGCCGGACAACACCAGCCGCTCGGTGTCGAGGCCACTCATCAGCACGCGTACGCCTTCGTTGACTTCGCCGACGATGTTCTCGGCCGGGATTTCGCAGTCCTCGAACACCAGCTCGCAGGTGTTCGAACCACGCATGCCGAGCTTGTCCAGCTTCTGCGCGGTGGAGAAACCCTTCATGCCCTTCTCGACGATGAAGGCGGTCATGCAGCGGCTGCCGGCCACCCGCGGTGCCGTGCGCATGTAGACCAGCAGCACGTCGGCGTCCGGTCCGTTGGTGATCCACATCTTGTTGCCGTTGGCGACCCACACGTCGCCCTTCTTTTCGGCCTTGCAGGTCATCGAGCCGACCACGTCGGAACCGGCGCCCGGTTCGCTCATCGCCAGCGCGCCGACGTATTCGCCGCTGCACATCTTCGGAATGTATTTGCGCCGCTGCGCCTCGTTGCCGTTGTGGAAGATGTTCTGCACCGCGAGGTTGGAGTGCGCGCCGTAGGACAGCCCCACCGAACCCGAGGCGCGCGAGATCTCCTCCATCGCCACCATGTGCGCCAGGAACCCCAGGCCGCTGCCGCCATATTCCTCCGGGATGGTGACCCCGAGCAGTCCCATGTCGCCGAACTTCTTCCACAGGTCGGCGGGGAACAGGTTGTCGCGGTCGATCCTGTCGGCGCGCGGGGCGATCTCCTTCTCCGCAAACCCGTGCACGGATTCGCGCAGCAGGTCGATGTCTTCTCCGAGCGGAAACGGACGCATCACGGACTCCTTGTTGAGAGGCACACGATATTAGCTTACGCGTGATGGCCGTGCCGGCGGTCGCCCGGGCAACAAAAAGGGCCGCCGATGCCACCGGCGGCCCTCGATGCATCGACGTGACGATTACTGCCCGCGCATGCGGCCCTGGAAGCGGGTGCCGCCGTTGCCCATGTGCGGCAGCTTGATCTTGCCGATGGAGCTGATGCGCTCCTCGGCCAGACGGTCGGCGGCGAGGTAGGTCGGCACGTTCTGCGTCTTGCTGATCTCGAAGATGCGGCCCAGGTTGTAATAGATCGTGCGCATCATGCGCATCGCGCGCTCGCGGTTGTAGCCGTCGATTTCCAGCGACACGTTCATCACGCCGCCAGCGTTCACCGCATAGTCCGGCGCGTACAGCACGCCGCGCTTCTGCAGCTCGTCGCCGATCTCGTCGGTGGCCAGCTGGTTGTTGGCGGCGCCGCAGATGATCTTGGCCTTGATGCGGTCGATCGTCTGCGCGTTCACCGTGCCACCCAGCGCGCACGGCGAGTACACGTCGGCGTCGACGTCGTAGATCTCGTCCAGGCCCACCGCCTCGCAACCCAGCTCGTCGACGCAGCGCTGCACGGCATCCTTGTTGATGTCGGTGACGAACACCTTGGCGCCCTGTTCGCGCAGCAGCTTGATGAACTCGCTGCCGACGTGGCCGGCGCCCTGCACGGCGAAGCTGTACTTGCCCACGTCTTCATTGCCGTGCTTGAACTGCAGCGCGGCCATCAGGCCCTGCAGCGTGCCGTAGGCAGTGAACGGCGACGGGTCACCCGAGCCGCCGTGCACCTGATGCACGCCGGTCACGTATTCGGTTTCACGGAACACGTATTCCATGTCGTTGACGTCGATGCCGACGTCCTCGGCGGTGATGTAGCGGCCGTTGAGCGAATTGACGAAACGGCCGAACGCGCGGAACAGCGCTTCGGACTTGTCCTTGCTCGGATCGCCGATGATCACCGCCTTGCCGCCGCCCAGGTTCAGGCCGGCCACGGCGTTCTTGAAGGTCATGCCGCGCGACAGGCGCAGCACGTCGTTCACCGCTTCCTGCTCGGTCTTGTACGGCCACATGCGCAGGCCGCCGAGCGCGGGGCCCAGCACCGTGTTGTGGATCGCGATGATGGCCTTCAGGCCGGCGTCCTTGTTGTGGCAGAACACGACTTCTTCGTGACCGGTCTTGGCGATGGTTTCAAAGATCATTGCAGCGGTGACTCCATGGATTGACGTCGCCCGAAGGCCACGTCGGATGAGCAGCGGGGTCAGAAGCGGCCCGCCAGGTTTGAGGAAACAGTGGAAACTGATCGCCCCGGCCGTGGCCGGGGCGATCGATCAAAACGCGAAGTTTAATACGTCGCCCCGCAAGGCGATGGTGCGTTGCGTCAAATCGGTGGCGTATGGCAGTCGCCCGATGTTGTGCATCCGCGCTGCCGCAGCCCGTAAAACATCAGCCGCTTACCCATACGCCGGCATGCAGATGCCAGCCGTCGCCGCGCCGTTCCCAATGCGGGTGGACGTAGCGATAGCCGGGCCGCGCCCGCTCCCAGTGGCCTTGCACCGCCGCATAGCGTCGGCCATCCCAACGCCAGTAGCCGTGTGCCCACAGATAACCGGGGCGTGGCTGCACGCGCGCCACCACCCATTCCGGGGGTGGTTGCGGCGCCACCACTTCCACGGTGTCGCGATATACCGGTCGTTCAACCACCACGGGCCGCGGGCGTGCCGGCTCGACCACGCAACCGCTGGCCAGCGCGGTGACGCCAACCAGCGAAACCAGGGCAATGCTGCGAAGTGACATCATGGAATGGATTCCTTGGGAGTGAAGAAGAAGGTCGGATGGCGACCGAATGGTGCGGGCGCGCGGCGGATCACCGCGTACCCGCATGCAGCGAGGGTTCTGGTGCGTTCAGCGGCTCCAGTAACCGTCATGGAAACGCCAGTTGCGGCCGTGGTGAACCCAGTAGGCGGGGTGGTAGCGATAACCCGGTCGCGCGCGCACCCAGGTGCCGCCGACCCAGACATGCCGATGCGCCCGCGCGTTCCAGCGCCAGTAGCCCGGTGCCCACGCATAGCCGCGGCGCGGCGGCGGCGCGCGTTCGAAGCGCGGCGGCGGTGGCGCCACGCCAATGCCGATACCCACGCCAACCGATACCTGCGCCGCAAACGCGGGCGGGGCATACATCGTCGCGGCGCCGAGGCCAAGTCCGGCCAGCAAGGCCAGTTTGAGAGTCATGCTGTTCATCGTGGGTCTCCTTGGTGCGCCGCGCGATGCGGCACGCAGCCACAAGAACGCATCTTGTTGCGAGGTGTTTACCGGTTCCGCCACGTTCGTTCAGGTTTGCCCGGGCGGTGCCCCTCCAAGCGCCGCCGGCGCAACACCACTAGAATCACCAAGTTGAAACACGATGTCCGGAGTTGCCATGAGTTCCCCCGCCAAGCACGTCACTGCCGGCGCCACGCAGGCCGAAGCCACGCCGCTGCGTTTCGTTACCGCCGCCAGCCTGTTCGATGGCCACGACGCGGCGATCAACATCATGCGCCGCATCATCCAGTCGCAGGGCGCGGAGGTGATCCACCTCGGCCACAACCGTTCGGTGGAAGACGTGGTGCGCGCCGCGCTACAGGAAGACGCCGATGCGATCGCGCTGTCGTCCTACCAGGGCGGCCACGTCGAGTACTTCAAGTACATGGTCGACATGCTGCGCGAGCGCGGCGCCGGCCACATCCGCGTGTTCGGCGGCGGCGGCGGCACCATCACGCCGGAAGAGATCAGGGAGCTGCAGGCCTACGGCGTCGAGCGCATCTACCACCCGAACGACGGCATGAAGCTCGGCCTCACCGAGATGATCGAGGACGTGATGAGCCGCGCAAGCGCGGCGCGAGATTCGAGATTCGGGATTCGGGATTCGTCCAAAACCGCCAAACCCGATATCGATGATGAAATCAGCATCGGTCGGGTTTTGAGTGCAATCGAATGCGGGGCATACAGCGAGTCGGAATTGGTCGCGCTACGCAAGCATTGGCACACCGGCTCTGCCGAATCCCGAATCTCGAATCCCCAATCCCGTACTCCCGTGCTCGGCCTCACCGGCACCGGCGGCGCCGGCAAGTCGTCGGTGGTGGATGAGTTGCTGCTGCGCTTCCTGCATGCGTTTCCGCAGATGCGCATCGCCGTGCTCGCGGTCGATCCCACCCGCCGCCGCTCCGGTGGCGCGCTGCTCGGTGATCGCATCCGCATGAACTCACTGCGCAGCCATCGCGTCTACATGCGCTCGATGGCCACGCGCCGCCAGCACGCCGCCACCAGCATCGTGCTGCACGACTGCATCGATTTCCTGAAGAGCCAGCCGTACGACCTCGTCATCGTCGAAACCGCCGGCATTGGCCAGAGCGATTCGGAGATCGTCGACCTGGTCGATTTCCCGGTCTACGTGATGACCAGCGAATACGGTGCCGCCAGCCAGCTCGAGAAGATCGACATGATCGACTTCGCCGAGCTGGTCGTGCTCAACAAGTTCGACAAGCGCGGCGCCGAAGACGCGCTGCGCGACGTGCGCAAGCAGTGGAAGCGCAACCGCACCGCCTTCGCGCTGAAAGACGAAGACGTGCCGGTGTATCCCACCATCGCCAGCCAGTTCAACGATCCGGGCGTGACCTGGATGTTCTCGAACCTGTGCCGCCTGATGCGCGACAAGCTCAAGCTGCCAGAGGAGAAATGGTCGCCGCAGCTCGACACCACGCTGAAGTCGCCGCGCGCCACCGTGCTGATTCCCGGCAGCCGCGTGCGCTACCTCGCCGAGATCGCGGAACAGGGCCGCAGCGTCAACAGCAGCATCGAGCACCAGGCCGAGTTCGCCAGCAAGGCACAGCATTACTACGAAGCGTTGAAGGAACTCGGCGACGACAAGTTGCCGCGTCCGCTGGAGCTGTACCGTAACGTCGATTTGCATCCCTCTCCCTCCGGGAGAGGGACCGAGGGAGAGGGTTCGTCCGGAGCAGGCAGCTCCACGCAAGCCCCGAACCCTCACCCCCAACCCCTCTCCCACGGGGAGAGGGGAGAAAGCGTCGACCGCTCCCTGCTGATCCTCCGCCAACGCTACAACGCCGCGTTGAAGGAACTCAGCCACGAAGCCATCCACCAGCTGCGCGAGTGGCCGGCGCTGTACAAGTCGGTCACCGCCGACGTCAACGAATACAAGGTGCGCGACAAGGTCATCCGCGTTGACAACTACCGCGACTCCCTGAGCCACCAGAAGATTCCGAAAGTGGCGCCGCCGAAGTCGAAGGACTGGGGCGAGCTGGTCAGTTTCCTCGGTCGCGAGAACCTGCCGGGCCATTACCCGTACACCGGCGGCGTGTATCCGTACCGCCGCAGTGGCGAGGATCCCACGCGCATGTTCGCCGGCGAAGGTACGCCCGAGCGCACCAACCGCCGCTTCCATTACCTCAGCCAGGGCGGCGCCGCCACGCGCCTGTCCACCGCGTTCGACTCGGTCACGCTGTACGGCGAAGACCCCGCGCCGCGCCCGGACATCTTCGGCAAGATCGGCAACTCCGGCGTCAACATCGCCACCCTGGACGACATGAAGAAGCTGTACTCCGGCTTCGACCTCAGCGCGCCCAGCACCTCCGTCTCCATGACCATCAACGGCCCCGCGCCGATGATCCTGGCGATGTTCATGAACACCGCGATCGACCAGAACGTCGAGAAGTACCTGCGCGCAGACGACGCCCGCTGGGCCGCCGCCGAAAAGAAGATCGCCGCGATCTACAAGAACGTGCCGCGCCCGCAGTACCACGGCGAGCTGCCCAAGGGTAACGAAGGCTTGGGCCTCGGCCTGCTCGGCGTCTGTGGCGACGAACTGGTGGATGCGGAAACCTACGCGCGCATCAAGACGGAAACCCTGCAGGCGGTGCGCGGCACCGTGCAGGCCGACATCTTCAAGGAAGACCAGGCGCAGAACACCTGCATCTTCAGCACCGAATTCGCGCTGCGCATGATGGGCGACATCCAGCAGTACTTCGTCGACAACAAGGTGCGCAACTTCTACTCGGTGTCGATCTCCGGATATCACATCGCCGAAGCGGGCGCGAACCCGATCAGCCAGCTCGCCTTCACCCTGAGCAACGGCTTCACCATCGTCGAGTACTACCTCGCGCGCGGCATGAGCGTGGACGACTTCGCGCCCAACCTCAGCTTCTTCTTCTCCAACGGCATGGACCCGGAATACACCGTCATCGGCCGCGTCGCCCGCCGCATCTGGGCGCGCGCCATGCGCGAGCGCTACGGCGCAAGCAGCAGAAGCCAGATGATGAAGTACCACATCCAGACATCTGGCCGTTCGCTGCACGCGCAGGAGATCCAGTTCAACGACATCCGCACCACGCTGCAGGCGATGTACGCGCTGTTCGACAACTGCAACAGCCTGCACACCAACGCCTACGACGAAGCCATCACCACGCCCACGGAAGAAAGCGTGCGCCGCGCGGTGGCGATCCAGATGATCATCAACAAGGAACTCGGCCTCAATTTCAACGAGAACCCGTGGCAGGGCAGCTACGTCGTCGACGTACTCACCGACCTGGTGGAAGAAGCCGTGTACAAGGAGTTCGAGGCGATCAGCGAGCGCGGCGGCGTGCTCGGCGCGATGGACACCATGTACCAGCGCGGCAAGATCCAGGAAGAGTCGATGTACTACGAGCACAAGAAGCACGACGGCTCGCTGCCGCTGATCGGCGTCAACACCTTCCTGCCGAAAGACCACGGCGGCGAGATCGCCACCGAGATCGAGCTGATCCGATCCACCGAAGAAGAGAAGGGCCAGCAGATCGCCAACGTGAAGCGCTACGGCGAGGCGCGCAATGCGCTTGCCTCAGACAGCCTCAAGGTGCTGCAGGTGACGGCGCGCGATCGGAGGAATGTGTTCGAGCAGCTGATTGAGGCGGTGAAGTACAACTCGCTGGGGCAGATCAGTCATGCGCTGTATGACGTGGGTGGGGAGTATCGGCGGAATATGTGAAAAACCTCACTAAACAAGGTGGGGGACATTAAATCAAGGGGGAGGCAATGATACTAAATGATCCTACTGCACAGCAATCTTTAAACGAACTACTAAACGTAATCAAAGAGCCGTTTTGGTACAAAATCGACTTTTGGATTGGTGCTGTAATTGGAAGTGTGGGATTGGTTTTTTCAATTCTTGCGTTTAGAGAAGCAGAGCAAGCAAAGAAAGCAGCATTGCAAGCAAAGGCGGCAGCATTAGATGCAGGAAAAACATTAAAAATACAATCGGTGGCAATAGAGCTGAGCGAAGTCTCTCAGAAGATAGATGCCATTGAACCTGACATCTCATATGGGGATGCGAGGAATCTGTTGGCTGAGATTAGTCGTAAGTTAAGGCGAGTTACGTCTCCGTTCGAGTCTGATGCAAAATTGAAAGCTGCGATCGCCGCGTTGCGTGATGCGATAGAGACTACGAGGACGTCTTTGAAGGCTGTCCGTCCTTTGAAGGAAAATGGTGAGAGTCAGATAGAAAGTGCTGTTTACTATGGTATTGAGGCTGACTTTTCAAATATAAATAATCTGGTGGCCGACTTGCAGGGGCTGCTGGAAATGTACTCAATTAACTCCGGAGACAACGATGCCAGCGCTTGATGTGGAGACCCTTAATGGCGTGATTGATTCAATGATTAAAAAAATAAATTCCGGTCAAATGTCATGGGATAGGATTAATACTGCGACTTTCATTCATCGTAGTGAGAACGGTCACATTATCTTGCAAATCGTTCCTGTGATGACGCGCGTGGCCGGAGGCGCTACTGCGCGCGTAAATAATTATCTCTTCCAAGCTAAAGATAATGGCGGTGAAACTCAGCTTCAGGTTAACAGTGGTGAATTACCTTCAGCGAAACCTGTGCTAGAAAAGCTTTTCGATGCAATTAATTCCGGCGTCACTAAAAAGGGATTAGATTTTTTGAAGTCAATCATTGATAACTAATTTTTCGCTGTGCGATTTTTCGAAAAACGGGGTCAGGTTCTGAGGTTTCCCCACGAATCTTCTCGCTCAATCAACACGTTGCGTGCGGACTGAGGGGGCGGTGCGCGCATGATGTGGTCATTCCTCACGGGTTACGAAGCCAGAGGAGACCACACCATGCGCGCGACCAAAGTATTGCAAAAGTGCTTGCAAAAGCGGGGTCAGGTTCACTTACAGTGTTTGAATTTGTGTAAAGCGGGCGACGTGAAGGACGGGCGAGAAGAAAAAGTGATCAGAGACATTCGGCCCCTTTTCGAAAAGCCTCCAGATTGTATGTTTTCGGCACCTCAAATGTTACAAATCTTTCGAGACGAAAGGCGGCGTTGCCGCTCAACTCTGGCGTTCGCTGTGATGTGCAGATGGAGATACTCTTGGAGTTGATATCAAGTATACCAAGCTTTTTTGTTGGCCTTTTAATAGGTTGTGTATCATTGTACGTGACTGCGTATTTGAAAGAAAAAGGAAAGTCACGCGCGCTACGTGAAGATGTCAAAAGTCTTGAGGAGGAAAAACAAAAAATAATATTAATGCATCAAAAGGAAATTGAAGATATTAAAAAAGATCATCAGCTAGATATTGAAAAAAGAAAATACCGGTATGAGAGTAAGAAGTCTCAGTATTATCAATTTATGGAAGAGATAGACGAATTTAACGGATGTCTAGCCAGGATCTTATATGTTGAATTCTCAAATATGATGCTTGAATTTTACGGATTCAAACACGGTGTTTCAGGTCTATCAGGAGATGAGTTAACCGTCAAATTCAACAAGATGGCTCAGTTTGAGATCAGCAATCTTGAAAGCCAAGAAAGCAAACTATACTCAAGATTGAATTCTTTTAAACTGTCATCTACTGATGAAATCGCTTTTCTTTTGAAGGAGGTGATGCTTGAGATACAGAAGTCAAAGAAAAATCTTGTTGATATACTCAAATACATACAGAGGCCAGAATTTCAGGTATCTAGAGATGTGCCGGAGGAAATTCTTAGGATATCAGACTCTTGTAGTAGCAACCTGGCCAATGCTAAAGAAAAATTATTGACTGCGCTGAAGAATGATCTTGATGAAATATGATCGAAGAAAAAGTGTCAGAGACATTATTGGCAGGAAACCGGGACGGAGGCTGAGGTTTCCCGATAAAAAAAGGTGTCAGGGACAATTTCTGACAGCGCATTGGCTTCTGGGATGAGTGTGGGGCGCGACTTGCACTGATCGTCGCGGAGCGGGCAGCGAGTGATCCTGTCGGACATGGCCCGACTTCCACGCTTCGATCTCGCCGGCATTCCGCAGCACGTGGTGCAGCGGGGCAACAACCGTCTGCCGTGTTTTCTGGACGATGAGGATCGCAAGCGCTACCTGCAGTGCCTGCGGCAAGCATTGTTGCGGTTTGGCTGCAGGCTGCATGCCTATGTATTGATGAGTAACCATGTGCACTTGCTGCTGACGCCTGACGAGGCGGGTGGGGTGTCGCGGCTGATGCACACTTTTGCGCGCAACTACGTCGGCTCATTCAATGGTCGGCACGGACGCACAGGGACGCTGTGGGAAGGGCGCTACAAGGCTTGCCTGGTGGATTCGGGGCGCTATTTCCTGACCTGTAGTCGTTACATCGAACTCAATCCGGTTCGCGCTTGGATGGTGGCGCAGCCCGACGAGCACCCGTGGTCGAGCTACGGTGCCAACGCGAACGGGCGAACGGATCCGCTGCTCACTCCACATCCCGAGTACCTTGGGCTTGGCAGCGACCCGGCAAATCGCGCCTCGGCGTATCGGGCGCTGTTCGCCGAGGTGTTGCCCGACGAACTTGTCAAAGAGATCCGCATCCACTTGCAGCAGCAGAAGGTGCTGGGGACGGATCGGTTTCGGTCGTGGGCTGAAGCGACGTTCAAATTGTCCCTGACACCTTCCCCGGCCGGCACCGGATGTGGCACTGCCTTGCCTATGTCACTCCTTAGGTTGTGTTGGGCTGCATCACCAACTGAAAACGAGGTGTCGCTGTTTCGTCGACGGTTTCCGCGAACAAGGCCCGGATGAGAGCCAGGTCTCGCTCGAGTGGTCCGGCAATTTGCAGCGGGAAGTGGTCGGCGAATCCGACAACGGATGCCGCGAGATATCGCACGGCAAGGTCAAGTGCGAGTGTTATCCAGGTCACATCGAACCGTGAGGCAAAGCCCTAAATAAAGGGGACGTGGCTAATTAAGCCTCGTCTCTCGCGCCGGTCAGCCTTGGCCGCCCACGCGGGCGGCACGTGGCAGGGCGTCCCAGGGTAGTTTCCACCATTCGCTGGAAGCGCTCATCGCTGAGCGCACGCTCCTGACGGGCATATGCGCGGAGGTGTTGCAGGTCATCCGGCGCGATGCCTGCGTCCAGCCATTGTCTGTAGGCGTGTGCGCGTTCAGCTTGGTCGTGTCCCATCGCGAGGTAAAGCGGGTGGGGTGTGATGAGAGGATCGCGTGCGCGGGCCAGGTGCGTGTGCACGCTCGACCAGCGGTAGTTTTCCGGCGCGTCGACCATGGCGGCGCGCACCGGATTGAGTTCGATATAGCGCATGACCGTCAGCAGGTAGCGTTCGCTCTGCACCAGACAGGACTTGAAACGCCCTTGCCAGAGCGCGCCGCAGCGCATGTGCCGGAGGTTGAAGGCCTGCACATAGGATTGGCCAACCCGGCCCATGGCGCGTGACAGTGTCCCAACGGTATCCGGCGTGAGCAGCAGGTGGAAGTGGTTGTCCATCAGGATGAACGCATGCAGGGCGACGCCATGGTCACGGAAGGCCCTGCGCAGCAGGTGCCTGAAGTGGTAACGATCCTCCGCATCGAGGAAGATCGCACCCTTGTTGATGCCTCGCTGGGTGACGTGCAGTGGCATGCCTGGCAGTTCAAGACGTGGCAGTCGTGGCATGGTTGTTGTCGGTGGAGAGCTTGCCGTCACTCTGCCCGGATGACCCGTCTGGATCTGTCGGCGGGAAGGCCTGGGCCGGGTGGGCATGGGCTTAATTGGCCACGTCCCCTTTTTCCTTTTTCCGTTTTTTGGCACCAGTTTTGCTTGGAAGTTTTGCAAGGTATTTTGCCTGCCACCCCGCCCATGAGGCACAGGATCTTGAAGCCGCCTTCCGTTGACCAATTCAAACGCAACGTGCTGCTGGCGATCATCGCGCTGAGCCTGCTCAGCACGGTCGTCGCGTGGGAGGTCATGGGGGCGCGAGGTTTGCTGTCCCCCGTCTTGAGTGGTGTGCTCGGCACGAGCACGTTTGTCCTTTCGGCACTGTTCCTGGTGGCGTGGAGGAGGTTGCTGCCGCAGCGCGCGATCGAGATAGGCTGCCTGCTGTTTGGCGTTGGCATCTGCGCGGCGTGCATGGCGCTGCGCATGTATTCGCCGAGATACGGTGCTGCCATCGACCTGCAGCCGCTGTATCTGTGGATTCCGGTCATGTATGTATTCGCCTTCACGCTGGGGGGACACAAGACCAGCCTGGCCATTTCGATGGGTGTCATGGCGCTGTTCGTCTGTATCAGCCTGCCTTACCTGGTGCACGACATCGAGGCGCCCTATGCCAACTTCACCTTGCAGTTGCACCTTGTGTCCGCCGTGCTGATCGCCGCGCTGTATTTCTTTTCCAGTTATCAGCATCGCCTCCTGCTTGCGCAATTGGCGGTCAACCGGCTGGCGCATCTTTCCAATACGGATGACCTTACCAAGCTGCCCAATCGCCGCCGCATGGCCGCGGCGATCGGAGCCGAGCTTGCCGGTTTCGCTGATCGTGGTGGCGAGTTCGCGGTGATGCTGTTCGACATCGACCACTTCAAGGCGGTCAACGATCAGTTCGGGCATGGTGCTGGTGACAAGGTACTGGTGGCATTGACGGCACGCGCGGCGCAAGTGTTTCGCGGCACGGACACCCTGGGCCGATGGGGAGGCGACGAGTTCGTGGCGCTGGTTCGGGGCGTCGACCCGGAGGAAGCGCTGCGCATGGCCAACGGGTTGTGCCGGCATATGGCAGCGGAGCCGATGTCCGATGGCCACCTCGTCACGATCAGTTGCGGAGCGACGGTCGTCAGGAGTGGCGACAGCATCGACAGCTTGCTGCAGCGTGCCGATGCGGCACTGTATGCCGCCAAGCGCGCCGGTCGCAATGGTGCGGAAAGCTTCCTGGAAACAGTGAAAGAGCGTGCCATTTAAAAACGGGGCAACGCGGAAACCGGGACGGAGTGGATCGGAAAAGGTGTCAGAGACAATTTCTGGGGGCAATTTCTGACAGCAGATTGGCTCTCGAAGACAGGGGGTGGCCAGCTATCATCGACCCCTCTTCATCGCAGCGCAGCGAATGAACCGGGACCTGACTGCGGCGAGGGAACCATCCGTGCGATACGCTCGTGTTCGCGGCAGGCAAACCAGGCCATTTCAAAGCTCCTTGCCCGGTTGGCACAGATGATGTCGCCCCGGCTTTCGATGAAAGTGGCGCTTGCCCTGCAGGCGCGGACTCGTTACTCGGGCGCCTGCTGCCAGCGAATCGCAAGGTTCCAGAGTGGCGGGGCGCCGAGCCCGCTTTTCGCTACCTGACCTGCCCCTTTCGTTTCCGCGCGAAACAATTAGACTCCGGATGGCGGGCCCACGTCGGCAGATCGCCGGCGTCCCGCGGTTGGCTGGAGGGCTTGCATGCAACCCACCGATATTGGCAATCCGCAGTACTTCCACAAGGTCGTGGACTGTCAGTGGGCCTGTCCTGCGCATACCCAGGTTCCCCGCTACATCCGCATGATCGCCGCCGGGCGCTTTGACGATGCGTACCTGCTCAACTGGGATTCAAACGTCTTCCCCGGAATTCTCGGCCGTACTTGCGACCGGCCCTGCGAGCCAGCATGCCGACGCGGGCGTGTTGAAGAGAACAACGGGGAGAAACCTGAGCCGGTCGCGATCTGCCGGCTGAAGCGCGTCGCCGCCGACAACCGCAGCGTCGATATCGAAAAGCGCATGCGCGAGCGCCTTCCCGAGCCGGTGCCGGGCGCCGAGCGTTTCCGCATCGCCTGCGTGGGCGGCGGACCATCCTCGCTCACCGTGGCGCGCGATCTCGCGCCGTTGGGTTATCGCGTCACCATCTTCGAAACCGACGCCAAGGGCGGCGGCTTCATGCGGACCCAGGTGCCACGCTTCCGCCTGCCGGAGGCGGTGATCAACGAAGAAGTGGGCTATATCCTCGGCCTGGGTGTCGAATTCGTGGGCAACCACAAGATCGATTCCATGAAATCGCTGCTCGCGGAAAACTTCGATGCGGTCTTCGTCGGCTGCGGCGCGCCGCGCGGCCGCAACCTGCATGTGCCGGGGCGCGACGAGGCTGCGACCTGGATCCACCTCGGCATCGAGTGGCTGGCCTCGGTGTACTTCGAGCACGTCAAGAAGGTGGGCAGGCGGGTGCTGGTGCTGGGTGGTGGCAATACTGCGATGGACTGCTGCCGCAGTGCGCGGCGTCTCGGTGGCGAAGAGGTCAAGGTGATCGTGCGTTCGGGCTACGAGGAGATGAAGGCCAGCCCATGGGAGAAGGAAGACGCGGAGCACGAAGGTGTCGAGATCCTGAACTGGCTGAACCCGAAATCCTTCGTGCACGAGGACGGCAAGCTGACCGGCATGTGGTTCACGCCGATGCGCGCCGAGGTGGACGCCAACGGCAGGCGCAAGCTGGTGCCGAACGGCGAGCCGGATCGACTCATCGAATGCGATGAAGTGCTGATCGCGGTGGGGCAGGAGAATGCCTTTCCGTGGATCGAGCGCGATCTCGGCATGGCCTTCGACGAATGGGGCATGCCGGTACTCGACAAACTGACCATGCAATCGTCATTGCCCGGGGTCTTCTTCGGTGGCGATGCGGCGTTCGGGCCCAAGAACATCATCTGGGCGGTCGAACACGGTCACCAGGCCGCAGTGTCGATCCACAACCTGCTGCAGCATGAGGATGTGCGCAAGCGGCCGCCGCCGTTGACCAACCTCGTCTCGCAGAAGATGGGGATCCACGAGTGGAGCTACGACAACGAAATATCCCCGGACGAGCGCTACGTGGTGCCGTGGGCACCGAAGGAAAAGACGCTCACCAACATCCATCAGGAAGTCGAGCTCGGGTTCGATGTGCAAACCGCTTGGAAGGAAGCGCAGCGCTGCCTCAATTGCGACGTGCAAACCGTATTCACGAAGGACATCTGCATCGAGTGCGACGCCTGCGTGGACGCCTGTCCGACGGATTGCATCACCTTCACCTCGAACGGTGAAGAGATGGAACTGCGCACGCGCCTCACGGCACCGGCGCAAAACACCGGGCAGGACCTGTATGTGTCGGAGCCCCTCAAGACCGCCCGGGTGATGGTCAAGGACGAAGACGTGTGCCTGCATTGCGGCCTGTGCGCCGAGCGTTGCCCGACCGGCGCGTGGGACATGCGGCAGTTTCTGTTCGTGGATTCCTGCGCGGGACACGACGAAGGCTCGGCCACCGTCGCCACGCGGAAGAAGACTCCGGCGTGAATCGAGGATGCACATCATCATCATGTCGGGTCCGCCCGCCGACGAGTAGCGGGCGGCGCTCGATGGCGCAGGCAGCATGGCGGAGCAGCCGCTGCTACAGGCGCCCCGCCGGGGCCGAGGCGATAGCCCGTCGGCATCCACCGGCGTGCACGGCGAGTCGGCTTTTCACCTTCGCGGAATGAGGAATCCATGGACCAGGTCCTGATGTCCATCAACGCCACCAACGACTTTGTCGTCAAGTTCGCCAACGTCAACGGTTCCGGTTCCGCGTCCGCCAACGAACTGTTCGCCAAGTGCATCCTGCGCATGGGTGTGCCGGTCAGTCCGCGCAACATTTTTCCGTCCAATATCCAGGGGCTGCCGACCTGGTACGAGGTACGGGTCAGCGAGGTCGGCTGGCTCGGCCGGCGCGGTGGCTACGATCTGATGGTGGCGATGAACCCCCAGACCTGGGATGCCGATGTTGCCGGCATCGCCCCCGGCGGCTATCTGTTTTACGACAGCAGCAAACCGCTGCCGAAGGCGAAATTCCGCGACGACGTCACCACCCTCGGCGTGCCATTGACCGATATCGCCAACCAGAACTGGGACGATCCGCGGCAGCGACAGCTGTTCAAGAACGTCATGTATCTCGGCGCGTTGTCGGCGCTGATGGGCATCGAGCGTGACGTGATCGTGCAATTGATCGGCGAGCAGTACAAGCGCAAACCGGCGCTGCTGGAGCCGAACCTGCATGCGCTGGATCTCGGCCGGGCATACGCCGAGCAGCATTTCGGGCCGATCGGCTTGCGCGTCGAACGTCGCGACGCCGTGGGCAAGCGCATCTTTGTGGACGGCAACAGCGCGGCCGCGTTGGGCCTGGTATACGGTGGCGCCACGGTATGTGCGTGGTACCCGATCACGCCGTCGTCCTCGCTCGCCGAAGCGTTCGAGAAATATTGCGCCAAGTTGCGGGTCGATCCCGAGACCGGCAAGCACCGCTACGCGATCGTGCAGGCCGAAGACGAAATCGCCTCGATCGGCATCGTCACGGGCGCCGGCTGGAACGGCGCGCGCGCGTTCACCACAACGTCCGGCCCGGGCATCTCGCTGATGAACGAGTTCATCGGTCTGGCCTATTTCGCCGAGATTCCGGTGACCGTGGTGGACGTGCAGCGGGGTGGGCCGTCCACCGGGATGCCGACCCGCACCCAGCAATCGGACGTGCTGTTCTGCGCGCACGCCTCGCACGGCGACACCAACCACGTGCTGCTGTTCCCCGAGGACCCGCACGAGTGCTTCGAATTCGCTGCCGCCGCGCTGGATCTGGCCGATCGCCTGCAGACGCCGGTGTTCCTGCTGAGCGACCTCGACATCGGCATGAATCAGCGCCTGTGCGAACCGTTCGCATGGGACGAGGCGCGCCAGTACGACCGCGGCAAGGTATTGACCGCCGAGCAACTGGAGGCCGGTGCGGCGTTCGGTCGTTACCGCGACGTGGACGGCGACGGCATACCGTACCGGACCTATCCCGGAACGCACCCGACCCGTGGCAGTTTCTTCACCCGCGGCACCAGCAAGAACGCCGATGCAAAATATTCGGAGAAGGGCGAGGATTACGTGCAGAACATGCAGCGCCTGCAGCGCAAGCTGGAGACTGCCAAGGCGCTGCTGCCGCAACCGGTACTGCATCGCGCGGCGAAACCCGCGAAACACGGCGTGCTCTATTTCGGTTCCACCGCGCCGGCGATGAACGAGGCGATCGCGAAACTCGATGCCGATGGCATGCCCATCGATGCATTGAGGGTGCGCGGTTATCCGTTTGCCGATTCCGTGCTGGCCTTCATCGACCAGCATCAGCAGGTTCTTGTGGTGGAGCAGAACCGCGACGCACAGTTGCGCGCGCTGCTGATCGAGCAGTTCGAAATCGACCCCGCGCGCCTGGTTCCGATCCTGCATTACGACGGCACGCCGATCACCGCGCGCTTCATTGTCCGGGCGATCGGCGAGCGCGTGCATGCCGCCGAAGGCGCCCGACTGCGTGACGACAAGGTGGCATGAGATGACCTATCTCCCCAAACCCAGGCTGCACCATCCCTCGCTGCAGCGCAACGCGGCCGGTTTCATCCGGCGCGACTACGAAGGTGCCGTCTCGACCTTGTGTGCCGGCTGCGGCCACGATTCCATTTCCGCCGCGATCATCCAGGCGTGCTGGGAGCTGGACATCGAGCCGCACCGCGTGGCGAAGATCTCCGGCATCGGTTGCAGCAGCAAGACGCCGACCTATTTCCTGTCGGCCTCGCACGGCTTCAACGCCGTGCACGGGCGCATGCCTTCGGTGCTGACCGGCGCCAATCTCGCCAACCGCGAGTTGCTCTACCTCGGCGTCTCGGGCGATGGCGATTCGGCCTCGATCGGCATCGGGCAGTTCGTGCACTCGATCCGCCGCGGCGTGGACATGGTCTACATCGTCGAGAACAACGGCGTATACGGCTTGACCAAAGGCCAGTTCTCGGCGACCGCCGACCAGGGCAGCAAGTCAAAAAAAGGTGCGATCAACACCGACGCACCGGTTGACATGGTAGGCATGGCGCTGCAACTGGGCGCGAGCTTTGTCGCCAGCAGTTTCTCCGGCGACAAGGCGCAACTGGTACCGCTGCTGAAAGCGGCGATGACGCACAAGGGAGCCGCGTTCCTGGATGTGATCAGCCCGTGCGTCACGTTCAACAATCACGAGGGCAGCACCAAGAGTTACGACTATGTGCGCGAGCACAATCACGCCCTGTGCCGGATGGACTTCATCTCGTCGCATGCCGAGATCACGGTCGATTACGCGCCCGGCGAGGTACGCGAGGTACACCAGCACGACGGCAGCGTGTTGCGCCTGCGCAAGCTGCCGGAAGGCCACGATAGCGGCGATCGCGTGGGGGCGATGAATTACCTGCACGCTTGCCAGGCACGCGGCGAGATCGTTACCGGCTTGCTGTACGTCGACCCCGATGCCGCCGACCTGCATGCGCATCTGGATACCACGCCGGTGGCATTCAACACCCTGGGCGAAGGCGAGCTTTGCCCGGGTGCCGCGACGCTGGAGGCGATCAACGCCGACCTGCGCTGATCGACCCGGTAGCAAAAACGTGTCGGGGACAATTGCTGACCACTGACCGGCTTGCGGGGTGAGGGTGATCGATGGCCCCTTTGTGCCGAAAGGCACGCTTCCATGCGTAAGGCATGAGTGCGTGCACGGGACGGCTCAATCCTTGTCCGGCACCAGCCCGATCGCCTTCTGCATCTTGCGGATCTCCGGGTTCGACATGAAGGCACGCCAGACCAGGCCGGTGCGGCCGTTCTCGATCATCACCGCCTGCGGTGCCTGGTTGAGGCCGACCGTGATGCCGGAATACCAGTTGAGCTGCTGGTTGAACGCGTCCCTGAAACCGTAGATGCCCCACAGTTGGGCACCCAGGTCCCGGTACCAGTGCTTGATCGCCGGCAGCGATGCCTCGGGCGCGTATGCATACGCGCTCACCGCGCCCGTCGGCGCGATGGTGCCGTCGTCGGTCATGAAAGGCTTGTACTCGTGATACATGTCGTCCGGCCCATCCACCGCGGTGAGGCCCCAGCTGTCGGCACCGTAGCCCTTGAAATGGCCGGGGTTGGCTTCCGCGTATTTCTGGCTGATCAGCGACTGGTTGCGATTGCTGCGGAAATAGTTGGAGAAGCGATCGCGCACGCCATGCGGGTCGTAGCCCATGTACGAGTAGTGGGTGAAGAACAGTGGCCCGGGTGAGCCCGGCGACGTCGCTGTCGGCAAATGGTAGACCTGCGAAAGCGTGATGCCGTAGAAGTCGTGCTTCACGCCATAGGACTGGTCATGACCGAGGCGTGCATAGCCGGTCCAGTAGGTGCTCGGCGGCACCGGGTGCGTCGGCGAGGCGATCGCCAGCAGGTAGGTGATCATCACCTCGTTCCAGCCTTCCAGCCGGAAGGCGATGTGGAAGCCATAGTTCGGCGACCAGTGCCAATACAGCGCATCGCGCTTCGGCGTGGCGCGGAACCAATCCCAGTCGACGCCCCGCCACAGCGCGGTGATGTTCTTGCGCAATTCGCGCTCCTGCGGATTGTTGCCCGTGTAGTAACCGCGCGCGGCGAGCAGACCCTGCATCAGGAACGAAGTCTCGACCAGGTCCGCGCCATCGTCATAGATCTGGAACAGTGCGATTGCATGCCCGGTGCGGCCACTGATGAAATGCGGCCACGCGCCGTGGAAGCGGTCGGCACGCGCCAGGAAGCGTGTGATGCGCAGCATGCGTTCGACCGCCTGCTGTCGGGTGATGAAGCCGCGATCTGCCGCGACAATCATCGACATGATGCCGAACCCGCTGGCGCCGGTCGCGATCATGTCGTCGGCGCCGGGCTGCGATTCGCGCGCCATGCCCGAGATCGGCTCGGCGGCATCCCAGTAATAACGGAAGCTCGCCTCCTGCACCATCGTCAGCAGTTCGTCGTCGCTCATCGGATGCGTCGCCGCATCGGCTTCGGCCGTCGACGCCGACTCGGCCAGGCTCGACGTGCGCGCCGACACCTTGTATGCCGCCTTCGCATGCGGGTCGCCGATGTAATCCGAATAGAGATTCACCCCGTAACGCTGCACGCCGATAGGTTTCCACGCGCCGCCGTTCAACGAACGGTAGATCACGTACTGCGCCACCGTCGGATCGCTCGGCGCGTCCCATTGCAGCAGCACATGCCGTTCGTAGCCGCGTGCACGCAGATTGCTCGGTGCTTGTGGTGCGGCGGTGGGGCCGGCATCGTTCTGGATGCGGATGTCGTCCAGATAAAGCGTGTGCTGCCGACCGTCGCCCGTACCCTGCGAAAGCACGATGGTGCCGATCCGGCGTGGCTCAAACGGTTGCAATGCATCCTTGACGAACTGATCGAGCGGAATGCGCACGCGCGTCCAGTGCCTGGGTGCAATCGCCTGGACGAAATCCGATAACGGACGCCGCTGGCTATGCGCCACAGTGACGTCGAACATGTCCATACCTTTCATCGTGTCGGAAAAGGCGATCTGCGGCAGGTCCTTCGCGGCAATGCCTTCGTCGCTCCACAGCCACAGGTACAGCGAGTCGCCGGCCCATCCGATATCGCGGTTGCGCCAGCGATACATCTTGATCTGCGCATCCCAACCGCCCTTCGGCGTCGACGTCCACTGCAGCATCAGCGCATTCGGTCCGCTGATGAACTGCTTCGTGGTCACCGGCAACTTGCCGTCGATCAGTGTCAATGCGCTCGGCGACGACACATTGCCTTCGCTGTACGGATACGAGCCTGGCGCGAGGCTGTTGTCGAAGAACACCTCACGCGAATAGTGCTGATCGGCCCGCGCTGGTGTGGCAATCAGATACAAGCCCAGCAAAAAGCCACCGACAACAAGCGTATGCATCGCCCGGGAAAAAGACATGGTGTACCCCTTGCTGCGTTTTCATCGCCAGGATCGTGGACGCGCCGGCACCTGCAGGATGTCGCAGCGGATGCGCGTCATCGGCCGACTATATACGAATGAAGCAGGCACCTCGAATAGCCGGCTTTTCGGCCCGTCTTGACCGGCGGTAACGTCGCCGCCACGACCAGGATCTCCACGGAGAGCGTTCTGCGTCGTGGTTTTGCTACGTTCGGTCGAGCGTGCTCAGTGCAAACCCGCGCTCGGGGAAGCCGCCGGCGTCACCGACTCGGCGGCCGCGCGTTTGGGTGTATCAAGCGGGCACCATGTCTTGAGGCGTTTGCCCGCACGGAACAGATCGATGCATACACGCATCTCGGCCTTGAAGGCCAGATCAGGCGTGTTCAGCGGGCAGCCGTATGACAGCGGCCTGGTCGCCTTGTACTCGGCAATACAGCTCGACAGTGGCGGCGGCCTGGTCGGATGCGGATCGGCGGTCAGCGCCGCCGGCGGCAGGTTGAGGCGCTCGTCGCCCTCCTTGGGCGAAGGTGGTATGGGTGGCACGCTGCACAGCAAATTGGAAGCCGTACTGCTCTTTTTGGGATCGCAGGCGCCTTTGGCGATCGCCTTGATCGCATCGCCTATATGGCGACCCAGCGCACCGCCGGCCGTCTCGTTTGGTGGCGGGAAATATTTTTCGAAACGGGTGGCCTTGTACTGCATCCGGTTGCTGTCGTGCTGCATGATCTGGCGATCATCCGCGGGCTTGGCCGGTTTGGCCTTGGCGCTTGTTGTGGCATAGGTCTCCGTCGTGGACGGCAGCCGCGCCGAGAAGCTGATGGCGCCCGGCGCGGCCACGGAGGCCGCCGGTGCAGGTGTCGCTTCATGATCCTGCACGACCATCGCATCACGACGTGGCTTCTCGTGCGTCATGGGGCGAACGCGGGGGGCCACCGCTTGCCGCGGCGGCGCCAACTTGGGTGGCATGGGTGGGGCAGGCGGCTGCGCGGCGCGTGGCGTGCTGGAATCGATCAGACGCACGATCAGCGTCTGATCGACGGGCGCCGCCGCCAGATGCGGCGGATTGAGCCGCATCTCGTACCACAGCGCCAGCGCGAACAGCGCGTGCAGTAGCACTACCAAAGCCAGCGCGGGCGCCAGCGCCGGGGGCGTCAGCGGTGGCTGTCGCCAGCGCCCGCGACCCAAGGTCTCGCGCGTCTCGCTGTCGAGCCATACCAGGCCGCGCGCACGATCCCCCGCCTGTTGATGTCGGACCTGCCCGGAACGTTCGATGACACTGCCTCATTCAAGCCAATTAACCATACGAAACCTGCGCATACCGTCAGCGCGCGTTGCGGGCAACCGCGGTAGACAGGTTCTTTCCTTCAGGGTTCCCTTGATGGCGAGGCTCACAACAAAGGGGGCAGGTTGAGCTGACCCTTTTGACCAGCTTGGCGTCGCATGGATGGAGTCGATGGCTGAGGTATCTCTGGTGTCCGGGTCGGGAGCGGCGGATGGCATCGACAGTGGGCGACGGCGGAAGCAGGTGCGCGCCGGGTTTCATGGCCGCGTAAACTTCCTCCGTCCCGTTTTTCGTTTGACAGCCTTGATGGGGTGAGCCCATAGTCATCCAGCCTTGACTGGATGGGGACTGTCATGATCCTTCAGAACGTCGTCTGGACCATCTCGCTGGTTGGCATGGGCCTGGTCGCGCTGGGTTTCGTCTACGTGATCCGTCAGGCCGGAAAGCCTGCCGACGATGCCGCGACGCGCAAGGCCGCGCACACTTCCAACCTGCTGCGACGATGGCTGTTCGGCAGCTTGCTGGTCATCTTCGTGGGCGGCACCTATGCCACCCTCCACCGTTTCCCGATTGCACCGCAGCACACGCCGCTGGATATCCACCAGGTGGTCGACGTGGTGGGGCAGCAGTGGTCGTGGCAGATCACTCCGGACACGGTGCACGCCGGCTCTCCGGTCGAATTCCGGGTAACCAGCAAGGACGTGAACCACGATTTTGCGGTCTACGCGCCGGACGGCCGCATTGCGACCCAGACCCAGGCCATGCCGGGCTTCACCAACAAGATCGTGTACACGTTCACGCAGCCGGGCACCTACAAGGTGATGTGCCTTGAATACTGTGGTATCGGACATGCGCCGATGACTTCCGAGATCAAGGTCGTCGCGGCGAGCGGAGGCTGACCATGGCTGCTCTCACGATGTATCCGGACAGCGAACGTCTCGACGGCGGCAACCGGGTCGCCTTCAACTTGTACATCATCACGGCGGTGACCTTGTTCGTGCTGATGATGCTGCTCGGGCTGACCATGCGCCTGGGGCAGGCCACCTGGCTGTCGGTACCGCCCGACCTGTTCTACCGCATCCTGTCGATGCACGGTGCCGGCATGGTCGGCACCGCGGCACTGGCGACCACTGCGGTGATGTGGTTCTTCCTGCGCAAGTACGTCCGACTGCACCTGTGGGCGTTCCTCACCAACTATGTGATGTTCATGCTTGGTGCGCTGTGCATCATCTTCGCGATCTTCGTCGACGGTTACGGCGCACTGTGGACGTTTCTGTATCCGCTGCCGGTGCACGGCATGGGGCTGTGGAGCCCGAATGCCGCGGCGCTGTTCATGCTGGGCTATCTGCTGATCGGCGTGGGCATGCTGGTGTTCTACCTGGATGCCGCCGCCGGCATCATCAGGGTGCACGGCAACCTCGGGCGTGCGCTTGGCCTGCAGTGGCTGTTCCGCGGCACCATCGATCCGGATCATCCGAAGGCGGTGGTGGCCAGCACCATGGTGGTCATCGCCAACACGCTGGGCATCCTGGCCGGCGCGGTGGTGCTAGTGATGGGGCTGGTCAATATCTATTACCCCGAGATGGCGTTGAACGCGCTGGTGGCCAAGAACCTGATCTACTGGTTTGGCCACATGTACATCAACGCCACGATCTACATGGGCGTGATCGCGGTGTACGAACTGCTGGCGCGCTATTCGGGCAAACCGTATCCGATCTCGCGGCCGTTCCTGTGGTCGTGGGCGGTCAGCACGCTGTTCGTGATCATCGTGTTCCCGCATCACCTGATGATGGACTATGCCGAGCCACCGTGGCTGGTGGTCATGGGCCAGGTGGTGTCGTGGGGTGCGGGATTCCCGGTGTTCCTGGTCACCGTGTACGGTGCGCTCACCAATATCTATCGCTCGAACATGCGCTGGACGATGCCCTCGCGGCTGCTGATCCTGTCGATGTTCGGCTGGGCGGCAGGCATCGTGCCGGCCATCCTCGATGGCACCGTTCGCATCAACCTGGTGATGCACAATACCCAGTGGGTGCCCGGACACTTTCACTTCTACCTGCTGCTCGGAGTGCTGCCGATGGCGTTGGCCCTGATGTTCCACGTGATCGGCCAGCGTGCGGATGCGCCGCCGAACACCGCGGCCGACCGGTTGGGATTCCCCGTCTACCTGATCGGCGGCCTGATCTTCGTGCTGGCCTTCCTCGACGCCGGGCATCTCAGTGTGGCGCGGCGGATGGCGACCCACCTGCCGGCGTGGACCGCTACCGACGAGGTCGGTTCGATCGGTGCGATCCTGGTGGTGCTGGGCATGCTCTACTTTGCGATCCGCATCACGGTGGGTCTGCTGAAGGCGCCCGCGCGAGGGGAGCCCCATGGCGGTACTGCGAACACTGCTGGTTAGTCTTGTCTTGCTGGCGGCGGGCCTCGGGATACTGGCCGCCGCCACCGACGGGTTTCGCGCCTACACCACCGAGACCGCCCGCCGCATCCGTGTCCGTGAACATCCGCCGCTGGTACCGCCGCTGCCGTTGCAGACCGCCGCCGGCGGGCGCACCAGCTTCGGGGAGTTGCGCGGGCGCTGGCTGCTGGTCGATTTCATTTATACCCGCTGCATGTCGTACTGCTCGGTCCAGGGCAGCGAGTTCGCGCGCCTGCAAGGCTCATTGGCCGAGCCCCTCGCCACCGGCCAGGTTGCGCTGCTGAGCGTCAGCTTCGATCCGACCCACGATGATCCCGTCGCGCTTGCCGATTACCAGCGCCAACACGGCGACCACGGCGCCGGCTGGATTGCGGCACGCCCGGTCGATCAAGCCGATTTGACGGCGCTGATGCACGCATTCGGCGTGGTCGCCGTACCGGACGGATGGGGCGGATTCGTGCACAACGCCGCGATTGCGGTGGTCGATCCGGCTGGCCGGCTGGTCGCGGTACTGGACTGGAACGATGCCCGCGCCGCCGCCCGCTACGTCACGCAGCGGTTGACGCCATGAAGCACCGGTCCGGTCGCCTGTGCCTGGTGGGCGCGATGCTGTGGGCGGCGCTCGCCATTCCCGCTGTGCGGCACGTGCTCGAATCGACGATGACCCTGCAGATGCTGATCCAGATTCCGTTGCTGGCGCTGGCCGGCGGGTGGCTGGCACAGGGGGCGCCAGGCTGGCTCGTTCGGCGCCTGCATGCCTGGAACCATCGCGGTATCAGCGGGCTGCTGCTGGCCTCGCTGACCGGCATGGTGTGGATGCTGCCGTTGGCGATGGATGCGGCGCTCGACGATCCGCAGGTCAGGCTGGCGAAATTCCTCAGCGTGCCGCTGCTGATCGGTGCGCCGATCGCACTGAGCTGGCCGCGTGCGGGGTTCGTGGTGCGTGGCGTGGTTCTGGTCGAGCTGATTGCCACCATGATGCGCCTCGGCTGGCTGTACCTGATTTCGCCGATACGCCTGTGCAGCAACTACCTGCTGGACGACCAGCAGCGACTCGGCAAGATCCTGCTCGTGGCCGGCTTCGCAATCCTGCTGGTGCTCGTCTGGAAGCTGGTGTGGGGGCATGTCGACAGCGGGCGCGCGGACCGCGAGGACGCCAGGATCGGGAGCGACTGACCGGCAACGCCGGCATCATCCGTTGCACTCTTGCAGTCACATCCTGTGGTGGCGTGAGTCCCACGCCACCACACCTCCTGGGACGCGCCGTGATCAGGCTGTTTGCCGGAGAAGAACGCAGCGACAGGCGCGATCATCCGGGTGATCCGCTGCGGATACGGAAGCTGGAACGGAGGAAGTCAAACGGGTTTGCCTGGCTTCCTCCTTTCCTTTATCGCTCGCCCCATAAACGGTCGCAGGGCAGTGCATGCGCTCGCGTTCGGGCGCTGCGTGCGATCAAGGCGCACAATGGCGCGTCACCACCATCGCGCTTCGCGTCGTCGCCATGAAGAAAGCACTTCTTTTCGGAGCCACCGGGTTCATCGGCTCGCAACTGCTGCCGATGCTGCTAGCGAGCGCCGACTACGACGGCATCACCATCGTCGTCCGACGCGACCCGGGCCTGGTGCACGCGAAGCTGGTGACGCTTGTCGGCGACCTCGATTCGCTGCCCACGCTGGCCGAACGGATCGACGCGGACGACGTCTTCATCGCCCTCGGCACGACCAGGGCCAAGGTGCCCGACGAGGCTGGCTACTACCGCATCGACCACGACTACCCGGTGCGGGCCGCCGCGGTCGCGCAGGCGCGCGGCGCGACGGGTGTGTTCCTGGTGTCGGCCGTCGGGGCGAACGCGGGTTCGTCCGTGTTCTACCTCCGCACGAAGGGCGAGACCGAGCGCGACGTCATCGCGCTGGGCATCGCGCGCACGCACATCTTCCGGCCGTCGCAACTGCTCGGGCAGCGCGAAGAGAACCGGCCGCTCGAACGCTTCACCATCGCGGCGTGGCCGTTGATCGACTGGCTCCTCGTGGGTGGCGCACGTAAGTATCGCGGCATCGCGGGTGCGGATGTCGCGCGCGCGATGCTGCGTGCGGCGAAGGACGGCGCGACGGGCGCGCGCATCCACGAGTGGGTCGACATGAAGGCGCTGGCGTCGCGCTGAGTCGACGCGTGCGATGTCGCTGCGTCGAGCAATGGAGCGAAAGAGGTGTGGAGGACCACACCTCCGGACAGCGTTTTCTACGAGGCCGGCGGCGTCGCGCCGGTAAACTTCACCGCGTTGGCGCCGCTGATTGGCCCCGCGACTTTGGCCTGATCGCTGACGTAAAGTTTGACCGGTCTTTCGAAGGTCAGCGGGCCATTCACGCTCGCGCCCGCATCGATCACGATACGCGGCATGTAGTTGCTGCTGCTGCCGAAGTGGATGCCGAAAAACCCGTTGCCGTTGGGTTTTTCCACCTTGATGCCGCCATCGACCACGGCGTTGCCCGTAATGTGGATGTTGCCATTCACCGTGACGATGCCATTGCCGACGTGGGCACCATCGATCTCGATACGGCCGTTGACGTTGGTCAGCGCACCGTTCACGGCGGACCCTGCCGCAAGGCTGAGCGCGCCATTGACCGTCGTTGCGTTACCCGAGACCTTGGCGTCGTTTTCGAGGGTGATGTCGCCATTGACCGTCTTGGCAGCACCTGCCTGTGCGCCGCTGGCGAGATGGATTGAGCCGTTGACAGTGGTGGCCTTGTCGGCCCTGGCCTGGGCCTCCAGGTTCACCGAACCGTTCACGGTGGTCGCGTCGGAAACACTGGTGCCTGCCGGGACGTCAACGGAGCCATTGACGCCGTTCACGCAAGCCGTGATGGCGAGTGGCAACAACAGGGCGATGATGTAGGTGCAAAGACGTGCGTGGCGCATGGCAGCCTCGTGCGCGTGGTGGTGGGGAACGTTGGACGGAATGATCGTGCATCAATGTCGGGGGTTTGCCAATAGGCCTCTCGACATGGCGGAAAAGAGGACGGAGGCTGAGGTTTTCCACGAGAATGCGCACGTGACATCGTGCCCTGTTTCGCGCCATGCACGCCTGACCGACCAATGAAGAGAACCGTGGAGCGACCGATGAAATGTTTTCGCAGTGGACTCCCGCTTGTCCTTGCTGCCTTCGCAGCGTTCGCCCCGGCCGCATACAGCCAGACGGCAAAGCCGGAGATCATTGCCGGGCACACCGCAAAACGTGATGCCGACGGTCGCCTGCTTCCCTGGATTTCATGGCGTACGGCGCTCGACCGCGAAATGCGCTTTTACGAAAGCGCGCCCACGGATCATGGCTATCCGATTTTTGTCACGACCACGTTTGTCGATGGCGACTGGAAGCCGATTGCCGAACGCAGCGATACCATTCCGGCGACGCAAAATGGCATGGGCATCATTTCGTACCTGAAATACGACGAGTTTCGGAGCGGCCACCATCCGCGGACGCTGGCGATCGCACGCTTGATGGGCGATTACCTGCTCAAGGAAAGTCTCACGCCCGATTCCGGAAAATACCCGCGCTTTCCACATTCGACAGGGCGTCGCGACCAGTTCCCCCAGCCGGCGAACAGCGGCTCGCAATCCGATCGCCCCTACGAAATCGAACCGGACAAGGGCGGTATCTCCGGCTACGCCCTGGTCCTGCTCTCCGATGCCACGAAGGAGCCAAAGTACTTCGCCCAGGCGCTTCACGATGCCCGCGTATTGATGGCCAGTCAGCGGACCGGTGACGCCACGCATTCGCCGTGGCCTTTCCGGGCCGACCATCGCACCGGCGCCCCGCGCGGCCCCATCTCCAGCGACATGACGTACATCCTGCGTCTCTACGACGTGCTGCTTGCGCGCGGCTACACGGAGTTCCAGCCGTCGCGCGCCGCGCTGTGGCGGTGGATCAAGACGCAGCAGATTCCGAGCGCAAAAACGGATGGCGCGCGCTTCGCACAATTTTTCGAAGATCACGACACACCGACGAATCGCAATGCCTGGGCACCGCTGAATCTGGCGCGTTACCTGCTGGAGAAACGCGAGGCGATCGATCCGGACTGGCGCGCAGACGCGTCAACCCTGATTGAATTCGTGCGCAGGAATTTCACCCACAAGGAATTCGGGGTGACCGTGTGTCACGAGCAGGACGAAGACCATGATGCGTGGGGCGGCATCAATTCGACCTACGGCGCCGTACTCGCGATGTATGCCAAGGCGACCCAATCCGCCTTGCTTGCCCGGGAAGCGCGCGAAGCACTGAACTTCACGGAATACGCCATCGATGAACAAGGCCGTCCACGCGATCTCATCAAGAACGCAACGCCGGGCGGTTGGCAGGAAGACGCGCACACCGACGTGATCCATAACTATCTGGACGCACTCGCTGTTTATCCGGAGTGGGGAAACTGAGGCAACGTCGAACAAGCCATCGCCGCAGCCGGAGCCCCTTGCGCGCATGGTTTGGGCTGGCTGACCTGGTAAAGGACGTCGCCTGATGGGCAGGGCGCGGCGGATTGGCGGGCTGGGGCGGCGTCAGATTACCTGTCGTACCCTCTGACGTTCGCGCTTGAACACTGCGCGCTCAGAACGGGTGCTGCCGGTAAAACTGCTCGAGCTGCCGATAGACGTCCGGCAAATGCTGGCGCAAGGTTGCCGGCCCCTCGAAGAATTGCTCACTGGCCACCGCAAAGAATTCGGCCGGGCTTTCCAGGGCATACGGGTCGATCGGCAACTCGTCCCCGTTGCGTTGTTCTTCCTTCAGCTGATCCCACGCGCTGGAGAAGACCTTCGACCACACGCGGCGATCCATGCGCCGGTGCAGCGGCGGAAAGCCGTTGGCGTCCCCGTTGAGCATGTCGAGCTTGTGCGCCATTTCGTGGATGACCACGTTGTGTCCCGGTTTCTTCTCGCCATTCAGCACGTCTGCCCAAGACACAATCACTGGCCCGCGCCCCCATGCTTCGCCGGCCATCACGGTGCTGGTCTGGTGAACCACGCCGGCTGAATCCATCTGTTGGCGACGTGGAATGAACGCATCCGGGTACACGATGACGCTGTGCCAACCGTCGTACCAGTCAAGGCCCAGTTTCAGGATGGGCACGCAGGCATGCGCCGCGAGCAAGACACGGTCGGCGTCGTCGAGATGCAAGCCCTTGGTCGGTTCCAGCGACTTGCTCTCCAGGAACAGCGTGGCGAGCACACGCAACGTGGCCTGGTCGGAAGCGCCCAGCCGACGCGCCGGGGCACAGCGCCGCAGCGCGTCCCGCCAGAGCGATTCGACGATCGGGCGCCGAGCAACGATGCGCCGTACGCGCCAGTTTCTGATTTTGTCGAACATGGCCACATGCTGGGGGAAGCGTAGAGCCAAGAGCATCTGGGCCGAAGTGCACTTTCTCAAGCTCCCCGGATCGGAAGCGCCGCCGGGCCGGGCCGGCGGCACAACCGGGTTTCACTCGCGACCCACGCCGTGGCCGTAGACCAGCCGGCCACCGAACCAGCCGCCCACCGCCAGCGCGAGGAGCCCACCCGCGTCCAGCAGCAGCGAGGTGACGTCCGGTTCCAGCGGCTTGAAGTGATCCAGCCGCAACAGCAGGCGGGCAGTGAACAAGGTAAACGCGGTGAGCATGGCGCCCATGTGCCACCAGGCATCGCGCAGCGCGGCACCCTCCGGCACCCGCGCCAGTTCCATCATGCCGGCCAGCATGGCCAGCACGGCCATCGCGCAGCCGACCGCCAGCAGACCGCCCGACCACGACCACGCCGCGGCGCCGAAGCGCAGGCTGGCGAAATCCGCCAGCACCGCCAGCGACCAGCACGCCACCGGAAAATGCACCAGCGCGGGGTGCAGCGGATGGCGCATGGCGCTCACATCAGCACGCTGAGCAGGGTGAGAAAGCCGATCACCGCCACGCTCGCATGCACCAGCACCACCGCCTTCGGTGGCAGCTTCCGGCGCAGGTGGAACGAGGCGAGAAAGAAGCCGCCCAGCGCGGCCACCAGCAGCAGCACGAAGCCGGCCAGCACCCGCTGCGTCGTCGCCCCCTGCAGCAACAGGACGATCAGCAGCACCAGACCGGCGGCGCCCAGCAGCGCATGCAGCACCGACAAGGCCCAGGGTGCGAACTTGCCGCGCAATACGTGGGCGGCAAGGATGAGGCCGCCCACGGCGGCGATGGCGAACACGATCAAGGCGGTATTGAACATTTCATTCTCCCTGGCAATGAAAACCGGCACGCCGGATGGCGCGTCGGGTGGACGGTGCAGCGGTGAAACGCCGTACCGTGGATCGGTCAGGCATGAGCATGGCACGCCCCGTGCGCGGCTGCCGCGCGGTGGTGGTGATGGACCAGCGGCACATGCAACGGGCCGTTGCTCGCCAGGCCGCCTGCGTCAAGCCAGTCGCGGGTCTGCGCGGCGGCGCGCTCGATCAGCGCGGCGGTCTGCGAGAAATCGAAGACGGAGACGCCCAGCGGGCACAGCGGCGGCACGATGGCGATCCGGGCATCCGCCGCGTAACGCTCCACGTCGCGGTCGAGCTGGCGCATGTTCTGCAGTCCCATCACGTGCAGCGCCAGCGCCGCCATGTTGCGCGGCGGTTCGCGCAGCGCGCAGCTCACGCCGGTGGGCAACACCAGGATGCGTTCGGCACCCAGCGCGACCGCGCTGGCGATCGGCGTGTTGTTGGCGACCCCGCCGTCGACGAGGTAGCGGCCGTCCAGTGCCACGTGCGGAAACACCACCGGGATCGCCGTGCTCGCCAGCAGCGCGGTCTCCACCGAGCCACGGGAAAGCAGCACCGCTTCGCCGCCTAGCACATCGGTAGCCACCACATGCAGCGGCAGTGGCGCCTGCTCGATGCGTTCGATGCGCAGCGAACGTTGCACGATGGCGCGCAGCCGCGAGGGCTCGATCAGGTGATCCTGGCCGAACAGCAGCGCCTTGATGCCCGCCAGCAAGGTCAACGGAAACACGTCGCGGCGGCGCAGGCCGCGCCATAGTTCGACCAGCCGGTCGACGCCCGCGGGAGTCGGATCGTCGGCGAAGAATGCGCCGTTCAGCGCGCCCACCGAAGCGCCGATCACCATGTCCACCGCCACATTGGCGCGGCTGAGCGCCTGCAGCATGCCGACCTGCACCGCGCCGAGACTGCCGCCACCGCTGAGCACCATCGCTGTCTTCGGCACCGCCATCGCACCCTCCGCCATCCCCTGCCGACCGCAAACCGGCAGGCAGTCTGCCGATGGGATGCAAGTCGCCCCCGTGGCGTTCCCGCGCGATGCAGCGGGCCCGACCATGACTGCCCAGCGGGAAACCGCGGTATGTTCATCCAGTCCGACCATGTATCGCGTAGCGTCCGGTCGGCGGCAACACAGAAACGGACCGATCCGACACTTCAGTTCCCACGAGGAGACAGCCATGGGCATGACCATCCTGGACCCGCACACCGCGTTGCTGGTCATCGACCTGCAGAAGGGCATCGTGGCGTACCCCACTGCGCACCCGATCCAGCCGGTGCTTGCCCGCGCCGGCGAACTGGCCAGGGCATTCCGTCGCCATCGCTTGCCAGTGGTGTTGGTGAATGTGGATGGAGGCGCGCCCGGTCGCACCGCGCAGCCGCCGCGTGGCGGCGAGCGTCCGGCCGACTGGACCGAGCTGGTGCCCGAACTGGGCCGGCAGCCCGACGACATCGTCCTCACCAAGCGGACCTGGGGCGCCTTCGCGAGTACCGACCTGGCCTCGCGCCTGAAAGCGCTTGGCGTCACCCAGGTGGTGATGGCCGGCGTTGCCACCAGCATCGGCGTGGAATCCACTGCTCGGCAAGCCTACGAGTTGGGCTTCAACGTCACCCTGGCGCTGGATGCGATGACGGACATGAGTGCGCAGGCGCACGAGAACAGCGTCGAGCGGATCTTTCCGCGCCTGGGTGAAACCGGCACCAGTGCCGGGATCATGGCGCTGCTTGATCGCCGCGAGCACTGAGCTGGCCGCGCTTCATCACGGCCGTCGTCACGCGAAGCATGCGACCGATCCGATGTGCACTTCGCCGATGAGGGGTTAAAGTTCGGGTTTTGCCTGGGCACACCACACTGGAATCTTTCATCATGTTCTGGCTCCACCACCTCGCCTGGTTCGCAGCAGGCCTCATGCTCGTCAACGCGATGCCCCATCTCGTCCGCGGCGTGACCGGTCGCGCCTTCCAGACGCCGTCTGCCAAGCCTCCAGGCAAGGGACTTTTGTCTTCGATGGTCCATGGGCCGTGGGGTTTTGCGAGCCTGTTGGCGGCGTGGTGGCTGGTCGAGCGCGTGGGTGATTTCGATCCGAGGTCCGCCGTCGATGCCGGCGCCTTTGGGCTGGGCATGCTGATGGCCCTGGCCGGGCTGGCGTGGAGTTTCGGTCGCCTGCATGGCGGCAATGCCCCGACGGAGTGGTCAGGCACGCCATGAACGGCATGTTCCACTCGCTCAGGAGCTACAACTACCGGCTGTGGGCCGCTGGCGCGCTGGTGTCCAACGTGGGCACCTGGATGCAGCGCGTCGGGCAGGACTGGCTGGTGCTTACCGTGCTCACCCATCACAGCGCCACGGCGGTGGGTACGGTGATGGCGCTGCAGTTCGGGCCGCCGCTGCTGTTGTTGCCGTTGACCGGCCTGGCCGCCGACCACCTCGATCGACGCAAGCTGCTGCTCTTCACCCAGGGCGCCGCGGGTTTGCTGGCGCTGGGTCTGGGCCTGGTCACCATCACGGGCGTGGTGCAGCTCTGGCAGGTGTATGGCTTTGCGTTGCTGCTGGGCATCGTCACCGCGTTCGATGCGCCAGCCCGGCAGGCGTTCGTCTCGGACCTGGTCACCGACGACGACCTGGCGAACGCGGTGGCGCTGAACTCCACTTCCTTCAACGGCGCCCGGATGCTCGGCCCCGCCGTGGCGGGCGTGTTGATCGCCGCGGTCGGCGAGGGCTGGCTGTTCCTAATCAACGCGGGTTCCTACGCGGCCGTGCTGGTCTCGCTGTGGTTCCTTCGCGTGCGCGAGCTGCATACCGAAGCGCGCCCCGCCAGCACGCGCGGCAGCCTGCTGGCAGGGTTTCGTTACGTGTGGCAGCGGCCCGACCTGATCGCGGTGCTGGTGATGCTGTTCCTGCTCGGCACGTTCGGCTTCAACTTCGCGATCTTCATCTCGACCATGTCGGTTACCGTGTTCCACGGCAACGCCAGCCAGTACGGCCTGCTGACCTCGGCGATGGCGGCGGGCACCATGAGCGGGGCGTTGCTTTCGGCCCGTCGTCAATTCCCCGGCATGGTGCTGATGGGCGTCGCTGCGGCAGCCTTCGGGGTCACTATGGCGCTGGCGGCGGCGATGCCCAGCCCCTTGCTGTTCGCGGTCGTGCTGTTCTTCGTGGGCCTCGCCGCGCTCACCTTCATGACCGCCAGCAACTCGATGATGCAACTCACCACCGAGCGCACCATGCGCGGCCGGGTGTTGGCGCTGCGCATTGCCGTGGTGATGGGCGGCACCCCGATCGGTGCACCGCTGGTCGGCTGGGTGGTCGATCATTTCGGCGCACGCTGGGCGCTGGGCGTAGGCGCGCTGGCGGGCCTCGCCGCCGCCGGGGTCGCGGTGGCCTATCTGGTCAGGCATCGCCATCTGCGTCTGTTCCGTGAGGCCGGGCGGCTGCGCCTGGTCATCCACCCCGAGCCGGTGGACTTGGTGGCCGTTCGCGTGGCGGCGGGTGAGCGTGTCACCTGAGCGGCGAACACCGAAGCCGTACCAGTTGATTGCTCCATCAGAACGAGGTCCGATCCGTGCGAAACCGCCGACCGGGCCGTTCCGTTGGCCGACAGGCTTGCG
The DNA here is from genome assembly GCF_002001085.1 of Rhodanobacter sp. B05. Lineage (GTDB taxonomy): Bacteria > Pseudomonadota > Gammaproteobacteria > Xanthomonadales > Rhodanobacteraceae > Rhodanobacter. The sequence continues at coordinate 349,613 of NZ_MUNU01000015.1, forward strand.
CCAATCGGCCAGGATTCTGCTCAATCGCGACCGGTCGCGCCCGCCACCACCGGCAGCAGCACGGCGCTTTTTCCATCTGCTCCGTGCCTGATCGTCACCGTCGCCTTGCGGTAGTCCGACGGCTTGGCGAACAGGATGTTCTGCACGTAAGTCTGCGGGTTGCGGTCGTAGAGCGGGAACAGGCTCGACTGGATCTGCACCATGATGCGGTGGCCAGGCTTGAACTCGTAGTTCACCGTGGGCAGGCGGAACTTGTATTCCTGCACCTGGTTCGCCGGGATCGGCGACGGCTCGGCGAAGCTCTTGCGATAGCGCCCGCGGAAGATGTCGAGCGCGACCGGCAGCTGGTAGCCGCCCATCGCGGGATCGCCGGGATCGGTGCCGGGATAGACGTCGATAAGCTTGACCACGAAGTCGCCGTCGGTGCCGGTGGTGCTGGCGAAGAGGTCGGCGATCGGCGCGCCCTGGATCGTTACCGTCTTGCTCAGCACCGGCGTGGTGTAGGACAGCACGTCGGGTCGATCCGCCACGAAGCGCTGGTCGTGGACCAGCCAGGTGCGCCAGCGGTCGTTCTTCTGCGGGATCGGTCGCGGCAGGTAGGGCACCGGCTTGGCCGGGTCGGCGACATAGTTGTCGCTGCCGCCGGCCGGTGACTGGAAGCCCAGGCCCATGTCCGCTTGCAGGTAGAGCGGAGTCAGCGACTGCTCGCTGGCCGGCTTCCAGTTCGTGAAGCTGTCCCAGTGCTGTTCGACTGGGTTGTAGATCATCGCCTCGGGCAGTGGCCTGGGCAGCGGGGTGCCACGCAGGTAGTGATTGAACCAAGGAATCATCACCTGCCGACGGAACTGGGCGGTAGTGTTGCCGGGCCACTTCAGCGGTCCCATGTTCCAGCCGGCGCGGTTGATCTGGCTGTGCCACCAGGGGCCGATCACGAGATGATTGCTGGCGCCATGGCCGGCCTTGTCCAGCGCTTCCCAGGCGTGCACGGCGCCGTAGATGTCCTCCTGGTCCCACAGGCCTTGCAGCCACATCGTGGGCACGCTGGAGGGGTGCGCGACGAGCAGTTTGTCGAGCGCCTGCAACTGCCAGAACGCGTCGTAGGCGGGGTGTGCCGAGAAGCGGCTCCACCAGGGCAACTGCTTGAAGCCGTTGGCCTCGGCATAGGCGCCGGCCGAACCGGCGTCGAGGAAATTGCTGTAGTCATCGTAGTTCTCGCGCGGGATGTCCTCGCCTTCACCCTTCTTGCTCATCTGGCCGCTGAAGTAGTCGAGGTTCACCTGGCGCAGGGCGCCGTAGTGATACCAGTCGTCACCCATCCAGCCGTCGATCATCGGGCTTTCCGGCGCGGCGACCTTCAACGCGGGGTGCGGGTGCAGCAGGGCCATGGCGACCGTCCAGCCGTCGTAGGAGGAGCCGATCATGCCGACCTTGCCGTTGGACTGCTTGATGTTCTTCACCAGCCAGTCGATGGTGTCCCAGGCATCGGTGGTGTCGTCGGTCGTGGTCGGGTTGAGCGGCCCCATCGGCGGGCGCGTCATGACGTACTTGCCTTCCGAGCCGTATTTGCCGCGCACGTCCTGCCAGACCAGGATGGTGCTGCCGTCGGCCCAGTCCTTGTCGCCCGACCACACCGCGTCGGCCATGTGCGGGCTGTTGCTTGTCACGAAGCCGCTGGCGTTGTACGGCGTGCGTTCGAGCAGCATCGGCAGGTCGTGTGCGCCCTTCGGGATCAGCAGCACGGTGTGCAGCTTCACGCCGTCGCGCATCGGGATCATCACCTCGCGCTTGACGTAGTCGAAGTTGCCCTGCGGCGGCTTCCAGTCGGCCGGAATGTCCGACGCGGTCTGGATCATGTCGGGCGTGACCTTCGCGGCAGCGGAGCCCGGCACAGGTGCCGCGGGTGCGGCGACTGAGAGGAGGCAAGCGAGCGAAACCAGCACCGAGGCCAGGGCAGCTTTTTTCATGGGTGGGGGTCCTCTTTGGGGACGTCGGCAAGCCTTGCTGGCTGCCGTTCGCCACGATGGGAACGGATGGCGCGGATCAGGCGGCGAGCGGCGGAGGCATGCCGGGCACGATGTCTTCGCCACATACGTCACGCCACAGGTAATACATCACCCCGAACATGACCGTGAACATCAGCAGGAACAGGGCGATATACAGCGGAACGATCAACACGAGCATCAACCATATGCCAACGAGCTTGCCAAGGAGGGCGAGCAGAATGACCGCAAGCACGAAGGCGATGATCACGACGATCCAGGCAACGGTGGCGATCAGTGCAAACACGAGCAGTGGCAGCGCGTTTTTCAGTGCGCCGATCACGCCATCGCCGATGGCGCCGAACACGCTGCGCTGGCGCAGCGAGACCTGGCCAAGGCTGATCGCATAGAAACCCATCATCAAAAGACCGAGTGCCAGGAACAGTGCCATCGCGACTCCGAAGCCGTGGGGCAACGCCGGCGGTAGATGGTTGGCCTGTGCGGTCAGCGCCTGCATGTACCAACTGGCGATGCCGCCTCCAATCGCCGCGATGATGATGCCGAACATGGCGATGTAGACCAGCACCATCGCCAGTCCATAGCCGATCAGGCGCAACGCTTCGCCTTGTCGATAAGGCTTGAAGATGTCGAGTGCGCGGGCCGGCAGGCCTCGCTCTGCCGCGTCGATCATCTGCAGATAGCCCGCATACAGCGGCACCAGCAGCAGGCCAAGCAGCATCGAGCCCACCGTGATCCAGCCGAGGACTGCCGGGCTCAGCGGTGTGCCCGCACTGATCGCGTGGAGTTGCACCGGCAGTGTGATCAGTGACGGCAACAGGGCTGCCACCATCAGGAAGGCTGCCCCGCCGAACAACGGCTTCGGGTGGCGGAAGCCCACGCTGATACCGCGCGTCAGCCAGCCAAAGCCGGCTGCCGGTTCCCTGGATCGTGTCGTCATGCTGTCGCTCCCCCGATAATCGGCGCCCCCGCGCCGTGCAGGCCCAGCATAGCGGGTGACGGCAGCAACGGTATTCGTCAAATCCGAGCCATCTCGGATACATTTTACTTGCTGGCCCAATGTCTTCTGGAAGAGTTTCTGGCCCGCTTTGACTGAGGCAGTCACGATTGCGCTTCCGATGTAGCGACTTCCGCGACGTCGTGGCGGAGCATCGGCTCCATACGGGAAACAAGGAATCGCCTGGTTTGCCCGGATCGACCCCCGACAGGATCGACCCTGTCCAAATCGCCAAACCTCGCGCGTCATGGGAGTGGCGGCGCACACTGCCCGCCGATCACTCAATGCGGAGAATCCCGATGCAATACCTGCTGATGCTGTATGCGAACGAGAACGGTTGGTCGCAGATGACGCCGACCGAACAGGAGCAGGGCGTGGCGGCCTATGGAGCGTATACGCAGGCGCTGAAGACTGCGGGTGTACTGGTCGGCTCGAACCGCCTGCAAAACAGCGCGACCGCGACCACCGTGCATGTGGCGGACGGCAAATCGCAGGTACTGGATGGCCCCTACGTGGACTCCAAGGAGCAGTTGGCCGGCTACTACCTGATCGACGTACCTGACCTGGATGCGGCGCTTGCCTGGACGGCGCGCTGCCCCGGTGCGAGCCATGGCACGATCGAAGTGCGGCCGGTGTGGAGCATGTAACGTTGGATAGCGCGGCGCAGGCGCGCAGTACCGCGGACGCCGTCGCGCGGCGCAGCTACGGCAAGCTGGTCGCCTTTCTGGCCGCCGCCATGCGCGACGTGGCGGCGGCCGAGGATGCGTTGTCGGAAGCGTTTGCCGCGGCGCTGGCGGACTGGCCGCGCAACGGCTGTCCGGCGAATCCGGAAGCGTGGTTGCTGACCGTGGCCCGGCGCAAAGGGATCGATGGCATCCGGCGCCGGCGCAGCGGTGAGGCGGCCGCCGTGCAGTTGCAGGTCCTGGCGGAGCTTGACGAGGCTGCATCGGCGGCGATGGATGACGCGGCGATTCCGGACCAGCGCCTGGCGCTGCTGTTCGCCTGCGCGCATCCGGCCATCGATGCCGGCATCCGCGCACCGTTGATGTTGCAGGCCGTGCTCGGACTGGATGCGAAGACCATTGCCTCGGCGTTTCTCGCGTCACCGGGCGCCATGGGCAAACGCCTCGGGCGGGCGAAACAGAAGATCCGCCAGGCCGGCATCCGCTTTGCCATCCCCGCGCGCGACGAGCTGGCCGGACGACTGAACGGCGTGCTCGATGCGATTTACGCCGCCTTTGCGGAAGGCTGGAGCGATCCCGGCGGCACCGATGTGATCCGGCGCGACCTCACCGCGGAAGCGTTGTTCCTCGCCGGCCTGGTTGCCGGGTTGCTCCCGCAGGAACCGGAAGCGCTGGGTCTGCTGGCCTGCATGCTGCACGCCGAGGCACGGCGTCGCGCGCGGCGCGACGCGGAAGGCGACTACGTGCCGCTGGCCGAGCAGGATGTCGCGCTGTGGGATGCAGTGATGATCGACGAGGCCGAAGCGCTGCTGTTGCGTGCGAGTGCGCTGGGCCGCATCGGCCGTTATCAGCTGGAAGCGGCGCTGCAGTCCGCGCATGTCGAGCGTCGTCGCAGCGGGCGCGCCGACTGGACGCCCGAGGTGCAGATCTACGACGCGCTGCTCGCGCTTTCCGGTTCGCCGGTAGTCGCCCTCAACCGCGCGCTGGCCATCGCGGAACTGCAAGGTCCCCGCGCCGCACTCGAGATCGTGGATACGCTCGGTGCCGACAGACGGCTTGTCGACTACCAGCCTTACTGGGCCGCGCGCGCGGCGCTGCTGGCCAGAATCCATGCCTATCCCGAGGCGCGTGCTGCCTTCGATATCGCGGTCGGTCTCGCCGGCGATCCCGCCGTCCGGCGTTTCCTGCAGGTGCGTCAGGCCGTATTGCCACGCTGAGTTCGCTGTGGCACGACGAGATTCATGCAGGGTCGAGTCATGGCGCAGTGTCAGGCAACAGAGGGGCAGAGCGAACTGGCCCGGGTTTGACTGACATGGTTTCGTTTTTTTGCCAACATCATCGTCTCTGGCAACTCCTGACTGTTCACGGAGGCGAGGTCGTGATTTCTGGACGAACGCTTGAAAGCTGGTACGTCAGCCATCCCTTGCTTCGCGAGCTGGTCGCGCTGCAGGAAACCACCTGGTTCAATCCCGCGGTGGCTCCGGTCGCGGAGTCGATCGGCGATGTGGGATTGACGGCGGCGGACGTCGCCGACGCCAGTGCGCGATTGACGCGTTTTGCTTCCTATATCAGGCGCGCGTTTCCGGAGACGGAAAGCAGCGGCGGCATCATCGAGTCGGACGTGCGTCCCTTGCCGAAGCTGCATGCCTTGCTGAGTGAGCGCTACGGTCGGACCCTGGACGGATCGCTGTGGCTCAAGCGAGACAGCCATCTGCCGATTTCCGGCTCGATCAAGGCGCGCGGCGGCATCCATGAAGTGCTCAAGCATGCCGAGGATCTGGCGTTGGCGGGAAACTTGTTGACGCTTGACGACGACTACGCGGTGCTGGACAGCGACAAGGCGCGGGCCTTCTTCGGCCAATACAGGATAGCTGTCGGTTCCACCGGCAATCTTGGCCTGTCCATCGGCATCATGGGTGCGGCGCTGGGCTTTCAGGTGACGGTGCACATGTCCGCGGATGCGCGGCAGTGGAAGAAAGCCATGTTGCGCTCGCGCGGCGTGACGGTCATCGAGTATGCCTCTGATTACAGCGTGGCCATTGCCGAAGGCCGCAAGCAGGCCGAGCTCGATCCTGCGTGTCATTTCGTCGACGATGAAAATTCGGTCAACCTGTTTCTGGGCTACGCGGTCGCCGCCGAGCGACTGCAGAAGCAATTGGCACAAGCCGGTATTGCCGTGGATGCACAACATCCACTGTTCGTCTACTTGCCCTGTGGCATCGGCGGCGCGCCCGGTGGCGTGGCCTTCGGCTTGAAGCTGGTCTACGGCGACGCAGTCCACTGTATCTTCGCCGAGCCCACGCACTCGCCGTGCATGTTGCTGGGCGTCTATACCGGGCTGCACGACGCGGTCTGCGTGCAGGACTTTGGCATCGACAACCTGACGGCTGCGGATGGACTGGCAGTCGGACGCGCCTCGGGTTTTGTCGGGAAAGCCATGCAGCGCCTGGTGGATGGCTACTACACCGTCAGCGATGAGGAGATGTACGGCTTGCTGGCGCTGATGGAGCGCAGCGAGGGCGTGCGCCTGGAACCGTCCGCGCTCGCCGGCGTGCCGGGCATCGCCAGAGTGCATGGTGACCAGGGCTATCGGGCTCGTGCAGGCCTGGACAGTCAGGCCATGGCGCAAGCGACGCATCTGGTCTGGGCCACCGGTGGCAACCTGGTGCCACCGGACGAGATGCAAACCTATCTGGACAAGGGCCGGCGATTGCTTGCGAAGGATTCAACCACGGGGTGAGATGCCTCGATTCCTGAGACACGCAAACAAGGTGGCAAAGTGAGCTGGCTCCTTTTGCGTTCTCCGGCGGTTGGCGATGGCATGGGCCTGCTAGGATGATCCGGGAACAATGGGACGCGGGCATCGGCGTGGCGGATATCTTTCTTAGCTACAAGCGAGAGGACCGCGCCCGGGCCGGCCAGATCGTCGTCGCGCTGCGCAAGAGCGGACGGACGGTGTGGTGGGACGAAGGCCTGACTCCGCGCCAGGCCTGGGATGCGACGATCGAGCAGGAGATCGAGGCGGCGGCGAGCGTCATCGTCCTGTGGTCGACGCGCTCGGTCGCGTCCGACTGGGTTCGCAGCGAGGCGCACTACGCACAGGACCGTTCCAAGCTGGTGCCGGTCCTCATCGAACCGTGCACCGTCCCGCTGGCCTTCATGCTGAAACAGTCCATCGACCTGTCGCACTGGCGCGAGTCGCCGAACGATCCGGCGTGGCGCAAGTTGATCGAATGGCTGGACACCCAGGGACCCGCGACCGAGCCGCCGCAGTTGCGCGACCGACGCGCTCGCTGGATCCGCTGGCCGGGTCGAAAGACACTGATCGTCGCCGCGTTCGCCATCGCTGCCTTGCTGGCCGCGTTTTTCGTCTACCGGTCGAAGGTCGATCACGGCGGAGCGTCGAGCATTCGTGTCGCTGCGTTCGATACGCTGCCTGGCGATCAGGCGGCAGCGTCCTTCTCGCAGGGCTTTGCCGCCGATCTCGCGCAAATCGTCACCTCCGGCGGCTCCAGGCTGCGGGTGCTCGATGGGACAGCCGCCGGGGCTCCTGCAGGCGCCTCCGATTTCACCTTGAACGGCAGCGTGCGCAGCGTGGCGGGCAGCCTGCGCGCGACGCTGACGCTGAACTCCGCAGCGGATGGCGCGATCATCTGGTCGACCGGCCTGGCACGGCCGGTCGCCGAGGCCGAAGCCATGCATCACGAAGCCGAGGTGCGCATGGGCGCGGTGTTCGTCTGCGCGCTCGACGAGACCGCACGTGACCGCGCCATCGTCAGCCTCGACGCGCTCAAGGTTTATCTGCAGGCGTGCGAAGCGCTGCCGAGCGGCGACGACCTGCACACCCGCAAGCTCCTGCGTGACGTCACCCGGCTTGCCCCCGATTTCGCGCAAGGCTGGGGCACACTTGCCGAATGGAATGGCTTTCTCGTCGGGGAAGGTGGCGACGACGTGCCTGCCGCGCGCAAGGAGGCGCTTGATGCGGCAGCACGCGCGCTCGTGATCGATCCACGCAACTCGGCCGCCTGGGTGGCACGCGGCATGACCAGGACGCAGGTCGGCGAATGGCCTGCGGCCCAGGCCGATCTGGCCCAGGCGCTGGCGCTCAACCCCGACGATCCGATCGGCAATTATTTCTACGCCTCCAACCTCATCAACGTCGGCCGCAGCAGCGAAGCGCTCGACTATGCGATGCGCGCGGCAAATTCGGGACCGCAGTTCTGGCCCAAGACGCTGCAGGTCATCATGACGCTGGCGGACCTCGATCGCGTCGACGAGGCGCAGGCGATGCTGGCCACCGCATTGAAGACATGGCCCGATAACGACGGACTCAAGGATTTCGCGGTGATTCTGGCGGTGCATTACGCCGACCCGACCAAGGCCGCTGCAACGCTCGATGATCCCGTACTCACGGCGGGGCAAAGTTTGGCGTATCAGCATCTGCTCCGGCTTGAGGCGGATGCCAGGGCGAATCCGTCGCAAGCCACGATCGAAGCGGCGGCAAGCGCGATCAAGGCGCGTTATATCGGCCCGGACAAAGCTTTCGACGCGGCGCTCCACTTCATGCTGATCGGTCGCATCGATGATGCCTATGCCAGCATCGGCGAGATGCGAGCGCATCTGATGAATGCGCCCTATGTCGAAAACCCGTCGCCTTTCTTCCGGCCCTATGCCGCGAAGTTTCGCGCCGATCCGCACTTCATGACGCTGGCCGCGAAGCTCGGACTCGTCGCGATCTGGAAGACGACGAAGTGGCCGGATTTCTGCACCGCGAGCGACGCGCCTTACGATTGCCGCGCAAAACAAGGCAAAGAGATCAGCGTCGGTTCTTCCCGGTAATCGCTCCGCGATTTTGTCCGGGACGCAGGTCTGCGTGAGTGCGCTGCGGGCATCAATGCCGTGTGCGCTTGCTGCCCGCGCTGGCGGGTTGCATCTCGACATTCAAGGTGAAGGTGCGTTGTTCGTCCGCCTGCATGGCGCCGACGCCGACCAGCTTGCGCGCGATCTCCTCGCCGTGTTCGTTGCGGATGGTCAGTACCATCGAGTATTCCCACGCGCCGCTGTCGGCGGGGTTGCGAAAGCTGCCTTCCACGCGCAGCGGCACGGACGCCGGCGCCGCAATCGCGTTGGTGGGTTCACTGAAGCGCAGCTTGTGGCGGCAGGCGGGGCACACGGCCGCACTTTCCAGGATGGTCTCCCGGCAGTGCGGACAGGTGCGTGTCGCCCCGGCGGTCCCCGGATTGCTCATGAAGCGGTGCCGTCGTGCCCATGGGTCTTGTGCGCGCTGTTGCCGTTCTTCGCATCGTCCCAGCCGAACTCGGCCTGGCCGCGCATGCGCGAACCCGCCGCCACGCTGAGCGAGCCTGCCTTCAGGTCGCCGGTCAGCGCGCCGCTTTGCTGCAACTCCACGTGCGCCGCGGATTCGATGTTGCCGATCAGTTCGCCCGCGATGGTGACCTTCTCGGCGCGCACGCTGCCGGTCACCTTGGCGCCGGGTTCGATGGTGAGGTCGCCGAGCACGTTGACGTCGCCCTTGAAACTGCCGGCGATGCGTACATGGCCTGCGCCTTCGATCTTGCCCTCGATGGTGATATCGGGCGCAATCAGCGATTCGGCCTTCGGCTTGCCCGGTGCGGGCGCGGGTGCGGGACGGGGTGCGGGCTGCACCGGCGTTTCGGCTACGGGTTTGGTCTCCGGGATACCGATGTGCGCCAGGTCCGTGGCTTCGGGTGTTGCGGCGGAGGTCTTGACGGGTTCTTTCCACAGGGCCATGGCGGGACTCCGGTTTCGGTCAGGCGGAGGGTCAGCCTACCTCCCAAACGGCGCACAAAAACGGGGTCGGGGTCACTTACCTGTGCGAAAGCAGGGTTAGGTTCAGGTTCGCCTCCTAATTGGCTGTTTGTCATGGACTTGAGCGCTCCAACGCCAAGCGGGGCGATCACTCTTATGACCAGCAAGCGCGTCGCCGTGCAGCGCCTGCGCGATCTCGCCCGGCTGCGCCGCGTGCGCGACCGGATCGATCGGGGATGCGCGCAGCTGCTGGATGTCGAGGCGCTCGTCCACGGCGTGCACATGTCGGCGGGGCACTTTCAGCACGCGCTCCACCGAGCCGGCCGCAACCCGTGTTGCCCGTTTGACTTAGGGATGCCCTGATCTATTCAGCACAGGCGGCCAGCCTGCCTTCGCCTTCGCGCCACCCAGCTGCAGGCAGACATGACCGGTGACGCCTGCGTTGAATAGATCAGGGCATCCCTAGAGGGCCCTTTCGCGGGCGAAGTGTCTGATGTACGCGAAGAAATAACCGCACAAACTGCGCCCGAACCGCGGGTTGATCTCCAGCAACAGTGGCCGGTTATCGCGGATTTTGTAATTGAAGCAACACAGCCCTTCGAAACCAATCGCCGAGAGCACGGCCGCAAACAGTTCCTGGTGCGGGCAGTGGCCCAGCAGTCTGTAGCTCGGAGAGTTCCGACCCTTGATCGGAGTGTCGGTGTCGAAGCCGTACTCGATGTTCAACGAAAACACGACCCTGCCGTCCTTGAACAACACGTGCGTGGCATATTCGACCGGTCCCACGACGAAATCCTGTGCAAAGTAATCAGGGTCCGTCCGTTTGTCCGACAAACCTTCCTCCTGCGCCTTGTCGACAACGATGTGGCTGTGCTGGCCGGCTTCGTCGATACTTTTCTTCAGGATGTACGGATAGCCAATCTGGCTGCCTGTCCGCGGAATGTATTCGCCGAACCCCTTGCGGACAAGCACCTGGTTGAACTGCTGCTTGTCATCACACAACAGGACGCTTTGCATGCTCGGAATGGGGATGGGGTTGTCGGCGATCCGGTCACGTACGGTGTCGAGGAATTTCAGATCCTCGATGGTCAGGGGCACGACGAGGTCGTAGTCCTCCAGGCTTGCCCTGGTGAGATCGCCGAAAGTCACTGCGTGCCGGGTGAGGCGGAATTTCCTCCTCATGACGTCCGTCCAGCCGTCCCGATCGGAAATCAGGATCCTCATCCCGCCACCGGGCAATGCATACGCCCGGGCCAGTTCAGTGGCAATGAAAGCCTTGCTGGCGAGCTGTGCGTGCCATTGCTTCAGTCGGATTGACACGCCATTCATGGGCATTCCCGGGCGCAGTTATTGGCCGGATTCGCGTTCGCCAAAGAGAGCATCGGTTGATACCGGATAAAGCTCAATACTACTTTGCGGGATGGACCGGATTGCACCTGGAGTTGAAAAAAGTAATCAGGGCCGAAACCGGATCGCGCAAGAAACCCGGCAGCCGCAGGGACAGTGCCGAGGTCGAGTGCAACCGCAAGATGTTTCGCTTTTCGGATCACGTGTTCGAGCGCGCCTTGGCGGTTGAAGATACGGACTTGGCCGGGGATGAGTTGCCCGCACCGTCTCGTCCGGCATCCACGACAGGCACTTGACGTTGACGTGAACGAAGCCCGGCGCGTGGTCCTTGAACGTCTTGCGCTCAACCGGGGGGGTGTCCCTGCTCCCGACCGGGCGTTTGTTCAGACCATGACGCTGCGGGCAGCGCGCCAGTCCCGATCGCCATACGGCAGGCTTGAGCACTCCGGCACCACGTGGGACGATCGCGCAGATGAACAGCCGACCCGCCGCAGTACAACATCTGCGCGATCTCGCCCGGCTGCGCCGTGTGCGCGACCGGATCGACCGGGAGTACGCGCAGCCGCTGGATGTCGAGGCGCTCGCCCACGGCGTGCACATGTCGGGCGGGCACCTCAGCCGCCAGTTCAAGCTGGCCTTCGGCGAGTCGCCGTACAGTTATTTGATGACCCGGCGCATCGAGCGCGCGATGGCGATGTTGCGTCGTGGCGACCTCAGTGTCACCGAGATCTGCTTCGCGGTCGGCTGCGCGTCGCTGGGTACCTTCAGCACGCGCTTCACCGAGCTGGCCGGGGTGCCGCCCAGCGTGTATCGGCGAGAGGCGGCGGCCGCGACGGCAGGCATGCCGTCCTGCGTGGCGAGACAGGTGACGCGACCGGTCAGGACGCAACCGATCAGGAATGGAGAAGCGCCGGCCCCCGAGTCGGACTTAGCATGACGGCTCCTTCCATATCGGGCACGACGGCCATGGACATCAATATTCACGCGAGCTTTCTTCCGCAAACCGACCCGGATGCCTCGCTGGCGTTCTATCGCGACATCCTGGGCTTCGAGGTGCGCAACGACGTCGGTTACAACGGGATGCGCTGGATCACGGTCGGCCCGCCCGACCAGCCCGGCACGTCCATCGTGCTGTACCCGCCAGCGGCAAGTCCCGGCGTCACCGATGACGAGAAACGCACCATCGCCGAGATGATGGCCAAGGGCACCTACGCGATCATGCTGCTGGCCACCAGGGACCTCGACGCGGCCTTCGAGCGGATCCAGGCCAGCGGTGCCGAGATCGTCGAGGAGCCGACGCAGCAGCCGTACGGAGTCCGCGACTGCGCCGTGCGCGATCCCGCGGGCAACCTGCTGCGCGTGCAGGAGCGGCGTTCATGAAGAACGGGAAGAGCAGCGGAAAAGAAGCAAGCGCAGGCGAGGCTCCCGCCAAGCTGATCGATGCGCGGATCAGGGAACTCGGCGATTGGCGCGGCGAGACGCTCGCTCGGGTCCGGGCGCTGATCAAGCAAGCCATCCCCGACGTGGTCGAGGAATGGAAGTGGCGCGGGGTGCCGGTGTGGTATCACGCCGGGATGATCTGCACCGGCGAGACGTACAAGAAGGCCGTGAAGATGACCTTCGCCAAGGGCGCCGCGCTGGATGACCCTGCAGGCCTTTTCAACTCCAGCCTCGAAGGCAATACCCGGCGCGCCATCGATTTTCACGAAAGCGACAAGATCGATGAGAAGGCGTTGAAGGCGCTGATTCGTGCTGCCGTGGCGCTGAATACGTCCAGGGCTGGTTAGCGGCCGGGGGCAACGCTGGTGCGACCGGTCAGGCGGCCGTCGGCTCATCAAACCGCCCCGACAATCTGGTTCCCGGGCATGCACGAATTCATCGCACCGCGCGAAGTCATCGCGAACGCGCTACATTCCGCCGGGGATCGTCCCGGCATCGACCGGCTTGCGCTCCCGACGACCTTGCCGTCGTTCCAGCCATCCAGTCGGGGATCACCATGAAGCGTCCATTGTTCTGCGCTGTCGTCGCCAGCGGTCTTGCCCTGGGTCTGCTGGTCGGTACCAGTCCGGCCTGGTCGAAGCCTCCAGTGTCCGCCCACGGCAGCAGTCTCCTGAGCACACCGAAACGCGCGGACCGTGCCGAAATGCAGACGATGCAGATCCCCAGCCATGGCGCGCTGATGAACGCCCTGGTCTACGTGGCTGCCGGTGCCGGGCCGCATCCGGCGGTGATCCTGCTGCATGGCTTTCCCGGCAACGAGCGGAATCTCGACCTGGCGCAGGCCATCCGTCGCGCCGGCTGGGACGTGCTCTATTTCAACTATCGTGGCTCGTGGGGCACGCCGGGCAACTTCTCGTTCGCGCACAGCATCGAGGATACGGCGGCGGCGATCGCCTACCTGCGCCAGCCGGACGTCGCCAGGGCGCTGCGTCTCGATCCCGCACGCATCGTGCTGATCGGCCACAGCATGGGCGGCTTCATGACGGTCGAAAGCGCTGCTGCCGATCCGGCGATCAAGGCCTTCGCCACCATCTCCGCCGCCGACATGGCCGGCCGCGCGCAGGCGCTCGTTCGCACGGACGGAGAAGTCGCCGGCATCAAGGCCATGAGTACGGGCCTGGCCGACGAAGGCATGGCTCCGCTGAGCGGCTGCACGCCGGAAGGCCTGGCGCGGGAGCTGGTCGAGCACGCACCGGACTGGACCTTCCCCTCGAAAGTCGATGCATTGAAGGATCGCACCGCGCTCGTCATCACTTCCGACGACGGCCTTGCGCAAACAAACCTCGCCTTCGCCGCTGCCCTTCGCCAGGCCGGCGACAGCCGCGTCAGCACCGTGCACCTGCCCACCGATCATGCGTATTCGGATCAGCGGCTTGAACTGTCGAAAGCCGTGTTGAAGTGGCTGGCAGGGTTGCCGAAGTAGAGGCGTATGGCGGGCACGCTGACCCCCGGAGAGGGTTGCTATGCGCCCCATACCTCGGTGGCATAGCGCATGAAGTTCGCGCCCAGGATCTTTTCGATGCGCGCCGGCTTGTGGCCTCGCGCGGCCAGCAGTCGGTAGAGCTTGCGAAACTGGTCGGGGCCGCGCAGGTCGTCCACGAAGGGGTGGGTGTCGTCTCTTTCGCCCGGGGCGGAGATACCCTTCGCCTTGCGATCCTCGACTTCCCTGGTCAAGGCAATCTTGTAGGCGTCCAGATCGTCGACCGGCGTGGTGCCACCATCGGTACCGATGCCGACGTGATCCTCGCCGCAAACCTTGATGGCATGTTCGATATGGGCGATCACGTCGACCGCTGTCGGGTGGCCCGAGAGGTTCAGGAACGGCATGAAGTAGATGCCGATGAAGCCGCCCTTCTCGGCGACGAGACGCAGTTCCTCGTCGGTCTTGTTGCGCGGCAGGTCGGCAAGCGCACGGCAACCCGTGTGATTGATCGAGATCGGCTGGCTGGAGGCTCGCGCGGCGTCCAGGCAGATCTGGCGGCCGGAGTGGCTGAGGTCGACCATGACGCGGTTGGCGTTGAGACGTTCGACGACCTGGTGGCCAAAAGGCGTCAGGCCACGGCCCTCCGGAACGATCGAGCCGTCGCCGAGCTGGTTCCGCACGTTATAGGTGAGCTGGATGACGCGCACGCCAAGGTTCGCGAAGATGTCCGCGCGCGTGGCGTCATCACCCATCTGCGCGGCGTTCTGGAAGCCGTAGATCAGGCCGATCTTGTTCTCGGCCCTGGCGCGGCGGATGTCGGCGACCGAGAGCACCTTGAGGAGGTCGTGCGGGTTCCTGCGGATCATGGCGTCGTACAGTCCGATGTCGGCCACGGATTTCTGGAAGGGTTCCTGCGGGCCGGCCACATAGCCCAGCGTGCAGTTCACCGCCGTCTCGCCCGAGGCGCGGGCGTCGGCCATCATGCGCGGCGTCAGTGCTCCGGTCGGAGTGTCCGGCAGGTTGGGATCGTCGATGCCGCCCAGGGCGTTGATCACCGTCAGGCCCTTGAGCGGATCGCTGCGCCGGGCCAGCCCGGATGGCCCGGCCAGGGCAGGGGCGGCAAGGCTGGCGGCAGCAAGGGTGACGACGGAGCCCGTCAGGAACTGGCGGCGGTTGAGGGTCATTGGGTGTCTCCGTTCGAGGGGAATAAGGTGGCCGGGACGAATGGCATTGACTTAAGCACAAAACCTCCACTTTCCGTCATTCCTGCGAGGCGCTACGCAACGCGAGGCGCCACGCAACTTTTGTAGGAGCCCGCTCGCGGGCGATGCTTTTGCTCTTGCGATTCCCGATTCCCGTGAGAAGAGCGTCGCCCGCGAGCGGGCTCCTACAAGGGTGGCACGAGTGGCGTGGATCGAGACACCACCACGATCCATCCCGGATGGCGGCGCGCCTGACCCAGGGCGCCGTGGCGCCAGCCCTCGATGATCGATCGCCATTCCGTATCAGTGCGCCACGTATCCAGCTCCGAGCAACACCTTGCCCGGCAACCTCCCGGTCATCTTGCCGCCATCGATCACCGGCACGCCGTTGACGAGGACGTATTGCATGCCCACGGACAGCTGATTGGGTTTCTCGTAAGTGGCGACATCGTGGATGGCCTGCGGGTCGAACACGACGACGTCCGCCCACAAGCCCTGCTTGAGCACGCCGCGATCGTCGAGGTGCATCCGTTGCGCAGGCAACGCGCTGAACTTGCGGATCGCGTCCGGCAGGGTGAGCAGTTTCCGCTCGCGCACGAACTTCGACAGGATCCGCGAAAACGTGCCGTATGCGCGTGGGTGCGGGTGATCCTTGCCGAGGATTCCTTCGGGTGACGTGCCTGGGTAGTCGTTGTCGATCGATACCCACGGCTGCTCCAGCGCGAGTTCCACGTCGTGCTCGTCCATGCCGAAGATCACCACCGAGGTTCCGGCGTTGTCCTTGATCAGGAAATCCATGATCGTGTCGATGGCATCCTCGTGCCATTGCTTCGCGATTTCGTCGATGCGCATGCCCTGGTATCTGGCCAGCTGCGGATTGCTGACCACGCTGATCAGGATGTCGTGCGGGCCGTTGATGGCAAGCCATTCGTTGTCCCAGCCGGCATCCGGGGTCGTCATGTCCTTGCGGATGCGGGCGCGCATCGCGGGATCGTGCAGGCGTTCAAGCAGCTTGCTGTCGCCGCCTTCGTGCGCCCACGGCGGAATGATGGCGGAGAACGTGTTCTGCCACGCGGTGTAGGCGTAGGTGTCCGCCGCCACGTCGATGCCGTCGGCCCGCGCCGCATCGATGCGGGCGATGATCGTTGGCATCTTGCCCCAGTTGGGCTTGCCCGATGCCTTCAGGTGGAAGATTTCCACCGGGATGCGTGCATCGCGGCCAATGCGGAAGGTCTCGTCGAGCGCGGCCATTTCATCGTTGCCTTCGCTGCGCATGTGGGTTGCATAGATGCCACCGTAACGGGCGGCTGTCTTCGCCAGCGCGATCAGTTCGTCGGTGCTCGCGTAAGGTGCCGGTGCGTATTGCAGCGCGGTCGAAAGCCCCATCGCGCCCTGCCGCATGCCGTCGGCGACGAGAGCCTGCATCCGCCGGAGTTCGTCCGCGTTCGGCGCGCGGTTGTCGTAGCCGATCACCATCTCGCGCACCGTGGTGGCACCGATGTACGTGCCCATGTTGATGCCGATGCCTTGTTTGCGCAGCCGGGCGAAGTAGCCATCGAACGTGCGCCAGTCCGCCTTGAGGTGATAGTGGTCGAGCCCGGGCCGCATCGCCTTGAGGATGGCGTCGTCTAGCGGTGCGATCGACTCGCCCTCGCCGGTGATTTCGGTGGTGATGCCCTGGTAGATCTTCGACGGCAGCCGGGGATCGACCAGTACGGTGAATTCCGATTGCCCCAGCATGTCGATGAAACCGGGTGCGACCACCATTCCGTGCGCATCGATGCTGCGCTTCGCGTGAGCTTCGGCCAGCTGGCCGATCGCCGCGATGCGGCCATCCTTGATCGCCAGATCCGCCGCATACCACGGTGAACCCGTGCCATCGATGATGTGGCCGTTGCGGATGATGAGGTCGTAGCCGGCGTTCGCGGGCGGTGGTGCCGCACGAGCAAGCAGCGGACCTAGACAAAGCAGCAGGCAGGCCAGGCGCAAGACCATGTCAGTTTCCCCTTGATTGCGTGACGGTGGCCATCGTGAAGCGGCCATTTTGGAACCGAGGCGACGGGCAGGAAGTCGCCTGCACGCTGCGCTCCTGGATCATGGGAGAGAGGTCCGGCAACCGCGCCTTACCCGGTCTTTCGATGGAGGTTGACTCGCCGTCGGAACCGGGTTCGTTCGGTGACCGACTTGCTGCTGGATCAATTCTTTTCGAGCGCCTTCACCGCATCCAGCGTTTCCTGGACGTGTCTGGACGGGCTGAGGCTGGAGTAGACGAAGCTGATCTTGCCCGACGGCGCGATCACGTACGAGGTGCGATCGGACCAGCCGGGCCGCATGAGCAGCAGTGCGTCGTATTCCCTGGCGATCTTCGCGCCCTCATCGGCGGCCACCGGGAACTTGCCGCTGCAGTGATCGGCCTCCTTCGAGAACGCCGCCAATTGGTCGAGGTGGCCGGCAGTGACGCCGATCACGGTGGCATGTTCCGCCTTGAACTGGTCGATCGCCTGCGAGAACAGATGTGCCTCGACGTTGCAGCCGCTGGTGTGCGGAGCAGGGAAGAAATACACCACCACCGGTCCCTGCTTGAGCGCATCGGCGAGGTGGAACGTGAAGGGTTGGCCGCCGAGATAGGCCGGTGCGCGGAAATCGGGTGCCTGCGCGCCGGTTTTCAGTGCGGCGAAAGCTGGCATCGCGACGAGGGCGGTACCCACGAGCGTAAGCGCGGCGAGCTTCATCAATGATTTCATGACGAGGTTCCTGGGGTGAGGTGAGGAGCTGCGAACGTTATACGCCGGAACGGCGGGAATGGATGCCATGCACATGCCTCGAGGGATCGGCGCGCGCCATCCCGCGGTCAAGGCGTCAGGATCCGTCCCCGGATACGGCCGTCGCTTCGGCGCGGATCAGCCACAGTTCGCCGCGGCGGGCGCGCGGCAGGCCGCTGAGCAGGGCGAACCAGGGTGCGAGCAGTCGCACCGCCCAACCCAGTCTGCGCACGCGGCGGAACGGGCTGGACACCGCGTGTTCGGCACGGATCGTGAAGCCCGCTTCCTGCAACGCCTTTTCGAGTACCCAGGGGCTGAGCGGGGTGATGTGACCCTGCTCGCGGTAGTCGATATCGCGAAACCACTGGAACTGGCCGCTGCGCAGGAACAACGCCTGCGAGACCGGGTTGGCGATGTTCGGGGTCGACAGCACCAGCTGGCCGCCGATCGGCAGCAGGGCGCGGATCTGCCGCAGGACCTCGCGCGGATTCTCCAGATGCTCGACGATTTCCAGCGCCATGACCGCGTCGAACCCTTGCGGCCAATGCGCGGCGAAAGCGCCATTGAGGTCGGCAGCAACAAAGGGAATCTGTGCCGGTTTGAAACTCTCCGGGAACAGGTCGCTGGCGGTGACGTCAAAACCCAGGTCGGCCAGTCGCAACGACATCGCTCCGCTGCCGGCACCGAACTCCAGCACGCGGGCACCGCCAGTCAGCGCGGTGCAGAGCATCTGCGCGGCGGCATCGTGCAGCCCGGGGGCGGCGTAGATCGGCAGGCCCTTGTACTCGTGCATGGGCTGCCCGCCAAAGCCGGTGCGGAAGTTCTCGGCGCGGGCGCTGACCTGATCGGTGACCGGTGGGGTGGAAACGGGCATGGCCTGGGTCATGGTGGCGCCACGTGCGCAAGTCCCGAGTGTAACAGCCGTGCCACGGGCATTCTGCACACGCACGGCAGGCGGGAGCGGTGTCTCTGCATGATTGCCGACACTGCACTGGTTGATGCGGCGGGTCCGGCACGGACGGCCTGTCTTTCGCGTCGCGCCCCGGCGCGATGCGCCGTGAGTGTCCCGCGCTAGACGCGCCCCGTCACCGGTATCAGCGCGCCGGTGATGGCGGAGGCCTGGTCGGACAGCAGGAACAGGATCACGTCGGCGAGTTGCTGCGGTTTGACCCAGCGGTCGAAGTCCGCCTTGGGCATGTCGGCACGGTTGGGCGCCGTGTCGAGAATGCTTGGCAGCAACGCGTTGACGGTGATGCCGCGCTCCTTGAGTTCCTCGGCCAGGGCCTCGGTGAGGCGCATCACGCCGGATTTCGATGCGGTGTACGCACCGACGCCGGCTCCTGCCTTAAGGGCGGAAGCGGCGCCGATATTGATGATGCGACCGCCCGTCTGCAGATGTTCCAGCGCGGCCTGGCTGGCGGCCACGGCGGTGCGCAGGTTGACCCGGTAGAGCAGGTCCCAGGTATCCAGATTGCCGTCGGCCAGGGTTTCGTAGCGGAATGTGCCGGCGATGTTGACCAGGGCATCGAGGCCGCCGAGCGCCTGCGCCGCCGCGGCCAGCGCCTCTTTCGCAGCTCGCGCGTCGGCCAGATCGACGCCGCCGAGGCAGGTGGCCTGGCCGAGTCCGCCGCTGGGCGCATCGGTGCGATCGATCGCCACGACCCGCGCGCCCGCCGCGAGCGCTGCCTGTACGGTGGCGGCACCCAGCGCGCCGAACGCGCCGGTTACCGCAATGCGTCGATGGTCCAGTTGCATGGTGATCTCCGCTGCTGTCGATGGGGCAGCATAGCCCGCGTGACCCGCGCCACCAAATCACGCTTTCGCAACCCGTGGCGGGCTATTTTTCGCGGACTGCGGCGGTCGCCGCGTCACTCGGGAGTGGTGTCATGCGAAAGAACCTCGCTCATTTCATGCCTGCCTTGTTGCTTGCCTGCGCCTTGCCGATGGCCGCGCAGGCGGCGGACGCGAACGCCGCAGCCAGCAAGCAGGTCGCGACCGCCGCCGCGCACGCCGGGATGGCGCTTGGCGCAACCGATCTGAAGATGGTGCATGCGCACCTGCAGCACGTCGTGAACTGTCTGGTCGGCCCGTCCGGCAAGGCCTTCGATGCCAAGGCCGCGGACCCGTGCAAGGGCATGGGTGACGGCGCCATCGTTGACGCCAAGGGCGATGCGACCACCGAGGCCCGCCTGCACACGGCGCTGAGCGAGGCCGAACAGGGATTGAAGACCAGCGAGCTCGACAGCGCCCATGCGGATGCACAAAAGGTGCTGAGCACGCTTCAGGCGAAGTAGGGCGTCGCCGGAGAACGACGGATCGGAGGTGCGTCCCGGACACGTGCCTCCGCGCCAAGTTTCGATCGGCTGTCGCTGGCTGCTGATGGAAGGCGGCTCGCGGGGTTGGGGTTGCCCGGACGAATGGCACTTACTTAAGGGCGTCGATCTCCAGCCGTTCGCGCTGAGCGTAGCCCGCGCAGCGGGTGGAGTCGAAGCGCCCCCTCACGTGGACAGCCTATCGCCTGTGTGCCCTTCGACTTCCTCGCTCCTCAAAGCTGTGGCCATCCATGGCCACTCCCCGCGTGCGGCCTTCGGCCTACGCTCAGAGCCTGCCCCGGACCCGATCCGGGGGCGAACGGGCCTAAGTAAGTGCCGTTTATTGCCCGGCCCTGTAAAACCGGCGTCGTGGTGCTAATTTGTCTGGCCCGTTCCTGCCGGAGTTTGTCATGTCGATTGCTTCACCCACTCACGCGTGGTCGATCGCGGGACGCACGGCTGCGTGCCTTGCCGTGGCCGTATCGCTGGCGCTCGCCACCGGCGTCGCATGCGCGCAGCAGCAGCGCAGCAGCGAGGTGCCGTCGCCGCAGGACACGCCGTATCCGGGCACGATCACGCTGCAGGTCGATGCCAGCGATACGGCCCAGGGCATCTTCCGGGTGCACGAGAGGATTCCGGTCACGGCCGGCCCGCTGACCCTGCTGTATCCGCAGTGGATTCCCGGCAGCCACTCGCCGACCGGCCCGATCGACATGCTCGCCGGGCTCAGGCTCAGCGCCAACGGCAAGCCGATCGGATGGAAGCGCGACAAGTACAACGTATACGCCTTCCATGTCGAGGTGCCGGCGGGCGTGGATGCGATCGATGCGGACTTCCAGTACCTGTCGCCACGCACGGGCGGGTTCGAGATCACCGACCGCATGATGGACATGGAATGGAGCAGCATGTCGTTGTACCCGGCTGGCTACTACTCGCGCGGCATCACGTTCGCGCCCAGCGTGAAGCTGGCCGCGGGCTGGCAGCTCGGCACCGCGCTGGAACGTGCTGATCAAAATCCGGCTTCGCATGCGGGCGACACCACCACCTTCAAGCCGGTCACGTTCAACACCCTGGTCGATTCGCCGATCTACGCGGGCCGCTATTTCAAGCGCGTCGATCTCAATCCCGGTGGCAAGGTCCCGGTGCATCTGGACATCGTCGCCGACGCGCCGAAGTACCTGGAGATGACGCCCGAGCAGCTGAAGGTGCATCGCGCGCTGGTGACGCAGGCGGTGAAGCTGTTCGACTCGCAGCACTACGACCACTACGACTTTCTGTTCTCGCTGTCCGACGTGCTGGCTGGCAACGGCACCGAGCACCACCAGTCCAGCGAGGACGGCATGGATGCCGACTACTTCACCGCCTGGGCCGACAACGCGCCCGGCCGCGACCTGCTGGCGCACGAGTACACCCATTCGTGGAACGGCAAGTTCCGCCGTCCGGCCGATCTGTGGACGCCCAACTTCAACGTGCCGATGGGCGACTCGCTGTTGTGGGTGTACGAAGGGCAGACCCAGTACTGGGGCTTCGTGCTGACCGCGCGATCCGGCATGTGGACGCCGCAGCAGTTCCGCGATGCGCTGGCCATGGTCGCGGCGAATTACGAGCGCAATCGCCCGGGTTTCGGCTGGCGCACGCTGGAGGACACCACCAACGATCCGACCGCCGCCAGGCGTGCGGGCCTGCCGTACCGCAGCTGGCAGATGAGCGAGGAGTACTACAGCGGCGGCCAGATGATGTGGCTGGCGGTGGATGCCAAAATCCGCGCCCTGACCCACGGCCGCAAATCGCTGGATGATTTTGCGCGCGCGTTCTTCGGTGTCGACAACGGCAGCTTCGTGACCAGGACCTACACCTTCGACGACGTCGTGGCGGCACTGGACGGCGTGGTGAAGAACGACTGGGCCGGCTTCCTGCGCGCACGCGTCGACACGCTCGATCCGCCGCTGCAGGATGGCCTGGCGGCTTCCGGCTGGAAGCTGGTGTACACCGACCAGGAAAGCGCCTACGAGAAGCAGTACAACAGCCGACCGGAATCGCCGCGGCACCTGTTCAACTTCACCTGGTCGATCGGCCTCACCTTGAACAAGGAGGGCCAGATCAACGACGTGCGCTGGAACGGCCCCGCGTTCAAGGCCGGGGTCAGCACCGGCGCCACCCTGGTCTCGGTGAATGGCCAGGACTATACGCGCGACGTGCTGACGGATGCGATCGCCGCGGCGAAGAGTGGCAAGGCACCGATCAGGCTGCTGCTGAAATACCAGGGCGGATACCGGACCGTGCCGGTGGACTATCGCGGCGGCCTGCAGTATCCCCACCTGGAGCGCATCGTGGGCACGCCGGATTACCTGAGCCAGATCATTACGGCACGCAAGTAGCAGCAAGCCGGTTGTGCCCGGACCCGGCGCGGCGGACGCGGGTCCGGTTCGCCAGGAAGGCGCGAAGCCCGCCATCTTTTCCGCATCGAGGGTGTGTGATGAACATGCGTCGCTGGTTTTCCATGCTGGTTCTTGTCCTGTCGCTCGGCACGGCCGGCGCCGGCGTCGCGGCCGCCACGCCGCTTCGCGTGATGACCTTCAACGTCCGCGTGCCGGTCGACACCGGCATGAACGCCTGGGTGAACCGGCGCGACCTGATGGTCCAGGTGATCAAGGCGGAGCATCCGGACGTGCTAGGCACGCAGGAACTGACCGAAGAGCAGGGCGAGTATCTCGCCGCGCATCTTCCCGGCTACGCCTGGTTCGGGCAGGGCAGGGAGGGCGGCACCAAGGGTGAGCACATGGGCGTGTTCTATCGCACGGATCGCTTGAAGGTGCTGCGCTCCGGCGATTTCTGGCTCTCCGATACGCCACAGGTGCCCGGCAGCCGGACCTGGGGCCAGCCGTATCCGCGCATGGTGACCTGGGCGCGGTTTCGCCTGCGCGACGGCGGCGGCACCTTCGACTACTTCAATACCCACTTCCCCTACCTGCCCCAGGATGTCCGCCCGCGCATGCTGAGCGCGGACGAGATCCTGCAGCGGATCGGCAAGTTGCCACCCGGCGCGCGCGTGATCCTGGCCGGCGATTTCAATTGCGCTCCGGATACGCCAGTCCACGCGAAACTGACGGCGAACCTGCACGATGCATGGATGCAGGCGGGTTCGCACTCGGGCCCGGCAAAGACGTTCCACAATTTCACGGGCAATCCCGACCAGCGCATCGACTGGATCCTGACGCGTGGTTTCAAGGCACTCGCGGTGCGCACGGTCACCACCCACGACGGTGCGCGCTACCCGTCCGACCACTTTCCGGTCGTGGCCGATCTGGTGCGGCCATAGGGTTCGCGACGGCCCGCCTCGGTCATCGTGCGATCAGGGCAGTGGCGGCATGAGCGGCAGCGATCTGCCCAGGCTCCTAAGCGAAGGGTTGCTCGATCGACGGACTCTGCGGCGTGAACCAGTGCGCGCCATCGGCGCCGATGTGCATGTCGTCTTCCAGACGCACGCCGAATTCGCCGGGGATGTAGATGCCCGGCTCGTCGCTGAAGGTCATGCCCGGCTCGATTCGACGCGTATTGCCCTGCACCAGGTAATACCACTCATGCATGTCCATGCCGATGCCATGGCCGAGGCGATGGCTGAAGTACTTGTAGCCGGGACCGTAGCCGCCATCGGTGATGACCTTGCGCGCCGCGGCATCGACCGATTCCATGCTGGCGCCCGGGTGCGCAGCCGCAAGCGCGGCCTGCTGCGCCTTGCGCACGATATCGAAGACGCGCTTCATCTTGTCGCCGGCCTTGCCCAGCACGAAGGTGCGGGTGATGTCGCTCTGATAGCCGCCGACCTTGCAGCCGTCGTCCAGCATGATCACGGTGCCTTCGCTGATGTGCTGCGGCAAGGGCGAGCCGTGCGGCGAGGCGGTGAATGCGCCGACGTTGATGCTCACTTCGCCACGCAGGCCCTGACGCGCGTAGGCCGCGTCGACCAGATCGGATATGCGCTGCTGGGTCATGCCCGGTTCCAGCGCCTTCCACACGGCGTGGTAAACCGCCAGGGTGGCGTCGTTGGCCAGTTGCATCAACGCCAGTTCGGCCGGGCTCTTGATCGAACGGCAGCCGGCGGTGACCGGCGTGGCGCTGACCAGGGTCGCGTGCGGCGCGGCCCGGGCGATGCCGAACTGCGTGGCCGAGCGCAGCTGCTCCTCGATGCCCAGCGTGCCGGTGGACTGGTGCCATTCGGCGAGGACGCCCGCGATCATGCGGTAGGGGTCTTCGTTTTCCTGCCAGGTGCGCACGTCCTTCTTGCCGAAGGTGATCTGCTGCAGCGTGCGCTCGCGCTCGAACGCCGGCGTGATGAAAACCGGATCACCGGACCTGGGCAGCAGCATGCCGGTGGTGCGCTCGCTGACCCACCAGTCGATGCCGGTGAAATATTCCAGCGAGGTGCCCCCGCCCATGAAGACGGCATCCATCTTGTGTTCCGTCATCAGCCGCTGCGCCTTGCGCAGCCGGCTCTCGTGCTCGACATTGGTGATCGGCACCGCGAGTGGCGCCACCGGTTTCAGGGCCATGATCGAGGGCGGCAATTCCGCAGCGCCCTCGCGCGCCCGTGCGACGCCGCTACCCAGCAGCGGCAGCGCCGCCGCACCCAGGGCGGTGGCCTGCAGGAAGCGACGCCGGTCTGGCCGCACGGTCTCGTCGATCGTCATGGGTGGCTCCCTGGATGTGAGGAAAGGCATTCTTGCACCAAAGAATGCGCCGGGCCCCGGATCGGGCCCCGGCATCCACCGAATGCCCGTCGGTCGACTCCATGCTGATCGACTGATCGGCCCGACTCGGGCGGTCGGCTGCTTGCCGGATTGATCGGCCCGGCCTCTTTCAGGTCGTCGCCAGGAACGGTGGCAGAGGGCAGTGCAGGCAGGCGCAGATCAGCCGCAGCAATTCGGCTTCCTCGATCGTCACGCGGCCGTCAGCCAGCACCACCGTGGCCAATCCCTCCACGGCCAGTTCCTTGTCGATCGGGCGCAGCCCATCGAGTCGCTGCAGCAGCGGGTCGAGCGAGGTTTGCCAGGCCGGCGCCACGGCGTAGTCGAGGCCATGGTCAGGCAGCACCTGGTCCATCGCCTGCTGCCAGGCCCGACGCGCGGCGACGCCGTCATCGCTGCCCCTTCCGGCCAGGATCGCGCACAGCGTGGCGAAGTCGGCACGCTGGTCGAACAGGCGGCCCGGGCCGGCGGTGCTTGCGCCGGCGGGTCGGGCCGCTTCGTCGAGGTAGATGCGCACCATTCGCACCAGGCAGTACTCGTAAAGGTCGACGCCTCCATCGATGCGCACCAGCGCATCCATGGTCTGCAGCAGGGTCGGTGCCTGCGCTGGCGGCAGGCGACGCAGCCGTGGCAGCGCGAGCTGGAGCAGGGGCAGGCGGGCCATCGGCGCCAGCTGGCCGGCGGCATCCAGCAAGGTCTCGACCCGCGCGCGCATCGCCGTGCCCTGATCCTGTTCGATGCGTTGCAACTGGGTGGCGCGCTGCGCCGAGGGAGTCGCGATGGTCAGGCTCAGCACCAGGGCAGGTGCGTCGTCGAGGCTTGCGGCGGCATCTCGAAGCGCGGCAGGAATCGCTTGCAACAGGTTGCCGGCGGCCGTCGTGGCGGCCTCGCCCGGATGCCCGACGCTGGCGGTCAGCATCGAAGGCGTCGCCACCCGTGGAACATCCGCAGCGGGCACCTCGGCACGGGCGTGCACGGTCGGCGGCACGCTCGTGGCAGGAGCGAAACCGGCAATCGAGACACCGCGGCCGTCCGGGTCGGTGGCTTGCACCGGCTCCTGCCAGGCCTCGCTGACGTGCTTGATGTCCTGTTCGCGGTAGGGCATCCCGAGCGCACGAATGCGCGTGGGCACCGGCGGATGCGCCGCCAGCAGCCGCGACCAGCGCCCGCCTTCGCCGAACAGCATGTGGGCGATTTCGTTGCTGTCGACGTTGTTCAGTTGCGAGCCTTCGGCGAGCGCCTGGATCTTGCGCAGGGCGCCGACGATGCCCAGCTGCTCCCGGGTGAACTGCACCGCGGCGGCGTCGGCAAGGAACTCGCGCGAGCGCGACACCGCGGCCTGGACCAGTCGGCCGGCAAGATGCCCGATGGAGCCGACGCACAGCATCATCAGGCCGAGGCTGATCTGGCCCAGAACGTAACCCCGGCGATTGCCGTCAGAGTTGCCGGCGAGCAGCGAGCGTCCGGTGGATGCGACGAAGACCACGCCGGCGAGCAGGCCGACAAGGCGTATGTTGAGGCGCATGTCGCCGTGCACGATGTGACTGAACTCGTGCGCGATGACCCCTTGCAGTTCGTCGCGCGCGAGCTTTTCCAGGCAGCCGTTGGTGACGCAGATGGCGGCATCGGCCGTGCCGTGGCCGGCGGCAAACGCATTGATGCCCGCTTCGTGCTCAAGCAGAAAGACGTCGGGCACGGGTACCGATGCGGCGATCGCCATTTCCTGCACGATGTTGTTCAGCCGGCGGTGCACCGGATCGGTCGTGTCGGGGGCGATCTCGAGCGCGCCGATGCCCTGCATCACCACCCTGCCGCCATCGGCCAGCTCGCGTATGCGCGACCACGAAACCCAGGCCATCACGGCGACGATGACCGCGCCGACGCAGATCAGGGTCCTTGCGTGCGGCCATGGCGAATAGCCGAAATAGGCGAGCCCGTAGAAATGCATGAAGGCATACTTGCCCAGCGCCAGCGCGCCCAGCAGCATGGCCACCACGGACGCCACGGCAACGGCGAACAGCACCAGCATGCGTCGCGTCGCGCGCTGCGCGCTGTCCTGCCGCCCGAAGAAATCCGTCGGCGACCGGCCGCTTGGCGGCCCGCCGAATTGTGCTGACATGCTCAGCTTCCCCTGTACGCCAATGCGCATGGATGATGAGTCCATCCCGGGGTGGGTGCAATACGCGAGAAGGCGCGCGAGCCGCGCCCCGACGGGAGAGGGCGGGCGTCATGCTGGCGGAAGCGAGGTGGGGCCGTCGGTTTTTCGGTGGCCCCCGATTCAACCCGCGGCATCGCCATCGATCGGCTTTTGCGCCGTGATCAGCATGGTCGGCATCCATGGACCGCCCCACCACATGCGCCAGCCCAGGCTGCGACGCTCGACCCGCGCGCCGAGCGCGCTCAGCCGCTGCCGGTACTGACGACTCCGGGAAATGTCGGCGATCAGCAGCCTTCCACCGGGGCGCAGCACGCGCCAGGCCTCGTCGATGGCGCGCTCGCGACCGGCCGTGGCGCTGATATTGTGGATCGCCACGTTGGAGACCACCACGTCGAAGCTGGCATCGGCGAATGGCAGCTCGCGCATGTCGGCGGTCTTCAGCTCGATGCGCTCGGCGACGCCTTCCGCTTCGGCGTTGCGGGTGGCCACCCGGATGTCATTGCCCGACTGATCCTTGCTGCTCCAGATGTCGACGCCGGTAGCGCAACCTCGCGGTACGTATGCGGCGGCCATCAGCAGGATCGCACCGCGGCCACAGCCGAGGTCGAGGACCTGTTCGTCGCCACGCCAGGCCTGCGCGTCGAGCAGATCCCGCCATGCCGCGAACTTGCCGCGCAAGGTGGTGTGCAGGTAGAGCGTGAGGAGGAAAACCAGAAGGACAGCAGTGATCCACAGTCCATGCATGTGCGCGAACACCATCAGCCCCAGGCAAACCAGCAAGCCTGCGGCCGTGAGCAAGGGCACGTAAGGCGCATCGACGCCGTAATGCCCACGGCGTGGTGAAGTGGTCATGTTTCCCCTCGTGGTGTTGCCTGATGTCGTGTTTTCCGTTTGGCGTGAACCGCGGCGGCAGTGACGCTTGTCATGCAAAAAACCTGCAGCGTCGATGCCGTTCGCCACACCTGTCTGCCCGGACGTTCTAGAATGATGCGGTTTCCGCATGCGTGGACGGTTTCCGCGTGCGGCTTGCCTGCAATCCGTGTCGCCCTGGCCCAGGGCGCATGCCAGGCTATATGCCATCGGGCATCGGGAGTTCCATGCGTTCGATCATCTGCCTGCGTCTGCTCACCACCCTTTTGTGCCTGGTCGTGTCGCTGCCACTGCCGGCCAGGGATTCATCCAGCGTGGGCCAGCAGCGCGAAGACGTGCTGTTCTGGACGCAGGCGCAACGCACGGCGCGCTTCTCGCGCATGTACCGGATATTTCCCGCCGATCGCGTGGCGCATGGCGCGCACGTCCAAGCCTTGCCGCAGGGCAGGGCGCTGACGCCGAAGTGGGAGGACGGCTCCACCACGCTGGCCGGCTACATGACGCAACACCACCTGGCCGGCG
This sequence comes from Rhodanobacter sp. B05, assembly GCF_002001085.1. Lineage (GTDB taxonomy): Bacteria > Pseudomonadota > Gammaproteobacteria > Xanthomonadales > Rhodanobacteraceae > Rhodanobacter. Next base: position 377,921 of record NZ_MUNU01000015.1, read on the forward strand.
TGATGGTGCTGCAGCATGGCCGCATCCGTTTGCAGCGGTATGCGCCGGGGTTCGGTCCGCAGCAGCGCTGGACCTCGTTCTCGGTCGCCAAGTCGGTTACCTCCGCTTTGCTGGGTATCGCCCTGCGCCGGGGCGACATCCACAGCATGCATGACACGCTGGATACCTATATTCCGCAGTTGCGCGGCACAGCCTACGCCAAGGTCACTGTGGAGCAACTGCTGACGATGACGTCCGGCGTGCGCTGGAATGAGGATTACGCCGACCCGCATTCCGATGTGGCGCAGATGTATCGGAGCAAATGCGAAAATGGCCAGCCGCACGTGATCTCGTATCTGGCGAAGTTGCCGCGCGCGTATCCCGCCGGCACGCACTGGAACTACAACACCGCCGAGACCGACCTGCTCGGCATCCTGGTCCAGCGCGCCACCGGCCAATCGCTGGCGAGCTATCTGTCGCAGACGATCTGGAAGCCGTACGGCATGGCGTCGGATGCCTACTGGCTGAAGGACGAATGCGACGGCAGCGACACCGGCGGCAGCGGCCTGTCCGCCACGCTTGTCGACTATGCCCGGATCGGGCAGTTCATGCTCGATGGCGGACGCATCGACGGCAAACAGGTGATCGCCGACGCATGGATGCGCGGCGCCCTGCGTCACCAGCAGGACGTGGACGATCCCGGTCGCGGTTACGGTTACCTGTGGTGGACCGATGCCGACGGCAGCTATGCGGCGATCGGCATCTTCGGCCAGCTGGTCTATGTCGATCCGGCGCGGCAACTGGTCATCGTGCAGGTGGGTGCGTGGCCGCAGGCGACGTCGAAGGCCTTGATGGCAGCGCGCCAGGCCTTCGTCGCCGCCGTCAAGCGCGGGGCAGACGCGGCGCCTTGAGCCGCTGTCCCGGCCTTTCGTTCAGCGCCGCACGGCCAGCACGCCATCGAGAGCAAGCTGCGCCGTGAAGCCGGCTTGCTCCAGACGCTTCGCCACTTCGCGCGGCACGTCGCGCCCACTGGTCAGCTTGTTCGGGCTGCCGGTGTAGTGGAACATCCGTCCGCCGCGACGCAGCACCCGCGCCAGCTGGCCGTAGAACGCCTGCGAGTACAGCTCGCCGGCGATGCCGAAACGGGGCGGGTCGTGCAGCAGCGCATCGATCGAGGCGTCGGCGATCTGCGTGATCGCCTGCGCCACGTCGGCATGCTCCAACTGCAGCCGGCCGCCGCTGGTGGCCGCGCCGGGATCCGGCGACCACGGGTTGAGCGTGCGCAACCACAGCACGTTGGCATTCTTCTCGAACGACTGGATGCGCGCCACGCCGGCCTCCAGGCAACACGCGGCGAAATAGCCGAGCCCGCCGCAGGTGTCGAGCACCACCCTGCCGCGCGGCTCGACCAGCGCCACCTTGCGTCGCGCATCCTCGAGCGGCGACTCCTTCGACGTCGGCAACATCTTGATGCCATCGATCTCGAACGTGGGCGCGCCCCATTCGGTCGGCACCAGCTTGATCAGCGAACCGGCGAAGCGGGCCACCGGCGCGAATTCGTCGCCGTCCCAATGATAGATCGTGCGGTCCTTCAGCCCGGACGGATACGGGTAGCTGTGGTCGCGCCAACGCCAGACATCCGCTTCGAACGCGGCAGTGTCGATCGAGCGGCCAAGATCCAGCGAACCGGTCCATGTACCTGCGCCGGCATCACGCGCAGCCAGCAAGGCCTCGGCGTCGGGGCGCGCGAACAGGGGGCCGGAATAGTGCGACACGGATGGCAACTCCAGGATGGGTGATGCGCGCAGCGCGTGGTCGGGGCGCAACATCGTAGCTCCGATCACCGGCCCTCGGTGCGGACGAGCGACGGGTTCCGGCGCCGCGTGTCACGTGTTCGATCTACAGCCGCGCCTTGATCCGGTCGGCCACGCGCAGGGCGTTGGCGATGATGGTCAGGGTCGGGTTCACTGCGCCGATCGAGGGGAAGAAGCTGGCGTCGGTTAGGTACAGGTTGTCGAGCTCGTGCGCCTTGCAGTCCAGGTCGAGCACGGAGCTGGTCGGGTCGGTGCCGAAGCGTGCCGTGCCGGCCTGGTGCGCGGTGCCGCCGATCGGGATGTTCTTGCCCAGGTACAGGTGGCGTTCGAGCAGCACCGGATGCGCCCCGATCCTGTCCAGCATCTGCTCCAGCTTTTTCTTCAGGCGCTGGTGCGCCTCCATGTTGTTCTCGGTGAGTTCGAGGGTCACCTTGTCGCCGTCGTAACGGATGCGGTTCTCTGCACGCGGCAGGTCTTCGCTGGAGAGCCAGAAATCCATCGAGTGGCGGGCCATCTGTTCGAACGGCATCTTCGGCAACCACTCCAGCCACGACGGCAGCGCTTCGCCGCGGATCTGCGCCTCCTGCGACTTCGCGCACATCTGCATCAGGCCCAGCGGGTAGTCCCAGTCGTCACTGCCGAAGTACCAGTCGCTCACCGCCAGCGTCTTCTGGAACACGGTGTCGTTCGGCTCGCGCAGCAACGCCATCAGGATCGACTGGTTGTGCCGCATGTAGTTGCGCCCGACCTGGTCCGAGCCATTGGCCAGGCCGTGCGGATGCCTGTCGTTGGCCGAGCGCAACAACAGCAGCGCCGAGGACAGCGCGCCGCAGGCGACGACCACAATGTCGGCGCTGTAGCGTTCCCGTTCGCCATTGCGGGTGACGTTGACCGCGGAAACGGTCTTGCCCGAGGCGTCGGTTTCCAGTGTGGACACATAGGCGCCGGTGAGCAGGGTGAGGTTGGGGTGTGCCCTCAGGGCCGGGTCGACGCACATCACCTGGGCGTCGGCCTTGCCATTGAGCGGGGACGGGTAGCCGTCGAAGAATGGCGTGCGGATGCAGATGCTGTCGGGCAGGGTCTTGCCGTCTTTCTCGTCGAGCAGGATGCCCATCGGCAGGTGGAATGGATGCAAGCCGTCGCTTTGCAGACTGTCGTGCAATGCCTGCACGCGCGGCTCGTGCGACACCGGAGGGTACGGGAACGGACCGCTGGACCACGGCTCGTTCGGGTCCTCGCCACGCTGGCCGTGCACGTGGAACAATTTCTCGGCCTCGGCGTACCAGGGCTCGAAGGCGTCGTACTTGAGCGGCCACGCCGGGGAGATGCCGTCCTTGTGCGCAATCTCGTCGAAGTCGCGCTCGCGCAGACGGAACAGCGCGGCGCCGTACATCTTGGAATTGCCGCCCACGAAGTAATGCAGGCCGGGCTGAAAGGTCTTGCCGTCCTTGCCGTACCAGGTCTCCTTCGTCTGGTACATGCCTTCGACGAAGATCTTCTGCGAATCCCAGTTGTCCACCGAGCGTGGCAGGTAGTCGCCGCGCTCCAGCAGCAGGATCTTCTTGCCGGTGGGCGCGAGCCGCTGTGCCAGCGAAGCGCCGCCGGGGCCACTGCCGATGACGATGAGGTCGTAGTGGTTGTCGGGCATGCCGGCTCAGCCGCCGGTCGCGAAGCCGGGGTAGAGCGTCATGCCGCCGTCCACGAACAAGGTGGTGCCGACCACATAGTCGGACTGGTCGGACGCCAGCCATACCGCGGCACGAGCAATGTCCTCCGGCTCGCCAATGCGGCCATATGGCACCAGGGTCATCAGCGACTTGTAGGCGTCGGGGGTATTCCACGCGCTGGTGTTGATCGGGGTGCGGATCGCGCCGGGGGCGATCGCGTTGACGCGGATCTTCAGCGGCGCCACCTCCTGCGCCAGGCTTTCCATCAATTGCTTGATGCCGCCCTTGGACGACGCGTAGTTGGCGTGTCCGGCCCACGGAATTTCCTGGTGCACCGAACTCATGCAGATGATCTTGCCGGCAGCGCAGGACACGCTTGGCACCACGCCGCGCCGGCTGAACTCGCGCACCGCCTCGCGCGCGCACAGGAACTGCCCGGTGAGGTTGACGCCGATGACCTTGTTCCATTCGGCCAGGGTCATGTCCTTGAACGCCGAGTCGCGCTGCAGGCCGGCGTTGGCGACCAGGATATCGACCGTGCCGAACGCATCGCAGGCCTGCTTGAACATGGCCGCGACCTGGTCCTCGTCGGACACGTCGGCCTTGATCCTGATCGCCTTGACGCCGAAGCCTTCGAGCTGTTCCACCACCGCCTGCGCCGCATCGTCGTCCACGACGTAGTTGACGGCGACGTCGGCGCCGGCTTCGGCGAGCGCCAATGCCACGCCACGTCCGATGCCGGAGTTGGCGCCGGTGACGAGCGCCTTCTGGCCCTTCAGCAGTCCCGGAACGGCAAGCGTCGGCGCGGTGGACTTCGGATCGGATTGGGTCAAGACGACATCCCTCATGCTGGTGCCTTTGCGGAATCAGCAGCGTGCTCGCCATGCCGTCATGTGCACGTGACAAAACGGGTGGAGCAAGCGCAATTTCTCGCGATGCCGGAGCATCGAGCGTGACTGGCGATGCGCGACTGATCCGCGATGTACGGGTGCGCGGGGTTGCCCGATCGGTTCAAGACCAGTCGAAGCGGATGGCCGCCACGGCTTGCGCGGGCATCTCCACTTCGAACACGACCTGCCCCTCTTTGCTGGCAACCGCAAGCGGTTCGGTCTTCAGCTCCGACACTTCGTGCAGCTCGGCTACCAGCCTGGCGCTCAGATACTCCGGTTTGCCCATCTGCTCCCAGCGACGCTTGGCATTGGCATGCTCCAGGTCGATGCGCTGGATCGTGGCCGACTTCACCGCGCTGGCGCCCTTGAGCGCGAACGTCACGGTTTCCGTGGCGATCGGGTGGCGCGGCAGGGCGAAGTTGTTCAGCACGATGGTCGCGCTGTTGCCGTCGCGCACCAGCCAGGCGTCGACCGTCTCGTGCTGGCCATCCACCGGCATCAGTTCGGTGCCCAGCGCGTGCAGTATTTCAAAGGTACGGTACGCCGGCTTGGCGATGCCATGGATGTTCATCAGCCCGAAGCCGCCCTGGAACGGCACCGATGGGAAGTAGTTCTCCTCGAAGATGTCGGAGAACGTCCAGTAGCTGTAGCCCTGCACCAGGCCGTTCTGCTCCAGCACGGTCTTCATGATGAAGGCGGCCGCATACGGGTCGTCGTGCATCACGTCGCGCGGGTTCGACGAGGTGCACCACTCGGTGTAGTAGACCGGCAGGTCGCCTGCCTGCCTGCGCACTTCGCGTGCTTCATCGCGCAACGCGCTGCGCGTACTGTCGGCCAGCTCGGTTTCGGTGTCGTCGCCGGGCTTGCCGAACGAATCGGTGGGGTAGTGATGCGTGCTGATGAAGTCGACCGGCAGTGCGTTCTTCTTGCAGAAGGCCAGGAAATCATCCACCCAGGCATTGTCCGCGGTGGCGGGGCCACCGACCTTGAGCTGATCGTCGATGTTCTTGATCGCCTCGACGGTATAGCGATACAGCGGGAAATAGTCTTCCTGCTTGCCGCTGCCGAAGGCGGTGAGGTTGGGCTCATTCCAGACTTCAAAGAACCATTGGCGTACCTCGTCCACGCCGTAGCGCTCGACCCAGTGCGTGACGATCTTCTCGATCAGCACCGACCACTGCGACAGGTCCCGCGGCGGGCTCACATTGGCGCGGTAGTGGAACTGCAGCTGCCCGGAGGACGACAGGCACGACGGCATGAAGCTCAGTTCCACGAACGGCTTCATGCCGATCGAGAGCAGGAAATCGAAGATCTGGTCCGCGTTGAAGAACGAATAGATGAACTGGTCGCTCTGGTCGATCAGCGTACCCATGTCGTCGCACAGGATGCCGTGGAAGCGCACGTGACGCATGCCCAGTTCGTCGTGGGCGCGTTTCAGTTGGGCCTGCCAGTCGGCGCGCAATGCCAGGGTGGCATGCCCGCTGCCGACGGTATGTTCCCAAAAATGGGGGAGCTCGGTGACCTGACCGGCGAGATTGCCGCTGAAGCTTGCTGCCATGACGGGGAGCCTTGTCGCACTGGAGGAAACGATCGCCGCGGTGAATGTCACCTCGCGAGCGACGTGCTCCGCGGCACACACCCGACTATGGCCGGTCGAGCGTCTACGGCCGGTGAGCGCACGGATTTGCGTTGTCGCGGCGCTGCGGCGACCCACCGTCGGCCGTCCGGATGTCCGTGCGCGCCGAGGTCAGCGGGTGAATCGTCCGGCACGCCACCGGCGATCCCGCACCGGATTCAACTGGCGTGGTTCCATTCGCGCACGGCCTCGGCGAATGCCAGGCAATCGGCAAAGCGGTTGTACAGCGGTGCGGGCGAGATGCGGATCACGTCGGGCTCGCGCCAGTCGCCGATGATGCCGTGATCCATCAGGTATTCGAACAGGGCACGACCGCGTGCGCGCCCGTCGATCACGCGGATCGACAGCTGGGCACCCCGGCGATCGGTTTCGACCGGGGTGACCACCTGCAGCACGTCGGCCAGTTGGCTCTGCACCAGCCACTCCAGGTAGCCGGTGAGTTGCAGCGACTTTTCGCGCAGCGCCTTCATGCCGGCACGCCGGAAAATCTCCAGCGAGACGCGCAGCGGGGCCAGCGCAAGAATCGGCGGATTGGACAGCTGCCAGCCATCGGCACCGGGCGTGGGCCGGAACGCCGGGCCCATCTGGAATCGCGTGGTCTTGTCGTGGCCCCACCAGCCGGCGAAGCGCGGCAGCACGGCGTGCGCATGACGCTCATGCACGAAGGCACCGCCGACCGCGCCGGGACCGCTGTTGAGATATTTGTAGCTGCACCAGATCGCGAAGTCGGCGCCGCTGTCATGCAGCCGCAGCGGCAGGTTGCCGACGGCGTGGGCGAGGTCGAAGCCCACGGTGCAGCCGTGCTTGTGCCCGAGCGCGGCGATCGCCTTGAGGTCGAACGCCTGGCCGGTACGGTATTGCACGCCGGGCAGCATCACCAGCGCGATGCGCGAGCCGTGTTCGGCCAGCGCACGCTCGATCGCCGCCATCGAGACGACGCCATTCGGCTCGTCGGCGTCGAGTTCGATCAGGGCGCTGGCCGGGTCGAGGCCGTGGAAACGTACCTGCGATTCCACCGCATAGCGATCGGTGGGAAAGGCGCCGGCCTCGATCAGGATCGCCGGGCGTTCGGCCGTGGGTCGATAGAAGCTCACCATCATCAGGTGCAGGTTCACGCCCAGCGTATTCATCGCCACCACTTCGCCGGGCAGTGCGCCGACCACGGTGGCGAGGTCGTCGCGCACGAACTCGTGGTAGTCCATCCATGGCAGACGGCCCTTGAAATGGCCTTCGACGCCCAGTTCGCCCCAGTAGTCCAGTTCGGCGTTCACCGCCTCGCGCACCGCACGCGGCTGCAGGCCGAGCGAGTTGCCGCAGAAGTACACGCTGTCGTGCCCTTCGTGCGGAGGGATCAGGAATTCGTCGCGGAACGCGCGCAGCGGATCGGCGGCATCCCGGGCGCGTGCCCAGGCGGTGGTGGCTTCGAAGCTTGCGGACATCGGGATTCTCGTCGGATACCGGCTGTCGCCCCTGCAGGCAGGAGCGCAGGGTGGCTTACTTCAGTTGTACGGCGAGCGCGGCGCAACCCTTGTCGAACTCCGCCTTCCACGCGGCACCCGCCTGGCTCTGGCTGGGGCGCATGCAGCGCAACTGGATCGCGTAGCCGCGCTTGAACCAGTAGTGCTCGGTATAGCTGAACTGGACGCCGTTTTCCTGCGCCGTGTAGAGATTGCTGTTCGGCTCGGGCGGTGCGGTGACCGCCTTGTAACCGGGCAGCACCAGCGCCTTGGCGGTGGCCTCGGCCATGAACTGGTGGAAGCTGCTGATGTCAGGCACGTGCTGCACGGTCACCGTGACTCGCGCCAGGCTGTTCTTGCCGGTGGGCGAAGGGTCGGGCACCTGGAATACCTGGGCCTCCGGCTCGCCCTGGGTCTGCATGATCGCCAGCCAGCTGTCCGGGGTGGCGAAGGTGATGTTGCCGTCGCCCATGCTGACGTCGGCGGCGTGTACCGCGCCGGTCAGCATGCTGGTGGCAAGGGCGATCGCCAGGGTGGCGCTGCGAAGAAGTTTCATGCTGGCTCCGGTGAAGAGATGTCGGGGACAAAGCGATGTCTGGGCAGGCCCAGCCATTCCAGCGCCGTACCATGGAACAGCCGGGCACGCTCAGCCTCGTCCAGGCGCAGTGCCTCGATGCCGCTGCCGGGTTCCTGCTCGCCCAGGGGGAAAGGATAATCGGTGCCGAGCATCACCTGGCGGACGCCGGTCACATCCAGCAGATAGCGCAGCGCCTGATCGTCGTGCACGCAGGAATCGAAGTAGAAGCGCTGCAGGTAGTCGCGCGGGTTGCGCGGGTTGTCGGTGGCGACCAGGTCCGGGCGCATCTTGAAGCCGTGCTCGATGCGGCCGATCGTCGACGGGAAGCTGCCGCCGCCGTGGGCCAGCATCACGCGCAGTTTCGGCAGCCGTTCCAGCACGCCGCCGAAGGCCAGGCAGCAGGCGGCGCGCGACTGTTCGGCCGGCATGCCGACCAGCCACGGCATCCAGTACTTCGGCATGCTGGCCATGCCCATCATGTCCCACGGGTGCACCAGCACGGCGGCGCCGAGATCGGCGGCGGCCTCGAAGAACGGGAACAGCTCCGGCGCATCCAGGTTCCAGTCGCCGCAATGCGATCCGATCTGCACGCCCTGCAGGCCGAGTTCGTCGATGCAGCGCTCCAGCTCGCGGATCGCCAGGTCCGGCGCCTGCAGCGGCACGGTGCCGATGCCGGCGTAGTGGCGCGGGTAATCGCGGCACATCGTACCCATGTGGTCGTTCAGGTGGCGATGCAATTCCAGCGCCTGATAACCCGGCGCCCAGTACGAGAACAACACCGGCACGGTAGAGATCACCTGCACGTCGACGCCGAAACGGGCGTAGTCGTCGATCCGCGTCTGCGGGTCGAAGGCCGAGTCCCACACCTCGCGGAAAAACTTGCTGTCCTTGTAGATGCGGTGGCGCCCGTCGGTATGGGTCATCACCGGAAAGCGGTCGTCGCCGTACTTGGCGGCCAGGTTCGGCCAGTCACGGGGCAGGATGTGCGCGTGGGTATCGATCTTGAGCATCCGCGCAGTGTAAAACCTCTGCGCAGCGCCGTCGCGTTGCGCTTGCACATGACCCGCACCGATTTACGCCGCGGAGGGATCCATCGCGCCAGCCAGTTCCTGTCGATTGCGGTTCGTCACGTGGGCCAGCGTGTCGATGTTGTCGACCAGCCGATCGCTGATCCGCACCAGCAACTCCCTGGTGGCATGGTCTTCGGCGCCGTGCATCCTGCTGACCAGGGTGCGTTGCATGGCTCGCAGTTCCGGCAAGGTAGCCATCGCGCGCTGCTCGCGCAGTGCTGTGGCGATCGTCTGCAGGGCATCGGCGGCGTACCCTATGAAACGGTTGATCTCGTCCTGCGCGGGCAGCGTGGCGAGGTCGTCGAGCAGGGCTTCCAGCGTCATCGCGGTGCGCGCCAGCCGGTTGCCGTTGGTGAACAGGGCGCGGCCCAGCGCCAGCAGTTCCGGCGGAGTGGCCGGCTCGGTGCGCATGCGGTCGATCGAGGCCTGTGCGTTGGTGCGTGCGGTGCGTGCGGCGGTGCGGGTGTCGCGCTGGGCGCCGGCCTGGCCGGGTTGCGCCAAGGCGCGCAGGTAGCTGGCATAGGCATCCAGCATCACCGCCAGCGCGGCGCGCGCGCGGCCGCGTTCCCAGGTCGGCCATGCCACGTAGGCGAGCAGGGCCATGCCGCAGCCGAGCGCGGTGTTGATCACCCGGTCCGACACCGCCGCACCGGAATTGACGCCCTCGAACGACAGCAGGATCACCACGGTGCCGGTCAGTGCCGCCACCGCGAAGCCGTAGTGCGCGGTGGCGAGGTAACGGAACGCCATGCACAGCAGGGTCATCAGCACCAGATGCGCCCACGGCTCGTTCGGCGTGATGTGCAGCAGCACGGTGGTGAGCACCAGCCCGAGCACGGTGCCTAGCACGCGCAGCAGGCCGAAGTTGAAGGTGGCGGCGAAGTCCGGCCGCAGCACGATCGCCGCCGTCATCGGCAGCCAGTAGCCGTGCGGCAGCTGCAGCAGGCGCGAGATCCACAGCGCGGCGCTGAGGCAGACCGCCATGCGCACGGCGTGGCGGAAGGCCACCGAGCGCGGCGTGAGGTTGGCGCGCAAAGTGGCCCAGGTCGAACCGCTGCGCAGCGCCTTGGGCAAGTGGGTTTCCGCCGCGCTGGCACGCAGTTCGCCGCGGCTGCCGGCCCAGTCGGCGTTGCGCACCGCCGCGGCCAGCTGGCCCGCGAGGGCGTGGATGTGCGCGGCCAGGCCACCGGCGGGACCGTCGCTGCCGAACAGCGCCTGTTCGCTGGCGCGCAGGGTCCGCAGCGCGTGACTGGCCTGCTCGGGCGACTCGCCCTGCTTCAGCGCGTCGGCGATCGCCGCCAGCACGCGTGCGGCGTCGTCGCGAAACATCGCATGGGTGGTTGGATCGGCGTGCAGCTCGGTCATCGCGGTGAGCTCCAGCCGGATCCGTTCGGCCAGTTCCAGCAGCACGCCGAATGCTTCCATCGCGCGACCGTGGGCGCGGTGACGACCCAGCAGGGTCTGTTGCAACGTGGTCATCGCTTCGGTCAGCGCCGGCACATCGGTGTCGTCATGCGCCTGTTGCCGGGCCAGCACGGCGAGGCCGGCGTACACGTTCGCCAGTGCCTGGCGTTCGGGCCAGTAGCGCTGCAACGGCCATGCCGCCAGCGAGAACACGGTGAGCAGCAGGCCGCCGCCGAAGATCAGCGCGGCACCGCCGAGCGCTTCGTGCAACGAGGTCGGCGTCGACGCGGTGATCACCAGCAGGATCATGCTGGTCATGCCGACCCGCGCGGTGTCTACGCCGAACACCACCAGCATGCCGCCGAAGAAACCGCAGGCGGCGGTGGCGATCAGGATCGGCAGCAAGTGGCCGCCGATCAGAAAACCCACCAGCGCGGCGAGGCCCGCGGCCAGCGACGCCAGCAACAGTTGCCGCAGGCGCTGCCGATACGGTCCGGGTTGATCGGAGAACATCGTGTCCAGCGCACCGGCCGCCACGCCCAGCCCGATCTGCGGATAGCCCATGGCCAGCCCGATGCCCAACGGCAGCACCACCGCGGCGGTATTGCGCACGACCACCCGCAACGGTACGTCCGGCCGCTTGATGACGGTCAGGCTTTCGATCGCATGGGCGCGTAGCGAATAGTCGCTGGAGGGCATGGGGGGAACGAAGGGCGAGAAGTGAGTGGAGAGGAGTGAGGAGTGAGAGAAGCGCTGGGCTTGCGCTCCTTGCCCGGGAAGATATGAGGCGTGAGTGAAGGGATGAGGTGGAGCGAGCCGGGCTTTTACTCACTCCTCACTCCTCTCCACTCACCCTCCGGCTTTCAAGCCCTGCCGGCGAACTCGCCGGTAAGCGTGTTCACCCACACTTTCTCGTCGTTGCTGATGTACTCGGGCACTTGTACCTCGATGCCGGTGTCGAGTTTGGCCGGCTTGTTGCGCTTGGTGGCGCTGGAGCCTTTCATTTCCGGTGCGGTGTCGACCACGGTCAGGATCACGCTGCTCGGTACCTGCAGGCCGACCGGCGCCTCGTCGATCACCTGCACGTAATAGCCCTCGATGCCTTCGACGATGTAGCCGGCGTTGTCGCCAACCAGCTCGGGCGACAGCAGGTACTGGGTGTAATCCTCGGCATCCATGAACACGAATGCCTCACCGTCCATGTACGAGAAGTTCGCCGCGCGGCGCACCAGGTCCATCTCGCGCAACTCGTCATCGGCGCGCAGGCTGAGGTCGAACTTGCGACCGCCCGGGATCGAATACAGGGTGAAGCGGAAGGTGACGTTGCCGCCGCGCGCGCTGGGCGAGCTGCGCTCGATGTCGCGCACCTGGTAGACGGTGCCGTCGTGTTCGACCACGTTGCCTTTCTTGACGTCGGAAGCTTTCATAAGTCAGGAGTGAGTTCAGAGGAGTGAGAAGTGAGAGAAGGGCAAAGGCGTGCGGTGAAGCGGCATGAGGCGAGCTTTCTCTCACCTCTCACTCCTCTCCACTCACTCCTCGCTTACTTGGGTTGAAGTCGCACCGCGCCATCCAGCCGGATCGTCTCGCCATTGATATAGCGGTTGCCGAGGATGAAGGCGACGGTGCTGGCGTATTCGTTCGGCTGGCCGAGGCGTGACGGGAACGGGATCGAGGCGGACAGCGACTGCTGCACGGCTTCGGGCATGCCGTCGACCATCGGGGTCCAGAAGATGCCCGGCGCGATCGTCGCCACGCGGATGCCGAAGCGCGCCAGTTCGCGCGCCATCGGCAGGGTCATGCCGACCACGCCGCCCTTGGAGGCGGAGTACGCGGCCTGGCCGATCTGGCCTTCGTAGGCGGCCACGCTGGCGGTGTTGATGATCACGCCGCGCTCGCCGTCTTCGCCGGCATCGTTGGCCTGCATCAACGCTGCGCCGGCCTTGGCCACGTTGAAGCTGCCGACCAGGTTCACCATCACGGTGCCGGAGAAGGTGGCCAGCGGCATCGCGCCGTCCTTGCCCAGCACGCGGCCGGCACCGAGGATGCCGGCGCAGTTGATCACCACGTTGAGGCCACCCATCGCGTGGTGTGCGGCGGCCGCATTGGTGGCCACGCCGTCCTCGGAGGTGACGTCGGTGCGGAAGAAGCGCGCGGCGTCGCCGAGTTCCTTCGCGGCGGCATGACCCTTCTCGTCGTTGACATCGAACAGCGCGACCTGGCCGCCGTGGGCGACGAAGTGCTGCGCCACCGCGTGGCCGAGACCGGAGGCGCCGCCGGTGATGATCGCCTTGACCTGATTCAACTGCATTGGGTATCCCGGGGCCGAAAAACGCACATAGTAGCGGAGCCGCCCACCCGCCGCGCTCCGGCTTGCCGATCTGTCTTGACGGGCGTCGTTCAGTTTTGCGGGCTGTTCGACCGCCGTCGTTCAGGAAAGCTTGCTAGGCTTCAGCAACGCAAACCCTTGCTGCCGGGCAGCACGGCCGACGTTCCGCTTTTCGAGGAGACATGCCAATGAAAAAATACCTGATCCTTCTTGCCGGTGGCCTGCTGTGCGTCGCGACCGCGGCGGCGGCCAGCCCGTCGCCGCAATACGATCACGGCCAGCAGGACGACCAGGGCTGGCACGGCGACCACGGTGATCACGACAAGCATGACAAGCGTGACAAGCGTGACAAGCATGATCGTGGCGACCGGGGCCATGACCGCGACTGGCATGACCGTGGCGACCGGGGCGATAACCGCGACTGGCGCGATCATGACGACCGTGACCGCGGCTATTACGTGAGGCACGACCGTGGCCGGCACGAGGGCTGGTACAAGCGTGGCGGATACATTCCGGTCGAATATCGTGACCAGCGCTACGTGGTCGAGGACTGGCAGGTCTATCACCTGCGCCAGCCGCCATATGGTTATCGCTATGTACGCGGTGACGACGGCCAGTTCCTGCTGGTTGCGATTGCCAGCGGCGTCATCGCCGACATCCTGCTTTCGCACTGATACCGAAACCCGATGTGAAATCGTTTCACGGAAACATTCACGCGCGCAAGGCTTCTCAACACGGATAGTGCGAGCAGGACTGGCGATCTTTCGAGATCGCCAGTCCCTCGGAGTTCTCCGAACGCATCCCGGCAAGAGCCGCTTCCCGGCTCTTGTCCATCCAAGAGGTGAAGAGTCATGAACAAGCAGCGGAGTATGTGGGTGGTCTGTGGCGCATTGTTGATGTTTTCCGCGGCCTCTGCGATGGCGCAGCCGTCAGCTCAGGATTATCGCGACCAGCAACAGCATCAGGACCAGGGCAAGGATCGCGGTAATCACGGTCAGAATCGGAGTAATCACGGCCACAACCGGAGCTATAGCGGCATGTACGACCGTGGTCGCCACGAGGGCTGGTACAAGCGGGGCGGTCATGTGCCGGCCGAGTACCGTGGCGGTTCCTATGTGGTGACCGACTGGCGCAGCCATCACCTGCGCCAGCCACCGCGCGGCTATCGCTATGTGCGCAGCGACAATGGGGACTTCCTGCTGGTCGCGATCACCACCGGCATCATCGCGAGCATCCTTGCGAATCATTGATGCGTGAATGTGCGAGCTCGCCGGTACGGTGAGTACTGACGACAGGCCCGCCCATGGCGGGCCTGTCCTTTCATGGGATCAGCCCGGCGGAGCGGTCAGCAAGCGTTGCAGCGCGGTTGATCCGATTATTTCCGGGAAAGGTGTCACCGGGTACGGCGGGGACGCGGCAGGCCGCAGTTCTTTCTGCCATACACCCACGTCCCACCATTGCCCGAGCTTGTAACCGCACTGCCGCCATACGCCGGCGGCGGAGAAGCCCATCGTTTCGTGCATCGCCACGCTGACGGTGCCGGGCAGGGTGATCACACCGACGGCCTGATTGATGCCCTGCAACCGCATCGTGTCCAGCAGCACGCCGTAAAGCCGGCGCGCGATACCGCGGCGGTGAGCATCGGCGCGCACGTAAATCGAGGTTTCGGCAATCCAGTCGTAGGCGGCGCGTTCGCGGAAGCGGCCGGCGTAGGCATAGGCCAGCACTTCGCTGGCTTCTTCCCACACCAGCCACGGGTAGTGCTGCAGCCGGGTGTGGATGCGTTCGCGCATCGTCGCCACGCCGGGCAGTGCGGTCTCGAACGTGGCTACGCCGTCGGTGATCGAAGGCGCGTAGATCGCGTGGATGGCGTCGGCGTCCTCGTCGCGGGCGATGCGGATCATCGGGCGATGGCCTTCAGCATTTTTCGTACTTCCAGTGGCGCCGCTTGCCTTCGGCCAGCCACTCCAGGGTGGTGGCGAGGCGCTTCTGGCGGGTGGCGTCGGTTTTCGCCTCGGCGATCCACGCGACGTATTCGCGCTGCGCGCCGGGCGGGAAGCCCTCCCATGCCCTGCGTGCGGCGGCGTGCTGCCGTTGGGCGAGCAGGGTGGACAGGTCGTCCGGCAGCGTCGGTGCGGGTTTCGCGGCGGCCTTCGGCCGCGCCTTCTTCACGCCGGCCTCGTTCAGCGCCATCGCCTTCTTCAGGTGGGTGGCGAGCTGCTTGTCCGAGGGCAGGTCCTTCAGCGTGGCGAGCTTGCCGAACTGGCCCATGCCGTCCTCGTCGCTGCCGCCGGTGACTTCCTTCGACAGCCAGAAACCGAAGCTGCAGTGCTGCTTGAACGCGGCCATCATGCACATCGGCGCGCTCTTGTAGCTGAAGAACGGCATGCTCCACTTGATCCCTTCCTCCACCTCGGGGCAGGCCTGGTGCACCCGCGCGCGCAGGTGTTCCAGGATCGGCCGGGCGAACTCGGCGGATTTCGCGATATAGGCATCGATGCGGGGATCGTGGTTCTCCATCGCGTCACCTCACAGTTCGCGGATGAAGTAGCGGTCGCAGCCGTGGTGGCCGGTACCGCCCATCGCGCTGCACAGCGCGGTGAAGCCGCTGCGCTTGTACAGCACCTGCGCCGCATCCATGCCGGTCAGCGTTTCCAGGTAGCAGCGTTTGAAGCCGTGCGCGCGCGCCGCGTCGAGGCAGCGCTGCATCATCGCCGTGCCCGCGCCGATGCCGCGGGCCGCAGGCAGGAAGTACATCTTGCGCAGCTCGCACACGTCCGGCTCGCCGCCTTCCAGTGGCGCCACGCCGCCGCCGCCGATCACCATGCCGTCGCGCTCGACCACGAAGTAGCTGCAACGCGGTTGCGCATAGGCCTGGTACATCGTGTCGACCTCGGTGTCGTGGATCGCGAAGCCGGGACCGTCGGCGCCGAACTCGGGCATCACGCTGCGGATAATCGCGGCCATCGCTGCGTTGTCGGATGGCTCGATCAGGCGGATCAGGAAGGTTTCAGTCATGGGGTCATGTCGGGAGTGCGGTAGGGAACGCCGGCCTTCATCACGAAGACCGGTTTCTTGAGAGCGTCGATCTGCGTGCTGGGATCGCCGCTGAACGCGGCGAGGTCGGCCGCCATGCCGGGCGCGATGCGGCCGAAGTGCTGCGACTGGCGCAGGATCTTCGCCGCCACGTCGGTGGCCGCGTGCAGCGCCTGCGCCGGGGTCATGCCGTCGCGTACCATCGCCGCGGGTTCGCGCCAGTTGGTGCCGTGCGCGAACACGCCCACGTCGCTGCCGTTGCCGATGGTGACGCCGACTTTCAGCGCGGTGCGGAACGCGCGCTCGGCCTCGCGCATGCGCTCGGTGGGCTCGCTCTTGCCCGGCACGTAGTGCTGGAAATACTCCGAGGTGGCGTCGACCGCGGTGAGCGTGGGTTCATAGGCCACGCCCCTCTGCTTGAGCAGGCGGAAGGTCGCCTCGCTGGCACCGTAGCCATGCTCGATGGTGTCCACGCCAGCCTCGACCGCCATGCGCACGCCGGCATCGCTGGCCGCGTGCGCCGCAACCGGGCGACCGATCTGGTGCGCCGTGTCGACGATCGCCTTCAGTTCCGCCGGGTTGAGGGTGGGCGCGGTTTCACCGCCCGCCCCAACCCGATAGTCCGCATACAGCTTGATCCAGTCGGCGCCGCGCGCAGCCTGCTCGCGCACCGCGGCGATGGCCGCATCCACGCCGCTGACCGGCTGCGCGCCTTGCGGCAGGTCGAGATCCGGACGGAAGCCGCGCGGCCCCGGCCCATAGCTGGCGGTAGCGACGATGGCGCGGGTGGCGACGAACATCCGCGGCCCCGGGATCAGCCCTTCGTTGATCGCACGCTGGATCGACACGTCGGCAAAGCCCGCGCCCTCGGTGCCGAGGTCGCGCAGGGCGGTGAAGCCGGCCATCAGCGTGGCCTTCGCGTGGGCGGCGGCTTCCAGCGTGCGGTAATCCTGCGGCTCGGTCAGCACCTGGTCGTTCCACAGCGTCTCGTTGTACGGATGCAGGAACAGGTGCGAGTGCAGGTCGATCAGGCCGGGGGTGAGCGTGGCACCGGGCAGTTCGACGCGTTGCGTGCCGGCCGGTGCCTGGATCGATGCGGCCGGGCCCACCGCGGCGATCGCGCCGTCGTGCACCAGCACCGCCCAGCCGCTGTGCGCGGCGTCGCCGTCGGCGGTCCACACGCGTTCGGGCAGCAGCAGCCAGTCGCCCTTCGCCGTGGTGTCGGTGCCGTGCGCCGCCATCGACAGCAGCAGGCACAGCAGCGGGAGCAGGGCGGCGAAGCCTTTCGATGCCTTGCGCATGGCCGGTTCCGGATCGGAGGGAAACCCGATTCTAGCCAGTCCGCGCCGGGTGTCGATGATCCGCGGCGGGGCCGCTCAACCCGGCCGGCTCAGCCGGCCATGCACGGCGTGTTTCACCTGGAAGCCGGGCCGTGTGCCGGGGAACAGCCAGAACGGCGTGAGTTCGGAAGACGGGAACATGTTGGGATAACGCGGATCGCGTTGCGACGGGCCGGCGATGGTCAGCTCCTGCACCATCGAGATGTACTGGTCGACCGAGTTTTCCAGCGTGTTGCCGTTGATGATCACCTCGCTGCCGATCGCCCTGGCGTACTTCGCCACGCCCCACAGCGTGGAGTGCTGCGGCGCGTAGGCGTCCACGCTGATGCCGTTCTCGCTGATCACCCACAGGCCCTCGTCGGTGTTGACCACGATCGAATGGTTGCCTTCGGTGTGGCCGGGCGTGTGCACCAGGGCGATGCCGTCGCCGAGCATCACGCTGCCGTCGAAGCGGATCACCTTGTTCGCGTCGATGCCGGCCACGCCGTGCGGGCAATACCAGTCGCGCTGGTAGGGGCTGAGATCCTGCGCGTTGTCCCACTCGCGCCGGTGCACCAGCAGTTTCGCGTTGGGCAGCATGGCTGACTGGCCCTCGCTGCCCAGCCAGCGGCGCACGTCCTGGGTGTGCAGGTGGTCGTAAGTGATGTAGTCGATGTCGGTGTTCTTCAGGCCGATGCGCGCAAGCACCCCGGGCACGCTGGCGTAGCGGGTGACCACGCGATCGACGATGAATTTCGGCGTGCGGTCCTGCAGCCGGCGGAAGAACGGCGTCTCGCCGCCGCGCTCGTGGTCGGACGGCGAAACCAGCAGGGTCTTCACGCCGTCCGGCGTGTCGTACTGCACCACGAACAGGCGGTTGTGGATGTGCAGGTATTCGTTGAGCCGCTCCGCCGAATAGGCATTGCGCAGGCCGTAGCGGGCGGGATAGATCAGCTTGATCAGGTCGAACGATTCGAAGTAGCGCACCTTGGGCCCGGCCAGTATGTGCCGGCGGAAATCGAGCGCGGCGGCACGGGTGTCCTCGACTCGGGTCTGCTGGCCGGCGGCATTGCGCGCGCGCATCGAAATGCGTGATCGGATTCATCATGGCTCCTGGCGATAGTTCGGCGACGAGAAGTTGCGCTTGCCGCGCAGGCGCGCCTTGTCGAGCTGGCTGAGGAAGAAGCGGGGGAAGGCGTTGCTGATCTTGCCCAGCACCTCGTCGCGGAACGGCAGGAAATATTCCACCGGGCGCTTGCGCAGCACCGGGCCGAGGATCGCCGCGGCCACTTCCTCGGGGCTCAGCGCGCGGGAGCCGGAAAAGGTCAGCGCGGCATCGTCGTCGCCACGTTGTTGTTCCAGCATCGCGGTCTTGACCGGGCCGGGGCCGAACAGGGTGACGGCGATGCCGTGCGGGCGCAGGTCGCCGGCCGCCGCGATGCTGAAGCCGCGCACGGCGAATTTGCTGGCCGCGTACATCGTGGTGCCCGGTGTGGCGTACAGCGAGGCGACCGAGCCGATGTTGACGATGTGGCCGCGCCGGCGCGGTTTCATCACCGCGGCGACGGTGTTGCTGCCGTAGATCGTGCCGCGCACGTTGACGTCGAGGGTGAGGTCGATGTCCTCGGTTTTCAGCTCGCCGGCCTGGCCGCTGCGCAACACGCCGGCCACGTTGATCAGCACGTCCAGGGCACCCATGTCGCGCTCGATCCGGGCGACCAAGGCCGTCCATGCCGCGGCATCCGTCACGTCCAGCACTTCGCACTGCACGCCGGGCTGCTCGCGCCAGCGTGCGCGCAGGACCTCGCCATCACGATCGGCGGCGACAACCCGGTGGCCCTGGCTGGCGGCCATCGCGGCAATCGCCGCGCCGATGCCGTTGGCAGCGCCGGTGATCAATATCAGCATCATCATTCCCCTCGATTCGATCAGCCCCGGTCTGCCGGCGCGGGCGGCAACAACCCTGGCGCGGCTCAAGTCGCTGTGCGCGCCCGGGTGACCCGGCTGGCGGTTTCCTTGTGCAGTTGCGCGGCCAGCCACGCACCGGTGGCAACCAGCAGGTCGAGGTCGATGCCGGTCTCCATGCCCATGCCGTGCAACATGTAGGCCACGTCTTCGCTGGCCACGTTGCCGGTCGCACCCTTCGCATACGGGCAGCCGCCGGTGCCGGAAACCGAGCTGTCGAGCACACGCACGCCTTCCTCCAGACAGGCCAGGATGTTCGCCAGCGCCTGGCCGTAGGTGTCGTGGAAGTGCACGGCCAGCGCCGTCATTGGCACTTCCTGGGCCACCGCGTGCAGCATCGCGCGCGCCTTCGCCGGCGTGCCGACGCCGATGGTGTCGCCCAGCGAGATTTCGTGGCAGCCCAGCTCGTGCATCCGGCGCGCCACGCGCACCACGTCGCCGACCGGCACCTCGCCCTGGTACGGGCAGCCGAGCACGGTGGAGACATAGCCGCGCACTTTCACCTCGTCGGCCTGGGCTTGTTCGATTACCGGGATGAAGCGCTCGATCGACTCGTCGATCGAGGCGTTGATGTTCTTGCGGTTGAACGCCTCCGACGCGGCGCTGAACACCGCGATTTCCGTGGCACCGACCTCTCGCGCGCGCTGGTAGCCCTGCAGGTTCGGCACCAGTACCGGGTAGCTCACGCCCGGCACTTTGCGGATGCCGCGGAACACTTCGGCCGCATCGGCCAGCTGCGGCACCCACTTCGGGCTGACGAAGCTGGTCGCCTCGATCGTCTTGAGGCCGGTCGAAGACAGCCGGTCGATCAGCGCGATCTTCACCTCGGCCGGCAGCAGGGTCTTCTCGTTCTGCAGGCCGTCGCGGGCGCCGACTTCGACGATGCGGACGTGGTTGGTCATGAAAAGCTCCGAAGGACACAAGATCCTTCTCCCCTTGGGAGAAGGTGCCCCGAAGGGGCGGATGAGGGTGCGGGGCCTGCGTGGACGTTCGCGCGGAACCGAACCCTCACCCCAACCCCTCTCCCATGGGGAGAGGGGCTCAAAAGCTCAGTCGGCGAAGCGCACCAGCACGGCGTCGGCCTCGACGAATTCGCCTTGCGTGGCGTTCATGCTTTCGATGGTACCGGCGCGCGGTGCCTTCAAGGCCAGTTCCATCTTCATTGCTTCCATCACCAGCAGTTCCTGGCCTTGCTCGACCACGTCGCCGGCCTTGGCTTTCACCAGCACGATGCGGCCGGGCATCGGCGCGATCACCTGGTTGCCGCCGGCGGTATCGCTGGACTCCCACGCGAACGCGGCGGCGCGGCTGAAGCTGTAGCGCTGGCCGTTGGCGTCGTGCGGCAGGACGTGGGCGGCGTCGCTACGCATCGGCACCCGGCGCGATTCGCCGTCGAAGCGGGCGCTGAGGCTGTCGTCGAGCAGGTGCGCGCCGTGCACCTCGCAGCCGGTGTCGCCGTACTGCAGCCGGTAGTCGCCAGCGTGGCCGCGCGCCTCGATCTCGAAGCGCTGTTCGCGCCAGGTCAGCGCCACGATGCGCTTGCCGGCGTGGCCGATGCGCCAGGCATCGGCGCTCGACCAGGGCGAATGCGGATCGGCCGCGGCGGTGGTCACATGCGACTCGTCGCGCAGCAGCGCGGCGGTGGCGGCGGCGAACAGCACCTCGTCGCTCGGCGACGCGTCGCCGACCAGGAATTCTTCGAGATGGCGATCGAGGTAGCCGGTATCGATGCGGCCTTCGACTACGGCGGAGTGGCGCACCAGTCGTTCGAGGAAACCGATGTTCGATTTCGGGCCGATGATTTCGCTGGCGGCCAGCGCTTCGCGCATCCGCTGCAGCGCTTTCGGGCGATCCTCGTCCCACACGATCAGCTTGGCGATCATCGGGTCGTAGAAGATCGTCACCGTGTCGCCTTCGATCACGCCGCCGTCGAGGCGCACGTGGGGCGAGGGTGCGGGCAGGCGCAGGGTTTGCAGCTTGCCGGAGCCGGGCAGGAAATTCTGGTCGGGATCTTCGGCGTACAGGCGCACTTCGATGGCATGGCCGTGCGAGATCACCTGCTGCTGGGTGAGCGGCAGCGGTTCGCCGTGGGCGATGCGCAACTGCCATTCCACCAGATCCACGCCGTGGGTGAGCTCGGTGACCGGGTGCTCCACCTGCAGGCGCGTGTTCATCTCCATGAAATGGAAATCGCCGGCCGGCCCCACGATGAATTCCACCGTGCCCGCGCCCACGTAGTTCACCGCGCGGGCTGCCGCCACGGCGGCCTCGCCCATCGCGGCGCGCTTGTCGGGGGTGAGGAAGGGCGAGGGAGTTTCCTCCAGCACCTTCTGGTAGCGGCGCTGTGCCGAGCATTCGCGCTCGCCGATGTGGATGATGTTGCCGTGGCGGTCGCCGAAGATCTGGAACTCGATATGGCGCGGCTGCTCGATGTAGCGCTCCAGCAACATCGAGGCATCGCCGAAGGCGGCCTTGGCCACGCGCTGTGCGGTTTCCAGTGCTTCGGGAAATTCGGCGTCCGAGCGCACGACCTGCATGCCCTTGCCACCGCCACCGGCCGAGGGCTTGATGATGAGCGGGTAGCCGACCTTGTGCGCCTCGCTGGCGAGGAAGGTGTTGTCCTGGTTGTCGCCGTCGTAGCCGGGCACCAGCGGTACATCGTGTCTGGCCATCAGCTGCTTGGCCGCAGCTTTCGAGCCCATCGCCTCGATGCTCTCGGGATCGGGGCCGATGAACACGATGCCGGCGTCCTGGCAGGCCCGCGAGAAGGCGGTGTTTTCGGACAGGAAGCCGTAGCCGGGGTGGATGGCCTGGGCGCCGCTCTTTTTCGCAGCATCGAGGATAGCCTCGATGCGCAAATAGGATTCGGCCGGCAGCGGCCCGCCGATCGGCCACGCTTCGTCGGCCAGCCGCACGTGCTGCGCGTCGCGGTCGGCTTCCGAATACACCGCGATGGTGTGGATGCCGAGGCGGCGGCAGGTGCGGATCACGCGGCAGGCGATCTCGCCGCGGTTGGCTATCAGTACGCGTTCGAACATGCAGGATCCCTGGAACCGTTCGTGTCGATGCAAAGCCGTCAAAGCTAACAGATTGGGGTGTTGCCGCCGCTGCGCGGCGCAGCATCATGGTGCGCGCGGCGGCTATTCGCCATCCCAGTAATCGAGCGATTGTTCCTGCCGCCCGAGCACCCGGAACTTCCGCGGCGTGCCGTCCGCGTCGCGCAGGCTGTCGTCGAACACGAGGTACTTGCCGGAGTCCGGGTATTCGCAGATGTCCGGCGCTTCGTTGGTGCCAATTGCCAGGTAGCGCAGCTCGACGTCGCCGGTGTTGATGATCTGGTGCGCGGTTTCCGGACCGCCGGGCGGGCAGGCGATGAGGTCGCCGGCGCGCAGCGGGTGGCGCGCATCGCCGTAGCGCAGTTCACCGCTGCCTTCGAGGATGAAGAACAGCTCTTCTTCCACGCGGTGGTTGTGGAACGGGCAGTTGCGCTTGCCCGGCGCCACCACGGTGAGGTTGTAGCCGAGCTTGCGCGCGCCGATGCGGCTGGCGATCTCGCCCCAGCGGATGTCGTAGTCCGCGGCGTTCTTGCCGGTGGGCACCATGGCTGGATCGACCGAGCGCAGTTCGATCTGATCGAGGTTGATGATGGGCCCGCTCATGGCAGGTTCCGGGCGGCGGCGACCCACGCCGGCGCACGCTTGTCGAGGAAGGCGCCCAGGCCGTGCTGGCCTTCCGGTGACACGCGCAGGCGGGCGATCAGTTCGGCGTTGACACTGTCGATGCGCTCGGCGTGCACCGGATCGGCGCCGCCGATGCGCAAGGCCAGCTGTTTCGCTTCGCGCTGCGCCAGCGGGCCGGCCTTGGCCAGCAGGTACAACTGGCGCTCGATCGCTTCGTCCAGCTCGCTGGCGGATACCACCGCATGCAGCAGGCCGATGCGTGCCGCGGTGGCGGCATCGAACACCTCGCCGGTGATGAACAGTCGGCGCGCCTCGCGCAGGCCGATCGCGGCGATCACGTACGGCGAGATCACCGCCGGCACCAGGCCAAGCTTCACTTCCGACAGCGCGAACTTGGCGGTGTCGACGCCGATCGCGATATCGCAGCAGGCGACCAGGCCCACGCCGCCGCCGTACGCCGCGCCGTTGACCCGCGCGATGGTGGGCTTGGACAGGAACTGCAGCGTTCGCATCAGTCTGGCCAGGCGCAGCGAATCCTCGCGGTTCTCCTGCTCGCTGGCGCCGGCCATGCCGCGCATCCAGTTAAGGTCGGCGCCGGCCGAGAAGCAACTGCCGTTGCCGGTGAGCACCACCGCACGCACGGTCGGCTCGGCATCGGCTGCGACCAGGGCCTCGGTCAGCGCGGCGATCAGTGCGTCGTCGAACGCGTTGTGGATCTGCGGCCGGTTCAGGCTGAGCCAGGCTACGGCACCGCGGCGTTCGCTGAGGATGGAATCGGTCATCGGGCGTCCCGGCAAATAGCGCCATGATAAACGCTGGCGGATTCGTGAGTTCCTGCGTGATGCAGCATGACGGACAAATGGTTACAATGCGAACAATTCTTATTTGAGTTGGTGCCTGTGCGCCTGTCCGAACTGCCCAAGGGAGCTCCCGCCGTGGTCGACCGCGTGCATGACGCGCATGCGGTGGATCCGATTGCGCGGCGCCTGCGCGATCTCGGCTTCGTCGACGGCGAGCCGGTGCGAGTGGTGGCGGTGGGCCCGATGGGCGGCGATCCGATCCTGATCCAGATCGGCTTCACCCGGTTTGCCTTGCGCCGCGCCGAGGCCGCGCGAATCAGCGTGCGCACCGAGGTGGCGGCATGAGCGCATCGACCCTGCGCATCGCCCTGGTCGGCAACCCGAACTGCGGCAAGACGGCGCTGTTCAACCAACTCACCGGTGGCCGCCAGAAAGTGGCCAACTATGCCGGTGTCACGGTGGAGCGCAAGGAGGGCCGTTTCACCGCACCTTCGGGCCGGGTGTTGCAGATCCTCGACCTGCCGGGCACCTACAGCCTCGAGGCGAACAGCCCGGACGAGCAGATCACCCGCGATGTGTGTGCCGGCAACTTCCCCGGCGAAGCCGTACCGGACCTGATCGTCTGCGTGGCCGATGCAACCAACCTGCGCCTGCACCTGCGTTTCGTGCTGGAGATCAAGCGCCTCGGCCGGCCGGTGGTGCTGGCCTTGAACATGATGGACACCGCGCGCGCGCGCGGCATCGTCATCGATGTGCCCGAGCTGCAGCGGCGGCTTGGCCTGCCGGTGGTCGAGACGGTGGCGGTGAAGCGCGGTGGCGCGCGCGGCCTGATCGAACGTGTCGACGGCAACGTGCCGACGGCGGCACCGGCGCAGCCGGAGGATGCGGCCAGCCACGCCGACCTGCACGCGCAGGTGCGCGAACTGCTCGCCGCCACGGTGAGCATGCCGCGCACCACCGCGGCGCTGGACGACGCGCTGGATCGCTGGGCGCTGCATCCGGTCTTCGGCCTGGCGATTCTTGCCGTGGTGATGTTCCTGGTATTCCAGGCGGTGTACGCCGCCGGCAAGCCGATGAGCGACCTGATCGGCGATGGTTTCGGCTGGATGGGCGGGCACGTGGCCGCGTTGATGCCGGCCGGACCGTTGCAAAGCCTGGTCGTCGACGGCCTGTTCGGTGGCCTGGGCACGGTGATCGGCTTCCTGCCGGTGATCCTGGTGCTGTTCCTGTTCATCCTGACCCTGGAGGAATCGGGCTACCTGCCGCGCGCCGCCTTCCTGCTGGATCGGCTGATGCTGTCGGTCGGCCTGACCGGGCGCTCGTTCATCCCGCTGCTGTCGAGCTTCGCCTGCGCGATCCCCGGCATCATGGGCACGCGCAGCATCCAGGACCCGCGCGATCGCCTCGCCACCATCCTGATCGCTCCGCTGATGACCTGTTCGGCGCGCCTGCCGGTGTATGCGCTGCTGATCGGTGCGTTCATTCCGTCGCGCAAGGTGCTGGAGCTGTTCAACCTGCAGGGCATCGTGCTGTTCGCGCTGTACCTGGCTGGCATCCTCGGTGCGATGGCCGTGGGCTGGGTGATGAAGCGCATCCGCCGCGACAAGAGCGAACACGCGCTGCTGATGGAGCTGCCCTCGTACCGGATGCCGAAGCTGCGCGACGTGGCGATCGGCCTGTACGAGCGCGGCGCGATCTTCATGAAGCGGCTGACCGGGGTGATCCTCGGGCTGACCGTGCTGATGTGGTTCCTTTCCACCTTCCCGGCGGCGCCGGCCGGCGCGCCCGGGCCGGCGATCGACTACAGCTTCGCCGGCTATATCGGGCGCGGCCTGCAGTTCATCTTCGGGCCGATCGGCTTCAACTGGCAGATCAGCCTGGCGCTGATCCCCGCGTTTGCCGCACGCGAAACCGCGGTGGCGGCACTGGCGACCGTCTACCTGGTCGGTGGCGAGGCCGTGGGCGGGTTGGGCCATGCGCTGGCCGGGCAGATTTCGCTGGCCAGCGCGCTGTCGCTGCTGGTGTGGTTTGCGTATGCGCCGCAGTGCATGTCCACGCTGGCGGTGATCCGTCGCGAAACCAATTCATGGCGCAACGTGGCGATCTCGTTCGGCTACATGTTCGTGCTGGCCTACGCGGCGTCGTTCATCGTCTACCAGGTGGCGAGGGTCATGGCATGAGCACGGGACTGCTGCTGCAATACGTGATCGTCGGGCTGATCGTGCTGGCCAGCGTGCTGATCGTCTTTCGCAAGCTGGCGCCGAAGCTCACCAATCGCTGGTTCGCCGCCGCCTCGATCCATTTCAGCCAGCCCGGACGGGCGGGGTGGGTGCGTGCGTTCGGACGAAGCCTGCAGCCGAAGCAGGCCACCGGCAACTGCAGCGACGGCTGCAGCACCTGCGGCGCATGCGGGCCGAAGCCGCCGGCAGCGGCCAAGGTCGAGCCGATGCCGTTGGAGTTTCGCTCGCGGCACTAAGGTGATTTCGTCCGTCACCAGCTCCAAATCGGCCTCCACCCGATCACCCTGAGCGTAGCGAAGCGAAGTCGAAGGGCTGCACACCGGGACGGCGAAACCCTTCGACTTCGCTTCGCTACGCTCAGGGTGATCGGGTTTGAGGTGGCGGCAGCCGTCGCTCCCATCATCGGGAACGCCGGCAGGCGGTGCCCGCTCCGCAAAACCAGGCACAAAAAAGCCGGCTTGCGCCGGCTTTTCTTTCAACCCGAATCGTCGAGTCGGCTTACGCCAGTTCGTGGATCTTCGCGTTGAGGCGGCTCTTGTGGCGGGCGGCCTTGTTCTTGTGGATCAGGCCACGGGCGGCGTAGCGATCCATCACCGGCTGGGCGACGGTGAACGCGGCGATCGCGCCGGCCTTGTCCTTGGCCTCGATGGCCTTGACGACCTTCTTCAGGGCGGTGCGGACCATGGAACGTGCGCTGATGTTGCGCAGGCGGCGCTGTTCGGACTGGCGCGCGCGCTTCTTCGCGGACTTGATGTTGGCCAAGGTAGAACTCCGGAATGCAGTGTTGGGGTTGGAAAAAGACGCCAATTATGCGGTCGATTCGCCATTGCGTCAATCACTTGGGCGACGATCGGCAGCGTTCGCGCTTTGTCGGCTGGCATCCTGGCGGCGGCGCGGCCAGCATTCTGCCACATGGCGGGCTGTCCTCCGGCCCGCGGCCACTGTCAAACTATGCCTTTCGCAGCTCGACGCTTGCAGCAAGGTAACCAGCCCCCGATGAAGTCTCCCAGCATGTTCCGCGGGCTGCTCTCGTTCAGCAGCATGACAATGGTTTCGCGGGTGCTGGGCCTGCTGCGCGACATCTCGATGAGCCATGTGTTCGGCGCCAGCGCCGCCACCGACGCGTTCGTGATCGCGTTCCGCATCCCCAATTTCATGCGCCGGCTGTTTGCCGAGGGCTCGTTTTCCACCGCCTTCGTGCCGGTGTTCACCGAGGTCAAGGAAACCGGCACGCACGCCGATCTGAAGCAGCTGATGGCCCGCGTTTCAGGCACGCTCGGCGGCGTGCTGCTGGTGGTGGTGGCGCTGGGCCTGATCTTCGCGCCGCAGGTGGCGGGAACGTTCGCGCCGGGCGCGATCGACCAGCCGCACAAGTACGATCTCACCACCGACCTGGTGCGGCTGACCTTCCCGTTCATCCTGTTCGTGTCGCTGACCGCGCTGGCCGGTGGCGCGCTGAACAGCTTCCATCGCTTCGCGCTGCCGGCGCTGGCGCCGGTGATCCTCAACCTGTGCATGATCGTGGGCGCGCTATGGGTCGCGCCGCACCTGGGTACGCCGATCATGGCGATGGGCTGGGCGGTGCTGCTCGCCGGCGTCCTGCAGTGGCTGTTCCTGTTGCCGGCGCTGCGCGGCATCGATCTGCTCGGGCTGCCGCGCTGGGGTTGGACGCACCCGACGGTGCGCCGAATCATGCGGCTGATGGTGCCGACGCTGTTTGGCTCCTCGGTGGCCCAGCTCAATCTGCTGCTGGATACGGCGGTGATCTCGCTGCTGGTCACCGGTTCGCAGACCTGGCTATGGCAGTCCACGCGCTTTCTCGAACTGCCGCTGGGCGTGTTCGGGGTGGCGCTGGGCACGGTGATCCTGCCGGCGTTGTCGCGCCATCATGTCGGCACCGACCATGCGGGCTTCTCGCGGGCGATGGACTGGGGTCTGCGACTGACCTGGCTGATCGCGCTGCCGGCCACGCTGGCGCTGCTGGTGCTGGCCGGGCCGCTGGTGATCACCTTGTTCGAGAACGGTCACTACACCGCGTTCGATGCGCAGATGACCACGCTGTCGACGATGGCGCTGAGCCTGGGTTTGCCGGCCTACGCCCTGGTCAAGATCCTGCTGCCGGCGTTCTATTCGCGCCAGGACACCCGCACGCCGGTGCGCGCCGGCGTGGCGGCGCTGGTCACCAACATGCTGTTCAACGGGGTGTTCATCGTGCTGCTGTTCGAGCTGATGGCGCCGCCTGCGCTGCATCAGGTTGGCTGGCTGGACGGCATCGCGCAGGTGCCGGGCCTGCATGTTGCGCTGGCCATCGCCAGCAGTCTGTCCAGCTATGTCAATTTCCTGCTGCTGTGGCGCTGGCTGAAACGGTCCGGCGTCTATCAACGTGAACCGGGTTGGGCGCGCCACTGGCGACGGCTGGCGCTGGCCTGCGCCGTGATGGTGCTGGTGCTGGTGCTGGGTCGCTGGCTGTGGCCGCACTGGACGGGCGTGCCGATCCTTACCCGGGTCTGGCATCTGGCCGTGCTGGTGCTGGCGGGCGGCCTGAGCTACGTCGGCACCTTGCTTGTCGCCGGTCTGCGCTTGCGCGATCTGCGTGGCGCCTGACGACCCGGTCGCCGACTTGGGCGGGCTGCCCGCCCGTTATACTCAGGCGATGATGAGACTTTCCAGGGATGTTGCCGGCCCCTGCCTGGCGCCGCGCGGCAGCGTGGTCGCGGTCGGCGCGTTCGATGGCCTGCACCGCGGTCACCAGGCCTTGCTGGCACAGGTGCACGAGCGTGCCCGGGAGCTGGAGTGCACGCCGATGGTGGTGAGTTTCGAGCCGCTGCCACGTGCTTTCTTCTCGCCCGAGCCGGTGCCGCGCCTGTCCAGCGTGCGCGACAAGCTGCGTGGCTTTGCCGCCGCCGGCATGGAGCACACCTTGCTGCTGCACTTCAACCGGGCGCTGACCATGATGTCGGCCGAGGACTTCGTGCGGCGCGTGCTGGTCGATCGGCTGGCGGCGCGTGAAGTCTGGGTCGGCGGCGATTTCCGCTTCGGCCACAAGCGGGCCGGCGATGTGGCGTTGCTGGAACGCATGGGCGCGGAACTGGGTTTCAGTGCCTGCACGCTGCCGGTGATCCAGTTGCATGGCGCGCGGGTGTCGGCCAGTCGCGTGCGCGCGCTGCTGGCCGCGGGCGAGTTCGCCGGCGCCGAGCCGTTGCTCGGTCGTCCCTTCGTGATCGACGGCAAGGTGGAGCATGGCAACCAGCTCGGTCGCACGCTGGGCTATCCCACCGCGAACATCCACTTGCGCGCGCGGGTCAGTCCGGTGCAGGGGATCTTCGCGGTGCGCGTGGGTCTGGGCGAGAGCGCATGCAGCTGGCCCGGCGTGGCCAGCCTGGGCGTACGCCCGACCGTGAACCAGGTCAGCCAGCCTTTGCTGGAAGTCCATCTGTTCGATTTCGAGGGCGATCTGTACGGCCAGCGCATGGCGGTGGAGTTCGTGGCCAAGCTGCGCGACGAGCAGAAGTTCGACGGGCTGGAGCCGCTGAAGGCGCAGATGGCGCTGGATTCGAGCATGGCGCGCGAGGTGCTGGGCATGAATCCGCGGCTGGCTGGCGCGTAGGAGTTCGACAGCCTCTCAAGTATTCCGGTGCGCCCGCGTATCGTTTAACGTTGCACTCTTTGCCTGCCGGCGCCCGGCGGGCGCAACACCTCAAGTGATGGCATCAGGCAATGACCAAGGATTACAAAAGCACGATCAACCTGCCGCAAACGGAATTTCCGATGCGCGGCGATTTGCCGAAGCGCGAGCCGGTATGGCTGGCCGAGTGGGAACGGGTGGATCGCTATGCGCAGATCCAGCAGAAGACGGCGGGGCGCGACAGCGTGTTCGTGCTGCATGACGGTCCGCCGTACGCGAATGGCGCGATCCACATCGGCCATGCGGTCAACAAGATCCTCAAGGACGTCACGGTCAAGTCGAAACTGCTGTCAGGCCATCGTGCGCCGTACGTGCCGGGTTGGGATTGCCATGGCCTGCCGATCGAGATCGCGGTCGAGAAGAAATTCGGCAAGCCGGGCGACAAGCTCGATGCCGCGCAGTTCCGGCAGAAATGCCGCGAATATGCCACCGAGCAGGTCGACACCCAGCGCAACGATTTCAAGCGTCTGGGTGTGCTCGGTGATTGGCAGAAGCCGTATCGCACCATGGATTTCAGCTACGAGGCCGACATGCTGCGCGCGCTGGCGCGCATCGTGGCCAATGGCCATGTGATGCGCGGCGCCAAGCCGGTGTACTGGTGCTTCGACTGCGCTTCGGCGCTGGCCGAGGCCGAGATCGAGTACGGCGACAAGGTCTCGCCCGCGGTCGACGTGGCGTATGACGCCGTGGATGGCAAGGCGCTGGCGGCGAAATTCGGCGTGGATTCCGGCGACGCCATCGTCGCCATCCCGATCTGGACCACCACGCCGTGGACGCTGCCGGAAAGCCAGGCGGTGTCGCTCGGCGCGGAGCTGGAATACGCGCTGATCGAAGGCCCGTCACGCGACGGCAAGCGCGTGCTGCTGGTGATTGCCAGTGCGCTGGTCGAGAAGGTGCGCGCACGCTACTCCCTTCTCCCTCCGGGAGAAGGTGCCCGAAGGGCGGATGAGGGTGCTCAGGCCCTCGGCCATGCCACAGGTTCTGCCCTGGAAAACCTCAAACTCCACCATCCCTTCTACCCGCGCGAAGTCCCGGTGATCCTCGGCGACCACGTCAGCGCCGAGGACGGCACCGGTGCCGTGCACACCTCGCCCGATCACGGCGTCGAGGATTTCGTGGTGGCGCGCGAGTACGGCATCGGCCTGCTCAACTACATCGAGTCGCGCGGCACCTACCGCGCCGACACGCCGGTCGCCGACGGCCTCGAACTCGGTGGCATGCATATCTGGAAGGCCAACGATGCCATCGTCGAGCTGCTGCGCCGGCGTGGCGTGCTGCTCGCGTTCGCGAAGATCGAGCACAGCTATCCGAACTGCTGGCGGCACAAGACGCCGGTGATCTATCGCACCACGCCGCAGTGGTTCATCTCGATGGAGCAGGCCGATCTGCGCAAGACGGCGCTGGCCTCGATCAAGGATGTGCGCTGGGTGCCAGGCTGGGGCGAGGAACGCATCGCCGGCATGGTCGCCGGGCGGCCGGACTGGTGCATCTCGCGCCAGCGCACCTGGGGCGTGCCGATCGCGTTGTTCGTGCACAAGGCCACGCAGGAGCTGCATCCCGATTCCGTCGCGTTGCTGGAGCAGGTCGCGAAGAAAGTGGAGCAGGGCGGCGTCGATGCGTGGTTCACGCTGGATGCGGCCGAGCTGCTTGGCGATCAGGCGAACGACTACGAGAAAGTCACCGACGTGCTGGACGTCTGGTTCGATTCGGGCGTCACCCATTACGCGGTGATCGGCCAGCGTCCGGAACTGCAGCAGGGCTCGGCATCGCAGTACAAGGTGATGTATCTGGAAGGTTCCGACCAGCATCGCGGCTGGTTCCAATCCTCGTTGCTGACTTCGTCGGCGATCCACGGTCGCGCGCCCTATGACGACGTGCTCACCCACGGCTTCGCGGTGGATGCGAGCGGCCGCAAGATGTCCAAGTCGCTGGGCAACGTGGTGGCGCCGCAGAAGGTGATGGACACCTTGGGCGCCGACGTGTTGCGCATGTGGGTGGCGTCGGCCGACTACCGCAACGAGATGACCGTTTCGGACGAGATTCTCAAGCGCGTATCGGACACGTATCGACGCATCCGCAATACGGCGAAGTTCCTGCTCGGCAATCTCGACGGTTTTAATCCGATCAAGCATCTGGTGTCCGTCGAAGACAGCCTGCTGCTGGATCAGTGGGCAATCCAGCAGGCGTACGACGTGCAGCAGGCGGTGCTGGCTGCCTATGAGCGCTACGACTTTCCGGAGGTCGTGGCGCGCATCCAGAATTTCTGCACGAACGAACTGGGCGCCCTGTATCTCGACATCACCAAGGATCGGCTCTACACCATGCCGAGCGACAGTCGCGGCCGGCGCAGCGCGCAGAGCGCGATGTACCGCATCGCCGAAGCGCTGGTGCGCTGGCTGGCACCGGTGCTGAGCTTTACCGCCGAAGAAATCTGGCAGGCGATGCCGGGCGAACGCGGCGAGAGCGTGCTGTTCGAGACGTGGTACGACGGACTGGTGTCTTGTCAGGGATCGCCCGAACAACGTCGCTACTGGACCGATCTGCTGGCGATCCGCGATGCCGCCTCGCGCGTGCTCGAGGGCATGCGCAAGGCCGAGCGGATCGGCGCGGCGCTCGAAGCGAAGCTCGTCATCCATATCGATGCGGCGCTGCAGAAGCGCTATGCGGAAAGTGCGGACGAGTTGCGCTTCTTCTTCATCACCTCCGAACTCGAGCTGGCGTCATTGACGCCGCGTCCCGACGATTCGGCCCGGGTTGAACTGGAGGGCGCCGAGGCCTGGGTGTCCGCGAGCGTCAGCGAAGCCTCCAAGTGTGTACGTTGCTGGCATCGACGCGACGATGTCGGCAGTCATGCCGATCATCCCGAGTTGTGCGGGCGCTGCGTCGGCAATGTCGAAGGGCCGGGCGAAGATCGCCGCTGGTTCTGACAACATGGCCCCTCTCCCGTCGGGAGAGGGGTGAGGGTTCGGGCGAAGCGCGGCACTTCGCTCCGCTCGAACCCTCATCCTCCCTGCGGGCACCTTCTCCCGAAGGGAGAAGGAATCAGTCTTGAGAGACTTTCGATGACCACCAAACCCAACGCACTCATCTGGCTGTGGCTTTCCATCACCGTCATCGCGCTCGACCAGCTCAGCAAATGGTGGGCGGTGCACGCGCTGCAGCCGATGGGCATGCCGCATGCGGTGATTCCCGGTTTCCTGAACTGGACGCTGGCGTTCAACAGCGGCGCCGCGTTCAGTTTTCTCGCCGATGGCGCCGGTTGGCAGCGCTGGTTCTTCGTGGCGCTTGCCGTGGTGATCAGCGCGGTGCTGGTGGTGTGGCTGCGACGCACGCCGCGGCGCGACTGGCGCACCGCGATGCCGTTGGCCTTCATCATCGGTGGCGCCATCGGCAACCTCATCGATCGGCTGCATGCGGCGCAGGTCACCGACTTCATCCAGGTGTACTTCCGCCAGTGGAGCTACCCGGTATTCAATCTCGCCGATTGCGGCATCACGGTGGGCGCCGTGATGCTCGTGGCGTTCGGCCTGTTCGGCGGCAAGTCCGCAGGCGGCGTGCGATAATTGCCTCTTCTGTAGGAGCCCGCTTGCGGGCGATGCTCTTGCCTTGATGCTTCGACAAGTGCATCGCCCGCAAGCGGGCTCCTACGTGAATCAAGAACGAGGTCGTCTTGGATATCCTGCTCGCCAACCCCCGCGGCTTCTGCGCCGGCGTCGATCGCGCGATCGCCATTGTCGAGCGTGCGCTGGAGTCGTATGGCGCGCCGATCTACGTGCGCCACGAAGTGGTACACAACCGCTACGTGGTGGACAAGCTGCGCGCCGACGGCGCGGTGTTCGTCGAGGAACTGCACGAGGTACCCGACGGAGCCACGGTGATCTTCAGCGCACATGGCGTGTCGCAGGCGGTGCGCGAGGAAGCTGACCAGCGGAACCTGAAGGTGTTCGACGCCACCTGTCCGCTGGTGACCAAGGTGCACATGGAAGTGGCGCGGCTGGGCCGCATCGGTCGCAGCGTGGTGTTGATCGGCCACGCCGGCCATCCCGAAGTCGAAGGCACGATGGGGCAGTGGAACACCGCCAACAGCGGCGAGATCGTGCTGGTCGAATCGCTGGAATCGGTCGCGCGGCTGAGCCCGAAATTCCCGCATGCCTTGTCCTATGTCACCCAGACCACGCTGTCGGTCGACGACACCAAGGCGATCATCGGGGCGCTGCGCGAAAAGTTTCCCGACATCGAGGGTCCGCGCAAGGACGACATCTGCTACGCCACCCAGAATCGCCAGGACGCGGTGCGCCGGCTCGCCGACGCGGTCGACCTTATGCTGGTGGTCGGCTCGATCAACAGCTCCAACTCCAATCGCCTGCGCGAACTGGCCGAGAAGCAGGGCGTGCGCTCGTTCCTCATCGACGGCGCCGAACACATCGAGCGCCACTGGCTCGACGGCGTCAAGCACATCGGCCTGACCGCCGGCGCGTCGGCCCCGGACAAACTGGTGCGCGACGTGATCGCCCGGCTGCAGTCATGGGGCGCGGGCGACGTGCGCGAACTCGACGGCGAGCCGGAAAAC
The DNA here is from genome assembly GCF_002001085.1 of Rhodanobacter sp. B05. Classification (GTDB taxonomy): domain Bacteria; phylum Pseudomonadota; class Gammaproteobacteria; order Xanthomonadales; family Rhodanobacteraceae; genus Rhodanobacter. Next base: position 412,036 of record NZ_MUNU01000015.1, read on the forward strand.
ATCACCTTTGCCCTGCCCAGGGAGCTGCGCCTGCTGGGGGGCGCCGGTTCCGCGAGCTTCTGAGCGAACCGGCCGCGCTTGCGTCGCCGCGGCACGCCCCGTAAAATCCGCGGTTCTTTGCCGGAATAGCTCAGTTGGTAGAGCGGCGCATTCGTAATGCGTAGGTCGTAGGTTCGATTCCTATTTCCGGCACCATCTATACGTTTCAGGTCGTCCCACGACAACCCACGAAACCACTAAAACCCGCAGAAATGCGGGTTTTTTTGTGCCTATACGTTTCAGGGCATCCCATTGCAGCCCGCGCGACGCGGGGGTATGTTCGGGGGTACAAAGACCCCGTGGGGGTATCTGGCTGGGAATTCGTCATGGCAAGCGACACCGGCAAGCTAACCGTATTGGCGATCAAGGCTGCGAAGCCCGGTAAACATTTCGACGGCGGCGGCCTGTACCTGCATGTGCAGGAAGGCGGTCGCTACTGGCGCATGAAATATCGCCATGGGGGCAAGGAGAAGCTGCTAGCGCTTGGCGTCTACCCAGAAGTGGGCCTGAGTGAGGCCCGCCAACGCCGCGACGCTGCACGGACGCTGCTGCGTGATGGCAATGATCCCGGCGCAATGAAGCGTGTGCGTAAGGTGGCCGACAAAGTGGCGGCTGCCAACACTTTTGATGCTATTGCCGCAGAGTGGCTGAAAAAGCAAAAGCCTCGTATGGCTAAGGCTACGTTTACGAAGGCTCAGTGGACCCTAGACGACTTGGTATCACCGTGGATGGGTAACCGACCCATTACCGAAATTGACGCACCGGAAATGCTGCGCGTTCTTCGTCGGATAGAGGAACGGGGAGCGCACGAGACTGCACACCGTACAAAACAGCGTTGCAGTCAAATCTTTCGCTATGCGATCGCCACAGGTCGAGCCAAGCATGACCCTACCGCCGATCTACGCGGCGCACTGGCACCCGTAGTCTCAAAGTCACGCGCAGCAATCACTGACCCACATGCAGTAGGTGAGCTACTACGTGCCATTGATGGTTACAGCGGCGGACTGGTTGCGCGTTCCGCATTGAAACTTGCGCCGCTGGTATTTGTTCGGCCGGGTGAGCTTCGCCATGCCGAGTGGGAAGAATTTGATCTGGATGGTGCGGTTTGGCGTATCCCCGCCGGGAAGATGAAGATGCGCGAGGAACATATCGTTCCTTTGCCACTGCAAGCGATAGCAATCCTTCGTGAGCTGCACCCACTGACCGGACGTAGCCGCTATGTATTCCCCGGAGAGCGCAGCACAAGCCGCCCCATGTCAGAAAACACAGTGAATGCAGCCTTGCGTCGGATGGGCTTTGACAAAGACACCATGACCGGCCACGGCTTCCGCGCGATGGCATCTACACGCTTGAACGAAATGGGCTGGAAACCGGACGTGATCGAACGCCAGCTTGCACACGCCGAGCGCAACAAGGTGCGTGCAGCCTACAACCGCGCACAGTACCTGCAGGAACGGCAGAAGATGATGCAGGAGTGGGCAGACTATCTAGACGTACTGCGAGACAACACCAGCAACGTAGTCACGATGGGCAAAAAGGCGCAGAGCAATGGCTAGGAAAGGTCAGCCGACATTCGTAATTGAAGAAAGCATACCCAAGTCACTACGTGGCAAAGGCTATGCAGGTACCGACTACGACAAGGCTAGGCGCGAATTTGAGCCAGAATATAAGGCGCTTGCAAAACAAGGGCACTTTCGAGTGAGAGGTACAAAAACGAAATTCGCAGACCGTGTGCTGAAGGCATATCCAATCATTGCAAAGCAACGAACCATATTAGTCTGGATGCAAGCTTGGAATGCGGAGTTGGCTAGACAACATGTGTCGGATGAGTAGCAAACATGCGCCCCTTTGAGGCGTATGAAGAAACTAATATTCCAAGGGTTCGACCGCACAGCATTTCGGGGCTAGGGTATTCCCATTCATTCCGCATAGCCCCGGAGAGTTCCATGGGACATTTTGATATCCCCGCCGCTCAACCTATACGCTTCCTAAAACTCCCTGAAGTCCTTCATCGTCTAGGTATTAGCCGCAGTGAATTCTTTCGGCGAGCACACACCATTCCTAACTGGCCCCTGCCTATTCGGATGGGACTGCGCTGCGTCGTTTATTCCAGTGCGGAAGTAGATGCGTACATGCAGGACTGCGTCGCCAAGCGCGACCAACAGCGAGCCGCCTAGAGGCGTATCTACAACTGTATTTCGCAGCACGATGCCAAGGAGGCGTTCAAATGACCAGCAGGAAGGTGATTGATAGTGATCCATATGCGCATGTTTATGGTGAGAAGTGCTTCCATGAATTGTCGAAATTTAATCGCCTATTACCGAAGTACACGCTGGCCCCTCTTCGTGACCAATTAAACATCTTTGCTGACAGAGCCGACAAAGAATACTTCGACTATATATTCGAGCTGAAGTCAAAAGGTCTTGTCATACGCAGAATGCATTCTGGTGAAGAAGATCTTGTTGCAACACAAATCAAATACCCACGCCTTCGTAAACTTCTGAAGACGCGACGCGTCGCTAATGCCCTGCTTGCAATTTTCAGAAACAATAGTCGTGGTGACCATGGCACAGACTGACGCACTACCAATAACATCTATCCGACCTACGCATCCGCTTGAGCTTGGAGCCTTTCTAAAACTAATACTTCCAGAGGAAGGGCCATATTGGGTGCTTGCGTATAAGCACCCTTCTAACGGGCGTATGAATCACGATTCGTTCGATAGCGCCGAAGCGATGGCCGCAAGGTGCACGGAACTTGATGCTGGCGGCATGGAGGTATGGCAAGCCGTTGCTTCGTACGCGCATCCTCATGATGAGGTGAAGGGCGACAATGAGCGCTGGGGCAGGAAGAAAGAGAACGTCTCCAAGCTACGTACCTACTTCCTCGATATCGACGTAGACCCCGACAAGCCGGGGAAGGCGTATGCCACTCTTGAAGATGCAGAGCGCGCGCTTGCCGAGTTCGTACAAGCATTTGGCGAGCCGTATCACCTCATAGTGCATAGCGGTGGCGGCCTACACGTGTACTGGCTGCTAGATGAAAGCGTTTCGCGTGACCAGTGGGACTCTATTGCGCTGAAATTCAAAGATGCGGTTAGATTGGCCGGCTTGCTAGCAGACCCATCGCGCACCGCTGATGCGGCATCACTTCTACGCCCTGTACGAACAACGAACAAGAAGCCAAAGTTCGGCAACGACGGGCGACCTGTAACAGGTTATCGCTGCCGTTTCGGTAGCGTGGCTTTGGAAGCATTTGAAGCTGCGTGCGATCGGCTCAGGGACAATGGTCTTGGGATCAGCGGCACAGCGCCACCGACTGGAGCCGTGGTGACCGGTGTTACTGCCATCCCCGATCACGTGCCGTCGTGGTACGAGGAACTTCCTGATAAAGCGAGGAAGCCGACGTTACGTTCCATGCTTGCATCCCTGCCTGCGAACCAAGTCAACAACCGCTGCGACTGGCTAGCCGTAGGTATGGCACTCGCTTGTGAGGGGCATCTTTCACGTGACGTGACTTTCCAGCTATGGGCCGAATGGTCACAGAGCACGCCGGAAGGTGTCGAGAGTTGGCGGGAAGAATCACTAGAGCAGCAACGCCGTCGATTTGATGGGTTTAACCGCTCAGGCATCGGTGCACTCATTGCGCGCGCTTATAAAGCGGGGTGGTACGCCGACATGCTCCGCGACAACACAGAAGACCCGGCCGCGCACCAAGCCGTAGTCGCCGCACATGCGGCTAGCGGCGAACGATGGACTATCGAGCAAGCGAATGCCTACTTAAAGGATCACGTGATTTATGTGAGCACTGAAAACCAATACATCCATGATGGGTTGCTGTTGTGCAAAGAATCGCTGGACACCAGCTTAGCGCGCCACATGCCTCGACCATCCGGGCGTTCTGTTGCTGCTAGCACCCTTGTGAAGGAAGGAGCCGCCGTATTTGCTGATTACACCGACTACAGGCCGGGAGCGCTGCGCACATTTCTCGATACCAACGGGCGCACAGTTGCGAATACGTATAGTCCGCACGACGTAGTACCGATAACGCCTAGTCCCGAAGATGTGCGGACGTTCCGTGATTTTTTGTTGCACTTGGCTAGCAACAATGCTGAAACCAAAGAAGGTCTCAAGTCGATTTTCGTCAAGTACGCCTACCTCTACAAGCACCCATCAGAAAGGATTCGTCATGCGACACTTCTCATAGGTAAGACGGAGGGTAGCGGCAAGAGCACTCTCTTGCTAGACATGCCACGAGCATTATTTGGAAATGACAACGTTCGCTCTGTTGAGACGCGCGAAGTAAGTTCTGACTTCAACGGGTATGCGCAGGGTCATCGCATACTAAGTATCTCGGAGCTATGGTTAGGTAACAGGAAGGATGCCCAAGCACGGGCCAACGATCTGAAGCCCCTCATAACGGATAACCGGGTTTCCGTCGTCAGGAAGGGCAAGGATGGGCGAGACATAGAGAACGTGTGCACGATCTTCGCTAGCAGCAATTACGATGATGCAGCTTTCTTTGGTGCACATGATCGGCGTTATCACGTGATTTCAACCGAAGCACCGAAGGTGCCACAGGACTTGGCAAACCGTGTTCACGATCTCATCAAGAATCGACCTGGTGCGCTGCTTTACCTAGTACTTCACTACGGTATGAATGGAGATGGGTTCGACCCGAATGCCCCGCCGCCGCAGACGGCAGCCAAGCGTGTGATGATGGAAGCGAACCGTAGTGAGTGGGCGCAATGGCTAAACGACAAGTTTCAAGCGCGCGAGTACCCGTTTGTCGGAGATGCAGTAGCCGTTGATGACGTAAAGACCGCAATGGGAGAGAGGTTTCACCCTATGCCTTCAGACAAGGTCATCCGTGACGAACTGTTCAACCTAGCCGATGGGGCTGTCAGCATTCAAGCGCAACGCAAGACGAAGGTTGGGAAGACGGAGACAAAGCGTGTCATCGTCCTGCGGAGCATCAAGAAATGGCAGGATGCTGGAATCTCTGCGCTATACGAGCACTACGAAGAAGCCGTCATTAAGAAGCGTCCGGGTCTAGTGTGATCGTGTTTGCATGAATGGGCCTGCCGCGCGCGCCGGCCCCTAGCATCCATTTGCGATGCGGTACTGTCTTTCCGGTATGAATACGGACGCACTGGAATGAAAGTGTTTTTGAATTAACTGGATCGCATCCCACCTGTTGATATCGCCATGATGCGCGCGAAGCATATACGAAAGAGTGTCCGCGTCTAGAATGGCTGAGATTGGTACGGATATGCCCCTGTAAATATCATCACCAATAAATCCATGCAAAATATGATAGATGGTGTGAACCGTATCAAGGTCCACTTTAAAGTGGGTCAGAACACTCAAAAGTGTTTCATCATCCTCTATAAATGCTTTTACAGTATGAAATGCGTCAACACCTCTCCCATTCACCAGCAACTTTGTTGCTTGCTGTGCGGCACGTGTTCTGGCGAGAGACCTTTTGAAGGTACTTATTAATCCCATAGAACCTCCCACGTTGCGAAACGCAGATCGAAGCGGGCCTAACCCAGATCGACCAAGCCGGGAAGTAGCGGCAGTTAAAGCATTAGCCTGTAGTGATTGCCCTTGTTGTCTTTGCCTTCACCCTCGCCGGTGCCGGAATACGTTACTTGGTAGACAACATCAATCACCGTACCTTTGTTTCCGACCAGTATGGCCGCACCATTCTGATACCCCGGGCGCGAGACGGAGTAGCTGGAGTTCGTGACGTAAGTGCTAAAAGCATCACTCGGATTAGAAGCCACGGCGCTTCCATATGATGAAGTCTGCGTTGCGTTCTGAATCGAAGTAGCTTCGCCAGAGAAGCTTTCCCCAGATGCCGTGGGTCCGGCAGTTAATACGCTCTTGCCATCTCTATTGGTATGAGCAACGAACGGAATAACTTCACCCGTTGAGAGATTGTAGACTCGACCGTTAAAAACGCGATCTGCTGGAACCGTGACGCAGCTCGCCAAAAGTGCGGCCACCAGAATCAATGTAATGATCTTATGCATGACGTCCCTCCGTAGATTGCCAATGTGTGTAACCCAATAATTACGAAATGCATTGCACTCGCCCCACTTGCGCAGCCGTAATTTTTCGCCCATAGCCAGCCCGCTAGGGTCATCCCCCAGGCAACACTTCACAGCCTACTCTAGGTCAGTGCTTCGCACTATATAGCGTCTAGGTGTAGACGATCTAGGCGTACATTCACACCGTGTATAGCTTGTGTGTCCACTGTCATAGATAGGTGGGCACCGTGAAACGGTTGAAACCCAAGGCTCCTAGCAAGACTGCTCAGAAGTCGCACTACCGTGCCGAGTACAAGGCGATCCACCAAACATTGCGGGAGATGCGACTAGAAGCAGGTTTGACGCAAATCGACCTTGCGGAACGCCTTGGGCGTAGCCAGAACTTTGTCAGCCAAGCCGAACTGGGCTACAAGCGGCTAGACGGTCTTCAACTGTGGGACTGGGTACATGCTTGCGGTAGCGACATGGAGCAGTTCGGGAAGACCGTAGAGGCTGGCATACGCGAGGTACGGAAGACGACCGCGAGCACCAGCAGTCAGGTGCAACAACCTGCAACACGCACGAAGAAAAGCACTAGCAAAACCAAGACAGGAACAGCACGGGGCAAGATAGCTCCGTCGCCACGCGCTAAACGCAAGCCTGTACGCGGCTGATATCACAAGTCATCAAGGAGGCGATGACGACCAAAGCTAGTAAGCGCGAGGCTTTGTGAGCATGTCATCACTGTCATCACTATTTTTCGTAGTTGGTAGAAAAATAAAGAGAACAAGAAGCGCCCCCTGTGCTGCCCCCATCCGCCGCGCCGCTGCCGGAACTTCATTTTTGCTGATGACACGATGACAGCATGTACTGCACAGCCTAAGTTTTTGAAGGGGCGGAAAATTTTGGGGGCTATCACGTATGCATGCCCCTTGGTGGGCCGCGATGACAGCGAGGGGGTGTCCTGATGGCTTGGTCCGCATGGGGGAGGGCTCTAAGGGCTCTAGCGCCGCTCGGTCCAAGCCGACATTTCGGATGCACCCACTGTCTAAATCGTGGGGCGGCTCAAGGAGCACTGACTGCAGAGGTTCTAGCCTAGGGGTTTAAGGCAGGGGGTATTTTTGGGGGTATCTTCGATGTAAGCAGGTCAGAAAATCGCATAAGACAAGGCTTTGCGAGACATAATGCGATTCCTATTTCCGCACCAGTTGCAAGCGTGTGCAAACGGCTCGATCTCCGGATCGGGCCGTTTTTTTTCGGGTAGGCGAGGAAGCATCAGCGTGGATCCCGTTCGCGCTGAGCGTAGCTTGGGCTGCACTGCCCACCCCAGCGCTCCACCTCCCCCTTCCACGCCAAACCCGCTTTTTTTGTTGTCAAAACGCCGCGGCAGTCTTGGGGAATTAGAGGGTTCCCCAGGACTGCCGCGGCGCCATTTTTTCCTGATGGCAGCAGAGCGTCAGGTCGCGTGCAGTTCCTCGCGAATGAGCTTGCGAAGGGTTTCCAGCGTCACCGGCTCGCCCTGCAGGCTGGCGCGCAGAGCGCGGTTGATCTCGGTTTGGTAGCCCATGCCATCGACGGCGGCGCGGGCACGGAACCCAGCAATCACGTCATCGTCCAGCATGATCGAGATGCGTGTTTTGCCCGTGGCAGCCGCCGCCTGCAGTTTTGCCAGGTGCGGCACATCCTTCGCACGCTTGGCCTTGCTGAAATCGTACTCAGTCTTCATAGCTCGCCTTCTCCCGTGCAGTGGCCTTACGGGCCGAAATCAGGCGCGGCACATCGCCGCGCATCGTGTACACCACGGTCAGCACGCGCCGCGTTCGCTGGTGCCCACCAGCACACAACGCACCTCATCCGGCGCTTCGTCTTCCATGACCAGCGCCATCGGATCGAGCAGGCAGGTCGCGGCCTCGTCGAAAGCCACGCCGTGCTTGGCAAGATTCGCGTCCGCTTTCGCGGGGTCGGCTTCGTGGTGCATGACACGATTATATATATTTTATATATACTCGTCAAAGCAACCGCCTGGCGGGGCCGGCGGCATCCGGGTGGTAGTAGCGCGGCAGCATCCGCGTATCCCGGTGTCCCGTGATCTTTGCCAGCTCGTGGAGCTGGAAGCGCGAGGCAACGCGACTGATCGCCTCGTGGCGCGGGTCGTGGAATCGCAGGTCGCGCAGGAACGTCGGACCGCGCACTTGGCTGCGCTCCGCACATTCCTCCAGGTACGCAGCACGGGCGCGCTGTGGCGCCCGCTCGAACGCCTGCGTAAGCCTTTGCCCGCGAGCATTGCCTACAGCGCGAATCGCTCGCGCAGCATCGTGTTGACGCGGGTCTGCCAGCCCGGGCCGGTGGCGCGCAGCACGGCCAGCACGTCCGGATCAAGGCGAAGCTTCACGGCCTCCTTGGTCACCGCTGCCTTGGGCCGGCCTCGCAGCTTCCCTTGCAGCGACTTTGGCAAGCCTGACACCGGCACGGCGCGCTTGAAATCCGCACCTGTCCACTCCGGGTTTTCGTCATGCGTTGCGTGCTTTTTCATACCGTTTCACCTCGCGATCGTTGGCCTTGCGGAAGCTCACAACCCGGATGCCATTGACGGTTTCCACGAACACCAACGCATGCAGGCGCTGGCCAAGAAACCCGAACCCTCGATACCGGGTCTCGCCTTAGTCGCGGCGGTCGTCTACCGTGAACACCGCTGTCTGGAAGTCGAACCGTGCCACCTCATCTGAAGGACAGGCGGCCTGCCGCGATATTGGCGGCGTTCTTTGCCGGGTCGTAGCTGACTTTCATAGCATTTGTTGTACCCCCAATAATTGCCCTGTCAACGCTTGCTCGCCGTCACTCCGGCACTTGGCGCGCAATGCCACATACAGCGTCACAATCCGCTGCCGGGCGTGCAAACCTGGGTGAGGCAGCGTGGCCCGATGCTCAGCCTTCCACCAGCGACCACGCCACCGTCTTCCCCGCGCGCATCGGCACGCAGGTCGCATCGCCCAGCGCGAAGTCGGATGGCACCGTCCACGACTGCTTCTGCAGAAGGAGGCGCTCCCGGTTTCGCGGCAGGCGATAGAAGTCCGGGCCGTGGAAGCTGGCGAAGGCCTCCAGGCGGTCGAGCTTGCCGGCTTGTTCGAACGCTTCGGCATACAACTCGATGGCGGCGTGCGCGGTGTAGACGCCCGCGCAACCGCACGCCGATTCCTTGGCGTGACGCGGATGCGGCGCGCTGTCGGTGCCGAGGAAGAATCGCGGGTTGCCGCTGGTGACGGCCTGCAGCAGGGCCGTGCGATGGGTTTCGCGTTTCAGGATCGGCGCGCAGTAGTGGTGCGGGTTGACGCCACCCTCGAACAACGCATTGCGGTTCAGCAGCAGATGATGCGCCGTGATCGTGGCCGCCAGGTTGGCAGGACCTTCGCTGACGAAATCGACCGCTTCGCGCGTGGTGATGTGTTCGAGCACCATGCGCAAGCTGGGGAACCTCGCTTGCAGCGGCATCAGGTGGCGCTCGATGAACACGCGCTCGCGATCGAAGATGTCGATGCCCGGGTCGGTCACCTCGCCATGCAGCAGCAGCGGCAGGTCATGCCGTTCCATCGCTTCCAGCACGCCATAGATGCGGGTGAGATCACGCACCCCGTCCTGCGAGTTGGTGGTGGCGCCGGCCGGATAGTACTTGACGGCAAACACGGTGCCGCTGGCCTTGGCTTGCTCGATTTCCTCGGCCGGTGTGGCTTCGGTGAGGTACAGCGTCATCAAAGGTTCGAAGCGCGCATCCGGCGGCAGGCAGGCCAGAATCCGTCGGCGATAGTCTTCGGCCTGCGCCACCGTCATCACCGGCGGCTTGAGGTTCGGCATCACGATGGCGCGCGCAAACCGGCGCGCGGTGTCGGCGACGACCGAGGCCAGCGCTGCGCCATCGCGCAGGTGCACGTGCCAGTCGTCGGGGCGGCAGAGGTCGAGGCGGGTGGGGGTCATCGGCCGGACTCCACACACAGGCGCGCAGTCGGATGATCGGCGGAAGGGCTGTAGCGAAGACGCATGCGGATTTTTCCGGAATGATGGGTGCTTGATGGTGGTGTGCAGTGAGCCGCGCGACCGGCTCATTATCGCCCGCAAGCGCAATGAAAACCCCTCTCCCTCTGGGAGAGGGGTTGGGGAGAGGGTTCGGGCGGGGGCCGAAACTTCATGCTCCGCCCGTACCCTCATCCGGCGCTTCGCGCCACCTTCTCCCGAGGGGAGAAGGATCCGGGCTTCGGCAGTTGACCAGCGCTGGAGGGAGAAGGGATAACGACTGGGCCACGACGCGGGTCACACGATATGGTTTCCCGCCATCAACGTGACCGCAAGCACTCTTTCCCACACCCGGCCCACCGCTTGTCGGGCAATTGCTACCGCTGGTCGGCTGGGGGCTGGCCGCCGTAGGGCGGATGGGTACAGTGCATGCAGGGGTATCAGGGAGAATTCCATGCAAGTCCTGTCGCGTCAGCGAGGTATCTCGTTGATTGAGGTGATGATGGCCGTGCTGATCTTCAGCATCGGCCTGATCGGCCTGGCCAGCCTGATGGTGGTGGCCACGCGCTCCAATCAGGCCGCCTACCTGCGTACCCAGGTGACGTATCTTGCCCACAGCATGGCCGATCGCATGAGCGCCAACCCGATTGGCGTATGGAGCAACAGCTACAACAGCACGGCTTATCCGCTCAGCGTCACGCAGGATTGTTCCGCGGGATGCACACCGGCTGAGCTGGCGACATACGACCAGCAGATGTGGAGTAGCCAGCTGAGGACGTTTTTGCCGCCTGGGGCGACGGCCCAGATCACATGTGCCCCTGGCACCGGCAGCTTCAATCCGGTCAGTGCCGGCCAGGTGGACAAACGTCCACCATACGGCGGCACCTGCGCGATGAGCATCACCTGGGGCGAGCGCAGCGCCGGTGACAACGCCCATCTCAGCGCGCCCGCGCCGACTCAGACCTTTGCCTGGGAGTTCCAGCCGTGACGGCCTTCATCCGATCCTCCCGTCAGGGTGGCTTCACCCTCATCGAACTCATGGTGGCGATGGTGCTTGGCCTGCTGGTGGCCGCGGGCATCGTCACCGTGTTTGCGTCCACATCCAGCAGCAACAAGGCGCAGACCCAATTGGCGACGTTGCAGGAGGAAGGGCGCTTCGCGGTGGCCCGCATCAAGATGGACGTCGGCAGCATCAACAGCCAGTACGGCACCACCACCGGCGGCAACGCCAGCCAGAGTGGCGCCGGCTTGCCCTTCCTGGATGGTCTGCGCTCACCTTCGGTGTACGTGAAGGGTTCGACCCTCACTGCCGCACTGAGTGACGTCACCACGCCGTGGGGTGGGGCTTATCCGGCCGAGCCGGTCACCGGGCCGTATTCGATGCCGTCGTTCCTGATGCTGCGTGGCTACGACTGCACGCTCACCGCCTGCACGCCGGTCGATCCGAATACCGCAATCAGCTCGATACCTGCGATGGGCAAGGCAGTGAACAATCGGGTGGTCGGTGCCGCCGTGCTGACCATGCGCTACCTCAACCCCTCGGCCGGCTGGACGATCGAGCCGCCAGGCAGCAGCGTCACCGGCTCCACGGTCACGACCAATGCCGACGGGAATACTCTCAAGCAGATCAACCTGGTGCCGATAACCGCTTACAGCGAACCACCGATCGGCAACATCAAGGGTGGCGATCTGATCATGCTGGCCAACTATTCGAATGCGCAGATTTTCGCGGTGACTGGCCAGGGCTCGGCTACGCTGACGCCGGCCACCAGCAACTTCACGACACCCACGGCGATGGTGGGGACGAGTGCGGTCAAGGTGTTCGACCTCAATCGCGATTTCCAGACCGTCACCTATTACCTGAAGGTGGTGGATGCGGGCAACGGCCATACCACGGGCGCCCTGGTGCGGCGGGTGAATGGAGGCATTCCCAATGCCGCGACGCGTGGCGGCACCGAAGACGAGCTGGTGCGCGGCGTCGAGCGGATGGATTTTCGCTATGGCGTGGTCAACAGCGCCGGCGAGACCCAGTTCCTCACCGCCAATCAGGTGGATACGGCGACCGATGCCAGCGGCAACGCGATTACCTGCCCACCTGGTTCGGCCAATCCCGTGGTCACCGGGGCGATCCAGGGCTGTCTGTGGCGCGCGGTGCAAAGCGTCGAGGTGGATTTGCTGATGGATGGGCAGGTGCCGCTCTATACCCTGAGTCCCGACGAAGAGCGGTACACCTACTCCTTCGACACGACTACCACGGCGCTCGCCGCGCCAAGCGCCCATGCAGTGAAGCCCAGCAGCGACCAGGGTTTCCCCGACCAGCTGTTGCGGCGTGAATTCACGGCGCTGATCGCCGTGCGCAACTACAACCCATGATGCGCGAGGAACCCAGCGTGATCACCTCATATCGTATCCAGTGGCAATCTTTCGGTCCCCTCGGTAGGCGCGGCCAGCGCGGCGCGGTGCTGGTGGTGGCCCTGATCTTTCTGATCCTGCTGACCATTCTCGCGCTCAGCGCCAGTGGCCGTTCGCTGCTGCAGGAACGCATGGTCGGCGGCCTGCGCAATGCCCAGCAGGCAACCATGAGTGCGAATACCGCACTGCGCGGCGCCGAGTGGCAGCTGTGGGCGCGCACCCTTACCGTCGGATCTCACATGAACTGCCTCAACGGCAGCATTTCGACCGACGATGGCTGCACCACCTACAGTGCCAGCAACGCGCCGTATGGCCCCACCGGCGACATCACCAAGTTCCTGACCAGCCAGGGCTGGGTTTCCGGTGTCGGTCTCGCCTACACCGGCCCCACCGGGCAAAACGGCTATACCTCCACCAGCCTCGCCACCGCCAAGCTGGCCAGGAACCCGGTGTACATCATCGAGGACCTGGGTCTGGAGATGCCTCCCGGCGTCAGCGGCTCACAGCACGAGTCGGGTGCCAGCGGCCCCAACAACGGCGGCACGGGCAGCGTGAGCGTGCATATCTACCGCATCACCGCGCGGGCCACCGGCGGCAATGCGAACACGGTCAAGGTGTTGCAGACCACGTTCGACGCGCAAGCCAACAATTGAGTCGGAGCATCCACACCATGCCAGTCATCTCCCGTCCCGTCCTGCGCCACGGCAAGCCCGCCACGCTGGCGTTGCTGCTGACCCTGGCGGGTGGACTGTCCGCTCCGTTCACGCCGGTCGTGCATGCGGCGACTCCTACCGCCACCACCGGTTCGGTGGAGTTGAGTCCCACCCCGCCGAATCAGACCCAGGCTGTGCCACCGAACATCGTGGTGACCTTTGATGACTCGGGCTCGATGGCGTGGGATTACATGAGCGACACCGCGCCGTTCGTCAGTGGCAAGTCCTGGACCAGCGGACCCTGGTACTGCGCCGGTGCGATCGACGCCTCCGCCACCACTGGTCTTGGCACGCTGCCGATGAACGGCGTGTACTACAACCCCAATGTCACCTATACGCCGCCGGTCAATGCCGACGGCACCAGTTTTCCCAATGCCGATGCCACCCTGGCGGCGGTGTGGAACGATGGCGTCAAGGCCAATCGTCCGCTCAACCCTTCAGGATCCGGTACCACCACCAATTTCTTGAAGGGTGTTGGCTGGTACAAGACCACCAGTGGCGGGACGTGGACGTGGGGGCCGTTTCCTTCCGGGAGCATCTACTGGTATTCCACCATTAGCCATTACAAAGCCGATGGCACGACGTTGAATACGCCGACCACCAACCCTTCGAAAAGTACCGCTCCAAAAGGTTGGACCTGCCCTTACGACAGTTCCAGCCCAGCTACTGCTGGCAACGGCCCTTATTATTATCGTTATACCGGTCCGACACTGACCGATGACGGTTTCGGCAATCCGTCCAACACTGGCGCCCTGTACACCACGTCCAACTGGACCGCGGTGGCGGTGCCTTCCAGCCAGTACCAGAACTGGGCCAACTGGTGGGCCTACTACCACACCCGCAACCTGATGGCGCGCACCTCGCTGTCGCGCGTATTCGGTTCCACCACGCTGGCGGCCACCACCTCGAGCGGTGGCTACGGCAGCACGATCCGGGTCGCGTGGCAGAATCTCTACACTACCGATTTCTTTGTCCTGCAGGCGAATACGCTCATCAGTAGTCTGATCGATACTACGCCGACGACTTGCATGAGCAGCAGCAAGGGTGGTTCGCTGACGCTGGGGTCGCAGGGGGTGCAGGCGGGCACGGTGAAGACCCCACCGTCTTGTTATCGCAGCGATTTCTTCAACTGGATTTTCCAGGTTCCTGCCACCAGCGGCACGCCAACGCGTAGCGCCACCGCTCGTGCTGGCCAGTTCTTCACGCGAGGTAGCGGCAACACCGGTGGCACCGGCGATCTGCACGACCCCTACTGGCAACCACCGGCCACCGGTACCGGTGACGGTGACGAATTAAGCTGCCGACAGAACTTCCATGTGCTGGTCACCGACGGTCTGTGGAACGGTAGCAATGATGGCCCGCTGGCGTCCGCCCTCACCCTGCCGACAGCCAGCCTGACGCTGCCGGACAAAACGCCATTTCCCGATCCGACGTCGGCCGGGGTCACCTCGATCTACAGCCCGGTGCACGACAGCGGAGACACCGGCTATGCCTCGCTGTCCGATATCGCCTTCCATTATTGGGCGACCGACCTGCGCCCCGACCTGTACGATCCGGCCAATGGCAAGTTCGTGGCGCCCTACCTGCCCGATACGCGCACCGGGGTTACGCCGACCACGACGAATTCCTACAACGCGCTCAACAACGCCAACGTCAACAACGAGATCTATTTCAATCCGAAGAACGACCCGGCCAACTGGCCGCACATGTCCGAGTACCTGGTCGGCCTGGGCGTCAGCGGCGTGCTGAACATTTCCGACAACACCGATTGCACTGCCACCACCGGCGTCTCCAGCGACGCATGCAATCTGCGCAAGGGACTAGCCAACTCCAGAGGCAGCGTGGGCTGGCCCAACCCGAATGGGTCGGGCAGCGGCATTGCCGCCAACATCGACGATACCTGGCATGCGGCGCTGGCCGGCCGCGGCCAGTTCTTCAGCGCCGGCAACCCGCAGAACCTGGTCGACCAGCTGAGCAGCGTGCTCAGCAACATCAGCGCCCGCGGCGCCACGCCGACCATCAGTGCGATCAATGCCAGCGTGCTGACCACCGGTGCGCTGGCGTTCACCACCGGCTACAGCTCGATCGACTGGACTGGCGTACTGCAGGCATATGCATTGAATGCCGACGGCACCACCGGCAGCCTGCTGTGGGACGGCAACGCAAACCTGAGCGATGCCGGGATAACGCCGCCGGCCGGCCGACAAATCCTCACGGCGAACATGAGTGCCAGCGGCACCGTCACCGGCATGGCCTTCGAGGCCGCCTCCGCATTCGACGCCAGTCAGAAGTCGGGATTGATGACGCCGGCACCCACCGACACCACCAACGATACCCAGGCGAACCGGGTGAACTATCTGCGCGGCGTGCGCACCCAGGAAACCGGCGGCGTGATGCGTAAGCGCAACAGCCTGCTTGGCGCCATCATCAATTCCCAGGGCGTGTACGTCAGTTATCCGAGCAGCGGCTACACCAACAACTGGCCGGTCGGCTCGCCGGAAGCAACGGCCGCCGCGGCGACCAATGGCACGACGGACGACAAGTCGTACGATACGTTCGTCACCCATCACCAGAATCGCAACCCGACGCTTTATGTCGGCGCCAACGACGGCATGCTGCACGCGTTCTCGGCACCGATACCGACCTGTTCGACAACCGATCCGACCACGGGCGTCTGCACCGGCTATACGAATCCTACGGGTGCGGGCAACGAGACCTGGGCCTATGTGCCACGTGCCGTCTACGCCAATCTCGGCAACCTCACCAGCGCCAGCAGTTTCAGCTTCGCGCCGACCGTGGACGGCACGCCGGTGGTACGCGACGTGTTCTTCAGCGAAAACAGTGCGAACGAGTGGCATTCGATCCTCGTCGGCGGCCTGCGTCTGGGTGGGCGCGGCGTGTATGCGCTGGACATCACCGACCCGAGCACGGTGACCGAGGCGAACGCCGCCAGCAAGGTGCTGTGGGAGTTCGATGCCGATGCACCGGCCGGCACCACGGCAGTGGCCGATGGCGCAACCGCGTACAACCCGGCGGATCTCGGTTATACCTACGGGCAGCCCAACGTCGGACGGTTGGCTGATGGCAAGTGGGTGGTGATCGTGCCCAGCGGCTATTTCCCCGATTGCAGCCAGACCGACCGGCCGGTGGTCTGCAACAGCCCTGGTTATCCGTCGCAGCCGACGGACTCCTCGACCAGCAAGACATACAGCTCGCTGTTCGTGCTGGATGCGCAGACCGGCGCGGTGATCCGGGAACTGAAAACGCCCAATACCATCGCCAGTTATGGCCTGGCTTCGCCGGTGCTCGGCGACTACAACAACGATCAGATCGACGACGTGGCGTTTGCCGGCGACCTGGCCGGCAACCTGTGGCGTTTCGACTTCAGCAGCTCGGATCCATCGAAGTGGTCGGTGACCCAGGCTTATGCGCCGACCAATCCTGGCTACCAGCCGATCACCGTGATGCCGCGACTGTTCCCCGATCCCGCCACCAACCGTTTCATGGTGGTGTTCGGCACCGGCAAGTATCTGGGTGCCGGCGACAACACCAGCGTCAGCGCACAGGTACAGTCGATCTACGGCATTCGCGACGAGCTGGACAGCAGCGGCAATCCGGTGACGATCACCCACACCGGGGTTGCGGCCACCGAGCAGTTGGTGCAGCAGACGCTCACCGAGAGCGCGGGCACCGGCGACAATGCGGGAGCCATCCTGCGCAGTGTGACTAGCAATCCGGTGCCGTCGAGCAAGGGCGGTTGGTACATCGACCTCAACCTTTCCGGGGCGGCGGGCGAGCGCGTGGTGGTGACACCGGCGGCGATCTTCAGCAGCAACACGGTGATCATTCCCACGCTGATTCCCGGCGGCACCGATCCGTGCACCCCGACGGTGCAGGGTGCAGTGATGGCGTTCGATGCCACCACGGGCGGCCCGGGCATGGGTGTATCGTCGCTGGGTGGCGTGCCCTACGTCGGGGCGCGTGTCGACAACGTGCGCACCAGCGGCTCGTTGCCGGTGGCCAGCCAGGTCGGCGGTGGCAGCCTGCTTCTGCCCGGGCTTACGCTGACAGGCAAGAAGAACAACAAGGACAAGCCGCTGGCGCTTGACACGCCGATCTGGCGCCGACGTTCCTGGCTGGAGTTGAACAATGGGCAATGACAGGGGATATGGCATGAGCCGATCGCATGGTTTCACCCTGCTCGAATTGATGATCGTGCTGGCGATCATCGCGCTGCTTGCAGCGATCGCGATCCCGGCTTACGGGCGCTACGCGTACCGCGCGCATCGAGTGGACGGCCAGGAGCTGCTGCTGCGCATCGCCAATGCGCAGGAGCGGTTCTATTCAACCAATAACAGCTACGGTGCGCTGGGTGGATTGGGATATGGCGATCCGGCGATTTCGGAGAAAGGCTATTACCAGGTGACGGTCGCCGTGGATGTACCTGCGAGCAGCGGTTCACAGACATTTACGGCGACGGCCACGCCGGTCGGTGCGCAGGCAAACGATGTGTGCGGCCCGCTCACGATCACCAATGCCGGAGTGAAGACGCCCGGTCCGGCGTCGGCCTCCTCCAACAGCAACGGCAGCTGCTGGTGAGCGCCATGATTGACATGCCCGCCCGTTCACGTGGTTTCAGCCTGCTCGAATTGATGATCACGATCACCGTGATGGCGATTCTATTGGCCATCGCCGTGCCAAGCTTTCGCGACGTCATCCACCGCAATGAAGTCAGTTCGGCCAGCAACGCGCTGCTTGCGAGCGTGTCCTATGCCCGGTCCGAGTCGGTCACGCGCAGTCAATTGGTGTCGATGTGTCCCAGCGCCGATGGGGCCAGTTGCACTTCCACGGGTACGGCGTTCGAGCCTGGCTGGCTGGTGTACACCTATCCGGCGGGGGCGGCGAGCGCCAACCTTGCCTATAACGCGGCCAGCGCGACGCTGTTGCGGGCAATCCCCCTGCAGTCCGGCGTGTCGATCCAGGCACTGGGCAATACGGTGATCACGTTCGGCCAGCAGGGACAGCTTGTGCCCGCTACCCCGTTGGAGTTCATCACCTGCTACCGCAGCGGCAGCAGCGGCGTCGGCGAGAACACGACAGCGGCGCCGGGTGTGCAGCTGAACGTGAATGGCTCGGGTAGTGCCACCACAACATCGCTGGCCGCCGGAGCGAGTTGCACGCCGAGCTGACTATCGGGCAGCACTCTGCAGGGCTGATTGCCTTGGTGTCCGGCGCCAGGTCAGCGGCGCCAGATCAGCGTAGCCCTTCCCGCAACCGCTCGCGCAAGCCGCCCTGGCGCCGGATCGGTCGGTGCAGGGCTGCGCGCAGCGATGCCTCGCTGCACCACAGTTCGGCCCGCTGGCGGGCGCGCGAAACGCCGGTGTAGACCAGTTCGCGACAGAGCAGTCGGTTGTCCGCATCCGGCGGCAGCACCACGGCGACGTCGTGGTATTCCGAACCCTGGCTGCGGTGGATGGTGATGGCCCAGGCCGTTTCGTGGGCGGGCAGGGCGCGTGGCGAGTAGCTGCGCAGGCCGCTGTTGCCGTCGCGGTCACTGACCTCGAACCACACGCGCAGGCCTTGCGCACCTTGCAATGCGATGCCGACGTCGCCGTTGAACAGGCCGCGGGCGTAGTCGTTTCGGGTCACGATCACCGGACGGCCGTGGTACCAGGCCTGGCGAGGGTCGAGTTCGAAGCGGGCAGCGAGTCGACGCGTGAACAAGGCGTTGATGCCCTGCGCACCGAACGGGCCATCGCGCAGCGCGCACAGGATCTGGCCTTGGCGCAGTTGCGACAATGCCTGCGCTGCTTCGGCGCCGGGCTTGAACAGTGGCTGCAGCACGGCGGCGTGATCCGCGATCCACTGGTCGACGCAGCGCTGCAGTTGCCGCGGGTCGGCACAATCGCGCCATCGCAGCTCGCCATCGGCGCGTTCGCCAAGCAGGCGGTCGAGCCAGGCCGGGTCAGGCGCATCGCGCAGCGCGTCGATGCCGTGCTGCAGGCCGCTGCCGGCACGCCAGCTGTGGAACAGGGTGATCACCTGGCCCGCCAGTGGCGGGTTGTCCTCGCCAGTTGCTGGCGCCTGTGGCAGTAACGGCGCGAGCCGGCTGGCCAGCGCCGGCGGCATCAGGTTGCCCGGCGCACCGGCGACGATATCGGCCAGTACCGAGCCGGCGTCGACCGAAGCGAGCTGGCCAGGATCGCCGAGCAGGATCAGCACGGTTTCGGGGCGCAGCGCATCGAGCAGCTGCCGCATCATCGCCAGGTCCACCATCGAGGCTTCGTCGACCACCACGATGTCGGCCGCCAGCGGATGCCGTGCGTCGTGGCCAAAGCCGTTGTCGCGTGGCTGGTAACCGAGCAGGCGATGCAGCGTGCGCGCATCGGCATGCGGAATGTGTTGCAGCAGGGCAGAGAAATCCGCCACGCCCTGCAACTCCGCCTTGCCGCGGGCGATTGCCTGGGCCAGTCGCTGCGCGGCCTTGCCGGTGGGTGCGGCCAGCGCGATCGACGGTTGCGCGGGCAGGCCGCAGGCTTCGGCGTGACGCAGCAGCATCAGCAGCATGCGCACCACGGTGGTGGTCTTGCCGGTGCCCGGGCCGCCGGTGAGCACGAACAGGCGCGCGCCCGGCACGGCGGCCACGGCGGCCCGTTGCCAGGTCGTCGGGCCCGCCGGCATGCCGGCGAACAGTGCATCGAGATCGGCAACCAGCATGTTGGTGGAAATCGGAAGGCGCCGATCCGCACAGCGTTGCAGGATCGCCGTGGCCAGGCTCGCCTCGTGTTGCCAGTTGCGCCACAGGTAGAAGCGCTGCCGCGCGTCCAGCACGAATGGCGCGAACGTCGAGCCGTCGCCGACCCAGGCGTGCCGGCGCAGCGCATCCAGGGCGTCGACGTCGAAGCCGGGATCGGCCCCGGGGTCGTCCAGCGAGGCGCAGGCGTGACCGTGGCCTTCGGCCCGGCTGGCCGCACGCACCGCGGCAGCCAGCAGCGCCGATCCGGTGCGGACGTGCACCCAATGCGCCAGTTGCTGGTCGATGGCCCGTTCGTCGGAGCCGGCGAAAACTGCGGGATGCACGTTCATGCGGCAGCCTCCTGCATGCCGGCGAAGGCGTCATCGAGCGCCTCGACCAGGCCGGGTGGCCATTGCTTGCGCCACACGCCGAGGCCCGCGTCGAGGCCGAGCGCGCGCACGAACAGATAGCGACTGTCGCCAAGATGGCATTCAGCCGTATAGCCGTCCATACGCTGACGCAGGTAGCGATGCAGGGCGACGGTGTAGATCAATGCCTGCAGCGGGTAGTGATGTTCGACCATCGCCGCGTCCAGCGCGGTGCCACGGTAGTCGTCGAGACGTGGGCCGAGCCAGTTGGTCTTGTAGTCGAGCACGTGGAAGCGGCCCTCCCACGTCAGGATCAGGTCGGCAAAGCCGGTGAGCATGCCGTTGAGGGTTGCCGTGTCCAGGCTGGACGGAATCGCCTCGCCGCAGCCGTGGGCGATGCAGAGCGAGCGCAACCGCGCCAGCGAAACCTGCTGCACGGGGAACTGGAATTCGAACTCGACGATGCGCTGGTCCGGGGCGAGGTCGCCCAGGCGCAGCCCGTCACCCAGATCGGCCTGGCGTGCGCGGTCCACCATCCGGCCGACCCGCTCCAGCGCCTCGTCCGCTTCCATCGCGTCGCTGCGCAGCGCCTGGGCGGTGAGCTCGTGGCGCAACAACTGGCGCTGGTCGGGCCACAACGGACCGGGCCGGGCCAGTTCGAACAGCTTGTGCACGGCATCGCCGAAGCGCGGGCCGCGCAGCGGGTACAGCGCGAGCAGGCGCGCGTCTTCGATCGCCACCTCGACGTCGGGCGGTGGTTGTTCCTGTGTGGGTTCGTCGATGTCGTCGCTGATGTCCACGGTGGCGGCCGCCGCGGCATAGCGGCTCAGTCCGCTGAAGCTGTGCAGCCACTGGAACGGGCGCGGGCGCGGCAAGGGTGCCTGCGTGGCGCGCGGGGAGGGGAGCTCGCCCGGCGATTGGTAGCTGATGCCTTCGTGGGCAAACGGTGGTGCAGTGCGGATGCCACCGAGCTTTGATGCGAGTGCATCGAGCGAGGATTCGTCGTTGGCAAGTTCGAGGCTGCGCTGGGCCTGGACGATCAGCAGGTCGATGGCGGCGCGGTTCCATGCCTGGTCGTCGTTGTCCGGCAGCGGGCCGCGATCTACCCAGTACACATGCAGGCCGTGCACGGCACGGGTCATCGCCACGTAGAGCAGGCGCAGACGCTCCTGCAGATCCTCATGGAAGTGCCGGCCGCGATGGGCGGTGAAATCCGTCGAACCGAGGTCGATGCAACGATGGCCGGTCGCGTCGTGATAGCGCAGCAGCTCGGGCGCGTATTTCCCGTCGCTGGTGCGGATGCGCCAGGCCAGCGGCAGGAACACGATCGGGAATTCCAGTCCCTTGCTGGCGTGGATGGTCAGCAGCTGGACGCGCCGCGCATCGCTTTCGATGCGCAACTGGCGTTCGTCGGCGGCTTCGATATCGCCATCGCTGCCCTCCAGGCGCATCTCGCGCAGCCACGCATGCAGGCCGTCGAGGCCTTGCTGCATGCTTTCCTGTTCGGCCAGCAGCTCGCCCAGATGGCGCAGATCGGTAAGCAGGCGCTCGCCTTCGGGCAGCGCCAGCAGCGCGGTGGCTCGTGCAGCCAGCACGGCTTCGATCAGTGCCAGCACGCCGCGTTGGCGCACCAGCGCGCGCCAGGCCTCGAAGCGTTCCAGTTGCTGTTCGAACGCGTCGGGATGTTCCTGCCAGTCGGTGAATTGTGCCAGCGTGACGCCGAGCAGGCGGGTCGCGAGCGCACCGCGAACGGCCTGGTCGTCGTCCGGATGCAGGACAGCGGACAGCAGCAGTTCCAGCTCGGCGGCCAGCCCACCTGAAAAAATGTTGCCGCGCCCGCTGCCGACGCAGGGAACGCCGCGAGCCACCAGACGCTCGCGCAAGGCCACGATTTGCGGATTGGTCGACAGCAGGACGGCGATATCGCCGGGGCCAACGCGCGCGCCGGCGATCTCCTGGTGCGGATCGTTCAGCAGTTCGGCGATGCGATTGGCGCAATCGTCCAGCGCCAGCGATTCCAGTTCGCCCAGCGCCTTCAGCGGATTGCCGTGCCGGTCCGTGGCGCCGCCGCGGAATGGGTGGAGCACCAGGGGTTGCATCACGGCGCGATGGTCGACGGTGTACGGCTTCTCGTCGGCCTTGCCGGCCGGCGTGACTGGCTGGTAGCGAATCTGCGGGTGTTCGAAGCCGCCATCGACATGGCCGTACCAGGCGTTCAGTGCGCTGACCAGCGCGCGGCTGGAACGATGGTTGGTGCCCAGCGAGTAGCGATGGTCGGCCTGTTCGGCGGCGCGCAGGTAGGCGGCGATGTCGCCGCCGCGGAAGCTGTAGATGGCCTGCTTCGGGTCGCCGATCATCACCAGGCTGCCGCGCCCGCGATAGATGCGATCGAAGATCGCGAACTGGCGCTGATCGGTGTCCTGGAACTCGTCGATCAGCGCGACCGGAAACGCGTCGAACAGGCGATTGGCCAGCGTGTCGCTTGCCTTTGCACCGCACAGGCGTTCGTGCACCGTATCGATCAGCATCGAGAAGGTGAGTACATGGCGCTGGCGCGCGCGTCGCGGGATTTCCTCGCGACAGAAACGGGCGGCATCGGCGAGCACGGCGCCGCGAGTGAAGACGTCGCGCAGGCCGAGCAGCGGGCGCAGTGTCTGCAAGGCAAGGATCAATGGATGGGTGGAGAGTTCGCCCGTGTGCGCAGTTGATTCCTGGGCAGCGAGTTTTTCGGGTTCGAAGACCTCGGACAGCGACGTGGCCAGTTGCGCCTCGTCGTCCTCGCGCAAGGCCGTGACGATTTCCGACAGTCGGCTGCGCAGGGCGGCATTGCTGCGCTTGTACAGCGCGGCGTCGTCGACCAGTCGCTGCAGTCCGGCGACGTTTTCCGGCAACTTCAATGTCGCAACTTGCCGCTCAAGCTCGACCAGCCCGCCCGACTCGATCCGCGCATCGGTGTTGTTGCCGAGACCGCCCAGATCGCGCAGCAGGCCTTCCGGGCCGTCTTTCAGCAGCAGCTCGGCTTCGCGCGGATCGACCGCGCCGGCGAGGTAGCGGCGGCGCCAGAAGTCCTCCACGCATTCGCGCTGCAACTGCGATTCGTCGAACAGCTTGTCGCTGGCGAAGGTGGCGCCGCTCTCCAGCGGGTAGTCGCGCTGGATGCGCTGGCAGAACGCGTGGATGGTCGATACCGGGGCGCGATCGAGGTCGGTGCGCGCCAGCTGGATCCGGCGCAGGGCCTGCCGCGTCTGTTCCTCGTTGGTGCACAACGCGGCGAGCCAGGCCTGCAGCGGGTCGTCGCTGACCGCGTCGAGCGCACCGGATTCGAGCAGGTGTTCGGCTTCGACCAGACGCCGGCGCAGACGCTCGCGCAGTTCCTGCGCAGCGGCGTCGGTGAACGTGGCCACCAGGATCTTCTCCACCGGCAAATCACGTTCGAGCAGCAGGCGCAGATAGATCACCCCGATGTTCCAGGTCTTGCCGGTGCCGGCACTGGCTTCGATCAGGATGCGTCCGTCCAGGGGCATCCGGCGCCAGTCGAGGATGGGCAGGGTGGTGGCCGTCATGGGGTGTCCGTCGACTCGGGTTTCAGCAGGGTTTCATGCATGGGGTCGAGCACATGGCAGATGGTTTCGGTGGCGGCGACGAAGGCGTGGTGGGCGCTGCTGGCGGGGTCGAACAGATCCAGTCCGCGGGTCAGCAAGGCCGCATAGCCCGGTGCGTAGTCGCGTTCGCCCATCTGGTTGTGGCCGTCGCCTTCCCACGCCGACCTGGCCTTTTGCAGGCGATCGTCCGGCCTGGCAAGCGCCCAGGCCAGCGCGGTTTTCGGAAAGAACAGCAGCGGCTGCTGTTCGCCACGGCGGCATGCCTCGATCAGGCTGCGCAGGCCGTGCCGCAGTTGTTCTTCCGGCTGCGCATGGATGACTTCCAGCAAGCCGGCGCGGCGCACCGGCTGGGTTCTGGTGCCCGGTTCGAGATAGTCGCCCTGCACGATGCCAGGCTGGCTCAGCTGCAGCGCGGCCCAATCGATGTGGTAGTCGAGCAGGTCTTTCAGCCCGGCCATCCGCGCGGCTTGCACGTCGAACAGCAGCGGGGCGCCGGTGGCGCCGCGAAAGACCCGCTCCACGGTGCCGGTCAGACGCAGGCCGTCGCCGAGATCGAGGTCGATCGCCTGCGGCAGACGCTGCGCACGCTCGTCGGCAAACAGGCCGCGCGCGCCGTCGAGCAGGGGCTGCAGTTGATCGCGCAGATCGTCCCAGCTGCGTTCGCCGATGGCGCCGCCCGCGAGCATGCCCGAACGTGCCAGCCAGGCCGGCGGCTGTGTCGGGAACGTGCGGGTGCCGGCAGCGAGCGCCTCGAACAGCAACTGCCGGTCGATGCGCTCGATGCGGGCAAGACCGGTTTCCAGCGGCTCGCGATCGGGCCAGCCGGTGTCGTCGAGTGCCTGCAGGCTGATGCCGTGGCCGCGCAGCAGGGCGGCCCGGGTCGGGTCGCGCCAGAAGCGGCGCAGGCCGTCCAGCGAGATTTCGCCGGCGGCGGTGAAGGGTGTGGCGGCGTGGATGTCGAGGAAGTGTGGTTGGGCCCGACTGGACGGCGTGGCCACGAACGCGGGGTCGTAGGAGAACAACCGCGGATCATGCCGTGGCTGACCCGCGGCATCGCGTTCGTAGTAGCGCGCATCGAACGGCTGCAGCGGATGGCGGACCAGCCAGGGCCGATCAGCCTGGTCGTCACCGGCGATGCCGTGTTGCTCGTCGAGGAACTGCAGCAACTCGGCCAGCGGTGCGGCGGGGTTGCGTGGCTTGCCGTCGCGCACGCCTTCGCCGATGTAGCTGACATGCAGCACCTCGCGCGCTGACATCAGCGCCTCGAGGAACAGATAGCGATCCTCGTTGCGCGTGTCGCGATCGCCGTGGCGCGGCTGGCTGAGGATGCGATTGATGCCGGCATCCTGGCCCGCGCGCGGAAACTCGCCCTCGTTCATGCCGAGCAGGCAGACCACCTGAAACGGAATCGAACGCTGTGGCACCAGCCCGCAGAACGTCACCCCGCCGAGCAGGAAGGGCTGCCGTTCCGGCACCGCGCCGAGTGCGCCGAGCAAGGCTTCGCGCACCACGCCCCACGGCAGGGTCGCGACCAGGCCGGTCTCCGCGGCCTGGTTGCCGAGGTCGGCGACGAGTCGACGCAAGGCATCGAGTGCGTGGTTCTCCGCCTCGTCGCGCGGGTCGGCGAGGAACAGGGCATCGATCAACTGCAGCAGCCATTCGCTCCAGCCGGCCAGCGGACGCTCGCCGGCGAACGCGGCGCGTGCGCGGCGCAGCTCGCCGAGCAGGCGATCGAGCTGGCCCAGCGCCTCAATTGCGCCGCCGGAAACGCCCTTGAGCGGCAGGATGTCGTCGAGCAGTCGATCCCCGCCATCGTCGCCGACGATCAGGCCGGCATACATGCGGTCGAGGCCGAACTGCCAGCTGTTCGCGTCGATGGCTTCGGCGCCGGCCTCGGCCTTCATCGTCGCGTCGAGCCCCCACGCGACCCGGGCGCGACGCAGCCAGGATTCCAGCGCATCGCGGGCAGCGTCGTCGATCGCGAAGCGGCGCGCCAGCGCGGGCACGTCGAGCAGGTCGAGCACTTCGCTGACCGTGAAGCGGCTCTCGGCCAGGTCCAGCACCTGGGCGAATGCGCCCAGCAGCGGATGCATGCGCGCCATGCCGACATCGGCCAGGTGCCAGGGGATGTGTGCGGGCTCATCGCGATACTTTGCCGGTTCGCCGAAGACCGCGGCCAGGTAGGGAGCGTAGGCACTGATGTCCGGCGCCATCACCACAATGTCGCGATGCTGCAGGTCGGGATCGTCGGCGAGGCAACGCAGCAGGGCGTTCTTCAGCACTTCCAGTTCGCGCAAGCGCGTGTGGCAGGCGTGTACACGCAGGCTGCCGTCATGACGCAGTGCCGGCAGCAGGCCCCGCAATGTGTCGCGGTCGATCGATCGTGCGCGGATCGGCGCGCCGACGAGATCCGGCTGCAGGCAGCGGATGCTGGACTGCAGCGCAGCCAGCAACGTATCGGCATCGGCCGACGGCTCCGCCTCGTCCAGCGGGTCGCGCAATTCGATCGCATCGCAGGCGTCCAGGGTGATGCAGAAGTCCTGCGCGATGCGGCCCAGCGCCACCAGCAGCGGATGGCCGATCTCGTAGTACAGCGCCTCCGGGTCGCCGGCCTGCTTCAGCTGGAAGCGACGGCTGCGCAAGTCCGACCAGTATTCGCGGCAGGGGTCGGGGAAGTACAGGTGCACCGGCGTGCGCTGCGCGGTGACTTGCAGGGCCTGCAGCACGTCCGGTGGCAGGTGGCTGACGCCGAACACGTGCAGGGGTGTGGGCGACGGATCGGGTTCGGCGGCCAGCGCATCGAGCAGGGCGGCGCTGCGCCGCGCCCGGTGCGGTCGCTGGATGCCGGCCTGCAGTTGCCGCCACAGCGCGGCCTGCCAGTCAGGACCGTGTGCGCCCGGCTGTTCCCAGGCGAGGATCCAGTCCGGTCGATAGAGCAGGTACTGGGTGTAGACGCCGGCCAGGTGCTCGGCCAGCTGGAAACGCCGGCGCGCGGCGTCGTCGCCGGCAAGATAGGCAGCGACTTCGGTGGATTTCAGTGCGGGCAGCGCCTGCAGCAGACGCCAGCGCAACAGCTCATGCCGGTAGGCGCCGCCGACCAGCGCCTCGTCGCCGAGCACGCGGCGGGCGCTGCGCTCGAACCACTGCCACGGCAGGATCATGTCGTAGTTGGCGGCGATGCCGTGTGCGCCGCCCGCGCCGCGTCGCTGCGCAAACCGACCCAGCAGCCAGCGCTGCAGCCCCGGGTGCGCAACGACCACGGTCTGCGCGACGAGTGGATTGGCCGGCCGCTGCGCTTCCAGTTGCCGGGCCAGTTCATCCGCCAGCCGCTCGGTGCGGCTGCCGCGATGGACGATCAGCTGGCCCGGGTTGTCGAGGGTCGGTGGCGGCACGGCGGAATCCGCAGACATCAGGAGCCACAGCATAGCGAGCTGCGGTCGCACCACCCGAGATTTGTTCTTCACGGGTGAGCAAGTTCTGTCGATCCGCGCGAGGCCCGTTCGTCGACTGGACAGGACCGGTGCGCACTCCGGCTCCCCGCACACAAGCACCAGGAGGCACGACGATGCGATGCATGGTGATAGTCAAGGCCACCGCCGATTCCGAGGCTGGCGTGATGCCTGGCGAGGAACTGCTGGCCGCGATGGGCAAGTTCAACGAGGAGCTGGTCAAGGCCGGCGTGATGCTGGCGGGCGAGGGACTCGCGCCCAGCGCGAAGGGTGCGCGGGTGCGGTTTTCCGGCAGCCAGCGCCAAGTGGTCGACGGGCCGTTCGCCGAGACCAAGGAGCTGATCGCCGGTTTCTGGCTGTGGCAGGTGCGATCGCTGGACGAGGCGATCGCCTGGGTCAGGCGTTGCCCGAACCCGATGGCGGGCGAGTCGGTCATCGAGATTCGCCCGGTATTCGAGGCAGAGGACTTCGGCGAGGTGTTCACCCCGGAGCTGCGCGAGCAGGAAGAGCGGCTGCGCGCGCAGTTGGAAGGCAAGCGCTGAAGGCTTCCGGTATCGGTGGCCGCGGCGTCAGATGGTGCCGTAGCGAGCGACCGGCGCCTTCCGGCGGCAGGACAGGTCTTGCGTCGGCGTGGAGCGGGTGGTGTGATCGGGCGTCATGAGCGTGACCGACACCCATCGCACCATCGACGCCGTCTGGCGGATCGAATCGGCCCGGCTGATCGCCGGCCTCGCGCGGATGCTGCGCGATGTCGGACTGGCCGAGGAACTGGCCCAGGATGCGCTGGTGATCGCACTGGAGCAATGGCCGCAAACCGGCGTGCCGGACAACCCCGGTGCCTGGCTGATGACCACGGCCAAGCGCCGCGCGATCGACCGGCTGCGCCGCAACAAGCTGCTCGAACGCAAGCATGTGCAGCTGATGCATGAACTCGAGCATGAGCGTGAATCCGCCGAATCCGCTGCGGAGATGGCCTTGGACGATCCGTTTGGCGACGACCTGCTGCGGCTGATCTTCACTGCCTGCCATCCCCTGCTGTCGATGGAGGCGCGGGTGGCGCTGACCCTGCGCCTGCTCGGCGGCCTGACCACGGACGAGATCGCGCGGGCCTTCCTGGTGCCCGAACCGACCATCGCCCAGCGCATCGTGCGCGCCAAGCGCAGCCTGGCCAAGTCCGCGGTGGCCTATGAGGTGCCGCGCGGCGACGAACTGGTCGAGCGTCTGTCCGCGGTGCTCGGGGTGATCTACCTGATCTTCAACGAGGGCTACGCCGCCACGGCCGGCGACGACTGGATGCGCCCGAGCCTGTGCGAGGATGCGCTGCGCCTGGGTCGGGTCCTGGTCGGCCTGATGCCGCGCGAGCCCGAGGTGCATGGCCTGGTGGCGCTGATGGAAATCCAGGCCTCGCGCGCCCGGGCACGCACGGACGCTCGCGGCAATCCGGTGCTGTTGCTCGATCAGGATCGGACGGTGTGGGATCGCCTGCTGATCGGACGCGGACTGGCCGCCCTCGAACAGGCGCGCAGGCTGGGTGGCGAACTCGGTTCGTATGCCTTGCAGGCGGCGGTCGCGGCCTGCCACGCGCGTGCGCCGACCGCAGCGGACACGGACTGGGCGCGCATCGCCGCGTTGTATGCGGTGCTGGCGCGGGTGATGCCGTCGCCGATCGTGGAGCTCAATCGTGCGGTGGCGGTCAGCATGGCGAACGGTGCGGCGGAAGGACTGGTACTGGTCGATGCGCTGGCCGACGAACCGAGCCTGCAGCGTTACCACCTGCTTCCGGCGGTGCGCGGCGACCTGCTGGCCAGGCTGGGTCGCGCGACAGAGGCGCGCGAGGAGTTCGAAAGGGCGGCCGCGCTGACGCAGAACCGGCGCGAGCGTAAACTGATGCGTGAGCGTGCGCGCGCCTGTGACCGCACCTGAGCGCGCTCCGGGTGGTTGGCCCCGACCTACCCAAGTTTGACCGAAAAGGCCTCGATTCCGTCGGCCGGCGCTTGACCGCGTGGGGCGGCGGGGCGCCAGAAGGCCGCGCTGCAAGGGTTTGCGGTGGCCATGGCCAATTGGCCTGATGCTTGCTAGGAAGGTCTTCCGAGACCTGCCGTGGGCGGGTCCGGAACCTTGCCTGACCCCAGCAATCCGGACGTGATCCGTCCGCCAGCTGCCGGGCGGATTTTCAGGTTGCCGGGTTTGGGTGTTATGAGCAAGGATTTGACATGGGGATGGAGGGGCATGACCGGCGGCATGGCGAACTTCGCGAACGCTTCTACCAGAGCGTGGCGGAGACGCTGACCCTGCTGCACCCGTCCGCCGGCTACGACCGGAAGCAGGCCTTGCTTGAAGTTGCTTCGACCCTGGTCAGCACCATGGATCTTCCGCTGGTGTGGATCGGGCGACGCGAGCTTGGCCAGTCCATGCTCGATATCGTTGCGGCCGGCCCCGCGGCGGCCTACGGATTGTCGCTGCGGATCAGCGACGATCCGCGTGAACCGGGTGGGCGCGGCCCGGTGAGCCTGGCCTTGCGCGAGGGCCGCCCGCGGCTGGCCTCGGTTGACGACCCCGAATATGCGTCCCTGCGCCAGGCGGCCCGGAGTCACGGGCTCGATTCGATCATCGTGGCGGCGTCCGGGACCGCCGACGGCGGGCAACTGGCGCTGGCGGCCTATTCGCACGAAGGCGGTCCGGCGCTCACCGACGAGTTGCTCGACTGGGCCCAGCGGCTGGCCGACGAAATGGCCCGGTTCTGGGACGACCAGGCGCAGCTTGAACGCAACCTGCGCCTGAGCCATTACCGGGATGCCCACCGTACGATCCAGCGTGCGCTGCTCGATCATCCCGAACCCGCCACCATCTATCTGACCCTGGCCACGATCCTGGTGGACGTCGCGGCGGCGGCGGCCGTGGTGGTCTACGTTCCCACCGGCGAAACCTTGCGGCGGGCGGTGGTAGTGGGTTCGATTGCCGATGCCATCGAAGGCATGCCCGAACCACCGACGCACGCCGACGGCCCTTCGATCCTCACCCCCACGCTGGCTTACATGGAAGGCGCACCGATCGTGCGTTTGCGACCCTCGATGCATCCCGATGTGTCACCGGCCTGGCGCAGCGCACCGCTGGCGGAGATGGCCGCGATCGGATGCTGGCCGATCTTTTCGGCGTCGACGGGTGAACCGGAAGTCGAGCGCCGGGCCGCGGCGGTGCTGCTGCTGGCCACCGCGGAGATCGATGCGTTCGATGCCGACATGCGCCGTCTGCTCGACGAGATCGCCGACACCGTCGGCCTGGCGCTGCGTCAGCACGGCAATCGCCAGGCCTTGTTCCAGGAACAGGAGCGCCAGACCTATCTGGCCTTGCACGATGCGCTGACGGATCTCCCCAACCGCCGTGCGCTGGATTATCACCTTGAGCGTGCGCTGGCCCGGGCCGCGCGGCATCAGCGCATGGTCGCCGTGGGCATGCTCGATCTGGACGACCTCAAGCCGATCAACGATCAGCATGGGCACGCGGCCGGCGATCGCGTGCTGATCGAAGTGGCGCGACGCCTGCATGCTTCGCTGCGCTCCGAGGATTCGGTGGCGCGCCTGGGCGGCGACGAATTCGTGCTGGTGTTCGAGGATCTGGCCAGCGAGGACGATCTCGCCGTGCTGCTGGACAGGTTGCGGCAATCGTTGCAGCAGCCGATCGTGCTCGGCGAGTCCAGCATCGACATCACGGTCAGCCTCGGTGTGGCGTTGTATCCGACGCATGCCCAGGCCAGCGGCGAGCAACTGCTGCGACTTGCCGATCAGGCGATGTACCAGGTCAAGGCACACAAGCAACAGCGTTCCCGCTGGTGGGGACTGGCGCAGAACGGGGGCGACGCGGGGGTCGTGCCTGAGGAGGATGCCGCCGTGGCCACGCCGCACGGCGAACACGCCGCGGCGCTGCTGCGACCGTGCGTCGAGGCGTGGCAGGCGCAATTGCCCGCCGTGGTGGAGCGCTTTTACGGCGCGCTGCGACTGCACCCCGGTATCGCCGGGCTGCTCGCCCACTTTCCGCCGTACGCGCTGGATACCTTCAGGGCGCGCCTGTCGCATCAGTTGCACACCTTGCTCTACCCCGATCTCGATCTGGAGGCCCAGCGCGCCGCTGCGGTCAAGTCCGGCGTCTGCGTATCGGCTTGCGGGCTGGAGCCGGCGTGGTTGCCGGAGGCGATCGAGCTGCTGCGCGAGGTCCTCGCCAGCACCCTGGGCCAGGGCGCGCGGGCGAATCGACAGGCGCTGGCGATCGTGCTGCAGCGACTGGGCATGGAACTGCAATGGCAACTGGAGAGCATGCGCGACCTGCAACGTCGCCGCGGCGCGATCCTCGCCAGGATCCAGGCCATGGCCTGGTCGGCGGACCACTATCTGCAATTGCTTGAAGGCGTGGTGACGGCGCTGGCTGCGCATGAGGAAGTCATCGTCTGTGCCGCCGGCCGCCCGGACCCCTCGGGCGAAATGATCCAGGAACTGGTGGCCGGTGCGGTTCCCGCCGAATACCTGCGCATCACCAATCGTGGCGCGGCACCGCCGGTCCAGCTCGACCGGGCCGCGCCACAGGACGACGAGCCGATTCTTCGCGCCTGGCATTCGGCGGGCATCGAGCGATGCGCCCACTACGGCAGCGACCCGACGATGGCCCCGTGGCGTGATGCCGCCATGCGTCATGGCGTCGTTTCGCATGTCGCGATCGCGCTGTGCCTGCCGCCGCGCACGCCGGTGGCGATACTCGCCCTGTACAGCCCGTTTGCAGGCGGATTCCAGAGCGAGGACCAGCGCTCGTTCGTCGACCAGATCAAGGCGGTGCTGGAGCTTGCCCTGATACGCCTGGCGCCGCGGCGCCAGCTCGCCGCACTGCTGCCGGCGTTCGTGCGCGAGCGTTGGCGCGCCGTTCTCGCCGACGGCGCGCTGCGGATGCACTATCAGCCGATGGTCAGGCTGGCCGACCGCGAGGTTGCCGGGTTCGAGGCACTGGCGCGATTGCGCGATGACCTGGGCAGCCTGCAGCTACCCGGCAACTTCCTGCCGGCGCTCGGCGCCAGCGGCCTGATGCGATTGTTTCGCGATGGCATCATCCAGGCGGTGGCGTGCCGGCAGTCGCTGTCGCGGACCGGTCTGGCGCTGGGCATGTCGGTCAACGTGCCGGTGGCCGCGCTGCGCGACGCCCGTTATGCGCGGACGGTGGAGACCATTTTGCAGGCCAGCGGCTGTCCGGTCGGATCGCTGCGCTTTGAAGCGCTCGACTCGACCGGAGGAGTCGGCTGCTGGGGTTTGCTGGCGGAAACCGGCGTGCAGTCGCTCAAGTCGTTGGATATCCATTCGTTCGAGGACGACGTGGCGCTCGGTCGCAGTCTGGTGGCCCGCCTGTGCCAGTCGCCGTTCGATCGCATCAAGATCGACCAGGCGATCATCGCCCAGGTCAGGCACGACCCGTTGGGTGTCCTGCGCCTGATCCGCCAGCTTGTCCGCGCCAGCCATGCGCTGGGCCTGGAGGTCGTCGTCGAAGGCCTGGAATCGCCGGGCATGATCGAGGCGGCGTCAATCCTGGGTGCGGATTTCGGCCAGGGTTTTGCGCTGGCCCACCCGATGCCGCCGGAGGCGCTGCCGGATTGGCTGGCCGGCTTCAAGTCGGTCGTACGCAGCACGTTCCCGCTCAGCGCGCTTGGCGCCCTGGCGGGCGCGCTGCGTTGGGAGGAACGCTTCGTCGAACTGTTCGACGAACCCCATTCCCGCGAGCGCCATGTAAAAGCCGGTGGCAGCGCGGCGGAGTACCTGCGCGGCGTGGACGATGTCTCCACGGCCCTGCGTACCAGTCACGACGCGATGCTGAAGGCAGCGGCGAACGGACCGTTCGATCCGGACTATGGCCTGCGGCGTGACCGGTTCCTCTCCCTGCTGGTCGAGCGCGCGCTTTCGGAGGAGCATCGCCACGGGCATCAGGGAACCGATATCGCCTGAAACACGTATCGGTGGGGGATCGAGCCTTCGAGGCCGCCGGTGACGATGGACCGCACCGGATTCCGCCGAGCTTTTGCTTGATCACGGAGCGGATTCGGGGGAGGCTGGTCGTCCGGCCAGCGGCGGCGATCGACGCGGACAGGCAACGGGATCGGGGCGACCAGCAGGGCGGCTGCGGGGATGCCGGAAAACTCCACGGTTTGCGAGGGGCGGCTGGGGAAGGCGATGTCGAATCGACAGCAGATGCCGGGTGAGCTGCGCGAACGTTTCTATCGAAGCGTGGCGGAAACCTTGAGCTTGCTGCGGACGGCACCTGGTGACGACCGTCGGCAGACCCTGCTTGAGGTAAGCCGCATTCTCGCGAGCACGATGGATCTGCCGCTGGTATGGATCGGGCGGCGTGCGCCTGGCCTTGCCGGGGTGGATGTGCTGGCCGCGGCAGGTTCTGCCGAAGCCTACGCATCGACGTTGCGATTGAGTAACGACGAACGCGAGCCGGGCGGCCGCGGGCCGGTGGGTATCGTGCTGCGCGAGGGGCGTGCCCGGGCGATGCCGGTGGCTGCCCCGGAATTCGCGTCCTGGCGGGAAGCCGCGGGCCGCCATGGCTTCGGCGCCTGCATCGTGGCGGCATCGCGGACGCGCGATAACGGCCAGCTGGTGCTGGCGACCTATTCCCGCGACGGCGGCCCGGCGCTGGGCGAGGAGTTGCTCGACTGGGCGCAGCGTCTGGTCGACGAATTGAGCCGGTTCTGGGATCACCAGATCCTGCTCGGGCGCAGTCTCCGGATGAGTCGATACCGCAAGGCCCAGCGCACGATCCAGCGGGCCCTGCTCGAGCAGCCCGATCCGGAGGCGGTATTCCAGACCCTGGCGCGGGCGTTGGTCGATATCGCGGGTGCCGCCGCGGTCGACGTGTTCGCGGCGGATGGCGCGGACGGCATGCTGCGCCGGGTCGCCCTGATCGGCCCGATCGCCGACGTGATGCTCGGCTTGCCATCGCCTCCGCGGTACCACGAAGGGCCGGTGATTCCGGCGCCGACGGAAGCCTTCATGCAGGGGGCGCCGGTGATCCGGCGTCACCCGAGCGACACCGCTGCGCCCGGCAGCATGTGGCGCAGCGAGTCGCTGGAGCATGCCGGTGCGGTGGGTTGCTGGCCGCTGTTTGATGCACCGGCAGGTGTAGCCGAGGTGCCGCGGGTCCCGGTCGGGGTGTTCGGCGTGGTGACCGTCGAAGCGGATGCCTTCGACGACGAGATGTGTCGCTTGCTGGACGAGATCGCCGATGCCGCCGGCCTAGCTTTGCGACAGCACGTGCAGCGCCATGCCTTGTTGCAGGAACAGGAGCGGCAGACCTGGCTGGCCTCGCACGACGACCTCACCGACCTTCCCAATCGTCGCGCGCTGGATCGTCATCTGGACAAGGTGCTGGCGCATGCGCGGCGTCGCGGGCAACGGTTTGCCGTGGGCCTGCTCGACCTGGACGACCTGAAACCGATCAACGACAGCCATGGCCACGCGGTGGGCGATCGCATCCTGGTCGAGGTGGCGGATCGCTTGCGGCAGATGCTGCGTGAAGGCGACTACGTCGCACGGCTGGGCGGCGACGAATTCGTGCTGGTGATAATGGATCTCGAACGCGAGTCGGATCTCGACGATTTGCTGGAGCGGATCGGCGCTTCGCTGATGCAACCGATGACGATCGACGGCATCGTGCTCTCGGTCGGCGCCAGCCTCGGCATTGCGCTGTATTCCAGCGACGCGCACGCCAGCGGCGAGCAATTGTTGCGTCGGGCCGATCAGGCCATGTACCAGGTGAAGTCGCGCAAGCTGGGCCGTGCGCGCTGGTGGGCGGTGGCGCGATCCGATGGCGAGGTCGAGGCAACGGCCGACTTCGACGCCGGCGTGGCGCCCTATGGCGAGGCGGCTGCGCTCTTGCTGGACGCATGTCGTCAGGCGTGGGTGCCGAAGCTGCCGGCGATCGTGCAGAGCTATTGCGCCGCCCTGCTCGGGCACGAGGGTATCGGCAGCCTGCTGGGTGTGTTGCCGTCGGTGGAGTTCGGTGCGTTGAAGGGTCACATGCTGCGGCACCTGCAGCATCTGCTGAGGGCGGATCTCGATCTGGCGAGTCATCGCGAAAGGGCAATCCGGAACGGCCTGTTCCACGCCGCCTGCGGGCTCGAAGAGGTGTGGCTGCTGGAGGCAGTCGAGCAGTTGCGCGACAATCTGGCCGCGATGCTGGTCGGGCTGGGTCACGGTGATCGCCGCGCGCTGGCGGTGGTGCTGCAACGGCTGAGCGCGGAACGGCAATGGCAACTGGAAAGCATGCGCCAACTCCAGCGTCTTCGGGTGGCGCTGCTGGCCCGGCTCAACGCGTTGGCGTGGTCGGCCGAAGGCTATCTGGAGCTGATTCAAGGTGCGGTCGATATCCTGGTGTCGCATCAGGAGATCAGTGCCTGCGCCGTGGGGCGCCCCGACGCATCGGGCGAGCTGGCCTACGAGGCCGTGGCCGGGGTGGCCTTTGCCGAATACCTGCGCGCGCTGGGCGCCGGCAAAGCCTCGCCGATCCGGGTCGATGCGGGCTACCCGGAGGGCGAGGGGCCGAGTGGACGCGCGTGGCGCACGGCGACGATTCAGCGCTGTGCGCACTATGGCAGCGACCCCACGATGACGCATTGGCGCGATATCGCGTTGCGCCTGGGTGTGGTCTCCAACATCGCCATTCCGTTGTGCCCGTCACTGTCCAAACCGGCCGTCGTGCTGACGCTTTACAGCCCGTATGCAGGCGGGTTTCACAGCGAGGATCAGCAGGCGTTCGTGGAACAGATCAAGACCGTGCTCGACCTGGCCCTGGCGCGATTGGCGCCGCCGCGACAGGGCGCCGAACTGCTGCCGTTCTTCGTGCGCGAACGCTGGCGCGCGATGATCGCCACCGCGGCGTTGCAGATGCACTACCAGCCGCTGATCCGGCTCGCCGATGGCCGGATCACCGAGCTGGAGGCCTTGGCGCGCCTGCGTGACGAAAACGGGGAGTTGCTGGCGCCGGCCCGGTTCCTGCCGGCGTTGAGCGCCGATGATCTGATCGTGTTGTTCCGCCAGGGCCTGACGCTGGCCGCCGCCTGCCGCGAATCGCTGCGACAGGCGGGGCACACGCTGGACATGTCGGTGAATGCGCCGGCGGCGGCGCTGGAGGATCCGCGCTACGCGGAGGTTGCCGCGGCGGTGATCGCGAACAGCGGTTGTCCGCCGCAGGCCCTGCTGTTCGAGATACTGGAATCGCCGATCGGCACCGAGCACGCTGCCCTGCTGGAAGAGCCCGGCATGCAGTCACTCAAGGCGCTTGGCGTGCGACTGGTCGAGGACGACCTGGGTGCCGGTTACAGTTCGCTGATCCGTCTGCGCCAATGGCCGTTCGACCGCATAAAGATCGACCACGAGATCGTCACCCAGGTACGGCAGGATCCGCTGGGCACCTTGCGCTTCATCCGTCAGCTGATCCGGATCGGGCACGATCTGCGACTCGAGGTGGTGGTCGAGGGGCTGGAGTCGCCCGGCCTGATCGAGGCGGCCACGATCCTGGGCGCCGACTTCGGCCAGGGCTACGCGCTGGCGCGCCCGATGCCGGTCGAGGCATTGCCCGACTGGCTGGCGAACCATCAATATCATGGCTCACGAGCCGTGCCGAAGACCGCGTTGGGCGCCCTTGCCGGCGAGTTGCGCTGGGAAGAGCAATTCATTGCCTTGCCGGCGGATTCGGTGTTCTGGGCCAGGCATGCGCAGCCGAATTGCGGCCCGGGCGAATACCTGCATCGCGAAGAACGCGCCCCCGCATGCGCTGCCATGCACGAGACGATGCACGCTGCAGCCATGGCCGGTCCGTCCGATCCGCTCTATCGCCAGGAACGCCATGCGTTTCTGGCGCTGCTGACCGAGCACGTGCTGGGCGAGGAGCGGGCCTGATCGTTCGCGAGAATGATGCCCTTTGTCGTTGAATCCAGTGGTGGGCGGTACAAGGATCGAACTCGTGACACCTGCCGTGTGAAGTGCCCGTTGCTACACGCACGCTGCGCTTTTCATGGCGTCCGAACGACGAAACCGGCCGCGGGGGCCGGTTTCAGTATCGATTGGTGGGCGGTACAAGGATCGTTGTGTGACAGCGGCCGTGTGAAGTGCCCGTTGCTACACGCACGCTGCGCTTTTCATGGCATCCGAACGACGAAACCGGCCGCGGGGGCCGGTTTCAGTATCGATTGGTGGGCGGTACAAGGATCGAACTTGTGACACCTGCCGTGTGAAGGCAGTGCTCTACCGCTGAGCTAACCGCCCGCCGTGGTGAGCGGGCGATTTTAGTGGGGAGATGCACGGCGGGTCAATGCCTGCTGACCCCGGGTATCAGGGTCGGCTCGATCCGCGGGGTGCGGCACGCTTGCTAGACTTGCCGTTTACCCCAGCCCAGACATGCCACCATGGATTTCCTCAGCAGCCAGATCGCCCATATCCTCCACGCGCTGCAACAGTTCGAGTTGACGCCGTGGAAGATGGTGGGCTTTGCCGGCACCTTGATGTTCACCAGCCGCTGGTTCGTGCAGCTGTACTACACGCGCAAATACAAGCGCGTGGTGATGCCGTTGTCCTTCTGGTGGCTGTCGGTTTTCGGCAGCTTCCTGTTGCTGGCCTACTTCGTGTTCGGCAAGAACGACTCGGTCGGCATCCTCTCCAATTTCTTCCCGGTCTTCGTGTCGGTCTACAACCTGATCGTGCACCTGCGCCACCAGAAAAACAGCATCACCGGCGACGCCACCACTTGATGGCGCATGGTGTGCGTGGTCATTGCGGCTCGTAGTCCAGGTTGGAAGAGAGCCAACGCTCGGCCTCGGCCAGCGTCCAGCCCTTGCGCTTCGCGTAGTCCTCGACCTGGTCCTTGCCGAGTCGGCCGACGACGAAGTACTGGCTGTCCGGGTGCGAGTAATACCAGCCGGAGACGGCGGCGGCGGGGTACATCGAGAAGCCTTCGGTGAGTTCGATCCCGGTGTTCTTCGTGACATCGAGCAGCTTGAACAGCGTGGCCTTCTCGGTGTGCTCGGGGCAGGCCGGATAGCCGGGGGCCGGTCGGATACCACGGTACTTCTCGGCGATCAGCGCGTCGTTGTCGAGTGATTCGTCCGGCACGAAGCCCCAGAATTCCTTGCGCATGCGTTCGTGCATGTGTTCAGCGAACGCTTCGGCGAGGCGGTCGGCCAGGGCCTTGAGGATGATCGAGGAGTAGTCGTCATAGTCGGCCTGGAAGCGGGCCAGATGTTCCTCGATGCCGAGACCGGCGGTGACGGCGAAGCCGCCGATCCAGTCGGGCTTGTTGAACTCCTTCGGCGTGATGAAATCGGCGAGGCACAGGTTCGGGCGCTCGGGCGGCTTGTCGGCCTGCTGGCGCAGGCTGCACAGCGTGGCCAGCAGTTTCCCCTCTCCCTTCGGCGACCCAGAGGGAGTCCCCTTGTGGGTGAGAGGGTGCCCCGAAGGGGTGGGTGAGGGTACGGGCGGAGCGAAGTGCTGCGCTCCGCCCGTACCCTCATCCGCCCTTTGGGCACCTTCTCCCGGAGGGAGAAGGGAATACACCTCGACATCGTCGCCGACATTGGCAGCTGGCCACAGGCCGATCACGGCGCGGGCGGTGAGCCACTTCTCGGCAATGATCTTGTCCATCATCGCCTGGGCGTCGCGGAACAGTTCGCTGGCCTGCGGGCCGACCACTTCGTCGGTGAGGATGGCGGGGTAGTGGCCGGCCAGTTCCCACGCCTGGAAGAACGGCGTCCAGTCGATGTACTGGCGAATCACGGCCAGGTCGTAGTCGGCGAACACGGTGACGCCGGGCCGGTTCGGCTGCGGCGGTTCGTAGTTGGCCCAGTCGCAGCGGAAGCGCTGCTCGCGCGCCTTTTCCAGCGACACCAGTTTCTTGCCGGGGCCGCGGTTGCGGTGGCGTTCGCGCACGTCGGCGTATTCGAGGCGGATTTTTTCGAGGAAGTCCTTGACCAGATCCTTGCTGACCAGCGACTGCGCCACGCCGACGGCGCGCGAGGCGTCCTTCACCCAAACGGTGCCGGCCTTGTAGTGCGGCTCGATCTTCAGCGCGGTGTGCGCCCGCGAGGTGGTCGCGCCACCGATCAGCAGCGGGATGTGGAAATCCTGCCGCTGCATTTCCTTCGCGACCTGGCCCATTTCCTCCAGCGACGGGGTGATCAGGCCGGACAGGCCGATCATGTCGGCCTTCTCGGCGATCGCGGTTTCCAGGATCTTCTGCGCCGGCACCATCACGCCCAGATCGATCACCTCGAAGTTGTTGCAGCGGAGCACCACGGCGACGATGTTCTTGCCGATGTCGTGCACGTCGCCCTTGACCGTGGCCATCACGATCTTGCCGTTGTTCTTGCCGGTGTCGCCGGTGCGCAGTTTCTCCGCCTCGATGTAGGGCAGCAGGTAGGCCACCGCCTTCTTCATCACGCGGGCGGACTTCACCACCTGTGGCAGGAACATCTTGCCGGCGCCGAACAGGTCGCCGACCACGTTCATGCCGTCCATCAGCGGGCCTTCGATCACGTCGAGCGGACGCGTGGACATCTGTCGCGCTTCCTCGGTGTCCTCGACCACGTACTGGTCGATGCCGTGCACCAGCGCGTGGCTGAGACGCGCGCGCACGTCCTTCTCGCGCCAGGCCAGGGTCTCGACCTCGGCGGCGCCGCGCTTGCCCTTGTAGTTGTCGGCGATCTCCAGCAGGCGTTCGGTGGCGTCTTCGCGGCGATTCAGCACCACGTCCTCGACGCGTTCGCGCAGCGGCGGATCGATATCGTCCATGATCGCCAGCGCGCCGGCGTTGACGATGCCCATGTCCATGCCGGCCTTGATCGCGTGGTACAGGAACACCGAGTGGATCGCCTCGCGCACGGTGTTGTTGCCGCGGAACGAGAACGACACGTTGGAGACGCCGCCGGAGATGTGGCAGTCGGGGAAGCGCTTTTTCAGCTCGCGTGCGGCGTTGATGAAGTCCACCGCGTAGTTGTTGTGTTCCTCGATGCCCGTGGCAATGGCGAAGATGTTCGGGTCGAAGATGATGTCTTCGGGCCGGAAGTCGAGTTGCGTCGTCAGCAGCTCGTAGGCACGCGCGCAGATCGACACCTTGCGTTCGCAGGTGTCGGCCTGGCCCTGCTCGTCGAACGCCATCACCACCGCCGCGGCGCCGTACTGCTGCACCTTGCGAGCCTGTTCGAGGAAGGCCGCCTCGCCTTCCTTCATCGAGATCGAGTTGACGATGCCCTTGCCCTGCAGGCAGCGCAGGCCCGCCTCGATCACCGTCCATTTCGACGAGTCGATCATGAACGGTACGCGGGCGATGTCCGGCTCGGACGAGATCAGGTTGACGAAGCGGGTCATCGCCGCCTCGGAATCGATCAGGCCCTCGTCCATGTTGATGTCGATGACCTGCGCGCCATTGGCGACCTGCTGACGGGCCACTTCGACCGCCTCGTCATAACGGTCTTCCTTGATCAGTTTCTTGAACTGCGCCGAGCCGGTGACGTTGGTGCGCTCGCCCACGTTGATGAACAGCAGGTCGGGCGTGATGACCAACGGTTCGAGGCCGGACAGGCGGGTGTGGCGGGCCATGTTATGCAGCCTCCGCTTGTGCGGATGGCAGGACGCGCGGGGCAAAGTCGCGTACCGCCTCGGCGATCGCCTTGATATGCGCGGGCGTGGTACCGCAACAGCCGCCGACCAGGTTCAGCAGGCCGTCGCGGGCGAAGCCGCCGATCACGTCGGCCATGTGCTCGGGCGTCTCGTCGTATTCGCCGAACGCATTTGGCAGGCCGGCGTTCGGATGGGTGCTGACGTACACCTCGGCGAGGTTCGCCAGGGTCTGGATGTGCGGACGCAGATCGTCCGCGCCAAGCGCGCAGTTGAAGCCCACTGACAGCGGTCGCGCATGGCGCACCGAATAATAGAACGCCTCGGCGGTCTGCCCCGACAGGGTGCGGCCGGAGCGGTCGGTGATGGTGCCGGAGATCATCACCGGCATCCGCGCACCACGCTGGTGGAACAGCTCGCTCAACGCGAACAGCGCAGCCTTCGCATTCAAGGTGTCGAAGATCGTCTCGACCATGATCACGTCGGCGCCGCCGTCGATCAGGCCGTTGGCGGATTCGGTGTAGTTCTCCGCCAGTTCCTCGAACGTGACATTGCGGAAACCCGGGTCGTTGACGTCCGGCGACAGCGAGGCGGTGCGGCTGGTCGGGCCGAGCACGCCGATCACGAAGCGCGGCTTTTCCGGTGTTTTCGCGGTCATCGCATCGCAGGCGGCACGGGCGAGTTTCGCGCCTTCGCGGTTCAACTCCTGTGCCAGATGCTGAAGCTTGTAGTCGGCCTGGCTGATCCGGGTCGAGTTGAAGGTGTTGGTCTCGACCAGGTCGGCGCCGGCTTCCAGATAGGCATCGTGCACGCCGCGAATGATCTGCGGCTGGGTCAGCGTGAGCAAGTCGTTGTTGCCGCGCAGGTCGCAGCCAGGGTGATCGTGGGCATGCGCGTGGCCGTCGTGGCCATGTTCGAAGCGTTCGCCGCGGAAGCCGCCTTCATCCAGCTCATGCGCCTGCAGCATGGTGCCCATGCCGCCGTCGAGGATAAGGATGCGTTGGCGCAGCGCCTGTTCGAGCAGGGCGACGCGGTCGGGGTGGAGCCAGGGCAGGGTGCTCATTGCAACTTCCTTTCACAAAAACTCAAATTCAGGCGGGCTTGCGCGCCAGCAGGCTGATCACTTCGAAATGCGGTGCCTTGCGTTCGCGGCTGAGGCGGTTGCAGCTCAATACCTCGAGGCCGGCGGCACGCGCGTGACCATCGAGTTGGGCGCTGCTGAAACCCAGGTTGCGATGGTCGAACGGTTCGACCGCAGCGCGGTGGTCGTGCTGCCCCAGGGTTACCGCCAGCAGGCGACCACCGGGGCGCAGTACGCGCGCCGCCTCGGCCACCGTCTGCGCGGGATGTTCGGCGTAGGTCAGCGCGTGCAGCATCAGCACCAGGTCGAATTGTTGCTTGCCCAGCTCAAGCGCGTGCATGTCGCCCTGGACGACCCGCACGTTGGAAAACGCCTTCAGGCGCCTGGTGGCAGCCTCGACCACGCGCTCGCTGGAGTCCACGCAGACGATGGAATGCGCATGCGGCGCCAGCAGCTCCGCGGTGATGCCGTCGCCGGAGGCGATATCCAGCACGTCGCCGGTTTCCAGCAGTTGCAGCAGCGAGCGCGCCAGCGTCTCCCAGGTTCGGCCAGGCGAGTAGTGGCGTTCCATGTCACCGGCCACGGTGTCGGCCCAGCCTTCCTC
Organism: Rhodanobacter sp. B05; assembly: GCF_002001085.1. Classification (GTDB taxonomy): domain Bacteria; phylum Pseudomonadota; class Gammaproteobacteria; order Xanthomonadales; family Rhodanobacteraceae; genus Rhodanobacter. The sequence continues at coordinate 454,719 of NZ_MUNU01000015.1, forward strand.
GCGGGCACGATGGGCGAGTACGCCAGGCAGGCGCGCGGCATCCTCGCGCAGCAGCGCGTCGTCGATGCTGGTGCGCAGCGAGTCGAGCAGGTCGTGTTGCGCCTGGTCGCCTTCGTTGTTGGCGCGGTAGTAGGCAGAGACGCCGGCACGGCGGTCGCGCACCAGGCCGGCCTCCTTCAGCTTGGCCAGGTGGGTCGACACGCGCGGCTGCGCCAGATGCAACACGGCCGCGAGCTCGGCCACGGTCAACTCCTCGCCTTCAAGCAGCGCCAGCAGCCGCACCCGGGTCGGGTCGGCCAGCAACCGGAGCACGCTGGAGGCGGTCGCCAGGTCCATCATTATCCTTGTATCGCGATATAAAGATGTACAGGCTAGGCGTCGTTTGCCAAGTCGTCAAGCGGTGCGATGGCGGTTGTCGGCACGGCACCCATGCGCAGTCGACCCGGCTTCGCGGCTAAAATGGCCGGCTTTCCCCATGCAGGAACTCCCATGGATTTCCGCTTTACCGAAGACCAGTTGTCGATCCAGTCGATTGCCCGCGACTTTGCGCAAAAGCGCATCGTGCCGGTGGCAGCCGAACTCGATGCGAAGGGCGAGTTTCCGCTGGAGAACATCCGCGAGATGGGCCAACTCGGCCTGATGGGCGTCGAGGTGCCTGAGGCTTACGGCGGTGCCGGCATGGATTCGATCGCCTATGCGCTGGCAGTCATGGAGATTGCGGCGGCCGATGCGGCCACCTCGACCATCATGTCGGTGAACAATTCGCTGTTCTGCAACGGCATCCTCAAGCACGGCAACGAGGAACAGAAGCAGAAATACGTACGCGCGATCGCCACCGGCGAGGCGATCGGTGCCTACGCGCTGACCGAGCCACAGTCCGGCTCCGACGCCTCGGCGATGCACACCCGCGCCACCAGGAACGACGGCGGCGACTGGGTGATCAACGGCAAGAAAAGCTGGATCACCTCCGGGCCGGTGGCACGCTACATCGTGCTGTTCGCAATCTCCACGCCGGGCATCGGTGCGAAAGGCGTCTCGGCCTTCATCGTCGACACGCAACTGCCGGGCTTCCACGCCGGCAAGACCGAGCCGAAGCTGGGCATCCGTGCGTCGGCGACCTGCGAGATCGAATTCACCGATTACGTGCTGCCGAAGGAAAACCTGCTGGGCGAAGAGGGCAAGGGCTTCTCGATCGCGATGGGCGTGCTCGACGCCGGCCGCATCGGCATTGCCTCGCAGGCGGTGGGCATCGCCCGCGCCGCTTACGAAGCTACGCTGCAGTGGTCGCGTGACCGCAAGGCGTTCGGCCATCCGATCGGCACGTTCCAGATGACCCAGTCCAAGATCGCCGACATGAAATGCAAGCTGGATGCGGCGACCCTGCTGACCTTGCGCGCGGCCTGGGCCAAGGGTGAGGCGGAAAAGCATGGCGGTCGCTTTGGCACCGAGGCGGCGGTGGCCAAGCTCACCGCGTCGGAGGCGGCGATGTGGATCAGCCACCAGGCGGTGCAGATCCACGGCGGCATGGGTTATTCCAAGGAGATGCCGCTGGAGCGCTATTTCCGCGACGCCAAGATCACCGAGATCTACGAAGGCACCAGCGAGATCCAGCGGCTGGTGATTGCGCGCGCCGAGACCGGGTTGCGCTGACGGTGTCATGTAGGAGCCCGCTCGCGGGCGATGCTGTTGCTTTGATGTTGGATAGGAAAATTCAGAGCAACAGCATCGCCCGCGAGCGGGCTCCTACATTATTTCAACTTCCGCGCCGCGGATCCGAGTCGAACGACTGCATGCCGTGACCACTCGGTGTGGCTGGTGTGGCGGTATCGCCATCCAGCTTGTCGCCCAGCAATCGCCGCACCACGACGTAGAACACCGGGATCAGCAGCACGCCGAGGAAGGTGGCGAACAGCATGCCGCCGATCACGCCGGTGCCGATCGCGTGGCGCGCGTTGGCGCCGGCGCCGCTGGAGATGAACAGCGGGAACACGCCGAGGATGAAGGCCAGCGAGGTCATCAGGATCGGGCGCAGGCGCAGGCGGGCCGCATCGATGGTGGCCTCACGCAGCGAGCGGCCGGCTTTCTGTTCGGCCACCGCGAACTCCACGATCAGGATCGCGTTCTTCGCGGCCAGGCCGATCACCGTGATCAGGCCGATCTTGAAGTAGATGTCGTCTGGCAGGCCGCGCAGCAGGGTGAACACCACCGTGCCGAGCAGGCCCAGCGGCACCACCAGCATCACCGAGACCGGGATCGACCAGCTTTCGTACAGAGCGGCCAGGGCCAGGAACACGATCACGATCGACAGGATCATCAGCAAGGTGGCGGCATTGCCGGACAGGATTTCCTGGTAGGACTGGCCAGTCCAGTCGAAGCCGAAACCCTTGGGCAGGTTGTTGTGGACGATCTGCTCCATCTTGTTCATCGCCTCGCCCGAGGCGTGTCCGGGTGCCGGCGAGCCCACGATTTCGACGGCGGAGTAGCCGTTGTAACGGGTCAGCGATGGCGAGGACACATCCCACTGGCTGCGCACCACGGTGGACAGCGGAATCATCTCCGGTGTGCCGCTGGCGGTGGTCTGGGTGCTGGGGGTGAAGATGTGCTGCAGCGCTTCGGGGCCCATGCGATACGGCGCGTCGGCCTGCATGATCACCCGCTTGATGCGGCCACCGTAGGTGAAGTCGTTGACGTATACCGGCGCCAGCATCAGTCCGATCGCGTTGTAGATGTCACCCACCTGCAGGCCCATCGACTGCGCCTGCACGCGGTCCACATCCAGGTGCAGCTGTGGTGAATCCTCCAGCGCATTGGGCCGCACGCCGGTCAGCCCGGGATCCTGGCTGGCCTTGCCCAGCAGGATGTTGCGGGCCGCGGTGAGTGCGTCGCGACCGGCGCCGCCACGATCCTGCAGGTACATGTCGAAGCCGCCGAACTGGCCCAGCCCCTGCACGGTGGGGATGTTGGCCACGAAGATCCGTGCATCGTGGATCTGCTGCATCTCGCCGTTGGCGCGCTGGATGAATTCGGCGGCGGTGACGTCGCGCTTGGCCCAGTCCTTGAGCTTGATGAAGGCCATGCCCGCATTCTCGCCGGAACCGATGAAGCTGAAGCCGGTGACCTGCAGCACGCCTTCCACCGCCGGGTCCTTCTTCAGGATCTCGCGCATCTGCGCCATCACCGCCGAGGTGCGCTGCTTGGTGGCACCCGGCGGCAACTGGATCACCGACAGCGCGTAGCCCTGATCCTCTTCCGGCAGGAAGCTGCCGGGCAGGCGCGTGTACAGGAAGCCGCCCAGCACCGCGAGCAGCACGAAGGCCAGCATCCAGCGTGGCGCGTGACGCACGGCGCCGCCGATATGGCCGGTGTAGGTGTGCGTGGTCCAGTCGAACAGCTGGTTGAACTTGCGGAACAGGATGTTCTTCTTCTTGTCGTGCTCCGCCTGCAGGAAGCTGGCGCACAGGGCCGGCGTGAACGAAAGCGCCAGGAAGGCCGAGAAGCCCATCGACATCGCGATGGTCAGCGCGAACTGCTTGTAGATGATGCCGGAGGCGCCCGGCTGCAGCGCCGAGGGGATGAACACCGCCGCCAGCACCACGGTGATCGCCACCACCGCGCCGGTGATCTGGCCCATCGCCTTGCGCGTGGCGTCCTTGGGCGACAGACCTTCCTCGGTCATGATGCGCTCGACGTTCTCGATCACCACGATCGCGTCGTCGACCACGATGCCGATCGCCAGCACCATGCCGAACAGGGTCAGCTGGTTGATGGTGAAGCCGAGTATGAGCATGCCCAGGAACGTGCCGAGCAGGGCGACCGGGATCACCAGGGTCGGGATGATGGTGGCGCGGATGTTCTGCAGGAACAGCAGCATCACCAGGAACACCAGGATGATCGCCTCGATCAGCGTGTGCACCACCTCGTTGATCGAGATGGTCACGAAGGCGGTGCTGTCGTACGGGCTGAACCAGGTCACGCCCTGCGGGAAGCTTGGCGCCAGCTCGTCCATCTTGCTGCGCACGGCGGTGGCCACGTTGAGCGCGTTGGCGCCGGGCAGCAGCTGGATCGCGAACGCGCCGATCGGCTTGCCGTTGTACTGGGTGTCGAAGCCGTAGCCGCCGGGACCGAAGCTGATGCGCGCCACGTCGCCGAGGGTGACCGTGGTGCCGTCCGGGTTCGCGCGCAGGATGATGCCGGCGAACTGTTCGGGCGAGGTGAAGCGGCCCTCGGTCGACACGGTGGCGCTGAAGCCCTGGCCGGGCAGGGCCGGGTCGGCGCCGAGCGAGCCCGCCGCGAACTGCACGTTCTGCGCCTGGATTGCGGCCAGCACCTGGCTGGCCGACAGGTTGTAGCCGTGCAGCTTGTCCGGGTTCAGCCAGATCCGCATGGCGTATTCGGAGCCGAACTGCTGGGTGCTGCCGACGCCGGGCACGCGGGAGATCTGGTCGAGCACCTGCGAGCCGACGATGTCGTTGAGGCGGTCGCGATCGATGCTCGGGTTGTCCGAGGTCAGCGCCACCACCATCAGGAAGCCGGAGTTGGCCTTGGCCACCACCACGCCCTGCTGGGTCACCTCGGACGGCAGCCGTGGCGTGGCCAGCGCCACCTTGTTCTGCACCTGCACCTGGGCAATGTCGGGATCGGTGCCGCTTTCGAAAGTCAGCGTGATGCTGGCACGCCCGTTGGCACTGGACGACGAGCTGAAATACAGCAGGTGGTCGATGCCGGTCAGCTGCTGCTCGATCACCTGGGTGACGGTCTTTTCGGTGGTGTCGGCGCTGGCGCCGGGGTAGGTCGCGCTCACCGTCACCGAGGGCGGGGCGATCGTCGGGTACGACTCCACGCCCAGGTTGAGGATGGCCAGCACGCCACCCAGGGAAATCAGGATGGCGACCACCCAGGCGAAGATCGGGCGGTCGATGAAGAAACTCGGCATCGTCGTGACTCCGTTACTTGCCGCTCGGCGCGGCTGGCGGATGGCTCGATGACGAGCTGGCGGCGGGATGCCACGGGCTGGCCTTGGCCGGTGCGCCCGCCTTCACGTTCTGGATGCCCGAGACCACCACCTGGTCGCCGGCCGCGAGGCCGTCGTTGATGACCCAGTTGCCGCCGACCATGTCGGCGGTGGCGACGTCCTTGCGCACGACGTTGCCGTCGGCGCCGACCGTCATCACGTACGCGCCCACGGTGTCGCGCTGCACCGCCTGTTGCGGCACCAGGAACACCTTGTGCTGCTGGCCGAGGTTGGCCTTCAGCGTCACGTACATGCCGGGCAGCAGGCCGTGCTTCGGATTGGGCACCTTGGCGCGCAGGTTGACCGAACCGGTGGCCGGGTTGACCGTGGTGTCGGAGAAATCCAGCACGCCGGGCTCGGCATAGACGCTGCCGTCGGGCATGGTGATCTGCACGCTGGCCTTGTTCGGGTCGGCCAGGGTGACGTTGCCGCTGCTCTGCGCGCGGCGCATCTGTTCCAGCGAATCCACGCTCATGGTGAAGTTCACGTACAGCGGATCGATCTGGTCGACGGTGGTCAGCAAGGTGGCCTCGCCATTGCCGACCAGGGCACCTTCGGTGACCTGCTGCTGGCCGGCGCGGCCGTCGATCGGCGAAGTCACGTTGGCATAGCCCAGGTTGATGCGAGCTGTTTCCACGTTGGCGCGGGCAGCCTGCACGGCGGCGGCGCTGCTGCGTTCGGCCGCCAGCGCGTTGTCCAGGTCGGACTTCGACACATACCCCTTGGGCGCCAGTTCACGCACGCGCTGTGCGGTGACCTTGTTGTTGGTCCAGGTTGCCTGGGCCTGCGCCAGCGATGCCTGTGCGGCGTTCAGCGCGGCCTTCAGCGGAGCGGGGTCGATCTGGAACAGCAGCTGCCCGCGCTTCACGTTGGTGCCTTCGTCATAGTCGCGCTTGAGCAGCACGCCGGCCACCCGCGCGCGCACGTCGGCGCTGCGGAATGCCGAGAGGCGCCCGACCAGATCACGCGTCAGCGGCGAACTCTGCGGCTGCGCCGTGATCACGCCAACTTCCGGTGGCGGCATCTTCGGCGGCCCGTTTTCCTTGCCCCTGCCGCAGGCGCTCAATACCAGCAGGCTCAGGCACAGCAGCGGCGTGCTCAGTAACGAGGACTTCATGGGAACTCCAGGATTTCTTGACGTGCTTGTTGTTGGGGTGTGGGGTGAAGCCTGACGTCGTGCGGCAGACGGAACGAATACCGCACGACGTCAGGGGTGTCGCGTGCCACAAGTTGGCTCGGTATATGGATCGCCCGCGCGGCTGTCGTCGCCTTGTTGCGGCCGTGCCACGCTGGACGGGTGATGAAAAATCCATACTGGACTGCCTAGTATACATATTATGGGTGGCTCGTGGCCAACTTCGCATCGGCATCGCGTGCATTTCGCGACGCATCGATTTGGCAAGCGGTCGCGTGATCTTCGTTCAGGCCTTGTCGATGCCGCGCGACGGATGATGAGCCTTTTACGCCAGTCAGCCGTGTCGGCCGGGTCGACGCGGCCCCGCGCAAGTGGATTCGCGTGGTGGCGCAGCGTATCCTTCAGCGGATTTGTTACGCGATTCCCGATTTCGTCCCAACTTACCAGCAGATGCCATGAATGCGACCATTGCGGCAACCGATCATTCCCTTCCGTCCGTCGTGCTTGCCGAGCTGAAGAAGGGTGGTCTCTCGCCCCAGCGTCTGGCCCAGGCCGAGGCGTTCAGCGCTGCCTTCTTCGCCCGGGTTGGCGGCAGCGACATCCATCTGCACACGCCGGTGCAATGGGCGGCGCTGGTGGGTGGCCTGCTTGAATTCATGCAGCAGCGCCCGGCGGGGCGCGCCGTGGTGCGCGTGCTGAGCCCGGCCGATATCCATGCCGGGCGCAGCCTGTTGCAGATCGTTACCGACGACATGCCGTTCCTGATCGATACCGTGAGCATGGTCGTGTCGGACAGCCTGCAGACGCACGCGGTGATCCACCCCGTGGTGATGGTGTCGCGCGACGCCGCCGGCGCCCTGCAGCGCATCGGCGACGCGACGGGGCAGGCCGAATCGGTGATGCATTTCGAGATCGACCGCGCCGCCGATGCAGCCGAGCAGGAACTCCTGAAGACCCAGGTCGAGGCCGCGCTGGAGGACGTGCGCGCGGCCGTCGGCGACTGGGCCGCGATGCGCGACAAGGCACTCGCGGTTGCCGACGAATTGCCGCAGCGGGCGATGCCGCTGGATGCCGCCTCGGTGCAGGAGGCGTCCGCCTTCATGCACTGGCTGGCGGACGACAACTTCACTTTCCTGGGATATCGCGAATACGAAGTCACCGATGCCGATGGCGAACGCGTGCTGCGTTCGGTGGGGTCGTCCGGCCTGGGCATCCTGCGCAAGACCGATCGCTCGCTCGCGCCGCGTTCGCTGCGTACGCTGGCGGCGACCGAGCTGCCGCAGTCGGGGGCTACCGATGCGATCATCCTGACCAAGACCAATGCGCGCTCGCACGTGCATCGTCCGGGCTACATGGATTACGTCGGCGTGCTGCAGTTCGGTGCCGACGGCAGGGCCGTTGCCGAGCAGCGCTTCCTCGGCCTGTTCACCTCCAGCTCGTACATGACCCGTCCGCAGGACGTGCCACTGGTGAGGCACAAGGTCGAGGCCGTGATGGCGCGTTCGGGCCTCAAGCGCGATTCGTATTCAGGCAAGTCGTTGCGCCACATCCTGGAGACGCTGCCGCGCGACGAGCTGCTGCAGGGCACCGAGGACGAGCTGTTCAATACCTCGATGGGCATCCTCGAACTGCGCCAGCGGGCACGCACGCGGTTGTTCGTGCGGCGCGACCGTTACGGGCGTTTCTTCACCTGCATGGTGTTCGTGCCGCGCGACCGTTTCAACACCTCGGTGCGCGAACGCATCGAGGCCATGCTGGGCACGGCCCTGCACGCCGTGCAGAGCGATTCCTCGGTGGAAATGGGCGAATCGGCGCTGGCGCGGCTGACCATCGTGATGCGGCCCAAGATCGGCGACCAGCCCGTCTATGACCTGGCTGCGCTCGAGCATGGCGTCGCCGCCATCGTGCGCAACTGGCATGACGAGGTGCGCGACGCGCTGGTGCATCTGCGCGGCGACCACGAGGGCGTGGTGCTGGCCAATCGCTACGCGAAGTCGTTGCCGGCCGGTTACGTCGAGGACGTGAGCCCGGGCGTGGCCGCCGAGGACATCCATCAGTTGTCGCAGCTGGCGGGCGACAACGCCTTGCGCATGTCCTTCTACCATCCGCCGCAGGAACCGGAGACGCTGCGCTTCAAGGTCTACCGCTCCGGTGGCGATATCGCCTTGTCCGAGGTCTTGCCGCAGCTGGAAAACCTCGGCCTGCGCGTGCTCACCGAGCACGTCTACGAGATTCCCGGCGATGCGCCGCTGTCGATCCAGGACTTCGACGTGCAGCCGGTCGGCAAGCTCACTTTCAGCGTCGAGCAGGTCGGCGCCCTGTTCGAGGATGCGTTCGAGCAGATCTGGCGCGGCAACGCCGAGAACGACGGCTTCAACCGGCTGGTGCTGGGTGCCAAGTTGAGCTGGCGCCAGGTCGCGATGCTGCGCGGTTATTCGAAGTACCTGCTGCAGACCGGCGCCACGTTCTCGCAGAGCTACATGGAGGAGACCCTCAACCGCTACCCGGCGATTGCCGGTCTGCTGGTGGAGTTGTTCCTGGCGAAATTCGATCCGCGTCGCGAGGCGCTGTCGGCGGGCGAGTTGAAGCTCGCCGGTGCCACCCTCGCGGTCGAGATGCAGACCCTGATTCCCGCCCACGTCCAGGCCGCGCAGCCCGCCCTGATCAACGACATGAGCGCCGCGCTGTCGCGGCCCCGCGCCGAGCAGATCGGGGTGGTCGAAGGGGCCATCGGCGTGCTGCTGGAGAACGTCGCCAGCCTCGACGAGGATCGCATCCTGCGCAGCTTCGTCGGCTTGATCCGCGCCACCTTGCGCACCAGCTTTTTCCAGCGCTGGAATGGCGAGTACCGGCCGTACATCAGCTACAAACTCGACTCGCACCAGGTATCCGAGCTGCCCAAGCCCGTGCCGTATCGCGAGATCTGGGTCTGCGCGCCGCGCGTGGAAGGCATCCACCTGCGCTTCGGCGCGGTGGCGCGTGGTGGCTTGCGTTGGTCCGACCGCCGCGAGGATTTCCGCACCGAGGTGCTGGGCCTGGTGAAGGCGCAGATGGTGAAGAACACGGTGATCGTGCCGGTCGGTTCCAAGGGCGGCTTCTTCGTCAAGAAGGCGCCCGTCGGCGGCGACCGCGACGCGCAGCTGGCCGAGGGCATCGCCTGCTACAAGCTGTTCATCAACGGCCTGCTCGACATCACCGACAACCTGGCCGACGGCAAGGTGGTGAACCCGCACGACGTGGTTCGTCACGACGACGACGATCCGTACCTGGTGGTGGCCGCCGACAAGGGCACGGCCACGTTCTCCGACATTGCCAATGCGATCTCGATCGAGCACGACTACTGGCTCGGCGACGCATTTGCCTCCGGTGGCTCGCACGGCTACGACCACAAGGGCATGGGCATCACCGCGAAGGGCGCGTGGGAATCGGTCAAGCGTCACTTCCGTTCGCTCAACCGCGATTGCCAGACCCAGGATTTCACCTGTGTCGGCATCGGCGACATGTCCGGTGACGTGTTCGGCAACGGCATGATGCTGTCCGAACACATCCGCCTGCTGGCCGCGTTCGATCATCGCCACGTGTTCCTCGACCCGAACCCGGATGCGGCACGCACCTTCGTCGAGCGCCAGCGCCTGTTCAAGGTGCCACGCTCGAGCTGGGACGATTACGACAAGTCGCTGATCTCCGCCGGCGGCGGCGTGTATCCGCGCAGCGCCAAGTCGATCCCGATCTCGCCGGAAGTGCGCGCGGTGCTGGGCCTGAAGCCCGACGTGGAGCACCTGGCGCCGAGCGATCTGCTCGGTGCGATCCTGAAGGCCCCGGTCGACCTGCTGTGGAACGGCGGCATCGGCACCTATGTGAAATCGTCCGCCGAAACGCATGCCGACGTGGGCGACCGCGCCAACAACGCACTGCGCGTCAACGGCGCGGATCTGCGCTGCAAGATCGTGGGCGAGGGCGGCAACCTGGGCATGACCCAGAAGGGCCGCATCGAGGCGGCGCAGAAGGGCGTGCTGCTGAACACCGATTTCATCGACAACTCCGCCGGCGTGGACACCTCCGACCACGAGGTGAACATCAAGATCCTGCTGAACGACGCCGTGCAGCGTGGCGAGCTGAGCTTCGATGCGCGCAACACCCAGCTCGCCGCGATGACCGACGAAGTGGGCCAGCTGGTGCTGTGGGACAACTACCGGCAGAACCAGGCGATCACCCTGATGGAACACCAGTCGGTGGGTCGCATCGGCTCGATGGCGCACTTCATCCGCACGCTGGAGGCCGAGGGCACGCTGGATCGCCAGGTCGAGAACCTGCCGTCCGAGGCCGAACTGACCGAGCGCAAGACCCGCGGGATCGGCCTGACCCGGCCGGAATTGGCGGTGCTGCTGTCGTACGACAAGCTGCGCCTGTTCCAGCAGATGCTCGATTCGGACGTACCGGAAGATCCGTACCTGTCCAAGGAACTGGTGCGTTACTTCCCCGAGCCGTTGCACGAGAAGTATGCCGAGCACATGCAGCGCCATCGCCTGAAGCGGGAGATCATCGCCACCGCGGTGACCAACTCGACGGTCAACCGCATGGGCGCGACCTTCATGATGCGCATGCAGGAAGACACCGGCCAGGGCCCGGCGGCGATCGCCAAGGCGTACACGGCGGCGCGCGAGATTCTCGATGCACGCGCGCTGTGGGCGCTGATCGAGGCGCTGGACAGCAAGGTCGCCGAGGATACCCAGGTGGATGCAGTCAAGCAGATCTGGTCGCTGCTGCGCCACATGACCCGCTGGCTGCTGAACCGGCCGGGCGGTTCGCTGGACATCGCCGAGAACGTGGCGCGTTATCAGGATGGCGTATCCGCGTTGCGCAAGGCGCTGCCCGAGGTACTCACGCCGACCGGCATGGGCGATTTCTCCTGCACCCGGGAAAAATGGGAAGGACTCGGCCTGCCGGACGAGCTTGCCCTGCGCCTGTCGCGCATGCCGGACCTGCGTGCTGCACTCGACATGGTCGAAGTGGTGCAACAGAGTGGCCAGCCGATGGATCAGGTGGCCCGGGTCTTCTTCGAGCTGGGCGAGGCGCTGGACCTGGATTGGCTGCGCGGGCAGATCGAGGCGTTGCCGGTCGAAGGCCACTGGCATGCGCAGGCGCGCGGTTCGTTGCTGGACGAACTCAACCACCAGCACCGCGCGCTGGCCTTGCAGGTGCTGACCCTGGCCAGCGCTCGCAAGGATGTCTCGCCGGTACAGGCGTGGCTGCAGCGCGACGACGCCACCCTGCAGCACACCCGCAGCATGCTGGCGGAGATCCTCACCCAGAACGCGGACTATCCGATCGCCTCGGTGGCGGTGCGTCGTCTGGCGCAGCTGGCGCAGGTGCCGGTGGCCTAGGAGCAGGAAGTCGGGATTGGGGATTCGGGAAGGCGGTCGCGTGCGCGCTTGCTTGGCGCGGCTATTGCCCCGATGATCGGTGGCGACGGGGGGCGGTTTTGCCGAATCCCGAATCCCCAATCTCCAATCCCATCGCCTTATGCGCCTTGCCTTCGTCGCCAGCGATACCAGTGTTGCCCAGCAGGCGCGCCGCAAGCTGGTCGAGCGCTATGGCGATGTCCCGGCCGAGCAGGCCGAGCTGATCGTGGCGCTCGGCGGCGACGGCTTCATGTTGCGTACCCTGCATGCGTATCGCGCGCTGGAAGTGCCGGTGTATGGCATGAAGCTGGGCCGGGTCGGTTTCCTGATGAACAAGCACCGGCTCGACGATCTGCCGGAACGGATCGCACGGGCGCATACGGCCTCGCTGTTTCCCCTGCAGATGCAGGTCACTGACGCCGCCGGCGCGGAACATTCCCGGCTTGCCTTCAACGAGGTTTCGCTGCTGCGCCAGAGCAACCAGGCTGCGCATCTGGAGGTACAGCTCAACGATGCGGTGAAACTGACGACCTTGGTCTGCGACGGCGTACTGGTCTCGACCCCGGCCGGTTCGACCGCCTACAACCTGTCCGCGCACGGCCCGATCCTGCCGCTCGACGCGAACGTGCTGGCACTTACCCCGATCAGTCCGTTCCGTCCGCGCCGCTGGCGCGGCGCGATCCTTCCGCATCGCACCGAGGTCATCCTGCGCGTGCTCGACCCCGCCAAGCGCCCGGTCAGCGCCACCGCCGATTTCCACGAAGTGCGCGACGTGCGCACGGTGTCGATCCGCCAATCCGGCGACCAGGGCGTGCGCCTGCTGTTCGATCCCGAACACAATCTGGAACAGCGTATCCTCGACGAACAATTCGCGGCGGAATGAGCTGAGAGCGAGAAGTGAGAAACGAGGAGTGAGGAGTGAGAGAAAGCAGGCTCCGCACCTCGGCTCTCTCTCACTCCTCACTCCTCTTCACTCACTCCTCGCTCAATGCAGTAGATTCGTGCCATGACCCAGCCCACCGCCCACGACCCCGGCGCGCCCAGCGACAATCGCCTCGTCGTGGCGATTTCCTCGCGCGCGCTGTTCGACCTGGGTGACAGCCACGCGTTGTTCGAGCGCGATGGCCTCGATGCCTACCGTTCGTTCCAGATCGAACACGAGGACGAGATCCTCCGGCCCGGCGTGGCGTTCCCGCTGGTGCAGAAGCTGCTCGGTCTCAACAAGCTGGCCGGCAATGTGCCACCGGTCGAGGTGATCCTGCTGTCGCGCAACTCCGGTGACACCGGCCTGCGCATCTTCAACGCGATCCAGCACTACGGCCTGGAGATCAGCCGCGCCGCGTTCACCAGCGGCGCACCGACCTCCGATTACATCGCGCCGTTCAAGGCCGACCTGTTCCTGTCGGCGAATGCCGAAGACGTGGGCCGCGCGTTGGCGGCTGGCGTGGCCGCGGCCACCATCCTGCCCAGTACCGCGCCGCCGCGCGCCAGCGAACAGTTGCGCATCGCGTTCGACGGCGATGCGGTGATCTTCGGCGACGAAGGGGAACGGGTGTCGCGGGAGGAAGGTCTGGAAGCCTTCCACCGCAGCGAAACCGAGCATGCTGCCGAACCGCTGTCGGTGGGGCCGTTCCGTGGTTTCCTCACCGCGTTGCACCGGCTGCAGACCGCGTTTCCCGCCGAGGATTCGCCGATCCGCACCGCTCTGGTCACCGCGCGCTCCGCACCCGCGCACAAGCGCGTGATCCTGACCCTGCGCCGCTGGGGCGTGCGCATCGACGAGGCGCTGTTCCTCGGCGGTCGCGACAAGGGCCCGTTCCTCGATGCGTTCGGCGCCGACATCTTCTTCGACGACTCGCCGGCGAACGTGGAGTCTGCGCGCAAGCACGTGGCGACCGGGCATGTGCCACACGGGGTGAGCAACCGCTGACGACTGCAGGTGCTTCGGGTGACGCCTGTCACTGGCCGTGGCGCGGACCCGGGCGTAACGTGATCGCCTGTCCCGGAGGAGCACCAGCATGAGCATGCACCATCGTGATCCCGATTATCCGTATCGTCGCCGCCACCGGGTCTTTCCCGCCCTGGTCGTGATTGCCTTCGGCGCGTTCTTCCTGTTGGACAACCTCGGCTACGACCCGGACTTCTTCCGCCAGAACAACTGGTGGGCATGGTTGATCCTGCTCGCCGCGGTAGCGCCGTTGCTCGAAGCCGTGCAGCGCTTTCGAGACGTCGGGACGATCGATGGCGGAGTGCTGCACTTTCTGCTTTCGGCGGCCGCCATTGTCATGGTGGCCCTGATGTTCATCCTGTCGCTGTCGTGGCAGGTGTGGTGGCCGGTATTCGTGATCTACGGCGGGCTGTGCATGCTGGCGCGGAACTGGAGGAGTACGCCGGACAATACGGCCCCGTAACGGAACAGGCGGGGCTCCATGTGTTCCACCGCTCAGGGTCTGTGTTTAGACCGATGACATGGGTAACGGACGTGCCAGGACATGGGTAACAGTTTAGTCGGCTTCACGCATATCGATGCTGGCCAGCCGATGATGAGCGAAGTAAAGCGTGTAAATGCCGTCCTGGTTG
>NZ_MUNU01000014.1 GCF_002001085.1 Rhodanobacter sp. B05
GAACGGGGCGGGTTTGCTTATTGCCGCAGTCCAGATGGGATAAGTTGGCCTGATCCCGTTCCTGAAAGGGCACTCTGATACGCGTTTTGAACCCGGGTTTTGCGGGATTTTAAATAAACAAAGACAATCCATACATGAATGTGTACAACCCAACTGTTTTTCAGTAGGCCTTTGCGAGCCATGAATAAATTGATCCGAAAGAACAGTGGCTTAAAAAAATTCTTCCTGGGGCCTATGTGCGTTTTCTATTATTATTTCTATGAAAATTATCTACGCATGGGAAGAGCCGAAAGTTACGCAAAAGGTTGGGCGTCAATTTCAGCTATTAATTTGTTCTTGGGTCCTCTGAGTCTGCTTATTATACCTGTGGACTTAGTTAATAATTTTGCCGCGAAAAATAATATGGTATACTTGCGCGATGGTGGCGAAATTTTATTTCTTATACTAGCTTTTTCATTAATGTTCTTAGGAAATTCGTTACTAAGAAGAAATCACTCGTTTATATTGGCATCAATGACCGGTATTAATCTACCTGAACTTCCCGTAATTTTATCTGTTGTACTGCTATTTGGTATGCCATTAATTATGATTCCGGTGACGCTATATAAAAACCACGCCATTTATGCATTCATATTCATATGCTTTTATTATAGTGCATTTTATGTGGCGTATTTTCGTCGACTTTTAAAAGATGACGAATCAAAGCCCGGACCAAAGTGCACTTTCACTTGATTTGCCTGTCCTGCGCGGGCAGCTGATCTTGGCGGGGCCGGCGCGGCGCTGCAGTTGGGTTTCAATAGCGGAGAACGGGGTTAGCTTCACTTACGACCGCAGTCCGGACTGAACAAGTGAAACCGATGCGTCTCTGACGCATGCCTTCGGACTGCAGCCGCCCGTTACAATGCCCCAATCGCCTTGCCGCCGAAGACCTTAGATGTGACCCCTGCCGGAGTTTTCGCGGCGGCGCCCGATGCGGCGCTGGCTGCCTTATTCGTTCCCTTTGAAACCGGCGAGCTGGCGTTGCCGGCGGATGGCCGGGCACTGTTCCTGCGCGCGCGGGCCGGCGTGCGCCTGCGTGAAATGGCGCGGCCAGGCTGGCTGTGCGAGCAGAGTTTCCTGCCGTTTGCGGACGAGCTGGCGCGCAATGGCCTGCGCGTGGGCGAGCCGGAGCCGGGTGAGCGGTTTTCGTTGGTCATGCTGTTGCCGCCACGTCAGCGCGACGAGGCGCGTGCGCTGTTTGTGCGTGCGCTGAACCTGCTCGCGCCGGGCGGCACGCTGCTGGCCAGCATGGCGAATACGGAAGGTGCGAAATCGGGCGAGGCCGATCTGGCGCGGCTGACTGGCGGCGCGCAGCACCTGTCCAAGCACAAGTGTCGGGTGTTCTGGAGCACGCCGGGTGTAACCAGTATCGATCAGGCGTTGCTCGCCGAATGGCTGGTGCTGGATGCGCCGCGCGAGATCGCCGACGGCCACGTCAGCCGGCCGGGGCTGTTTGCGTGGGATCGCGTCGATCGCGCCTCGGCGTTGCTGGCTGGGCATCTGCCGCCGGACCTGCATGGCCGGGTGGCGGATCTGGGCGCGGGTTATGGCTATCTGGCCGGCCAGGTGATCGCACGTTGCCCGCGGGTCGCGGCGATCGACCTGTACGAGGCCGAGGCGCGTGCGCTGGAGCCGGCGCGGATCAACCTGGCGCGGGCGCAGCGCGCGTGTGGTCGCGAGGTGGCGGTGGCGCTGCACTGGCATGATGTGACGCGCGGCTTGCCGCAGCGCTACGACGCGATCGTCAGCAATCCGCCGTTCCACCAGGGTCGCGCCGACCTGCCGGAGCTTGGCCGTGCCTTCATCACCAGCGCGGCGGATGCGCTGGTGCCGGATGGCCGTTTGCTGCTGGTGGCGAACCGGCACCTGCCATACGAGGCGGTGCTGGGCCAGCGCTTTCGCGAGGTGCGCACGCTGGTGACGCAGGAGGGATTCAAGGTGATCGAGGCGACGGGAGTACGCGCATGAAGCTGGTGAAGCTGATCGCCAACCTCGGTTACGGCAGCCGCAAGGACGTGACCCAGTTGTTCCGCAGCGGGCGCATCACCGATGCGGATGGCGAGGTGCTGTACGCGGACGATGTGGTGGCGTACGAGACGATCCGCGTCGACGACGAGCCGCTGGATCCACCGCCGGGCCTGGTGCTGATGATGAACAAGCCGCTGGGTGTCACCTGCTCGCGCAAGGATCCGGGCCGTCTGGTCTACGACCTGCTGCCGCCGCGCTACAGCGTGCGTTCGCCGGCGCTGTCCACGGTGGGCCGGCTCGATCGCGATACCTCGGGCCTGTTGCTGTTCACCGACGATGGCGCGCTGCTGCACCGAATCATCGCGCCGAAGGCGCAGGTGACCAAGGTGTACGAAGCCACCCTGGCGCAGGATCTGCGCGGCGACGAAGGCCAGTTGTTTGCCAGCGGCACGCTGCTGCTGGAGACGGAAAAGGAACCGCTGGCGCCGGCCGTGCTCGACGTGCTGGGGCCGCGCCATGCGCGCCTCAGCGTCACCGAAGGGCGTTACCACCAGGTGCGCCGGATGTTCGCCGCCGCCGGCAATCACGTCGAAAGCTTGCAGCGGATCTCGGTGGGCGCGCTCGCACTGGGCGATCTGCCCGTGGGTGAATGGCGTGCCCTGCCTCCGGAAGAGGTGGTCTCGATCTTCGCCGCCGCCCCCGACCGGTAGGAGCCTGCTCGCGGGCGATGCTCTTTGCAAGGAATTTGGGATGACCAGACGTTCGTCTGTTGAAAACCGGGATTTGCAAGAGCATCGCCCGCGGGCGGGCTACAGGATGTGCACCGCGGTGGGGATGTTCGCGCCGAACCATTTGTGCCGCTCGTCGCGGCAGCTCGGGCTGCCCATCGCGAACTTGCGGCAGATCGTGGGGCGGTCTTCGTAGATGGTGCAGCGGGAGGTGTTCGGATCGACCGCGGCGCACCAGCCGTCCTCACCCTTGGCGAGGGTTTCCATGCCGCGCTCGTCGCGCGCGATCAGCCACGTCGGCACATGGTCCTCGGGCATCAGCACCACGGTGAGGCGGCAGCACACGGCCTCGCACGTCGTGCATTGCACGCTGGGGTCGACGGCTTGTTCATAGGGGTCGGCAGAGGTGATCACGCGTCAGCATGACGATACCGGCCTGAACGCTTTGTTGCGCTGCCGGTTCAGTCGGTCTCGTCGCGCCACAGCGCCTGCCAGCCGTCCCGGCCAAGCCGTTGCAGGGTCTCTATGTTGCGCCGGTAGATCGCGTCGGTGTCGCTCATCTGTTCCATTGCGCGCTCCACGCTGGCTTCGCGCAGCAGGTGCAGGGTGGGGAAGGGCGAGCGGTTGCTGAAGTTCTCGATCGCATCGGGGGCGCTGTCGGCGAACTGGTATTGCGGGTGGAAGCTGGCGACCTGCCATGTGCCTTCCAGCCCCAACGTCTGCAGCGCGGCATCGGCCACGTCGAGGAAATCGTTGTAGTCGAGGAAATCGTTCAGCACGAACGGGTGGATCAGCAGGCCGGTCTCGCATTCGTCCGCGCTCAGCGCATCGAGCGATTGCAATTCGCCGCACAGATCATCCAGCAAGGCGTCGGTGTCGCGCGCCTGGCTCACCCGCAGCCGCAGCTTGCCCTGCACATGCGGCGCACGGGCGAACGGGCACAGGTTCAGTCCGATCACCGCCCGTTCCAGCCAGCGGACGGTGTCGGCCAGGTAAGGCGCGTCGGCGGGCAGGGCGTCGGCGTTGAGTTCACTGCCGGACAGGGAGTTCATGCAGATTTTGCCGGAGTCGGGCGGGCCACTATAACGGCTGTCGAGCGGGTGGCGCGGGCGGCTTGCGCCTGTCCCCCCGACACCCGGAAGGCAAACCTGATCTAATGACGACCCCGCGCAAGGTTCGCCGGGCGGCTCCACCTCATCGGCGCGGCCGCATGCCCGCCACGATGGCGTCCCGATCTGGAATCACCTTTGGATGGCTTGACCCGCACAATCCGAGACGACTTGCGCGACCGCGGCCCGGAGTTCCCGGCAGCCGCAGGCCGCGCGCTCGTGCACGGTGCGGCGAAACCCTCGCCGGCGCAGAACGATGTGCGTGGCAGGCCGGGTCGTGCTGGCGACATGCCGCTGGCGCCTCGTGTCGTGGTGGGACGTCCCCGGCCGCGCCCCGATGCCGGCGCATGCCAGGCATCGGGCAGGGCCCGGCCGGTGCCTGCGGATTTTCCGGCAGCGCAACGCCGCCGCGGTCAGGCGTTGCGGATTGATTTGAAGTCGTGGTGGCGCGCCTGTCTTGCGCACGTGCAGAAACGCTGGTCGAGTCCTGCCACGCTGCTTCCGTTGTCTGCTGCCGCTTCGTCGATCCACCCGCGGCCCGCGCGCGGCCGCACCCCGCCGACCGCGTTGCGGCCACTGGCGGACGGCTGGTTGCTGCCGCCGGCCTGGCCGCTGGATGGCTTGCAATCGGCCTGCGGGATGCGCATCGCGGCGTGGGCGCGGCGAGCGTTCGCGCTTCCACGGTTGGCCGTCGCCCGGCAACGGCTCGCGATGGGCCTCGTCATCGCCGGCGTGGTCGCTGCCGCCCTGATCGGGTGGCGGATCGGACCTGCGCCAACGCCGGCGCGATCGTCATCATCATCGGTGGCGCTGGCCGGGGTATCCGTTCGCTCAACCGTCGCTGCACGCATGCCGTCGTTGTTGCCGCCGCGGCCGGTGCCGGCGTCGAGTCGAGCGGTCGCTGCGTCGGCGAGCGGACCGGCCCCGGCGTTGTCCGCCGACCGTGCGCCGACCGCTGCTGCCCGCAACCTGCTCGCCGATGTCAGCACGATGGATCTGATGATGCCGGTCGCCGAGCCCGATCTGGACATCACCTCCCGGCACAGCCTGTGGTCGCAGGTCGGCAAGGCGTCAGGTGTCGATCCGCTGCTGCTCTACAGCGTGGCCCTGGTGGAATCGAAGGCGTTGTATCCGGATGGCAAGGTTGCCCCGACACCCTGGTTGTTCCGCGTCAACGATCACCTGGTGCGCGGCGACCGCCATGACGTGCAACTGGCGATGGCGGCGGCGAGCCAGTTTGGTTCGGCCGTGCAGGATGTCGGCATCATGCAGGTCTACTACCCGATGCACCGGGATGCGGTGCGCGACCCGCTGGCCCTGCTCAATCCGCGCACCAACATCACGGTGGCGGCGAAAATCCTGCGCGACGGCATGCACGAGACCCATGACCGGGTGCTCGGCGTGGGCTATTACCACAGCCATACGCCGGCGCTGGCGCGCGACTACGGCACCCTGGTGCTGACTGTCTACAAGCGGCTGAAGACGATTTATCGCCCGGCGGCCGGCCAGGAAGTCGTGGCGGGCTGAGTCGCATCGCGGCGATGCCGGGCGCGGCCCGACCTTGCATCGGACGCGTCGCGCCCGGATATAGGTGGCAGTGTTTCCCCCGGTGCGCCTTGCATGCCTGACCTGCAGTTCGACAACACGTTCGTGCGCGAGCTGCCCGGCGATCCGGAGCAGGGACTGCGCCTGCGCCAGGTCGAGGGTGCGCTCCATTCAAGTGTGCAGCCAACGCCGGTCGCCGCACCGCGCCTGCTGGCGCATTCGACGGAGATGGCTGCGCGCCTGGGTTTCAGCGAGGATTTCGTCGCGTCGCCGCGTTTCGCCGAGGTGTTCGGCGGCAACGCGTTGCTGGATGGCATGCAGCCGTATGCGGCGAACTACGGTGGCCACCAGTTCGGCCACTGGGCCGGGCAGCTCGGCGATGGCCGCGCCATTTCGCTTGGCGAGGTGATCAATACTGCCGGCGAGCGCTGGGAACTGCAGTTGAAAGGTGCGGGGCTGACGCCGTATTCGCGCGGCGCGGATGGTCGCGCGGTGCTGCGTTCGTCGGTGCGCGAATTCCTGTGCAGCGAAGCGATGCATCACCTGGGCGTGCCGACCACGCGCGCCCTGAGCCTGGTCGACACCGGCGAGCCGGTGCTGCGCGACATGTTCTACGACGGCCATGCGGCACCGGAACCGGGTGCGATCGTGTGCCGGGTGGCGCCGTCGTTCATCCGTTTCGGCAATTTCGAGCTGCCGGCCTCGCGCGGCGACGTCGGCTTGCTGCAGCAACTGGTCGAATTCACCATCCGCCGCGATTTTCCCGAACTCGCGGGGCAGGGCGAGGTGCTCTACGCCGAATGGTTCGCCCAGGTCTGCGAACGCACCGCCACCATGCTCGCGCACTGGATGCGGGTGGGCTTCGTGCATGGCGTGATGAACACCGACAACATGTCGATCCTCGGCCTCACCATCGACTACGGCCCGTACGGCTGGATCGACAACTTCGACCCGGATTGGACGCCGAACACCACCGACGCGCAGCGTCGCCGCTATCGCTTTGGCCAGCAGCCCAATGTGGCGTGGTGGAACCTGAGCCGGCTGGCCGGCGCGCTGGCGCCGCTGTTCGCCGACGTGACACCGCTGCAGGCCGGGCTGGACCGCTATGCGCAGGCTTATGCCGCAGCTGATCGCGCCAACATCGCGGCCAAGCTGGGGCTGGCCGAGTGCCGCGACGCGGACGTCGCGTTGATGCAGCAGTTGCACGAGCTGATGAGCACCGCCGAGATCGACATGACGCTGTGGTTCCGCGCACTGGCCGAGGTCGATCCGCAGGCGCCGACGCTCGAACCGATGCACGAGGCGTTCTACGACGAGGCGAAACGGCGCGAGGCCGAGCCGGCGCTCGCGGACTGGCTGGCCCGTTATGCGGTGCGTGTGACCGACGATCGGTGGTCGGAGTCGGAGCGCCGTGCATGCATGCGGGCGGCGAACCCGCGGTATGTGCTGCGCAACTATCTGGCGCAGCAGGCGATCGATCAGGCCACGCAAGGCGACCCTTCCGGCATCCACGAACTGCTCGCCGTGCTGCGCCACCCCTACGACGATCAACCCGGTCGCGAAGCATTTGCCCGGAAGCGGCCTGACTGGGCCCGGCACAAGGCCGGTTGCTCGATGCTCTCGTGCAGTTCGTGAGCCCGCGCCGCAGCCGGAAAAGCACAAGGGCCGGCATGGCCGACCCTTGTGTTCGTTGCAGTTGGTGCCCCCGATACGATTCGAACGTACGACCTGTCCCTTAGGAGGGGACCGCTCTATCCAACTGAGCTACGAGGGCGGGGCTGCGATTTTCGCATGGATCGCGCGGCGGTGCGATTGAGCGCGCTCGCCGAAGAGCAGGATCACGAGCGACCCCGCCCCGGCCCTCCCCTGCGGGCAGGGAGGGAGTCACTTGGTCCACCCCTGCTAGAATGGGCAATTTCCCGCTTTCCATTCACGGTGCCGGCAGGCATCGCACGTCCAGGAGACATCCATGTCCCATGCAATTCTCAGCGCGCTCGGCCTTGCCGGCGAGCAGTCCGGCAGCTACCTCGGTCAGGGCGAGTGGTCGAAGACCACCGACGCCGGCGCGCTGCAGCCGGTGAACCCGGCCACCGGCGAGGTGCTCGGCACGGTGCATGCGTCCAGCGCGGCCGATTATGAAGTGATCGTCAAGCGCGCCCAGGCAGCGTTCATGGTGTGGCGCACCACGCCCGCGCCGGCACGGGGCGAAGCGGTGCGCCTGTGTGGCGAGGCGCTGCGCAAGCACAAGGATGCGCTCGGTTCGCTGGTCGCGCTGGAGATGGGCAAGATCAAGCCCGAGGGCGATGGCGAAGTGCAGGAGATGATCGACATCGCCGATTTCGCGGTGGGCCAGAGCCGCATGATGTACGGCGCCACCATGCATTCGGAGCGTCCCGGTCATCGCATGTACGACCAGTACCACCCGCTCGGCCTGGTCGGCATCATCAGCGCGTTCAACTTCCCGGTCGCGGTGTGGGCGTGGAACGCGATGCTGGCGACCATCGCCGGCGACATCTGCATCTGGAAGCCGTCGCCGAAGACGCCGCTGTCCGCCATCGCCACCATGAAGATCTGCAACGACGCGCTGAAGGCAGGCGGTTACCCGGACCTGTTCTTCCTGTTCAACGACGCCGGCACCGATCTGTCGCAGGCCTTCGTCGACGACCGGCGCGTGGCACTGATCAGCTTCACCGGCTCGACCAAGGTCGGCCGCATGGTCGGCGAGCGCGTGGCGCAGCGCATGGGCCGTTCGCTGCTGGAGCTGGGCGGCAACAACGCGATCATCCTAGACGAGTCGGCCGACCTGAAACTGGCGATCCCCGGCATCGTGTTCGGCGCGGTCGGCACCGCCGGCCAGCGCTGCACCACCACGCGCCGGCTGTTTGTGCACGAGTCGATCTACAAGAACGTCTTGGAGACCCTGGTCAAGGCGTACAAGCAGGTCGAGGGCAAGATCGGCGATCCGACCCTGGCCACCACGCTGATGGGCCCGCTCAACAGCCAGGAAGCGGTGCAGGGTTACCTCACTGCGATCGAGAAGGCCAAGGCAGCCGGCGGCACGATCGCCACCGGCGGCGCGGCATTGACCGATCGCAAGGGCAACTTCGTGCTGCCGACGATCGTCACCGGCATCGCGAACTCGCATGAAGTCGTGCAGACCGAGACCTTCGCGCCGATCCTCTACGTGATGAAGTTCAAGCACCTGGACGAGGCGATCGAGCTGCAGAACGGCGTGCCGCAGGGCCTGTCGTCGGCGATCTTCACGCAGGACCTGAAGTCGGCCGAGAAGTACCTGTCGGCCGCCGGTTCGGATTGCGGCATCGCCAACGTCAACATCGGCACCTCGGGCGCCGAGATCGGCGGCGCGTTCGGCGGCGAGAAGGAAACCGGCGGCGGTCGCGAATCCGGCTCGGATGCGTGGAAGGTCTACATGCGCCGCCAGACCAACACCATCAACTACTCCGATTCGCTGCCGCTGGCCCAAGGGATCAAGTTCGACCTGTAGGGGACAACGCGCTCGCGGGCAGTTCACCGCCCGCGGGCGATCACGCTACGATGCGCATCACGCCGTCCCGGCGCGATGAGTGAGCAGACAGATGAGCTATCAACCGTCGTATCGTTCGGCGCCAGCGACCAGCAGCCTGGCGGTGGTGAGCCTGGTGTTCGGCATCCTGGCCTGGTGCGTACTGCCGTTCGTCGGCGCGATCGTGGCGATCATCTGCGGCCATCTGGCGCGTGGCGAAATCCGCCACAGCAGTCCGGACCAGCGCCAGGATGGCGATGGCATGGCGGTCGCCGGCCTGGTGCTTGGTTACGCGCAACTGGCCTTGTGCGTGCTGGCCATGTTCCTGTTGATCGCCGTATTGTTCTTCGGTTTTGCGATCGCCGGCTGGCATTGATCGACATGGCGGGCAAGGCTGGCTCCGTTCCTTTCGATTTCAGCGGTTATCGCGTGCTGGTGGCCGGCGGCAGCCGTGGCATCGGGCGCAGCATCGCGCTCGGGTTCGCGCAGGCAGGGGCGGCGGTGTCGATCTGCGCGCGTGGCGCGGCGGCGCTGGAAGAGACGCGCCTGGAAATCGCCGCGCACGATGTGGTGGCGCATGCGCAGAGCTGCGATCTGGCCGAGCCGCAGGCGATCGAGGCCTGGGTCGGCGCGGCGGCGGCCGCGCTGGGCGGCATCGATGTGCTGGTCAACAATGCCAGCGGCTACGGTTTCGCCGAGGACGACGCGGCGTGGCTGGCCGGCTTCCAGGTCGACCTGATGGCGGCGGTGCGCGCTTCGCGGGCGGCGCTGCCGCAGCTGGCCCGTTCGGGCCACCCCAGCATCCTGCACACCAGTTCGATCGCGGCGCTGCGCCCGCGCCCGGGCGGACCTTCGTATGGGGCGATCAAGGCAGCGCTGAGTCACTACACCATGTCGCAGGCACAGGCTCTCGCGCCGCAGCGCATCCGCGTCAACGCCATCGCGCCGGGCTCGATCGAGTTTCCCGGCGGCCTGTGGGATCGCTGCCGCAAGGACGACCCGACGCGCTATGCCGACGTGCTGGCAAGGATTCCGTTCGGCCGCTACGGCACGCCGGAGGAAATCGCCCACGCGGCACTGTTCCTGGCCTCGCCCTGGGCCGGCTGGATCACCGGGCAGACCCTGGTGGTCGACGGCGGCCAGTTGCTCAATGGCTGAGGCGCGTGACCCGCTGGATTCGACCGCGCGCTTCAGCAGCCGCGTCGACGATTACGTGCGCTACCGGCCCGATTATCCGTCGGCTCTGCTTGGCTGGCTGCAGCGCGAACAGGGCGTGGACAACCGCTGGCGGGTGGCGGACATCGGTGCCGGCACCGGCATCTCGTCAAAGATGTTTCTCGATGCCGGCTATCGCGTCACCGCCGTGGAGCCGAATGGCCCGATGCGCGCCGCTGCCGAACAGTGGCTTCGTGGTTACGAAAAATTCGACGCCGTCGATGGCCATGCGGATGCCACCGGCTTGCCCGACGCCAGCGTGGGCCTGGTCACCGTGGCACAGGCGTTCCACTGGTTCGACGAAGAGGCGACTCGTCGCGAGTTCGCGCGCATCCTGCGTTCCGGCGGCCTGGCGGCGATCTGGTGGAATTCGCGCCGACTCACCGGCACGCGCTTCCTCGAAGGCTACGAGGCGCTGCTGCAGCAATTCGGTACCGACTACACCAGCGTGGCCGAGCGCTACGCGGACGATGCGCGGATGCGTGCGTGGTTCGGTAACGGTTTTCGCGGCAATGCCAGCTTCGAGCACGCTCAGCGGCTGGATTTCGACGCCCTGCGCGGGCGCCTGATGTCGTCCTCGTATGTGCCGCAAGCCGGCCACCCACAGCACGAGCCGATGCTGCGTGCGCTGCGCGAACTGTTCGACAACTGCGCCGAGCGCGGAACGGTAAGCTTCGATTACGACACCCGCATCTTCGCCGGAGAGCTGGCCTGACCATGTACGACTTCCTGCGCCCGCTGCTGTTCAGGCTCGATGCCGAGACCGCCCATCGGCTCACCCTGTACGGGCTGGGTGTGGCCCAGCGCAGCGGTTTTGCGCACCGGATCGCCAGGCTGCCTGCCGACCTGCCGACCACGGTATTCGGCATCACTTTCCCGAACCCGGTCGGCCTCGCGGCCGGGCTGGACAAGAATGCCGAACATCTCGATGCGTTGAACGCGCTCGGCTTCGGCTTCATCGAAGTCGGCACGGTCACGCCGCTGCCGCAGCCGGGCAACGACAAGCCGCGCATGTTCCGGCTACCGTCGCACGAGGCGATCATCAACCGGCTCGGTTTCAACAACGGCGGCGTCGATGCGCTGGTGCGCAACGTGCAGCAGTCCAGCTACCACGGCGTGCTCGGCATCAACATCGGCAAGAACAAGGACACGCCGAACGAGAAGGCGGTCAACGACTACCTGGCCTGCCTGCACAAGGTGTACGACCACGCCACCTACATCACGGTGAACATCTCCTCGCCGAACACCCAGGGCCTGCGCGACCTGCAGCAGGAGGCGACGCTGTACAAATTCATTTCAGTACTGCGCGCGGCGCAGGAGCGGCTGGGTTCGCAGGCCGGGCGGCGCAAGCCGATGCTGCTGAAGATCGCGCCGGATCTCGGCGAAGGCGAGCTCGACGCGATCGCCGAAGTGTTGCTGCGCACCGGCATCGACGGCGTGATCTGCAGCAACACCACGATCGACCACACCGCCGTGGCCGACGATCCGCATGGCGGCGAGACCGGCGGCCTGTCCGGCAAGCCGTTGTTCGAACGCTCCACCGCCGTGCTCGCCGGCATGCACAAGCGCTTGCAGGGGCGCATCCCGTTGATCGGCGTGGGCGGCATCCTCGATGGCAGCGACGCGGCCGAAAAGATGGACGCAGGCGCCTCGCTGGTGCAGATCTACTCGGGGCTGATCTATCGTGGCCCGCACCTGGTCGCCGAATGCGTCAATGAAATCCGCCGCCAGCGCGATGAGGCCGGCCATGTCGGTTGAGCGGGTGGACATGGGCGGCTACACGCTGATCGAGCACGCCTCGCTGGCCAGGCTGAATACCCTGCGCGTCGACGCCCGGGCGAACCTGCTGGCGGATATCCGCGATGCGGCCAAGTTGCCCGAGCTGCTGGATTTCCCCGCCGTGCGCCAGGGTCGCCTGCTGGTGCTGGGCGAGGGCAGCAACGTGCTGTTCACCGGCGACTTCGACGGCACCGTGCTGCTGATGTCGACCCGCGGCGTGCAGGTGGAAAGCGATGGCGACAGCGCACGCATCGCGGTCGCCGCCGGCGAACGCTGGGACGACTTCGTGCGCTGGACGCTGGGGCAGGGCTACGCCGGGCTGGAAAACCTGATCCTGATTCCCGGCACCGTAGGCGCCGCACCGATCCAGAACATCGGCGCCTACGGCTGCGAGGTGGCCGAGTTCATCGAAAGTGTGGAAGCGTGGGATATTCGCGAACGCCGCGTGGTGACGCTCGATCATGCGACCTGCGCATTCGCCTATCGCGACTCGCTGTTCAAGCACCAACCCGGCCGCTACATCGTCACCGCCGTGCGCTTCGTGCTGCCGCGCAGCCGCCCGTTGCGCACCGACTACGCCGGCATCGCCGAGCAACTGGCCAGGATGGGCGTGGACAAGCCTGCACCCTTCCATGTGGCCGAAGCGGTGGTGCACCTGCGCACCAGCAAGCTGCCCGACCCGGCGGTGATCGGCAACGCCGGCAGCTTCTTCAAGAATCCGATCATCGATGCCGCGCTGGCCGATGCGTTGCAGCAGGCGCATCCGGGCTTGCCTGCCTGGCCGCAGCCCGGTGGCCGCTGCAAGATTTCCGCCGCATGGATGATCGAGGCGGCCGGCTTCAAGGGCCTGCGCGAAGGCGATGCCGGCATCTCCAACCGGCACGCGCTGGTGCTGGTCAACCACGGCAGCGCCAGCGGTCCGCAACTGTGGGCGTTGGCGCAGCGGGTGATGACCGGTGTGCACGACCGGTTCGGCGTGCAGCTCGAACCCGAACCCGTGGTGATCGCCGCGGGCTGAACCAGGGGCGACACGGGCCTTCAGTCGGCGATTCGGCCTGCACCGATCAGACCCGCCCGTTTTTTTACGATATCTATATGGCGTGGCGGTTTTCCGCTACCCCGTTGTTATGCGCCGCTGCCCAGAATGCCCGCCGTCGCCATGACGGAGTCGGAGCCTTGGACCTCATCTATCTGCTGCTGATTGCCGCGCTGGTCGCCGCAACGGTCGGCTTCGTATTCGTCTGCGATCGCCTGGGCCGGCACTGATCGCCCTTTGCCCCGGCGCCACCTTCTGACGGATATCGGCATGACTTTCATCTACGGACTTGCCATTGCGGTGGCCGTGCTGCTCGCGGTCTATCTGTGCGTGGCCCTGCTCAAACCGGAGTGGTTCGAATGACCGCCAACGACTATCTGCAGATCGGCCTGTACCTGGCCGTGTTGCTGCTGCTGGTGAAGCCGCTGGGCGCCTACATGGCGCTGGTCTTCGCTGATACGCCCAATCGGGTCACCCGCGCGGGCGGCGGCATCGAGCGTGGCATCTATCGGCTGTGCGGCATCCAGGCAGACGAGGACATGGGCTGGCGTCGCTATGCCGGCGCGATGCTGCTGTTCAACGTGTCGGGACTGCTGGTGGTGTACGCGCTGCAGCGCCTGCAGCTGTGGTTGCCGCTGAATCCGCAGCACTTCGGTGCGGTGTCGGCGGATTCGGCGATGAATACCGCGATCAGCTTCGCCACCAACACGAACTGGCAGGGTTACGGCGGCGAGTCGACGATGAGCTACCTGACCCAGATGCTGGGGCTGGCGGTGCAGAACTTCCTGTCCGCCGCCACCGGCATCGCGGTGCTGATCGCGGTGATCCGCGGCTTCAGTCGGCGTAGCGCCAGCGGGCTGGGAAACTTCTGGGTAGACCTGACCCGCAGCACGCTGTACCTGCTGCTGCCGTTGTCGCTGCTGATGACCCTGCTGCTGGTGTCGCAGGGCGTGGTGCAGAACTTCAGGCCCTACCTCGACGTGCCGGTGGTGCAGACCGCCACGGTCAGCGAGCCGGTGATGGATGCGGCGGGTAACCCGGAAAAAGACGCGGCCGGCAACGCGGTGATGAAGCCGGTTCGGGTCAGCACGCAGACCCTGCCGATGGGGCCGGCGGCCTCGCAGATCGCGATCAAGCAGCTGGGCACCAACGGTGGCGGCTTCTTCAACGTGAACTCGGCGCACCCGTTCGAGAATCCCACGCCGCTGAGCGACTTCCTCGAGCTGCTGGCGATCCTGCTGATCCCGGCATCGCTGTGCTACACGTTCGGCGCGATGGTCGGCGACCGGCGCCAGGGCTGGTCGCTGCTGGCGGTGATGCTGGTGATCTTCATCCCGCTGCTGCTGGCCTGCACGGCGGCCGAGCAGGCGGGCAATCCGTTGCTGACCCAGCTGGGCGTCGACCAGCACGCCTCGGCGCTGCAGGCCGGCGGCAACATGGAAGGCAAGGAGACCCGCTTCGGCATCGTCGATTCCACGCTGTGGGCGACCGCCACGACCGCCGCCTCGAACGGCTCGGTGAATGCGATGCACGACTCGTTCACGCCGCTCGGCGGGCTCGTGCCCATGTGGCTGATCCAGCTCGGCGAAGTGATCTTCGGCGGGGTCGGTTCGGGCCTGTACGGGATGCTCGCGTTCGCCGTGGTCGCGGTGTTCATCGCCGGCTTGATGGTGGGCCGCACGCCGGAATACCTGGGCAAGAAGATCGAGGCCTACGAGATGAAGATGGCCAGCCTCGCCGTGCTGATTCCCTGTGCGCTGGTGGTGATCGGCACCGCTATCGCGGTGATGGTGCCGGCCGGCGCGGCGGGCGTGGCCAATCCGGGGGCGCACGGTTTCAGCGAGATGCTGTACGCGGTGAGCTCGGCCTCCAACAACAACGGCAGCGCGTTTGCCGGCTTGTCCGCCAACACGCCGTTCTGGAACGTGCTGCTGGGCGTGTGCATGTTCCTGGCGCGCTATCCGCTGATCGTGGCGATGCTGGCGATGGCCGGTGCGCTCGCCGCCAAGCGCCACGTGCCCGAATCGGCTGGCACGCTGCCCACGCACACGCCGCTGTTCGTCACCCTGCTGGCCTGCGTGGTGATCGTGGTGGGTGCGCTCACCTTCCTGCCGGCGCTGGCGCTGGGTCCAATCGTCGAATCTCTTTCGGGGCACTGATCAATGACTTCGCATACGCAAACGACGAGCCAGTTCAACCGGGAGCTGGTGCTGGCCGCCGTCGCCGATTCATTCCGCAAGTTTTCGCCGCGGCTGCAGTTCCGCAACCCGGTGATGTTCGTGGTGTTCGTCTGCAACGTGTTGACCACGGCGCTGTGGGCGCAGGCGCTCGCCGGACATGGCGAGGCGCCGACCGGCTTCATCTTCTGGGTCAGCCTGTGGTTGTGGTTCACCTTGTTGTTCGCGAATTTCGCGGAGGCATTGGCGGAAGGTCGCGGCAAGGCGCAAGCCGACGCGTTGCGCAGCTCGCGCAAGGACGTGATGGCCAAGAAGCTGGCCACCGCCGCCCGCGATGCGGCGATCGTCTTCGTGCCGTCAAGTGAACTGCGCAGCGGTCACCACGTGCTGGTCGAGGCAGGCGAACAACTGCCCGGCGACGGCGAGGTGGTGATCGGTGCGGCCAGCGTGGACGAGAGCGCGATCACCGGCGAATCCGCACCGGTGATCCGCGAATCCGGCGGCGATCGCAGCGCGGTCACCGGTGGCACCCGCGTGCTGTCGGACTGGCTGGTGGTGCGCATCACCAGCAATCCGGGCGAGAGCTTCCTCGACCGCATGATCGCGATGGTGGAAGGCTCGAAGCGGCGCAAGACGCCGAACGAGATCGCGCTGACGATCCTGCTCGCCAAGTTCACCCTGATCTTCCTGCTGGCCTGCGCCACCTTGCTGCCGTATTCGATCTACAGCGTGCAGGCGGCAGGCGGCGGCCATCCGATCACGCTGACCGTGCTGGTCGCGCTGCTGGTGTGTCTGATCCCGACCACGATCGGCGCGCTGCTGTCGGCGATCGGCATTGCCGGCATGGACCGGATGATCCGCGCCAACGTGATCGCCACCTCCGGCCGCGCGGTGGAGGCCGCCGGCGACGTCGACGTGCTGCTGCTGGACAAGACCGGCACGATCACCCTGGGCAACCGCCAGGCGGTGGCATTCCAGCCCGCCTCGGGGGTGGACGAACGGGTGCTGGCCGAGGCCGCGCAGCTGGCATCGCTGGCCGACGAGACGCCCGAAGGGCGCAGCGTGATCGTGCTGGCAGGCGAGCGCTACGGCCTGCGGGAACGCCGGCTGGCCGAGGGGGAGGCGCAGTTCGTGCCGTTCACCGCGCAAACCCGCATGAGCGGCGTGGATCTGGGCGAGCGGCATATCCGCAAGGGCGCACTGGACGCGGTGGAGAAATACCTGCAGGCGCAGGGCAGCCAGCTGCCGCTGTCGGTGCGACGCATTGCCGAGGAGATCGCGCGGCGCGGCGCCACGCCGCTGATCGTCACCGAGGGCTCGATCGCGCTCGGCGTGATCGAGTTGAAGGACATCGTCAAGAGCGGCATCAAGGAGCGCTTCGCCGAGATGCGCAAGATGGGCATCAAGACCATCATGATCACCGGCGACAACCCGCTCACCGCTGCCGCCATTGCAGCGGAGGCCGGTGTCGACGATTTCCTCGCCGAGGCCACGCCCGAAGCCAAGCTCAAGCTGATCCGCGACATCCAGGCCGAGAACCGGCTGGTCGCGATGTGCGGCGACGGCACCAACGATGCGCCGGCGCTGGCCCAGGCCGACGTGGCGGTGGCGATGAACACCGGCACGCAGGCGGCGAAAGAGGCCGGCAACATGGTCGACCTCGATTCCAACCCGACCAAGCTGATCGAGGTGGTCGAGATCGGCAAGCAGATGCTGATCACCCGTGGCGCGCTGACCACGTTCTCGATCGCCAACGATATCGCCAAGTACTTCGCGATCATTCCGGCCGCGTTCGCGACCACCTACCCGGCGCTCAACACGCTCAACGTGATGCATCTGGCGACGCCGCAGAGCGCGATCCTGTCGGCGGTGATCTTCAACGCGCTGATCATCATCTTCCTGATCCCGCTGGCACTGAAGGGCGTGAAGTACCGCGCACTCGGCGCCGGCGCGTTGCTGCGCCGCAACCTGCTGGTGTACGGGCTCGGCGGCATCGTGGTGCCGTTCCTCGGCATCAAGCTCATCGACATGTTGCTGGTGCTGTGCGGACTGGCCTGATTTTTTTGCTCGTCATTCCGGCGAAGGCCGGAATCGCTTTTCGGCAGCCTCGTGCATCACGGAATGTGGGTCCTGGCCCCGCTGGGATGACGGTTTCTCTTCATGGAGTCATGTCATGCAAACGCTGAAAGTATCCGTATCGCTGCCCGACGCCACCCATCCCGACATCGAGCTGCGCCTGTCGGCCAACGACTCCGACTGCGACGTGGTGATCGCACTGCCGCTTGCCCAGCGCAGCAAACCGGTGGTCGTCGCCGAGACCAGTTTCAACGATGCCGCAAGCGCTGCCGATGACGAATACGTGCTCGGCGGTTACGCCGGCATCTGAAGTTGCTATCTCGATCCCCTTGATATGCGTCGCCTGCGACAGGCAGCGACGCCGGAGTTATCGCAATGAAGTTGCGTTCCATCGCTGCCGCGGCAGCTTTCCTCTCCATCGGTTGCGTTGCCATTGTTCATGCCGACGACGCACCGGCCAGCCCGGTCACCGGCAATGTTGCCGTGACCTCCGACTACATGTTCCGCGGCCTCACCCAGACCTGGGGTCGCCCGGCGATCCAGGGCGGTGCCGACTACGCCAATCCGAACGGTTTCGCCGCCGGCTTCTGGGGTTCCAGCATCAGCGAGCGCAGCTATCCGGGCGGCGCGATGGAACTGGATCTTTATGCCAGCTACGGTCAGTCGATCAACAGCGACTGGTCGTGGCGCGTCGGCGTCTATGGCTATGTCTATCCCGGCGCCAATCTCGACCGGGCCGGGCTGGCATCGCGCTCGCTCAATACGGTCGAGGCCAACGCCGCGTTGACCTGGAAACAGTTCACGCTGAAGTACAACCAATCGCTCACCGACTACTTCGGCGTGGACACTGAGCAGGGCTATCGCGGCGATTCCAGAGGCACCGGTTATCTGCAACTGGACGCCGCGTTCCCATTGAGCACTGCATGGAGCCTGGCGCTGCATGCCGGCCACACGCACTACACCACCATCCTGGTCACGCCGCTGGCCAGTGGCGCACGCGACCCCGGCTACAGCGATTTCGGCGCCACGCTGAAATACCAGCTCGCCACGCACTGGTCGCTGAGTGCGGGTCTTACCCATGCCACCAATGCGGATTTCTACCGCCGCACTTCCAGCTTCCTCGACGCAGGTGACACGCGCAATGTTGGCGGTTCGCGCGGCTTCGTGATGCTGCAAGGAAGTTTCTGAGGAGTATTCCCATGAGCAAACTGTTACGCCAATCCTTCGTCCTGCTGTTGCTGATGACCGTGATCACCGGCGTGCTCTATCCGCTGGCTGCCACCGGGCTGGCCCAGCTGATCTTTCCGCGGCAGGCCAACGGCAGCCTGATCGTGCAGGACGGCAAGCCGGTGGGTTCGGTGCTGATCGGCCAGTCGTTCACCGACCCGAAGTATTTCTGGGGCCGGCCGTCGGCGACTACCCCGAATCCGTATAACGCCAGCGCGTCGAGCGGTTCCAATCTTGGGCCGACCAACCCGGCGCTGACCGACACGGTGCGGCAGCGGATCGCCGCGCTGCGTGCGGTCGATCCCGGCAACACCGCGCCGGTGCCGGTGGACCTGGTCACAGCCTCGGGCAGCGGCCTCGATCCGGAGATCAGTCCGGCCGCGGCGCAGTACCAGCTGGCGCGAGTGGCGAAGGCGCGCGGGCTCGGTACGGCGCAGGTGCAGGCGCTGGTCAGCGAATTTACCCGCGGCCGCCAGCTTGGGGTGCTCGGCGAGCCGCGGGTGAACGTGCTGCAGCTCAACCTCGCGCTGGACGCACATCGCTTTGCCTCCTCTCCCCCTCGGGGAGAGGATTGAGGTGAGGGGCGGGAGCTCGCATCGACGCTGATCGAAGCGTGCTCTGATGCAAGAATGGCGCGAGCACCGGCCCCTCTCCCCAACCCTCTCCCCGAGGGGAGAGGGAGCCAAAACTTGGCGAAGATGGGACACCTATGACCGAACCCTCCCGCGAAGCGCGTGCCGATGCCTTGCTGAGTACCGGGCAGGATGAGCGCACCCATCGGCTGAAGATCTTTCTCGGCGCCGCGCCCGGAGTCGGCAAGACCTACGCGATGCTGTCCGCCGCGCGTGAGTTGAAGCGGCAGGGCGTGGATGTGGTGGTCGGCGTGGTCGAGACACACGGTCGTGCCGAAACGGCGGCCTTGCTGGAGGGCATGGAAGTGCTGCCGCGGCGCCAGGTGAGTTACAAATCGTCCGACGGCAGCGATCGTGACTTCACCGAATTCGATCTCGACGCGGCGCTTGCGCGCAAGCCGGCGGTGCTGCTGGTCGACGAGCTGGCGCACCGCAACCTGCCGGGTGGCCGGCATGAGCGGCGCTGGCAGGACATCGCCGAGCTGCTCGATGCCGGCATCGAGGTCTACAGCGCGCTCAACGTGCAGCACCTGGAAAGCCTCAACGACCAGGTGCGCCGCATCACCGGCGTGGCGGTGCGCGAAACGGTGCCGGATGCCTTCCTCGATCGCGCACGCGACATCGTGCTGGTCGACCTGCCGCCGCGCGAACTGATCGACCGGCTCAAGCAGGGCAAGGTCTACGTGCCGGAGACGGCGGCGGCGGCGCTCAACGCCTTCTTCGTGCCGACCAACCTCGCCGCCCTGCGCGAGCTGGCGCTGGAAACCATTGCCGGCCATGTCGACAACGATCTGCGCGAACACATGCAGGCGCGCGGCGGCGCCATGCCGGTGCGCCGCCACGTGCTGGCGGCGATCGACGGGCAGGGCCAGAGCGAATACCTGGTGCGGGTGGCGCGGCGCATCGCCGAGCGGCGTGGCGCACCGTGGAGCGTGGTCTTCGTCGACACCGGCGCCAGCCTGGGCGGGGCGCGGCGCGAGCGGGTGGAGGCGGCGATGCGACTGGCACGCCGGCTTGGTGGCGATGCGGTGGTGCTGCGCGGCCACGCGATCGCCGATGAGCTGATCGCGCATGCCGATCGCGAAGGAGTGGGCCAGATCATTCTGGGGCGCACCCGCGAACGCCCGGTCGCGCGCATGCTCGGCCGTTCGCTGACCCAGCTGCTGTTGCGCCGTGGCGCCCACCTGGAGCTGACCATCATCGCGACGCCGGCCGAGCGCGTTCGCTCGCGTCGCCTCCTGCATCTGCCGGGCGGGCGCGGGCGGCGCAGCGAATACCTCTACGCGACCATCACCACCCTGGTCGCGTTCGGCCTGTCCTTCATCGCCGATCACTACCTGTCGGTGGCGAGCCTGTCGCTGATCTTCCTCACCGCCGTGCTGGTGGTGGCGGTGCGCACGCGGATGGCGGTGGCCGTCTATACCGCCATGCTGTGTTTTCTCGGCGACAACTTTTTCTTCGCCCCGCCGCGCTACACCCTGGAGATCGCCAGCCCCGACGACGTGTTGACCGTGGTGCTGTTCCTGCTGGCCGCGCTGGTGTGCAGCCGGCTGGCGACGCGGCTGGCCAGCCAGGTGGAATCGCTGCGCGGCGCGCATGCGCATGCGCGGGCCCTGCTGGATCTCGGCCAGCGGCTCACGGCCAGTGCGGACGCCGACGGGGTTCGCCAGGCCGGTGCCCATGCGTTGGCGCGGGCGCTGGGGGCCGACGTCGCGCTGCTGCTGCGTGACGCCAGCCAGACCCTGCATCCTGCCAGCAGCGCACCGCATGCCTTCGCGCTTTCGCATCAGGATCTCGCGGCTGCCGACTGGTGCGAGCAGCATGCCGAGCCGGCCGGTCGCTACACCGATACGCTGAACGGCGCCGCCTGCTGGATGTTGCCGCTGGGCGCGGACGGTCACCGGCTCGGCGTGGTCGCGCTCCGTTTCGATGCCGCCGCGGGCGCGCCCGATCCCGATCGGCGCAGCCTCACCCTGGCCATGGTGCAGGACATCGGCCGGGCGCTCGAACGTGCGCGCCTGGCCGACGAGCTGGAAGGCGCGCGCGTGCAGGGCGAGACCGAGCGCCTGCGCAGTGCGCTGTTGTCGTCGGTCTCGCATGACCTGCGTTCGCCGCTGGCGTCGATGATCGGCGCGGCGGAAACCCTGCTGAGCTATCGCGGCAAGCTGCCCGAAGCGGAGCAGGTCGAGTTGCTGCAGGCGATTCTTGGCGAGGGCCAGCGGCTGGATCGCTACATCCAGAACCTGCTGGACATGACCCGGCTCGGTCACGGCACGCTTCAGCTCGTCCGCGGCTGGACCGATAGTGAGGAAATCGTGGATGCCGCGGTCGCCCGTCTGCGCAAATCGTTTCCGGACCTGCGCGTGGAGACCCAGGCGCCGGCGCAACCCGTCCTGCTGCATGTGCATGCCGCCCTGATCGAGCAGGCGCTGTTCAACATCCTTGAAAATGCCGCGCGTTTTTCTCCTCCCGAACAACCGGTGCGCGTGGAGGTGCATGTCGACGAAGGCTTCCTGATCATCGACGTCAGCGATCGCGGCCCGGGCATACCCGAGGACGAACGCGCGCGCGTGTTCGACATGTTCCATTCGGTGGCGCGGGGCGATCGCTCGGCAAGAGGCACCGGGCTTGGCCTCGCCATCTGCAGGGGCATGATCGGTGCTCACGGCGGCAGCGTCGTGGTCATGCCGGGCGACGGCATCGGCACGATCATCCGTGTCAGCTTGCCGTTGCCGGAGTCAACCGGGCCGGCTGGCGATTGATCTCGCGCGGGATGGGTGTTGCGCCAGAGCACGCGCGAGCTTGCCGACCCGTTGGTGATCGGCGCGCCCTGATCGCAAATTCATGCGGAAAACGGCTGAACTTCTGGCACGCTTGACGACGATCGGGCTGTGTCAGGATCGGCCGTTGCCCGCGCGCTGGCGACCTCTGTCCCATCAACTGGAAGGAATCGGCACGATGACATTGAACAAACTCAAACCACTTGCACTGGGCCTGATGCTGGGTATGGGACTGCTGGCAATCGGTGCGACGAACGCACAGGCAGCGATCGCGTCGGCGGAGGCGTCCGGCAGCGTGCTGCGTGCCACCCTGGACAACGGCCTGCGCGTGGTGATCGTGCATGACTCGCTGGCGCCGATGGTGACCACCCAGATCACCTACCTGGCCGGCGGCTACCAGACACCCAAGGGCTTCCCCGGCACGGCGCATGCGCTGGAACACATGATGTTCCGTGACAGCAAGGGCATGAGCGGCGCCCAGCTCAACGAGATGACCGGCAAGATGGGCGGCGACAACAACGCCTTCACCACCAACGACGCGACCCAGTATTACTTCGTGGCCCCGGCGGCTTATCTCGACGTGCTGCTCCACATCGAAGCCTCGCGCATGCGCGGGGCCGAACTGGCGCCGAAAGACTGGGGGCTGGAGAAGGGAGCGATCGAGCAGGAAGTCTCGCGCGACATTTCCGACCCGGGCTTCCTCGCGTTCGAGAAGGCCGAGGGGATCCTGTATGCAGGCACCGGGTATGCGGCCGATCCGCTGGGCACGCGCCCCTCGTTCGACAAGACCACCTCGGCCACGCTGCAGAAGTTCTACAACGACTGGTACCAGCCCAACAACGCGATCTTCGTGATCGTCGGCGACGTCGATCCTGCGGCCACGCTGAAACAGGTGAAGCAACTGTTCGGTGGCATCGCGAAAGGCGACGTGCCGGCGCACACGCCGGTCAAGCTGGCACCGTTCAAGGCGCAGACGATCAGCAGCACCACGCCCGACGCCACCGGCGCCGTGCAGTTCCTCTATCGCGCGCCGGGTATGAAAAGCGCCGATGCAGCGGCGGCGACCGTGTTGATGGATGTGCTCAACAATGCGCGCAGCCCGCTGTCGGAACTGGCCGTGCAGGGCAAGGTGCTGAGTGCCGATGCGCAGGTGCAGCCCTTCAGTTACGGCGGTATCGGCGCGATCGAAGCCGGCTTCGCCAAGGGCGCCGATCCGAAGCAGGCGCAGGCGGATCTGGATGGTGTCATCCGGCAGGTGCTCAAGGACGGCGTATCCGCCGACCTGGTCGAGGCGGCCAAGCGTTCCGAGCAGGCCCAGTTCGAGTTCAGCAAGAACAGCGCCGTGAGCCAGGCCAGTGCCTGGTCGCAGGCGCTGGCCTGGCAGGGCTTGAACTCGCCGGAGGAAGCGGAGCAGCAGATCCAGGCGGTCACCGTCGACGACGTCAACCGGGTGGCACGCGAGTACCTGAAAGCCGACCAGCGCGTCACCGTGGTGCTGACCCCCGACCCGAACGGCAAGCGCCCACCCAACAGCAATGGCTTCGGCGGCAGCGAGTCCTTCGGCGGCGACGACAAGCTCGACGTGCCGCTGCCGGTCTGGGCCACCGATGCGCTGGCCAAGCTGGACATGCCGCACTGGACGCTGGACCCGACCAGCATGAAGCTGGCCAACGGCATCACCCTGATCGTGCAGCCCGAATCGGTCAGCAAGACCGTCACCGTGGTCGGCCACGTCGATCACGACGACAAGCTGCAGGAGCCGAGCGGCCAGGACGGCGTGGGCAAGTTGCTCACCGCATTGTTCGACTACGGCACCACCAGCCTGGACCGCAACGCGTTCCACAAGGCGCTGGATGCGATTGCCGCCAGCGAGAGCGGCGGCACCGACTTCTCGCTGGCGGTGCCGAGTGCGCATTTCGACGAGGGCATGCAGCTGCTGGCCGACAACGAACTGCATCCGGCGCTGCCGCAGCAGGCGTTCGACGTGCAGCAGAAAACCCTGGCCCGCACGCTGGCGGGGGAACTGCAGTCGCCGCGCTACAAGATGATGCGTGCGCTGTTCAAGGGGCTGTATCCGGCGGCCGACCCGGCCCTGCGCGAGGCGACGCCACAGACGGTCGGCAAGCTGACCCTGGCCGACGTGAAACAGTATCGCGACAGCGCCTATCGTCCCGACCTGACCACCATCGTGGTGGTGGGTGACGTCACGCCGGACCAGGCCAAGGCTGCCGTGGAGAAGTATTTCGGCGGCTGGCAGGCCCACGGCGCCAAGCCGGACGTGATCCCCAAGCCGGTACCGCTGAACCCGCCGAGCTATGAGGTGGTGCCGAACGCCTACGCCTCGCAGGACGAAGTGCTGATGGGGCAGACGCTGGGCCTCGACCTGCACAATCCCGATCGCTACGCGCTGGAACTTGGCAATGACGTGCTCGGCGG
This sequence comes from Rhodanobacter sp. B05, assembly GCF_002001085.1. Lineage (GTDB taxonomy): Bacteria > Pseudomonadota > Gammaproteobacteria > Xanthomonadales > Rhodanobacteraceae > Rhodanobacter. The sequence continues at coordinate 24,271 of NZ_MUNU01000014.1, forward strand.
CAATGGCTTTGCCTCGCGGCTGATGGTGGATATCCGCGTCCGCCACGGCTTTGCCTACGGCGCCGGCTCGGGCATGGACTTCGAACGCTCGCGTTCGCTGTTCTACGTGCAGTACGGCAGCGACCCGGGCAAGGTGGCACCGGTGGACGAGCTGGTGATGCAGAACCTCAAGGCCATGCAGGACACCGCCGTGACCGCACCCGAGCTGACCAATGCGCGGCAGTACCAGATCCGCTCGATCCCGGTGCAGGTTTCCAGCGTCGATCGCATCGCCCGCTCGCTGCTGTCGTGGAGCTGGCATGGCGAGCCACTCGACCAGCCGATGGTCGCGGCGAAGTACTACCTCAACCTCACCGCCGGCGAAGTGCAGGCGGCGTTCAAGAAATACCTGAAGCCGCAGCATCTGGCCCAGGTGGTGCAGGGCCCGGCACCGGCCAAGCACTGAGTTGTCGGACGCGTGGACAGCATGGCTGCAACGGCCATGCTGTCCACGGCACCGCAGCTGTCATCGCCTCCGCGGGCGTGAAGGTCCGGATTCGCTGGTGGGGCGCCTGCGTTCATCCCCGGGACATCCGCTGGACGACAGACTTCGGCATTTCGCGCCCGGAGCGTCCGTGCATTTCGTCAATGCGTATCGCCGCGTGGCCGGTTCCCGGCCAGTCCCTGGATATGCACGATGGTGCGTGTTGCTGCTGCTATGCGCCAGCGCGTCGGTGCCTGGCAGCCCGACACATGACCGTCGCGACGGTTTGAAGATCGATGTGATCCGTGACCGCCTGACCCTGGCCATGACCGGCTACCCGCAGGTCTACCTGCATGGCGAAATCGACGCCGACGCAGCGCAGCGCTTCCGCGGCATGCTCGACTCCGGGCGCATTTCCTTCGGCTCGGATATCTATCTCAATGCCGCGGGCGGGGATGCGGATGCCGGCATGGCGCTGGGGCGGATGTTTCGCGCGGCGGGCATGGCCACGCATCTGGGTACGCCGCGACTGCCGAAGCACGCCAGCGTGGCGGCGAAGACCGCCGTGTGCACGGACGCCTGCGTCTACGCCTATCTCGGTGGCCTGTATCGGTGGGCGCCCAGTGGCAGGGACCGCATCGGGTTCAGCACGCCGCCGGCAGGCGGAGCGACCGTTCCATCCGGCGTGTCTGCGTACCTCAAGGACATGGGCATCGACGCCGCTGCGCTGGCCGCGGCAGTGACGACGTCCAACGTCGGCCCCGCATGGATGACTGCGGACCAGATGACGGCCCATAACCTGGCCAACAACGGCAAATTGCCGCTCACCGCGACCGCTCAGTTATCCGCGCCGATGCCCACCATCGAACTGCGGCAGGTCGAGCGCAAGGGCACCCATCGCCTCACGATCCAGTGCAGCCCCGGCAAGACCATCGTGACCGCCTTCGACGAGGTCGGTGTCGTGCGCGCGAGGCAGGTCGCAGCGCGCGACGCGCGCTCCTACTTCCAGCTCGGTGACAAGCCGGTGCTGGACCAGGCCAGCGATGGTGCCGTCGTCGAGGGCAATGCCCTGGTGATCCGTCGTGCGTACCCGCCCGCCGATCTGGTGGATCTGGTGTCGGCATGGTCAGTGGGTGCCTGGGTCGACGGCCGCAGCAACGCGTTCCGCGACGGCTTCCGCATGCCAACCCACCTGGTGCACCAGCAGCTCAGCGATTATTTCTACGCCTGTTGGCGTGCCGCACCGTGGCCGCCGCGGCAGAAGAAGCCGGGCTGAGCCGCCCCGCGACTCGACTGAAATGGGCACGGCCGGCAAGCGTGCCCTTGATGTCCACGACTGTTGGTGCCGCTCGATCAGCGCGAAGCGCGTGCCTGAAAGCGTGATCGCCCGGTGGCACGGCGTGGATCCGCGGACCTTGCGGAACAACACTAGGGATACTCTGATCCATTCTACGCAGGCGTCACCGTGACTGTCTGTCCGCAGGCCACAGGGCCGTTGGTGAAGGCAGACTGGCCGTCTGTCGAGACGGCGGACCGAAGGCCTGCGGACAGACAGTCATGGCCCCAACACATTGAATTCAAAATGATGGGGTGATGTCCAGAAGGCGCGCAGGGTGCGCCGCGCAGCTTGGCAAGACGGCCAGTCTTCCCTGCGCCGCGCAACACACCCTGCGCGCCTTCTGGACATCATGCCGCCTGCGTAGAATGGATCAGAGCATCCCTAGAGCAGGCTTTCCAGCGGCAGCAGCTTGAACATTTGTACCTCGACCCGACGGCCGGTGGAGACGCCTGGTTCGTGGTCGTAGCTCACCGGTTTGCCATGATCGGTGGCCTGCCATTGTATCGCGCCACCGTGCGCCGAGCCGTCCGCCTTCAGCGTCACCCGGTAGGCATATTCTGGAAGCGTGGCGGTGTCGAAGAACTCGGTGACCGCGGCGGCCAGCGGCGGACAGTCGACGATGATGCCCATCTCGGTGTTGAGCAATTTCGAGCGGTCGTCCATGTTCATCGAACCGATGAACACTTTTTGCCGATCCACCACGATGGCCTTGGCATGCAGGCTGACGCCTGACGAAGTGCCGCCGGAGGTGGCCGTTTGCGACGCGCCGCTGGCGGGTTGCAATTCGTACAGTTGCACGCCGCTTTCCAGCAGCGGACGGCGGTAGCGCGAATAGCTCGCGTACACCATGGGCTCGTCGCTGGAGGCGAGCGAGTTGGTCAGCACCTTGACCGTCACGCCGCGTTTGGCCAGCGCGTCGAGGTAGGCGGTGCCACGGTCGCCGGGAATGAAATAGGGCGAGATCAGCAGCAACTCGTGTTGCGCGGCGTCGGTCATGACCTTGATGTCCGGGCCGATGCGCAGCTGCGGCTGGTCGGTCCCGGCGTCGATTTTGGAGGGCTGGTCGGCCACCAGGGTAGCCGGCCCCCAGAACCAGTCGCCGGGGCGGTCGGCGGAAGCACCACCGGGCAGCTCGTCGAGCGTTGCCTGCGCATAGTCCGATTGCGCGAACGCGCGGGCGTCGTGCGCCAGCTCCACCCGCAGCTTCGCCAGATCGTAGTGGTCGGCATGCTTGCCGTGGAAGGCCTTGACCGGGTAAGCCGCGTCGCAGTTCCAGTATTCGTCGAAGGCGTGTTCGGCCTGTTGCACCACCGGGCCGATCGCGATCAGGTCGAGGTCGCGGAAATTCGTGTTGTTGCCTGCATCGAAATAGGCGTTGCCGATATTGCGGCCGCCGACGATCGCCACGTTGCCATCGGCGATGAACGACTTGTTGTGCATGCGCCGGTTGAGCCGGTGCGTGTCGAGCAGGAACTGGGTGGCCCTGGACGGCAGCGATGGATTCCTGGTGGCGAACGGGTTGAACAGGCGCACTTCGATGTTCGGATGGGTGTCCAGTGCATCGAACAGGTCGATCGCCTGGCTGGCATTGATGTCGTCCACCAGCAGGCGCACGCGCACGCCGCGGTCCGCCGCGGCCAGCAGCCGTTGCGCCATCAGCCGTCCGGTCGCGTCGTTCTCGAAGATGTAGTACTGCAGGTCGAGCGAATGCTGCGCATGGTCGGCCAGCGCCACGCGGCTCATCAGGGCATTCGTACTGCGCATCAGCAGGCGGAAGCCGGATTCGTCCTGATGTCGGTCCGCTTCGGCATGTACGTAGCGCGCGGCGGGCGTGCCAACGGTAGGTGGCAACGCCCTCGACGCCTGCTTGACCATGGGCGCCGGCGGCGAACAGGCCGTCAGTGCCACGGCAAGCAGCGCCGATCCGCCCATCTTGATGAAGTGCCGCATATCCACCTGCCGTTTGCGCCGAGTACCAGAAGTTCGCGGCTGTCACCCTCTACAGCAGGCGCACTTTGCGAGGTGGGTCGTGAATTCCGCGCGACTGCGCCGGAAGGATGTTTCGGGCTCGGCCGGGTAGAACAGACAAGCTGCCCTGAGCCGGATATTTCCAGGATCGCTATCGGCAAACGGTCTGGGTCGTTTGCACCTACGCCCCCTCCGCTGCGCTATCCTCGCAGGAACTTTCGGGGGAAAGGGATGCCCATGCAACGCTGGCTTATCGCTGCCGCCGTCACTTGCGTCGCCGCTGCAGGCTGCAGCGAAACGCCAGACGGGAAAACCGCACAAACCACACGCCGGCCGCAGCAGGCCGGTTCGACCAGGCCACTGGTCACCGCCAGTCATCTCGCCGGCATCGAAGTCGCGGGCCTGACCGGCGACCAGCGCGCCATGCAGGGTCATGTCGAAGCGATGCACAAGGACATGATGCGCTCCATGCATCTGGCCGACCCGTCGCGCCGCATCGACCACGAAGCCGCCCGCGCCGCCGTGCGCCCGTTGCCAGGCGTGCAATCCGCCGTGTGGATCGACAACGCGAACCTGCTGGTAATGGTCGGCGGCGGCCAGTACCGCAGCATGGCCACCATCGACAACGTCTGCCTCGCGCTGGAGCCGCTGGGCGACACGTTGAGCGTGGTCGTTAATGTGCAGGACGTGATGGCGACAACGTCGGAAGGCGCGGATACGTTGTCGCGGAACTGCCAGCTCGGGGCAGGGGAGCGGGCGATGTTTCAGCAGAAGCGGCAGGTGGATGTGCTGGATCCGGAGGTGAGGCGGGTGTTTCGGGCGCAGCAGGGTGGGGGAAGTGACCCTGACCCAGATCTTGGACCCAGATCTTGAATGCAGACCTTGATAAATCCGTTGAGCCAACGCAGGCGACGCACCCGATGGGGTTTGCTGTGTTATTTCTTAGACTTCGGGTTTTACTCGGCCTTAGATAAGCTCTACCGAGCTTCGGAGGGTGTCCATGCGTGACCTGACACAGATTGCGGAATCGGCGACTGCCGCGCTAAAGATGAAGTTGCAAGGCAGCTTGTTCGCGGGTGAGCAAACTGCGCTTCGCTGCCACGCCAGTACAGGTCAGGGAGGAGCCACGATCAAAGATGTGCTCAATCAGTACGAGAAAGCACTGCGCGACTTAAGTGCGCTTTATGTCGACAAATATCGATGGATCAGTACACAGGCACTCATTGCCAATTGGGTGCATTCAGTGACACCTGCTCTGATGCGAAGGTGCTTCCCGAGGTGGAGGCCATCGTCGTCATTGGCGCTCATGGCAAAGAGCGATTTACGATCGCTTTACGAGTTTTGCGAAGCCCGGCTGAGAAACGTTCTTCCAAATACCGGAATCACCAACCCTAGCATGTTCGACGCTTACGTCAACATACTTGCCGGTATATATACCGATGTGCAGGAGGGGATGCTCCTGAGCTTCGATGAAGCCAGCGCGGAGATTGAGCGATCCATGATTAGGAAAGGGCTCGGCCCGCTCCAGAAGCTCAGTTGGCTGGTAACCGGCGCCGCAATCGGGGCGCTCACTACTGGTTATTTTAGGAAGTAGCGCTGTTCCTTTTACAACTGGATAATTCCCCAAGGTTCTGAATCAGTTTGGGCTGATTCGACCATGCGGAAGTGTCCAGCTGGTGAGCATGCGAAGTTCTGGCCGATGGCCGGCTCTGGTGCCGCTCGTGTGGCCATCATTTCCGCGCCATGGTCAGAGCATGGGCAGGCGCGTGGTTAAGCGCGACTGAGAAGCACCAGCTCATCGGCGAAGCAACCGAGTCAGAGATATTTATTTGGCACCAGTAACTCACGCCGCCCGCGGCTCCACCCGACGCATGATTTCCTTGCGCGTGGGCAGCGTCTTGAGGTCGTACATGGCCTGCAGATTCAGCCATGACACGGCATCACCGCCGAAGTAGCGGGCCAGGCGCTCGGCGGTGTCGGCGCTGACGCCGCGACGTTCGTTGACGATTTCATGGATGCGCGTGGCCGGTACGTTGAGCGCGACGGCCAATGCGTTGGCACTCATGTCCAGCGGCGCGAGATAGTCCTCGCGCAGGATTTCGCCGGGATGAACGGGGCGCATGCGATTGACTGGTGGGTTCATGGCAGTTCTCAGTGGTAGTCCACGATTTCGACGTCTTCGGGGCCGGCGGCTGTCCAGACGAAACATACGCGCCATTGCCGATTGATGCGGATACTGTGCTGGCCGGCGCGGTCGTGTTTCAGTGCTTCCAACTGGTTGCCTGGTGGCGAGCGCAGGAACTCCAGCGTGTGCGCGGCGTCGAGTTGGGACAGTTTGCGGATGGCTGCGTCCTTGATGGCGCGGAATCGCCGTGGATCGCCGCCCTCGAATAACGCCTGCGTATCCTTGCAGTGGAAGCTCCGTATCATCGATTGAGACTATTACGTTTAGCGTAATACGTCAAAGAGGGTGCCGCATGTCGTGACGAGAAACGGCGCCGCATTGCTGCGGCGCCGTTGTTGTTTTGCCATGAAACCAGCTTCACTGTTAGTGAAGAGCGATTCCGGCCTTCGCCGGAATGACGAGCTAGGCCGGAACGACGGGCTTTAGAGCGCTTCGAAAATCCCCGCCGCACCCATGCCGGTGCCAATGCACATCGTCACCATGCCGTACTTCTGCTTCCGGCGGCGCATGCCATGCACCAGCGTGGCGATGCGCACGGCGCCAGTGGCACCGAGCGGATGGCCGAGGGCGATGGCGCCGCCGAGCGGGTTGACCTTGCTGGGGTCGAGCTTGAGGTCGCCCATCACGGCGAGGGCCTGGGCGGCGAAGGCTTCGTTGAGTTCGATCCAGTCGAGCTGATCCTGGGTGATGCCGGTCTGCTTGAGCGCTTTCGGGATCGCTTCCTTCGGGCCGATGCCCATCACTTCCGGCGGCACGCCGGCGACAGAGAAGCCGACGAAGCGGGCGAGCGGCTGCAGGTTGTATTCCTTGATCGCCTTTTCGCTGGCGAGCAGCACGGCGCCGGCGCCGTCGGACATCTGCGAGGAGTTGCCGGCGGTGACGGTGCCGCCGAACTGGCCGTTGCGGAACACGGTCTTGAGCTTGCTCAGCACTTCCAGCGTGGTGCCGGCGCGCGGGCCTTCGTCGGCGCCGATGCTCCGGCTGTCGGTGATGATGCCGCGCGTGGCGAGGTTCGGGTAGTGGTCGTCCAGCGCGAACGGGCTGATCTCGTCGTTGAATTCGCCGGCGGCCTGGGCGGCCAAGGCGCGGCGATGGCTTTCCACCGAGAACGCGTCCTGCTGCTCGCGGCTGACCTTCCACTGCTTCGCCACGTTCTCGGCGGTGATGCCCATGCCGTAGGCGATGCCGATGTGCTCGTTGGTGAAGATCGCGGGGTTCATCGCGACCTTGTGTCCCATCATCGGCACCATGCTCATGCTCTCGGTGCCGCCGGCGAGCATCAGGTCATCCTCGCCGAGGCGGATGCGGTCGGCGGCCATCGCCACGGCCTGCAGGCCGGACGAGCAGAAGCGATTGACGGTGACGCCGGGCACGGTGTCGGGCAGGCCGGCCAGCAGCAGGCCGATGCGCGCCACGTTCATGCCTTGCTCGGCTTCGGGCATGGCGCAGCCGATGATGACGTCACCGATGCGATGCGGGTCGATGCCGGGGTATTGCGCCATCACGCGGCGGATCACGTGGGCGAGCATGTCGTCCGGGCGGGTGTTGCGGAACACGCCGCGCGGCGCCTTGCCGACCGGGGTGCGGGTGGCGGCGACGATATAGGCGTCTTGCACTTGCTTGGTCATGGTGAAACTCCAAAAGCGAGAAGAGAGTGGAGAGGAGTGAGAAGTGAGAGAAAGCGCGGGCTTCGACTCTCACTCCTCACTTCTGCGCGCGAAGCGCGCTCACTAGTTCCTCAATGGTTTGCCGGTGGTCATGGTGTGGGCGATGCGGGCCTGGGTTTTCTCGGTCTGCGCCAGTTCCACGAAATGCTTGCGCTCCAACGCCAGCAGCCATTCCTCGTCGACCGTCGAGCCACGCTCGATCACGCCGCCACACAAGGTGTCGGCGATGCGCGTGGCGATGTCCACGTCGTGCTCGGAGGCGAAGTAGCCCGCCTGCAGGTTGGCCAGCGAGGCCTTGAACGTGGCAGTGCCGACATCGCCGGCGACCGGGATCGCACGGGCCGGCAGCGGCGGACGGTAGCCGCTTTCGGCCAACGCGTTTGCCACCTGCTTGGCCACGTAGAGCAGCTCGTAGGCGTTGAACACCACCACGTCGCTGTCGCGCAACAGGCCGAGCTGCTTCGCTTCGAACGCGCTGGCGGAAACCTTGGCCATCGCCACGGTCTCGAACACCTTCTTCAATTCCTCGAACGGGTCGCCCGGGTTTGCCTTGGCAGCGCGCACGGCCAGCTCATGCAGGCCACCGCCGGCCGGCAGCAGGCCGACGCCGGCTTCGACCAAGCCGATATAGCTTTCCAGTGCCGCGACGGTGCGTGCCGAATGCATCTGAAACTCGCAGCCGCCGCCGAACGCCATGCCACGCACGGCGGAGACCACCGGCACCAGCGAGTACTTGATCGCCATGCTGGTGCGCTGGAAGTTCTCCACCATCTTCTCGAAGTCGGCGATCTTGCCTTCCTTGAGCAGGCCCAGTGCGCCCTTGAGGTCCGCGCCAGCGGAGAACGGCTCGCCGGTCTGCCAGATCACCACCGCCTTGAGCTTCTCCTCGGCCAGCTTGATCGCGTGCTGCACGCCGTCGAGCACGAAGTCGTTGACCGTGTTCATCTTGGTCTTGAACGAGAGGATGCCGACGCCATCGTCGCCCAGCGTCCACAGGCGCACGCCGTCGTTCTCCCAAACCGTGACGCCCTGGTCGAACTTCTCGCCGAGCAGCGGATCGGGGAATAGCTGGCGCTTGTAGACCGGATGCTGCGAACGCGGCTTGTCGGCGTTGGCGCTGGCCGAGTACGAGCCGTCCTTGCCGTGGACGCCTTCGCGGCCATCGGTGACCCACGCCGGCAGCGGCGCCTTGCTCATGGCCTTGCCGGCGGCGATGTCCTCGTTGATCCAGCCGGCGATCTGCTGCCAGCCGGCGGCTTGCCAGGTCTCGAACGGGCCGAGCTTCCAGCCGTAGCCCCAGCGGATCGCGAAATCCACGTCGCGCGCGGTGTCGGCGATATCGGCCAGGTGATAGGCGGTGTAATGGAACAGGTCACGGAAGCTGGCCCACAGGAACTGGGCCTGCGGATCGCCGGACGCGCGCAGCTTGCCGAATTTCTCGGCCGGGTCCTTGATCGCCAGGATCGCGGCGACTTCATCGGACGGCTTCTGCTCGGAGGCGCGGTAATCCTTCGCGGCCGGGTCGAGTACCACGATGTCCTTGCCGGCCTTCTTGTAGAAGCCGGCGCCGGTCTTCTGGCCCAGCGCGCCCTGGTCGATCAGGCCCTGCAGCCACACCGGCGCCTTGAAGTACTGGTGCCACGGATCGTCCGGCAACGTATCGGCCATGGTCTTGATCACGTGCGCCATGGTGTCCAGGCCGACCACGTCGGCGGTGCGGTAGGTGGCACTCTTCGGACGGCCCAGCGCGGGACCGGTCAGCGCGTCGACGGTGTCGAAGCCGAGCTTGAACTGGTCGGTGTGGTACATCGCCGCCAGCATCGAGAACACGCCGATGCGGTTGCCGATGAAGTTCGGGGTGTCCTTGGCGATCACCACGCCCTTGCCGACGGTGGTGACGAGGAAGGCTTCGAGGCCTTCGATCACGGCCGGGTCGGTGAGCTTGGTCGGGATCAGCTCGACCAGATGCATGTAGCGCGGCGGGTTGAAGAAGTGCACGCCGGTGAAGCGATGACGCATTTCTTCCGGCAGCGCTTCGGCCAGGCTGTTGATCGACAGACCCGAGGTATTCGAGGCAAGGATCGCGGTCTTCGACAGATGCGGCGCGATCTTCTTGTACAGGTCCAGCTTCCAGTCCATCCGCTCAGCGATCGCCTCGATCACCAGGTCGACGTCCTTCAGATGGTCCATGTCTTCGTCGTAGTTTGCCGGGATGATCGCGGCGGCGAGGTTCTTGTCGGCCAGCGGGGCAGGTGACAGCTTGGCGAGGTTGGCGATGGCCTTGAGCGCGATACCGCTCTTCGGGCCTTCCTTCGCGGGCAGGTCGAACAGCACGGTCTCGACGCCGGCATTGGTCAGGTGCGCGGCAATCTGCGCGCCCATGACACCGGCGCCCAGCACGGCGGCCTTGCGGATGCGCAGCGCTGATGTGGGTGAGGATGCAGCGGTCATTGGCTTCTCCGATGGTGCGATGGTGACAACTCGATGAATGGTGGCAAGTTGGCCGTTACTGGCCGGTGACAAAATCTACGGATGGCTGAGCCCCGCCGCGGCGAAGCGGATCAGGTGCTGCACGGTCTGTTCGCGATGGGCTTGTTCGCTGACGCCGCCCTTGCGCTGGATCATGCCGAAGCCGGACATCGCATGGGTCAGCGCGCCGGTGACCAGGTCGATGCGCCAGTACAGCTCCGGCTTGCCCAGGTGGGGCAACAGGCGGGCGAATTCGGCGGTGAACTGACGCATCACATGGCCGTAGTTCTCGGACAGGAACTGGCGCAGGGTGTCGTCGTGCTCGGCGAATGCCCGCGCCAGCACGCGCATGAACAGGGCGCCGTTGCCTTCATGCGACAGCTCCAGGGCCGGGCGGATGTAGGCGGCGAGCACTTCTTCCAGCGTAGCGGGATGGTCGCTGCCGAGCCGCGCCAGCGCAGCCAGGCGGTCGGCGTTCAAGGCATCCAGGCGGCGGCGGAACACTTCCTCGACCAGCTTTTCCTTGGAGCCGAAGTGGTAATTGACTGCGGCCAGGTTGACGCCGGCGGCGGTGGTCAGCTGACGCAGGGAAGCGCCATCGAACCCGCGCTGTGCGAACAGCTGTTCGGCGGCGCCGAGGATGCGGTCCCGGGTGGAACTGGCAGTGTTCACGGAGGAGGCTGACATCCTTCGGGTGGCGGCAGAATTCAAACGATCGTTTGAGCATACGTGAAGCCGTTCCCGCGCGTCAAACGATCGTTTGCCAAGCCCTGCGCGCTCCTTGCAGATGAGCTAGAATCTGTCAGACTTTAGTGGGCTAAATCCTCAATCCTTGTCAGGTTTAGTCCCTTTGCCGGTCCAGGCCGGCCCGACCACCTTCCTTGAAATCCGTTTGCCGGAGCAGATTCCCATGGCGCTGGAGCGCACCCTTTCCATCATCAAGCCCGATGCCGTCGCCAAGAACGTCATCGGCGAAATCTACGCACGTTTCGAAAAAGCTGGCCTGAAAATCGTCGCCGCCCGCATGAAGCAGTTGTCGCGCCAGGAAGCCGAAGGCTTTTATGCGGTGCATCGCGAGCGTCCGTTCTTCAAGGCGCTGGTCGAGTTCATGATCTCAGGTCCGGTGATGATCACCGCGCTGGAAGGCGAGAACGCCGTGCTTGCTCATCGCGACCTGATGGGCGCCACCAACCCGAAGGAAGCCGCGCCGGGCACGATCCGCGCCGACTTCGCCGACTCCATTGACGCCAATGCCGTGCATGGTTCCGACGCCGTCGACACCGCCAAGGTGGAGATTGCGTATTTCTTCGCCGCGACCGAAATCGCTTCAAGGTAACCATGCACGAAGTTGTCGCCAGCTCCACCAAGGTCAACCTGCTCGATTTCGATCGCCAGGGTCTGCGTGATTTCTTCACGCAGATCGGCGAGAAGCCGTATCGCGCCGAGCAGGTGATGAAGTGGATCTACCACGACCTGGAAGACAACTTCGAGAACATGACCGACGTGGGCAAGGCGCTGCGCGCCAAGCTCACCGAGGTCTGCTACATCGGCGCACCGAAGACGCTGCTGGACAAGGCCGCCACTGACGGTACCCACAAGTGGCTGCTGGGCATGGACAGCGGCAACGCGATCGAGACGGTGTACATCCCCGAGCCGACCCGCGGCACCTTGTGCGTGTCCTCGCAGATCGGTTGCGCGCTGAACTGCAGCTTCTGCTCCACCGGCGCGCAGGGTTTCAACCGCAACCTGTCCACCGCCGAGATCATTGGCCAGGTGTGGGTGGCGGCGAAGTATCTCGGCAACATCACCCATCAGAATCGTCGCATCACCAACGTGGTGATGATGGGCATGGGCGAGCCGCTGGCGAACTTCGAGAATGTGGTGCGGGCGATGAAGTTGATGCGCGACGACCTGGGCTTCGGCCTGGCCGCCAAGCGCGTCACGCTGTCCACCGCCGGCATGGTGCCGCTGATCGACCAGTTGTCGGACGCGATCGACGTGTCGCTGGCGGTCTCGCTGCATGCGGCCAATGACGAATTGCGCACCGAGCTGGTGCCGATCAACAAGCGTTATCCGATCGCCGAGCTGCTGGCGGCCTGCCAGCGCTGGGTCGCACGCAAGCCGCGCACCTCGATCACCTTCGAATACACGCTGATGAAGGGCGTCAACGACCAGCCCGAGCACGCCCGCCAGCTGATCAAGCTGATGCGCAAGCTGCCGACCTGCAAGGTCAACCTGATTCCGTTCAATCCATTCCCCGGCACCCGCTACGAGCGCTCGGACGCGAACGACATCCGCGACTTCCAGACGCAGCTGTTGAATGCGGGTGTGCTGACCATGCTGCGGCGTACCCGCGGCGACGATATCGATGCGGCCTGCGGCCAGCTGGCCGGGCAGGTCACGGATCGCACACGGCGCAGTGCCGATCTGCGCAAACGCCAGGACGAGGGAGCTTTGCATGCGATTTGACCGGGCCTTGATTCTCTGCCTGCTGCTGCCGCTGGCAGGCTGCATCACCACGCACACCAGCAGCAACAGCCTGGGCAAGCCCTTGCCGCAGGAAAGCAAGGCCGACCAGGCCAAGGATGCCGCCCGCGTGCATACGGAGCTGGGCCAGCATTACCTCGCCAGCGGCGACCTGCAGACGGCCTTGGCCAAATTGCAGATGGCGCTCCAGTTCGACCCCAACTACGCCCCGGCGCACACGGTCATTGCCTACATCTACGAGCGCATCGGGCGAACGGCAGACGCCGAAATCAACTACCGCAAGGCGGTCGAGCTTGAGCCGAACAAGGGTGACCCGAACAACAATCTCGGCCAGTTCCTGTGCTCGACCGGCAAGTATGCCGAGGGTGAAACCTATTTCCGCAAGGCGGTCACCGATCCGTTCTATGCCACCCCCGCCGTTGCCCTGACCAACGCCGGCGTTTGCCAGTTGCGCGCCGGCGACAAAGTCAGGGCTGAAGCCGATTTTCGTGACGCCATCGCGCGAAATCCCAACGATGGCGAGGCACTCTTCCAGCTCGCCGACCTGCTGTATCAGAGGAAGGACGCGTTTCGTGCAAGGGCCTTCCTGCAGCGTTTCGACGCGCTGGGCAAGCCGACTGCCGCTTCGCTCAAACTGGGGCACGACATCGAAACAAGCATGGGCAACCCGGAGGGGGCCCGAAATTACAGCAAGCGACTGCTTGGCCAGTTCCCGGACTCGGAACAGGCGCACGCTCTTGAATCCGCCAACAGCCCATGACGCCCATCCAATCCGACACACCCGAGCAGGTACCGAGCAACGCCGAGCTGTTCGGGGATCCTCTGCGCGAGCGCAGCGCAATTCCTGCCGAGGCCCATGAGCCGAGCTTTGGCAGCCGCTTGCGTGCGGCGCGCGAAGCCCGCGGGCTGGATCTCGAAGCCTGCGCCAACACCTTGAAACTGCCTGCCCGCGTGCTGCGGAAACTCGAGCTGGATCAGCGCGACGGCATCGACTCAAAGATCTACCTGGGCAGCTACATCGCCAAATACGGGCGTTATCTCGGCATCAACGACGCGTCCGTCCAGGTGGAGGTGGATCGCATCCGCCAGATCGAGGCGCCGCTGGTAGCCACCGGCGGCATCTCGCACTCGCGTTTCCTGTTAGATCGCTACGCCACCGCGGCCACATACCTCGTGCTGACCCTGGTGATCGCGGTGCCGACGGTCTGGTTCGGCGTGCGCAGCACGCTGGACCGCGATCTCAGCCATCTGGCCCCGCTGGATGCCGCGCCGGTAGCGCAGCAGGACGCGCCAGGCAACTCCGGCGCGACGGTTGCCGACAGCCAGGTCAGCCATGCGCTGCCTTCGCCGCCGCCCGGCGCCGCCACGGTGGCGGAGTCGGATCAGCCGCTGATGGCATCGATGGCACCGTTCCCGAACTTGTCCAACGACAACAGCCCGGCCTTGCCCAAGCCACCCGTGGCGGCGGTCGACGCCGGTCGTGGTGACCACAGCCTGGATCTGACGCTCTCGGCACCGAGCTGGGTCGAGGTGATCCAGGCCGACGGATCGCGCCTGGAATATGGCCTGTTGCCGGCCGGCAGTCACAAGACTTATCACAGCGACCAGCCGCTGGATGTGCGCATCGGCAATGTCAGTGGCACCCAGGTCGAGATCGATGGCCAGGCGGTCGGACTGGACGATTTCCGCCACGCCAACGTGGCGCATTTCCGCATGCAAATGCAGGACGGCAAGGCCTCCGCCGCCAGTCTCTGATCGCGTGGCGGACCGCTCGGCGCGACCCATTTCGGTTATGCTTGCGCATTGCCTGCCCGACGATAAGGCGGGCAGGCTCCGTACACCCTTTTGTTTACCGCGCTGCACCGCGCCGAGCGGGTGCGCAGCCTCTTGAACGGTGATTGCATGGCTTTTGAAGAATACGACAAGTACGAACAGAGCGAGTTGGTGCAGAAATGGCTGCGCGAGAACGGTGTTTCCATCGTCGTTGGCGTGCTTATCGGTCTGGTCGGCATTTTCGGGTGGCAGCAATGGCGCAGTCATCAGGCTCGCAACGAGAGCGCCGCATCGCAGCTTTACCAGCAGGCGCGGATCGCCCAGTTGTCGGGCAAGTCGGATGTCGCCGCACAGTCGGTTGACCAGTTGATGAAGGATTACGCGAAGTCGCCCTACACGGTGTTCGCCGTCACCGATCGCGCCCAGCAGCAGGTGCAGGACAAGCAGTTGGACAAGGCCGAGGCCTCTTTGCAGTGGGCGGTGAGCCACGCCACGGAGGCGCCGCTGAAGTCGTTGACGCTGCTGCGGCTCGCACGCGTGGAGTTGGCCCGCGACCAGGCCAAGACCGCGTTGGCCACGCTCGAGCAGGTACCTGCCGACAGCTTCCAGGGGCTGGCGCAGGAACTCCGCGGCGATGTGCTGGTCAAGCTTGGACGCCCGGACGACGCGCGCAAGGCCTACCAGACGGCCATGTCGGTACTGAGCGAGGATGCGCCGCAACGCGGCGTCTTGCAGATGAAACTCGATGATTTGGCCGTGGCCGGGAAGCAGGGTGCATGAAAAGATTTCTGTGGGTCACACTGGCTTCGCTGGTAACCCTCGCCGGTTGCCATTCGTTCAAGAAGGAAAACGTCCAGCCGCCGATGCCGCTGGCCAAGGATTTCAAGCCGACCGTGCAGGTCACCCGCCTGTGGCGCACGCGGGTGGGCGACGGTGCCGCCGAGAGCGGTGTGCGGCTGCGTCCGACCGTGGTCGATGGCGTGCTGTACGCCGACAGCACGGACGGCAAGCTGGCAGCGATTGACGCGGCCAGCGGCAAGACCTTGTGGTCGAAGAGTTCGAGCACCCATGGCTGGTTCGGCTGGGGCGACAAGAAGCGCAAGGATGCCATGTATGCCGGCGGCCCGGCGGTCAATGGCGACCTGCTTGCCGTCGGCACCCTCGATGGCCACGTCTATGGCGTGAACGCCAAGGACGGCAGCCCGCGCTGGGAGGCCGAGCTGGATACCCAGGTGCTCACCTCGCCGGTGATTCTCGGCGATCTGGTGGTGGTGCGCGGTGGCGATGGCCGGATCTATGCGCTGGATGCCGCCACCGGCAAGCGCCGCTGGGTTTACGACCAGGGCAACGTGCCACTGTTGAGCATACGAGGCAACGGTGAGCTGCTGGTGGCCAATGGCGTGGTGTTCTACGGCAGCGATGACGGCCTGCTGGTGGCGCTGCGCCTGGACAATGGCGCCAAGCTGTGGGAGCAGCGCCTGGCCAGCGGCGAAGGCCGCACCGATATTGAGCGGCTGGACGACGCCGACGGCAGCATCCTGCTGGATGGCAGCACGCTTTATGCCGCGGCTTATCACGGCAACCTGGTGGCGGTGGATGGCCCGAGCGGGCGCCCGCTGTGGACACGTCAGTTCTCCACCTACACCTCGCTGGCGGTCAAGGACAACAGCATTTTCGGGGTCGATGACAATTCCGAGGTGTGGGCGTTCGACAAGAGCGCCGGCGCCGACATGTGGAAGAACGCCTCGCTCAAGTACCGCTGGCTCACCGGGCCGGCCGTGCAGGGCAACTACGTGGTGGTCGGCGACATGGAAGGCTATGTGCACTGGCTGCAGGTCGGGGACGGCGCGCTCGCCGCACGCGAACGGCTGTCCAAGAAGGCTATCCGCGCGCAGCCGCTGGTGGTGGGCGACACTGTCTATGTCGAGGACGTGAAGGGCCATATCGGCGCCTATCGCCTGTCCTCGCCCTGATCGCCGGAACGAAGTCACCATCATGCTGCCCGTCGTTGCGTTGGTTGGTCGTCCGAATGTCGGTAAATCGACCCTGTTCAACGTGCTCACGCGCAGCCGCGACGCCCTGGTTGCAGACATGCCGGGGGTTACCCGTGATCGTCATTACGGTGCCTGCCACGGCGGCGAGCGCCCGTTCCTGGTAGTCGACACCGGCGGCTTGTCCGGGGTCGAGGAGGCCATGGACGTGCTCACCGCGAAGCAGGTACGCCTTGCGATCGAGGAAGCGCAGGTGCTGGTCTTCGTGGTCGATGCGCGCGACGGGCTACTGCCGCAGGACCACGTGATCCTGGCCGAGCTGCGGCGCAGCGGCAAGCCGATCGTCGCTGCGGTCAACAAGACGGACGGCCTCGACGAGCAGGCCGCGCTGGCGGAGTTTGCCGCGTTCGGCATCGCCACCACCGTGCCGTTGTCCGCCGCGCACAATCGTGGCACCGACGATCTGATCCAGGTCGTGCTGCCGCTGTTGCCTGCCGATGAGGACACCACGGACGACGCAGCGAACGAGGATGGCAGCATCCGCGTGGCCATCGTCGGTCGGCCGAACGCCGGCAAGTCGACCCTGATCAACCGACTGCTGGGCGAGGAGCGGTTGATCGTCTCCGACGTGGCCGGCACCACGCGCGATCCGATCCGGGTGCCGCTGGAGCGCGACGGCAAGCGTTACACCCTGATCGACACCGCCGGCATCCGACGCAAGGCGCGGGTCGAGGAGGCGGTGGAGAAATTCAGCGTGATCAAGACGCTGCAGTCGATCGCCGCCGCCCAGGTGGTGGTGATGATGATCGACGCCCGCGAGAACCTCGCCGACCAGGATCTCACCCTGATCGGCCATGCGATCGACGAGGGCAGGGCGCTGGTGATCGCGCTCAACAAGTGGGATGGCCTGGATGCCTATCAGCGCGACGAGTGCCTGCGCGCGCTTGATCGCCGGCTGGTCTTCGTTGAATGGGCCAAGCGGGTGCACGTCTCGGCGCTGCACGGTTCGGGCCTGCGCGAATTGATGCGTGCGGTGGTGCGTGCGCATGCCTCGGCGACCAAGGTGCTGGTCTCGTCTGATCTGACCAAGACGCTGGAAACCGCCTACGAGAGCTACCAGCCGCCGCTGGTCAACGGTCATGCGCCGAAGCTGCGTTTTGCGCATCCCGGCGGCACCAACCCGCCGACCATCGTGATCCACGGCACGCGCACCAAGCACATCGCACCGGCCTACCAGCGCTACCTGGAGAATTTCTTCCGCAAGCGCTACAAGCTGGAAGGCACGCCGATCCGGATTGCCTTCCGCGAAGGCGAAAACCCGTACGCGGGGCGCAAGAAGGTGTTGACCAAGGAACAGCAGCACAAGGCCCGGCGCCGGTTGAGCGAGCTGATCAAGCGCACGCGCTGAGCGGCGGCAGCGGAACCTCTCATCCAGGCCTGGTTCGGTCGAGATCCTGCGGGATCAGGCCGTATACCGCCGCATCGCGTGCATGTCCGTTCACCCATAGCCGGTTGCGGGCGATCGCCTCGCAGGTCGCGCCGATCCTTGCGGCCGTGGCGCGACTCGGCCGATTGTCCGGCAACACGACGATCTCGATGCGGATCAGGCCGAGCTGCTCGAAGCCGAAGCGCGCCACCAGCCGCCCTGCCGCGGCCGCCAGACCTTGCCGCTGGCTCGACTGGCGCACCCAGTAGCCCAGGTTGGCGCGACGATGGAGTGGTTCGACCTGGTTGAGCCCGACGCCGCCAAGCAGGCGTCCCGTGCTGGCGTCGAACATCGGAAACGCAAAATGTTCGCCGGACTGCCAGCCGGATCGGCAGTGGCCTACCCAGGCGACAGCCTCGTCCCGCCCATAGCCCGCATGGCACCACGGCAGCCAGCGCCCGACGCTGTCCATCGACTCCTGCACCGCCTCGACCAGTTGCGCCACATCATCGTCACGCCACGGCCGCAGCTGCAGCTGCAGCCGTCCGTCGTGAAGTTCGATGGCCTCGTCCAGCTTCTCGTTCGCAACCATGCCTGCCTCCCGTTGGCGCGTTGTGCACGTGTGGTCCAGCCCGGATAATGCACGACTTCACACCCAGGCATCCGCATGAGCGCACGCATACTCGACGGCAAACGCATCGCACAGGAACTGCTGGGCCAGTTGAGCCTGCGAGTTGCTGCACGGGTGGCGCAGGGGTTGCCCGCGCCCGGTCTGGCCGTGGTGCTGGTCGGCAGTGATGCCGCCTCGTCGGTGTACGTGCGCAACAAGCGCAGGGCCTGCCATCAGGTCGGTTTTCGTTCGTTCGACCATGACCTTTCCGCCGACACCACCCAGGCCGAGCTGTTCGCCCTGATCGACCGCCTCAATGCCGACCCGGACGTGCACGGCATCCTGGTGCAGTCGCCGTTGCCCGCACACATCGACGAGGATGCGCTGGTCGATCGCATCGACCCCGACAAGGACGTGGACGGATTCCAGGCAATCAACGTGGGGCGGCTGGCCCTGCGCCGGTTCGGCCTGCGCCCGTGCACCCCGCGCGGCGTGATGACCTTGCTCGGGCATACCGATCGTCCCGTGCGCG
The DNA here is from genome assembly GCF_002001085.1 of Rhodanobacter sp. B05. Classification (GTDB taxonomy): domain Bacteria; phylum Pseudomonadota; class Gammaproteobacteria; order Xanthomonadales; family Rhodanobacteraceae; genus Rhodanobacter. Next base: position 43,181 of record NZ_MUNU01000014.1, read on the forward strand.
GCCAGCATGCCGTGGTGGTAGGCGTGTCCAACCACGTCGGGCGGCCGCTGGTGCTGGAACTGATGATCGCCGGCTGCACGACCACCTCATGCCACCGCTTCACCCGCGACCTGGAGGGCTTCGTGCGCCAGGCCGATATCGTGATCGTGGCCGTCGGCAAGCCGGGACTGGTCCGGGGCGAATGGATCAAGCCCGGGGCGGTGGTGATCGATGTCGGCATCAATCGGCTGGATGATGGTCGGCTGGTCGGTGACGTGGAGTTCGAGCCAGCCGCGGAACGCGCCAGCTGGATCACGCCGGTGCCCGGCGGCGTCGGCCCGATGACCGTGGCCACGTTGATGGAGAACACGCTGGAAGCGGCCGAGGCGCGTGCAAAAACGCACGGGAACGGCTGATCCGCCTGCGCCCGGCGCCGACCATCTGGCGAGGCTCACGGCAGGGCGCGTATAATTCCCTCTTTGCAGCGGGACTTTTCCATGCGCATCCTCGCCGAGGCTCTGACCTACGACGACGTCTATCTGGTTCCGGGCCACTCCATCGTACTGCCCCGCGACGTTGATACCTCCGCGCGGTTCACCCGCGACCTGCGCCTCAACATCCCGATCGTGTCCGCCGCGATGGATACCGTCACCGAGGCCCGCCTTGCCATCACCATGGCGCAGAACGGCGGCATCGGCATCATCCACAAGAACATGACCGCCGAGCAGCAGGCTGCCGAAGTGCGCCTGGTCAAGAAGTTCGAGGCCGGCGTGATCCGCAGCCCGATCACGGTGGGTCCGGATACCTCGATCAGCGAAGTGCTGCGGCTCACTCGTGCGCATAACATTTCCGGCGTGCCGGTGGTGGAGGGCAACCGCCTGGTCGGCATCGTCACCAGTCGCGACCTGCGCTTCGAGCGCACGCCGGAAGATCCGGTACGCAACATCATGACGCGCCAGGACAAGCTGGTGACGGTGAAGGAGGGCGCCAGCCAGGACGAGGTGATGCTGTTGCTGCACAAGCACCGCATCGAGAAAATCCTGGTGGTCAACGACGAGTTCCAGTTGCGCGGGTTGATCACGGTCAAGGACATCCAGAAGGCGCGCGACAATCCGCATGCCGCGAAGGATCACCACGAGGCCCTGCTGGTCGGCGCCGCGGTCGGTGTCGGCGGCGACACCGAGCAGCGCGTGGCCGCGCTGGTCGACGCCGGGGTCGACGTGCTGGTGGTGGATACCGCGCACGGCCATTCGCAGGGCGTGATCGATCGCGTGGCCTGGGTCAAGAAACACTTCGGCCAGGTGCAGGTGATCGCCGGCAACATCGTCACCGGCGAAGCGGCGCGTGCGCTGCTCGATGTCGGTGCGGATGCAGTCAAGGTCGGCGTGGGCCCCGGCTCGATCTGCACCACCCGCGTGGTCGCTGGTGTCGGCGTGCCGCAGATCACCGCGATCGACATGGTCGCCACCGCGCTGAAGGACGAAATTCCGCTGATCGCCGATGGCGGCATCCGCTATTCCGGCGATATTCCCAAGGCGCTCGCCGCCGGCGCTTCGACGGTCATGCTCGGCTCGATGTTCGCCGGGACCGAGGAGTCCCCTGGCGAAGTCGAACTGTTCCAGGGGCGCTCGTACAAGAGCTACCGCGGCATGGGCTCGATCGGCGCGATGCAGCTCGGCTCGAAGGATCGCTACTTCCAGGACGAGGCCGACGCGGACAAGCTGGTGCCCGAGGGCATCGAGGGCCGTGTGCCGTACCGCGGCCCGCTGCGCAACATCATCCATCAGCTGATCGGTGGCCTGCGCGCGTCGATGGGTTACCTGGGCACGGCAACCATCGAGGACGTGCGGCACAAGGCCCAGTTCGTGAAGGTGACCTCGGCCGGTGTCACCGAAGCGCATCCGCACGATATCCAGATCACCAAGGAAGCGCCGAATTACCGGCTGAACTCGTAAAGTCCTCTCCCCGTGCGCAGCTCGGGGAGAGGGTTGGATGAGGGGGCTTTCGCTCTTCACCCGTAACCAAAACGCAAAAGCGCCCCCTCACCCCAGCCCTCTCCCCCGGCTGTGCCGGGGGAGAGGGAGCACAAAGCCATGACCGACCTTCACGCCGACAAAATCCTCATCTTCGATTTCGGTGCGCAGTACACCCAACTTATCGCACGCCGCATCCGCGAGCTTGGCGTGTACTGCGAGATCTGGGCGTGGGATCACGATCCGGCCGAGATCGCAGCGTTCGGCGCGAAGGGCATCATCCTGTCCGGCGGTCCGGAATCGACCACGCTGGCAGACGCGCCGAAGGCACCACAACAGGTGTTCGATTCGGGCCTGCCGATCCTCGGCATTTGCTACGGCATGCAGACCCTGGCCGCGCAACTCGGTGGCGCCACTGAGGCGGCCGATGCCCGCGAGTTCGGCCACGCCTCGGTGGATATCGCCGCAGCCAGCCGTCTGTTCGATGGCCTCAGCGATCATGCCGGCAGTCACAAGCTCGACGTGTGGATGAGCCACGGCGATCACGTGTCGAAAGCACCGCCAGGCTTTGTTGTCACTGGCACCACCGAGCGCATCCCGGTCGCCGTGATGGAGAACGAGGCCAGGCGCTGGTACGGCGTGCAGTTCCACCCCGAAGTCACGCACACGAAGCAGGGCGGGGCACTACTGAAGCGCTTCATCGTCGAGATCTGCGGCTGCGCCACATTATGGACCGCGGCCAACATCATCGACGACCAGATCGCCCGCGTGCGCGCCCAGGTCGGCGACGATCACGTGCTGCTGGGCCTGTCCGGCGGCGTCGATTCCTCGGTAGTCGCCGCGCTGCTGCACAAGGCGATCGGCGACCGGCTAACCTGCGTCTTCGTCGACACCGGCCTGCTGCGCTGGCAGGAAGGCGACCAGGTGATGGCTACCATGGCCGCCGCGTCTGATGAGCATGGCATGGGCGTCAAGGTGATCCGCGTCAACGCCGCGGACCGCTACTTCAAGGCACTCGAAGGCGTGGCCGATCCGGAAGCCAAGCGCAAGATCATTGGTGGCCTGTTCGTGGAGATCTTCGACGAGGAGTCGGGCAAGATCGCCGCCGACGGCAGCAAGGTGAAGTGGCTGGCGCAGGGCACGATCTATCCCGATGTGATCGAGTCGGCCGGCAGCAAGACCGGCAAGGCCCACGTCATCAAGAGCCATCACAACGTCGGCGGCCTGCCGGCGCACATGAAGCTCAAGCTGGTCGAGCCGCTACGCGAACTGTTCAAGGACGAAGTGCGCCGTATCGGCGTCGAACTCGGCCTGCCGCGCGCAATGGTCTACCGCCACCCGTTCCCGGGCCCGGGCCTGGGTGTGCGCATCCTGGGCGAAGTGAAACGCGAATATGCCGAGCTGCTGGCCCAGGCTGATGCGATCTTCATCGAGGAACTGCGCAAGGCGGACCTGTACGACCAAACCAGCCAGGCGTTCGCGGTATTCCTGCCGGTGAAATCGGTCGGCGTGGTTGGCGATGCACGCGCCTACGAATGGGTGATCGCGCTGCGTGCGGTGGAGACCATCGACTTCATGACCGCCCACTGGTCACACCTGCCGTACGAATTTCTAGGCAAGGTTTCAAACAGAATAATCAATGAGTTGCGTGGTGTTTCTCGTGTCGTTTATGACATAAGCGGCAAGCCGCCCGCCACGATCGAGTGGGAATAACAAAATCAGTCACTTGCATGCATCCAGGAAGGCCGGCAGCTTGCCGGCTTTCTCATGTCAAGAACACAATATATTGAAATGACGGACGAAATTTTCGAATCATTCTCGCCGGCGGATGTGCAGTACATGCAACGCGCGCTGCAGCTCGCCGCGCATGCGCGCGATGCCGAGAACGAAGTGCCGGTGGGTGCTGTGCTGGTACAGGAGGGCGAGATCGTCGGCCTGGGCTGGAACCGCAACATCACCCTGCACGATCCGACCGCGCATGCCGAAGTGATGGCCATGCGCGCGGCCGGAGCACGACTCGCCAACCATCGCCTGTCCGGTGCCACGCTCTACGTGACACTTGAACCTTGCTCCATGTGCGCCATGGCCATGATCCACGCCCGTCTGGGACGCGTGGTCTACGCCGCCGCCGACCCCAAGACCGGGGCGGCCGGCAGCGTGTTCGACACCCTCGTGGATGCGCGACACAACCACCGTATCGAGGTAACCGGTGGCCTGATGGCCGACGAATCCGCCAGTTTGCTGCGTGCGTTCTTTCGCACGCGCCGTTGAGTCTATGGCGCGGCGATCCGCGTGCCTGCCGGTCGGCTGATCAGCTCCACGCGCAGACCCCATGGTGCAATGAGATCCACCTCCGTCTGGCCCGATGCCAGGCGGCGCGGTTTGCCGAGGGCGTTCACTCCCTTTTGCCGCAGTGAGCGCGCCGTGGCGACCAGATCGTCGGACCGCAGTTGAATCGGATGGTCCCGCCAGGCAAGAACGGCGCCCGCGGGTGCCGTCGTGAGTTCGACGACGGAACCGGGGCCGCATGCCAGCAACATGGAACCGGGGGAGGTGGCTTCGGATCGCGGGCCGATCGGCTCGCAACCCAGCACATCCGCAAAGAACTGCACTGCTTGCGCCATTTCGGGTACCTCGATGCTGGCGTAGTCACTGTCCTGGAATGTTGCCGCGCGGCCATCCGGTGGAACAACGCCGGCAAGCGCGCCCAGCGACACCATCGCCAGCAAGGTCAGGAAAGACTTTTTCATGATGTACAACCCGCTGCTCATTGCTCTTCGGTCGGGAGTTGGGCACGGATCGGGGCCGAAAAAGGCCACGCCAGGAATCAGACCGTTTCTGCGGGAGAACGGTCCACGGGAGCGTCGTGTCAACCCGGAAGACCATGCTCTCGTTCGTGGAGGGAAACGAACCGTTTGAGACAGCCAGCTTGGGCGGCGTCGCGGCCGACCTGATTTCTGTCTGATCTGTCGATCGGAACGCCCAGGCAGGGTTGCCTGGCCAGTCCCGGCCATCCATGTTGAAAGGGAACGAGCTCGATGAAACATCATGCAACCGCATCGCTGCGCCGCCATCGCGCAGAACAGGGGGACGCCTCGGGTACGAAGTACCGCGCGGCTCCATTCGCACGTTCCGCCAGTGTCGGCCTGGGGGCCGAAGATGGTTACGACTGGCTATCCCGGGTCGCGCGACATCGGGCAATCTCGACCTTCAGACTGACCGGTCGCTGATACCGGTCGCCATACCTTCCCGGCGGGCTTCTGCCGGGCGATGGCGCATGGGCGGGCACCCTGCGCAAACCCTCGGCCGGCGATTTGTTACGGCGGCCGCGATGGGTCGCGCCCGTTCGTGACCAATCCCGTTGAATGATGCGTTGCATCATGATACATCAGTTTGTGTTCAAGCATGAGAGATAATAGACATATAAATCAATATATTTGATCATTAATTTGCTGTTGATTATATCTATTGCTTCGCAAGTTGACACCGGTGACAATGACTCGCAAGCTGATCCCCGTTCCGATGCGGGGAGGCATGGTGAGCGCAGCAATCGACCATCTGGATCAACCAGCGAGTGTCCCGACCATGCCGTTTCTGGCGGCGGACATCGGTGGCACGCACGCCCGCGTCGCCTTGATGCAGGCCTCGCCAGACGAGGGGCGTGGGGTCGAGGTTCTTGCCTATCGCAAGTTTGTTTGCGCGGATTTCCCGGGGCCGGCGGAGCTGCTGCAGGCGTTCGTCGCCGACGCGATGCGGACTCCGGTGCGGCACTGCGTACTCGCCTGTGCCGGCCAGGTGATGGGCGACGAGGTCCTGAACGACAACCTCGCCTGGCCGATCCGCCTGTCGCCACTGCGTCAAGCGCTGGCACTGGACGAGGTGACCGTCCTCAACGATTTCGAGGCGCTGGGATACGCGCTTGACCGCCAGCTTGCCAGCAGCGGTCGTCTCCTGCGCGGACCGAACGTCCATGTCGATGGCCCGACGATGGTGATTGGACCGGGGACCGGCCTTGGCGCGGCGGTGCGCTTGCCTGACCACGCGGGCGGTCACGTGCTCACGACGGAGGCCGGCCAGATGGATTTTGCGCCGAACTCGATTCGCGAGCGCGAGATCCTCGCGCATCTGGCGCCGAATGGCGGTTACGTGGCGTATGAACACATCGTGTCGGGCCCGGGCCTGCTGACCTTGTACGCAACCCTGTGCGAATTGCGCGGGGAAACGCCACGGCTGGCGACACCCGAGGCCGTCACCGCAGCGGCGGCCGCGTGCAGCGACGCGCAGGCCGTGGAGGCGCTGGAGATCTTTTGCGCATCGCTGGGAAGCTTTGTCGGCAGCCTTGCCATGGCCTTCATGACCACCGGTGGCGTGTATCTGGCCGGAGGCTTCCTGTATTCCATGTTCGCGCTGCTCGAGCGCAGCGCTTTCGAAGAGCGATTCCTGCACGGGCGCAGCGCGCGCGCGTTCCTGTCGGGGGTTCCGGTGTGGGTGACGGAGCACGGTCGCCAGGGAGTGCTGGGTGCGGCCCGTTGGTACCTCCGGCGCGGCGTGCCTGGTGCAGCGGCACCGTGTCCGGCCGGGGCAGGCGGGTCGACCCGATGAGCTACAGCACGACATCGACGCCGAAAATTTTCCCGCGGCGGGCAGGGTGCTGCACAGGTCCGCAAGCGTGCGTGCGAAAAGTGCGCAGGGGCGGATTACCCACGCGAAGCCAGCCTCGGCGCAGGTATTTCGCCGCCGAAGGGCAGGCGCGCCCGCAGCCTGTGCATCTTTGCCACCGGCGATCCGCGCAACAGCCAACGGGCGCTGGCCCGAATCGCACTTTCGAATCAGCTCGTCCGCGGAATTCGCCTTCCGCGGGGGAACACTGAATGGAAGCGGTCATGACGATGCATAGAGACGGCCGTGCAACGACCGGCCACGCAGCAGGTTTGGCCTTGATACGTACCTGTTGAAGCACCGCGGAGCAGCTGAGATCTGGCAGACACCACCCGAGAGGTAAAGCCCATGTCCACCGTACAACGCAAGCACCCTTTGTCATTTGCCATCTCCATGTCGCTGTGCGCCGCCATGGCGACGTCAGCCATGGCGGCGCCGCGCCCGGGAGTGCAGGCGGACAGCCCGGGAACGCAGGCCGCCACCGCGCAGGACGCGTCGGCGACGCCATCGACTGATGCCCAAAAGGCCAAGTCCAGGACCGATGGCACCGGGACAGTCAAGGGAACCAGGCAGGCGGTCAACTTGTCCGCGGTCACCGTCGTCGGCGTGCGTGCGTCGCAGATGCGCGCGATCGATGTGAAGCGCCAGGCACCGGACATCCAGGACAGCATCACGGCGGAGAGCATCGGCGAATTGCCCGACGTGACCATCACCGACGCCCTGCAGCGTGTCACCGGCGTGCAGATCAACCGCGACGCGGGCGTGGGAACTTCGGTGGACGTGCGCGGCCTGCCCGAGGTCGGCACCATGCTCAACGGCGAAGCGTTCATCACGCCGGACCAGATCGACTCGCAACAACCCGACTTCACCATGCTGCCTGCCACGCTGTTCCATCAGGTGGACGTCATCAAGTCGCCCACTGCCAGCCTGACTGACGGCGGTATCAGCGGTTCGCTCAACCTGCACACCAATCGGCCATGGGATCTTCCCAACGGATTCACGTACAGCTATTCGGCCAATGCCGAGCGCGGCTCGACCACCAGGCACACGGGTCCCGAGGGAAGCGGCCTCGTCTCGTACAACGACAATGGCCGCTGGGGCTTGCTGGTATCCGCCGATTTCTCCAACACCACGCGAATGAACGCGACCGAGGGGCTGGATCAGTATGGCGCCGTGCTGAACGGCGAGAACGCCGCCAGCGCCGGCAGCTACAACGGTTTCCTGACACCGTGGAACGGCGCGCCGATCCCGTCCAGCATCGTGCAGAACGCCGATGGCAGTGTCGATGTCAATGGCGACGGGAAGTCCAACGGCGTCTTCATGGGCAGCCAGGATATCTTCCTGTACAACACCATCACCCAGCGCAAGCGCAAATCGGGCAATGCCTCGTTCCAGATGGATCTTGGCAACGGGCTCACCTTGACCAGTGATTACTTTTACGCGCAACAGCACCAGTTCGACCGCAACGTCGGCATCCAATTCAATTCCACCAACTGGCAGGGTGCGACCTACGTGCCATTGCAGTCGCGCAATACCGGCAGCCCCGCCCTCGGCTCCTATGGCACGCCGGAGCCAGGCTGGGAGAGCTCGCAGATATTCACCACGCAGGTGTACGAGAAGTGGCCGGGCGATGTGGAGTCGTTCTCGCAGATCACGCGGAAGGATTCCGTCGCGAAGAACTTCAATCTCCAGCTGGATTTCGACAATGGCGGGCCCTTCACGGGAGGCATTCGCGGCATCCACGACACGGCCAGCCAGTCGAACGTGGAGACCGATCTCAACATTTCCGATTCCGATGGTGCGCTGTGGCCCAACGTGCTGATGGACGGCGTCCCTGATAACGCCGTGCCGCCAGGCACCTTCATCTTCCCCTCTCAGCTGGGCGGAAATCGCGTGTTCAATGCCAACGGCGTTCCCCAGAACACGGTTCCGCTCATCGCCAACTTTGGCGGCCGCTACCTCTCGGTCAGCATGCCTCCATCGCTTGCCGCCGACTTCGCCAATCCCAACGGCTGGACGATGAAAACGCTGGAGTCCTCCGGCGATTACGACCGCAAGGTCGATCTCAACGCCGTGCGCTTCGACGGGCAGTACGACTTTCAGGACGGCTTCAAGCTCAAGTTCGGCGTGCGCGACAGCATCCGCAGCGCCAACAACGTCGGCTGGACCCTGGTCACGCCGGTCTACGCTGGCATGGGCGCCAGCGATCCGAATGGATGCCTGGTGCGTTATGTCGGCGCCGACGTGGTCCTGAACAGCGGTTCCTGCACCGCGGGCAATGACCAAGGTTACTTCCGCGCCGGGCCGATTTCCGCACTGCAGATACCGAATACCCCGGCACCGCTGTCGGGCAACTGGCAGAAATACACCAATCTGCTCGGGTCCGGCATCACCTTCTGGGCGGTCAATCCCGCCGCCATGGACGATCCCGAAGCGTTCTGGAAGTCGCTCTACCCCGGCACCATCCGGCAGGGAGAACCGGGCACCACCTGGGGGGTGGGGCTGAAGGAGATGTCGGGATACCTGCAGGGGGACTTCGACGGCAACATTGCCGGCATGTCGTACAGCGGCAACGTCGGCGTGCGCATCATCCACACCGACTTGAACGTCAACCAGCACCTGACCGGGGACCCGGGCGCCTATGGCACCGAGCCGGCCGATGTCGGCAGCGATATCACCAGACGCAGCTATCGGGACATCCTGCCGGCATTCAATTTCGCGCTGGACCTGACCGACAGCCTGAAATTCCGCCTGGCCTATTCGAAGAACATGATGCCACTCGACCTCAGCACGTGGGGTGGCGGCCTGCAACTGAACTACTCGCTGACGGAAACCCCGCAAGGGCCGCTGTTCCGCGTGTCGGACGGCACCTCGACGGGCAATCCGAACCTCAATCCGTGGCGCTCCACCAACTACGGCGCATCGCTCGAGTACTACATCAACCCCACCAGCATGCTCAGCCTCGCGCTGTTCCGCATCAACATGCAGAGCTTCATCAAGAGCGGCAGCGTGATCAACTGCACCTTGCCGGATGAAGATGGTGTGGTCCGCAACCATTGCATCGTGATCACCCAACCGGTCCAGGGCTCCGGCAACAGCATCCAGGGTGCGGAGTTCGATTACCGCCAGGGTTTCACGTTCCTGCCTGGCATCCTGTCCAAGACGGGCATGGAGATCAACGCCACGTACGCGCCCAGCGATTCGGGGCAAAGGGATCTGGGTGGCAACAAGATTCCGTTCCAGGACAACTCGACCAGATCCGGCAACTTCATCCTGTGGTACCAGGACGATCGCTTCCAGGCACGCCTCGCGTACAACTACCGCTCGCGGCGTGCAGTGTCGGAGGACGTGGGCGGCATCACCGGGATGGAGATGTACGAAGCGCCGCAGAAGTACCTCGACGCGTCGATCTCGTACAAGCTCAACAAGTACGCCCAACTGTTCGTGGACGGCACCAACCTCACCAACGAATATCAGCGGTATTACCTGGTGTGGCCCGACCAGCCGGCGCATTCGAACTTCTCCGAGCGCATGTTCATGGTCGGCGTCCGTGGCCAGTGGTGATCGGGAAGGGCGGCTTCGGAGCCGGGCGCGTATGACACGCGCGCCCGGCGCATGGCTGATCGCCATGGCGGCGGGCAGTCTCCCCGCGGCTGGTTACGCACTCGGCAAGCCAGGCGACCAGGACATGCTGGACGAGGTGTTGAATGGGGGCTGACACGCGCGGCGGGCGTGCCCGCACGCGCATCGGTGCTTCGCGCAAGCCGCTCCACCACGCACCCGGATCGGGTCCGACCACAGCAGGGTAGACATGCAGGATTCCAACACCACCCCAGCCACCCGCGACGACGGCTTCCGGCGCTCGATCGGCCTGTTCTCGGGAACGGCGATCAACATGACCCAGATGTGCGGCATCGGGCCGTTCATCACGATCCCGATCATGGTCGCCACCATGGGCGGGCCGCAGGCCATCATCGGCTGGATCGTCGGCGCCATCCTGGCGGCGGCCGATGGCATGGTCTGGGCCGAGCTGGGCGCGGCGATGCCGGGCTCGGGCGGTACCTACGTCTACCTTCGCGAAGCCTTCCAATACCGTACCGGCAAGCTGATGCCGTTCCTGTTCATCTGGACGGTGCTGCTGACCATCCCCTTGCTGATGTCGACCGGCATCATCGGCATGGTCGAGTACCTGGGGTTCTTTTTCCCGCACCTCAGCTGGACGGCCGTGCACCTCATCAGCGTGATCGCGTGCTTCCTGGTCGTGTTCCTGCTGTATCGACGCATCGAATCGATCCGTGCGATCACGATCGGGCTGTGGGTCATCATGCTGATTGCCGTCGTGGGCGTGTCCGCGGCCGGGTTCTGGGATTTCCACCCGGAGTGGGCTTTCACCTACCCGGCCGGCGCGTTCGCCGGCAGCCAGTTCTTCGTGGGCCTGGGGGCCGGGCTCATCATCGGCATCTACGATTACCTCGGGTATTTCACCACCGCGTACATGGGCGATGAGCTGCGCGATCCGGGCCGGACGATGCCCGGGTCGATCATCATCTCCGTGGTGGCGATGATGATCATCTATCTCGTCCTCAACATCAGCGTGCTCGGCGTGGCACCGTGGCAGGAGATCGCCCAATCCACATCGGTGGCCTCATTCGTGGTCGAACACAGCTGGGGCCATGGCGCCGCGTCGGTGATGACGGTCCTGATCATCGTGACGGCCTTCGCCTCGGTGTACACCGGCCTGCTCGGCGGCTCGCGGGTGCCCTATCAGGCAGCGCATGAAAAGGTGTTCCTGTCGGTGTTCGGGCGACTGCACGCCAAACACAGATTCCCGCACATTGCGTTGCTGACGATGGGCGTGGTGATGGCGGCGGGGACGTTTTTCGATCTGACCGAAGTCATCAACATGCTGCTGGCGGCGACGATCATCGTGCAGTCGGCCGCGCAAATCGTCGCGCTGGTGGTGTTGCGCAAGCGCCAGCCCGGTCTCAAGCGGCCATACCGGCAGTGGTTGTATCCAGTACCGTGCGTGATCGCGCTGCTGGGGTGGATCTACGTTTACGCGTCGGCCTCGACGCTGTCGCTGATCCTGTCCGGTGCGTGGATTGTCGCGGGGCTGGTGGTGTTCGTGATCTGGGCCAAGGCCAACAAGTCCTGGCCGTTCGCGCCCGTGCAAATACGGGAAGTCTATCTCGGGAGCAAATGACGCCATGCGAACTATTGTGAGTCGTGCGGTCTGGTCGATGGCGGCGGTGGCATGGGTGGCCGCAACGGGTGCTCATGCCGCAAGCGTCTACGCGCCCACGCCCATTGGCCAGGATGCCGGCCAGGCGGCCGAGATTGGCCATTGGCAAATCCAGTCGAATGCCAAGGCGCAGCAGGGTGGGGCGGAGATTTCGGCCGATGGCTTCCCGACCAGTGACTGGTATCCGGTGAGTGGTCGCGCCACGGTCATGGCCGGGTTGCTGGAAAACGGCAAGTACCAGGACGTGTTCCACGGCGACAACCTGCGCACGGTGGCGGTGCCCGATACCAATCAACACCAGTTCGTGGTTCCCTGGTGGTATCGCACGCAGTTCACGCTGGCCACGATCGCGCAGGGTCGGCATACGCTGTTGCGCACCAACGGGATGGTTGGCGGTGCGGACGTGTGGCTCAACGGGCACGAAATTGCGGCACGGGCCGATCTGCGCGGCGCGTATCCCGTGCACGTGTTCGATGTCACGCCGTGGGTGCATGAGGGCGTGAACACGCTGGCGTTGCGCGTGCATCCGGCGGATCCGCAACTGGATTTTTCCATGGGCTGGGTCGACTGGAATCCGCCGCCACCCGACAACAACATGGGCCCCTGGCGAGGCGTGGACATCGTGCAGACCGGGCCGGTCGAGCTGCGCTTCCCCGCAGTGACATCGAGTCTTTCACTGCCGGACCTCGCGCACGCGGCGTTGACGGTGAAGGTGGATGTGCGGAATCTCGACCGCGTGTCACGCGATGCCACGGTTACCGGAAAGGTGGCCGGGGTGACGTTGCACCGGGTGGTGCACCTGCAGCCCGGGCAGAGCGAAACCGTGGCGTTTTCGCCCAGCACCGATCCGGGCCTGGCGTTGAACCAGCCCAAGGTCTGGTGGCCGATCGGCATGGGCGCGCAGCCGTTGTACCAGCTGCAATTCACCGTCGCCGTCGGGGGCGTGACCTCCGATCAGGCGAGTGCGACATTCGGCATACGCAGAGTGCAGTCTGCGCTGACCAGGCAGGGCTACCGCCAGTTCTCCATCAACGGCAAGCCGGTCCTGATCCGTGGCGGCGGCTGGGCACCCGACATGTTCCTGCGCCATGACCCCGCGCGCGTTGCCACCGAATTCGACTACGTCCGCAATCTCGGGCTCAACACGATTCGCAGCGAAGGCAAGCTGGAAGACCAGCACTTCTACGACCTCGCCGATCGCTACGGCATCCTGATCCTGCCGGGCTGGGAATGCTGCGACAAATGGGAGTCCGCCGCCAAGACGGGCGGCGAGCCGTGGAACGCCGCGGATGAAAAGACCGCCGCCGAATCGATGGCGAGCGAGGCCAGGTTGCTGCGCAACCATCCATCCGTCATCGGCTTCCTGATCGGCAGCGACAATGCGCCGCCACCCGCGCTGGCCAAAATGTACGTGAACACGCTGCGCGCCGCCGATTGGCCCAACCCGATCATCTCCGATGCGGCGGAGCAGGAAACTGCCGTGACCGGCCCGTCGGGTTTCAAGATGCGGGGTCCCTATGCGTGGGTGCCGCCCGCATACTGGTACGCCGACAAACTTGGCGGCGCGTTCGGGTTCGATTCCGAAGTGGGTGCCGGCGCCGACATCCCGCGCCTGGAGGATATCGAACGCATGCTGTCGCCACAGGAGCGCGAGGCGCTGTGGAAGTATCCGGATGTCAGACAGTTCCACGCCGCATCGGCGTGGTCGCCATTCTCGAGCATCGAGCCATTCGATACGGCGCTGGCCAGGCGCTACGGACCACCCAGGAGTCTCGAAGACTTCGTCGCCAAGGCCCAGCTTGAAAACTACGACAACGTCCGCGCGCAGTTCGAGGCGTTCAACGCCCACATGGATGCAGCCAATCCATCCACCGGCGTGATCTACTGGATGCTCAACAACGCTTGGCCTTCGCTGCACTGGCATCTTTACGACTATTACCTCAACCCGGCAGGTGCGTATTTCGGCGCCAAGAAGGCCAACGAGCTGGTGCATATTCAGTACTCGTACGACACACGCGCCATCGTGCTGGTCAACCACACCCTCATCGACGAGCACGGCCTGCAGGCGCGAATCCGCGTGCGCAACCTTGATGGCAGCGTGCGCTATGACAAGCGCCTGACGGGTATCGACCTCGCCGGGAACCATACGTCGCGCCTGCTGACACTGCCCAGGCTTTCCGGGCTGTCGCCCACCTACTTCGTCGAGCTCAGTCTGGAGTCGAGCGGCGGTCAACCCGTCAGCCGCAACGTCTACTGGCTTCCGACGCAGGCCGATGTGCTCGACTGGGCGCACTCCAACTGGTACCTCACGCCGGTGACGCAATACGCGGACCTGACCGCGTTGCAGTCCCTGCCGACCGCGACGAACCAGGTGCACGCGACACTGCGACGCGCTGGCGACGAGAACGTGGTGACGGTCACGCTGACGGTACCCGCATCGTCGAAGGCGGTGGCGCTGCTCCAGCACGTGGCGATCCGACGGGCCGCGCACGGCGACCTCGCGCTGCCGATCCTGTGGAGCGACAATGACGTTACGCTGTGGCCCGGCGAGTCGCTCACCCTGACCGCGCGTTACGCAGGGCAGGGGACGGCGACGCCGGTCGTCGAAGTCAGCGGGTGGAACGTTCCCGACCGGAGCGTGCCGGTAGACGCTACGCAGGGAACCAAGCATTGAATCAGGCCAGACCTTCATGACGCGCGTGACCATCGGCGACGTCGCCCGCATCGTCGGGACATCGAAGAAGACCATTTCGCGCGTGCTCAACAACGAGCCGAACGTGAGCGAGTCGATGCGCCAGCGCGTGCTGTCCGCCATCGCCACGCTCAACTACCGGCCGCTTACCTCGGCGCGCAGCCTGGCCACCAACCGTTCCTTCATGATCGGCCTGCTGTACGACAACCTTTCGCCCAGCTACATCATGGAAGTGCAGGCCGGCGTGCTGGAAGCGTGCGAGGCGAGGCACTACAGCATGATGGTGCAGCCGCTGGTCTCGACGGCAGCGGACTTCGTCGAGCGGGTCGAGGAGATTCTGTCACGGCACCAGCCCGATGGACTGATCCTCACCCCGCCGATCACCGATCATCCGCAGTTGCTGGATTGCCTGCGCAAGCACGGCCTGCCGTTCGCCTCGATCGCGCCTCGCCACCCCGAGAACTGCATCGGCGTGATGCTGCACGAGCGTGAGGCGGCCGCGGCGATGGTGGAACACCTGGTCTCGCTTGGCCACCGCCGCATCGCGCATATTCTTGGCGATCCCGAACACGGCGCCGGCATCTGGCGCCTGGCGGGCTATCGCGACGGCCTCAAGCGCGCCGGGCTGGAAGAAGACCCGATGTACATGGTCCAGGGCCGGTTTTCCTTCGAGTCGGGGGTGGCGGCGATGCGCCAGTTGCTGGCACTGAAGCAGCGGCCGAGCGCCGTCTTCGCGGCCGACGACGACATGGCGATCGGTGCGATCTGGGCAGCCGCGGAAGCCGGGGTATCGGTCCCGCGTGACATTTCCATCTGCGGATTCGACGATACGATGATCGCGACCCAGGTGTGGCCGCCGCTAACCACCATCCACCAGCCGGTGCGCGAGATGGGCCGGCGCGCCACCCAGGAACTGTTGCTGCGCGTGCTGGACAAGGGAGAACCGCGGATGGTCGAGGTCGACTACGAAATGCGCATCCGCGCCTCGACGGCGGCCACGCCGTAGCCCGGATTGCGTACCATCCGGGTACTTTTCTGCAAGCAACACCATTAATTCAAAGGAGGGTACCCGCATGCCTGCCGCAGCCAACACCGCGAAGTCCGCCCGGAAGTTTCACTTCATTTCAGGGATGCCGCGCTCGGGCAGCACGCTGCTGGCCGCCATCCTCAACCAGAACCCGCGTTTCCGCGCGGGCATGACCAGCCCGCTGGCCGACATCATGGGTGTGGTGATCGCGGAGGCGAGCAGCAAGAACGACTTCTCGTTCGCCGTCTCCGATGACCAGCGCGTGGCGATGCTGCGCGGCCTGGTCGAGAGCTTCTATGCGGGGCAGGCGGACGCCGGTGTCGTGTTCGACACCAGCCGGCTGTGGTGCAGCCGGATGCAGTTGCTCGACACGCTGCTGCCGGGGGCGAAGGTCATCGCGTGCGTACGCGAGCTGTCATGGGTGCTGGACAGCATGGAACGGCTGGTACGCAAGCAGCCGGTCGCGGTCAGCAAGGTGTTCCGCTTCGACACCAACACCACGGTGTACTCACGCATCGAGGCGCTGACCGACCCGCGGGGCATGGTGGGGTTCGCCTTCCAGGCCACCAAGGATGCGTTCTATGGCCAGTATGCCCCGGGTCACCTGCTGGTACTGACCTACGAAAGCCTGGTGCGCAACCCGTCGGCAGCCATGCGCGCGGTCTACCAGTTCATCGGCGAACCCTGGTTCGAACACGATTTCGACCACATCGCCTACAACGCCGACGAGTTCGACGCGCGGGTCGGCATGCCCGGCCTGCATACCGTGCGCCCGAAGCTGGAGCCGATCGAGCGTACCTCCATCCTGCCGCGCGAAATCTTCAGTCGCTTCGTGCACGAATCGTTCTGGATGGATCCGAAGAACAACGTCAGCCAGGTGCCCATCGTGTAATGACCCGGTGAATTCCTGCTCGGGCGCCACCTTTTTGCCGACGTAGTCGGGTCGGATGCTGCGCGTGGCATCCCCGTTAATCCACGTCTTTGGCCTACCAGGTAAGGCACCATGCCGTGATTGACTACATGGCCATTGACCATCGGGTCAGTAATAGCGCGGGATGGGACCGAGCCGAGGCGTCATGCGGTCGCGAAGATCGAACGAGACTTCGTCGACATAGCACCAGCCCCAGCCTTCCGGCGGGTCGTAGCCCTCGATGATCGGATGCTGCGTGTGGTGGAAATGCTTGCTCGCGTGACGGTTTGGTGAATCGTCGCAACAACCCACGTGACCACAGGTACGGCAGATGCGCAGGTGAACCCAGGTATCTCCGGATTTGAGGCATTCCTCGCAGCCACGCGCACTGGGCGTGACGTCACGGATGGAAGCAAGATGGGTGCAATGGTCGGGCATGGGGGAACTCCGTTGTCAGCAGGAGGGGGGATCTATGCTTGCTGGTGCGCAAGGATCATAGTCCGGCGACGGTGGCTTCGGCATCGGGATGATGAAACCCGTACTCAACGGGCAAGCCCACGAAATCGTCGAGTTGGCACGCACGGCTTCGGGCGCTGACCGGTCACGGAGGTACGCTGCGGCAGAGGAGGAAGGTACTTGATTCTCTGCAGTGTCGACCCGATCAGTGTTTCACGTTCCTGCCCCCGCCAGTGGGAGGCGCCATGCAAGACGAGACGCGCAACGCTTCGTACGACCCGGTCGATCCGGACCCTCATTCACGCGACGCGCAGCGATTTCCTCGCCTGAGCGACGACATGGCCGAACGTGTCGCGGCTTATGGCGAGGCTGAGCAGGTACCCACCGGTACCGTTCTGTTTGAACGCGGTCAACGCGGCGCGGATTTCTTTCTTGTGCTGGAAGGTGGCATTGAAGTTGTCGATCTCGACAGTGATGGCCATCCGCGAACGGTCACCACGCATACGCGCCATGGATTCACCGGCGAACTCGATCACTTCAATCAGCGCAAGATCCTGGTATCGGGCCTGACGGTGGCCGAGAGCCGCCTGATCCGCATCACTCGCGACAACTTCCGCAGGCTGATCAGCGCCGAGCCTGACATCGGCGAGATCATCATGCGCGCGTTCATTCTTCGCCGCGTTGGCATCATCCAGCAGGGTATCGGCGGCGTCGTGCTGATCGGGCCGGAGCATGGCGCGGACACGCTGCGACTGCAGCGATTCCTGGTCCGGAACGGTTACCCGCATCGCCTGATCGATACCGATCTCGACCCGAAGGCAGCCGGACTGCTCGACACGTTCGAGCTCCAGCCGCGGGTATTTCCCGTCGTGGTTTCGCCGGACCATCAGATGTTGATGAACCCGACGACGGCGGAGCTTGCCGACAGCCTGGGGCTGACCGAATCGCTCGAACCCGGCCACGTCCATGACGTCGCCGTGGTGGGAGCGGGGCCGGCAGGGCTGGCGGCGGCGGTGTACGCCGCCTCCGAGGGGCTGGATACCATCGTGATCGAGGGCATGGCGCCCGGAGGTCAGGCGGGTACGTCGTCGAAGATCGAGAACTATCTGGGATTTCCCACCGGCATTTCGGGTCAGGCCTTGGCGGGCCGTGCGCAAATTCAGGCGCAGAAGTTTGGTGCTCGCCTGGCCATCTCACGCAATGTGGTGAGGCTCCACTGCGCGTCGCAGCCTTACCAGCTGGAACTGGACGATGGACAGCGGGTGGCGGCGCGTGCCGTGGTGATCGCGACGGGAGCCCGCTATCGCAAACTGGATGTGCCCAACTACGACCGCTATGAAGGGCAGGGTATTCACTACGCGGCCACGCCGATGGAAGGGAAGCTTTGCACGGGCGAGGAAGTGGTGGTGGTGGGTGGCGGAAATTCCGCGGGACAGGCGGCGGTGTTCCTGTCGCGCATCGCCGCGCATGTGCACGTGCTGGTGCGTGGGACCGGATTGGCAGCCACGATGTCCGACTATCTCATCCAGCGTATCCAGCAATCGCCCCGCATCACTTTGCACACCGAAACGCAGATCGTTGGCCTTGAGGGAAATGACCGCCTGCAACAGGTGACCTGGTCTGGACGGCACGATGGCTCACGCGAAACCCTGGCAATCGCCAATGTGTTCGTGATGGTCGGCGCCGAGCCGAACACGGATTGGCTTCATGACTGTCTCGCAATGGATGCGAAGGGCTTCGTCAGCACTGGCGTCGATGGCGAGGGCAGGCCCACCTCCGGGCTGTTCGCTACCAGCATGCCCGGCATCTTTGCGGTGGGCGATGTGCGCAGCGGTTCGGTCAAGCGTGTGGCGTCCGGCGTCGGCGAGGGGTCGGTGGTGATCCAGGCGGTGCATAAGTTCCTGAATCCCGAGTCGAGTTAGGTTTCCGACTGTCTCTATACGCCACGTGTGATATATTATTTTACATAATATACATTATGCGAAATCTAGCAGTCGTGATTATCCTCACCCTCGCGGCATATGCCGCGATCAGGAACGGGGGTTCCACGCACCATGCACGGATTCTGGAGTGAGACGAACTGGCGTCTGGACGGCGACGCCCTGTTGATGCCCAACGGCTGGCGCCTGCCGCTGCGCGACGTGCTGCAATGGCGCGACGACCTCATGCAAGGCCGGCACGACCTGGGCGGCCGCTGGTCAGGCTGGCGCGTCCGCCAGCAATGGTTGATCGCGCCCGGCGGCAGCGTGCGACAACACCGCATCGCCGAACACGTCATGCGCCAGCACATACGCACGGCCGACTGGGATCGGCAGGAACTCGGCCGGCGCCAACTGACGCTGTTCTAGCGAATCGGGCGATCCGCGTAGCCACCACTGCAGCGTACCGGATTGCCCACACCGCTCAGTTGCGTGTAGCTCGACCCGCGCACCACCACGACGACACCGCCGACACACCCCTGCCCGTCCAGCAGCTCACGACGGCGTCAATCCTCAAGGAGCTTTCGACGCTGAAGTTCACGACCGTATGCATCTTGAGCCTGGCTCTGGGCGACTACTTGCCTGGCACTATCGTTGAACTGCTGGATAGCCGCCGCTTGGTCGATATCGCGTTGCCGCTCAAACTCGCGGTAGCCCACAAAGCCGACGATCAGCAGCAACGCGGCGGCAACGATGGCAGCAGCAATCTTCGTTAAAGACAGGGGGAGCCTGGAGCCAGATCAAAAGAAGAAAGCTAGCCAGAAGCCCTATGCGCGTGAACGCGCCACCATCCAACAGTACCGCGGGCGGCGACGCAGAACTCAACGGGCTCCGTCGACGCCCAAAAGCTCGTCACGAGCGGCAAATCCGCTTCGGGGCGCCCGTCGTAAAGTGCGGTTGCTTTCCAGTCGTACACTGTTATCACGTTGCCCCGGATATCGATAAAGGTGTAGGAGCCGGATACCTTCCGAGTCCCCGATCCAGGTAACGGTGAACCAAAGCGCTCGACCAGATCACGAGGCGAGATGTGCAACAAGCGACTGCGCCGGATGGTTTCCGCTGTCGACGCATGGGGTGACAGAGTGAACATACACATGGATTCCGGCTTGTGTCGCTGGCGAGGCAGGCCGAGCAAACTATCGGGAGTCGCTGCCGCTGGCGCACTGGCAGATCGCGATATACGTATCGCCGAACTCGAATCTCAAGTTGCACTACTGACAGCATCGCATGTCGCCATGATTCGCGCCGTGGGTGAATTGGGCGGCTTCAGCAAGTGGGCACAGTTCTATGACTCGTATGACCGTCCCTACCCTCCTTGATTGACGATCATTCTCGGTTGGGCACTGCAAGATCCGATGACTTCAAGCCAAGAACGGCCGCTCACTCTTAGCGTCGTCGTGTGCTTGATGTGCTAGCGAATTCTTCAAGGACGAGTATCATTCACGAATGATAACGAATCGTATTCGCGGCATTTTACGCGACCTTTCTATGGCAATGCTTCTGCTTCTCGGCATGACGGTCTTCCCGGTCATGGCTCAGGATGCGATGACCTCGGTTCCGCAGACCTGGCAAATGCTCGACTACCTGGCCACCGACTACGCCGGTGCCGTGAAGGATGGCGCTGTGATCAGCACCTCCGAGTACGCCGAGATGCGGGAGTTCACGAGGACGGCTCGATCACGTATCGGTGCGTTGAAGCCGACCGCTGCAATGCCTTCACTGTTGAAGCAGGCTGACACGCTGGTGGCGTCGGTTGATGCCAAGGCTGCACCCGCTCAGGTCGCGACACAGGCACATGCGCTGGCCGATGCGTTGCTGCAGGCGTACCCGGTCCCGACCGCACCGGAACGCGCTCCCGATCTGGCGCGCGGGGCAACGCTCTATCAAAACCAGTGCGCCGCCTGTCATGGTGCCACCGGTCACGGTGATGGGTCTGCTGGGTTGCTGCTGTCGCCCCGACCGGTGAACTTCACCGATCAGAGGCGGGCCGATCAACGCAGCGCGCTGTCGTTGTACGAGGTGATCAGTCAGGGCGTTGAAGGCACGCCAATGGCGAGCTACGCGCAGAAACTATCTTCCGACGACCGCTGGGCGCTGGCGTACTACGTGGGTTCGCTGGCTTACACCAAGGAAGCAGTCACCGGTGCCGATACCTGGCAACGCGTCAGCGCCGCGCGAGCGCAGATCGCCGACTTGAAGGAGTTGTCTCGCGTGCGTGTCGCGCAGTTGACGCCCACCCTCGGTGCGGAACGTGCTCGGACGATCGTGGGTTATCTACGGGCTCATCCGGACGTCGTCCAGCAACAGGCATTGGCGGGCATCCCGTTGGCGCGGGCGCGACTGGCGGCGAGCCTGACGGCTTACCGTGCCGGCGCGCCGACGCAAGCCACCCAACTTGCGCTGTCGGCCTACCTCGATGGGGTGGAACCGGTCGAGCCGCAGCTCAATGCACGTGACAGCGCGCTGCGCGCCCAGCTCGAAACGGCGATGGGTGCCTATCGCACCGCGCTGTCGAGCAACGCTTCCGTGGCGTCGGTGGTGAAACAGGTCGATGCCATTGATGGTTTGTTGGTACGCGCACAGGAAGTCACCGCCGATGCGGCGGGCGATGCTGCCGCCATCTTCCTGGGTGCTTTCACTATCCTGGTCCGCGAGGGTCTGGAAGCCCTGCTGGTCGTCGTCGCACTGCTCGCCTTCCTGCGCAAGGCCGCACGGCCCGAAGCGCTGCGCTACGTGCATGCCGGCTGGATCCTTGCGCTGGTTGCCGGCGGTATCACCTGGGCGATCGCCAGCTACGCGATCTCCATCAGCGGTGCCGGTCGCGAATTGACCGAGGGACTGTCATCGCTGTTCGCGGCGTTCGTGCTGCTCGGGGTGGGCCTGTGGATGCACCAGAAGAGTATCGGCGGTCGCTGGCAGGCGTATCTGAAGGAAAAGATGGCGGCCGCGCTCAACCGACGTTCCGCGTGGTTCCTGTTCGGGCTGGCCTTTATCTCGGTGTACCGCGAGGTGTTCGAGAGCATCCTGTTCTACGCCGCGCTCTGGAACGACGGACAGGAGGTATGGCTGCTCGGCGGCATCGCCACCGGTGCCGCCGTGTTGGGCCTGATCGCCTGGGTGCTGCTGCGCACCAGCCGGCGCTTGCCGATCAGCACGTTCTTCTCCGCAAGTTCGGCGCTGATCGCCGTGCTCGCCATCGTGCTGACTGGCAAAGGTATCGCCGCACTGCAGGAGGCCGGCTGGGTCGCGGTGAGCGTGGCACCGGTGCCGCATATCGAACTGCTGGGCATCTATCCGACCTGGCAGTCCTTGCTGGCCCAGTTGGTGATCTTGGTGCTGTTGACGGTCGGATTCGTGTTCAATATCTGTCGTGGCCGCCAACCCACGCCGTCATCCACGGCAACCAAGGAAGTCCTCCCCAACGCAGAATGAAAGCAGCAGGACATGAGTGACTGCGGCTGCCATGCGCAAGCGTCCAATGAGGCGGAACGCCGGATTCTTCGTCTCGCCCTGGGACTCAATGCCTCGATGTTCGTGGTCGGCATCGTCGCCGGCGTGATCGTCCAGTCGATGGGCTTGGTCGCCGATTCGCTCGATATGCTGGGCGATGCCTGCGCCTACGGCATCGCGCTGATGGCCTGGTCGCGCAGCGTGCGTTTCAAGGCTGCGGCCGCCCACTGGAACGGGACCTTGCTGGTTGTGCTGGGACTCGGCGTATTGGCCGGCGTGGTCTGGCGCCTGACCATGGGAAGCCATCCCGAGGGTGCCTGGATGATGAGCATTGCCTTCGTCTCCCTAGTCGTGAACGCCACAGTGCTGCGACTTCTGGCGCGTTTTCAGCACGGTGAGGTGCATCTGCGCGCGATCTGGCTGTGCACGCGTGCTGATGTGATCGCCAATCTGGCGGTGATCGTCTCCGGTGTGCTGGTGCTGCTTCTACACAGCGCGGTGCCCGATCTGGTCATCGGTGCGGCCATCGCGTGCTACGTGCTGAAGGAGGCGTTGGGCATCCTGCGCGAAGCGAAGGAAGCGCGGATCGCGGCCCTTGCCTCGATCGCGAAGCCATGACGTTTCCGATGTCGGGGTTTGACTCGATGGCTTACGCCGTTGACCTTCGACTGTTCCACGCGATCCATTCGCCGGTGCCACCGTCGCCGGCGATGCTTCATCTCGCACGTGTCCTGGCCTGGATGCCGACCACCACCTCGACCGCCATGAAGCCGAGCAGCAACAGCAGCGCGATGGTCAGGTACTTCTTGTCCGCATCCGGTGCTACGCCATGGCCATGGTCGTGATGATGATCGCGATCGTGTTCGTGAGGTTCGGCGGTGACCATGCGTTCTCTCCTGTGCGGTGGCCACCTTACGTGAGCACCGCGGTGTTATGACATGACAGGGAAAGACGGGCGGGCATGACCCCGCCCGCCCTTATCCGGGCACGACCCCATGGGACGGCAAGGAACCGCACACCCACCCGCAACCGAACGGACATCCTGATAGCCCAATTGCAGCAGGCTCTCGGCCGCAAACAAGGAACGCATGCCGCTGGCGCACAGCACCAGGACCGGATCGTGCATTCCGGGAATGGCGTCTTCCACCTTGAGCTCGAGAAAGCTGCGACCCAGCCTCACCCGCCTCGCGGCGAGCCAGCCGCCCATTCTTCCGGATCACGCACATCCAGCAGGGTCGCACTGCCCTGGGCCAGGCGATACGCGTCTTCAGGTGCAACTGCCGCAACGCGTTCCTTCAGTTCAGCCAGACGCTGTTCCCGGCCCGACATGGCGCGCTCAACCTCCCGCTATCGACGGCAGGATGGTCACCACATCTCCCGTCTTGAGATTCGTGCGCAGGCCATCCAGCGCTCGTATGCTGGCGTCCCCCACGTACAAGTTGACGAACGGCCGCAGCTGACCATCGCGCGCGCAGATATGGTTGATCAGAGCGCCGTACCCGTCATCAGCTCTTCGATGGACGAAGCCGCGATGCGCAACTCCCGGCTGCCTCCCGCAAACTGGCGCAGGGCTTCAGGGATGCGTACGGTCACTTCAGCACTCATAACCACACCACCGTTACGTACCGACGACGAATCACTCTAGCACCGATACAGATCGCGGACGGCAGCGGGTGGCCACGCTACTGCGTCAACTGTCCGGTCCACGAACAGCATGAAGATACGCCGCACCCTGCTCAGCGCAGCGGCTCGGCAGCCTTGTCCCGCTGGCATCGAATCGGTTGTCCATCCTTGCCACGGACCAGACTGAAGCTCGAGCCACGGCGGTCGATGACGATGCCATTCGCGCATTGCTGATTCTTGTCCAGCACATAGCTGTCTTCAACGCGCTGCGCCTCTTGCAACTCCCGGCCCACCTGCACGGCTCGCCTGACCTGATACTCCCGGGCCTGGCTGGCTACTTGCCGATAGTTGCTGGCCAACTCGGCACGTTGCCGGCGCAGGTTGGCCGCAAGTTCGTCGTGGCGCTGCTGGGCTTGCACCTGCGCCTGTTGCTCCTCCATCGCGGTGGCGCGGGCGGATTCCTGGATGATTTCATCAGCGTGACGTGAGGCGAGATATTGCGACGCCCCATTCCAGGCAAGCGCTGCCGCGATCAGGCCAACCGCCACCCCAGCCACCTTCCACGACAACGGTATGGCCATCGCCTCACGATCTCCGGTTACGGGTTTGCCCCGCCGCGCTGGCGCAGCGCGCAAGGATCGGCACGGGTCAGCGGCCGAAGATGATTTCCTTGCCTTCGTGATCGCGATCCCAACCGCGAAGTTGATCGCGGATATGGGCGATGCCCTGCCGTCCCAGTGCGTTGCGTTCCTCGTCGAGCACCTGGCCATCCAGCAGCTCGGCCAGTCGCTGTGCTGTTGGCAACATCGCATCCCAGGCGTCGAGTGCCGGAATCGGAGCCGGCAAGGTCATGAAGAAGCTGACGCCGGGCGTATGCAATGCGTCCAGGCGCGCCAGGTCGAAGTTGCCCGGCTTGAGCATGTTGGCGACGCTGAAGATCGGGCCTAGCTCGCGCTTGCCGTCGACCAGGCGGTGGTAGATGCCCATGTCGCCGAATTCCAGCCCGGCCTTTTCGGCGGCCACGACCAGATTCGGACCATCGAAGTGCCCTCCTGCGCGGGCCACCACGAACAAGGTGACGATGCGCTCCACCGGAAGTTGCGCCGGACGACGACCGAGATCCGAACGCGGGGCCGGCTTGGGCGCCGTTGGGGCGGCTGCGGGAGGATTGCCGGCGACCGCCGGTGCCGGCGGCACGCCCTTGTCCGAGGGCGCGCGCAAGGCGTCCACGATCGAGGCGGCATGACCGACCAGCCGCTGGCTGGATCGGGCTGCTGCCTGTTCGCCGGAAAGCGTGGCGCCAAGGCGCTCCAGTTCTTCGCGCAAACCGACATCGAGTTCGCCCTGAAACGGTGCCGCGACCGCACGATCGTCCTCTGCCGCGACGTGATCGCCGGTGTCGAAGAACGGGTCGTCCGCCAGGCTGGAGCCGCCAACGGTGGGTTCACGCCGCTCGCGGCCATGCCCATCGCTGGCCGTTCGCCGCTTGCCCTGCTCCTTCTTCGGCTGGCCGAACAACCAGATCAGGGCCAGCACGATCAGGCCGACGATCAGCAGTGGAATGCCTACGGCGGCGTTCCAGGCGAAGGCAAGCAGGGGTTGCACGGTCATCATGGGGTCCTCAGGCTGCGCCTGCCAGTTTAGCCGCTTCGGCGAGGTCCACCTGCACCAGGCGTGAGACACCGGGCTCGCGCATGGTCACGCCGCACAGCTGGGTGGCGGCTTCCATGGTGGCCTTGTTGTGGCTGATGAAGATGAATTGCACGTGTTCGCTCATTTCGCGAACCAAGCTGGAGAAGCGGCCGACGTTGGCCTCGTCCAGTGGCGCGTCGACCTCGTCCAGCAGGCAGAACGGCGCCGGGTTGAGGCCGAAGATGGCGAATACCAGCGAGACCGCGGTCAATGCCTTCTCGCCGCCGGACAGCAGCGAAATATTGGATGGCCGCTTGCCGGGCGGCCGCGCCATGATCGTCACCCCGGTATTGAGCAGGTCGTCGCCGGTCAGTTCAAGGTAGGCGTGGCCGCCGCCGAACAGGCGCGGGAAAAGCTCCTGCACGCCGGCATTGACCTTGTCGAAGGTTTCCTTGAAGCGCTGGCGGGTTTCGCGGTCGATCTTCTTGATCGCGCCTTCCAGCGTTTCCATCGCGCTGACCAGGTCGGCCAGCTGGTTGTCGAGATAGGTCTTGCGCTCGCTCTGCTCGGCGTGTTCCTGGATCGCAGCCAGGTTGACCGGCTCCAGTCGGGCGATTTTCTGGCCGAGGTCGCCGAGCTGCTGACGCCACTGGTCGGCATTGATGTCTTCGGCCAGTTCGGACAGCAACGTTTCCAGTTCCAGCCCGGAGGCCCTGATCGCCTCAGCCAGTTGCTCGGCGCGAAGGTGCAGCGCCTGAGCGGCAAGGCGCTTTTCGGAAAGGTTCTCGCGCAAGGCCGACAAGCCCTGCTCCGCCAGATGCCGTTGCTGTTCGAGCTTGCGGAACTCGAGGTCGCAATCTTCCAGCGCACGGCGCGCTTCCACCAATTGCTTGTCGACCAGCAGGCGTTGATCCAGATAAGCCTGCCGCTCGGCTTCGAGTTCGGCGATCGGGTCGGAGCCGGCGGCGAGCTGCTCGCCGATTTCGGTGCGACGGGCCTCGATCTGGCACAACTGGGCATCCATGCGACCCAGCGACTGCTCCAGCGAGCTCAGCGAGGAGCGCCGGGATTCCAGCGACAGTGCCAGCGAGTGCGACTGGTCGGCCGCCTCGCGCGCATTCATGCGCGCTTCCTCGCGCGCCTCCAGCAAGGCCCGCCGTTCGTTCTCGAGCTCGCGGCGCTGATCCTCCTGATCGCCCATCAGGCCTACCGACTCGTCCAGGCGCGCACGCGCCTCGCGGGTCTGGCTTTGCAACTCGTCGATCTGGGTTGCAAGGTCGGCCAGTTCGCCATTGACCTTCTCGGCGCGGGCCCGGGCCGTTTCAAGCTTGCCGCGGTGACTCTGCAGCTGACCGGCCAGTTCGGACTGGCGCCGATGTGCGTTGTACAGCTCGCGCTGGGCGTCGTCGCGGGCACGCTCGGTTTCGAATTTGCTGGTGCGCAGTGCGTCCAGCTGTCCGGCGGATTCCTCCAGTTGCGCTTCCAGCGTGGCGATCTGTTCGGCCAGAGCGCGCAACTCGCGTTCACGTGCCAGCACGCCGACCTGGCTGCCTTGCGCCCGGCGCACGCGCGCCCAACCCGGGCCGAGCCATTCGCCGCTGCGCGTCATCACCGACTGATACGGTGTCAGCGCGGACAGCGAGGCCACCTGCTGATGGGCGGCGGCCAGCGATTCGGCGGTCAGCACGTGGCCGAGGATGGCCATTGCAGCGGCTGGCCCGCGCACGTGGGCGGCCAGCGTGCCGGCGGTGTTGACGCCGCCATCGGCGTTGTCGAGCAAGGCGATATCGGCGTTGTCGAGCGCATCGAATTCCGTCGCCAGTGCATGCGAACCGTCGACCAGCACGCTGTCGAGGAAGCCGCTCAAGGCGGTTTCGACGGCGGTTTCCCAGCCGTTTTCGACCTGCAGCGATTCACCGAGACGGCGTGACTTGTTCAGCCCGAGACGAGTCAGCCAGCCGCTGGCGGCGTTTTCTTCCTGACCGAGCGCGGCATGCTGCAACGCCTCGAGCGAGGCGTGCCGGCCGCGGGCGGCCTGCAGTTGCTGGCGCGCCTCGTTCAGCGCCGACTGCACCTGGCGTTCGTCTTCCTGCACTTTTTCGTGGCTTGACTTGTGCTGGTCGAGCAGGCTGCCGAGGGTTTCGACGCGCTCGCGCTGGGTATCGTGCTCGCCGCGCAACTGCTCGCCGGCGGCGTCCAGCGCAGCCACGTCGGTGGCTTTCTGTTCGGTGTCCAGCGCTTCGCGGCGGCGCGCCAGGTCGATGCCCTGGCGATCCAGATAGTTGAGCTTGGTGCGTTCCACCTCGGCGGCACGATTGGATTCGCCGGCATTGCGGGTGTGGCTGTCCCAGCGCTGCTGCCAGTCGGCCAGTTTCGCCTCGGTGCTGCGCTGCGCTTCGGCGGTGTCGTCCTGCATCTGCTGCAGGGCTTCGAGTTTCGGTTCGCCCTCGGCCAGCGCCAGACTCAAGGCCTCGACCTGCTCGCGGTCGGTGCCGATATGCGCGGCCAGCTCGGCGTGCTCGCGTTCGCTTTCCGCATGGGCACGCTGCAGGCGCTCGGCGCTTTCCCGGTTGTGCCGCACCTGCTGCTCGACCCGGGCGATCTCCGCACCGACCTTGTAGACGTCCGCCTGCACCGCATTCAGGTGCTCGTTCGCCTCGGTATGCCGCTCGCGCACGCTTTCCAGTTGCGCCTCGACCTGGCGCTGGCCGGCCAGTTGTTTCTCGATCTCGACCTCGGCGGCTGACAAGCCGGCACCTTCGCCGTCGTGCTGGCTTTTCAGGCCGCGATATTCCAGCGCGCGCAGTTCGGCTTCCTTGCGCGTCTGTTCTTCCTTCAGTGCCTTCCAGCGCTCGGCCGCGCGGGCCTGGCGATTGAGATGGTCGAGCTGCTTGTCGACCTCGTCGCGCACGTCGCGCACGCGGTCCAGGTTTTCGCGAGTGGCCTTGATCCGGCTCTCGGTTTCCTTGCGCCGCTCCTTGTACTTGGAGATGCCGGCGGCTTCTTCCAGATGCGTGCGCAGTTCTTCCGGGTGCGCCTCGATGATCTGGCTGATCATGCCCTGCTCGATGATCGAGTAGCTGCGCGGGCCCAGGCCGGTGCCGAGGAACAAATCAGTGATGTCGCGGCGGCGGCAGCGCGCGCCGTTGAGGAAGTAGGCGGACTGACCGTCGCGGGTGACCTGACGCTTCACCGAGATCTCGGCGTACTGGCCGTACTCGCCCTGGATGGAGCCGTCGGCGTTGTCGAAGATCAGTTCGACCGTGGCCTGCCCCACCGGCTTGCGCGTGTTGGAGCCGGAAAAGATCACGTCGGTCAGCGAATCGCCGCGCAGGCGGCTGGCCGCGCTCTCGCCCATCACCCAGCGGATCGCGTCGATGATGTTGGATTTGCCGCAGCCGTTGGGGCCGACCACACCGATCATGTTGCTCGGCAGATGCAGGGTGGTCGGGTCCACGAAGGACTTGAAACCGGCGAGTTTGATCGTGCTCAGGCGCATGCGGTCTTCAACGGGTCAGCGGTAAGGCCCGTACAGCCGGGCGACAAGGCACTGTGCCAAACGCGGGGCGGCGCTGCAATGCATTTATGGATGAAGTATTGGTTGAAAAAGTCAATTCAAGTGTCTTGTTTTCTTGACTATTTGTCTTCAGCGTCGATGGACAAAGCGTGGATGCCGTTGTCCATCAGGTCGTCGACGGCGGCGTACACCATGCGGTGGCGCCGGATCGGCAACTGTCCCGCAAACGCGGCGCTGACGATGCGCACGTGGAAGTGGCCCTTGCCCTCCCCCGCATGGCCGGCGTGCAGATGGCCTTCATCGACGACTTCCAGCTCGGTGGGCGTCAACGCCTGGGTCAGGCGCTGACGGATCTGCTCGAGCATCGCTGCACTCAAGCCGGCAGCGCCTTGCGGAACGGCTTGATCTGCACGTCGGCATAGACACCGGCGGCGACGTAGGGATCGGCATCGGCCCAGGCTCGCGCCTCGGCCTGCGAGGGGAACTCGGCCAGGATCATGCTGCCGCTGAAACCCGCCGGACCCGGGTCTTCCGACTCGATGGCAGGGAAGGCACCAGCCACGAACAGCCTTCCGGCGTCCAGCAGTGCCTGCAATCGCGCGATATGCGCAGGGCGAACGCTCTTGCGCTTGTCCAGCGAGTCCGCAACGTCCGTCCCGATGATGGCAAACCACATGGTGCAGGTTCCTGGCTGGGAGGAAAGCGAGGAGTTTAACCCACCGCGCCCCTCAAGCGTTCCGTGCGGCCCTGGCCAGTTGGGCCGTATCAACACGCACGAAGGTCGAATCGCCCAGCGCGGTGAGTACCTCGCCGGCATAGACCTCGCACAGCACGCGGGTCTTGCGGCCGACCTCGCCGTCGACACGCGCCTTCAGCGTCAGCGGCACGCCCATCGGCGTGGGCTTGAGGAATTTGACGCCAAGGTTGCCGGTGACGCAGTCGATGCGCGGCTGGCTGTCCGGCGCACGCCCTTCGGTCCGGTAGTGATACGCCATCGCGGTCCAGTTGGAGTGGCAATCGACCAGCATCGCGATCAGCCCGCCGTAGACCAGACCCGGCCAGCCGTGGAAATCGGCATCGGGCAGATGCGTCGAAACGACATGCACACCATCCTCGTGCCAGTGGCTCTTGATGTGCAGGCCATGCGGATGGGCACTGCCGCAGCCGTAGCAGACGCCGTCGGGGGCGGCCAGGTCCTGCAGCGCGGGCGCGGCCATGCTCAGGCCTCGGGCCGCATGTACGGGAACAGCAGCACGTCGCGGATCGACGACGAGCCGGTCAGCAGCATCACCAGCCGGTCGATGCCGATGCCGAGGCCGCCGGTCGGCGGCAGGCCCACTTCCAGCGCACGGATGTAATCGGCGTCGAAGTGCATCGCCTCGTCGTCGCCGGCGTCCTTGGCGTCGACCTGGGCCTGGAAGCGTGCGGCCTGGTCTTCCGGGTCGTTCAATTCGGAGAAGCCATTCGCCAGCTCCTTGCCGTTGACGAACAACTCGAAGCGGTCGGTGATGCCCTTGTCGGTATCGCTCTCGCGCGCCAGCGGCGACACCTCGACCGGATGGTCGGTGATGAAGGTGGGCTGGATCAGGGTGTGTTCGACGGTGTGCTCGAAAATTTCCAGCAGCAGCTTGCCCCAGCCGTAGCCGGGCTTGACCTGCGCGCCGACGCGCTTCGCGTGCGCGGCCATCGCCTCGCGGTCACGCAGTTCCTCACGCCGGATCTCAGGGTTGTGTTCCAGCACGGCGTCTTCCATGCGCCAACGGCGGAACGCCGGACCGACGTCGATCGCAGCGCCGTCCCACTCCAGTTGCGTGGTGCCCAGCACGGCCTGCGCGGTATCGCGGATCACCGCCTCGGTGAGATCCATGATCTCGTGATACGTCGCGTAGGCCTGGTACAGCTCCAGCATGGTGAATTCAGGGTTATGTCGGGTCGACACGCCCTCATTGCGAAAGTTGCGGTTGATCTCGTAGACGCGGTCGAAGCCGCCGACGACGAGCCGCTTCAGGTAGAGCTCCGGCGCCACACGCAAGTACAGATCGAGATCCAGCGCGTTGTGATGGGTGGTGAACGGCTTGGCCGTGGCACCACCGGGGATCATGTGCATCATCGGCGTCTCGACTTCCATGAAACGGCGCGACGGTGCCTCCAGCCACTGGCGCATGGTGCCGATGATCTTCGAGCGCAGCATGAAGGTGCGGCGTGCTTCCTCGGTGACAATCAGATCGACGTAGCGCTGGCGGTAACGCTGCTCCACGTCGGCCAGGCCGTGGAACTTGTCCGGCAGCGGGCGCAGGCTCTTGGTCAGCAGGCGCAGGCCATCGACGCGTAGCGACAGCTCGCCGGTCTTGGTGCGCATCAGCACGCCTTCGGCGCCCACGATGTCGCCCACGTCCCAGCCCTTGAACGCCTCGTAGGTTTCACCCAGCGTGCCCTGGTGGATGAACAGCTGGATGCGCCCGCTGAAGTCCTGCAACTGCACGAAGCTGACCTTGCCCTGCACGCGCTTGAGCACGATGCGACCGGCCATCTTCACGCGACGTGCGGCCGCTTCGATCAGTTCGGCCGTGTGCACGTCCTTGTCGGCAAACTCGGCCTGCAGGTCGCCGGCAAAGCTGTCGACCTTGAAGTCGTTCGGGAATGCGATGCCCTGCCCGCGCAGCGTCTTCAGTTTCTCGCGACGCTCGGCGATCAGCTTGTTTTCGTCGATGGGGAGGGTGTCGACCGGTTCACTCATGGGGGATTCCGTTTCAGCCGGCGCTCGTGCCGAGCGGCGGACGTTTCTCTGTTTAGGGTTGGGTTGCAAACAACACGGGAAGTTTTCTTCGGAACGGCGACGCCCCCGTCAATCGTCCTTGTGAAACACGTGCTTGACCGCGTGTCGGGTCGCATTCCAGCCATCGCGCGCGCCGTGTCCGACGGCGATACCGGCCTTCTTCGCACCGTGCCCGATGCCGAGGCCAGCCTCCTTCCCGGCATGCCCGACCTTGACGGCGACGTGCTTGGTCGCGTGGCCGACATCGCGAGCGCCGTTGGCGACGCCGTGACCGACTGCCTTGGCGTCTTGCTTGACACCTGAGCTCTCTTGAGCGAAAGCCGTGCCGTTAAGCGCCGCAAGTGCGGCGAATGCGATGAGGATTGCGCAGATCTTCTTGTTGTTCATGCCGAGACTCCTTGCAGGTGATCGGACTGATTCAACGGATTAGTACTCACGCATCGACGCGCTTGGCGCCCGCTTCGAGGCCGGATTTCAGGCTGGCCTCGATGAATTCGTCCAGGTCGCCGTCCAGCACCTTCTGTGTATCGGTGCGTTCGATGCCGGTGCGCAAATCCTTGATGCGACTCTGGTCGAGTACGTAATTGCGGATCTGGCTGCCCCAGCCGATGTCGGACTTGGTCGCTTCCAGCGCGTCGCGTTCGACGTTGCGTTTCTGGATTTCCAGCTCGTACAGCTTGGCGGCCAACATCTTCATCGCGGTGTCGCGGTTCTGGTGCTGGCTGCGGCCAGTCTGGCAGGCCACGACGGTATTGGTCGGGATATGCGTGATACGCACCGCCGATTCGGTCTTGTTGACGTGCTGGCCACCGGCGCCGGAGGAGCGGTAGACGTCGGTGCGCAGGTCGGCCGGGTTGATGTCGATGTCGATGTCGTCATCGACTTCCGGCGACACGAACACCGAGGTGAAGCTGGTATGCCGGCGGTTGTCCGAATCGAACGGACTCTTGCGCACCAGCCGGTGTACGCCGATCTCGGTCTTCAGCCAGCCGTAGGCGTAATCGCCTTCCACGCGGAACGTGGCGGACTTGATGCCGGCCACGTCGCCGCCGCTGACTTCCATCAGCTCGGTTTTCCAGCCGCGCGATTCGCACCAGCGCAGGTACATGCGCAGCAGCATTTCGGCCCAGTCCTGCGCTTCGGTACCACCAGCACCGGCCTGGATGTCGACGAACGCGTTGGTCGCGTCCATCTTGCCGGAGAACATGCGCTGGAACTCCAGCTTGCCCACCTGTGCTTCGAGCTTGGTCAGATCGGCGACGACCGAGTTGGCGGTGTCCTCGTCACCATCGGCGACGGCCATCTCCAACAGGTCGCTGGCATCGGTCAGACCCGCAGTCAGCGTGTCGATGCCATTGACGATGGTGTGCAGGCGGGCGCGTTCGCGGCCCAGCTCCTGCGCGCTCGTCGGATCGTCCCAGACATTGGGATTTTCCAGTTCGCGGCTTACTTCTTCCAGACGTTCGCTTTTTGTAGCGTAGTCAAAGATACCCCCGAAGCGACTCGACGCGGCCCCGGAGGTCGGCGATCTGCGCATGGATGGGATTGGTCTCGATCATGTTCGGGCCATGGTTTGTGGCGCCCGGGCGGGCGCTGGATGAACCGCGAATCATAGCAAAGCGCCACCCGGCACACACGGTGGCGTGGCGCAGCGCAGTCAGGCCAGCGCCTGCTGGTGCACCCCCTTCACCGCCCGCCCGGAAGGATCGGCCGCGTTCGCAAACGCCGGATCCCACGCCAGCGCCGCCGGCGATGAGCAGGCGATCGACTTGCCGCCGGGCACGGTCGCCGCGCAAGCCTCGCCGGGGAAATGCTGCTCGAAGATGCGCCGGTAGAAGTACGCCTCCTTAGTCGTCGGCGTGTTGAACGGATAGCGCGCCGCGGCCGCGGCAAACTCGCGGTCGCTGATCGCCTGCTCGGCGTGTGCCTTCAATCCGTCGATCCAGCCGTAGCCGACGCCGTCGCTGAACTGCTCCTTCTGCCGCCACAGGATCGCGTCCGGCAATGCACCGTCGAAGGCCTCGCGCAGCACCGCCTTCTCGATCCGGCCCTGCCCCGCCATCTTGTGCGCGGCATCGAGGCCCATCGCCACGTCGACGAAATCCAGGTCGAGGAACGGCACGCGCGCCTCCACGCCCCAGGCCATCATCGCCTTGTTCGCGCGCAGGCAGTCGTAGCTGTGCAGCGCATCGAGCTTGCGCACGGTTTCCTCGTGGAAGGCCTCGGCCGAGGGCGCCTTGTGGAAGTACAGGTAGCCGCCGAACAGCTCGTCCGAGCCCTCGCCGGACAGCACCATCTTCACCCCCATCGCCTTGATCCGCCGCGCCAGCAGGTACATCGGCGTGGCCGCGCGGATGGTGGTGACGTCGTAGGTTTCGATATGGCGGATCACCTCCGGCAGTGCATCCAGGCCCTCCCAGAACGTGTAGACGAAGCCGTGATGCACGGTGCCCAGCGCATCGGCGGCGACTTGCGCTGCGGCCAGGTCGGGCGAGCCGTCCAGGCCGATGGCGAACGAATGCAGCCGCGGCCACCACGCCTCGCTACGGTCGTCGTCCTCGACCCGCTCGCGTGCGAACTGCGCGGCGCAGGCGGCGACCAGCGAGGAATCCAGCCCGCCGGACAGCAGCACACCGTACGGCACGTCGGTCATCAGCTGGCGATGCACGGCCTGCTCGAACGCCTTGCGCAACGCTGGCGCGGCCACGTCGTGGCCGCGCGTATGGACGTAATCGCGCCACGGTTTTTCGTAGTAACGCGTCAGCTCGCCGCTGACGCTGTCGTAGACATGCCCGGGCGGAAACGGCGCCACGTCGGCACATACGCCAACGAGTGCCTTCATCTCCGAGGCCACGCACAGGCGGCCTTGTGCATCGTGGCCCCAGTACAGCGGGCACACGCCGATCGGGTCGCGCGCGATCAGGTAGCGCTGTGCATCACCGTCCCACAGCGCGAACGCGAAGATGCCGTTGAGTCGTGGCAGGAAGCCGGTGCCGTACTGGCGGTACAGCGCGTTGATCACCTCGCAGTCCGAGCCGGTGGTGAAGTCGTAATCCAGTCCGGATGCAAGCTCGCGATGGTTGTAGATCTCGCCGTTCACCGCCAGCGCCAGTGCGCCGTCGCGTGAACGCAGCGGCTGCGCACCGCTGGCCGGGTCCACGATGGCCAGCCGCTCGTGCACCAGGATCACCCCGGCATCGACGAACACCCCGCTCCAGTCCGGCCCGCGATGGCGCTGGCGCTGCGACAGTTCCAGCGCCTGCCGGCGCAGCGCGGCAAGATCGTCGCCAGGCTGCAGATCGAACATTCCGAAAATCGAACACATGTTGAAAGTTCCTCGGTTGAGACCCAAAACGAAAGAGGCCCGCACTGGGCGGGCCTCTTTCGCGTATTCAATAAAACTTGCTGCTACGCGCGGGCCCGCCAACGGTTGGCGTTATTGTTCGCGCGGTTATTGTCGTTGCCGGCCAGCACCAGGCACCGCGCGGAAAGCGCGATGAGGTTCATGGATTTGGCGATCACGGAATGCATGGCGCCACTTGAGCAGATCGCCGGCGCGATGGCAAGTGATCTGGCGCTATATGCCCGGAGGCATGGTCCCGTGCGGACCCTCAAGGCGCCTTGATCCAGTCCGTGGCTTCGTCCAGCTCGGCAGCCCGGAACAGGCGGAACTGTGCCGGGATGGCGAAGCTGAAGGCCGTGACGGTCATGCGCAACCACGACACGTCGGTCACCAGCGCCACGCGATCCCAGCCGCTGAAATGACGTGCGCCCATCTTGGCGTCATCCCACATCGCCCCGGGATCGAAGCCGGTGAAATCCTCGGCGGTGACGTACAACAGGCGCAGCTTGCGATTGAGCGCAAACGCTGCCTCCACGTCGGGCACAATGACGTTCTCGTAGTCGGCCGAAGTGACCTGGCCGTGGGCGCGAAAACCCACCGTGCCGGCAGGCAATCCCTCGATCTGTGCGATCACGTGCGTTCTCCTTGAATGGCGTGTGCGCCAGTCTGGGCCAGACCACGTGAAATATGCGCAAGCAGAGCGCCTTTCAGGCAGGTTCGATATGGCG
Organism: Rhodanobacter sp. B05; assembly: GCF_002001085.1. Classification (GTDB taxonomy): domain Bacteria; phylum Pseudomonadota; class Gammaproteobacteria; order Xanthomonadales; family Rhodanobacteraceae; genus Rhodanobacter. Next base: position 79,167 of record NZ_MUNU01000014.1, read on the forward strand.
CAGCAACAGGCGTGGTGTCTCGCGTCCCTGCCAGTCGTTGACGATCAGCTCGTAGGCCGCCCGCAGCCGTGGCGGCGGTGGTTGGCCATGGTAGGCATTGAACATCACCGCATCGTGCAGCGTCCCGTCGCGCGGGTCACGCAGTTGCAGGCGCAGGTGAGTCGCGCCCATCACCTTCCAGCCCGCGCACTCGAACAGGTTGTCGAACAGCGGTTCGGGAAAGGCCTGCCCCCACGGCCCGGCCTGGCGCAGCTGGCGCGCCAGCTCCAGCGAGGCGGCGCCGGGCGGCAGCTCGCCGTCGGTATACAGCAGCGCCTGCAGGCGTTCCGGCGCGATCAGTTCAGTCGCGATCGCGTCGAACGCGGCGGCAAAGCGCGGGTAGTCGGTCGCCTTCAGGCTCAACCCGGCCGCCATCGCATGGCCGCCGAAGCGCTCGATCAGCCCCGGCTGGCGCGCATCGATGGCCGCGAGGGCATCGCGAATATGGAAACCGGCGATCGATCGCGCGGAACCGCGCAGATGCTCCGGGTCGTCCTCGCTGGCCGGCGCAAAGGCGATCACCGGGCGGTGCAGCCGTTCCTTGAGCTTCGAGGCCACCAGGCCGACCACGCCGGCATGCCACGAGGGCTCGTACAGGGCGACACCCACCGCCTCGATGTGGTCCAGGCCCGCGGCCATCACCTCGGCTTCAGCCACCATCCCGGCCTGCAGCTCGCGCCGTTCGCGGTTGATGCCGTCGAGCCGTTCGGCAAGGTGTCGCGCCTGTTCGACATCGTCGGTGAGCAGGCATTCCACGCCCAGCCGCATGTCTTCCAGACGACCGGCCGCATTCAGGCGCGGACCGACGCTGAAGCCGAGATCGCCGGAGCACACAGTCGCCGGGCTGCGCTTGGCCGCCTCGACCAGGGCTAGAATGCCGGCGCAGGCGCGGCCGCTGCGGATACGCTGCAGGCCCGCCTCGACCAGTACCCGGTTGTTGAAATCCAGTGGCACCAGGTCGGCCACGGTACCCAGGGCGACAAGGTCGAGCAGGCACGACAGATCTGGCTCGACGCGCGGGCTGGCGCCCTGCTCCCGCATCTTCGCGCGCAGGCCCAGCAGCAGGTAGAACATCACGCCCACGCCGGCCAGCATCTTGCTGGAAAACAGGTCGCCAGGCAGGTTCGGGTTGACCATCGCGTCGCAGTCCGGCAGTTGCTCCCCGGGCAGGTGGTGATCGGTGACGATGACGCGGATGCCGCGCGCCTTCGCCGCAGCCACGCCAGCCACGCTGGCCACGCCGTTGTCCACGGTGACGATCAGTTGCGGTGTCGGTTGCAGCGATTCCACCAGCGCCGGACTCAGGCCGTAACCGTGCACGAAGCGATTCGGTATGGCGTAGCTCACCCGGCGCGCGCCGAGCAGGCGCAGTCCGCGCACGGCCACGGCGGTGCCGGTGGCGCCATCGCAGTCGTAGTCGCCGGCGACCACGATGCTCCAGTCGGCGCGGATTGCTTCCAGCAACAGCGTCACGGCGGCATCGATGCCACCCAGTGTCTGTGGCGACAGCATGCGCGCCAGCCGGTGTTCCACCTCGGCCGGCACCAGCACGCCACGTGCTGCATAGACCTGGCGCAATACCGGATGCACCGAGTCAGGCCAGTTGCCGGGCGTGCTCCTGCCTTCGCGTCGGCGCAGTTGCAACATGCTCAAGGTTTTCCCCCGCGCCAGAAGCGCCAGCGATGCCACGGCCGATGCAGCCAGCGTTCACCGCTGGCGAAATGCAACTGCAGCGGATGACGTTCGAACAGCGGCTGCAATGATGGCCACCAAGCGGCAGCGATCTCGCTGGCCGGCAGATCCTGCAGGTCGATCAGCCACCCCGGGCCCGCCGCCGCTACCGTTTGTGGCGCACGCGCGAGTTGCGCGACATCGGCGCGTGCCGCCAGCGCGCGCAGGAGCAAGTCGTCACTGATGACACCATCCAGCGCGCTTCGCATCGAATCCGGCAGGCGACCGCCACCCCACAGCCACAGGCTGTTCACCGGTGCCAACCCGCGGGCACGGCGTTGGGCATTCAAGGGATGCTGGTGCAGCAGAACCTGGACTTCGTTGAGCAGGATGCGCCACGGGCGCCCTTCTGCGCCAGCCGGCAAATGCTGCGACAAGTCTTCGCCCATCGCCTGTTCCGGAGCGTCGAACCTCGGCGGCGCAAGACCTGGCGGCAGTTGCACGTGCCAGCGATCTGGCGTGGAAACGAGCAATTGCATGCCAGCGTCAACGAAGACGGGTTGGAGCGGCTCGGCCAGCGCCTGCGCCTCGGCCATGTCCAGTTGCAGCTGGCCGCAGGCCAGCAGGCGGGCACCGGTCATGTCCGGTTGCACCCAGGCCGGGTCGGCCGACAGCCAGCAGGTGTCGGCCGCATCGCCCACCAGGTATTCGCGCGTGATCGCCGCCGCCGGCAGGTTCGCATCGACGCCGACGAAGGATTCGCCGAGCCCCTCCAGGTAGCCGGTTGCGCCGTCATCCAGACGGTCGGTCCGCTGCAGACGTTCAAGCAGCGGGTGACGCGAGTCGAATGAGCGCCGTGCCGGCAGCCACAGATGCAGCAGCGGTCCGGAACGCGGGCTCATGACGCTGCCGGCGATTCCATTTGCTCGACCAGTTCCAGCCATTCGGTTTCCAGCGCCTCCTTTTCGCCACGCAACTCGGCCTGAAGCTGCCCCAGCCGCATCATCTCGCTGGTCGGGCCGTTGTAGGTGGCGGGATCGGCCAGCTTCGCCTCGAGTGCAAGCAGTTCGGCGTCGAGCGTCGCGGTACGCGTCTCGATCCGTTTCACCCGCTGGCGCGAACCTTTTTCCTGTTCGCGCCGAGCCGCGGCCTGGCGCCGGCGCTCCTCGGGCGAGGTTTCCGGGATGACCTTGATCGGTGCCGGAGCGACCGCCTTCGCCGCTCGCTTGTTCGCACTGCCACGACTCTTCAGCCAGCGCGCGTAGTCGTCCAGGTCGCCATCGAAGCTTTCCACGATGCCGTCGGCGACCCGCCAGAAACTGTCGCAGACCATGCCAAGCAGATGGCGATCGTGCGAGACCAGTACCAGCGCGCCGTCGAAGTCGGCCAGGGCATCGGCCAGCGCCTCGCGCATGTCCAGGTCGAGATGGTTGGTCGGTTCGTCCAGCAGCAGCAGGTTGGGCTTGTCCCAGGCGATCAGCGCCAGCGCCAGGCGGGCGCGTTCGCCACCGGAAAAACCGTCCACCGACTCGAATGCGCGATCGCCGGCGAAATTCCAGGTGCCGAGGAAATCGCGCATCGCCTGGGTCGCCGCGCCGGGTGCCCGGTCCATCAGGTGATCGAGCGGGCTGGCGCCTTCGCGCAGGCTTTCCACGGTGTGCTGGGCGAAGTAGCCGATCTTCAGGTCCTTGTGCGCCTTGCGCTCGCCGCCGAACGGTTCCAGCTCGCCGACCAGAGTCTTGACCAGGGTGGATTTGCCGGCGCCGTTGGGGCCGAGCAGGCCGATCCGTTCGCCGGCCTCGATGCTGAAGCGCACGTCGGCCAGCACGATGTTTGCCACCTCGCCGCCGACATCGCGCGCCGAGGGGTCGGCCTGATAGCCGGCCGTGATGTCTTCCAGCTGCACCATCGAATCGGGCAATCGCTCCGGCTTGGCGAAGTGGAAGCTGAAAGGGCGCTCCGCGCGCACCGCCTCGGTACCGGCCAGCTTTTCCAGCCGCTTCATGCGCGATTGCGCCTGCTTGGCCTTGGTCGCCTTGGCCTTGAAGCGATCGATGAACGACTGCAGGTGGGCACGCTCGGCCTGCTCGCGTTCGTGCGAGATCTGCTGCTGACGCAACTGCTCGGCGCGCAGGCGCTCGAAGGCGCTGTAGTTGCCGGTGTAGAGCTTGGCCTTGCCGTCGTCGAGGTGCAGGGTGTGGGTGATCACCCCGTCGAGGAATTCGCGGTCATGCGAGATGATCAGCAAGGTGCCCTGGTAGCGACGCAGCCATTCTTCCAGCCACAGCACGGCGTCCAGGTCCAGGTGGTTGGTCGGCTCGTCCAGCAGCAGCAGGTCGGACGGGCACATCAGTGCACGTGCCAGGTTCAGCCGCCCGCGCCAGCCACCGGAGAACTCCTGCACCGCGCGTTCGTGCGTCTCCGGGGCAAACCCCAGGCCGTGCATCAGGCGACCGGCACGGGCGCGCCCGTCGTAGCCGTTCAGTTCCTCGATACGGTGGTGCGCCTTCGCCATCGCGTCCATGTCGCCACGCTCGCCGGCCTCGGCTTCGGCGTTGATCGCCGCCGCCAGTTCCTCGTCGCCGCCCAGCACGTAGTCGATCGCTGCGTCCGGCAAGGCCGGGGTCTCCTGCGCCACCGAGGCCAGCCGCAACTTGCCGGACATCTCCAGCTCGCCGGCATCGCTGTCCAGGTTGCCCTGCAGCGCGGCGAACAGGCTGGATTTGCCACAGCCGTTGCGCCCGATCACACCCAGCCGCCAACCGCTCTGGATCACCAGATCGATGTCCGAAAGCAACAAGCGGCTGCCGCGGCGCAGGGCGAAATGTCGAAAGGAAATCATGAGGGGAACACATCCGGACCGGGCAAGCGCGCACCCGCAGCCGCCCATGATAGCGGTGATGACGCTATTCTCGCCCCATCGGCGGTTGCGGGCCGCATGTGCGACGAATGCCCAATCCATCGCAATCGACGCAGCCCGGCATGGCGTAACATGGCCGGGTCTGCTAAAACGACGCCGCATACAGCCTTGTCTGGAGAGGGGAGCCATGGTCAAGTTCAAGAACAGTTTGCCGATTGTCGCCATGATGATCGCCGCCGCCGGTTTTGCCGTGGCACCGGCGACACATGCTGCCCAATCGACGCATGGCGACAGCCTGCTGATCCATCGCGTGCAGCAGGAACAGGGGATGAACCTGCCCCGTCGCGGCCTGAGCATGAGCCAGGTGGAGAAGACCTGGGGCGCACCGCAGCGCAAGCTGTCGCCGCGTGGCGGCGATACCGCGAAGCACCCGGTGATCAACCGCTGGGACTACGCCAATTTCATCGTGTATTTCGAGCGCAACCACGTCATCCACTCCGTGCTGAACACGCCGGCAGGCAACAACACCGATCCCTCCGCCGTCCACTGATCCGGCCGCATGTCGACGCGGTCCGTGGCGACGCGGGCCGCGTTTTTATGTGCAGGGGGCCTGGCCTTTACACTTGGCGACCTGTTCCCGCGCGAGAGCAATTTCATGACCGATCTATCGTTGCGCCTGCCGGCGGAATGGGAACCGCAGGCGGCGATCCTGATCGCCTGGCCGCATGCCGAAACCGACTGGGCCGAGCGGCTGACATCGGTGGAAACCACCTACGTGGCCCTGGCCGCCGCCGTGACGCGCTTCCAGCCACTGGTTGTGGTGGTGGCCGACGACGCGCTGCAGCGGCATGTCGCGAGCCTGCTGGAAGTGGCCGGCGTCAATCCCGCGCACGTGCGCTTCGTCGCCCTGCCCTACGACGACACCTGGCTGCGCGACTCCGGCCCGGTCACGCTGAAGGCGGCTGACGGGAAATCCCAGCTCACCGACTTCCGCTTCACCGGCTGGGGCGGCAAGTTCGGCGCCGAGCAGGACGATGCACTCGTCTCCGGACTGGTGGCTGCCGGCATCTTCGGCCACGCGACGCACAAGCGGATCGACTGGGCGCTGGAAGGCGGTGGCATCGAAAGCGATGGCGCCGGCACCGTGCTGACGACCTGGCGCTGCCTGGCGCAACGACACCCGGAACAGTCGCGCGACGAGATGAGCACGATCCTGCGCGACAGCCTGCACGCGTCGCGCATCCTGTGGCTGGACCACGGCTACCTCGAAGGCGACGACACCGACGCGCACATCGACACCCTGGCGCGCTTTGCGCCGGACGATCGCATCGTGTTCCAGGCTTGCGACGATGCCGTCGATCCGCACCACGACGAGTTGCAGCGGATGGCCACCGAGCTAGCCGCGTTGCGCACCAGGGACGGGCGACCGTACCAACTCCATCCCCTGCCCTGGCCGCGGCCGATCCTTGACGGAGGCCGCCGCCTGGCGGCCTCTTACGCGAACTATCTGATCGTCAACGGTGCCGTGCTGGTCCCTGCCTACGGCGATCCGGCCGACGCCGAGGCCGCTCGCATCATCGGCGTGGCCCATCCGGGCCGCGAGATCGTGCCGGTGCCCTGCCGCCCGCTGATCTGGCAGAACGGCAGCCTGCATTGCATCACCATGCAACTGCCCGCCGGGATCGCCTGAGGCGCAGTCTCATGGCTTGTTGTCGCTTTGCGCCGCCACCTTGCCATTGCCGAAAAAGCGCTCTCGCACCCGCTCCTCGTCGTGGAAGTGGGTGTACGGCTTGAGCAGGTCGTAACGGGTAATCATGCCGAGCAGGTGACGATCGTCGATGGACACCACGACCGGGATCCGGTCCAGCTTTTCCACCGCCATGCGCACCGCCACGCTGCGGCAGCTTTCGTCCGGAAACGCCACCACCGGGTCGACATCCAGGACGTCGGCAAGGATGCTGTTGTCATCGATATGGTTCTCGCGCCACTGGTTCAGCACCTGCCGGTTGACCACGTTCAACAACTTCCCGTCGGCATCGACCACTGGATAGGCGCGGTATTTTTGCTGCGCGTCGAAGTGGTTTGCGGCCAGCTCATGCACGCTGATGCTGCCGGGCACGCTGAGGATGCCGGTGGTCATCACTTCCTTGATCGCCATGTGTTCCAGCCGGTCCACCGAATATTCGCGAAACACGTCGCGGCCACGGCGCGCGATCTTCTCGGTCAGGATGGAACGTTTCATCAGGAATACGCTGACACCGTAAGCCACGATGCACGTCACCAGCAACGCGGGTAGTGCGGTGGCGTTACGCGTGAGTTCCAACGCGAACAATATCGAGGTGAAAGGCGAGCGCATGACCCCGGTCAACATGGCCACCATGCCCAGCAGCGGCCACAGCAGCGGTTGCGATCCCGGGAAAAACATCGCCTCCAGGCCGCCCAGACCAGCACCCAGAGCCAACAGGGGCGCCAGGATGCCGCCTGACGTGCCCGAGCTCAGGTAGATGACCCACATCAGCGATTTGACGATCATGAAAACCACGATCGCGCTGCCCACCATCTGGCCGGTCAGCAGCTTGTCGATGACGCCATAACCCACGCCCAGCGCTTGCGGTTCCAGCCAACCGCCCAGGCCGACGGCAAGCGCGCCGATCGCCGGCCACCACATCCAGTGCACCGGCAATTTGTGAAACAGATCCTCGGATTTGTAGATCATGGCCGACAGCAAGGTGGCCAGCAATCCGCCGAATACCCCGCTGACCGCCGCCATGGCCAGGACAACGGTGTCCGGATGGAATGTAACGTCCAGTGCAAACAACGGCCCGGGGCCAATCAGGTACGGGCGCAAGCCCGCGGCCACGAAACAGGCAATGGCGACCGGGATCGTGCTGCGCGGGCGCAACTCGAACAGCAACAGCTCGACCGCCAGCAGCGTGGCTGCGATCGGCGTGTCAAAAGTTGCCGCCATACCTGCACAGGCACCAGCTACCAGCAGCGTGCGCCGTTCGATCGAGGTCAGGTAGAACACCTGCCCCATCAGCGAGCCAACCGCGCCGCCGGTCATGATGATCGGGCCTTCCGCACCGAACGGCCCACCGGTGCCAATGGCAATGGCCGACGCCAGCGGTTTCAGGATGGCCACCTTCAGCATCATCTTGCTCTTGCGGAACAGGATCGCCTCCAGCGCTTCGGGGATGCCGTGACCACGGATGCGTTCGGTACCGAAGCGAGCCATCAGGCCGATCAACAGGCCGCCCACCACCGGTGCCACCAGGATGACCCAGGTCGGCGCGCCCAGCACGGAAGGTGCGGTGAAATCGAACGACCACTGTCCGGCGAAGGCGAGGTGCGTCACCAGGCCGATCAACCGGTACAGCAGCCACGCGACCAGTGCGGCGGCAATCCCGACGAAAACCGCCATCAGCGACAGCTTGAGGATGCTGACGCTGGGCCGAAAATCGCTTTGGCTGAGGGTGTCCTGTTTCCAGCGCTGATAGGTGCGCTGAAGGAAGTGTCCGAACCGGCTCATGTTGCACTGTTCCCCATGGTGTTCGAACCCGAAGTACCGATGCCATGACGAGGCGACGACTGCCCGCGCGGATCAGATTAGCGGAATGGGCAACGGTTATCAGGTCATTTCTGCGCGCCTGCGCTGTGTGTCCGGGTGGACTGCGGCAATCCGCTCAAACCCATGGATCGCCAGCCTCGGCCAGCCAATCCCGCAGCAGCCCTGCCAGCGGGTTCGCCACCGGGCCGGAGGCGGTTCGCTACACTATGGCCCGACGCCACCGGCGGCAGGATTCGATGATGACCCGCAAGACCCTCAAGGTTGCCCTGCTGCAGGAAACCGACCGCGGCAGCCGCGACACCAATCTCGACGCGATCGAGGCCGGTCTGCGCGAAGCCGCGGCCGCCGGTGCCGAACTGGTGCTGTTGCAGGAACTGCACAACGGCCCGTACTTCTGCCAGCACGAGTCGGTGGAGGTGTTCGACCAGGCCGAGCGCATTCCCGGGCCCGGCACCGAACGGATCGGCAAGCTGGCCGAGGAGCTGAAGCTGGTGGTCGTCGCCTCCCTGTTCGAGCGCCGCGCGGCCGGGCTGTACCACAACACGGCCGTGGTGTTCGACCGCTCGGCGACGGTCGCCGGGGTCTACCGCAAGATGCACATCCCCGACGATCCGGCGTTCTACGAAAAGTTCTACTTCACCCCCGGCGACCTGGGCTTCGAGCCGATCGACACTTCGGTCGGTCGCCTCGGCGTGCTGGTGTGCTGGGACCAGTGGTATCCGGAAGCGGCGCGCCTGATGACACTGGCTGGCGCCGAGCTGCTGCTCTATCCCACCGCGATCGGTTGGGACCCGCACGACGCGCAGGCCGAAAAGGATCGCCAGCGCGACGCGTGGATCACCGTCCAGCGCGGCCACGCCGTGGCCAATGGGTTGCCCCTGCTCTCGTGCAATCGCACCGGGTTCGAGGCCGACCCGTCCGGCGTGGGCGCCGGGATCCGGTTCTGGGGCTCCAGCTTCGTGGCAGGACCGCAGGGCGAATTCCTGGCTCGGGCCGGTACCGACGGGCGCGAACTGCTGCTGGCGGACATCGATCTGGCGCGCAGTGAGCACGTGCGCCGGATCTGGCCCTTCCTGCGCGATCGACGCATCGACGCCTACGCCGACCTACTCAAACGCTTCCGTGACTGACGCCGCCGGCACTCGCTTGTTCCGCACGCGCGTCGCCCCCATCCATGGGTTTCTTCCGACGACCAGCGCACCGACCGCATGAGTGTTCCTGAAACCGAAGTCACCCCGTTGCCGGCCCTGGTCGGGCAGCCACTCGAGCATGTCCAGCGTGACGGCGTGGACTACGTGGTGCTGGGTACGGCCCATGTCTCGCGCAGCAGCAAGGAGGCGGTCGAGGCTTTGCTCGCCCACGAGCATTTCGATGCGGTCGCCGTGGAATTGTGCGAGAGCCGTGCCCAGGGCATGCGCGATCCCGAAGCGTTCAAGCAGATGGATCTGTTCCAGGTGATCCGCCAGGGCAAGGCCGGCATGGTTGCCGCAAGCCTGGTGCTGTCGACGTTCCAGAAGCGCCTGGCCGACCAGTCCGGCATCCAGCCCGGCGCCGAGATGAAGGCCGCGATGGATGGCGCCGACCAGCGCGGGTTGCCAGTCTGGCTGATCGATCGTGAAGTTGGCACTACGCTGAAGCGCGCCTGGCGCAGCGTCGGCTTCTGGCAGCGCTTCGGCCTGCTCGGTGGTCTGCTGGCCAGTGTGTTCGAACGTGAGGACATTGCGCAGGAAGAAGTCGAAAAACTCAAACAGAGCGACCTGCTGGAAAGCGCGTTCAGCGAATTCGCCAGCGGATCGAAACCGCTCTACGAAAGCCTGATCGGCGAGCGCGACGCCTTCATGGCCGCGCGCCTGCGCGAGGAAGCCACACGCCATGCGACAACCGACCCGCGTCGCGTACTGGTGGTCGTCGGCGCCGGTCACCTCAAGGGGCTGTGCACGTTGTTGCGCGAGCAGCAGGACGAGCCCGCGCTGAAAGTCGCCGAACTGGCGCAGACCCCGCCCAAGGCACGCTGGCCGAAATGGCTGGCTGCCGGTCTGGTGCTGCTGGTGTTCGCGGCGATTGCCTGGGCATTTCACAAGAATGCGACCCTGGGCACGCAGGCGCTGCTGGCCTGGGTGCTGTTCACGGGCGGCTTTGCCGCACTGGGCGCACTGGCTGCGGGCGGCCACCCGGTCAGCATCGTCGCCGCCTTCATCGCCGCACCGATCAAGCCGTTTCGCCCCGGCATTCCCGCCGGCGGCATCAGCGCCATGGCCGAGGCCTGGGTGCGACGCCCACGGGTGGCCGATTTCGACAGCCTTCGCGACGACATCGTGCACTGGAGCGGCTGGTGGAAGAACCGCGTCGCCCGCACCCTGCTCAACTTCATCCTGGTCAGCGTGGGCACCCTGATCGGCGAATACAGCGCCGGCTTCCATATCTTCAAAAGCCTGATCTGAAGCAATCCGGCGCAGGGTCGACACGCCACTGCGTGCTACGATTCGCGCCGCCGCGCACAGCCTTCGTCATGTGCGCCGGCCCCAGGCCTGGGTGGCGAAACCGGTATACGCAAGGGACTTAAAATCCCTCGGCCGCAAGGCCATGCGGGTTCGACCCCCGCCCCAGGCACCATCCCCGGATTATTCGCAACAAAAAACCCGCCAGCGGCGGGTTTTTCTTGGCTGACGGACAGCCGCTTGTGCAATGGAGGCCTAGGTCGGAATCGAACCGGCGTACGCGGATTTGCAGTCCGCTGCATGACCACTCTGCCACCAGGCCATTGCTTGATGCATCGCGATCAGCATGATCGCAGATTTCGAATAAAACAAAACCCCGGTGGGCCGAGGTTCTGCGCAAATCCTGGAGCGGGAAACGAGACTCGAACTCGCGACCCCGACCTTGGCAAGGTCGTGCTCTACCAACTGAGCTATTCCCGCATCGGAGCCGCGAAGCATAGCAGACCAGGCGCTCTTGTGAACAGCCTGAGCGGCGCTGGTGCACCACTGTTCGACGCGTTTGCAAGCGGCTGGCGGCGGAAACGACAAGGCCCTGAACAAATCAGGGCCCTGGGTGCAATCTGGAGCGGGAAACGAGACTCGAACTCGCGACCCCGACCTTGGCAAGGTCGTGCTCTACCAACTGAGCTATTCCCGCATCGGAGCCGCGCATTCTAATACGTGAATCAGTATCGTCAAGTCGCGATCCGACTCCCCCATTTCTCCGTGATCCTCAAGTCTCACCGAGTGATCCATCGCGTCGTGACTCGATGATCCCTCGCACCCTGCCTCGCACACCGGAAAGCTGGCCCTCGCGGGATTCTCGACCGGCGCCGGGCCAGTCGTGAGCACGGGGAGGTCGGCGTCTGCGGGCTCCTAGTGCGATGCACGGCCGGCGGTGATCAAGGTGGTCACTTCACGCATTTCCGCCAGTTGCTGCGCTTCTGTGGAAGCACCGGCAATCAGCGTGGCCGCTTCGTCCAGGGCTGTCTTGCGCCTCTCCCGGCCCTCGGCATCGGCCGCGCTGGAAATGGCGCTGACATACAGCGCATAGGCGTAGTCGTGACGAAACGTCATGCCCCGTGCACCGGCTTGCTGCTGCTGTTGATAGTACGCAAGCGCGGGTTGCAGGGCCTTTTGCGCTTCGTCGCCGCGACCTTGCATGGCTACCGCATCGGCGAGAACGGATCGGGCCCTGGACTCCTTGATCTGCGGGTCGGCTTCCGATGTCTTGTTCGGTGGAACCGCCAGCCACTGGCGCGCCAACGCTTCAGCTTGCCGGTACCGGCCGAGCCGGATAGACGCCGTGGCTGCGGTCTGAAGATCGCCATTCAACATGTTGCCCCGCAAATTGGAGGCGCCCACATCACCGGCCGGAATCCCGACTGACTCGACGCGAGCGATCACGGCTGTCGCATCCGTCAGGGCGGCCTGTGACGCGCCTTCGGTCAGTTGCACGGCACCGCCTATACCCTGCTCCGGCCTGACCAGAAGCTGACGCTTCGGGTCTTGTGGCGCGAGTTGGGCAGCGAGTTCGCCGGTGTCGCGCGCGAAGGCCTTCAGCGACTGCGCGGCCGCGGCCGTATCGCCGGTCTGCGCTTGCCAATTCGCGAGCTGGATCCATCGAAACCACAGTACCGGGCCAAGACTGGAAGGCCGGCGCGGATCCCGCTCCAGCGCCAGCAGCGAATGCATCGTGGCGATTGCCTGCGCCACCTGGCCGCGTTCAAACTGCAGATCGGCGACCTCTCCCAGGCCCAGTGCCCAGCGGCTCCAGGAACCCAGATCGGAAGGATTGAAGCGCACCTCGTCCTCGCCCGCCCGCGCCGCCTTGTTCGCATAGTCCGCGGCGGCGGCATCGTCGTGCTGTCGTTGCGCGAGGGTTCCGAGCAATTCCGCGGCCCAGGAACGGTCGGACAGCGAGTGCAGGTCGCCGGGGCGGCGCGCCAGGATCTTCTCGGCCAGTTCGTACACCTGCTGTTCCAGCTTTTTCGCCTCGGCGATCCGGCCGAGCGACAACAGGTGGCGCGCCTCGGAATCAGCAGCATCGGCATAGGACGAGGCAGCATTCAGATCCGACAGATCCAGCGCACCGAGGCCCTCCAGAACTTTGCGCGCCTCGTTGGAGGTGGCCACCGCCGTTTCCTGTGGCTGGGTGAAAGTGAGATAGTTCAGGGTATCCGCGTAGGCTTGCCTGACCCGCCGCGAAGGGCCTGACGTGTAGGCCAGCGGCCGCAAAAGGTCAGCCGCCTGTCGCAACTCGGCGGCAGTGCCGCGCCCGCCACCGCTGGTCCCGACGATGCTGCTGCCTTCACTGAGCAAGGTCAGGGCAAGGCCATACGTGACCGCTTCGCTGCGGTCTCCCGAGGCGCGGAGTTTTTCAAATACGGACTGGGCTGCGCCGAAACTCCTGTAAGCGGCATCCACATTGCCGCTCGCCTGCAGCGCCGCGCCTTCGCGTACCAGCGCCATCGCGCGGTTGATATGTGTTTGTGGTGTGGCCAGTTCCGCCGGCAAGCTGTCGTAGTAACCGACCGTCATGTGCGCGAGCTTGCCCAGGGTTTCCAGCCGGCCGGTGGGCGCCAGTTCATTGTAGAAATCCTCGATCAGAAAGCTGACCAGCTTCTCGGCATCGCTGCGCGACTTCTGCGCTTCGGCTTCGGCTGCGCGTGCACGGTGCATGGCAATCCAGCCGAATGCCGCGCCGGCGACCGCAACGAGCATCAGCACCGCACAGACGCCCGCGACCATGCGCGCGCGCAGCAGCGCACGGTGCGTCGCTGCCTCGCGCTCCTGTTGCATAGCGAGCTGACGTTGCGTGGCATCGCGCGCTTCGCGCTCCTGGCGCAGGTTGCGACTGGCAACGACGACGCTGCAAAGCACGTCGTGGGTCAGCTCCACGCGGCGCATGTCGAGGCGTTCCTCGATGCGCAGCAGGCGCCGGTTGACCAGGGTTGCCAGCGTGTCCGGCGTGGCGCCTGCCGCCGCGAGCGCCTTGATCACGCGCTCTTCGGCCAGACTCTCGCGGTAGCCGGATTCGGTGAGCAGCTCATCCTCGATCACGCGGCGCACGCCGTCCGGCTGGTCGGCCAGTGCACGTTCGTAGAACTCGCTCAGGATCGTGTCGCGCGAACCTGCCAGCAGATCGGCTGAAATTTCCCCGCGGCCCTGCGTCTGGCGCACGGTATTGAGTTCGCGGCAAACCAGACTCAGCAGCGACGGTTCGATTTCCGCATTGCCGAGTTCCGAACCGCCGGCGACGAAGCGCACGATCGACTCGGCCACTTCGTGCGATACGAGGCGCCCCCCGGGGTTGACCACCGCGCTCAAGGCCTGCGCGCCGTTCATCCGTGCGAGGCGCATGCGGTTCTGGGTGATCGACGGCATGATTGTCTTCACGCCTTCGAGGTGCGCGAGATAGTCCTCGCGCAGTGCAATCAGGATGCGATAGTCGGCGCGCGCGAAATCAAACTGTTCGGCGGCCTCGTCGTCCTGCTCCAGCCGCTGCTCCAGTACCGCTGGCGGCCGGTTTTCGACGAGGTCGGCAAGATCTTCAAGGAACTGCTTTGCGCGCAGGCGGCCGGCATCGTCGGCCTGGCCCAAGGTGAAAATCTCCTCGAACTGGTCGAAGATCAGCAGCGGCATCAATACGCCACCGTCGGCATTGCGCAACAGGTCGCCGCGATGGTGCAGGAACTCCCACAGCGATTCACCCTCGATCGCGCTGCCCGGTCGCGTCCAGTAGCCGGCCTCAGACGTGGCGCGGAAAATGGCCTGCTTGATCTGCTCGGAGGGCACCGGGGATTCGGCGGCGTAATCGATGCGCACGTAGACCGGGCAATAACCTTCCCCGCGCAACCGCGGCACCAGGCCGGCGCGCAGCAACGAGGTCTTGCCGAGACCGGATTGGCCGAACAGCACCGTCAGCAGCTTGCGCTGCACGCGGCGCGCCAATTCACCGGTTTCCTCGTCGCGGCCATGAAAATAGGCGCGGGTTTCCTCGGCATAGGAGAACAGACCCAGCCACGGATTTTCCGGGTCGATCGTCACGGCATCGGGGGATCTGGCGTGGGGCGCGTTCATGCCTGTCTCCCGCTGAACAGGTCGTGCAGCCGACGCAGGAACTCCGGCGGCGGTTCGCCATTGGGCATGCGCAGGATATGCAAGGCCTTGAATTGTTCCGGCACCAGCGCGTCGGACTCGCGCGTTTCGTCGATGCAGACCGGCAGGATGAACACGGCGCCCTCGGCGATGTTGCGTGCGCGATCGACCGCATAGCTCCATTCGCGACGGAAATAGGCCTCCTGACGACGCTGGGTCGACGCCGAGATGACCGGCACGAAAAAGCTGCAGCGTGCGATATTGGCGCGGATCTTTCGGTCGTAGTCGTCGCCGCCCTCAAGCCGGTCGAGGTCGAACCAGGTGGTGAATCCGGCGGTGTCCAGCGCGGCCTTGAGGTGCTGCACGGCCGGCAGGTCTTCGCGTGCGTAGCTGATGAAGATCGCGTTCTCCGGCATCTCGCGCGCCGGCGCCAGGAAGCGCTGCGGAGCACTGCCACCGTTGGAGATCATTACCGGTCGCTGGCGCTTCGACCAGCGTGCGTGCAACTCGGCCACGAAGGCCTCGGCGCCGCCGTAGACACGCGTGCGCACGCTGACCTGCTGCAGGAATGCCACCAGCCGCGCGTCCTGCAAGGTATGGTCGTCGGCGAACACCTCGCTGACATCGCGCGGATCGGACAGTCGCCTGCGCTTGGCCATGCGCAGGAAAAGCCGCGCCAGCCAGTTTGAGAAATCGCTGCCGATCAGCAGCAGGTGATTGTGTTCGAGTTCGTGAAAGAGCTTTTCCGGCGTGAGATGCTCGGACTGCAGCGCACAGATGAACTCGAGCATGTCCTCGTCGGAAACCACGTAGGTCGGCGAGGCGGAGAGTCGACCGAACAGGTGATAGACCACCGTGCGTTGCAGCTGGCTGCGTTCGGCCGGCAGGTCCGTGACGCGGTTTGGCGCATAGGCGATCACTTCGGTCGCCGGCTGGCCGCCATGGCGTTCGAGATTGACCGCGTTTTCGAGCAGCGGGTCGAAGGTGGTGGTGACGAACAGGTCGAAATCGGTGATCTGCGCCAATTGCCGCAGCGCCAGCGGCGGCTCGAAATCCACTTCGCGCATGATCGAGCGCAAGCGTGTATAGGCTTCCTCGCGGCGACCGTGCTGGCCAAGGAAGCAGCACATCACGTCGTTTAGCGTAAGCGGCCGCGGCAGCCCGGCGACGTCCACCGACAGCCGCAACGCCAGTTTCTCCGCCAGCCAGTCGTACAGCGGCCGCGGCCCGCTGTCGGTGCGCACGTGCAGCAGATCCGGCCCGATGATCGGGATGACCCGGCGCTCCTCGATGTAATTGAGCAGATCGTCCCAGGCGTCTTCATCGAACGCCTGTGACGCGTCGGCCGCAGCAGCAAGCGCCGTCATGGCGTCGCTTCCCCGAGACAACGTTGCCACGCCTGCCCAATCGAGTCGATCAGGCAATCCAGGTCAAAGCACGCGGAAACGTCCAAGCGCCGCCCCCAAGCCAGAAATCGCGATTGGCCATGCCAACCGACGATCAACCAGGACCTGATGGTCGCGCTTCTGCACGCGGCCTCAACGCCGTGCGGGATCGCTTCGGATCGCCGCCGCCCGTCCCTTGGCCGGAATCTCGCAGAGAGGATCGAACCTCCGTCGCAGTGGTCAGCACGGCAGCCTGGCTGCAACTGCCCGGTAAAACTGCCGTCCGAATGCCCGTCTGCCCCTCTGTGGCGGAGAAGTCTATCAGGAATCCCGGGCGCGACGGACAGGCAGGGGCAGCGACATCAGGTGGCGCCGGGCCGCTCCGACGGCTTTCAGGCGTCGCCACCGGTTCCGGGGGTTTTCGGGGTGTCGCCACGCAACATCGGCCACGCTGCCCGCAGGTAGTACAGGCCCGACCAGATGGTGAGAATGCCCGCGATCACGAGCAGGCCCTCGCCGATGTGATACAGGCGCAGCGCAGCAGCCTCCTTTTCATGCTGCACGATCAGCACCACCAGGGCGACCATCTGCATCACGGTCTTGAGCTTGCCCACGAAGGCGACCTTGACGGTGGCGCTCATGCCGATTTCGGCCATCCATTCGCGCAACGCCGACACGCTGATTTCGCGGCCCACGATCACCGCCGCGGTGACCGCCATCAGGATCCCGGACCAGCCGGCGCTTGGGTGAGACTGCACCAGCAGGAACAGCGTCACCGCCACCATCAGCTTGTCGGCGACCGGATCGAGGAAGGCGCCGAACGCCGAGGTCAAATTCATCCGCCGCGCCAGGTAGCCATCCAGCCAGTCGGTCACGGCCGCCAGC
The DNA here is from genome assembly GCF_002001085.1 of Rhodanobacter sp. B05. Lineage (GTDB taxonomy): Bacteria > Pseudomonadota > Gammaproteobacteria > Xanthomonadales > Rhodanobacteraceae > Rhodanobacter. The sequence goes on from NZ_MUNU01000014.1 coordinate 96,153, forward strand.
ACGAAGACGATCGCCGCGGTGATGTTGTGGCCGCGAAACGGCAGGTAGAAGACCACCACCATCACCGGCAACAGGGCAACGCGGAAAAGGGTCAGCCAGGTCGGCAGGTTGATGCGCATGATTCGTTCCGATGATTTGCTGCAGTTTCGCACGTTGACGCGGCGCCGCCACCCGCTGTCGCCCGCCAGTGTTCAGCCATGCAGGCTGGAATAGATGCGCTCGGCGAGGCCGCGATCGATGCCCTTCACCTGCATCAACTCCTCGACGCCTGCGGCTTCCACGCCCTGCATGCCGCCAAAGGCCTTGAGCAGGGCCGAACGGCGACGTGCGCCGATGCCGGGAACATCTTCCAGCACGCTGCGCTCGCGGGACTTTTCGCGCCGCTTGCGATGGCCGCTGATGGCGAAACGATGCGCCTCGTCGCGTACCGCCGCGACCAGGTGCAGGGCGGGCGATGACGAGCCCGGGTGCAGCTCGCGCCCGGAGTCCGCCAGCACCAGGGTTTCCTCGCCGGCCCGTCGGCCGGGCCCCTTGGCCACACCGACCACCTCGATGCCCTCGACGCCCAGCTCGCGCAATACATCCATGGCCTGCGCCACCTGGCCGCCGCCACCGTCGATCAGCAGCACATCCGGGCGTGCGCCCTCCCCCTCGGCGAGCTTGCGGAAGCGCCTGTTCAGCGCCTGGTGCATGGCCGCATAATCGTCGCCCGGGGTGATGCCGGCGATATTGAAACGGCGGTAGTGGGACTTTTCCGGCCCTTCCGGCCCGAACACCACGCACGAGGCGACCGTCAGCTCGCCCATCGTGTGGCTGATGTCGAAGCACTCGATGCGACGTGGCACCGTCACCAGCCCCAGCACTTTCTGCAGGTCGTCGAAGCGGTTGCCCAGGGTCTGCCGGCTGGCCAGCCGCGCCGTCAGCGAAGCCTGCGCGTTGCGCTCGGCCATCTGCAGGAATTGCGCACGGTCGCCGCGCACGCTCGACTTCAACTCCACCGTGTGCCCGGCGTGCTGGCAGAGCAGTTCGGCGAGGATGTCCTGGTCGGCCAGCGCCTCGCCCAGGATCAACTCGCGCGGCACCGGGCGGTCGAGGTAGTACTGCGCGATGAACTGCACCAACACGTCTGCCGGTTCGGCATCCAGCGGCAGTCGCGGGAAGAAGTCGCGGGTGCCCAGGCTGATCCCGTTGCGGAAGAACAGCACGCTGACGCAGGCCATGCCCGCCTCGATGCGGCAGGCGATCACGTCCATGTCGGCACTGGCACCCTGCACGTGATGTTGCGCCTGCAGCTGGCGCAGTGCGGCGACCTGGTCGCGCAGCTTCGCGGCGCGCTCGAACTGCAGCGCCTTGCTGGCCTGCTCCATCGCCTCGGCCAGCTCGTCGATCACCGCATTGCTGCGTCCCTCCAGAAACATCTCGGCGTGGCGCACGTCGCTGCGGTAATCGTCCACGCTGATCAGGCCCACGCAAGGCGCCGTGCAGCGGCCGATCTGGTGCTGCAGGCAGGGCCGGGTGCGGTTGCGGAAGTAGCTGTCCTCGCACTGGCGCACCTTGAACAGCTTCTGCATCAGGCTGAGGCTCTCGCGCACGGCGTAGGTGCTCGGATACGGTCCGAAATATCGTCCCGGCAGGTTCCTCGCGCCACGATGGAAAGCCAGCCGCGGGTAGTCCTCGCCGCCGGACAGGTAGATGTACGGGTAGCTCTTGTCGTCGCGCAGCAGGATGTTATAGCGCGGCTTCAGCGACTTGATCAGCTGCGATTCCAGCAACAGCGCCTCGCCCTCGGTGCGCGTCACGGTGATCTCGACGCGGGCGATCTGCGCCACCATCGCCGCAATGCGCGGCTCCATCCGCGGCTTCAGGAAATAGCTGCCAACGCGTTTCTTGAGGTTACCGGCCTTGCCCACGTACAGCAGGTCGCCGGCCATGTCGAAGTGACGATAGACGCCGGGCGAAGTGGTCAGCGTGCGGACGAAGGCCTTGCCGTCGAAGGGTGGCGGTTGCGCAGGTTGCATGGGGCGATTCTAGATGGCAGCCCGCCCGATATGGTGGCTTAGAACTTGTGAAGAAAACCACATCCTGCGGTTTTCTTCTATCGCGAGTCCGGCACATGTCCGGACTCGCTCACGCGAATCAATCACTTGCGTGATCGACCCGCGTCCGGCCATCCATGGCCGGGCTTCGAGTTTGAAAAAATCACAAACTCTCAGTGCTGCGTGCGCAACCATTGCTCGGCACGTTCCAGATCCGCCTCGGTATCGATGCCCGGTGGAAACGGCTCGGGCGTCAGGCGTACCGCGATGGCATGGCCGTGTTCGAGCACGCGCAGCTGTTCCAGCGACTCGGTCTGTTCCAGCGGCGTGCGCGACAGCCGCGCATAACGGCCGAGGAAACCGGCGCGATAGGCATAAATGCCGATGTGGCGCAGGAACGGCGTGCCGGATGGCAGCACCTGTCGGTCGACGGCGAAGGCATCGCGCGCCCAGGGCAAGGGCGCGCGACTGAAATACAAGGCTCGCCCGTTCGCCGCGCGCACCAGCTTCACGACATTCGGATCGAACAACTCCTGCGCATCGATGATCGGCGTGGCGAGGGTGGCCATCGGAGCATCGTCGCCGGCCAGCGCCTGCGCCACCGCGCGAATGCCGGCTGCCGGCGCAAACGGCTCGTCGCCCTGCAGGTTCACCACGATACTGTCATCGGCCCAGCCGTAGTGCCGGGCACATTCGGCGAGGCGGTCGCTGCCCGAGGCGTGGTCGCCGCGGGTCATGCAGATGTCCACGCCGCGCTGTCCTGCCAACGCATCGGCGATGCGCTGATCGTCCACCGCCACCACCACCTGGGTGGCGCCGGCCTGCAGCGCACGCTGCGCCACCCGCACCACCATCGGCACGCCACCGATCTCGCGCAATGGCTTGGCCGGCAGCCGGGTGGAACCGTACCGGGCCGGAATCGCGACAATGAACGGTGGAACCGCGTGCGACATCTTTGTTTCCTTGGCGGAGTGCGGGATCTGGCGGCCACGATACAACGAGCGCCGCAATCGGTTCAGCCACCGTCCTGCAACACGAAACCACAACCGTTGGCCAGGTCGAGAAAGCCGGGGAACGAGGTGGCCACGTGGCGGCAGTCGTTGATCCGCACCGGGCCGGCAGCGGTCAGCCCGGCCACCGCGAAGCTCATCGCGATGCGGTGGTCGGTGAGGCTTTCCACCGTACCTGCGCCGATCCTCCCGCCATCGATGATCGCACCATCCGGGGTTTCCTCGATGGCCACGCCGAGCGTGCGCAGGCCCGTCGCCATCGTGGCGATGCGATCGGATTCCTTCACCCGCAACTCGGCCGCACCCCGGATGACGGTGCGCCCCGCCGCCGCGGCCGCGGCAACGAACAGCACCGGGAACTCGTCGATCATGTCCGGCACCAGGGCTGCAGGCAGTTCGATGCCATGCAGCGGGGCGTGGCGCACCAGCAGATCGCCCACGGGCTCCCCGCCCGCCTCGCGCAGGCGCTCGACCCTGATGTCCGCGCCCATCAGGCGCAGCGCCTGCAGCAGGCCAGTGCGACGCGGATTGAGGCCCACCGCCGGCAGGCGCAGCTCGGAACCCGGCACCATGCTCGCGGCGACCAGGAAGAACGCGGCCGAGGAAAAGTCGGCCGGCACCTCGACATCCGTGGCGCGCAGCCGATGACCGCCTTCCAGCCGCGCCCGACCCGGTTCAAACGTGATCGGCCAGCCGAACGCGGCCAGCATGCGCTCGGTGTAATCGCGAGTCGGATGCGGCTCGATGACCTCGGTCGTGCCGCCGGCGTACAGGCCAGCCAGCAGCAGGGCGGATTTCACCTGGGCGCTGGCGATCGGCAACTCGTAATGGATGCCGCACAGGGCGGAACCACCGTGAAGCCGCAGCGGTGGCATGCCGTCGCGCGTGTCGATGCGCGCGCCCATCTGCGCCAGCGGATCGGTGACGCGACGCATCGGGCGCTTCGACAATGACGCGTCACCCACCAGCGTGCTGTCGAACGCCTGCCCGGCGAGCAGGCCGGCGAGCAGACGCATGCCGGTGCCGGCATTGCCGCAGTCCAGTGGCTGTTCCGATCTCCGCAGGCCGTGCAGCCCGACGCCATGCACGATGCGCTCGCCCGGCGACGGCGCGTCGATCCGGACCCCGAGTTGCGCCAGTACGGCGGCGGTGGCACGCGTATCCTCGCCCTCCAGGAAGCCGCGGATGCGGGAACTTCCATCAGCGATGGCAGCCAGCATCAGCCCCCGATGCGAGACCGACTTGTCGCCCGGAACGCGCACGTCGCCGCGCAGCGGACCGCCGGCGCGGCTGCTCCAGTCCAGCCTTGCGTTCAAGGCAACGCCACCGGGTAGGAACCCAGCACGCGGATCGTCGCGGCGGATTCGCCGATGTCGTGCACCGCTGCCTGCAGCGCCTCGTCGTCGATATGCCCGGAGACGTCGATGAAGAACGCGTACTGCCATTTGCCGGTATGCGCCGGCCGCGATTCGATCCGGTTCAGGCTGATGCCATGTTTGGCGAACGGGCTGAGCACGTCGTACAGCGCGCCGGGCTTGTCGTTGACGGTGATCAGCAGCGAGGTGCGGTCGTTGCCCGAAGGCGGGAACAGCGAACGGCCGATCACCAGGAAACGCGTGGTGTTGTCGGCGCGATCTTCGATGCCCGACGCCACCGTCTTGAGACCGTAGATCTTGCCGGCCGTCTCGCCGGCGATCGCCGCCGCGTCGTCGGCGTGGCGGGCCAGCCGCGCCGCTTCGGCATTGCTGCCGACCGCGATGCATTCGACATGGGGCAGGTTGATGCGCAGCCACGTCTTGCACTGCTGCAGCGACTGCGCATGCGCGTAGACGCGTTTGACATCCTCCAGCTTCCCGCCCAGCGAATGCAGGCACTGGTGCACACGCAGCTCCACCTCGCCGCAAATCGTGGCTTCGGCGGTGAGGAACATGTCCAGCGTCACCTGGATCATGCCCTGCCCCGAGTTTTCCACCGGCACCACGCCGAAGTCGGCATGCCCGGCGGCGACTTCCTGAAAGACTTCCTCGATGCTGCCCAGCGGCAGGCCGTAAGCGGCATGGCCGAAATGTTTGCGCACGGCCTGCTCGCTGAACGTGCCTTCCGGCCCGAGAAAGCCGATCTTCAGCGGGTCTTCCTGCGCCAGGCAGGACGACATGATCTCGCGGAACAGGCGCACCATCTCGGCATCCGACAACGGCCCATGGTTGCGGTCCACCACCATGCGCAGCACATGCGCCTCGCGCTCCGGTCGGTAGTAGTCGATCGCGGAAAGCCCCTCCCCCTTCACTTTCGCCACCGTCTGCGCATGGTTCGCGCGCTCGGAGATCAGCTGCTGGATCTGCCGGTCGATGCTGTCGATGCGCTCGCGCATCTCGTTAAGCGGTGCTCTTTTTTCGGTCATGCTTTAGCCGCCTGGAAGTAAAGAAGTCCAAATGATGGACAGGCATCATGCCCGAAACACGGTCTCCATGGCCACTCAGCCATGCCGCTGGGCAAAGTCGCGCATGAAACCGGTCAGTGCCTGGACGGCCTCCATCGGCACAGCGTTGTACAGCGATGCACGCATGCCGCCGACCGCCTTGTGCCCCTTCAGGGCAAGCAGGCCGGCAGCTTCGGACTCCTGCAGGAAAACCGCATCCAGCGCGCTGTCGTGCAGGGTGAACGGCACGTTCATGCGCGAGCGCGCGGCCGGCTCGATCGGGTTGCGGTAATAACCGCCAGAGCCGTCGATGGCCCGGTACAGCGATTCGGCCTTGGCGCGGTTGCGCTCGGCCATTACGCCAAGCCCACCCAGCGCCAGCAGCCACTGGAACGTCAGCCCGGCCAGGTACCAGCCCCAGGTATTGGGTGTATTGAGCATCGAATCGGCGGCGGCGTGGTCGGCGTAGCGGAAGATCCGCGCCATCGGCCGGCCCGGGCGCTGCAGCAGGTCGCGCCGGACGATCATCACCACCAGGCCGGAAGGGCCGATGTTCTTCTGCGCACCGGCATAGATCAGCCCGAAGCGGCTGACGTCCAGCGGTTCGGACAGGATGTTCGACGACATGTCGGCCACCAGCGGCACCTCACCGACGTCGGGGATACCGTGGAACTCGACACCGTGGATCGTCTCGTTCGGCGTGTAGTGCACGTAGGCGGCGTGCGGGTCGAGCTGCCAACTGTCGCGCGGCGGCAGCTTCAGGTAATCGCCCGCCTCGCCGCTGGCCGCCACGTTCACCCGCAGGTAGGGTCTGGCTTCGCTGACCGCCTTGGCGCTCCAATGTCCGCTGACGATGTAGTCGGCGCTGTCGTGCTCGCCGGCCAGGTTCATCGGTATCTGCGCGAAATGCTGGGTCGCGCCACCCTGCAGGAACAGCACGGCGTAATCGGCGGGAATCCCCATCAGCTCACGCAGATCCGCCTCGGCCTGCGCGGCCATCGCGATGAAACGCTTGCCGCGATGCGACTGCTCCATCACCGAGGCATCGCTGCCATTCCAGTCCAGCATCTCGTGCTGGGCGCGTTCGAGGACCGCCTGCGGCAATGCCGCCGGACCGGCGCTGAAATTCCAGACTCTGCTCACGTGCGCTTGCATCCCGTGGAAGTGTGTTCCCCGCATTATGGCGCGGCGCAACATGGAGTGGTCAACCTCGGGAGTGCGCGTGGCGAAAACCGCCATGTTTGCGGGGCGTCACGGATCGGCTGCGGATTGCCTGCGAAGCTTGATGCCACAATCCGGGGAGGCCTTGGATCGGCGGCAAGGCCCGTCGTTAAAATGACGAAACGATCCGGCAAACAGGCCACAGGGGCATCAGGGGTTTGGACATTGGCAAGGCAATCTCGTTCTGGCGGATCGTGGTTCGGACAGGCCATGTTGGTGGCCATGCTGTTGACCCTGCAGGCCGTGACCGGCTGCACCCGGTTCGGCGCACGTACCTCGAAGCTCAATGAAAATCCGGCCGCGACACGCCAGGTACCGGCCGCGCAGCCGGAGACGCGGCAGCTGCCGTCGTTCACCGCGATCGTCAACGAGCTGCAACTGGGCCATTACCACGATGGCGAACAGGACCTTCAGCACTATCTGCAGGAGCACCCGGGCGACCGCCCGGCGCAGGCCATGCTGCACCAACTCGTGGCCGACCCCATACAGGCACTTGGCTCCCGTTCGCAGACTTATGTCGTGCAGGCGGGCGACTCCTACAGCACCCTGGCCGCCCGCTATCTGGGAGATCCGGGAGCCTTCCTGATACTGGCCCGCTACAACGGGTCGGCCAATCCCTCCATGCTGCGCGTTGGCGAAAAGATACGGCTGCCTCTGTCAGCCGGGGCCACCGCCAGCGAACTGCCGACCGCCAAGGCACAGCGACTGCAAAGAGAGAGTGTGTCCCTGCTCGATCAGGGGCAGAACGACCAGGCCCTGGCGCGCCTCGGCGAAGCCCTGTCCATCAAACCCGGACTGAAACCGGTGGGACTGCAGGCCGCCGCGCTGCGCAAACAACTGCTGGACTCTTACCACGAGCAGGCGATCGTGCTCTATCGCGACCAGCAACTGGACCCGGCCATCGCGCTGTGGGACCGCATCCTGGCGATTGACCCGAATTACCAGCCGGCCATCACCTATCGGGCGCGGGCGCTTGAACTCAAACGTCGACTGAAACAGCGCTGAGCTGCACCGCGGTTTTCATCCGGCCGCACTTCAGGCACCGCCGCGCAGCCGAGTTCTGTCGCACCGTGGCAGGCTCAGAAGCGAATCAACAACGCCAGCGCGATGCCAAGGGCCAGCACCGCGGCGGTAACGATCAGCCACCAGACTTCGCCCTTGGGGCCTGCGGCCGTCTCCGGCAGGTCCGCCGTCGTCTGTTCGTCCAGGACAATCTCGGGCTCCGCTTCCATGCCCGGGGCTTCCAGCACGAACCGATGCGTGGCAACGCCGATCTGATCGCCCGGCAACAGTGCAGCTTTCTGCACGACCACCCCATTCACGCGCAGGGGATGGCGCGGCGATCGGCAGATGTCCTCCAGCAGGAGCCGGCCATCGTCCCAGCCGATCCGCAACCCCACGGCCTCACCCTGGGCCAGACCGAGCGGGTTGTGCCCCTCGGAGCCAAGTTCAAGGCTGTCCCGCAACGGCAGGACGCGACCGGAGAGTGGCCCGGCTACGGCCCGCAAGGCCACCGTGCATTGTTCCTGACCGATGACCTTGTGGGGCGCCCGCAAGGCCGGATCTTCGTCGTCGCACAGCAACAGGCGGCAATCGCCAATGCTGACCACGTCGCCGGCACGCAACAGCGCCCGTTCGCGCACCGGTCTGGCATTGACATAGATCCGGTCCGCCGACGGCAACACCTGCAGCACCCAGCCACGCCGATCCTGCTCGATGCACAGGTGCTTCGAGGCCGCCTGGCTGGCGGCCAGCACCAGATCGCTGTCCGGAGCACTACCGATGCACAATCGTGCCTGTGCCCAATGGAAATCCTCACGGGCTGCATTGGGGAATTCGATACGCATGGCTGACCAGGTCGACAGGTCGCGAAACTCTACCATGCAGGCGCATGGCATTAAGATGGAGCTTTGCCCCGGAACACACCCATGCCCAGCATCGATATCCGTCGCCCGCACCAGCTGTCGATCGCCGAGGCTCGCGCCGTGGTCGATCAGGTCGCCTCCCGCATGCAGGAGAAGTTCGGCATGAGCGGTCAGTGGCAGGGCGACACCCTGGGCTTTTCCCGCCCCGGCGTGAACGGCTCCATCGCGGTCGATCGCGATGCCATCCAGGTGCGGGCGCAGCTGGGGATGCTGCTGACCCCGCTGAAGGCCATGATCGAGCAGGAAATCCGGCGCAAGCTGGACGAGCACTTCGCCTGAGCCGTCGCCGTCTTGATGATTCTTTAACCAGCGCGCGGTTCGTGCCATAATCGACGGCTTACGCGGCCATCACGGCTGCGCGTGAAGCCCGGAACATATGGCCAAAGACGACGTCATCGAAATGGAAGGCACGGTCCAGGAGACCCTGCCCAACACCATGTTTCGCGTGCAATTGGAAAATGGGCACGTAGTCATTGCCCACATCTCCGGGCGCATGCGCAAGCACTACATCCGCATCCTCACCGGCGACAAGGTGAAGATCGAGATGACCCCGTACGACCTGAGCAAGGGACGCATCACCTACCGCATGAAGTAAGGCAGGCGCGGCAGGCGCACGGCGAATCAGACAAGCAAAGGCGGCGCACTGCGCCGCCTTTGCTTTGCCTCGGGTTCCGCCGTAGCGGCTCGCTATTCGACCACGGCCGGCAATTTCTCTGTCGCCTTGCAATCCACCTTCAACTCGCCATCGGCCACGCTGAGCCGCACCAGGCCACCATCGGCCAGCTTGCCGAACAGCAACTCGTCGGCCAGCGCGCGCTTCACCTTTTCCTGGATCACCCGCGCCATCGGCCGCGCGCCCATCTGCGGATCGAAACCGTGCTCGGCCAGCCAGCGGCGGGCATCGGCGTCCACGTCCAGGCTCACCCGTTTCTCGGTCAGCTGGCTCTCCAACTCGATCAGGAACTTGTCCACCACGCGCAGGATGTGTTCGAAATCCAGTGCGCCGAACTGGATGATCGCATCCAGCCGGTTGCGGAACTCCGGGGTGAAGATGCGCCGGATCACTTCCATCGCATCGGCCTCGTGCTTCTGTTCGACGAAGCCCATCGTGCGGCGCGAGGCAATCGCGGCGCCCGCATTGGTGGTCATCACCACCACCACGTTCTTGAAGTTGGCCTCGCGACCGTTGGTGTCGGTGAGCACGCCACGGTCCATCACCTGCAGCAGGATGTTGAACACGTCCGGGTGCGCCTTCTCGATCTCGTCCAGCAGCAGCACGGCATGCGGATGCTTGGTGACCGCCTCGGTCAACAGGCCGCCCTGGTCAAAGCCGACATAGCCCGGGGGCGCGCCGACCAGGCGCGATACCGAGTGGCCTTCCATGTACTCGGACATGTCGAAGCGGATCATCTCGATGCCGAGCTGCATCGCCAGTTGCTTGGTGACCTCGGTCTTGCCCACACCGGTGGGGCCGGCGAGCAGGAAGCAACCAATAGGCTTGGACGGGTCAGCCAGGCCCGAACGGGCCATCTTGATCGAAGCGGCGAGCGCTTCGATTGCGGGGTCCTGTCCGAACACCACCATCTTGAGGTTGCGCTCGAGGTTGCGCAGGACATCGCGATCGGAGGCGGAAACCTGCTTGGCCGGAATCCGCGCCATCTTGGCCACGATGTACTCGACCTCGCTCACGTCCACGGTGCCGGTGCGCTGATCCTCCGGCAGCAGCCGCTGGCGCGCGCCGGCCTCGTCGATCACGTCGATCGCCTTGTCCGGCAGCAGGCGGTCGGGAATGTGCTTCACCGACAGATCCACCGCGGCCTTCAGGGCATCGTTGGTGTATTCGACGTGGTGGTGCTCCTCGAAGCGCGAGCGCAGGCCCTTGAGGATCTCGATGCTGTCGGCCACGGTCGGTTCGACCACGTCGATCTTCTGGAAGCGACGGGCCAGCGCACGATCCTTCTCGAACACGCCGCGATATTCCTGGAATGTGGTCGAGCCGATGCAACGCAGCTCGCCCGAAGCCAGCATCGGCTTGATCAGGTTCGACGCATCCATGGTGCCGCCCGAGGCGGAACCCGCGCCGATGATGGTGTGGATCTCGTCGATGAACAGGATCGCGCCAGGCTGCTTCTTCAGCTGTGCGATCACGCCTTTCAGGCGCTTCTCGAAATCGCCGCGGTATTTGGTGCCGGCGACCAGCGCGCCCAGGTCCAGTGCCCAGATGGTGGCGCTCTCCAGCACCTCGGGCACCTCGCCGTCGACGATGCGCTTGGCCAGCCCTTCGGCCAGCGCGGTCTTGCCGACGCCGGCCTCGCCGACGTAGAGCGGGTTGTTCTTGCGCCGGCGGCACAGCACCTGGATCGTGCGCTCGATTTCGTCGGCGCGCCCGATCAGCGGGTCGATCTTGCCTTCCAGCGCCAGCTCGTTGAGGTTGCTGGCGAATTCATGCAGCGGGTTGCCCTTGGCTTCGCCGCCTTCCTCGCCCTCGCGCTCGCTGCCCGACGTGCTCGCGGCCGGCTCGTCGCCGATCTTGGCGATGCCGTGCGAGATGTAATTCACCACGTCGAGCCGGGTGATCTCCTGCTGGTGCATGAAGAACACCGCGTGCGAATCCTTCTCGCCGAAGATCGCCACCAGCACGTTGGCGCCGGTGACTTCCTTGCGACCAGAAGATTGCACGTGGTAGACGGCACGCTGCAGCACCCGCTGGAAACCCAGGGTCGGCTGCGTATCGCGTTCGTCGCCGGGCGGCAACACCGGCACCGTCTCGCTGATGATGCGGGCCAGTTCGGCCGACAGGCGCGGCAATTCCACCCCGCAGGCCCGCAGCGCACCAAGCGCCGACTGGTTTTCGGTCAGCGCCAGCAACAGGTGCTCGACCGTCATGAACTCATGGCGTTGTTCGCGGGCCTGCTTGTAGCAATGGCCGATGGTGACTTCCAGATCCTTGCTGAACATTCGGATCGTCTCCGCTGGGCTTGTTAAGCGGCTGTGGTTGCCGCGATGAGCACGAAATGGGGTCCGTCAGAGCTTTTCCATAGTGCACAACAAAGGGTGTTGATGCGAACGTGAATATTCGTTGACGTGAGTGACCTTGGTTTCCGCGACCTCGCGGGTAAATACGCCGCACACGCCGCGCCCGCGGGTATGCACATGCAACATGACCTGCACCGCCTGCTCCTGGTCCAGGTTGAAAAAGCTGCGCAGCACCTCCACCACGAAATCCATCGGAGTGAAATCGTCGTTCAGCAGCAGCACCTGAAACAGAGGTGGTCGCGCCACCTCCGGCCTGGCGGTTTCCACCGCCAGGCCGCGGCCGCTATCTTGCTCGTGTTCGTTTTCGTGGGCCATGGTTTCGGGATGTATTTTCTCTGGTTGGAAGTATACGCCGCAGCGGATGCAGCCCAATGCGTCGATCAGTCCGTACAGGTAGTGGCACAATGGACACTTTTCCAGACCCACCTCGCCGATGAACGCTTCCATGCCAGGCGCCCGAATCTGGCGCCCGCACGTCACCGTGGCCTGCGTGGTCGCCGATGGCGAACGCTACCTGATGGTCGAGGAAGAGGTTTCCGGCCGGCTGGTGTACAACCAGCCGGCAGGCCATCTCGAGGATGGCGAGAGCCTCGCTGCCGCCGCCACGCGCGAGACCCTGGAGGAGACCGGCTGGACGGTGGCGCTGCAGCACCTGATCGGCGTGCAGCAATGGCGCAGTACCGAACATGGCGAGGCGGTGGTCCGTTTCAGCTTCGCGGCGAAGGCGACCGGCCACGACCCGAGTCGCCCGCTCGACACCGGCATTCGACGGGCCCTGTGGCTGAGCCGTGCCGAGATCGCCGCTTTGGGCGATCGCCTGCGCAGCCCGCTGGTGCTGCTGAGTATCGACGCCTGGCTGGCTGGCCAACGGCTGCCGCTGGCCAGCCTGAGTTATCTCCCGGGAAGCGCATCGGCATGAAGGTGATGCTGGGCGTCTCAGGGGGCGTCGATTCGTCGGTCGCCGGCCTGTTGCTGCAACAGGCCGGTCATCAGGTCGAAGGCCTGTTCATGCAGAACTGGGAGGAAGACGACCGTGACGGCCCTTGCACCAGCGATGTCGACCGCAAGGACGCCGTTGCCGTATGTGGCCGGCTCGGCATCCCGTTCCACGCACGCAATTTCGCGGCGGAATACTGGGACGGCGTGTTCGCGCATTTCCTGGCCGAATACCGCGCGGGCCGCACGCCCAACCCCGACGTGCTGTGCAACCGCGAGATCAAGTTCAAGACATTTCTCGACGAAGCCCGTGCGCTGGGCGCCGAAAAGATCGCCACCGGCCACTATGCGCGCGTCGATCGTGTCGACGGCCGATACCGCTTGCTGCGCGCGCTGGATGCCAACAAGGACCAGAGCTATTTCCTGCATGCGCTGGGGCAGCGGGCGCTGGCTGCCACGCTGTTCCCGCTGGGCTCCATCGACAAATCACACGTGCGCGAGCTTGCCCGCCATGCGGCGCTGCCAACGCATGCGAAGAAGGACTCGACTGGCATCTGCTTCATCGGCGAGCGCGATTTTCGCGGTTTCCTGTCGCAGTACATCCCTGCCCGCCCGGGGGAAATGCGCACGCCCGACGGGATGCTGATCGGCGAGCACCAGGGCGTCATGTATTACACCATGGGCCAGCGCAACGGCCTGGGCATCGGCGGTCGGCACGGCGCCAGCGGCGAAGCGTGGTTCGTGGTGGGCAAGGACGTGCCGGCGAATATCCTGTATGTCGCCCAGGGCGGCGAGAACCGCTGGCTGCATTCCCGGCGACTGCGCACCGAGCCACCGCACTGGATAGCCGGTGCCCCGCCAGCGGACGAGTTTCGCTGCACCGCACGCACCCGCTACCGGCAGGCCGACCAGGCCTGCGCGGTGAGCGTCGGCGAAGACGGGGTTGAGGTACGCTTCGATGATCCCCAACGCGCCGTAACCCCCGGACAATCGATAGTCTTCTATGCTGGCGACGTCTGCCTCGGCGGCGCCGTGATCATGGCCACCGATGCAGCCTATGGCGGCCTGCTACCGGCATTCATGCGTACTGATCCATCCCACGAAAGAGAATCGCAAACCCGTGCTTGAAACCTTTGGCATGAACGAGGAGCGCGTGCTCGCCCTGGCCGGCCTGTTCCAGGCCTGCGCGCTGGCGCAACAGCTGGCCAACGATGGCCGTTGCGACGACGCCGCGATGCAGGCTGGTGTGGCCAGCGTGTTCCGCATCGACGCTCCCTCGGTGGTGGCCGTGTATGACGGGGTCTCGAACCTGCGGCTTGGCCTGCGCAAACTGATCGCCCAGCTCGACGAAAGCGATCGCGACATGTCGATCACGCGCATGGTGGTGACGGTGATGCGGCTGGAACGCAGCCTGACCGGGCGCCCGGAATTGCTGGAGACACTGCAGCAGGGCATCCTCGCGGCGCAACGCCAGGTGGAACACTTCGGCCAGGATTCGTCCCAGGTGAACGGTCGGCTTGCCGAGCTTTACGCTTCCACCCTGTCCACCTTGCGGCCACGCGTGATGGTCAGTGGCAACCCGCAGCAACTGCAGCAGCCTGCGGTGGTCGAGAAAGTGCGCGCGAACCTGCTGGCTGCGGTGCGCTCGGCCGTGCTGTGGCGACAGGTCGGCGGTCGCCAGTGGCAGTTGCTGCTGCACCGACGCCAATGCGGCATGCTGGCGCGCGGCCTGTTGACGGGCGCCACCCTGGACAATCGCTGACGGTCGCGTCCGGCCGCGCACAAGGAAAGCCCCGGCATGACCGGGGCTTTCTGTTTCAGGACGTCAGGGTCACTCTTCCGCAGCGGGGGAGTTCACGCTCTCCGAGCCGGCATCACCCATCGGTGCATCACCATCGAGATCGGCACCTTCGTCACCGGCGTCATCTTCCGCATCCAGGCGCATCACGCTGACCAGGGCCTCATCCACAGGCAGCTTGATCAAGGTGACGCCCTGCGTGTTGCGGCCCAGCTGCGAAACCTCCGCCACGCGGGTACGCACCAGCGTGCCCTGGTTGGAGATCAGCATCAGCTCGTGTGCTTCGGTGACCTGCACCGCACCGACCAGCGCGCCGTTGCGCTCGGAACACTGGATGCCGATCACGCCCTGGGTGCCGCGGCCCTTCTTGGTGAACTCGGCCAGTTCGGTGCGCTTGCCGTAGCCACGCGCCGTCGCGGTGAGGATGTCGCCCTCGGCCGCCACGATCAGTGACACCACATCGGCGCCCTTGAGCAGCTTCATGCCGCGCACGCCGGCGGCGGTGCGGCCCATCGAGCGGACGGTGTTCTCGTCGAAACGATTGACCTTGCCGTTGGAGGCGAACAGCAGGATGTCGCTGTTGCCGTCGGTCAGCTCGACGTTGACCAGTGCATCGTCGTCATTGAGCCTGATCGCCAGCTTGCCCTTCTGCAGCTGGAACGCGAATTCGCTCAGCGGGGTCTTCTTGACCGTGCCGTGCTTCGTGGCGAAAAACACGAAGCGATCATCGGCGTATTCGCGGATCGGCAACACCGCCTGCACCTTCTCGCCCTCGCCCAGTGGCAACAGGTTGATGATCGGCTTGCCACGCGCGCCCGGGCCCGCTTCCGGGATCTGGTAGACCTTGAGCCAGTAGACCCGACCGGTGCTGGTGAAGGCCAGCAAGGTGTCGTGCGTGTTGACCACCCACAACTGCTCGACCACATCCTCGTCCTTCAGCGCCGAAGCCGAGCGGCCCTTGCCGCCACGTTTCTGCGCGCGGTACGTGCTGGCCGGCTGGCGCTTGATGTAACCGGTATGCGACAGGGTGACCACCATGTCTTCCGGCGCGATCAGGTCGAGCACGTTGAGATCCTCCTGCGAATGCTGGATCTCGGTGCGGCGGCCATCGCCGAATTCGCTCTTGATCGCATCGAGCTCTTCGCGGATCACTTCCAGCAGGCGGTTTGGATTCTCCAGGATCTCGATCAGGCCGCGGATGGTGTCGAGGATCTGCCGGTATTCGTCGGAAAGCTTTTCCTGTTCCAGCCCGGTCAGGCGGTTCAGGCGCATCGCCAGGATTTCCAGCGCTTGCGCTTCGGACAACTGATAGCCGTCGTCCTTCAGTCCGTCGCGCGGGTCCATGTCTTCCGGCCGCGAGGCATCGGCGCCGGTGGCGGACAACAGCGCCCGCACCAGCCCCGCTTCCCAGCGCCTTGAAACCATGCGTTCGCGCGCCTCGGCGGGCGATGCCGAGGTCTTGATCAACTCGATCATCTCGTCGATGTTGGCCAGCGCCACGGTGAGGCCTTCGAGGATATGCGCGCGCGAACGTGCCTTGCGCAACTCGAAGATGGTGCGGCGGGTGACCACCTCGCGACGATGGCGGACGAACGCCTCGAGGATGTCCTTGAGGTTCAGCAGTTTCGGCTGGCCATCCAGCAAGGCGACCATGTTGATGCCGAAGGTGACCTGCAGCTGGGTCTGCTGGAACAGGTTGTTCAGCACCACGTCGCCCATCGCGTCCTTGCGGATCTCGATGACGACGCGCATGCCGTCCTTGTCGGATTCGTCGCGCAGCTCGCTGATGCCTTCGAGCTTCTTTTCCTTGACCAGCTCGGCGATCTTCTCGATCAGCCGCGCCTTGTTCACCTGGTACGGCAGCTCGTGGACGATGATCGTCTCGCGGCCGTTCGGCTCGGTTTCGATCTCGGCCTTCGCGCGCACCAGGATGCGGCCACGACCGGTGCGATACGCCTCGATGATGCCGGAGGAGCCGTTGATGATGCCGTGGGTCGGGAAGTCCGGGCCCGGGATGTAGTGCATCAGTTCGTCGATCGAGAGCGCGGGCTCGTCGATCAGCGCGATGGTCGCCGCGATCACCTCGTTGAGATTGTGCGGCGGAATGTTGGTGGCCATGCCCACCGCAATGCCGGCGGAACCGTTGACCAGCAGGTTCGGCACGCGCGACGGCAGTACCAGCGGCTCACGCTCGCTCTCGTCGTAGTTGAAGCCGAAGTCGACGGTGTCCTTGTCGATATCGGCGAGCAACTCGTGGGTGAGCCGCGACATGCGCACTTCGGTGTAGCGCATCGCGGCGGCGTTGTCGCCATCGACCGAACCGAAGTTGCCCTGCCCGTCGACCAGCATGTAGCGCAACGAAAACGGCTGCGCCATGCGCACGATCGCGTCGTAAACCGACTGGTCGCCGTGCGGATGGTATTTACCGATCACGTCGCCGACCACGCGGGCGGACTTCTTGTACGGCTTGTTCCACACATTGCCGAGTTCGTTCATCGCGAACAGGACGCGGCGATGCACAGGTTTCAGGCCATCGCGGACATCCGGGAGGGCGCGGCCCACGATCACGCTCATGGCGTAATCGAGATAGCTCTGGCGCATCTCGTCTTCGATGTTGACGCGAATGATTTCTTTGGCGGTTTCTGCCATTGAGCGGCTTCCCTGGGGACAAAAAAAGGACGCTGGCGACGCGCCTCAAGCGCATGCGCGAGCGACCCGAAAACAACCCGTCAAGTGTAACACGAATGGTCGCAAAACGGCAGGATTTAAGTCATGAAAATCAATGACTTACGAGGCCGTTCCCGAATGCCCGAAAAGTGCCTCTCGCGCCGCCGCAAAATTGACCAGTGCCGCAGGCATGGCGCCTGCGGCCGCGGCCAGCGCATGCCCTTTTGTGGGATCCGAACAGGTCAGCGGCGGCAGCGCGTCGAGGCCGTATTTGAGCACCGCGCCCACGACAAACAGGGCGGACCGCGAAACAGTTTCACCACCCGAACATCGCCTGCATCGAGATGCTGTTCGGTCGTTCGATCACCCCGCGCTCGGTCACGATCGCATCGATCAGTTCGGCTGGTGCCACGTCGAACACCGGGTTCCACGCCCGCGCACCTTCGACCACGGTACGTTTGCCGGCCGTACTCAGCAGCTCGGCTGGATCGCGCAGTTCGATCTCGATTTCCTCACCGCTGCCGGTGGCCATGTCGACCGTGGACGACGGCGCCACCACCATGAATTTCACGCCGTGGTATTTCGCGGCGATCGCCAACTGATAGGTGCCGATCTTGTTCGCGGTATCGCCGTTGGCGGCGATCCGGTCGGCGCCGACGATCACCCATTGCACCGCACCGGACTTCATCAGATGCGCGGCGGCGGAATCGGCGATCAGTTGGGCCGAGATGCCGTCGCGCACCAGCTCCCACATGGTCAGCCGCGCGCCCTGCTGCCACGGCCGGGTTTCGCCGGCATACACATGGTCGATCCGGCCCATGGCCACGCCGGCGCGGATCACGCCCAGGGCCGTGCCGAAGCCGGCGGTCGCCAGCGAACCGGTATTGCAGTGGGTCAGCACGCCGGAGTGTGTGCGAATCAGCGCAGCGCCCAGCTCGCCCATCCTGCGATTGGCGGCCAGATCCTCGTCCTGGATCGCCTGCGCCTCACGCACCAGCGCCGCGGCATCGGCACCGGCCACGATGCGCTTTTTCATCCGGTCCAGCGCCCACATC
Source organism: Rhodanobacter sp. B05 (assembly GCF_002001085.1). Taxonomy (GTDB): domain Bacteria; phylum Pseudomonadota; class Gammaproteobacteria; order Xanthomonadales; family Rhodanobacteraceae; genus Rhodanobacter. The sequence goes on from NZ_MUNU01000014.1 coordinate 114,256, forward strand.
AGATTCACCGCCGTCGGGCGCGCGGCACGCAGCGTGGTCAGCACCTCGTCGAGTGGTTCGCCCTGTTTCGCTGCCAGCGCCACACCCCACGCGGCGGCGATGCCGATCGCCGGCGCACCACGCACGGCCAGATCCTTGATCGCCTGGGTGATCTGGCCGGCGTCGGCACAGTTGATCCAGCATTCCTCACCCGGCAGCAGCCGCTGATCGAGCAGTCGCAGATGATCACCCTGCCATTGCACGGCACGGATGCGGTCGTAACGGTCGTAATCCATGGGTATGTCTTTACTGCTCAGTCAAACGGATGCCAGCTATCTGATCGGGCCGAGGGCTTACGGCGCCTCGGGCATGACCAGCCACATGATCAGGTAGATCAGGATGCCCGATCCGCCGAGCAGGGTCAGCACGATCCAGGCAACCCGCACCAGAGTCGGGTCCCAGCCGTAATATTCGGCAATCCCCGCGCAGACACCGGCCAGCTTCCTGTCGTTGCGCGAACGGTACAGACGTTTCTCCATGCCAAAGACCTCGAAGGGAAAGTCGTCAGTCTCTCGCACTCAGCCACTGATGGATAGCCGGCGGAACCTCGCGCTGCGCACGGCCGGATACATAGATCCCGATATGGCCACCCTTGAACGCGAGCTGGGTGTAGTCGGTGGTGCCGACATGCCTGCCCAGCGCACGCGAGGCATCCGGCGGCACCAGGTGATCCTGCTCGGCGAAGATGTTCAGCACCGGCTGCGTCACCATGCCCAGGTCCACCGGTCTGCCGCCGATCTCGAGCGTGCCCTTGACCAGCTTGTTGCCCTGGTAGAAATCCTTGATGAACTGGCGAAATGCTTCGCCGGCCTGATCCGGCGAATCGAAAATCCAGCGTTCCATGCGCAGGAAGTTCTCCAGCTCGGTCGGGTTGTCCAGGATGTCGACCATGCCGATGTACTTCTGCTGGTTCAGCCGCACCGGCTTCAGCGTGAGGTAGACGTAGTTCATCAGCCCGGCAGGGATGTTGCCCATGGTGTCGACGAACAGGTCCACGTCCATGCTGCGGCACCAGCTCGACAGCATGTTGTCCGGTGTGTGGAAATCCACCGGGGTGACCATGGTGATCAGGTTCTTCACCTTGGTCGCGTGCAGCGCGGTGTAGCACAGCGAGAACGCGCCGCCCTGGCAGATACCGAGCAGGTTGATCGCTTCGAGATCGTGACGCTTGCGCACCGCATCGACGCAACGATCGAGATAGCCGTTGATGTAATCGTCCAGGGTCAGCCAGCGATCGGCGCCGTCGGGATAGCCCCAGTCGATCAGGTAGACGTCCTCGCCTTGCTCCAGCAGGTTGCGCACCATCGACCGGTCGGCCTGCAGATCGGTCATCCACACCGTGTTGACCAGCGCATAGACAATCAGCAACGGGGTTTTCGCAGTCGGCTTGTGACTGCCCTTGAAGTGCCACACCTTCAGCTTGTCTTCGCTGTAGACCAGCTCGCGCGGCGTGTTCGCATACTCGGGTTCGCGCATGCTGCGCAGATGGCCCATGCCGGCGGCAAGCTTGCGCTGGAACGCGGCGATATCACCCAGAGCCTTGGTCGGGTCGATGCGCAATGGCGTGTACATGGCAGCGTCTCCTTACTTGCGCTTGCGCGGGCTGGTGCGGGATGAGGGTGCAGCGCTGGACTTGGCCTTGCTGGCCACCGCCGTACGCGCGACCTTTGCCGGGGCCTTCGAAACAGACGTTTTTACCGCCGAAGTCGCCGGCCTGGCAGGCGCAGCCTTCTTCGTGGTGGGAGCCGCGGTCGAGCCACTGGCGAACTGACGCTTCAGCGCAGCCAGTTCACGGCGCAAGGCCATGATCTCGTCGGCATGATCTTCGGTCGCCGGCGCGGAGCTGGCACGGAACTCCCGGCGCAAGGCTTGCAGTCGTTCGCCGAGGCTCGACACCTCGCTGCGCGTCGGTACGCCGAGTTGCTGGCAGAACTGTTCGGTCTGCTGCTGCTGCATCTGGCGCACGCGCATCTGGGTGTTGACCATCTCGCCGTAAACTTCGCGAAACTCATCGGTCAGCGCGATCTCGGCGTAGGCCTCTTCCGCAGCGTCCACCCACAGGTCGTATAGCGCCTTCAGCGAATCGATCTGGCGACCGGGCTCGGCACGCTCGGCCAGCTTGTCCTGCAGCCGCTGCATTGCCTGCGTGTTGGAGCGCTGGATCAACGCCTGATAACGCGCGGAGGCCTGCAACGATGCCAGCACGGCGGCTGCCATCGCCTGCTGCTTCATCTGTTGTTCGCGATCCTGGCCGAACGCCGGCGTCGGCCCATGTGCACCTGGCAGATCGCCAAAACCGCCGTGCTGCGCGGCCTGCTGCCAGGATTGCCATTGCCGCGCAAAGCCTTCCGCGCCGGCGCTGTCGATGCCGCCGAACGCCTGCGCAAACGGCTGGCTGGCACCACCGAACAACTGCTGCAATTGCTGGCGCCAATCGACCGGCTGGGCCGCGGCACCGTTGGCAGCGGCACCCTGCATCCAGTCGAAATATCCTTTCAGACCGGCCAGGGTGCGTTCCAGCGTGTCGTTGCCGGAAGCCGGTGGCGGCGGCGGCGTGAAAAACGGATTGGCGACAGGCTGGGGCTGCTGCTGCTGCAGCAGCTGGCGCGTCCAGGCGTCCCAGGATTGCTGCGCCAGGGTCTGATAGTCCCTGATGAAATCGTTCGCGGGGTCGGCCATCGGTGCGTCCTCATGCGTGGTTCCTGCATCCTAGCAAAAACGTGTTGCGCATAATCACCGGTCGCAGAACGCACAAGGCCCGGCATATGCCGGGCCTTGTGGAATCACGCTGACCTTGAAACTCAGGCAGTGGCGCCGCTGGCGCGCTCGTCTTCGGTCACGGCCTTCATCGACAGGCGGATGCGGCCCTGCTTGTCGACTTCCAGCACCTTGACCTTGACGATGTCGCCTTCCTTGAGCTTGTCGGAAACCTTCTCGACCCGCTCGTCGGAGATCTGCGACACGTGCACCAGACCATCCTTGCCCGGCATGATCGTCACGAAGGCACCGAAGTCCATCAGCTTGGCGACCTTGCCCTCGTAGATGCGACCCGGCTCGACGTCGGAAGTGATCTGCTCGATGCGCTTCTTCGCCGCTTCGCCTGCCTCGCGATTGACCGAACCAATGATGATGGTGCCGTCGTCGCTGATGTCGATCGTGGTGCCGGTTTCTTCGGTGATCGAGCGGATGGTGGCGCCGCCCTTGCCGATCACTTCGCGGATCTTGTCCGGATGGATCTTGATGGTGATCAGGCGCGGCGCGAACTCGCTCATCTCGGTGCGGGCGGTGGTGAGCGCCTTGCCCATTTCGCCGAGGATGTGCAGACGGCCCTGCTTGGCCTGGGCCAGCGCAACCTTCATGATCTCTTCGGTGATGCCGTCGATCTTGATGTCCATCTGCAGCGCGGAGATGCCATCGGCGCTACCAGCCACCTTGAAATCCATGTCGCCCAGATGATCCTCGTCGCCCAGGATGTCGGACAGCACGACGAAGTCGTTGCCTTCCTTGACCAGGCCCATCGCGATACCGGCCACCGGCGCCTTCAGCGGCACGCCCGCGTCCATCATCGCCAACGAGGAACCGCACACCGAGGCCATCGACGAGGAACCGTTGGACTCGGTGATTTCCGAGACCACGCGCACCACGTACGGGAATTCCTCGATGCTCGGCTTGACCGCCTGCACGCCGCGCTTGGCAAGACGGCCGTGGCCGATCTCGCGACGCTTCGGCGCACCGAAACGGCCGGCCTCACCCACCGAGAACGGGGGGAAGTTGTAGTGGAACAGGAACGGATCCTTCGACTCGCCACCCGGCGCGTCGATGATCTGCGCGTCACGCGTGGTGCCCAGCGTGATCACGACCAGCGCCTGCGTCTCGCCGCGGGTGAACAGCGCCGAGCCATGGGTACGCGGCAGCACGCCCACACGGGCGGTGATCGCGCGCACGTCGTCGAGCTGGCGACCGTCGATGCGCACCTTGGTCTTCAGCACGCTGTCGCGCATGGTGTGGTATTCGAGTTCCTCGAATTCCTTGGCCATCGCGGCGCTGGACCAGCCGTTCTCTTCGGCCTGCGCCTTGAGACCCGCCAGCACATCGGACTTGATCGCGGAGATTGCGTCGCGACGCTCCAGCTTGTCGCGCACCGAGAAAGCTTCGGCCAGCTGATTGCCGACCGCGCCCTTGACGGCAGTGACCAGCGACTCGTTGCGCGCCGGTGCCTTCCAGTCCCACGACGGCTTGGCGGCTTCGGTGGCCAGTTCGGCGATCGCACGGATCGCGGTCTGCATCTGCTGGTGACCGAACATTACCGCGCCGAGCATGACGTCCTCAGACAGCAGCTTCGCTTCGGATTCCACCATCAGCACGGCGCCAGCGGTGCCGGCGACGACCAGGTCCAGATCGGAGGTCTTCAGCTCGGTGGCCGTCGGGTTCAGCAGGTATTTGCCGTTGGCGTAACCGACGCGGGCAGCGCCGATCGGGCCCTTGAACGGGATGCCGGCCAGCGACAGCGCGGCGGAGGCGCCGAGCAGGGCGACGATGTCGCCATCGACTTCCGGGTTCAGCGAGACAACCTGAGCGATCACCTGCACTTCGTTCTTGAAGTCTTCCGGGAACAGCGGGCGCACCGGACGATCGATCAGGCGCGAGGTCAGCGTCTCCTTCTCGGTCGGGCGGCCCTCACGCTTGAAGAAGCCGCCGGGGATGCGGCCGGCGGAGTAGAACTTTTCCACGTAGTCGACGGTGAGCGGGAAGAAATCCTGGCCTTCCTTCTGCTTGGTCGCAGCGACCGCGGTGACCAGCACCACGGTGCCGCCCATGCTGGCCATGACCGCGCCGGATGCCTGGCGGGCAATTTCGCCCGTCTCCAGCGTGACTTCGTGATTACCGTACTGGAATGACTTGGTTACTTTTGCCACGTTGGAATTCCTGAGTTTTATTTGAGAGTGCGGCCAGGGATGGCCGCTTCTTGATCTCAGCGTTCACGAACGAACGCACAAACTACTCCCGCACGAATTACCGACGCAGGCCGAGCCGTTCGATCAGGGTCTGATAGCGCGCCAGATCGCGATCCTTCAGGTAGCTGAGCAGGCGCTTGCGCTGGTTGACCAGCTTCAGCAGGCCGCGGCGGGAATGATGATCCTGCTTGTGATCCTTGAAGTGGCCGGTGAGATGGTCGATGCGGGCGGACAGCAGGGCCACCTGGACTTCGGTCGAACCGGTATCGTTCGGCACGCGGCCGAAATCAGCAATGATCTTGCCGGTCTGTTCTGCGGTAAGAGACATGGGTATACGTTTCCTTGAAAGGCGATGCGAAGCTTGCGCTTGCATCATCGCGATGACGCAAGCGCAAGCTTCGCCCAAGTTGAGTGAAAGCGTTGAAATAACTTGTCTATTCTACTGATGGTGGTGGTGTCACAACAAGTGCGCAGAGGTGTTTTCGGGCAAATCAGTCAGTCTGGCGGCAGGTTGAAGCCGCGCAGGATGCGCGCGCAGTGCTGCCCGTCCACTTCAAGCAAGGCCAGCAACGCGCCATCGCTGGCAAACGCGGTGCAGCGTCCCGCCGGGAATGATGCGGGCAATGGAATCCGCTGACCGCGGGATATGGCCAAGCTCTGGACGTCATCCAGTTGTACCGACGGCAGGTCGGACAGGCCCGCGGCGACCGGCAGCAGGTACGCCAGCAGCGACGTATCGCCCTGCTCCGCGGCCTGCTGCAACTGCTCCAGCGTGACCATCCGCGGCTCACGGAACGGCTCGACCCAGATCCGCCGCAACGCGGTCAGATGCGCGCCACAGCCCAGGTCCTCGCCCAGATCCGCCGCCAGCGAGCGCACGTAGGTGCCGGAGCCGCATTCGACCAGCAACCGCAGGCTGTCGCTGGTGCGCGCCAGCAGCTCCAGCCGGTGGACATCGACCTCGCGTGGAGGTACCTCGACGGTCTCGCCACGGCGCGCTTTGACATAGAGCCGTTCTCCATCCCGCTTCAACGCCGAATACATCGGTGGCACCTGCAGGATGCGTCCACGCAGCCTGGCCAGGGCAGCCTCGATCACGGCGTCATCGAGCGCTGGCAATGGACGCTGCTGGACGACCTCGCCCTCGCTGTCGGCCGTGTCGGTGGTGACCCCGAGCCGGCACTCCGCCAGATAGGCCTTGCGCGCGCCGAGCAGGTTGCCGGCCAGCTTGGTCGCCTCGCCAAAACACAGTGGCAGCAAACCGGTGGCCAGCGGATCCAGCGCGCCGGTGTGACCACCCTTGGACGCGCGCAACAGGCGCCGCACCGCCTGCAAGGCCTGGTTGGAACTCAGACCCAGCGGCTTGTCCAGCAACACGATGCCGTGCAGGTCACGGGACTTGATGCGCGGCGGACGATTCATCGGTTCAGCAACATCCGGGCCGTCGACTCAATCGTCCTGCTTGTCGCCATCGCGCGGGGGCAGGTCGCGCGCCTGCTCGCGCAACAGCGATTCGATGCGCTCGCCCTTGTCGACCGAATCGTCGTACTTGAATTTCAGTTCGGGCACCCGCCGCATGCGCATGCCGCTGTGGGCCAGCGCATGACGGATCTCGTGGCTGATCTGGTTCAGCGCCTTCACCGCGGGAAGGCCCTGCTCGGGCATCAGCGCGGTAACCCACACCGTGGCCCAGTCCAGGTCACGGGTGATCTCCACGTCCGACACACTGACCGAGGGCAGGCCGTGGTCGCGCACCGCCGCGTGCACCAGCAAGCCAAGCTCGCGGCGCAGTTCGGCACCGATGCGGTCGGTTCGTTTGAAGTCGCGGGAGGGCATGAAAAAAGCTCCGAAGGACGATTTCCCTTCTCCCTGCGGGAGAAGGTGCCCCGAAGGGGCGGATGAGGGTTCCCGACCCTGACTGAACTCTGCGCCGGGAAGGCTGCGCAAGCCGGGAACCCTCACCCCAACCCCTCTCACCCGCAATGGGACTCCCTAAGGGTCGCCGACGGGAGAGGGGTAAAAAATTACAGCGTTCTGGCCACTTCGGTGCGTTCGAAGCACTCGATCTGGTCGCCTGGCTTGACGTCGTTGTACTGCTTCACGGCGATGCCGCATTCCATGCCGTTGCGCACTTCGTCGACCAGCTCCTTGAAGCGGCGCAGCGATTCCAGCTCGCCTTCGAAGATCACCACGTTGTCGCGCAGCACACGGATCGGCTTGCTGCGCTTGACCATGCCCTCGGTGACCATGCAACCGGCCACGGCGCCGAACTTCGAGCTGCGGAACACGTCGCGGACTTCGGCAGTACCGATGATGTCCTCGCGCACTTCCATGCCGAGCAGGCCGGTCGCGGCCTGGGTCACCTGGTCGATCACGTCATAGATGATCGAGAAATAACGCACGTCCAGGCCAGCCGTCTCGATCACCTTGCGCGCGGATGCATCGGCGCGCACGTTGAAGCCGATGACCAGCGCCTTCGAAGCCGCCGCCAGGGTGGCGTCGGATTCGTTGATGCCACCCACGCCGGAAGAGACCACGTTGACCCTGACCCGCTCGTTGCCGATCTGCGTCAGCGACTCGCGCAATGCCTCGACCGAGCCCTGTACATCGCCCTTGACCAGGATGTTGAGCGTCTGCTGCTCCACGCCCTGACCCATCTTGGCGATGATGTCCTCGAGCCGGTTGCTCTTGCTGACCATCCGCGTCTCGCGCCGCTTGAGCTCACGCTCCTGCGCCACTTCACGGGCCAGACGCTCATCCTCGACGCAGACGAAATCGTCGCCGGTTTCCGGCACGCCGGACAGGCCGAGCACCTGCACCGGGATCGACGGGCCGGCTTCGTTCACCTGCTTGCCGGTTTCGTCGATCAGCGCGCGCATGCGGCCGTATTCGACGCCGCAGACCACGAAGTCGCCGCGGCGCAACGTACCCTGCTGCACCAGCACCGTCGCGACCGGGCCACGGCCACGGTCCAGGCTGGATTCGATCACCACGCCGGAGGCACGGCCGTCGGCCACCGCCTTCAATTCCATCACTTCGGCCTGGATCGAGATCGCATCGAGCAGATCCTCGACGCCCATGCCGGTCTTGGCCGACACTGGCACGAACTGCACGTCGCCACCCCAGTCCTCCGGCACCACTTCCTGCGCGACCAGGCCCTGCTTGACGTTGTCCGGGTTGGCGCCGTCCTTGTCCATCTTGTTGACCGCCACGATCAACGGCACCTTGGCGGCGCGCGCGTGCTTGACCGCCTCGATCGTCTGCGGTTTCACGCCATCGTCGGCGGCCACCACCAGGATCACGATATCGGTCGACTGCGCACCACGGGCGCGCATCGAGGTGAACGCGGCATGGCCGGGCGTGTCCAGGAAGGTGATCACGCCCTTGGACGTTTCCACGTGATACGCGCCGATATGCTGGGTAATGCCGCCCGCTTCGCCGGAGGCGACCTTGGTGCGGCGGATGTAGTCGAGCAACGAGGTCTTGCCGTGATCGACGTGACCCATGATCGTCACCACCGGCGGACGGGTGACTTTCTCGCCCTCCAGCTCGACGCTCTGGGTATGCGCAGCCAGGGTGTCCTCGGCGTTGTTCTGGTTGTCGGCCACCGGTGTATGGCCGAGTTCCTCGACCACCAGCACGGCGGTGTCGTGATCGATGGTCTGGTTGATAGTCGCCATCACGCCCATCTTGAACAGTGCCTTGACCACCTCCGAGCCCTTCACCGCCATCTTCTGCGCCAGGTCGGCGACGATGTTGGTATCGCTCACCACGACTTCACGCACCACCGGCGCCGTGGGTCGCGAGAAGCCATGCGAGCCGGCGGAAGCACTGGTGCCGCCGCGGGGGAGTGTCTCGCGCCCGCCGCCGCGCCCGGACTTGCCGCGCTTGCTGCTGGACGAACGACGTGCGCGATCGGCCTCGCTCAGATGCATCTGGCCGCCGGCGAAGCGCTTGCTGCCGTCGCGCTCCTGCTTGCTGTTGACGTCCTCGTTGCGCTCGCGCGCGTGCTTCGGCTTGGCGCGAGGCGAGTCGGCCACCGCTGTCGGCGGGGCCACCGGTTCAGCGGGGACTGGTGTCGGCTTGACCACCTTTTCGCGTTTGCGCGGCTCATGGATGCGCGGCAGGATCATGCCCAGATCGCGCTGATCCATGCGCTGGACGGCAGTCGGGTCGTCCTCGCCCGTGTCGGCTGCGTCCTGGCTTGCCGGTGTCGCTGCCATCGCGGTGTCGTCCGCATGGGCCTTGTCCGCCACCGTGGCTCCCGCCTCGGCTTGCTGCGACTCCTGCTGGCGCTGCTGCTCGTCGAGCGCGCGCTGTTGCGCTTCGTGCTCGCGACGCTGCTCGGCATCGAGGCGCTCGCGATCTTCCTGCTCACGCTGCTGCTTGGATTCCTGCAGCTTGCGTACCGCGTCCTCGCGTTCGGGCTCGGCGCTGGCTTCCTCGGCGATCACGCTGCGCTTGACGTAGGTGCGCTTGGCACGCACCTCGACATTGACGGTCTTTGCCGAAGCGGCCGCACCACGGCCACCGGACCCGGCCACCTTCAGTTCGCCGACGGTACGTCGCCTGAGGGTGATCTGGCGTGGTGCCGCGTCCTCGACCTCGGCGGCGGCCTCGTTCTTGCCATGTGTACGGCGCAGGAATCCCAGCAGCTTCACCTTCTCGGTGCTGCTGATGACCTGTTCCTGGTCGGAGAATTTCATGCCCGCCTCGCCAAGCTGGGTCAGCAGCTTGTCTACCGGCATGCCCAATACCTGGGCGAGTTGTTTGATCGTGACGTCCGACATTCTGTTCTCTGCTCCGCCGTTCCCGCGCTTGTCATTCCGTGCGGCATGGTGTCCGCCGCCGCCCGCATCCTTGGTGAAGAGTCATTTCAGACCCTTCCCGGCGCACCCATCCAGGGTGCCACCGTGTCCACGGCTAGCCGCCCTGCTCCAGCCGGGCAATCATCGGTGCGCGCGCGGCCATGATCAACGCGGCGGCACGTTCTTCGTTCATGCCTTCGATGTCGATCAGATCATCCACGGCCAGGTCGGCCAGGTCGTCCACCGTGCTTACCTCGCGTGCCGCCAGGGCGTAGGCGGTGGTCTCGTCCATGCCTTCCAGTGCCAGCAGTTCCTCGGATGGCTGGTGCTCGTCGACGCCCTCCTCCACCGCCAGCGCCTCGGTCAGCAAGGCGTCGCGGGCACGGGCGCGAAGTTCCTCGACGATGTCCTCGTCGAAACCCTCCACCGCCAGCAACTCGGCGCTGGGCACGTAGGCAATCTCCTCGATGCTGGAAAAGCCTTCCTGCACCAGGATCACGGCGATTTCCTGATCGACCTCGAGCTTGTCCATGAACAACGCCCGGGCCGCCTCCTGCTCCGCCTCGCTCTTGGCGGTGACCTGGTCCTGGGTCATCACGTTGAGCTGCCAGCCGGTCAGCTTGCTCGCCAGGCGCACGTTCTGGCCACCGCGACCGATCGCCTGGGACAGTTTGTCCTCGGCCACCGCGATGTCCATCGAATGCTTTTCCTCGTCCATGATGATCGACTGCACCTCGGCCGGTGCCATCGCGTTGATCACGAACTGGGCCGGATTCTCGTGCCACAGGATGATGTCGACGCGCTCGCCGTTGAGGTCGTTCGACACCGCCTGCACGCGCGAACCGCGCATGCCGATGCAGGCGCCGATCGGGTCGGTGCGGCTGTCGTGCGCCAGCACCGCGATCTTGGCGCGATCGCCGGGATCGCGCGCGCAACCCTTGATCTCGACCAGGCCCTGGCCGACTTCGGGCACTTCCAGCTTGAACAGCTCGATCATGAACTCCGGTGCCGCACGCGACACGAACAACTGCGGCCCGCGCACCTCGGACTTCACTTCGTAGAGATAGCCGCGCACGCGGTCGCCGACACGCGCGGACTCGCGCGGAATGGTCTTGTCGCGCGGGATGAATGCCTCGGCGTTGCTGCCCAGGTCGAGGTAGATGTTGCCGCGCTCGACCCGCTTCACGATGCCGGTCACCAGCTCGCCGAGGCGATCGGCGAAGGCGTCCACCACCTGCTGGCGCTCGGCCTCGCGCACGCGCTGCACGATCACCTGCTTGGCGGCCTGCGCGGCGATGCGACCGAATTCGGCGTTCTCGACCTGCTGCTCGATGTACTCGCCGACCTGGGCGTCCGCACGCTCGTCCAGCGCATCCATCAGGCGCAGCTGGTACGACGGCGATTCCATCTCGCCGTCATCGGCAATGATCTCCCAGCGCCGGAAGGTTTCGTACTCGCCGGTGTCGTGATTGATCGCCACGCGGATATCCGGCTCCTCGTCCGGATAGCGCTTCTTCGCCGCCGACGCCAGCGCGGCTTCCATCGCCTCGAAGATCACTTCCTCCGGCACGCCCTTTTCATTGGCGACCGCGTCGACGACCAGCAAAAGCTCTTTGCTCATTGCAGCAACTCCGTAAGTATCCGGTCCGGATACCGATGGTTGAATTGTTGTGTCCACTCCGGAACACAAAACCTGGAACGCGGCCATGGATGGCCGCACTGAATTACTTTTTGCCGCCGGGCTTGGGCTGCGGCGCGTAACCCAGCGCCACCCAGTCCGGCACCACGCGGGCACTCTCCACCAGGGAGTGCCCGAACTCGAACGTCCTGCCTTCGCCTTCCAGCGCGATCTGCCCTTCGCGTACCGAGGTCAGTTTTCCGCGCAGGCGACGGCGCCCTTCCAGTGGCGCCTTCAACAACACCTTCACTTCCTGTCCGGTGGCCTTTTCGAACTGTGCTGCCGTGAACAGCGGTCGATCGATGCCCGGCGAGGACACTTCCAGCACGTAGTGGCCGGGAATCGGATCTTCCACGTCGAGCAAGGCGGAGAGCTCCCGACTGGCCTTCTCGCAGTCCTCGATGCCCACTTCGCGACGCTCCGCGTCGACACTCGCGTCCGGCGCATCCTTGTCCAGCAGCTCCAGGTAAACGCGCAGGGTACTCTGCCCGTGCGACGGGGTGAACTCCACGCCGAGGCATTCCAGACCCAGATCGGCCAGTACCTCGCTGAAACGTTGTGCCAGTGCCTGTGTATCCATCTACTCACCCGAACCGGATCGCGGAAACAAAAAATGGGCTCCAACGGCCCATTTCCCTATCTCGCCGATGTTCCTCCTCGTGCAGCCTTCCGCGTGCCACGCCCGCCATGCAGTGCGGCACCGCGCATCCTTGCGGCCAACAAAAAAGCCTCACGAGGAGGCTTTCTTGCATCAAGAAAGATCTGGTAGCGGGGGCAGGATTCGAACCTGCGACCTTCGGGTTATGAGCCCGACGAGCTGCCAGACTGCTCCACCCCGCATCAGAGTCCGCGAAGTTTAGCGGGGTGGCCGGTTTCTTGCAAGCCTGATCCGCGTCGCATCGTTGCGCAAGCTTGCCGGGAGCGCACCTGCGCGCACTCCGCCCGCGCCATCACAGACCGAATGCGCGCCGGCACCAGCCCAGCAGCGGGCCCCAATACAGGCCGAGTGCGAGCAGCGAGAGCGCGTTCAACGACAGCACGATGCGCAATGGCTTGTCCTGCTGCAACGACACGGAACTGCCGTCGACCGGCTTGTCGAAGTACATCACCTTGATCACGTGCAGGTAGTAGTACAGGCCGATGATCGCGAACACGATGCCGACGATGGCCAGCCACAGCATGTTGGCGTGGATCGCCGCCTCCAGCACCAGCACCTTGGCCCAGAACCCGAACAGCGGCGGCACGCCGGCCAGCGAGAACATGGCCAGCAGCATCAGGAAGGCCATCCATGGCGATTTCTGGTTCAGTCCCTTGAAGTCGGCGATTTCCTCGCACTCGAATCCGGCGCGCGACAGCGCCAGGATGACGCCGAACGCTGCCACGCCCATCAAGGCATAGCAGATCGCATAGAACATCGCCGCCGCATAGCCCTCCGGACCGGCTGCCGACAGTCCCAGCAACAGATAGCCCATGTGCGAAATCGTGGAATACGCCAGCATGCGCTTGAGGTTGGTCTGCACGATCGCGACCAGGTTGCCGATTGCCAGCGAGATCACCGCCAGCACGGCCAGCATCAGCTGCCAGTGCTGCGACAGGTCGCCGAGGCCGCCATCAAGCAGGCGCCAGGCCATGCCAAACGCGGCCAGCTTGGAGCCGGAGGCGATGAACGTGGTGACCGGGGTTGGTGCACCCTGGTAGACGTCCGGTATCCACATGTGGAACGGCGCGGCGCCCAGCTTGAAACCAATGCCCACGATCATGAAGATCAGGCCGAACAGCAGCAGCGTCGGCGCCGTGGTGTAGCTCATCACATGATGCAACTGCGCCAGATCCAGCGTCGGCCTGCCACCCATGCCCGACGCACCGTAGACCATCGACATGCCATACAACAACATGCCCGAAGCCAGCGCACCCAGCACGAAATACTTGATCGCCGCCTCGGGCGGCAACTTCGCGTCGCGGTTGATGGCCACCAGCGCATACGACGACAGCGACAGCAGTTCCAACCCGAGGTACACGGTGACCAGGTTGCCGGCCGAGACCAGCAGCATGATGCCGATCACCGCGAAGATCATCAGCGTGTAGAACTCCCCGCCCAGCAGCTTGCGGTCGATCAGGTACGGGCGGGCGTAGACGAACACCATCGCGGTGGTGCCCAGCGCGAACACCTTGAGGATCTCGGCCACGTCATCGCGCACGAACATGCCGCCGAACGCCGTCACCGCCTGCTCCGGCTGGCCGACCACCACCAGGTAGATCCCCACCAGCAGCACGGCGATCGCGATCCAGTGCAATTGCGGGCGCTGCTCGGGCTTCACGAAGGCGTCCAGCAGCAACAGCAGGCACGCCGCCGCCACCAGGTAGAACTCCGGCAACATGATCAGGATGTCATTCAAGGTTGGCATGTTCGGTCCCGATCAAATCTTGTGAATGGCGAGCTGCTGCACCAGCTGCGACACCGAGCTGTCCATCAGGTGGACCAGCGGCTGCGGCCAGATGCCGATGGCCAGCACGGCGGCGGCGAAGGCGACCAGCACAAACGTCTCGCGCCCGTTGATCTCCTTCATGTGCGCCACATGTTCGTTGGTGACCTCGCCCCACAGCACGCGCTTGACCAGCCACAACGTATAGCCCGCGCCGATGATCAGGGTGAACGCAGCGAACAGCGCGATCCACGGATTCGCCGCAAAGCTGGCCAGGATCACCATGAACTCGCCGACGAAACCGCTGGTACCAGGCAGGCCGCAGTTGGCCATGGCGAACAGCACGTAGAAGAACCCGAACCACGGCATCACGTTGATCACGCCACCGTAATCCTTGATCAGGCGGGTATGCGTGCGGTCGTACATCACGCCGATGCAGGTGAACATCGCGCCGGAAACGAAACCGTGCGAGATCATCTGCACCATCGCTCCCTGCATGCCGAGCATCGCCATGGTGGTATTGCCCGACTCGCGCACCAGCAGGAACCCGATGAAGATGCCCAGCGTGACGAAGCCCATATGGGCCACCGACGAGTACGCCACCAGCTTTTTCATGTCTTCCTGCACGAGCGCGACATAGCCGATGTAGACGATCGCGATCAGGCTCAGGACGATGATGATCCATGCAAAATGGTCGCCGGCATCAGGCACGATCGGAAGAATGAAACGCAGCATTCCGTAGGTGCCTACCTTCAGCATCACCGCCGCCAGCACCACCGAACCGCCGGTAGGCGCCTCCACATGGGCGTCCGGCAGCCAGGTGTGCACCGGCACCATCGGCACCTTGATTGCGAACGCGATCAGGAACGCGAAGAAGATCCAGGTCTGCTCCTTCATCGTCAACGGCAGTGCCGCCAGCGTGGCCAGGTCGAACGTGTGCGCCTTCTGGTACAGGTACAGCAGCGCGATCAGCATGAAGACCGAGCCGAAGAACGTGTAGATGAAGAACTTCAGCGTGGCGTACACCCGGCGCGGACCGCCCCAGACGCCGATCAGGATGAACATCGGGATCAGGATCGCCTCGAACAGCGCGTAGAACAGCAACGCGTCGGTGGCGCAGAACACGCCGATCAGCAGACCCTCCAGCATCAGCATCGCGGCCATGTACTGATGCGGCTTGTCCTGGATCACCTGCCACGCGCCCACGATCACCAGGATGCCGACGAAGGTGGTCATCAGGATCAGCGCGACCGAAATGCCGTCCACCGCCAGCCCGTAATGGACGCCCCACGAGGCGATCCACAGGTAACTTTCGGTGAGCTGCATGCCACCGGTGTCCGGCTTGTACTGCAGCAGCAGGAACAGGCTGACCACGAAGGTCAGCACCGCCACCAGCAGTGACAGCCAGCGCGCCAGATCGGGACGGGTGGAGCCGGCGAGCAACACCGGTATGGCGCCGACAACGGGGAGCCAGATCAGCAGGCTGAGCAAGTGATTGAACATGAGTGCTTGCTTCCCTTATTGCCCGGCCAGGACGGAACCAACCGGCCCGGAACCGAAGAGCCAGTACCCGCCCAACAGCAGGATCAGGCCAAGAATCATCGCGAACGCGTAGTGATACAGATAACCCGACTGCAGACGGCGCATCGTGGCGGCAATGCGGTGAACAAGGCCCACCGAACCGTTGACCATCACGTCGTCGATCACCGCCGTGTCACCCGCCTTCCAGAACAGGCGACCGAGCCTGACGCCACCGCGGGCAAACAGTGCGAAGTAGACGTCGTCGACCCAGTACTTGCGGTCGAGCACGGTCCACAACGGCTTCAGTGCAGACTTGATCCTGCCAGCCATGGCCGGGTTGAACAGGTAGATGTAGGTGGTGGTCACGAACGCGACGAGCACCAGCAGGAATGGCAGCTGGGTGAAGCCGTGCAGCGCCATCGCCAGCGAGCCGTGGAACTCCTGGCCCAGTTCGCCGAGCACGTTGTTGGCCTCATCCACGTGGATCGCGCTGCCGAACCACTGGCCGAACAACACCGGCCCGACCGTGAAGAAGCCGACCAGCAGCGACGGGATCGCCAGCAGCACCAGCGGCAGCGTCACCACCCACGGCGATTCCTTCGGTGCATGCGCCAGCACACCCGGTTCATGATGTCCGTGCGCGTCATGCTCGTCGTGACCGTGACCATGGTGATCGAGCACGGTGAAGCGCTCCTTGCCATGGAAGGTCAGGTACATCTGGCGGAACGTGTACAGCCCGGTCACCAGCGCGCCGGCCATCACGCAGAAGTAGGCATAGTGCGCGCCCCAGCGATGCGATTCGCCGACCGCTTCGATGATCGCGTCTTTCGAGTAGAAGCCCGACGTGAACGGCACCGCCACCAACGCCAGCGAGCCGGCCCACATGGTCAGCCAGGTGATCGGCATGTATTTGCGCAGGCCGCCCATGTAGCGCATGTCCTGCTCGTGGTGCATGGCGATGATCACCGAGCCGGCGCCGAGGAACAGCAGCGCCTTGAAGAATGCGTGGGTCATCAGGTGGAACACGGCACCGGCATACATCGACACGCCCAGCGCCACCGTCATGTAGCCGAGCTGCGACAGCGTGGAATACGCGATCACCCGCTTGATGTCGTTCTGCACGATGCCGATCAAGCCGGTGAACAGCGCCGTGGTGGCGCCGATCACCAGCACGAAGCTGAGCGCGGTCGAGGACAGTTCGAACAGCGGCGACATGCGCGCCACCATGAAGATGCCGGCGGTCACCATCGTCGCGGCGTGGATCAGTGCCGAGATCGGGGTCGGGCCTTCCATCGAATCGGGCAGCCACACATGCAGCGGCACCTGTGCCGACTTGCCCATCGCACCGATGAACAGGCAGATGCAGATCACCGTGGCCGCTTCCCAGTGGGTGCCGGCGGTGATCTGCAGGGTCTTGCCAATTAAGCTGGGCGCCGTGCCGAACGCGGTGGCGTAGTCCAGCGTATGCAGGAAATACAGCACGGCGGCAATGCCGAGAAGGAAGCCGAAGTCGCCCACGCGGTTGACCAGGAACGCCTTCAGGTTCGCGAAGATCGCGGTCGGCCGCTTGTACCAGAAGCCGATCAGCAGATACGACACCAGGCCCACCGCTTCCCAGCCGAAGAACAGCTGCATGAAGTTGTTGCTCATCACCAGCATGAACATCGAGAAGGTGAACAGCGAGATGTAGCTGAAGAAGCGCGTGTAACCATCGTCGTCGGCCATGTAGCCGATGGTGTAGACGTGCACCAGCAGCGACACGAAACTCACCACCACCAGCATCATCGCGGTCAGGCGGTCGACCAGGAAGCCGACGCTGGCATTGATCGGCCCGATCTGGAACCAGGTATAGATATTCTGGTTGTACGTCTCGGCGCCACCCAGGGTGAGCTGGTAAAGCACATAAAACGACAGCGCGCAGGAAATCGCCACGCCGAGGATGGTCACGCTGTGCGAGCCGGCGCGGCCAAGGAACTTGCCGAGGAAGCCGGCAAGCACGCAGCCCACCAGCGGCGCCAGCGCGATCGTCAGCAGGATGGAGGTGGAGAGACTCATGCGGTCAGCCCTTCATGCTGTCGATGTCGGCGATATTGATCGTGCTGCGATTGCGGAACAGCAGCACCAGGATCGCCAGGCCGATGGCAGCTTCCGCCGCAGCCACGGTAAGGATGAAGAACACGAACACCTGCCCCGACACGTCGCCGAGGAAGCGCGAGAACGCCACGAAGTTCATGTTCACCGCGAGCAGCATCAGCTCGATCGACATCAGCAGCACGATCACGTTCTTGCGGTTGATGAACAGGCCGGCGACCGCGATGCAGAACAGCACCGCACCGAGCACGATGTAGTGCGCGAGGGTGATCATGGGCGCGACTCCTGTGGCGTGTTGTCATCGACCGGCGCCGCCGGCGGACGCACCGCCGCCATCTTGACGATGCGGACGCGATCGCGCGGATCGACCTTGACCTGCTGGCTGGGCGACTCGTAACGGGCATCGCGGCGCTCGCGCAAGGTCAGCGCCACCGCGGCCACCACGCCGACGGTGAGGATCAGCGCGGCGATCTCGAACGGCAGCAGGAACTTCGTGTAAAGCGCCTGGCCGAGCCACGCCGTGTTCGACATGCCCGCAGCGACGGCAGGATTGGCGCCCATCACCTGCGCATGCATCGCGCGCACACCGATCAGGCCGAGCATTTCGACCAGCATGACCACGGCCACGATCAGACCGACCGGCAGGAACTTCACGAAGCCCTCGCGCATTTTTTCCTGGTCGATGTCGAGCATCATCACCACGAACAGGAACAGCACCATCACCGCACCGACATAGACCACGATCAGCGCCAGCGCGAGAAACTCGGCCTCCAACAGCATCCACAGACAGGCGGAACTGAAAAACGTGAGCACCAGCGCCAGCACCGCGTGGACCGTGTTCTTCAGCGTGATCACCGACAGCGCCGCGATCACGGTGACGAAGGCGAAGGCGTAGAAACAGATGAGTTGCAGCGTTTGGGGATTCATCGGTGGGCCTCAGCGGTACGCCGCGTCTTGCGCGCGGTCGGCGGCGATCTGCTGCTCGAAGCGGTCGCCGATGGCAAGCAGTTGCTGCTTGGTCACCACGTTTTCGCCGCGATGCTCGAAATGGTATTCATGGATCGAGGTTTCCACGATCGAATCGACCGGGCAGCTCTCCTCGCAGAAGCCGCAATAGATGCACTTGAACAGATCGATGTCGTAGCGCGTGGTGCGGCGCTGGCCGTCGCTCTCGCGCGGCGCCGAATCGATCGTGATCGCCAGTGCCGGGCAGACCGCCTCGCACAGCTTGCAGGCGATGCAACGCTCCTCGCCGTTCGCGTAGCGACGCAGCGCGTGCAACCCACGGAAGCGGTTCGACTTCGGAATGTGCTCCATCGGATAACGCATGGTGTACTTCGGCTTGAACATGTAGCGCATGGTCAGCCCCATACCCTGGAACAGCTCGATCAGCAGCAGGCTCTTGAAATAGCGGATTACCGAATTCATTGGTTATGCCCCTGCACCGATGCTGACCCAGCCGAAAAATTTCATGCAGCCGGCGACCATCACCCACACGATGGCGATCGGGATAAGCACCTTCCAGCCCAGCCGCATGATCTGGTCGTAGCGATAGCGCGGGAAGGTGGCGCGGAACCACAGGAACAGGAAGCTCATCACGAACGCCTTGATGAACAGCCAGATGAAACCGCCGGTCCAGATCCAGTTGATCCAGTCCGGCGCGTCGGCGTGGATCCAACCCTGCAACGGGCTCAGCCAGCCGCCGAGGAACAGGATCGAAGCCAGGAAGCTGATCAGGATCATGTTGGCGTATTCGGCCAGGAAGAAGATCGCGAACGCCGAACCGGAATACTCCACGTGGAAGCCGGCGACGATTTCCGACTCGCCCTCGGCCATGTCGAACGGTGCGCGGTTGGTCTCGGCCACGCCGGAGATGAAATAGATCACGAACACCGGCAGCAGCGGCAACCAGAACCAGTCGAACAGACCCTTGCCACCGGCCTGCGCGTTGACGATGTCGGTGAGGTTGAGGCTGCCGGCCAGCACCAGCACGCAGACCAGGCAAAGGCCCATCGCCAGCTCGTAGGAAATCACCTGGGCGGCCGAACGCATCGCACCGAGCAGCGCGTAGCGCGAGTTGGAGGCCCAGCCCGCGATGATGATGCCGTACACGCCCAGCGAGGTCATCGCCAGCAGGTACAGGATGCCGGCGTTGGCGTTCGACAACACCATCTTGCTGCTGAACGGAATCACCGCCCACGCCGCCAGCGCGGGAATCAGGGCCAGCAGCGGTGCCATGAAATACAGGAAGCGATTCGCCTTGGTCGGCAGGATCACTTCCTTGATCAGCAGCTTCACCACGTCGGCGAAGGCCTGCAGCACGCCGAACGGGCCGATCTTGTTCGGCCCCAGGCGCACATGCATCCAGCCGATGACCTTGCGTTCCCAGTACACGAACATCGCCACCGCGATCACCAGCGGCAGCACGATGCACAGGATGTAGATCAACGGCCACAAGACCTGGTTGATGAGTTGATCGGCCATGATGCTCAAGCCTTGCTCAGGGTGATGGTTGCGCCATACGGCGGCAGCATGGCGGTGAGGTCCTGGGCCGCCTCGATCCACGCCGCGCCATCGGGCACCGCCGCATCGACCCGCAGCGGCAGCAAGCTCTCGCCGATGCGCACCTGCCCGCCGTCGGCGAAGCCCAGTCGCGATGCTTCCTGCGCATTCAGGCGTACGGCCGCGGCGCGGTTGAGCGGATGCGCATTCAGCGCGGTTGCCCGGCGCAGCACGGCATCGCCACGATAGATGGGCCAGGTGGCGATGCGGGTGAGGCCGGCGGCGGGCGGGCGCGAAGCCAACCCGTCGCGTGGGGACACCCCACGTTCGACGATGCCATCGCGCAAGCCGGCAATGTCGTCGAACTCGAAACCGGCCAGCTGCAGCGTACCGCCCAGGGCACGTAATACCTTCCAGCCCGGCCGCGCCTGGCCCGGTGCCCTGGCGCCGGCAGCCACGCCTTGCGCCAGGCCATCCACGTTGACCAGGGTGGCATCGATCTCCGGCAGCAGGGCGATCGGCAGGATCACGTCAGCCACCTCGCGCAATGCCGCGCTGGCATAGGCGCTGAAAGCCACCACCTGGTCGGCTGCGCGCAGTGCCTTCAGCGCCGCTGCGCCATCAGCGAAGTCATGCGGTGGTTCCACGCCATACAGCAGGTAGCTCTTGCGCGGCTGCGCCAGCATTGCCTGTGCATCCAGTCCACCATTGCCCGGCACCACGCCGAGCCGGGCCAGCCCAACCGCATTGGCACCCACCGGCAACTCGTCATAGCCGGCACCGGTGGCGGCGGCAATGAAACGTGCAATTGCACGCAACCATGAAGCCTGCGGATGGGTTACCGCGGCTTCGCCGAGGATCACCACCGCTTCGCCCGACTTCAAGGCCGCGATGGCGTCGCTGTCACCCTGGTCGCTTTGCGCGGCACCGATCGCTTCGGTCAACGCCTCCGGTGCCACAGCACCCGCGTCCACTGCTGCCTTGGCCAATGCCAGCAAGGCACCCACCAGCTCCTGCGGCGCGGCGATGGCCTCACCGGCCAGCTTGTAATTGAAATCGAAATGCGCTGGATTGACGGCATATACCCGGGCGCCCTTCTTTACCGCCTGATGCAGGCGGTGATTGAGCAGTGGCAGCTCGTGGCGCAGATCCGAGCCGACCAGCAAGGCCGCCTTGACCCGGTCCACCCGGGCCACCGGTGTGCCAAACGTCGCCGCCACGGCGTTGTCCGCGAAATCGAGCTGGCGCAGACGGTGATCGACGTGGGCACTGCCCAGACCGCGAGCCAGCCGCATCAGCAGATCGCCCTCCTCGTTCGAGGTGGCCGGATGCGCCAGCACACCGAGCTCGCTGCCGGGCAACTTCTTCAACGCATCAGCGGCAAACTGCAGCGCGTCTTCCCAGGTGGTCGCCTGCCACTCGCCGTTGCGTTTGACTTCCGGTGCGCTGATGCGATCGTCCGCATACATGCCCTGGTGGCTGTAGCGATCGCGATCGGACAACCAGCATTCGTTGACCGTTTCGTTGTCGCGCGGCACCGTGCGCAGCACTTCGCCACGGCGCGTATGCAGCCACAGATTGGAGCCGAGCGCATCGTGGTAGCCGATCGACGGCTTGGCGATCAGTTCCCAGGCGCGCGCCTGAAACTGGAACGGCTTGTTGGTCAGCGCGCCGACCGGGCATACATCGATGATGTTGCCGGACAGCTCGGTTTCGACCGTCTTGCCGATGTAGGTGCCGATCTGCAGGTTCTCGCCGCGGCTCATGCCGCCGAGCTCGTAGGTGCCGGCGATCTCGCTGGTGAATCGCACGCAGCGCGTGCACTGGATGCAGCGGGTCATTTCGGTAGCGACCAGCGGGCCGAGATTCTCGTCGGCCACGGTGCGCTTGCGCTCGGTGAAGCGCGAGACGCTGCGGCCGTAGCCCAGCGCCACGTCCTGCAACTCGCACTCGCCGCCCTGGTCGCAGATCGGGCAGTCCAGCGGGTGGTTGATCAGCAGGAACTCCATCACGTCTTTCTGGAACTTCAGCGCCTTGTCCGAGCGCGTCATCACCTTCATGCCTTCCGCTACTGGAGTAGCACACGCCGGTTGCGGCTTGGGCATCAGGCGCCCGCCCATCTCGACATCCACCAGGCACATGCGGCAGTTGGCGGCGATCGGCAGCTTGCGGTGATAGCAGAAGCGCGGGATCGCCACGCCGATCGCATCGGCGGCCTCGATGATCATCGCGCCCTTGCGGATCCGGGTCGGCTTGCCATCGACCTCGATATTGACCAGGTCGGTAGCCTGGGTGGTCGGCTGCGCACTCATGCGGCAACCTCCGTGGCAGAGTTGGCCTGATTTGTTCTGGCAAACTGGTCTTCGGTCATCGAACGGCCATGTTCCACGAAATATTCAAACTCGTTCCAGAAACGGGCCAGGAAGCCCTGCACCGGCCACGCCGCCGCCTCGCCGAACGCGCAGATCGTGTGCCCCTCGATCTGGCCGGCGATCGCCTTCAGGCGATGCAGGTCGTCCTGCGTGCCCTTGCCCTCGACGATGCGGGACAATACGCGATACATCCAGCCGGTGCCTTCGCGGCAGGGCGTGCACTGGCCGCAGGACTCGGCCATGTAGAAACGCGCAATGCGATGGCAGACCTTGACCATGCACGCGGTCTCGTCCATCACGACGACCGCGCCGGAGCCGAGGCCCGAACCGGCCTTCTGCAGGCAGTCGTAGTCCATCGTGCTTTCCAGCATCACGTCGGCCGGCAACACCTTCATCGACGAACCACCGGGAATCACCGCCTTCAGCTTGTGCCCGTTGCGCACGCCACCGGCCATCGCCAGCAGGTCCTTGAACGAGGTGCCCAGGCGGATCTCGAAATTGCCCGGCTGGTTAACGTGGCCGGACACCGAGAAAATCTTCGGGCCACCGTTGTTCGGCTTGCCCAGGTTGAGAAACCAGTCGGCACCGTTGCGCAGGATCGCCGGCACCGAGGCATAGGTTTCGGTGTTGTTGATCGTGGTCGGCTTGCCATACAGGCCAAAGTTTGCCGGGAACGGCGGCTTGAAGCGCGGCTGCCCCTTCTTGCCTTCCAGCGACTCCATCAACGCGGTCTCTTCGCCGCAGATGTAGGCACCGGCGCCGAGTGCATTGTGGATGTCCACGTCGATGCCGGTGCCCTGGATGTTCTTGCCGAGCAGGCCGGCCGCATACGCTTCGGCCAGGGCCTCCTCGAGGTGCTCGAACGGCTCGTGGTGGAATTCGCCGCGCAGATAGTTGTACGCCACGGTGGAGCCGGTGCAATAGCAGGCGATGGCCATGCCTTCGATCACCGCATGCGGGTTGTAGCGCAGGATGTCGCGATCCTTCGCCGTGCCCGGCTCGGATTCGTCCGAGTTGCACAGGATGTATTTCTGCATGTCGCCCTTGGGCATGAAGGACCACTTCAGACCGGTCGGGAAACCGGCGCCGCCACGGCCGCGCAGGCTGCTCTTCTTCACTTCCTCGATCAGCGACGCCGGGTCGGGCTTTTCGGCGAGGATCTTGCGCCAGGCCTTGTAGCCGTCCACCTGCTCGTAGCTGGCCATCGCCCACGGCTTGTCGAAATGCAGCGTGGTGTAGACGACCTGGTGTTCCTGCGGGGCGGGTCCGACGGCCATCAGTGTTTCTCCCCTGCGGCGTGCCCGTGGCCGGGGCCGTCGATGCTCAAACCGTCGAGGATGGCGTCAAGCTTCTCGATGGTGAGGTGTTCGTGGTAATGGCCATTGACCGTGGCGGCCGGCGCGTAGACGCACGCGGCAATGCATTCTTCTTCGTTCTTGAGGTACACGCGTCCGTCCGGCGTACTCTCGCCGAGCTTGATGCCCAGCTTCTTCTCGCAATGGCGCACCAGATCCTCCGCGCCATTCAGCCAGCACGAGATATTGGTGCAGATCGCCACGTTGTTGCGACCGACCGGCTTCGTCTCCAGCATCGAGTAGAAGCTGGCCACTTCATAGGCCCAGATCGACGGCAGATCGAGATACTTCGCCACCGCAGTGATCAGCTCGTCGGTGAGGAAACCGTGGTTCTGCTCCTGCGCGCCGAACAGCGCCTGGATCAGCGCCGAACGCTTGCGATCCGGCGGAAACTTGGCCGCCCACGCATCGATATGCTGGCGGGTGTGCTCGGTCAGCACGGCGAACGGATCGACGTGCCTGACCTGCTCGAAATGTCCGGTGGCTTTCATGCCTTGAACTCCGGGATTCGGGATACGGGATTCGGGATTCGGCAAGAGCCAATCCGCCTCCCGGCAAACCGAAATCCAATGTGAAAGTTGCAGCTGATCTGAATGGCAGCAATCGTCGCGAAGGGCAGCTGGCCGGTGCCGGTCGCCCAGCCGAATCCCGAATCCCGAATCCCGTATCCCGTATTCATCGATCCACTTCGCCGAACACGAGGTCATAGGTACCGATCATGGCCACCACGTCGGCGAGCATGTGGCCGCGCACGATGGTGTCCATGGATGACAGATGGGCGAAGCCCGGCGCGCGCAGGTGCACGCGGAACGGCTTGTTGGCGCCGTCGGAAACCAGGTAGCAGCCGAACTCGCCCTTCGGCGCCTCGACCGCGCTGTACGTCTCGCCGGCCGGCACGCAGTAGCCTTCGGTGAACAGCTTGAAGTGATGGATCATGGCTTCCATGTCCTCCTTCATCTCGACCCGCGACGGCGGCGCGACCTTGAAGTTCTTCACCATCACCGGACCCGGATTGGCACGCAGCCACTGCACGCACTGGCGGATGATTCGGTTCGACTGGCGCATCTCCTCGACGCGGCACAGATAGCGGTCGTAGCAGTCGCCACCGACGCCCACCGGGATGTCGAAATCCATCTCGGCGTACTTCGCGTACGGCTGCTTCTTGCGCAGATCCCATTCGACGCCCGAGCCGCGCAACATCACGCCGGTCATGCCCCACTGCTGGGCCAGTTCCGGGCTGATCACGCCGATGCCGACCGTGCGCTGCTTCCAGATGCGGTTGGTGGTGAGCAGTTCCTCGTACTCGTCGACCTTGGTCGGGAAGTCGGCAGTGAACGCGTCGAGGTAATCGAGCATCGAACCCTCGCGCCAGCTGTTGATGCGCTTGAGATCCTTGCCCTTGTGCCACGGCGATTCGCGGTACTGCGACATCTGCGCCGGCAGGTCGCGGTAGACGCCGCCGGGACGGTAGTAAGTCGCGTGCATGCGCGCGCCCGAGACGGCCTCATACACGTCCATGAGCTCCTCGCGCTCGCGGAACGCGTACAGGAACACCGCCATCGCGCCCAGGTCGAGCGCGTTCGAACCGATCCACATCAGGTGATTCAGGATGCGGGTGATCTCGTCGAACATGGTGCGGATGTACTGCGCCCGCTCCGGTGCCTCGATCCCGAGCAGGGTTTCGATCGCGCGCACGTAGGCGTGCTCGTTGCACATCATCGATACGTAGTCGAGCCGATCCATGTAGCCGATCGACTGATTGAACGGCTTGGACTCGGCCAGTTTCTCGGTGCCACGGTGCAGCAGGCCCACGTGCGGATCGGCGCGGATGATGGTCTCGCCGTCCATCTCCATGATCAGGCGCAGCACGCCATGCGCAGCGGGATGCTGCGGGCCGAAGTTCATCGTGTAATTGCGGATTTCTTGCACGATCAGTTCCTCTGCCAATCGTCGGCCGCTTCGGCCTCGGCCTGCATCAGGTCGGCGTCATCACGGATGGTGCGCGGCACCAGCACGCGCGGCTCGATCGACACGGGCTCGTAGATGACACGCTTCTGCACGGGGTCGTAGCGCACCTCGACATTGCCGATCAGCGGGAAGTCCTTGCGGAACGGATGCCCCACGAATCCGTAGTCGGTGAGGATGCGGCGCAGATCCGGATGCCCGTCGAAGATGATGCCGTACAGGTCGAACGCCTCGCGCTCGAACCAGTTCGAGCCCGGCCAGACCAGGGTCAGCGACGGCACCAGCGGCAGGCTGTCGTCCTCGCAGAACACGCGCAGGCGCAGGCGCCGGTTGTGGGTGATCGAAAGCAGCTGGATGACCGCGGCAAAACGGCGTGGCAGATTTCCGCCTCGCGGTCGCTCGGCCCAGTTGAAGCGCCCCAGCGCCTGACCTTCGACACCACGCGAAAAACCCGTGCCGGAGACCGTTTCCGTATCCCATTCGACCTGGCCATAACCCAGGTAATCGATGCCGCACAGATCGATCAGTTCGCTGAAGGCGAATGCCGGTTCGTCGCGCAGCGCGCTCGCCACCGCCAGCAGGTCGGCAGCGGCCAGCTCCGCGGTAGTCTCGTTGCGCACCGTGCTGATGCTCAGGGTGTCGCCGAATCGCGCGGCAAGTTGCTCAGCCAGCGAAGTCGCTGATGTATCGGACATGTCAGGGCCTCACGAACGCGCGATGGTGCTGGTGCGGCGGATCTTCTTCTGCAACTGCAGGATGCCGTGGATCAACGCCTCGGCCGTGGGCGGGCAGCCCGGCACGTAGATGTCCACCGGCACGATGCGGTCGCAGCCGCGCACCACCGAATAGGAATAGTGGTAGTAGCCGCCGCCATTCGCGCAGCTGCCCATCGAGATCACCCACTTCGGCTCGGGCATCTGGTCGTAGACCTTGCGCAGCGCCGGAGCCATCTTGTTGACCAGGGTACCGGCCACGATCATCACGTCGGACTGACGCGGACTGGGCCTGAAGATCACGCCATAGCGATCGAGGTCGAGTCGCGCGGCGCCGGCGTGCATCATCTCCACCGCGCAGCAGGCCAGGCCGAACGTCATCGGCCACATCGAACCGGTGCGCGCCCAGTTCATCAGCTCGTCCATCCGCGCGGTGGCGAAACCGCGCTGCACCACCGGGTTGTCGCCGGCCGGTCGCAGGATGTCGTCGACCACATTCAACGGCTGCGGGTTGTGCATCACCCGGCTGACGGAATCGATCACTCCCATTCGAGTGCTCCCTTCTTCCACACGTAGGCAAAGCCGATGATCAGCAGCAGCAGGAACAGGCCCATCTCGATCAGGGCGATCAGGCCGATCTGCTGGAACACCACCGCCCACGGAAACAGGAAGGCGATTTCCAGGTCGAAGATGATGAACAGGATGGCGAGCAGGTAATAGCGCACGTCGAAGCGCATGCGCGCATCCTCGAATGCCTCGAAGCCGCATTCGTAGGGCGCAAGTTTTTCCGCCTCGGGACGGCGCGGGCCAGCCAGCAGGCCGACCGCAAGCAGCACCAGACCCAGGCCGGTGGCGACGCCGATGAACAACAGAACAGGCCAGTATTCGGCAAGCACGGTGCAACATACCTCCGCGCGATCAGGCGCATCAGTGACCGAGGGAATCTGGATCAGGAACCCGCAGTCCGGCTACTTTCATTCGGCAGGCCGGCGCGGCGGTGTGCCGCGTGGCCACGCTCGTGGACTGCATCCGCAAGCGCCCGACATTCCGCGAAACCCAGTCGCGAATCCGGACATTGTATCAGTGCGCTTGGGCACAACAAGCCTTGACGGCCGTTGCGTTGCAAACTAGCGCACGGCATCCGGCCGCCGGCCGGGCCCTCGACTCACATGGTCTGGGTGGGCCGCTCGGAGTTCAGCGTACCGGCCAGGATGTTCTCGATCCGGCTGCGCGCGGCCTCGGCATCGCCGGATTCGTTGAAGTGGATGCCGATGCCGGCGGTGCGGTTGCCCTGTGCGCCGACCGGGCTGATCCAGACCACCTTGCCCACCACGGACAGCCGCTCGGTCTCGTCCGCCAGGGTCACCAGCAGCACCACCTCGTCGCCCAGCGCATAGGACTGTGCGGTGGGCGCAAACAGTCCGCCATGCTTCAGGAATGGCATGTACGCGTTGTACAGCGAGGCCGCGTCCTTGATTTTCAGGGAGATGATGCCTTGACGGGCGGCCATGGGTTTCATTGCGTGACTCCTGCGCGGGTGTGAACTGAGGACCCGCCAACTCTGCCGATCTTAGAGGGTGCGCCGCGCAGGCACCACTGTCGCCCGCACCAGCCGGAACGGCAGCCATCGCATCGATGGGCGACCTCAGCCAACGCCTGATTGGCCGGACAGCAGCGACTGCCGTTCGTCGACCAGGCTGTTCCAGGACGCCGGAGGCACCCAGCCGGCCACCCATGCCGGAACCGCCGCGGCCGCCAGCGGCCGGGAAATCGAGTAACCCTGCAGTTGGTGGCAGCCCAGCGATGCCAGCAGGTCGCCTTGCGCGGACGTCTCGACACCTTCGGCGATCACCACCTTGGCCAGCATGCGCGCCGTCGTGATCACGCCCGCCGCGATCGCCATGTTGCGCTCGTCGCTGAGAATGTCGTGCACGAAACTCTGATCCAGCTTGATGTGCTCGATATCCAGCTGCTGGATATGGCTGAGCGACGCCGAGCCGGTGCCGAAATCGTCCAGCCCGACCCGAATGCCGCGGCGGCGACACTCCTCGATCACCAGCTTGGCGCGCGCGTGGTCCATGCTCGGTCCGGTTTCGGTGACCTCGATGCCAAAACCCAGGTTCATCACGTCCGGATAGTTGTCCAGTACGGCGTCGATGTCGGCAAAGAACGCCGGGTGCAGCAGGTGACGGGTACTGATATTGACCGATACCGGGATCGACATTCCGGCGTGCAGCCAGGTCTGGCAGCAGCGCAGTGCCTCGTCCAGCACATAGCGACCGATCGGCCGCGCCAGCTGCGGGTCGTCCAGCACGTGCATGAAGCTGTCGGGCGCAATCAATTCCTGGTCACGGTCGTTCAGGCGCAGCAATGCCTCCATGCCGGCCACGCCATTCAGGCCGGGCAAGCCGTCGATATAGACGATCGGCTGGAACAGCAATTGCAAGTGCGACTGCTGCAACGCCTGTGCGATACGCTCCCGCATCGCCTGCAGCCGCACCTGCTCCAGCTCCATCGCCGGCTCGTACAGCGAGCCACGATCCTTGCCTTCCTCCTTGGCCTCATACATCGCCATGTCGGCATGCCTGATCAGGCCTTCCGAATCCGCACCGTCGATCGGAAACAGGGTCCAGCCGATGCTGGCGGAGACGTAGAGCTGCTCGTCCATCAGGTTGAACGGTGCGCGCAGCGCCTGCAGGATGCAGCGGCTGATCACATCCAGCTGCTCGCGGCTGTCCAGCCCGGGGATCAGCAGCGCAAACTCGTCGCCACCGAAGCGCGCCAGCACATCGGCCTCGCGCAGCATGCCCTGGATCCGCGAGGAGGCTTCCGCCAGCACACGGTCGCCGCCACTGTGGCCGACCGTGTCGTTGACGCTCTTGAAGCGATCCAGGTCCAGCACGCCGACGGCCAGCAGCACCCCCTGCTCCGTGGCACGCGTCCGCGCCTGCTCCAGCAACTCGAACAGCAGGCGCCGATTCGGCAGGCCGGTGACCACATCGTAGAACGCGAGTCGCTCGACGCGGGCTTCATGCAGCCTCCGTTCGGTGACGTCGTGTTGCTGCCATATGCGTCCCTGTGCCGCGCCGTCGATCATGATCGGCATGAAGTCGCGCAGCAGGATGCGCCCGCCAACCAGGCGCACCTCTTCACCCCGGATCGGCTCGCCGCGCGCCGCGATGTCGCTGATCCGCGCGATCTCGCGCTCGGGATCCAGATAGGCACGGCTGATCCGGGCGTGGACCGTCGCCGCTGGCTGTCCTTCGAGTTCGGCCGGCGTCGCGGCGAGTCCGAACAGTGCACAGAACGCCTCGTTGGTGAACTTCACGAAGCCATCCTCCGAGGTCACCAGAACCCCGGAGTGCTGGTTGGAGAGGATGGCCCGGACCTGCTGCAGATTGGAGCGCAGGTCCCGCTCGGCGAGCAGCCTGGCTGCATGCGTGCGCTGGATCTGCAGACCCAGGCCCAGCTCGACAGCCATCTCCTGGAATACCTGTGTCTCGACTGGCGTAAAGGCATCATCCTGGCTGGCGCCAATCACCAACGCGCCAACCAGCGCCCCGTCCACGCGCAAGGGTTGCGCCAGGATCGCACTGACGTCCACGCTGCTGTCCTGCAGCGGCCAGTCGCGCGGCATGCCGGGCACCCAATGCGTGACGCATGGCTGGCCAACTGCCAGGGCGGCAGCGACGGCGCTGCCGGCAAGCCGCGGATCGGTGAGCGCCAGGTGGGTATCCGGCGATAGCACACCGTCCAGGCCAGCGTGTGCGCGCAACTGCAGCAGGCCACTACCATCGTTCTCGCACAACCCGATCCAGGCGAAGCGATAGCCACCCACGCGGCATGCGACGTCGCTGCTGTGCGTCAGCAACATCTCCTCGTCCGCGCTGTGTGTCACCACCTTGATCATTTCGCTGAGCAGGCGCAAAGCACGTCGCTGGCGCGCCTCTTCCGCCACCGATTTCAGCAATCGGTGGCGCTGCGCCTGCGCCTCCAGCCCCAGTCCGATGCTGGCCGCTGCCTGCTGCAGCAGCTCGACCAGGCTCGTGGTGAAGAATCCGGGATCGGCGGCGCGGATCACCAGTCCGGCGCGCACTTCGTCGGATACCGTTACCGGGATGGCCATCGCAGCGGTCACGTCATGCCGTTTGTAGGCATCGCGCAGCCTTTCCAGGCCCGGCACGCGGCGCAGGTCGGGTTCCAGCTGAGGCACCCCGCGCCAGAACGACGGCTGCACCAGCGAGAGCGGTGTCAGTTCCGGATAGATGTCCTGCAGGTCGGAAGGCACCGCTACCGGGGCGACCCGCCGAAACCAGCCGGCCGCGTGATCCGCCTCGCCGATCATGACCAGCCTGGCGCCGAGCCGTCGCTCGATTACCTCGATGATCGCCTCGTAAAGCGCCGGTGGTTCCACCGCCCGGACCAGCAACTGGCCGATCTCGGAGAGCGCGGCGTAATAGCCCTCGCTGGATGCAGCCACCGCCCCTGTGTTGACCTGCATCGAATTCGGACCCTGGCTTGTGCGCTCGATTGTCGGGCCGGCAGGAAATCAGCAACGGGCAGCCGATCGCGCCCGCCCGGGCGCCGCCTGCCATCCCCGCCCACCACCTCCATCGTTGCGCAGTCGGCGAATGGCGGCTGGATCACGTGCCCGAGGCAGCACGCTAACTTGCCCGGTCGGACCATGCAACAACGGCGTCGCCGGTGGCGGGATCGACCTGCAGTTCACACCAGCCCCAATGATCGAAGATCCATGGCGAGGGCAGGTCCGACGACAAACGGGCAAAGCACGGAGCCGTCTGCCCGCCGGCGGAGGACGACAGCCGGAAGCGGCCGTCCCGTGTGCGCTCCAGTGGTGCATCCGGCCAGGCCCAGCCACGTGTCCCGGTCGGGTCGACCACGCTCAGCCGCAGCCACGGGCGCAACCACCGCGGCGGCTGCCAGGGCAGGACGACTGCCGCCGGGGAGGACTGGCAGGCATCGATATAGCGCTCGGGCCGATCCGCCAACCGGCGCATGCGTCCGCCGCTCAAGGCAAGCTGACTGCGGTGCGCCAGCAGCGCCTCGCGCTTGTTCGCGATCTGTGCCTGGGTGGCCGGAACCTCGAGGAAAACCGCTTTGCCGGGCTTGCCATGCACCAGGTAGGTGTACAGCGCCGGCGACGCCGCCTGCCCGACAAGTGCCAGGCGCACCAGTACGTGCGCCGCGCCGTGATCGGGATGTCGATCCAGCAGCGAGGGCAACGCGATCAGGTCGGGAGTGAAGCGGTCAATCTCCTGCGTGATCGCCGCAACTGCATCGCCGGTCGATCGCAGCAACACGCTCGAAAGCCCGAGATCGGGCCAACCCAGCGGACGCAGCGAAGCCTGGGACAGCCCGAGCCGTTCAAGCGCTTGCCGCATCTCGGCGCATCGGCGCTGCGCCCAGCGCTGACGATCCGGCGAACCGATGCGCAGGCGCCGTTCCAGCCAGCGCTGCGGCCACGGGTTGTTGTCGCCGGCGGTCAACAACATGATGTTTACCTCACCGCCGGCTTCACGCACCTGCTGAATCAGCAGACCGGTGGCGATCGTTTCATCGTCCGGATGCGGTGCCACCACCAGCAGGCGGGTATGTGCGGAAAATGTCGGCAAACCGGCCGGCGCAGCAGTCGGCATCAACGCCATCGGGCCAGCAGTTCCAACAGCAACAGGTCAGCGCGCAGAGGCCCGCGCAGGCCTTCGCGGGTGCGGTTCGCCGCTTCGTACCAGAGACCCAGGCCCTCGGCATCCAGCGCGCTGCCGAGGGGCGCAGCGGCGTGCTTTGAGCGCGCCCGCAGCTCGTCCGCCGCCGCCTGGGCGGCAAACCACAACCGCTGCAACGGCTCGTCATCCAGCCAGCGCTTGACCACGTCGGTTGGCTGGCCACGCCCGGACGCCAGCGCCGCCAGGTCCTTGCGCACCTCGGTGCGCTGCGCCAACGCACCCTGCCCCGCCCAGGCCGCAGCCAGGCCGGGGTTGCCACCCGCCGCGACGAGCGCTGCCTGGGCATCGGGCAAGCCTTGGGCCTGCAGCCAGGCCAGGGCGACCTCGGTGTCGGGCAACTGGAACTCGATCCGCTGGCAGCGGCTGCGGATCGTCTGCGGCAGACGCCACGGCGCGTCGGCCAGAAGGATCAGCATGGTCTGCGCCGCCGGCTCCTCCAGGGTCTTCAGCAGCGCATTGGCCGCCGCCGTGTTCATCGCGTCGGCGGGATCGATCGTCACTACCTGCCAGCCGCCCAGCTGGCTGCGCATGGCGAGCCGGGCCGACAGCTCGCGGATCTGCTCGACCACGATCTCGGTGCGCGGCGTGCCATCCCGGCGCAGGCCGAAGCTG
Organism: Rhodanobacter sp. B05; assembly: GCF_002001085.1. Taxonomy (GTDB): domain Bacteria; phylum Pseudomonadota; class Gammaproteobacteria; order Xanthomonadales; family Rhodanobacteraceae; genus Rhodanobacter. The sequence continues at coordinate 147,034 of NZ_MUNU01000014.1, forward strand.
AGCCCGATGACATCCGGGTGCGAACCGGCCTCGACCAGCAGGCAGCTGCGGCAGCGCCCGCAGGCGTCGCCGTTCACGCCATCGCTGCACAACAAACCCCGCACGAAACGCTGCGCGAAGGCGCGTTTGCCCAGCCCGGGCGCGCCGCACAGCAGCAACGCATGCGCCAGCGCATCGCGCTGCCGTCGCGCCTGCAGCCGCGACCAGTGCTCCGCATGCCAGGGCAATGCATTCATGCCGGCAACTCCGCCAGCCACGTGGTCAATGCCTGCGTGGCCATCTGCAGCACGGCGGCCGCCGGCTGGCTGGCATCGATCACGCGGAATCGCCGGGGTTCGCCCGCGGCACGTTCGCGATAGCTGGCGCGCACCCGTTCGAAGAACGCATCGGCTTCGATCTCGATGCGATCGGTCTCGCCGCGACCGGCCGCCCGTGCACGGCCCGTGGCCACCGGCAGATCGAGCAGCAACGTCAGGTCGGGCCGTACGCCATCGCAGGCCCAGCGCTCCAGTTCGGCGATCCGCGCCGACGGCTGGCCGCGACCTCCGCCCTGGTAGGCATGGCTGGCGTCGGCGTAGCGGTCGCACAACACCCATCGACCGGCGGCGAGCGCCGGTTCGATCACTTCGCGCACCAGTTGGGCACGCGAGGCGAACATCAGCAGCAATTCGGTTTCGGCCGCCAGCCCTTGCATCGACGGGTCGAGCACGATCCCCCGCACCGCCTCGCCGACGGGCGTCCCACCGGGTTCGCGGGTCTGCACCACGCTGATGCCGCGGTGTTCAAGAACGTCGAGCAAACCGGCCAGCAAGGTGCTCTTGCCAGCGCCCTCGCCGCCTTCCAGCGTGATGAATCTGCCGCGTGGCGTCGTCATGGGCAGTGTTTCCGCTGGTAGCAGTCGACGTTGCGGTTGTGCTCGGCCAGCGAACTGGCGAATGCGTGGGTGCCGTCGCCGCGCGCCACGAAATACAAGGCATCCCCGGGCGCCGGATGCAGCGCCGCCTCCAGCGCCGGTTTGCCCGGCAAGGCAATCGGGGTCGGCGGCAGGCCGGGGCGCGTATAGGTGTTGTATGGCGTGTCGGTGGTCAGGTCGTTCTTGCGGATATTGCCGGTATAGCTGGCGCCCATGCCGTAGATCACGCTGGGATCGGTCTGCAGCAGCATGTGGTCCTGCAGACGCCTGACGAACACCCCGGCGATCTGCGCACGCTCGTCGGCACGGCCGGTTTCCTTTTCCACGATCGAGGCCAGGATCAACGCCTCGTACGGCGTGGCCAGCGGCAGATCCTTGTCACGGCCGGACCACAATGTCGCCAGGGTCTTCACCATCGCGGCGTGCGCGCGCCGAAGTATGTCCAGGTCGCCATCGCCTTTCACGTAAGCATAGGTCTCGGGCAGGAAGCGGCCCTCCGGCGCCTCGCCGGCGGCTCCGATCTTCTGCATGATCGCGGCGTCATCGAGCCCGGCGCTGTCATGCGTCAATTTTTCCGCATGCGCCAGGGCCTGGCGCAATTCGGCGAAGGTCCAGCCGTCGACGATGGTGAAGTTGCGTTGCAGCACCTTGCCCGCGGCCATGTCGGCGAGCAGCTGGCGCGGCGTGACGCCGGGCGCCAGCGCGTACTCGCCAGCGTGCAGCTTGCCGGCCACATGCATCTGCTCGGCCAACAGCCGCCAGTACCACGGACTGGCCGTGCTGAGGCCGTGCCGCCGCAATTCGGCGACGATGCCATTGAAGCTGGTCCCGCGGCTGACGTCGATGCTTTCCTGCTGTGTCGCCACGTTCAACGGCGCCACGCTGAAGCGGTGGTAATCGTTCCAGCCGAAGACCGCCGCGGCCACCACCGCCAGCAGCGCCAGCAGCAGCAATAGGCGTGGCCAGATGCGTCCGCGCATCGATCGTTCGGTCATCCACCGTGCTCCATAGAAAATCCCAGGTTGCGCCAATGCTGCTGAAGTTGTCGGGTCACGGCGCCCGGCACATAGTTCCACTGATCCAGTGACTGTACCGGCAGAATGCCGCGCACGCTCGAGCTGAGGAAGATCTCGCTGGCCGTGGACAATGCCTGCAAGCTCAGCTCCGTCACGCGGGCCGTCGGATGGATCGCCAGCACTTCGGCCCGTGCCACTCCGGCCACGCCGCAGCGATCCAGCGCAGGGGTCAGCAGCACGCCGTCAATCACGGCAAACAGGTTGGCCATGGTCGCCGAGATCACCCTGTCGTGGCTATCGCGCAACAGACCCTCGGCAATCGCCGGATCGCTCCACTCGGCACGTGCCAGCACCTGCTCAAGCCGGTTGAGATGCTTGATGCCGGCCAGCAGGGGCTGTTCGGCCAGGCGCAACTCGCACACGCGCATGTGCAGACCATGCGCGTAGACATCGTCGCTCACCGTCGGTGCCATGAAGGCAGCAACCACCCGGCTCGGCTGCGGTGACGCCGGCAAGGCGTAGCCGCGTTCGCCGATGCCGCGGGTAACCGTGACCCGCACCACCGCCTGCACGATGCCTGCGCTGACGCGTTGCGATTCGTTCCAGAGTTGCACCGGGTCCGGCGCAGGGATTTGCAGGCGCGAGCAGCCGTCGGCCAGTCGCTGCATGTGGCGTGGCCACAGCGGTGCGCGCCCGTCCACCAGACGGATGCTTTCGAACAAGCCGTCGCCATAGCCGAAACCGCGGTCGAGCACGCTGAGCTGCTCGGTCGCCACGCCATTGACCAGCCATCGCGCCGCCATCACCCGGCCACGCCCAGCGCGCGCAGCAGGCCGCGGGCCTTCGCGCGGGTTTCCTCCAGCTCGTCGGTCGCCACCGAATCGGCGACGATGCCGGCCCCGGCGCGCAGGCTCACCTCGTTGCCGACCAGGGTCAGGGTGCGGATCAGGATGTTCAAGTCGAGCTCGCCATTGCGGTCCAGGTAACCCAGCGCACCGGTATAGGCGCCACGCGGCGTGTGTTCCAGCGCGGCAATGATTTCCATGCAGCGCACCTTGGGACAGCCGGTGATGGTGCCGCCGGGGAAGGTGGCGGCGATCACCTGTCCGGGAGTCACGTCGGCGCGCAGGCATCCGCGTACATTGGACACGATGTGGTGAACGTGGGCGTAACTCTCCACCGCCATCAACTCGTCGACCACGACCGTACCCGGCACGCAGACGCGGCCCAAGTCATTGCGCTCCAGGTCGATCAGCATCACGTGCTCGGCGCGTTCCTTCGGGTGCGAACTCAGTTCGCGGATGCGTGCGGGCTCATCCTCGCCCGGCAGGCGGGCGCGAGTACCGGCGATCGGGCGCGTCTGCGCCACGCCGGCGCGCACTTCGACCAGGCGTTCCGGCGATGAGCTGAGCACCGCCCAGCCGGCTTGCTGCAGCAAGCCGGCAAAAGGCGCCGGATTGGCCCGGCGCAATGCTTCGTAGAGCGCCGCGGGGTCGGGAGCGCTGGCGTAGCGCGCGCGCCAGCCGCGCGACAGATTCACCTGGAAGATGTCGCCGGCGTAAAGATGTTCGTGAATGCGTTCGACGCCATCGAGGAAATCAGCGGGCGCATCTTCGACGCACGACTCGGGTGCAGGCAGGCCAGGCCAGGATGCAGGCAGTGCGAGGTCGTGTTCGAGCGTGTCCAGCAGATCCTCGTGCCCCGCTTCGGCCACCAGGATCGTGCGCCCGAGCACGTGGTCGACGATCACCGCCGCGGGGCAGCGCACGGCCAGGGCCAGCGGCAGGTCGGAGGGCGGCTGCAGGCTCAGGCTCGGCTCGATCTCGCCCGCCAGCTCGTAACTCAGCAGCAGCACCCAGCCGCCATGAAACGGCAGGCCGTCGTCATGCCCGGGCTGGCGTTCGGTCTGCCATGCACGGTCCAGCGCATCGAGGAATCGGCCTGGTTGCTCGCATCCCGTGCCGTCGCGCAACACGCCATCGGCGGAAAGGATCAGTCGATCGCCAGGGAACGCAAACAGGATGTCGTAACGCGACTGCGCCGTGCCATGCGACACGCTTTGCAACAGGCACGGGTAGCGCTGCGGAACAGCTGCGGCCGCCGCGAGCAGATCGCGCCGGCCGTCCAGGCTACGGCGATGGCAGCTCACGCCGGATCAGTCGATCAGACGCGACGGAAGGCCAGCGTGCCGTTGGTGCCGCCGAAGCCGAACGAATTGGAGATCGCCACGTCGAGCTTCGCCTCGCGCGCGGTGTGCGCCACGAAGTCGAGATCGCAGCCTTCGCCCGGCTCGTCCAGGTTGATCGTCGGCGGCAGCACCTGATCGCGCAGCGCCAGGATGCTGAAGATCGCCTCGACACCGCCGGCCGCACCCAGCAGATGGCCGGTGGTCGACTTGGTCGAGCTCATCGCCAGCTTCTTCGCGTGGTCGCCGAACACCTTCTTCGCCGCCATCACCTCGCCCAAGTCGCCCAGCGGGGTGGAGGTGCCATGCGCATTGATGTATTGCACGTCGCCCGGATTGAGGCCGGCGTCGTCCAGTGCGGTCTGGATGCAGCGCGCCGCGCCTTCCCCGCCTTCGCTCGGCGCGGTCATGTGGAACGCATCGCCGCTCATGCCGAAGCCGACCAGCTCGGCGTAGATGCGCGCACCGCGCGCCCTGGCCTGTTCGTACTCTTCCAGCATCAGCACGCCGGCGCCGTCGGACAGCACGAAGCCATCCCGATCCTTGTCCCACGGCCGACTGGCACGGGTCGGCTCGTCGTTGCGGGTGGACATCGCCTTGGCCGAGCAGAAGCCGGCCATCGCGGTGCCGGTGGTGGCGAATTCGGCGCCGCCGGCGATCATCGCGTCGGCATCGCCGTACTGGATCATGCGCGCGGCCAGGCCGATATTGTGCGCACCGGTGGTGCATGCCGTGACGCAGGCAATGTTCGGCCCCTTCAGCCCGAACATGATCGACAGCTGGCCAGAAACCATGTTGATGATCGAGCTGGGCACGTAGAACGGCGACACGCGTCGCGGACCCTTGGCAGCCAATTCCAGCGTGGTCGATTCGATCGTGTACAGGCCGCCGATGCCGGCGCCCACCGCCACGCCGATGCGCGGCGCGTTCGCCTCGGTCACTTCCAGCCCGGAATCACGCAGGGCCTGGGTACCCGCCGCCACACCGTAGTGGATGAACGGGTCCATCTTCTTCACGTCCTTGAGCGGCATCCATTCGGCCGGATCGAAGCCGCTGACCTGACCGGCGATGCGCGTGGAATAGGCCGAGGTATCGAAATGGGTGACCGGGCCGATGCCGCTGATGCCCTTGACCACGCGATCCCAGGCGCTGGCGATGTCGTTGCCGACCGGCGAAATGATGCCCATGCCGGTCACTACTACTCGACGCTTGCTCATGCTTTGTTCCTTCGTGGTTCCTGGTATCCGACGTTGCCGGCGAAGCACAACACGGACTGCAGATACGCAGCCGCACCTGCCCTGGGTGACTTTCGCTCACCATACGGTGTCGGACGTTGCAAAATGCAGAAACGAAAACTGCGCCATACAGGCGCAGCGTCCGGTATCGCCGCACGTTCGGTCTGGCTCGCTCGAGGCGAGCCTGACCGCCGGGGCAATCATCGTGAATCGATCAATCCTTGGAGTGGGCCTTGATGTAGTCGACAGCCTGCTGCACGGTGGTGATCTTCTCGGCGTCTTCGTCGGGAATTTCGGTCTCGAACTCTTCCTCGAGTGCCATCACCAGTTCCACCGTATCCAGCGAGTCCGCGCCCAGATCATCCACGAACGAAGCGTTCGCCGTGACTTCATCTTCCTTCACGCCCAACTGCTCGACGACGATTTTCTTGACGCGCTCTTCGATGGTGCTCATGTTGCCCATACCTCTCAAGGAGTAAATGTTTGTCGGTGCCGGCCCGGCTGGGTGCAAAAGACCGGCGGCATTGTAGTGGCTAAACCTGCGGGCTGCCACGATTCCCGGCGATGGCACGCTGTCCGGGCCGTTGCGCCGAGGCGAAAGCGCAATTGTCGCCTAAAATGAAGCCGCTGGCGACAATTTCCTGCGGGGACCTCACGGCATGTACATACCGCCGTTGACGTGCAGGGTCTCACCGGTGATGTAGGTGGCCGCTGGCGAGGCCAGGAAACCCACCGCCTTCGCGATGTCGGCGACCTCGCCCAGGCGGCCCAGTGCAATCTGGCCCAGCAGGGCCTGCTTCGATTCTTCCGGCAACGCGCGGGTCATGTCGGTGTCGATGAAACCGGGTGCCACCACGTTCACGGTGATGCCGCGGGTACCGATCTCGCGCGCCAGCGATTTGGAGAACGCAATGATCCCGGCCTTGGCGGCCGCATAGTTGGCCTGCCCCGGATTGCCGGTGAGTCCGATCACCGAGGCGATCGAGATGATGCGGCCCTTGCGCGCCTTCATCATGCCGCGCATCACCGCCTTGGAGGTGCGATAGACCGAGGTCAGGTTGGTGTCGATGATCGCCTGCCAGTCCTCTTCCTTCATCCGCATCAGCAACTGGTCGCGGGTGATGCCGGCGTTGTTGACCAGGATCGACACCGCGCCGAACTCTTTCGTGATGCCGTCGATCAAGGCTTCGACTGCCGCGCCATCGGTGACATCCAGCACGCGACCGTGGCCGCCCTGGGCAGCCAGTCGCTCGCCGATCGCGGTGGCACCGCCTTCGCTGGTTGCGGTGCCGATCACGGTGGCACCCATGGCCGCCAGTTCTTCGGCGATCGCCGCGCCGATGCCGCGGCTTGCGCCGGTCACCAGCACGATCTCGCCCTGCAGAGGTTTGCTCATCTGTATCGTTCCTTCCATATCTTGAAATCGTCGAGACTACGCCGACGCCCACGCGGCATACGCTGCATCGAGTTCGACCGGCGTGCCGATCGCGCGCGCCTCGATGCTCTTGTCGATGCGCTTGATCAGCCCGGACAGCACCTTGCCCGGCCCGCACTCGGCGATCCGGACGGTGCCACCCGCGGCCAGCACCTGCACGCATTGGGTCCAGCGGACCGGCAGATACAGCTGCCGCTGCAGCGCACCGCGGATCTCCCCGACGCTGGCGTAACTGCGTGCCTCGGCGTTCTGGATCACCGGAATCGACGGCGGTTGCCAGTCGATCGCCGCCATCCGCTCGCCCAGCCGATCGGCCGCCTCGCGCATCAGGGCGCAATGCGACGGCACCGACACCGCCAGCTTGATCGACTTCTTCACACCCAGTTCGGCCAGCTTCGCCAGCACCCGATCGACCGCCTCGACGTTGCCCGCGATCACCAGCTGGCCCGGCGAATTGAAGTTCGCCGGCGCCACCACCTGTCCCTGCGCCATCTCCTCGCAGACCTTGGCGATCTGCTCGTCGTCGCCGCCCAGAATCGCCGCCATCGCACCGACGCCTGCCGGCACGGCAGCCTGCATCAGGCGGCCGCGCGCGGCCACCAGTGCCGCCGCGTCATGCAGGGACAAGGCGCCGGCGCATACCAGCGCGCTGTACTCGCCGAGGCTGTGGCCGGACAACTGCGCCGGTTGGGCACCGCCAAGTTTCTGCCACACCCGCCATGCCGCCACGCTCGCCGCCAGCAACGCCGGCTGGGTGTTCTCGGTACGGTTGAGCTGGTCTTCGGGCCCCTGCTGGCTCAACGCCCACAAATCGAGCCCTGCGCCCTGCGAAGCCTCGTCAAATACCGCTCGCACCTCCGCATGGGCCGCGCCCAGTTCGGCCAGCATGCCGACCGATTGCGAGCCCTGGCCGGGGAAAACAAAAGCAAGCGTAGGTGAGTCCGGACTCATGGAAGCGCTGATTCCCTGGAAACGAAAGCCATCATGGTGCCATGCATCGCCACCCATACGCAGCGGTATTCGATGTTTCCGGCGCGAAAACGCACGATGCCGCCAACGGCGGCGGCATCGTCTGCCTTGGCCAACCTGCCTGCAGGTCAGTAGCGCAAGAGTGCCGAAGCCCAGGTGAAGCCGCCGCCGAAAGCCTCCAGCAACAGGTTCTGGCCACGCTGCACCTTGCCCGAACGCACCGCGTAGTCCAGCGCCAGTGGCACCGATCCGGAGGACGTATTGGCGTGCTTGTCGACGGTGACGATCACCCGGTCCATCGACATCTTCAGCCGCTTGGCGGTGGCCTCGATGATGCGCAGGTTGGCCTGATGCGGAATCAGCCAGTCGATGTCGGACTCCTGCATGCCTGCCGCCGCCAGGGTTTCGCCGACCAGCGAATCGAGCGTCTTGACCGCGACCTTGAACACTTCCCGGCCAGCCATGCGAATGCGCACACCGTGGTTGGGCTCGTCCTTGAAACCGGCCGACACGCCCACCGGGTTGTACAGCAACTCCTTGTGACCGCCGTCGGCATGCAGGCAGGTGGCATAGATGCCGGGTTCGCTGGACGCCTCCAGCACCACTGCCCCGGCGCCGTCACCGAACAGCACGCAAGTCTCCCGCTCGCTCCAGTCGACCATGCGGGTCAGCGTTTCGGCGCCGATAACCAGCACCTTTTTCGATTGACCACTGCGAATGAACTTGTCCGCCACACCCAGGGCATAGACGAAACCCGAGCACGCCGCATTGACGTCGAACGCGGCACAACCATTGGCGCCGAGCCGGTGCTGCACGAGGCAGGCCGTGGACGGGAAAATGATGTCCGGCGTGGTGGTACCGAGCACGATCAGGTCGAGTTCGGATGCCTTGACGCCAGCCGCTTCCAGCGCGTCCTGCGCCGCGTGGAAGGCGAGGTCGCCGGTGGTTTCGCCGTCGGCGGCGATATGCCGCTGGCGAATGCCGGTGCGCGTGCGGATCCATTCGTCGCTGGTATCGACGATCTTTTCCAGATCGGCATTGGTGACGATGCGCTCGGGCAAGGCACTGCCGGTGGCGATGATGCGGGAGTAGATCTGGGTCATTCGGTTTTCCATCGGCGAAGACTCGGGTCAGCCAGCCGGCTGGCGACCGCAGGTCGTTACGTTACGGTCCGCGTTCCGGAACGCAAAACGGCGCGTCGCCGCGCCGTCTCGCATGATCATCCGGAGGGAACCCCGCAGGGTTCCCGCAACCGGTCAATCCTCGACCGACACTGCGGCCTTGGTCTCGATCACTTTCTTGCCGCGATAGTAGCCGTCCTTCGTGACGTGATGGCGCCGATGCACCTCACCGCTGGTCGGGTCGGTGGACAGCTGCACGGTCTGCAGCGCGTCATGCGCACGGCGCATGCCGCGGGTGGACGGGGTACGGCGGCTCTTGGCAACGGCCATGGTAGTTCTCCAACTGAAACGTGATGGTGAATCGGGATGATCTTGCAACAAACGACCCGGATCGCTCGACCCGGGCCAACGGTTATTTCTTCAGTTCGCGCAACACCGCGAACGGATTCTCGGAGTGTCCCTCGCCAGCGGGATCCTCCGCCAGGTCGTGACCTGTCACTTCATCGGGCAGCCTGCTGTCCGGGTTGACCGGCACCAGCGGCAGCGCCAACAGCAATTCGTCCTCTATCACATCGGCCGGACGCAGGCGGCCATCCTCGGCCACCAGCAACGGTTCGCAATCCGGCGGCAAGCCCGCTTCCTCGCGTTCCTGGGCGATCAGCCCCAGCCGGGTCTGCAGCATCACCGGCAACACGAAAGGCTCAAGCGTACGCTGACAGATCAAGGTCAACGGCGCACTCGCACGAACATCCACGTAGCTCGTACCGAAGCTGTCGCGCCCGAAATCCAGCTCGAAGCTCACCTCGCCATCGGTACTCGCGAGCGCCCCACACAGGCGCCGCAGGCTTGCGATGGCCAGCGTTCCCTCGAACGAACGCCGCGCCGAGACCATGCGCCAAGCGTCCACGGACTCTGGCAGTGTCACGGACATAATCGCGGAATGGTAGGTTTGCCCGGCCGGGAAGTCAACCGGCGAGACGCCGTGCGCCTCGAAACTGCCGCCTCCATCCGGTATTTTGCCTGATCCGTCCCCGATGCGGCAGACTGGATCCTCCGCATCCCGAATCGCTGCCCTTGAACTCCTATCTCACGCTCGGCGTGACCGCCTGTTTCGCGATCCTGATCCTGCTGGCGGGCGGTGCCCTGCTTTTGCGCAGGCGCCAGAACCGTCGCGGCCTCAGCATCCGCAACCTGCTCGACCTCGCGGACCGCCTCGAGACGGATCTGAAAACCTGCCGCTCCGGCCTGCAACAGGCGCACGCGGTGATGTCGCTCAATCCGGACCTGCCTGCCGCCAGCGAGCAGGATGCGCGCCATGCCGTCGATGCCGGCCTGCGCGCCCTGCTGCAGCAACGCCTCTGGATACGCGACCGTTCTGCCGGCGCCAGCCAGCACGACCTCGACGAGACCGCCGCCTCGATGCGCGACGCCCGCGACCGCCTGCAGCCGCTGCTGCAGGCGCTGAGTCAGGCGCAGACCGACCTGAACAGCGCCATGCGTGAGCAGATCCGGCGCGAATCGGACGGTTGACGCCGATGCCGCCCGCTCCGCCGCGCATCGTGTTGGGATCCACCTCGCGCTACCGCGCCGAACTGTTGCGCCGATTGCTGCCGGACTTCGAGCAGGCCGCGCCGAATACCGACGAGTCGCCCCTGCCGAACGAGGCACCAGCCGCACGCGCCCTGCGGCTGGCCATCGCCAAGGCCGAGTCGGCGGCGCGCGGATACGCCGATGCCCTGGTGATCGGCTCCGACCAGGTGGCCGAGGTCGAGGGCCTGATCCTGGACAAGCCGGGCACCCGCGAACGCGCCTGCAGCCAGCTCGCCGCGAGCTCCGGTCGCAGCGTGCATTTTCATACGGCTTTTTGCCTGCTCGACGCCCGCGATGGCCGACGGCAAACCCACGTCGACCACACCCGGGCACGTTTTCGAGCGCTGGAGCCGGCGGAGATCGCGCGTTACGTCGAGCGCGAACAACCGCTCGACTGCGCCGGCAGCTTCAAATGCGAAGGTCTCGGCATCAGTCTGTTCGAGGCGATCGACAGCCAGGATCCGAGCGCCCTGATCGGCCTGCCGCTGATCGCGCTGGCGCGGCTGCTGCGCGAAGCCGGCCTGGACCTGCCGTGATGGACGCCGCTGGCGACCGCTACACTGCCGCTTCACTTGCATGCACGAATCCACCCCGTGATCGAAGGAATCATGTCCGCCATCAGCCAGCCACATGACGAATCCCTGCAGCAGCGACTGGATGCCGCGATCGCCCAGGTCAACCGCGTGTTGCTGGGCAAGCCGCACCAGGTGAAACTCGCCTTCACCTGCCTGATCGCCGGCGGCCATCTGTTGCTCGAAGACGTGCCCGGCGTGGGCAAGACCACGCTGGCGCACGCGCTGGCCGCCACCTTCGCGCTGGACTTCCAGCGCGTGCAGTTCACCAGCGACCTGCTGCCATCGGACATCATCGGTGTCAGCGTGTACGAACGTGAGACCGGACAGTTCCGCTTCCATCCCGGGCCGATCTTCACCGGCCTGCTGCTGGCCGACGAGATCAACCGCGCCAGTCCGAAGACGCAAAGCGCCCTGCTCGAGGCGATGGCCGAGAACCAGGTCACGATGGATGGCCAGACCCATCTGCTGGCACAGCCATTCTTCGTCGTCGCCACGCAGAATCCACTCGATCTCAACGGCACGTTTCCGTTGCCTGATTCGCAACTGGACCGCTTCATGCTGCGCCTGTCGCTGGACTATCCGGATGCCAGCGCCGAACGTGCCCTGCTGACCGGCAGCGATCGCCGCGACCTGCTGGCCCAGCTCGTGCCGCAACTGGATGCAGCGGCCCTGCTCGCCCTGCATGGCCAGGCGCAATCGATCACCGCCAGCACCGCCCTGCTCGACTACCTGCAGGCGCTGCTCGCGGCCAGTCGGCGGCATGCCGACATCCGCGCCGGCCTGTCGCCGCGCGCGGGGCTGGCCCTGCTGGGTGCCGCCCGCGCCTGGGCCATGCTCAGCGGTCGCCGTCACGTGCTGCCGGAAGACATCCAGGCACTGTTCGTCCCGCTGGCCGCCCACCGCCTGCTGCCCGCGCGTGGCGCCCGTGGCGACACCCTCGCACGCCAGTTGCTGACCGAGGTGGCGGTGGACTGATGCGCGGACTGCCGCAACGCCTGCAAGGCTGGGCCGAACAGCGGTTGCCGGCGCTCACCCGCTACCGGCGCCCCGAAGACTTGCCGATCGAGCTGCACCGGCACCGCATCTATATCGTGCCCACCGGTTTCGGCCTTGGCTTCTCGGCGCTGCTGCTGGTGATGCTGGTCGGCGCGCTGAATTACAACAACAATTCTGCGCTGCTGCTCACCTGCCTGCTTGGCGCCGCGAGCGCCGCCAGCATGCTGGTGGCGTTTCGCAGTCTCGACGGCCTGCGCCTCGAACAGGTCCGTGCCGGCCATGCCACGGCCGGCGGGTCGATCGAACTCACCTTCACGCTGCAGTCCGGCCGGCCGCGCAGCGCGATCCGGCTGGATCTGGGCAACGCCTCCGCGTCGTTCGCGCTGGAGGGTCATGACGCCGCGCTGGTCAAGCTGGCACTCCCCACCGAAGTTCGCGGCTGGCAGGCGTTGCCGCGGCTGCGGCTGTGGAGCAGCTGGCCGCTGGGCATGTTTCGCGCCTGGAGCTGGCTGCATCCCACGCAGTCGGTACTGGTGTGGCCACGACCGGAAATGGCTGGACCCGCACCAAGCGCCGCGGCCGACGACGCCCGTCACATGCGGCTGCACCGCGGCGAGGAGCTGGCTGCGCTGCGCGCCTACCAGGCCGGCGATCCGCAGCGACACGTCGCGTGGAAAGCCAGCGCCCGCCACGACAACCTGCTGGTGAAGGATTTCGAACAACCGCAGAACCAGCCGCAATGGCAGCTCGACTGGCGCCAGTTGCGCGGCATGGACAATGAGGCACGCATCGCACGGCTGGCGCGCTGGTTGAACGAGGCACAACAGCACCGCCGCAGCTTCAGCCTGTGGTTGCCCGGCAACGAGATCGGCAGCGGCAGCGGCGCGCTGCACTACGCCCGCTGCATGGACGCGCTGGCGTGCCTGCCATGAGCCAGCGTCCGGCTCGCCCCGTCCCGGTCGCGGCGGTCGGACAGCGCAGCTTCGACCTGTTGGGCCTGGGCATGGCCTTCGTGCTGGCCGTGAATGCCGCACACCTGCCGTGGTGGCTCAGCCTGGCGCTGGCGTTCGCGCTTGGCTGGCGCTGGTGGCAGCGACGGCAACGAGCCGGCCGCGTCCCGGGCTGGATCAAGTTGCCGCTGCTGGCCCTGCTCACCCTGGCCGTGATCGTGCACTACGGCAACCTGTTCGGGCGCGCACCGGGCACCGCGCTGGCGATCGGCTTGTTGATCCTCAAGCTGCTGGAAACCGAGAGCCACCGCGATGTACGGGTCGGGGTCGGCTTCACCTGTTTCACGCTGATGACCGCCCTGTTGTTCGACCAGGGGATGGTCAGCACCGTGGTGGTCGCGCTTGGCCTGCTGCCGGCGCTGGCGACGCTGCGCGCACTGGAGCCCGCGCAGGCTCCGGCTAGCGTCCCGCGCAGCCTGCTGTCGCCGCTCGCGCTGCTGGTGGCTGCGCTGCCGCTGGCCCTGCTGGCATTCCTGCTGGTCCCACGGCTCAGCTCGCCCTTGTGGGGCGCGCCGTCCCGCGACCAGGCGCGCAGCGGACTCAGCGACCGCATGAGTCCGGGCGGCTTCACCGAGCTGCTCACCGACGACCATCCCGCCATGCGGGTCAGTTTCGACGGCGCGCCGCCCCCGCCCGACCAGCGCTATTTCCGGGCCTATGTGATGGCCCGCTATGACGGTGTCGGCTGGAGCTACCGCGACGTGGCCAACCTGCCACCGGCAGCGCTGGATGTTGCGCAAGCCGTGAAGTACCGGATCACGCTGCTGCCCACGCATCGACACGTGCTGCCCACGCTGGACGTGCCGATCGACGCGCCTGCGGGTGCATCGATGCGTCGGGATCGCGTGGTAATGGCAGCCAGGCCGGTCGACGACGCACTCACCTACACGCTGAGTTCCGCCACGCAATACCAGCTCGAACCCGGACTCGACGAACATCAGCGCCGCTGGCTGCAGCTGCCCGCCGGCTTCAATCCGCGCACGCTCGCCCTGGGTCAGTCATGGCGCCAGCGCTACGGCAACGACGATGCGGCGATCGTGCGGGCTGCGCTGGCCCTGTTCCATGACGGCGGGTTCCGCTACACCCTGGCGCCGGCGCCGCTGGGTCGCGACGCGATGGACGATTTCCTGTTCGATACGCGGGAAGGCTTCTGCGAGCACTACTCGTCGGCGTTCACCGTGCTGATGCGCGCCGCGGGCATCCGCGCGCGCGTGGTCACCGGCTACCAGGGCGGTTACTGGAACAAGCTGGGCGACTACCTGCTGGTGCGCAACTCCGACGCCCACGCCTGGAGCGAAGTGTGGCTGGCCGGGCGTGGCTGGGTGCGGGTCGATCCCACCGCCGCGGTGCGACCGGAGCGGGTCAGCCTGGGAGCGGCGGTAGCCGCTGGCGACCAGCTGGACTGGTACCACGGCGACTGGCTGCAGGGTTTCAGGAATCGCTGGGATATTGTCAACCGATGGTGGGACCAGGCCGTTACCGGATTTGATGCGCTGCGCCAGCGCAGCCTGTTGACGCCGTTCGGCATCCGCGACACCGATACGACGACCCTCGGCGTGCTGCTTGCCATCGGCACGACGTTGTTCATCGCGATCGGGTTGGCCTGGGCGCTGCTGCGGAGGCAGTCACGTGATCCGCTGCGCGAGGCGCTGCGTGAACTGGAACGCAAGCTGGCCCACCAACGTATTGCGCGCCGCGTGGGAGAGGGTCCGCAGCACTACCTGAGCCGTGCCGCGCGCACCCTGCCATCGCAGCGCGAAGAACTGATGAAATTGACGAAGTGCTACCTGGACCTGCGTTACGCTCATGACGAACCGCCGACTGAATCGGTCCATGCATTTCGGCGCGCCGTGCGGGATTTTCGGGCGAAGAACGTGGTCCAATGAACTTCAACGCGATGGCGAACGCCATCGATCTGACGGAGAAACCCTCATGTCCCTGTACCGCCCGCTCACTCTCGTCGCTGCCATCGCCGTGCTGGGCGGCTGCGCGACGATTCCCCAACCGCTGCAAGGCAACTACGCCAGCGTCTCCACCACCGGCGCGCAGGACGGCGGCGCCGGCGGCACCCAGGTGCGCTGGGGTGGCGAGATCATCAAGACCGAACCCGGCCCGCAGGAAACCTGTTTCTACGTGCTTTCACGCCCGCTGGACAGCCAGGCCCGGCCCACGTCGGGCAATGCCGGTGAAAACGCCGGGCGTTTCGTCGCCTGCCATACCGGCTTCTACGACCCGGAGGTGTTCACCCGCGGGCGCGAGTTGACCGTGACCGGCACGCTGCATGGCACCGTGTCCAGGAAGGTCGGCGACTACGACTACGCCTACCCGCGCGTCGAGGCCAACGTGGTCTACCTGTGGCCCAAGCGCCAGCGCTACGACGCCTATCCGCCGGGTTACTACGATCCGTTCTGGGGTCCGGGCTTCGGCCCGTACTGGGGCGGTCCCTGGGGCTATGGTGGGTACTGGGGTGGTCCGCGGGTGATCGTGGTGCGTCCGCCGCCACCGCCACCGCCGAAGAGGTAACCAGATGCAAGAACGCCGGCTTCACGCCGGCGTTCTTGCATTCGTCGGGCCCCTCGCGTTCAACCAGGTGGCCAGTGCAGGCGGCGACCGGCCAGCAGATGGACATGCAGGTGAAACACCGTCTGCCCGCCATCCTCGTTGCAGTTGATCACGGTGCGGTAACCCTGTTCCGCGAAGCCTTCCCGCCGGGCGTAATCCGCCGCCGCCAGCAACAGTTTGCCGAGCAATTCGGCGTGGCTCGCCGTGGCATCGTTCAGCGTGGCCAGCGGCTGCTTCGGGATGAACAGCACATGCACGGGAGCCTGCGGATTGAGGTCGCGAAACGCCAGTACGTCATCGTTCTCGTAGACGATGTCGGCGGGAATCTCGTGCCGGATGATCTTGCTGAAGATGGTTTCGCTCATTGCCTGCTCCCGTGGGAATCCGATGCCGATGATTCAATCCAGCGTCTGCCTGCCGCCGAACGCGTGCGCCAGCGTGCTGCGGTCGACGTACTCCAGTTCGCCGCCCAGCGGAACGCCATGCGCCAGCCGGGTCGGTCGAACTCCACCGGCACGCGCCAGCTGGGCCAGATAGTGCGCGGTCGCGTCGCCCTCCACCGTGGGGTTGGTGGCAATGATCAACTCCTCGACTTCGCCCTCGCCGAGGCGCCGGGTCAGCTGTGCCAGTCCCAGTTCCTCGGGCCCCAGCCCATCCAGCGGCGACAGGCGGCCCATCAGCACGAAGTACTGGCCACGGTAGCCGGTGGCCTGCTCGATCGCCGCCAGTTCGGTCGGCGACTCCACCACGCACAACACCTGGCGGTCGCGACTGCCGCTGGCACACAGTGCGCATAACGGATCCTCGCTGAAATTGCGACAGCGCTCGCAATGGCCGATCCGCTCCATCGCCTGCGCCATCACGCTGGCAAGTTTCAAGCCGCGCTCGCGCTCGCGCTCCAGCAGATGGAACGCCATCCGCTGCGCGCTCTTGCCGCCCACGCCGGGCAGACAGCGCAGCGCTTCGATCAGTTCGGCGAGAAGTGGGGAGCCGGATGCCATGGATGATTCGAGTAGTGAGTGAAGAGGAGTGAGGAGTGAAAGAAGAGCGGCGGGCGGATGCTCTCTCGCTCCTTTCCTCTCACTCCTGCTTTCAGAACGGCATCTTGAAGCCGGCCGGCAGGTTCATCCCGGCGGTGACGCCACCGAGCTTGTCCTTGCTGAGCTGGGCCACCTTGTTCACCGCGTCGTTGACGGCGGCGGCGATCAGATCCTCGGCCATCTCGGGATCGTCGGCGAAGGTCTGCCGATCGATCTGCACCCGACGCACTTCGTGGGCACCCGTCATCACCACGCTGACCAGACCGCCACCGGCGCTGCCGGTGACTTCGAGCCTGGCGATTTCCTCCTGCGCGCGCTTCATGTCTTCCTGCATGCGCTGGGCCTGCTGCATCAACTGACCGATCTGTCCTCTCATCACATGGCTCCGGGTTCATTGCCCAAGGTTTGATTGTCCAGGGGTTTGACGGATTGCGGCACGACGCGCGCGCCGAAATCGCGTTTCAGGGTCTGCACCAGCGGATCGTCTTCGATCGCCTGCTCGGCGGCCGCCTGTGCGCTGTCGCGCACCTGCGCGGCGCGCGCGGCCGGGGTCTGGGTTGTCGCTGCGGCCTGGTTCTGGCTGACGAAACGCAGGCGGATGCGCTCGCCCAGCGCCTCGCCGATGCGCTCTTCCATCTGGCTGACCATCGGCTCTACCGCCATGCCCATGTGGGTCGGCTGCAACGCCAGCACCAGGGTCTGGCCGTCACGCTCGCGCAGCACGGCATTCTGCGCCAGCACGCTGAACGGACCGCGCAGGCCGGCCCGCTCGATCAGGGCCTCCCAATCCGGCAGGCCCTGGGCATCCCGGGCGATCGGCGCAGACGCGGAGCTGTCCCGCGTGGCTGCGGCAGGCTGCACTGCGGGCGTCTGCTGACGTGGCGGCGTGGCTTGTGCCTTGACGGGCGAGACATCCGTGGAGGTTGCGCGGGATGGCGAGCTCGCCTGCGCATGGCTCGCAGGCACTGGTCGCGCGGCACGATCTGCCGGAACGGCATCGCCCGGACGGAACGCCAGCATGCGCAACAACGCCATCTCGAAGCCGGTGCGCGCATCCGGCGCCAGCATGAGATCACGTCGACCCGCGGTGGCGATCTGGTAATACAACTGCACGTCTTCCGCCGGGATACGCTCGGCGAGTGCCGGCAGCGCGGCATCGTCGTCGCCCTCCTGCTCGGGCCGATATCCCGGTACCAGCTGGATCAACTGCAGCCGGTGCAGCACGCTGGCAATGTCGTCCAGCACGCCGCCGAAATCCGGCGAATACGAGGCAATCCGGGCGCATTCGGCGAGCAATCGATCGCCGTCGCCGTCGGCCAACGCGTCGAGCACGCCAAGCACCTGCCCGCGCGCCACGCTGCCCAGCATCGTGCGCACGTCGTCCGCGTGCAGTGCGCCGCCGCCGTAGGCGATGGCCTGGTCCAGCAGGGACAAGCCGTCGCGCAGCGAGCCGTCGGCCGCGCGGGCCAGCTCGCCGATCGCGCTGTCCTCGTAACTGATGTTCTCTGCAGCGAGGATGTGCCGCATCTGGCCGGAGATCTGCTCGGGCAGCAGACGCTTCAGGTTGAACTTCAGGCAGCGCGACAGCACCGTCACCGGCAGCTTCTGCGGGTCGGTGGTGGCGAGCAGGAATTTCACGTGCGGCGGCGGCTCTTCCAGCGTCTTCAGCAATGCGTTGAACGCGTTCTTCGACAGCATGTGCACCTCGTCGACCAGGTACACCTTGAAGCGTCCGCGCGACGGCGCGTACTGCGCGTTCTCGATCACCTCGCGCACGTCGTCCACGCCAGTGTTGCTGGCCGCGTCGATTTCCAGCAGGTCGACGAAACGGCCTTCGTCCACCGCCGTGCACACCGAGCACTCGCCACAGGGATCGGCCGACTGCCCGCGTTCGCAGTTCAGCGACTTGGCAAAGATGCGCGCAATCGTGGTCTTGCCGACGCCGCGAGTGCCGGTGAACAGGTAGGCGTGATGCATGCGCCCGGTATCCAGCGCATTGGTCAGTGCGCGCACCACGTGTTCCTGCCCCACCAGTTCGGCGAACTTGCGCGGGCGCCACTTGCGGGCGAGTACTTGATAGGACATGGCTGCCAACGTTGGGGCAAAGACCGATTGTGCCAAGTCGGCGCACGCAAGTCAGTAAACGGTACGTCCCAAATGGCGGCGGCCCCGCCAGCCACACCCCGGCACCCGAATCATTCGCTACCGTTGCTTCCTTCCGGACCTGGCGGAGTTTGCGAACTATCGTCGCGGGGGGACCGACGGGGCCACCATGGACGTCAAGCGCTGGCGCTTGGTTATTTTGCTGTTGCGCCGGCTGTTGAGGCCGTCGCATGACTCAAATTCTGGCGGAGAGAGCGGGATTGCTCGGCCCTTCCTGGACCTCGCCCCTCGCTCCACGAGGGGCCAGCCTGCGGCTGTCCAAATTCGTTCCAGACGAATTTGTCGAACCTCAGTTTGCGTCGTACGGCTTCACTCACTGGCGGAGAGAGCGGGATTCGAACCCGCGATAGGTTTTACCCTATACACACTTTCCAGGCGTGCTCCTTCAACCACTCGGACACCTCTCCGCATGGGTGAAACCGCCTTTGCCGGGAAGTCGCTGCCCGACAAAGAAGCGGAAGGATAGCTGCCGGCCCGGATACAGGCAAGCAAACCATGTCGAATTCAACCGGCATCAGCGCGCGGTATCGAAGGGACTGTCAGCGCGACTCGCTCGCCCATGCTGACGACACGGTAGCCGCGGGCGGCCAGCGCAGCGCCATCATCTGCGCTGCCGTAGTGATACAGCAGCAGTTGCGCGCGCAGGCTGTCCGGGTATTCGCGCTCGATGTCGTCGATGCCGGTGTGCGAGGGGTTGCCGGCCACGCTGCAGTCGTGTGCGATCACCATGTTGCCGCCGCCATATCGCGCAAGCACCTCGGGGATCGGCCGGGTGTCGCCGGTGAAGGCGAAACTTCCTTCCAGGGCCAACCCGTAGGACGTGCCCGGTGCGTGGTGCCGGGTGGCGAAGATGTCGAACCAGAAACCGTCCAGCCAGAAACCACGCGTGCATGGCACCAGGCGGAATGCCTCCCAGAAGTTCACGCCGCCTTCGGCCAGCGCACCGGGATAGTCGGCCACCCGCGCCTGCAACCACGGAATCAGCGCCGCATGGGCAAACAATCGAGTGCTGCCGCGGCGCGCGGGGTCGAACCACAGTTTGAAGAACAGTTGCTCCAGCCCGGCCACGTGATCCATGTGGGTATGGGTGATGAACAAGGCAGACGGCAGCGCGCCATACGCCGCCAGGTAACGATCGAGCGTATCCGGGCCGCAGTCGATCAGCAGGACCGGCTGGCCGTCACGTTCCAGCACCGCCGATGACGAACCGAGGGCTGTGGCATGTGCCGCGCCTACACCGAGAAAATGCAGAGACCAGTTCATGACGTCAGTGTGCGCTCATAGCGATGCAGCAGTGGTTGCCAGATCCTGCTTTCGAACGCCGCCTCGCCTTCGCCGGCGGCGCCGAGCTTGAGCAACGATCGACGCAGGCGTTGCAGGTTGGCTCGCTGCCATGCTGACGCCGGTTTGCGCTGCCGACCGCGATCGAAGTCGATCAGGTGCAGGCCACGCGGCGACACCAGGACATTGTGTGCATTCAGATCCGCATGCCAGATGCGGGCACGGTGAAAGCGTCCGATCACCGCCCCGACGCTCCCGGCCAGTTCGCCATTGAGGCGCCCCAAAGCCAGGCAGTCGGCCAGAGTTTGCGCGTCGGCGATGCGACGGGTGATCAGGTCGGCGCGATAGAACAGTCCATGCCGGCTGTAGCGCGCCGCGAGCGGCAGCGGGCCGGGCAGCCCCAGTCGGGTGATTTCGGCGAGCAGCCGGAACTCCATGAACGGGCGGGTCCGGTTTGCGCCAGTCCAGACATAGCGATCGCCCATCAGCGCCTTGACCAGGCCGCCACGCCGATAATGGCGCAACACGCAATCGCCCAGCGGGCTTTCGATGATCGCCACGCCACCGCGACCACCGGCCTGCACGCGCAAGGCATTGCGCTCACGCCAGTAATCCGGCGCAAACCAGTCCTGCTCGACTTGTGGCGACGCCGCCGCGTCGCACAGAATCGCGCCTCGGGCGTCTCGCTGCATGCGTTCGTGCATCATCATGCCTGGTGACCGACCACGGATTCTAACCCAGGCCATGCCTCATCCTTCCTCAATCTGCCTGCTGCGCGCCTCCGCCATCGGCGATGTCACCCATGTGGTGCCGCTGCTGCGCACCCTGCAACAGGCATGGCCGCAGGCATCGCTGACCTGGATCGTCGGCAAACTCGAGCGCAAGCTGGTCGGCGACCTGCCCGGGGTGGAATTCGTCACCTTCGACAAGGCAGCCGGATGGCGCGGCATGCGCGCGGTGCACACCGCCCTGCGCGGGCGGCGCTTCGATGCCCTGCTGCAGATGCAGGTGGCGATGCGTTCGAACCTGCTGAGCCTGGGCATCAAGGCCGATCGCCGCATCGGCTACGACCATGCCCGCGCCAGGGATCTGCACGGCCTGGTGATCAACGAACGCATCCCGGCACGCAGCGGCGAACACGTGCTTGACGCGATCGGCAGTTTTTGCGAGCCGATGGGCCTGAAGCAGACGGGCGTACGCTGGGATATCCCCATTCCCGACGAGGCGCACGCCTGGGCCGCCGAACAGCTGCCCGGCGACACGCCCACCTTGCTGGTCAGCCCCGCGTCCAGCCATGCGCTGCGCAACTGGCGACCCGAACGCTATGCCGCGGTGATGGATCATGCCGCCGCCCGTGGCTGGCGGGTGGTGCTGATCGGTGGCCCGTCGGCGGTCGAGCGGGCGATGGCCGACGCGGTGCTGGCGGCCTGTCGACACCAGCCGCTCGACCTCACCGGCAGGGACACGCTGAAGAAACTGATGGCGATGTTCACGCGCGCGCAACTGTTGCTGAGTCCCGACTCGGGACCGATGCACATGGCCAACAGCGTCGGCATGCGTGTACTCGGCCTGCATGCCGCCAGCAACCCGGATCGCTCCGGCCCCTACTCCGACCGGCGCTGGTGCGTGGACAAGTACGACGCGGCTGCCCGTCAGTACCTGGGCAAGCCGGCCAGCGCGATTCCCTGGGGCAGCAAGATCGAGAAGCCCGGGGTGATGGATCTGATCGGGGTCGATGACGTGATCGATCGCTATGAAGCCGCCGCGCGTGACATGCAGCTGACATGAAGCTCTGGCGGCAAGCCGGGGATCGCGCGCGACGGCTCAGCCCTTGCCGCCGGGCACGCGCAGGCCGGGGCGCTGCCGCGCCAACTTGCGCAACAGTTCGGCGAACGCCTGCAGATCCGCGTGCCATGGCGAGGCATCGCGCCAGTACAGCGCGATCTCGCGGCCGCTCGCCGGCCCCTTGAGCTTCGCCAGCACGATGCCGGGCATCGAGGCCAATCGCTCATGCGCCAGCGCGGGAACCAGCGCATAACCGCCGCGCAGGCTGACCAGGGCGGCCAGGCTTTCCAGGCTGACATCCTGCACGTGGCCGTGTTCGTTGCCATCCAGCCCGTCCGCATGGCTTTCCGCCATCAGGGTGGCGTCAGCGGGATCGAGCTGATCCAGCCCGATGCTGCGTCGACCGGCGAGCGGATGGTCCGCGCGCAGCATCAGTTCCCACGGTTCGAAGAACAGCGGACGCGAGGCAACCCCGCTGACGGTTGCCGCAGGAGGCGCCAACACGGCGTCCAGTTCGCCCTCGTGCAGTCGACGCAGCAGGCCACGCGGCTTGCCTTCGGAAATGCCCAGCCGCGCTTCCGGGAAATGCTGCGGAAATGGTGCAATCAGATGCGGCAGCAGATACGGCCCCAACGACGCCGGCACGCCCAGCCGCAGCTCGCCGCCGAACGCCACCGCACCGGCACGCGCAACCTGCTGCAGGTGTTCGCCGGCAGCGAGCACGGCGTCGATCTGTTGCAGCAAACGCTGGCCACCAGCGGTTGGCACGATGCTGCGCCCGCCGCGTTCGAACAGCGGCGCACCCAGCGCCTGCTCTACCTTCTGCACCTGATGCGAGAGCCCGGAAGGACTGATATGCATGGCCCGCGCCGCGCTGTTGAAACTGCCGTGGCGCTGCACCGCCTGCACCAGCGCGAGGTCGCGCAGCGAGACGGCGGCAAGGGTGGTCGAAATCATCGAACGCTGCATGTCATCAAAGGCGTTTGTGCGCGGTGGGCATCGGGCTCATCCTGTGTGGCGAGGTACAGCCACAAGCGTTGGCGCAGTTTACTCGCGACGCTGCCCAAATCACCCGCCCACGCACCCGGCGCAGGCTCGCTGCAGCAACGCCGGTGCAGCGGTCCGGTTCGCGGCCATGCGGCGTTTGGGCGATAATTGCGTTTTTGCCGGGCCGGCGACCACCCCATCGCCAACGTTCAGTCATCCCAGCCGCAGGATTCAGCCAGGAGCACGTCCCCATGAAAGACACCTTTTCCGTACGCGACACCCTCGAGGTCAATGGCAAGAAGTACGCCTTTGCCAGCCTGGCCAAACTGGGCCAGCGCTTCGACCTGAAGCGGCTGCCGTACTCGATGAAGATCCTGCTGGAGAACCTGCTGCGCCACGAAGATGGCGTCGACGTCACCGCGAAGGAAATCGAGGCGGTCGCCACATGGGATTCGAAGAAGGAGCCGGATACCGAAATCGCCTTCATGCCGGCGCGCGTGCTGCTGCAGGACTTCACCGGCGTGCCGTGCGTGGTCGACCTGGCCGCGATGCGCGACGCGATGAAGGCACTGGGCGGCGATCCCACCCTGATCAACCCGCTGTCGCCGGCGGAACTGGTCATCGACCATTCGGTGCAGGTGGACGTGTTCGGCAGCGCCGACGCGCTTGAAAAGAACGTCGCGATCGAATTCCAGCGCAACCAGGCGCGTTACAGCTTCCTGCGCTGGGGCCAGAAAGCGCTGGCCGACTTCAAGGTGGTGCCGCCGCGCACCGGCATCGTGCACCAGGTGAACCTGGAGCACCTGGCCCGCGTGGTCATGGGCAGCGAAGTCGACGGTCAGCTGTGGGCGTACCCGGACACCGTGTTCGGCACCGACTCGCACACCACCATGATCAACGGCCTGGGCGTGCTGGGCTGGGGCGTGGGCGGCATCGAGGCCGAGGCGGCCATGCTCGGCCAGCCCTCCTCCATGCTGATTCCGCAGGTGGTCGGCTTCAAGCTGTCCGGCCGCCTGCCGGAAGGCGCCACCGCGACTGACCTCGTGCTCACCGTCACCCAGATGCTGCGCAAGCAGGGCGTGGTCGGCAAGTTCGTCGAGTTCTTCGGCCTGGGCCTGCAGCATCTGCCGCTGGCCGACCGCGCCACCATCGGCAACATGGCGCCGGAATACGGCGCCACCTGCGGCATCTTCCCGATCGATGCGGAATCGCTGCGCTATCTGCGCCTGTCCGGCCGCAGCGACGACCAGGTCGCGCTGGTCGAGGCGTACGCCAAGGCGCAAGGCCTGTGGCACGACGAAAACAGCGTGCACGCCGAATTCAGCGCCACGCTGGAACTGGACCTGGCCGACGTGAAGCCGTCGATGGCCGGCCCGAAGCGCCCGCAGGATCGCGTGCTGCTCACCGACGTGCAGCAGAATTTCCACGAGAATCTCGGCGCCACCACGGTCAACCGCAACGGTGCCGAGGCGCGTTTCGCCAACGAGGGCGGTGGCACCGCCGTCGGCCGCGAGAAGAGCGCGAAATCGCCCGGCCAGCACGTGCTGCGCAACGGCGAGGAGTTCGATGTCCATGACGGCTCCGTGGTCATCGCCGCGATCACCTCGTGTACCAACACCTCGAACCCGGCAGTGATGCTGGCCGCCGGCCTGGTGGCGAAGAAGGCCGCCGCCAAGGGCCTGAAGTCCAAGCCGTGGGTGAAGACCTCGCTGGCACCAGGCTCCAAGGTGGTCACCGACTATCTCGAAAAGACCGGCCTGCTCACCGAACTGGACAAGCTCGGCTTCTTCCTGGTCGGCTACGGCTGCACCACCTGCATCGGCAACTCCGGCCCGCTGCCGCAGGAAATCAGCAAGGCGATCAGCGACGGCGACCTCACCGTCGGCGCAGTAATTTCCGGCAACCGCAACTTCGAAGGCCGCGTGCATGCCGAAGTGAAGATGAACTACCTGGCCTCGCCGCCGCTGGTGGTGGCCTACGCGCTGGCCGGCACGCTCGACGTGAACCTGAGCACCGACCCACTGGGCAAGGGCGCCGACGGCAAGGACGTCTTCCTCAAGGACATCTGGCCGACCAACCGGGAAATCAGCGACCTGATGGCGGGCGCGGTCACTTCGGACATGTTCCGCAAGAACTACGCCGACGTGTTCAAGGGCGACGAGCGCTGGAGCTCGATCGCCTCGCCGGACGGCGATCTGTACGCGTGGGACGAAGCCTCCACCTACATCAAGAACCCGCCCTACTTCGACGGCATGACCATGGCGCTGACCGCGGTCGAGGACATCCACGCCGCACGTTGCCTGGGCCTGTTCGGCGATTCGATCACCACCGACCACATCTCGCCGGCCGGCGCGATCAAGAAGGATTCCCCGGCCGGGCGTTTCCTGATCTCGCGCGGCGTGCAGCCGATCGACTTCAACTCCTACGGCTCGCGCCGCGGCAACGACGACGTGATGGTGCGCGGCACGTTCGCCAACATCCGCATCAAGAACCAGCTGCTGGATGGCGTGGAAGGCGGCTTCACCCGCCACATCCCCAGCGGCGAACAGATGTCGATCTACGACGCGGCGATGAAGTACAAGGAAGAGAAGACCCCGCTGGTGGTCCTCGCCGGCAAGGAATACGGCACCGGTTCCTCGCGTGACTGGGCCGCCAAGGGCACCCTGCTGCTGGGCATCAAGGCGGTGATCGCCGAAAGCTTCGAGCGCATCCACCGCTCCAACCTGGTCGGCATGGGCGTGCTGCCGTGCACGTTCAAGGATGGCGAGAATGCAAAGTCGCTGGGCCTGACCGGCAACGAGACGTTCGACATCACCGGCCTCGACAACGGCAATTCGAGGAACGCCACCGTCACGGCTACCGCTGCCGACGGCAGCAAGAAGCAGTTCAGCGTGAACGTGATGCTGCTGACGCCGAAGGAGCGCGAGTTCTTCCGTCACGGCGGCATCCTGCAGTACGTGCTGCGTCAGCTGGCCGGCAAGAAGGCTGCCTGAAGTTCCAGCGCTGCACTGCAAGGACGATCAAGGCCGCTCCGTTCCGGGGCGGCCTTTTTCTTGCTCAATCGTCCGACGAGGATATCGCGCGCTTCCAGCTCGCCGAATAACAGAGCCATTCGCCATCCTCGTGCCGCCACGCCGATTCGACCTGGTAGACGCCAAGCCGTCCGGGCAGCAATCCACCGCTGCCGCTGCTCAGCCCGACCGTGAACGTGGCGACGATCCGCGCACCACGATGTTCGATGGTCACCGGCCCCATGGTCACTCCGATATGTTCACCACGCAACGCGACGAGACGCACCATGTTGCCCAGCGAGCGGCGATCCAGTTCTCCTGCATTGCCGTCGAAATCCTTGCTGAGCGGCGCCACCACGTCGCCTGCGGACGCGGACTCGGCACCCCTGGACACTGCCGCAATCACCTGGCGCACCTGCTCCTCGTCCGGCGTGTGCCGACAAGCCGACACGCCCATCGGCAACACGATCAGCACGATCAGCAGGCACATGAATTTTGTCGTTCCAATCATCTCGTGGCCTCATGGTTTGCAGCTTGCCGCTGTACGCGGGCGTATGCTCCAATGGTTTAACGCATGGGCGCGCTGAAACCGCGACCATGGCCATAGCCTCGCAACGAACACGATCCACCATGAAGCAGGGGACTTGAGCATGAGCAACGAGCGTCCGTGGCTGGCGAATTATCCAGCAGGCGTGGCCGAACGGATCGATGTCGACAGATATGCGTCGGTACCGGCCGTGCTGGAAGAAGCATTCGGGCGTTTCCGCGACAAGCCGGCCTTCGCCAATTTCGGCCGCAAGCTCAGCTATGGCCAGATCGACGACATGAGCCGCCAGTTCGCCGGCTACCTCACCGGCGTGCTCAAACTCGGCAAGGGTGACCGCATTGCGATCATGATGCCGAACGTCATGCAGTATCCGATCGCCTTGTTCGGCGCCTTGCGTGCCGGCCTGGTAGTGGTCAACACCAACCCGCTGTACACCGCGCGCGAGCTCAGGCACCAACTGCAGGATTCGGGCGCCAAGGCCATCGTCGTGCTCGACAATTTCGCCGCGACCCTGCAGCAGGTCGTGGCGGAAACCTCGGTGCAGCACATCGTCACCACCGGCCTCGGCGACATGCTGGGTTTCCCCAAGGGAGCGCTGATCAACTTCGCGCTCAAGCACATCAAGAAGATGGTGCCGGCATTCAACCTGCCCCAGGCGGTACGCTTTCGCGACGCACTGGCGCAGGGCGCGACACATCCGTTGCAGCCAGTGGCACTTGCCCACGACGACCTCGCCTTTCTGCAGTACACCGGCGGCACCACCGGCGTGGCCAAGGGCGCGATGCTCACCCATGGCAACATGGTCGCGAACATGCTTCAGGCGGATGCCTGGATCAGCGCCAGCACCAAGGTGGGCGAAGAAGTCATCATCACCGCGCTGCCGCTCTATCACATCTTCTCGTTGACGGCGAACGGCCTGGTGTTCACGCGCCTGGGCGGCTTGAACTGGCTGATCACCAACCCGCGCGACATGCCCGGCTTCGTCAAGGAACTGAAAGCCTCCAGCTTCACCGCGCTGACCGGCGTCAACACGCTGTTCAACGGCCTGCTCAACACACCGGGCTTCGCGGACCTCGACTTTTCGCGCCTGCACATGACCCTGGGCGGAGGCATGGCGGTGCAGCGTGCCGTGGCCGAGCGCTGGAAGAAAGTCACCGGTTGCACCCTGGCCGAGGCCTACGGGCTTACCGAAACCTCGCCGGCCGTGTGCATCAATCCGCTGGACCTGAAGGAATACAACGGCTCGATCGGCCTGCCGGTGCCGTCCACCAACGTGGCGATCTGGTCGGAGGACGGCAAGCCGCTGCTGGTCGGCGAAGTCGGCGAACTGATGGTGCATGGCCCGCAGGTGATGAAGGGCTACTGGAACCGCCCGGACGAGACCGCCAAGGTGCTCGGCGCCGACGGCTGGCTGCACACCGGCGACATCGCGAAGATGGACGAGAAAGGCTACTTCTATATCGTCGACCGCAAGAAGGACATGATCCTGGTATCCGGTTTCAACGTCTATCCGAACGAGGTCGAGGATGTGGTGATGGAGCACCCTGGCGTGCTCGAGGTCGCAGCGGTCGGCGTACCGGATGAACATTCCGGCGAAGTGGTGAAGCTGTTCGTCGTGCGCAAGGATCCGAACCTTACCGTCGAGGATCTGAAGCAGTTCTGTCACGATCGCCTGACCGGCTACAAGCGGCCCCGCCAGATCGAGTTCCGCAACGAGCTGCCGAAGAGCAACGTGGGCAAGATCCTGCGGCGCGAACTGCGCGACGAAAAGAAGCCTGCCGCCTGACTCCTGACGTGCAAACAAAACGCCCGCATGGATCATGCGGGCGTTCAGGTCATGCGTGAGTGTCGAAGGAACCCTTGAGGCGCGCGTCAGCTGTCCTTCCAGTACTCGAGGATGTCGGCATAGCCACCCAGCAGGTTCCACAGCGGCACCTGCTTGTCTTCGGGGATGCGGCTGTAGGAAAAGCCGATGTGATGGTCGGAAATACGCGCCACCGTCGCTTCCAGATGGATGTGCAGGTTATGCCCGAAGATCATGTCGAGCACCCAACTCTGCCCCGGCTCGCCTGACCAGCCCAGCGGGCGCCGCAACAACGCGCCGGTCGCCGAAATGTCCACCAGTTCGGTGGGATGCGATTCGCCGTGACGGCTCATCAGAACCGTCGTCTCGATCTGCATGCGCGCCGGCCGCAGCTTTTCCGGCACACCATCGCCATTTCCCTGTTTGTCGATCGCCATCACCTGTACCGCCTATATGCGTTCGCGCCTGCTTTTGGCAAGGACGCCGTATTCAAATGATCCGCCGGATCTCTTCTGCCGCATCGCCCGTCAATGCCCGGGGTATTCAC
Organism: Rhodanobacter sp. B05; assembly: GCF_002001085.1. GTDB lineage: Bacteria > Pseudomonadota > Gammaproteobacteria > Xanthomonadales > Rhodanobacteraceae > Rhodanobacter. Next base: position 175,806 of record NZ_MUNU01000014.1, read on the forward strand.
CCACGCCATCCAGGAACCCATTGTGCAGCGCCACCGACTCAACGATTCAGTCAAAGCAATTGACGTGCCATTGGATCAAACCCCGCGCGCACCAGCCCGATCGCCGACCGGGTCACACAATGAAGCGGCGCCCGCCCTGGAAATGACCCGACGTTGCGGCTATCGGCAGGTCGGCCAACGTCCTCCTGCATTTTCCTGAATCCACTCCTGTCCCAAAGCGTCACATTGGGTCACGCGCCGCCACCAACTCCGTCATGGCCCCGCTCTTCCTTGGCGGCAAGACTCCCTATTGTGCCTGTCGCGACCGCCGACATGAACCCTGTCCGTGGCGCCTGTCCCATCCACGGCCCCGCCAAGCGACCTGACTGTTCTGACTGGACTTGTTGCCGGCTTGCCGTTACTCTCTGGCAACGCGTGGTTCCGTGGAACATGTTTGCTGCCGGCCCGCCCGGCACTCCACGGTTGCCCACCGAAGTACTCAGACCGACCAGCAAAGAGCCAGCGGCGTGTTGTTTTCACCCACTGACTTGTACCGTTGCCGTGGCCGACAACCCGCAGCAGGTGCGCAATGGTCGCTGACGACCCGCCTGACCGAACCACAGCCCGTGGCTTCATCATGCCCGTCGTGACGATGGCGCCGACAGCGCCTCGGTTTTGGAGATGCACAGGAACGCGACACCCGGGAACGCCCCTCAACGCCGCGTTCGAGCGCGGATATTCCGGGCACGGACATGCACGTTGTGCCTGCAGATGAACAGCTCTGACCCACGTTGAACCCACTGCCAGCCGTTGAACGCGGCCCCATGACAGGCCTTGATGAGTACTGAACCCGTCGTCGAGCAGTCCAGCCAGATCGATGCAACGCCCGATGCATTTGCGTCGGTACCGCAACAGCAGGAAATGCCGCTGGCCATCGTGCGCGGCGAACCGATGTTGCAGATGCCGCAGGATCTGTACATCCCGCCGGACGCGCTCGAGGTCATCCTGGAGGCATTCGAGGGACCGCTGGACCTCCTGCTGTACCTGATCCGCCGGCAGAACCTTGACATCCTGGACATCCCGGTTGCCGAGATCACCCGGCAATACATGACCTACATCGAGCTGATGCGGGACGTGATGCGGCTGGAACTGGCCGCGGAATACCTGTTGATGGCCGCGATCCTGGCCGAGATCAAGTCGCGGCTGCTGCTGCCGCGACCGCCGATCGAGGAAGGGCTGGAAGACGACCCCCGCGCCGAGCTGGTACGGCGACTGCAGGAGTACGAACGCTTCAAGCGCGCCGCCGAGGAGATCGAGGCCCTGCCCCGGATGGAACGCGACAGCGTGGTGGTGCATGCCGACGTCGGCGAGCGCAACGTGATCCGCTTGCCGCCACCGCTGGAGCTGACCGAGCTGCTGCTGGCGCTGAAAGAGGTGATGCACCGCGCCGAGCTGTTCGGTCATCACGCGATCAAGCGCGAGGCGCTCAGCGTGCGCCAGCGCATGGGTGAGCTGTTGAGCCGGCTGGACGACGACAGCTTCCACCGCTTCGAGGATCTGTTCGACCTGGCCGAGGGACGCCCGGGCATCGTGGTGACCTTCCTGGCGATGCTGGAACTGGCCAAGGAAATGCTGATCGAGATCGTGCAGGAAGTACCGCTGGCGCCGATCTACGTCAAGGCCAGGGCCAGCCACAGCGAAGAACCCGCCGAGTTGCCGGCGGACGACACAACGGGCGAATCGGCGCTGATCGAATCATCCGGCGAATGAACCCAATTTTTTGACCGCCCCATACTGAATCGGCATCCGACCCCAAGGCCATGCAGATCGACCAACTCAAACCCATCATCGAGGCCGCCCTGCTGGCCTCCACCCAGCCGATGACCGTGCATCAGCTCGGCGACCTGTTCAACGAGGACGAGGAAGTCGGCCCGCAGCAGATTGCGCAGGCGCTGGAGTCGCTGGGCGGGGACTGCGAGGGACGCGGCATCGAACTGAAGGAAGTCGCCTCCGGTTTCCGCTACCAGGTACGCCAGGACGTGCATCCGTGGATCTCGCGGATGTGGACCGAGCGGCCCAGCCGCTACTCGCGTGCGCTGCTCGAAACCCTGGCCCTGATCGCCTACCGGCAGCCGATCACCCGTCCCGAGATCGAGCAGATCCGCGGCGTGGTGGTGTCCTCCAACATCATCAAGACCATGGAAGAGCGCGAATGGATCCGCGTGGTCGGCCACCGGGATGTTCCGGGCCGGCCGGCGTTGTTCGGTACCACCCGCGCCTTCCTCGACTATTTCAACCTGAAATCGCTGGACCAGCTGCCGCCACTGTCCGAAATCCGCGACATGGAAGACCCGCAGATGCGCTTCGAGCCGGAACCCCTGCCGGTCCGCATCGCGCGTGACCTGCCGATCGATCCGGACGAGGAAATGGCCGCCGAAGCCGACGACGGCGAAACGGAAATCGCACACCACGCATCCGCGGACGCCGCAGATGCCGACGACAACACGGCCGGCGCCGACGCGCCTGCCGTTTCATCCGAGGTCGACGCGCCAGGCTCCGACACGAGCCCTGCCATCGACCACCCGATTGCCACTGCCGATGAGGCAGCGAACCCCGCCGCGGACGTCGAAGCCGACGACGCAAGCCAAGATACCGAGGAGTACCGCGCATGACTGCGCCGCAAAAATCCGTTCTGACCCTGAAACGCGAACCGCGCCCCGACGCCGACGCGCCCGCGCTGGAAGAACGCCTGCACAAAGTACTGGCCAATGCCGGCCTGGGCTCCCGCCGCATGCTCGAGCAACGCATCCAGTCGGGTGAAATCGAACTCAACGGCGCGCCCGCGGAAATCGGCATGAGCGTGAAGGCCGGCGACCGCGTGGTCATGGACGGCAAGCAGTTCGTCGTGGCCACCGACAGCCGCGACGACGCCGAAGTGCTGATCTACCACAAGCCCGAAGGCGTGCTGACCACCCGCGACGACCCGGAAGGCCGCCCCACCGTATTCGAACAGCTGCCGCGACTGAAAGGCGCGCGCTGGGTCGCCGTGGGTCGACTGGACATCAACACCACCGGCCTGCTGTTGCTGACCACCGACGGCGAGCTGGCCAACGGCCTGATGCACCCCAAGAGCGGCATGGAGCGCGAATACCTGTGCCGCGTGCACGGCGAGGTGCCCGACGAAATCGTCGAACGCCTGAAAGCCGGCGTGGAACTGGACGACGGCCCGGCCCGCTTCGACGACATCGCGGTGATCAGCCGCGGTGGCAGCCACAGTTGGTTCCGCGTGGTGATCCGCGAGGGTCGCAATCGCGAGGTTCGCCGCCTGTGGGACTCGCAAGGTTTCCTGGTCAGCCGGCTCAAGCGCATCCGCTATGGCCGGATCGAACTGCCGCGCAACCTGCGCCGTGGCGAATGCGAAGCGCTGGACGCCGAAAGCGTCAAGCAGTTGCGCCAGACCTCTGGCCTGGGCGCTGCGCAGCCGGTACTGACCCTGAGTCCGATCCTGCACCAGCGCCGCGCCAGCCGCAGCGTCACCGAGTACCGCCCCGAACGCGGCGCCGGCACCGCCTGGACCGGTGGCCAGGACGAGGCGCGCGAACTGCGCGCCTACGACCGCATCCGCGAGGAGCCGGTGCGCGGCCGCAAGCCGCCGCGAACCGGCGGCAAGGAAGTCAATGGCAATGTCGCGCGCCCCGAGCGCGGTGCGGGCGGTGCCGGCGGCGCTGCGGGCCGACATGGCAAGGGGCGTCGTGTGGCGCCGGGCCAGGAGCTGCCCTCGGTACGCACCTGGTTCGCCGGCGAGAATCGCGATGGCGCCCGTCCCGGCGGTCCGCGCGGCCAGGCTGGCGCCACCACCGGCAACCGCCACGCTGCCGGCGGCAAACCCTTCGCCGCCGGGCCGGGTGGCAATCGTCCGCAAGGACGCGGCGGCAATCGCCCAGCCGGCGCCGCTGGTCCGCGCCCGAAGGGGCATGGCGGCGGGCGTCCACCCGGGCGCGGCGGCAACCGTTCCGGCAATCGCTGAGCGCTCCGGCTGATGATCCGCATCTACCACAACAACCGCTGCTCCAAGTCACGCGCCACGCTGGCCTTGCTGGAAGAGCGCGGCGGCAAGATCGAGGTGATCAACTACCTCGACACCCCACCAAGCGCGGCCGAACTGGCCGTATTGTTGAAACAGCTGGGCATGACGGCACGCGAACTGTTGCGCAGCGGCGAGGACGAATATCAGTCACTCGGACTGGGCGATCCTGCGCTCGACGATGCTGCCTTGATCAGCGCGATGGTGACGCATCCGAAGCTGATCGAGCGACCGATCGTGGTCGCCAACGGCAAGGCTGCGCTCGGTCGCCCACCGGAAGCGGTGCTGGCGATCCTCTGAATGCCTGCGTGTCGATCGACAGAAAGCCGCCAACAAGGCGGCTTCCTGTTTTCATGTGGCCGACGAATCAGCCCGGATCGAGCGAGAACCCATCGGCGTCCATCCACGCCGGAAAACGTTCGCGATGTGCCAGCAGCGGCGCCGGATCGAGCGTGATCATCGCCACCTGCTCCTGTGCACCGAGTTCCAGCAAAGGCTCGCCGACCGGGTCGATCACCGCGCTGTCGCCGGCGTAGGCGATGTCGTTGCCATCCACGCCGACGCGGTTCACGCCTACCACGTAGCTGAGATTCTCGATCGCCCGCGCGCGCAGCAGGGTGCGCCAGGGTTGCCGGCGCGGTGCCGGCCAGTTGGCAACGAACAGCGCCAGATCGTAATCCATGCCGCCAGTGGCGGAAGCCAGTCGGCGGTTGCGCAGCCACACCGGAAAACGCAGGTCGTAGCAGACCTGCGGCAGGATCCGCCAGCCTTTCAACTCCACGATCAGCCGTTCGCTGCCGCTGCCGTAGCGGGTGTGCTCGCCCGCCATGCGGAACAGGTGACGTTTGTCGTATTGCTCAAAACTGCCGTCGGGACGCGCCCAGAAGAGCCGGTTGTATACCGTCTCGCCGTCGCGAATGGCCAGGCTGCCGCAGATCACCGCGCCGACCTCGACCGCAAGTGCCCGCAACCAGGCGACGCCTTCGCCGTCCATGCCCTCGGCCGCGCTGCGGGTGTCGTTGCTGAAGCCGGACAGGAACGTCTCGGGGAGCACGATCAGATCGCTGCCTGCGGCCTGGCGCACCAGGCTGGCGTAGTAATCGCGATTGGCCGGCGCGTCGTGCCAGCGCGTGGCACCCTGCACCAGGGCGACCTTCAGGGATTCCATCGTCACAGCCGGCACAGCCGCTCGGCGGCAGCCTCCATGGTCGCGTCGCTCTTGGCGAAACACAGCCGCAACAAACGGGTACCCGGCGCCTTCGCATAAAACGGCGTCAACGGAATCGCCGCCACACCGCCCTGCTCCACCAGCCAGCGGCTGAATGCCAGATCGTCCTCGTCGCGAATCGCCGAATAGTCGACCAGCTGGAAATAGCCGCCCGGCACGTCGAGCAGCTTGAAGCGCGATGATGCCAGCAGTGCACGGAAACGATCGCGCTTGGCCTGGTAGAACGCCGGCAGTTCCAGGTAGTGCTCGGGATGGCTGGCCATGAATTCGCCGAACGCCACCTGCGCCGGATGGAAGGTGCAGAACGTGAGGTACTGATGCACCTTGCGGAACTCGGCCGACAACGCCGCCGGTGCCACGGCATAACCGACCTTCCAGCCGGTGCAATGGTAGGTCTTGCCGAACGAGGAGACCACGATGCTGCGCTCGGCCAGTTCCGGGTGGCGCAACACGCTCTCGTGCTGCGCGCCGTCGTACACGATGTGCTCGTACACCTCGTCGGACAACACCACGATGGAGGTATCGCGCACGATCACCGCCAGTTCTTCGAGGTCGGCACTCGACAGCACCGCGCCGGACGGATTGTGCGGGCTGTTGATCAGGATCATCCGCGTCTTCGGCGTCACCGCGTCGCGCACACGCTGCCAATCGATCGCGAAAGTCGGCACGGTCAGCGGTATATGCACCGCACGTGCGCCCTGCAACTCGATCGCCGGCTCGTAGCAGTCGTAGGCCGGATCGAACACGATCACTTCCTCGCCCGCACGCACGACGGCGGCAATCGCCGCGAAGATCGCTTCGGTGGCGCCGGACGTAACCGTGATATCGGTATCGACATCGAGCTTGCGGCCGTACAGCTGCGCGACCTTCAGCACGATCTGCTCGCGCAACGCCGCCGTACCGTGCATCGGTGCGTACTGGTTGCGGCCTTCGTTCATGGCACGGGTCAGTGCATCGCGCAACGCCTGCGGCGGCTCGAAGTCGGGGAAGCCCTGGCCAAGGTTGACTGCCTTGTGCTGCAACGCCAGCTGGCTCATCACGCTGAAGATGGTGGTGCCGACTTTCGGGAGCTTGGTTTCGATCATTGTCATTCGGCCGTTTGGATGTCCATAAAGGTTCAAGCGTAGCGCATCGATGCGGTGGTGCACATCAGGACTTCGGCAGCGCCTCCAGCGGACGCAGCTTGCATTGCTCGTGCTTCAGCAAGGTGGTGGCCGGCAGTCGTTCGGCCAGGAAATCGACCAGCGCACGCACGCCCGGCAGCATGCCGCGGCGACTGGGGTAGACAAAGTGCATGGTGCCTTCAGGCATGCTCCAGTCCGGCAGCACCACCTCCAGTTCGCCGGCGGTGATCGCGGGGGCGCACACGAACTCCGGCAGCAACGCCACGCCCATGCCGCGACGGGCGGCCTCCAGCAAGACCGCGAAGTCACCGGTGATCAGGCGCGCCTGCACTTCCACGTTGACCTGTTCGCCGTTGGCGCCGATCAGTTCCCACACCTGCGCGCCTTCATGCTCGCGCATCGACAGCGCCGGCAGCCTGGCCAGTTCCTCCGGCGTGGTCGGACGCCCCTGCGCTTTCAGCAACGCGGGGCTGGCCACCAGCTTGGTGCGCGACTGGCCGAAACTGCGCATCACCAGGTTCGCGTCGCTGTCCAGCTTGCTGCGTACCCGGATCGCCAGGTCGTAGCCTTCACCGACCACATCGACACGGCGGTTGCTGGCCAGCAAGCGCACCTGCATCTTCGGATACTGCACGAGGAAATCCGGCAGCAAGTACGCCAGCACCGTCTGCGCCAGCGATTCCGGGCAACTCAAACGCACTACGCCGCGTGGCTCGGCGCGCAATTCGTCCACCGCATCCTGGGCCGCCTGCGCCTCTTCCAGTACGGCACGGCAATGCGTATAGAAACGTTCGCCGACCTCGGTCACCACGAAACGCCGCGTGGTCCGTTGCAGCAGGCGCACGCCAAGCCGCTCCTCCAACTGGGCCACCCGCTTGCTCAGCCGCGATTTCGGCACGCCCAAGGCCCGGCCAGCCGCGGAAAAGCCGCCGTGTTCGACCACCGCAGCAAAGAAATACAGGTCGTTGAGGTCCTGCAGGGCGCCGCTCAATACCGTCATGATTGTTTCCTTGAACGGACGATACGTCCGATAACTACCATCTTATCGCCACATTGTTCCAAATATATCCTGATCACATCGCCGATTCGTCGGCCCGATCAGGAACCTCACCATGAAACTGTTGCATATCGACTCCAGCGCTCTGGGTGCCCATTCCGTGTCGCGCCAGTTGACCGCCGACATCGTAGCCGAGCTGAAGCGCCAGACTGCTGACATCCAGGCTCATTACCATGATCTGACCACCGAACCGTTGCCGCACTGGTCGCCGGTGGCCGACGCCAATGACCCCGCCGTGGCGCTGGGCAACCAGATGCTGGAGGACTTTCTCGCTGCCGACATCGTGGTGATCGGTGCGCCGATGTACAACTTCGGCATTCCCAGCCAGCTCAAGGCCTGGATTGACCGCATCGCGGTCGCCGGCAAGACCTTTCGCTATGGCGCCAACGGCCCCGAGGGACTGGCCGGCGGCAAGCGGGTGATCATCGCCTCCAGCCGCGGTGGCATGTACGCCAACGGCCCGGCCGCCGTGATGGATTTCCAGGAGTCCTATCTGCGTACCGTATTCGGCTTCATCGGCATCGCCGATGTCGAGTTCGTGCGCGCCGAGGGACTCAACATGGGCGACGAGCCGAAGGCGCAAGCGTTGCTGGCGGCGCAGGCCGCGATTGGCTCGCTGGTCGCACCGGTGGCCAAGGCCGCCTGAACTTGCAGCACAGGTTGTGCGCGACGGCCCTGCGGGGCCGTTTGCGTTTCCGCCAGGAAAACTCGGTGAGGTGGCCGGCAATGCGAAGCCGGCCTTTTTGTGGCCGCCCCGGAGCTTCAACGCCCTGCCCCCGCCCATCGATTGATCACCCTGGTGACAGGACTCGTTTGCCAGGCGCAGTGCGAGCCCGCAGGGTTCTCGCGCCGGCATGGGGCGGTCCTGCCGTGCTTCCGCCCCCGCTGACCACCTTTTCGCCCATATAGGCCACCAGTCATGTGACCAAATCCGCCTGCGGCTATTGACGAATCGAAACTCGGTGTTATAGTTCACTACAACACCACACAACGAGCTCACTAAGGAGGTTCGTCATGAAAGCGTACAAACTGATCGCCGGCGCCGCCGCCGTCCTGCTCACCTTCGCCAGCCTGCGCGCCGTGCTGTACAACGTCGACGCCTGGCAGCCGACCGACCACAGCACCAGCAGCGCCAACAGCACCCCGCCCGCCCACGTCACCAATCTGGCGCCGGCCGTGGTTCACCCCAGCGCCGCCGAGATGCGCGCCGCGGCACTGATCAGCGACACCAGCAGGCTCGTCCTGACGACCTCGCCGACCGGCTCGGAGACCCGCACCGATGCATCGTTCCAGTCGTTCGGTCTGCTCGGGTCGCAATTGGTCATGCCCTACTATTCGTTTGGCAAGAAGTTCGGTCGCATCACCAAGGAATAACCATGACCATCACCTGGAACGACAGCGTCCCGATCTATCGCCAACTGCACCAGCGTGTGGTGGCGATGATCCTGGACGGCGCCTTGAATGAAGGCGACCCGCTGCCGTCGGTACGCCAGGTCGCGGCCGATTACCAGATCAATCCGCTGACCGTGTCGAAGGCGTACCAGGAACTGGTCGATGAACAACTGGTTGAGAAAAGGAGGGGCCTGGGCATGTTCGTCATCGAAGGGGCGCGCGATGCGCTGCTGAAATCGGAACGCGAGCGCTTTCTGCGCGAGGAATGGCCGGCACTGTACGCCCGCCTGCAGCGGCTTGGGCTGGACCTGAAGACGCTGCTGCGCGAAGCCGACAGCCACAAGGGAGAGCAAGCATGAGCGCGGTGATCACGGCCAGCGGCCTGAGCAAGCAATACAAGGCGACGCTGGCGCTGGACAAGGTCAACTTCCAGATCGAGCCGGGCCGCATCGTCGGCCTGATCGGCCCCAACGGCGCCGGCAAGACCACCGCGCTGAAGGCGATCCTCGGCCTCACCGATTTCAGCGGCGATCTGAATGTGCTGGGCTTCGACCCGCGCAAGCAGCGCGACAAGCTGATGGGCGAGGTATGCTTCATCGCCGATGTGGCGGTGCTGCCGCGCTGGATCCGCGTCTCGGAAGTGGTCGATTTTGTCGCCCACGTGCACCCGCGCTTCAATCGCGCCAAGTGCGAGGCCTTCCTGGCCCGCACCAAACTGCAGCCCGCTCAACGCGTGCGGCAGATGTCCAAGGGCATGATCGTGCAATTGCACCTGGCCCTGGTGATGGCGATCGACGCCAGGCTGCTGATCCTGGACGAACCCACCCTGGGCCTGGACATCCTCTATCGCAAGCAGTTCTACCAGAGCCTGCTGGAAGACTACTTCGACGAGAACAAGACCATCATCGTCACCACCCACCAGGTCGAGGAAGTCGAGCACATCCTCACCGACCTGATGTTCATCCGCGACGGCAAGATCGTGCTGGATGCCGACATGGACGCGATCGGCGAGCGCTTCATCGAGGTGATGGTGAATGCCGACAAGGCAGACGCGGCCCGCTCGCTGAAGCCGCTGGATGAGCGCCAGGTCTTCGGCAAGAGCATTTTTCTGTTCGACGGCGTCAGCCGTGCGCAACTGGAGAGCCTGGGCGAGACCCGCCGGCCCTCCGTCAGCGACCTGTTCGTCGCCACCATGAAGGGAACCTACGCATGAAAACCTCCACGACGAACACCCTGTTCTGGCTGGTCAAGCGCGAGTTCTGGGAACATCGCGGCGGATTGTTCTGGGCCCCGGTGATCACCGGCGGCGTGTTCCTGCTGCTCAACCTGATGGGCATCGTCACCGGCGAGGTGCTGGGTGCGGGCCACGGCTTCAACCTGGCATTCGGCGGCAGCCAGAACAACATGAACCTGCTGGTCAAGGCGCTGGACAAGCAATCCATGGACACCGTCGGCGCCGGGCTGGACCTGGTGATGTACTCGCCGAGCATGATCATCAGCATCGTGATGGGCTTCGTGGTGTTTTTCTATTGCCTCGGTGCGTTGTACGACGACCGCCGCGACCGCAGCATCCTGTTCTGGAAATCGCTGCCGGTCTCGGATGCCGCCACCGTGCTCTCCAAGGTCATCGCCGCCACCGTGGTCGCACCGTTCATCGCCGTAGTGGTGGGTACCGTGACCGGGATCCTGATGTTGATGATGTTCGCGCTGACGCTTTCACTGCACGGCGTGGGCGTGTGGCACCTGCTGACCCTGTCGCATCCCCTGCAAGTGATGCTGAACCTGGTTGGCTCGATCCCGCTGTACCTGTTGTGGGCACTGCCGACGGTGGGCTGGTTGATGCTGTGCTCGGCCTGGGCACGCAGCAAGCCGTTCCTGTGGGCCGTGGTGTTGCCGGTGGCGATCGGCGTCGCGATCGGCTGGTTCAACCTGCTGGGCACGTTGAACGTATCCAACAGCTGGTACTGGCGCGAGGTGCTTGGCCGTGTCCTGTTGAGCGTCTTTCCCGGCGGCTGGTTGACTCAGGTCTCGCACATCGGTGGCGACGGCCCGGCCGAACTTCTGTCCAGCCTTGGCGTGATGCATACGTACGCCGCGATCGGTTCGCTGAATCTCTGGATCGGCGTGGCCGCAGCCGTCGCCATGCTGGCCGGCGCCATCTGGTTCCGTCGCTGGCGCGACGACAGCTGACGTCAGCGGCAGCCGTGCAGGTCACTTCCTGCACGGCTGCCGCATGACAACGAAACGAACCACCAGACCGAGACCGAAGGAGACCGGGATGCGCGCTTACCTGTTACCCGTACTGGTTCTGATCGCTGCCGGCGTGGCGGGCTGCAGTAGCAGCACCACCACGACCTACATCAGCGGCGACAGCAGCACGAACGACATCACCATCCACAACGGCATCATCGCGGTGCATGCACCCGACCGTGCCGATGCCGACATCACGGCCGCCGGCGACCTGAGCATCTCCGGCACCAGCGTCACCGTCACGGACGCTCAACGCGACCTGCTCAAGCACTACTACAGCACCGCCCTGGCCCTGCGCGATCACGGCATCGCCACCGGCAACGCAGGTATCGCGACGGCAGGAAAAGCCATCAGCAGCGTGGCGTCCGGCCTCATCAGCGGCAACACCGACAAGATCGACGGCGAAGTCAATGCCAGCGCAGCCAAGGTCGAAGCCCAGGTCGCCCTGATCTGCACCGATCTGGCGGGACTCAGGTCGACCCAGGAAACGCTGGCTGCTCAACTTCCCGCCTTCCAGCCCTATGCCGTGATCAAGACCAATGACGCCAATGATTGCCAGCGCGACGTGAGAGACCACCATCGCACCTGAGTCAGGTGACCACCCGAATGAAAAGCCGCCCCGATGGGCGGCTTTTCGTTGGACCGGTGGCGTCACTCGCCATGGATACCGCCACGGGTCAGCGTCAGCGGATCGAGCAGTTTTTTCAGTTCGTCCTTCGACAGCCCGGTGGTTTCCAGCGCCACGTCCATGATCGGCCGGTGCTGCCTGTACGCCTGCTTGGCGGTGGCCGCGCCCTTCTCGTAGCCGATCACCGGGTTCAGCGCGGTGACCAGGATCGGGTTCATCGCCAGCGCCTGATTCACCCGCGCCTTGTTGACCTTGAAGCCTGCGATGGATTTGTCGGCCAGCAGCACGCTGACGTTGGCCAGGATCCCGACCGACTGCAGCAGGTTGTGCGCGATCAGCGGCAGCATCACGTTGAGCTGGAAGTTGCCGGATTGGCCGGCGATGGTGATCGAGGCATCGTTGCCGATCACCTGCGCGGCGACCATCGCCACCGCCTCGGGAATCACCGGGTTGACCTTGCCCGGCATGATCGACGAACCCGGTTGCAGGGCGGGCAGCTCGATCTCGCCGAGGCCGGCCAGCGGGCCGGAGTTCATCCAGCGCAGGTCGTTGGCGATCTTCATCAGGCCCACCGCCAGCGTCTTCAACTGGCCGGACAGCTCCACCGCCGCATCCTGCGCGGCCATGCCCTCGAAATAGTTTTCCGCCGACTCGAACTTCACACCGGTCAGCTTCTTCAGCTGCGCCGCCATCGCCGGACCGAACTTCGAATCGGCGTTGATGCCGGTGCCCACCGCGGTCCCGCCCTGCGGCAGCCGGCGCATGCGCTTCAAGGCATCCTCGATGCGCTCGATCGCCGAACCGATCTGCGCCGACCACCCTGACAACTCCTGCCCGAACGTGATCGGCATCGCGTCCATCAGATGGGTGCGACCGGTCTTCGGTGTGTTCTTCAATTCGCGGGCGCGCTTGTCGATCGCCTTCTTCAGATGCCTCAGCGCGGGCAGCAGCTGCTCGCTGGTGGTCAGCGTGGCGCTGACGTGGATCGCCGTCGGGATCACGTCGTTCGAGCTCTGCCCGTAATTGACGTGGTCGTTGGGGTGCACCTTCGTGCCGGCTGCCACCGCCAGATGCGCGATCACCTCGTTCGCGTTCATGTTGGTGCTGGTGCCCGAACCGGTCTGGAAGATATCGATCGGGAACTGCGCGTCGTGCTGCCCTTCCGCCACCGCCATCGAGGCCTTGCGGATCGCCGCCGCCTGGTTCTTCTTCAGGTGCCCCATCGCCAGGTTGACCTCGGCCGCCGCCGCCTTGATCAGGCCCAGCGCACGGATGAACGGGCGCGGCAGGTGCAGGCCGGAGATCGGGAAATTGTCGATCGCGCGCTGGGTCTGCGCGCCATACAGCGCGTCGGCAGGGACTTTCAGTTCGCCCATGCTGTCGTGTTCGATGCGGAAGTTGTTCATCGGGGAAATCCTTGGTATTTCTCAGCCGTTCGGGCTGAGCGTAGCGCCGAAGGCGCGAAGTCGAAGCCTCCCCCAGCCCTTCGACTCCGTCGCCAGGCGGCCATGCTCGGGGTGAACGGAGGAAAGGGGGACATTGCCGCACTATAAGCCGCCGAACATTGGCCTGCCGTCAATGTAAAATGGTGGCTTCCCCTCGCCGGAACCTGCCGATGTCCTCCCACGCCCTGACCGCCCTGTCGCCGCTGGACGGCCGCTACGCCAGCAAGGTCGAGGCGCTGCGCCCGATCTTCAGTGAGTTCGGCCTGATGCACCGCCGCGTGCAGGTGGAGATCGAGTGGCTGCTGGCCCTGGCCGCCGAACCGAAAATCGCTGAACTCCCGCCGTTCAACGCGAGCCAGGTCGCCACCCTGAAGGCCATCGCGGACCACTTCAGCGTGGCCGACGGCGAGCGCATCAAGGCGATCGAGGCGACCACCAACCACGACGTCAAGGCGGTCGAGTACTTCATCAAGGAAAAGATCGGCGCCGATGCCGGCCTGGCCCAGGCGAAGGAATTCGTGCACTTTGCCTGCACCAGCGAGGACATCAACAACCTGTCCTATGCGCTGATACTGCGCGACGCGCGCACGCAGGTGCTGCTGCCCCAGCTCGACGCGGTGATCGCCCGGCTGCGCGAGCTCGCACACACCAATGCCGCCCTGCCGTTGCTCTCGCGCACCCACGGCCAGACCGCTTCGCCCAGCACGCTGGGCAAGGAAATCGCCAACGTGGTCGCGCGCCTCGAGCGCCAGCGCAAACAGCTGGTGGCGGTCGAAGTGTCCGGCAAGATCAACGGCGCGGTAGGCAACTACAACGCCCACGTCATCACCTATCCCGAACTGGACTGGCAGGCCTTCTCGCAGCATTTCGTGGAGAGTCTCGGCCTCGACTACAACGCCTACACCACCCAGATCGAGCCACACGACAACGTCGCCGAATACTGCGATGCCGTGCGCCGCGCCAACACCATCCTGATCGACCTGGCCCGCGACATCTGGGGCTACATCTCGCTGGGCTACTTCAAGCAGACCCTGAAAGCCGGCGAAGTCGGCTCCTCGACCATGCCGCACAAGGTCAACCCGATCGACTTCGAGAACGCCGAAGGCAACTTCGGCCTCGCCAATGCCCTGCTCGGCCACTTCGCCGAAAAGCTGCCGATCAGCCGCTGGCAGCGCGACCTTACCGACTCCACCGTGCTGCGCGCACTTGGCACCGCGTTCGGGCACAGCCTGGTTGCGCTGGAGTCGCTGAAGAAAGGCCTGGGCAAGCTCAACGTCAACGCCGAACGCATCGGCGCCGACCTCGACGCCAGCTGGGAAGTGCTGGCCGAAGCCGTGCAGACCGTGATGCGCCGCTACGGCCTGCCCGAGCCGTACGAACAGCTCAAGGCGCTGACCCGGGGCCATGGCATCACTAAGGATTCGATGCGCGAATTCATCGGTGGGCTTGACCTGCCGGCCGATGCGAAGCAGCGCCTGCTGGAACTGACCCCGGGCAGCTATATCGGCCTGGCCGAGACACTGGCGAAGGACATCTGAACGCGGTTGTCCGCGTGGCTCACGGCCTTTCCCGGCGGCGAGGATGTGCGCATCTGCCGACCATACGGTTTATTCCTCCACTTCCGGGGCCATAAGACATAGCGCCTCGATTCGTGAAATATGCAAAGGCCGTCCCTGCCCCCACACATCACGACAACCACCCCGCAATCCCTTGTCAGCTGGTCGGATTTGCTCGCTTGACGAGCGATGGCCTACAGCTGAACATCCGGTGCATATGCCCCGAATTGGGGTCTACTAAGCGTTAGGCAGCTCATGGAAGATTCGTGGACTTCGCAACTCACTGGTCGTACCGTCGATGCCGTCGAGCAGTGGGAGGGCTGTCCGTGCGTCATAAAGTTGAGTGGTGGCTACCGCGTGCAAATTGAGTCGCTGTGGCGCCTGCTCTCATCCGGCACACTGGCGCTTACCAGCCGAGACGAGGGCCAACTCTTCGGCCGCAAAGAGCCGGTGCACGCTATATCGGAGCTTTCTAACAAGTTGCTCGGCCACACTCTCACTGCTGTCCAGGTCTCGCGCGGAACGGCTGATCTCACTCTTAACTTCGGTGGGCAAACCCTTCAAGTCGTCTCGGATTCAAGTGGCTACGAAGCCTGGCAAGTGGAGGGTCCAATTGGCACAGTTGCAGTCGGTCAAGGCGGCGGCAATGTGGCCGTTTGGGGCTGAGCTGCCTAACATCTCGTTCAAGGCGGACGGCTTCGCCGCCGCTTAACTCCAGCGTTAGGCGGCAGAGCATTTTCCTTCGTAGTGCTTCGCGCGTTTCACGTCTTGGCTTCGTGTGGCAAAGCGGCGGTTTGCTGTTCCAGGCTGGCCTGCGTTGTTGCCTTTCGTGCGCTTGGTCGTCTGTCGTATCTTGCGCGCGTTGGCGCATGTCGCATCTTCGTACTCTGTCGTGCGCGCGGTTCGCTGCAACGTGACGCTCGTCGCCAGCGGCTCGTTCTTCGCGCGCAGGCCGCGAGCTTCGCGGCATTGCCGGGCTTTCAAAGCAGCGCTATCGTGTTCGCACACGGCGGGGTAACCGTGCTGCCGTCTAACATCTCGTTCAAGGCGGACGGCTTCGCCGCCGCTTAACTCCAGCGTTAGGCGGCAGAGCATTTTCCTTCGTAGTGCTTCGCGCGTTTCACGTCTTGGCTTCGTGTGGCAAAGCGGCGGTTTGCTGTTCCAGGCTGGCCTGCGTTGTTGCCTTTCGTGCGCTTGGTCGTCTGTCGTATCTTGCGCGCGTTGGCGCATGCCGCATCTTCGTACTCTGTCGTGCGCGCGGTTCGCTGCAACGTGACGCTCGTCGCCAGCGGCTCGTTCTTCGCGCGCAGGCCGCGAGCTTCGCGGCATTGCCGGGCTTTCAAAGCAGCGCTATCGTGTTCGCACACGGCGGGGCAACCGTGCTGCCGTCTAACATCTCGTTCAAGGCGGACGGCTTCGCCGCCGCTTAACTCCAGCGTTAGGTTACTCATGAAGATTGGCTGGCCTCAACTTACCTTTACCCCAGATTCGGATGCGCTCGACGCACTATCAAATGGCTGGGGCGAAGTTATCGGCGAGCCTTACACACCGCTTCTTTTTTCGGTCCTCGGCGATGTGTTTTATCAGGCGGCTTCCGGCGTGTACTGGCTCAATACCGGCGCGTGCGAGACTACGCACGTTGCGGACACAGTGGCGCAGTTTCAGTCACATCTCGCCACCGAACTCGCCGACGAGTGGTTTTTACCCCCACTGGTTGAGCAGCTATATGCCGCAGGCAAGATTCCCAAGCCGGGCTACTGCTATACCCCGGTCATTCTTCCAGTGTTTGTCGAGGGCAAGTACACCGTATCAAATCTCAATCCTGTCCCTGGCAAGGAGCACTTCGCGTTAACCGCCGAGGTTCACTCTCAAATTCGGTCGCTTCCCAACGGCACCAGCGTCAGGCTTTCTGTCGGGGAGTAACCTAACATTTCGTTCAAGGCGGACGGCTTCGCCGCCGCTTAACTCCAGCGTTAGGCGGCAGAGCATTTTCCTTCGTAGTGCTTCGCGCGTTTCACGTCTTGGCTTCGTGTGGCAAAGCGGCGGTTTGCTGTTCCAGTCTGGCCTGCGTTGTTGCCTTTCGTGCGCTTGGTCGTCTGTCGCGTCTTGCGCGCGTTGGCGCATGTCACATCTTCGTACTCTGTCGTGCGCGCGGTTCGCTGCAACGTGGCGCTCGTTGCCAGCGGCTCGTTCCTCGCGCGCAGGCCGCAAGCTTCGCGGCATTGCCGGGCTTTCAAAGCAGCGCTATCGTGTTCGCACACGGCGGGGTAACCGTGCTGCCGTCTAACATCTCGTTCAAGGCGGACGGCTTCGCCGCCGCTTAACTCCAGCGTTAGCTTTACAAACAGGGGACTCAAACGTGTACATCAAGATCATTTCTGCAGCAGCTACCTTGTCGGCGATCCTTGCTCTTTCTGGTTGTGTTACCGCCACACCAATCATGACGCCGTCGGGCCAGCAAGGTTTCAGTCTCAACTGTTCTGCCATGAACGATATTGGGCAGTGTTACAAGAAAGCTGGCGAGCTATGTGGTGGCAATGGCTACGAGATTTTCGACCAGAGCAACACTCCACAGAAGTTCTTCTCGGCGGCAAATCAAACCATGGTCATACGTTGCAAAGCGCCGGTCTCTGCACGCAGCTAACAGGTCGTTCAAGGCGGACGGCTTCGCCGCCGCTTAACTCAAGCGTTAGGCGATACAGGGGGTCCAAGGTGAAATTGCTATACGTTGCAATGTTCGCGTTAACCCCTCTTGCGCAAGCTGGCTCACTGGCTTACGTCGCGAAGGTCGATCTAGAGCCAGTGGCTCTTGCATATGCCAGCGCCGCAAAGCTGCCGATGCTCAACAGCAAGTCGGGCTTTGCTCTCCGGGTCTGGTCGCGTGATTACATGCTTGGGAATGTGCATGGCACTGTGGTCGCAAGCGGGCAACTTCGCACACTCGATACCACCTCAAAATATGCGCACGGCAACGTCATCATCGAGCCTGCCGCACTCAGCGCTTCTCGTTCTGCCCCTAATCAACGCAAGCTCGAGGCTTTAGTCATCGCGCTAGCGCCGTACAACGGGACATCAATTTCATGTGGCGTCATGGATGGTAGCTCCGTCTTGGTTCACGCGGCTTTCAACGGACGCACAGTTACGGTTAAAGCCGGTAACCCAAGCCATTGCCCGGACAAAGCTTCAAAGATTGTTGTTCAATTGTTGCAAGAGCTTCGCGGCGAGCCTCCACGCGAAGTATCGCCTAACAGTTCAGTCAAGCGGACGCCAAAACCGCTACGCGGTTCTGTCACCGCTTACTTCAAGCGTTAGCTCTCAGGGGCAGTTCGTGGCCAAATCAAAGATCGCCAAAATTCCGTACGACGAACGCACGGACGATCAAAAGCTCGAATCAAACTGGGGCAAGGCTCGCAAGCAATTCGAACGCGAAGACTGGTCCGCTTGTGTAGTAAGGGCAGCGACCACCGCCGAGATCGCGGCAAATATTTACATTCGGCAATTTCTTCTCACTGACTACGCGTTGCCACCAAAATTTGTGGACGCGCTCCTCATGGGAGCTAACGGACTAGACGGAAAGTTCAAGCGTCTAATCAAGCCAGCAGCTGAGCATCGCGGTACTTGGAGCACGCTCAAGTCGCTACAGAAGAAAATTGAGTCACTTAATGAGCATCGTAACGGCGTTGCCCATGCTGGAAAGTTCAAGAGCAAAAGCGACGCGAGGTCTGTTTTTGAACATAGCTTGGCGGTCATACAAGCTCTTGCACCAAACGAAGCAGCTACCTTGGCTCTGCCGTAATAGAGCTAACCATTCGTTCAAGGCGGACGGCTACGCCGCCGCTTAACTCAAGCGTTATCTTCCTCGGGTGGTTTGAGCCATGGCGTGGGTATTTCAGGGGAATCCGAATCGTTTCGATATTGATGATTACCTTTCGCGCTACACGCAGCTGATCTACTGGCGCACAAACCGCTACGTCAAAGACATAGCGGTCGGCGATCCAGTTTTCATCTGGCGTGCCGGGGCCGATGCTGGCGCTGTCGCGGCTGGTCACGTCGTTGCGGCCCCTACACCGGCTCGATCGGTAGAGCACCCAGAAGCACTGGGCGATGACTTGTGGGTTGCCGACGAAGCCAACCCCGACGAACTCAAGACTGGCATCCGGCTGCATGAAATACGCCTTGACCGCGAAGCTGGAATGGTTCCGAGGAGCGCAGCAAAGGAGAACCTGGTTCTTGGCGCATCAACGATCATTACCGTTCCAAATGGCACGGTGTTTCGTCTGTCGCCCATCGAATTCGGCGTTCTGGAGGAGCTTTGGGGCTCGCCGATGTCGCTTGCCACAAGCAGTGGCGCCGCAGAAGGTCAACGACTCCTACGTGCACACTACGCACGCGAACGCTCTCCACGGCTACGGCACGACAAGTTGTGTGCGTTCCGTAAGGAGCACGGCTCGCTGTTCTGCGAGCTTTGCGGCCATGAAGCATCAGCGCATGCTCCTGAACCATTCACTGATCGGGCTTTCGAGGTTCATCACAAGAATCCCTTGGCTAGCGCTGCGGGGCCAGTGCGAACCACACTCAACGATCTTGCCGTGTTGTGTGCCAACTGCCACAGGGCAGTTCATGCAAACGCAAACGTCGCAGAAAATTTCAAAACGCTTGCCACGCTGTATGCTGTCGGAAGATAACATTTCGCTCCAGCCGACCGTCATCCCGCTACGCGGGCTGTCGGCGGCTGAGCTCAAGCGTTAGACATTAATGACCTCAGTTCTCTTTGATTCGAACGTCTATGATCTTCTCGCACAGGACAGCGCGAGTTGCGCTCATGTGCGAAGACTGGTCGCGAGCGGGAATCTTAGAGTTATCGTTACCCGCACGGTCGCCGAAGAGCTGGCCAAATCGCCTTTCGGTGGCGTTCCTGACTTCTTTGCGTACGAGTACGTGGGAAACTCCGTTGGTCGAGTGGGTGTCATGCGCGCCGGAGACTCTATTGGCAGCGGTAGTGTTTATGACGCCCACTTGGGAAACTCGGAAAAAGCTAACGACGCATTCGTAACTGATGCGGCTTCATGGCATGCTGAATGGCTCGTATCCCAAGACAAGAGGCTTCGCAAACGCGCGTCAGAGATCGGTATGCGCGCGAAGCCCATGGAGTACAGCGAGTTCGTCGCAGCATTGAATCTTCAGGCCGGCGGTAGTGACGTCTAACAACTCGTTTAAGGCGGACGCCTCCGGCGCCGCTTGACTCCAGCGTTAGACCGCTTTGAATCGGGTTGGTTGTGGGGAAACGCAATGAACTCAAGTCGTACTGCTCAGTACGCTCCGCTACTGCTACGGCTGGTCCTCGGCTCACTTTTTATCGCGCACCTGTACTGGAAGTTCGCAATTCTTCCTGGCGGCTTGTTTCGGTGGTGGGCCGGCTTCGCCTCAGGTGGATATCCATGGTTCGTTCCTTGGTATGTTTTTTCTGCCGAGCTCGCCGGTGCCTTGCTGCTCATTCCCGGCATCTATGCTCGTTGGGTTAGTCTGTATGCTCTGCCAATGATGCTCGGCGCAGCGCAGTTCTGGGCTGTGCGCAAGGGTTTCTACTTCACGGGTGCAGGGGCGGAGCTGCCGCTTGTGTGGTCGTTATTACTAGTTCTTCAAGCCATGCTCGGCGACGGTCCGTACCGGTTGCGATCCTCCAGTTGGACATCCGCGGCCTAACTACTCATCCCACCGGACGGGATAGTTCCTCCGCTCAATTCCAGCGTTAGGCCGCACAAGAAGGTTTGTCGATATGAACGAGACACGGCTGTTCACGCTAGGCGGAGCGGTGAGGAACGATTCAAAGGTCAATCGATGGTTTGGCGAGCCACCGAGTGAGCTGCGCACCCTGGCGCACAAGTGGTTTGAGCAGATGCGTTCATGTGGGCCGGACGTTCTGGAACTGCTTCATGATGGCCATCCCACGGCGTGCATCGGGGACCTTGCGTTCGGTGACGTCAATGCGTTTCGCTCTCACGTTAACGTCGGCTTTTTTTTCGGCAGCGTCTTGAAGGATCCTGCTGGTTTGTTGGAGGGCACAGGACGTTTCATGAGACACGTCAAGGTGAGCCCTGGCCTGCCTCAATCGGAGAAGGCGCTTCAGGAACTCATCCTGACTGCGTATGTAGACGCAAAGGCCAGGCAGGCTGCACGCGACAACGCGGGCGCTGCTTAGCAATTCATTCAAGCGAACGCGCGTACCGCGCGCCGCTTGACTCAGGCGTCGGGCGCCACGCGACAATCAGCCAAAAACGAGGTCAGGTTCCCTTACTACGCGTCGGAAGGCCTGCGCCGGAAATGAACCCGGCCATGTTCGCGAAAAACTTGCCCGCGCAACCTGCCCATCTCATCAAACGCAAGCGGCCGGCATCTCGCGATGCCGGCCGTTTGCATTTGAGCAACAAGCGATCAGGCAGCCGCCTTGATCAACCCCTCTACCTGCATCGCCTTCTGCACCGCCGGTCGCTCGGCCACGCGTTTCTGGAAGGCCAGCAACGCGGGGAAACCGGACAGGTCCAGGTCGACGTGTCTGGCCCAGTTGGTGACCGTGAACAGGTAGGCGTCGGCCGCGGTGAAATGGTCGCCCAGCAGCCACGGTTGCCTTGCCAGCACGTCCTCGATCAACTGGTAGCGCCGAAGCAGGTATTCCTTGCGCTCGGTGCGGGTCTGTTCCGGCGTATCCGGCTTGAACAGCGGGCTGTAGGTCTTGTGGATCTCGGAGTTGATGTAGCCCAGCATCTCCTGCAGGCGGTAGCGCGCCAGCGTGCCGTTGGCGGGCGCCAGGCCGCTCTCGGGCCTGAGGTCGGCCAGGTACTGCACGATCGCCGGGCCCTCGGTCAGCAGTTCGCCATTGTCCAGCGCCAGCGCCGGCACATAGCCTTTCGGGTTGATCTGCCAGAAATCCGCGCCGCCCTCGGTGCGCTTGGCCTTGCCGTCGACCTTTTCCAGTGGCAGCGCGATGCCGGCTTCCAGCGCCACGATGTGCGGCGACAGCGAGCAGGCGCCGGACGAGTAATAGAGCTTCATGCGTTTTCTCCGTGATGGGGACATGGGAAAGAGCCACCGCCGCGGTCATGCGAGGCGAAGCCTGCGCGCATCGCGGCGATGAAGGGATGTTAGCCATCATGGTTACTGATGGATACCACCTAACCATCAGTTAGCGGAAAATGTAGTATCCGCCCGGTTACCGAACTCCCGATGGAATTCCGATGGGCCTGCCCGTACGCAAGAGCAAAGTCGCCGCACCGCCAACCTGCCCGCTCACCGAAAGCCTGGCGCTGCTGCGGGGCGCATGGGCGCCCAACGTGATCTGGTACCTGAGCGCCGAGCCGCGCCGTTTCGGCGAACTGCGCCACGACATCCCGCGCATCTCCGCGCGGGTGTTGAGCGCGCGGCTGCGCGAGCTGGAATCGCGCGGGCTGGTGACGCGGCGCGTGCTGGATACCTCGCCGCCGTCGGCCGAATACGCGCTTACGCCGCTCGGCCGCGAGCTGCTGCCGGCGATCCAGGCGCTGGCCAGCGTGGGCCGGAAGCTGGTCGCGGAATGGGAAGGTGGCGCGTCGAAACGCAGGTGACGCAGGCGTCGCCCAAGGCTGCGCCCGGCGCGACCGGACAGCTCACTCGACCTCGTCCGAGCCTTCGTTGACGCCTTCAAACAGGAAGGTCGACAGATAGCGTTCGCCGGTGTCGGGCAGCATCGCCAGCAACACCGAACCGGCGGGCGCATCCTTCGCCACTTCCAGCGCCGCGGCCAGGGTGGCGCCGGCCGAAATGCCGACGAAGATGCCCTCCTTCTGCGCCAGCGCGCGCGAGGTATCCCGGGCCAGCACATCATCGACCAGCACGATCCGCTTGACGACGTCGCGATTGAGCACGCCCGGCACGAAATCCGGCGTCCAGCCCTGGATCTTGTGCGACTGCCATTCGTTGCCCGACAGCAGCGCCGCCACCGCGGGTTCGCTGGCGATCACCTGCACTTCCGGGCGCGCCACTTTCAATACCTCGCCTACCCCGGTCAGGGTTCCGCCGGTTCCCCAGCCCGTCACGAAGTAGTCCAGCCGCCTGCCGGCGAAATCGCGCAGGATCTCCGGCGCGGTGGTGTTGCGATGGTAGGCGGGATTCGCCTCGTTCTCGAACTGATTGGCGAGGAACCAGCCGTGCTTCTTCGCCAGCTCCGCCGCCTTCACCACCATCGCGGTGCCGCGACCGGCCGCCGGAGTCAACACGACCTTGCCGCCGTAGGCGCGGATCAGCTTGCGTCGCTCGATGGAGAAGGAATCAGCCATCACCGCCACGAACGGATAGCCGCGCGCGGCGCACACCGCCGCCAGCGCCACGCCGGTGTTGCCCGAGGTGGCTTCGACGACGGTCTGACCGGGCTTCAGCACGCCGCGCTGCTCCGCGTCGAGAATGATCGCAATCGCGAGCCGGTCCTTGACCGAACCGGCCGGGTTGAAGGCTTCCACCTTCACGTAAACGGTCGCGTGTTTCGGCGCCAGCCGGTGCAGTTTCACGATCGGCGTGTTGCCGATGGTGTCGAGAATGCTGTCGTAAATCATGGGTGTCTCCTTGCGGGAACGGAAAGTGGGAGATCAACGGGCACGCAAGCCCGGCGATCATGCGCCGAAACGCCAGAAATTCAACAGGCCAGCCGGTGGATCGCCTCCAGCAATCCGTCGCCTGCGGCCAGCCCGGATGTTTTTGGCACGGCCGGCGTGCCGACGCGCAGCTCATGCAGGGAGGCGCCCAGCGGCGGCGCACCGAACCAGGCCAGTGATGGCGCCAACGCGGCCACCTCGCCGAGGATAAGCAAGGCCGGCGAACGCACCGCATGCGCCGCGGCGCGTTCGGTGAGGTTGCCCAGCACCCCGACTACCACGCGCTGGTCCGCCCGCGAGCCGTTCTCGATCAGGGCGAACGGCGTGGTGCGTGCGCGGCCATGCCCGAGCAGGCGCGCCTGCAACGTGCCCAGGGCGTCCACGCCCATGTAAACCGCCAGCGTCTGCCGTTCCTGCGCCAGCGCGGCCCAGTCCAGCGTGTCACGCGAAGCCTGGCAGTGTGCGGTGACGAAGCGCACCGATTGCGCATGATCGCGATGCGTCAGTGGCACGCCCGCGTAAGCCGCGCAGGCCACGGCCGCGGTGATGCCGGGAACCACTTCATAGGGAATGTCGTTTGCGCGCAGGAATTTCAGTTCCTCGCCACCACGGCCAAACACGAACGGATCGCCGCCTTTCAGCCGCACCACGCGCCTGCCTGCCCGCGCATGCTCCAGCAAGAGCGCGTGGATGCCGTCCTGGGTGGTGTGATGCCGGCCGGCCTGCTTGCCGACCTCGACCCGCTCGGCATCCCGCCGCGCCAGGGCAAGTACGCCGGCACCGACCAGCCGGTCATGCAGGATCACGTCGGCCTCATTCAATGCGCGCAACGCACGCAGCGTCAGCAACCCCGGGTCGCCCGGGCCCGCGCCGACCAGCACCACCGAGCCGGCCTTCGTCATCGGCGTCGTCGACAAGGCGTGTTCCGCGACAGCCTGCGCCTGGTCCGGCCGACCTTGCCGCAGCAAGGCAGCGACCGGGCCGGCGAGCAGGCTTTCGTAGAAGCCACGCCGCGCCGCCAGGTCGGGCAGGCGGATCCGGATGCGTTCGCGCAACCGCGCCATCAGCGCGGCCAGCCCACCCAATGAATGATCGAGCAGGGTTTCCAGCCGCTCGCGCAGCAGCCGTGCCAGCATCGGCGCCTCGCCGCCGCTGGAAATCGCGATGGTCAACGGCGCGCGGTCGATCACCGCCGGCACGTGGAAGCTCGACAGTGCCGCATCGTCGACCACGTTGACAAAGATCCGCCGCAACTCCGCCAGCGTCGCGACCAGCACGTTCATTTCACGATCGGACGTCGCCGCCACCACCAGCCAGACCCGCTCCAGCCAACTTTCCTGGAACGGATCGGGACGGTGGGCGATGCGCCCCTGCCGCGCCCAGCGTTGCAACTGCGGCGTCAACATGCCCGCGTTCACCGTCACCTGCGCCTGCGCCTCCAGCAAGGCGGCGACCTTGCGTTCGGCCACGGCACCTCCGCCAACCACCAGCACGGCGCGCTGCGACAGCGAGGCAAAGATCGGATAAAGCTTCATGCGGCGAACCTGGGCTTGAACGGAACGAATGCCGGCACACGCTACGAAGGCCAAGGCTTCGCCGCAAATGATTTCACGCGGGACGCATATGCCCGTACGGCATTAGCCCGGAAACGTTTGACATATTCATCAAATGGACGTATAGACGTCCGTATATGAACGTCTTCATATATCACGATCCGGCCACCGGGGTCGATCCGTCGACGCCTCGCCACGCCAGGCGAGAGCGCGTCATGCGATGTATGCGTGATTCTTCCGCACATCCATGCCCCGACCACGAACACCCACGGATCGCCCACCATGACGCTCGCCCAACTGCGCTACCTGATTGCCATCGCCGACTCCGGCCTCAACATCACCCTGGCCGCCGAACGCGTGCACGCCACCCAACCGGGCCTGAGCAAGCAGCTCCGACAGCTTGAGGACGAACTGGGCTTCCAACTGTTCGTGCGCAAGGGCAAGAGCCTGGATGCGGTGACGCATGCCGGCGAACAGGTGATCGAACGGGCGCGCATCATCCTGGCCGAAGCGGCCAACATCCGTTCCATCGCCGCGAACCTGCGCAACGAGGCCCGCGGCGAGCTGCGCATCGCCACCACACATACCCAGGCGCGATTCGCCCTGCCCGCCGCGATTGCCGCGCTCAATGCGCGTTACCCGCAAGTCAGTGTGCACCTCGAGCCGACCCGCGATGCCGACGTGCTGGCCCGACTGGAAGCGGGCCAGGTCGACCTCGCCATCATCAGCAGCGCGGGTGCGGCGCCCAGCTCGGGTATCTCGCTGCCCGCCTATCACTGGCAACGGGTGATCGTCACGCCGAGCGGACATGCCCTGGCCGCACGCGCCAGGCCACCGAGCCTGACCGACCTGGCGGCGTTGCCGCTGGTCAGCTACGACTCGTCGTTGCGGCCCGACTCGTCCCTGCGTCGCGCGTTCGCCGCGGTCGGCCTGGAACCGCAGATCGCGATGACCGCCGGCGACGCCGACCTGATCAAGACCTACGTGCGCGCCGGTATGGGCGTCGGCATCCTGGCCGAAATGGCGGTGCACGACGGTGACGCCGACCTCGATGCGCTGCCCGCCGACCACCTGTTTGCACCATGCACCACCTGGGTGGTCCTGCGCCGGGACAGCGTGCTGCGCGAATACACGCTGGCGTTCATCGAACTTTTCGCACCGCATCTCCGCCGGCGTGAGGTAGCGAGAGTGATGGCCGGCGACCCGGCTGGTGCGACGTGGACCCACGTGCCGCAATGGCGCCATCAGCGCGAGTCGTCGAGAGCGCTGGTCGCCTGACCAAGGTGCAGCGTGACAGGCGACATGTCCGGCAGTCACGAACGCTCGTGGTCACTTTCTGACCCCGGGCAGCCAAACAAACGTTTGGATGAGCAAATTTTCACGTGCATCGGGCCGCATTCGGCCACGTGAGTGCATGGGAATGAACCCCGCTTTTGATGCACTTCAGCGGCGCCGTGGCAGGCATCGCACGCACTCAACCCAACCATCTTGAATATTCGTGTGCTTCACCGTTCCGCCGGCAAGATATTTGCTTGGACGCTTTCAGAGGAGCACGAGACCAGCAGCACCGCTGGCGCCAAACCCCGGAAGGCCGCAAGGCGAGAGCAAAGCAAGAGATGCGCAAGACGACATACCAACGTATTCAAGGCAAGCGATACACCTATCAGATCAGGTACGACCACGCCGGCTACGAGGTGAGCAGGAACGGGCAGATCAAGAAAATCGGCCTCGTGCAGAAAACACTGGACGAGCCCTACCTGAGCCGCGACGAAGCCAACGACAAGGGGCTGTTCACCGCCGAGGTCGACATCGAGGGCCTGATCGGCATGGACGAATAGGAAGCCTCGCCTGAATTGAGGGTCCCGACGGGGCCAGGCACGTCCGACTCGATTCGGGTGCATGTGCGGCAACTGCCATCCACGCTGATCACGGAGATCGGCGACCAGACCACAAGCAACGCTTCGTCAACCCGCCCCGGTTGCCCTTTGCTCCCGCGCATCACGCGCGGCTCGTGCGCGATTGCATGGGAATGCCGTAGCACCTAGGCTGGGCCTTCCACCCCGGGGAAGGTCGACCATGCGCACATTCGGTGTATTCACGCTGCCCGCCATCGCCGCCACGGCATTTCTTGCCGGTTGCACGTCCGCACCACCACCTCCCGCGCAGACCGCACCGCCGGTCGCCGCGACAACCGCGAAGCCCGCGGCTGCCGTCGCCAGCACCGCGCTGGCTTCGGCGGTGGACAGCTTTCTCGATGGCTACTTCGAGCACAACCCGGTATTTGCCGCCAACGCGGGCAAGCACGAGTTCGACGGCAAGTTGCCCGACTACAGCCCGGCGGGTCTCCAGGCGACTGCCGACTGGCTGCATGCGCAACGCAAGACTTTCGCGGGCTTCGGCAACGACCAGCTTGACGCGCGGGATCGATTCCACCGCGACTACGTGCTGGCGGTGATCGACGGCCAGCTGTTCTGGCTGGAGGATTCCGGTGCGCCGTACAAGAACCCGGCCTTCTACACCGGCGACCTGTCGCCCAGCATGTACCTGACCCGTCCCTACGCGCCGCTGGCGCAGCGCATGGCGGCCTTCGTCAGTTACGAGGACGCGCTGCCCAAGGCGCTGGCGCAGATCAAGGCCAACCTCAAGCTGCCGCTGCCGGCGTCATACATCGACGTGGGCGTCAATTCGTTCGCCGGCTACGCCAGCTTCTTCAAGACCGACGTGCCCGCCATCTTCGCCGAAGTGAAGGACGACGCCCTGCAGGCCCGCTTCAAGGCCAGCAACGCCGCCGCGATCAAGGCCGCGCAGGATCTGGCTGACTGGCTCAAGGCGCAGAAGCCGCACGCCACCCAGGATTACGCCCTGGGTGCCGAGAAATTCTCGAAGATGCTGCACGCCACCGAGCTGGTCGACTTGCCGCTGGATCAGCTCAAGGCGATCGGCGAATCCGACCTGCAGCGCAACCTCGCTGCGCTGAAGAGCGCCTGCGATCAATTCGCCCCCGGCAAGTCGCTCGCCGCATGTGTCGCGAAAGAGAGTGCCGACAAGCCGGCCGGCGGTGCCGTGGAAGGCGCGCGTGCGCAGCTGGCGAGCCTGCGCCAGTTCATCGTCGACAAGGATCTGGTCAGCATCCCCGGCACCGAACAAGCCACGGCCGAGGAGGCCCCGCCGTTCAACCGTTGGAACTTCGCCTATATCGAGATCCCCGGCCCGTACGAGAAGAACCTGCCGTCGGTCTACTACATCGCGCCGCCCGATCCGACCTGGAGCAAGGCCGACCAGGCCGCCTACGTGCCGGGCAAGGCCGCGCTGCTGTTCGTCTCCGCCCATGAAGTGTGGCCGGGCCACTTCCTGCAGTTCCTGCACGCCAACCGGGCGCACTGGAAGTTCGGCCAGCTGTTCGTCGGCTACGCGTTCGCCGAAGGCTGGGCGCACTACGCCGAGGAAATGATGTTCGACGCCGGCCTCGACGGCGCGACGCCGGAAGTCCATATCGGCCAGCTCACCAACGCCCTGCTGCGCGACGTGCGCTACCTCTCCGCGATCGGCCTGCACACTGGCGGCATGAGCATCGCCCAGTCCGAGCAGATGTTCCGCGACAAGGCCTTCCAGGACCCGGGCAACGCCCGCCAGCAGGCCGCCCGCGGCACCTACGACCCGGCCTACCTCAACTACACCATGGGCAAGCTGATGATCATGCAACTGCGCCAGGACTGGATCGCGGCCCACCCCGGCCCGAACGCACTCAAGGCGTTCCACGACCAGTTCCTCAGCTACGGCGGCCCGCCGATTCCACTGGTGCGCCAGCAGATGCTGGGTGGAAAGGTGGAGGCGAAATTGTGGACGGCCGATGCGGCGGGTGCAGCGGAAGCGACACCGGCTGCGCTGCACAAGTAGGGGCATTGGCAACGCGGCATCCGCAGGCGGTCAGGCTCATCTGCTTTTCGAGTGAATGAGCCCGACCGCTTTCCGCAGCATCTCCCGGCGGGAATGAGTACGATACCGGCCTGACCGCCAACGCATTACGGGAGTTCACCTTGGAAATCCGGCCCTGGTTCGAACTGGATGCATACCAGGATGACCCGCGCTACGCGCAATTGACCGCAACACAACGCGCCCAGGTCGACACGTTTCGCGAAGACGGCTACCTGATCCTTGAGGAAACGGAGATCGCGCATGCGACCCTCGATGCAGTGATCCATGCGCTGGACGGCCAGGACCCATCCTCGGAATACATCCATGGCGGACGCACCCAGGACGCCTGGAACCGGTTCCCCGCCGTCGGCGACATCGCGACCGCCGCGCGCATCCTCGAAACCCTGCATATGCTCTACCAGCGGGATCCGATTCCGTTCCAGACGCTGAACTTCCGGGTCGCCACGCAGCAGCGCGCGCACAGCGACACGATCCACTTCAACACCTTGCCGCATGGCTTCATGTGCGGCGTGTGGGTGGCGCTGGAAGATGCCGACGCAGACAACGGGCCGCTGTTCTACCACCCCGGCAGCCAGCGCCTGCCGGTGTTCCACCTGGACGATCTCGGACTGGAGCCGAACGGCGAACCGGACGACGATGACTCCAGCACCTACGCCCGCTACGAGGACCGGATCGAGCAGATCCTCGGCGAAAGCGCCTACCGTCCCCGCCAGGCGCACCTGAAAAAGGGCCAGGCGCTGATCTGGTCGGCGAACATCTTCCACGGCGGCTCGAAGCTGCTTGACCCGGCACGGACGCGCAAGAGCCAGGTCACCCACTACTACTTCCCCGGTTGCATCTACTACACCCCGCTGCTGTCCAGCCCGATGCAGCAGCGCTGGACACTGCGCCAGGTCGCCGACATCCGCACCCGGCAGCGGGTACCGGAATACGCCGGCGCGGGCACCGCGCCTTCGTCGCTGTCGACGGTACGGGCATGGGTGAGAAAGCTGGTTCGCTGAGGTCGCGAGCGTGGCCTGCCCGTAATCGCATGACGGGAAAATCGCACCGGCAGCTGTCTTGAAGCCAGACGGGCCAACGTCGAATGGCGCCTGCTCGGCGCCACCCGGTTCCATGGCGACATCGCGTTCCCTCTACGGCCCCGCCGCGGTCAACCCATATCGCGCGGCGCGCGCCTCGATTTCCGGATCGAGCGCCCGCGCGGCGGCCAGATCGGCCTTGCCCGCGTCGGTCTGGCCACTGCGGATCTTCGCCAGGCCGAGGCCATAGCGCGACCACGCGACATGCGGCTTTTGCGCGAGGGCCTGCTCGTAGGCCTTGATGGATTCGGCAAAGTGTCCCAGTCGCAACTGCACGAGGCCGAGACTGTCGAGATAGTCCGGATTTTCTCCATCGCGTTTGATCGCCTTGCGGCAATCACGCAAGGCCTCCTTGAGCATCTGATTGCCCAGGCCACGCGCCCAGCAGCGTGTGTTCAGTGCCGCGCCAAGCATGGCGTCCTGGCCATGCACGCGAATCCAGTCGTCGAGCAAGGGCAGCGCCCTGGCGGGTTGATCGAGTCGAATGTAAAGGCCGGCTATCGCGCGCGCCTGCGTCGATCCCGCAGACACCAGGGCATTCGCGGCGGTCACGTCGGCTGCCGCACCCGTGCGGTCCTTGTGCGCGAGCCGAAGTTCGGCGCGCATCAGCAGGGCATCGGTGTTCTTCGCATCCAGGCTGATCGACTTGTCCAGGTCGGCGAGCGCCGCATCGGGTTGTTTGTCCGCCATGAGGGCGCGCGCATGGGAAAAATAATAAGCCGCCTGATCGGGCGCCAGGCGGATCGCCTGGTCCAGATCGGCTACGGCGGCCTTCGACTCGCCGCGCGACAGGTGCGCCTCGCCACGCAGCGCGTAATCCGGTGCGCTCACGGGCTTCGCGCCGCTACCGTCCGCCGCGCTGCCGGCATCGGGTTTGTCGCTGTCGCCCGGCGCATCGGCAAAGGTGAACACGCGCCCGCCGTTGTAGGTGAAATAGACCTTCCGCTGGCTGTTGGCGATGAACATGTGGTGGGCGAGCAGAAAATCCACGCCGAGCAGCATGTCGGTCCTGCCGTCGCCCATGCCTCCGTCAATGACCTGCATCTGGCTGTGCTGGATGGTTTCCGTACCGACGGAGAACGAATCGATGCGTACCGTCCATGTCCTGACCGCCTTGGCGCCCACACCAATGCTGCGCATGCCGGCCTTGACACCCGGCGCGTCAAGGTTGATGCCGATCCGCTCGGCGGCGCCACGGCTGAGCACGGTGGCGAACGCCCCCGAATCGAGCAGTGCCCGCACCTGCTTGCCGTTTATCGTCACATCGAGAAAGGTGCGCCGGTCGCCTGGGTTGTCGACCGAGACGATATCGGCGACGTTGTAATTGCCACCCTTGGTCCAGTACGCGAGCGCCAGTTTGCTGCAGTGGTCGGCTTTGAACAGAGTCAGCTTGCCATGCGCCAGATCGATCTCCAGATCGGCCAGATCAAGCAGGTTGGCACCGAGCAAGCCATAGCCCGTATCCGTGCCGCCGACGATGAAAGCAACATTGTGGAACGTCGTACCGAGGATGCCGAAGTCCCTGACCTGAGTGAACTCCACACCTGCCGCGCCTCCAACACCGCTGATGCGAAAACCAAATGGCGCAGGTCGCAACTTGAGCCCCAGCGCCAACGCGTTGGCACGGGACATGGCGTTGAAAAAACCCCCGGTATCGATGTCGAAGCGCGTATCGCTCCCGTTGATCTTTACGATGGTCGTGGCTCGCCCACCGAGCATCTCCACCGGCAGCGTGCCGTATTTCATCAATTGGCAGCTGTCAGCCCAGGCCTGGCTCGCGAGCGAGGCGCTGATGAGCAGGCAGGCCAGGCGGAACATCTTCATCACGATTGCCCCCTTTGCATGCCAAGGTCGCGGAATGGTGGCCAAGCCGTCGAGCGCCAGTTTGTGCGGGCACGCAGGGCATCATGGCGAAAACTTCCAAGGCGCTCAAGGAGTGGTTGGCGATGAGGTTTCAAGGAACGACATCAGGAGCAATTTGAATAACGTGATGGTCGTCCGGGCGATCGCACTGCGGCGAACCGGAACGTCCAAGCCTCGACCCGCGAGATGCGGTGAGCGGGTCAGCGCTGTCTTGGCGCGTGGGCTGCCACGAAACTGCGCAATACGTCGTTGATCCGCGTCTGGTAACCCTTGCCACCACCCTTGAAGTAATCGATCACGTCCTGATCGATCCGCAGGGTGACCTGCGCCTTCGGCTCGATTCGCTCGGGACGATGCTTCGCCCAAAACTTGGCCGACATCGCGGCAATATCGCTGTAGTCGATGCTGCCATCCGGCTGGTCCGCCACCGCCTGCAGGCGTTTGCGCTGAGCGGCGGTCAACGGCTTGGGATGGTTGGGATCAAGCTTCATTTTCACGGTAGTACGCTCGCTCGCTGGCATTGGCCTTGCGGGCCGAGATGATGCGGATGATGTCTGCATCCGCACCGCGCAAAGTGTAGGCCACGACCAGCAACACCGGCCCCGCCCAGCCCAACGTCAACCATCGGACCTCGCCGTAGTTCTCGCGGTCATCGACCATGTCGACACGTCCGCCATCCAGAAACACATGAGCCGCATCTTCGAAGGTGACGCCATGTTTGCGCAGGTTTGAAGCCGCCTTGGCATCGTCCCACTCGAAGTCCATATCCATGGATTCCGGATTTCGTAGTTATCAAATGTAGTTACATGAAGCGCGACTGTCAAGGGAATAACCAAGCGGATCAGCGTCGCTTCCGACGAATTTCCGCTACTCATGATGGGTGGGAATGGTCGGCTCATCCTGAGCCTCACCCCCATCGTGCCGCGCGCTGCGGGGCCGGCCTGCGGCTGTTCAAATTTGCTTCGGCGAATTCGTCGACTGCGGAGGCAAAACCTGCCCCGGACTTGATCCGAGGATGCCGGAGCGAACGTCGGCACAGCCGACGGTCCGAAGGGCGACGCACAGGATGTGCCGAGTAACCGGTGGGTTCTCGTCCCCGTCGTCACCATCAGAAAAGTAAACGCCCCACACGGGGGCGTTTACTTTTCTGGCGGAGAGAGTGGGATTCGAACCCACGGTAGGCTCACACCTACGGCAGTTTTCAAGACTGCTGCCTTAAACCACTCGGCCATCTCTCCAAACTCGTTGTCCTGTCGAAGGCGCGCATCGCGCGCCACTACGGCAGTTTTGTTCCGGGCATCCTGCCCTTCATCCCTTCGGGGCCAGCGGCTGCGCCGCTGTCCGCTTCGGCTTCCAGCCTCCGCGTCAAGACTGCTGCCTTAAACCACTCGGCCATCTCTCCAAACTCGTTGTCCTGTCGAAGGCGCGCATCGCGCGCCACTACGGCAGTTTTGTTCCGGGCATCCTGCCCTTCACCCCTTCGGGGCCAGCGGCTGCGCCGCTGTCCGCTTCGGCTTCCAGCCTCTGCGTCAAGACTGCTGCCTTAAACCACTCGGCCATCTCTCCAAACTCGTTGTCCTGTCGAAGGCGCGCATCGCGCGCCACTACGGCAGTTTTGTTCCGGGCATCCTGCCCTTCACCCCTTCGGGGCCAGCGGCTGCGCCGCTGTCCGCTTCGGCTTCCAGCCTCTGCGTCAAGACTGCTGCCTTAAACCACTCGGCCATCTCTCCAAACTCGTTGTCCTGTCGAAGGCGCGCATCGCGCGCCACTACGGCAGTTTTGTTCCGGGCATCCTGCCCTTCACCCCTTCGGGGCCAGCGGCTGCGCCGCTGTCCGCTTCGGCTTCCAGCCTCCGCGTCAAGACTGCTGCCTTAAACCACTCGGCCATCTCTCCAAACTCGTTGTCCTGTCGAAGGCGCGCGTTGCGCGCCACTACAGCAGTTTTGTTCCGGGCCTCCTGCCCTTCACCCCTTCGGGGCCAGCGGCTGCGCCGCTGTCCTCTTCGGCCTCCTGCCTCCGCGTCAAGACCGGTGCCTTAAACCACTCGGCCATCTCTCCGAACTTGTTCGCGATCCTTCCGCGAGGGCCGCAATCCTATCAGGAACCGTGCTGCGGATGATTGCCTCCACCCTTCTTCGACAGCGCCCAGAGGCAACCGAACAGGATCGCAAGCGGGATCAGGGCGCCGAGCAGCGGCAGCAGCAGGACCGGTTCGCGGATCACCATTGGCACCAGCTGGGTGGCGCTGGCGTAGGCGATCACGGCGATGCGCCAGCTGCGGCGAGGGGCGGCGAACCAGAAGCTGACGATGAGCAGGATCACGGCGATCGTCGAGATGATGAAGTCGACAGGATGCAGCGGCCACCAGAGGGCGAACACCAGCCGGCTGCCGATGAAGGCCAGCAGGCAGGCGATCAGGGTAATGCTGGTGACCAGCTCGACCTTGCTCCACGGGCTGGCTGGTGACATTTGCGCGTTCATGCGATGCGATCCACATCATTCATGTAGGGACGGAGCACGGCGGGCACGGTGATCGAGCCGTCGGCGTTCTGGTTGTTTTCCATCACGGCGATCAGGGTGCGGCCGATGGCGAGGCCGGAGCCGTTCAAGGTGTGCACGAGTTCGGGCTTGCCGGTGTCGGCGTTGCGCACGCGGGCCTGCAGGCGGCGGGCCTGGAAATCCTCGCAGTTGGAGCAGCTGGAGATTTCGCGGTAGGTCTGCTGGCTGGGTAGCCACACTTCGAGGTCGTAGGTCTTCACCGCGGTGAAGCCCATGTCGCCGCTGCACAACAGCATCTTGCGGTACGGCAGGCCGAGTTTCTGCAGCACCTGTTCGGCGTGACCGACCATTTCCTCCAGCTGCGCATGCGACTGGTCGGCACGGGCGATGTGCACCATCTCGACTTTTTCGAACTGGTGCTGGCGGATCATGCCGCGGGTGTCGCGGCCGTAGCTGCCGGCTTCGGCGCGAAAACACAAGGTATGCGCAGTCATGCGTAGCGGCAGTGCGTCAGCGTCCTGGATAGTGTTGCGCACCAGGTTGGTCAGCGAGACTTCGGCGGTGGGAATCAGGTAGCGCTTCGTTTCGCCGACTTCGGTGGCGAACAGGTCTTCCTCGAATTTCGGCAGCTGGCCGGTGCCCTGCATGCTGTCGGCGTTGACGATCACCGGCACGTTGCATTCGAGGTAGCCGTGCTCTCCGGTGTGCAGGTCGAGCATGAACTGGCCGAGCGCGCGATGCAGGTGAGCGAGCTGGCCGCGCAGCACGGTGAAGCGCGCGCCGGAGAGCTTGGCGCCGGCGTCGCCGTCGAGCCAGCCGTGGCGCTCGCCCAGTTCGACGTGATCCTTAACCGCGAAGTCGAAGCTGCGCGGATTGCCCCAGCGGCTGACTTCGACGTTGTCGTTTTCGTCCTTGCCGAGGGGTACGGAGGCGTGCGGGATGTTCGGGATGCCCAGCGCGATATCGGCAAGCTTCACCTGCGCGTCGGCCAATGCATGTTCGTTCGCCTTGAGCTTGTCGCCGAGGCCAGCGACCTCGGCCATCAGGGCCGCCACGTCCTCGCCTTTCGCCTTGGCCTGGCCGATCGATTTGGAACGCGTGTTGCGCAGGTTCTGCAGCTCCTGCGTTTCCATCGCCAGCTGCTTGCGGGCGGCCTCCAGCGCTTCCACGGCGGACACGTCGAGCACGTAGCCACGGGTTTCCTTGAGGCGTGCAGCGGTGTCGGCGAGGCGCGAACGCAGCAGTGCGGGATCCAGCATGATCGGTTCCAGATAAAGGCTTGAACCGGGAATTATCGCTGCCAGGCGGCAATCGTCGCAATGAATACCGGGCGGCGTGGCTGCGCCGCCCGGCTTGCAGCCAGTTCAGCCGGCCAGCTTGCGTTCGCTGCGGCCCAGCCACCACGCCATCGCGGCGCCGGCGATCAGCCAGCCGATCAGTTGCTCGACCAGCGCGGCGAGAGTGAAGTCGAGCGGGAAGCGATACCAGTTCCAGTACGGCAGCATGGTGCTGAGCCAGGCGAATATCGCGGCCGCCGCCGCGATGGCGAGACGACGGCGGAAGCCGACCACGGCCAACCCCATCACGAACGCCAGCGCCAGCGCGCTCAGCGTGTCGGACGCCCACTGCCGCCCGATCTGCGGGCCCATCTGCATCATGTCGGTACCTTGCGGCTGATAGACCACCCAGGCATACGGCGAGCGGACAGCCTTGATCGAATAGGTCCTGACTTCGGCCGCGTCGCCCATCTTCCCAGGATCCAGCGAAGGCAGTATGTACACACCTGCCTGTCCGCCCAGCCCTTCCTGCAGGCCGCTAAGCGCCGCGTTTTCATTGGCCGGCTGCTTGATGCCTACATTGCCCAGGCCCAGCGCCATATGCGCCATCACGCCCCACATGAACATCAGAATGCCGCCGATCAGACCTGCCACGAGTACGCGCATGGTTCACCCTCCCTCGAAACCGTTGGTGCATCAAATCTATGCTGGCGCGCTGAACGCTCGCAAGGTGGATCGCAACAGACCTGTGGCGAGTCTTACGCGACCGTGCGGCTTATGCCCACCGGCAATGCCGCGACACGTTGCATTTCCGCGTCGTCCCACAACGTGGGATCGCGCAGGCAGGCCATGGCGAAGTCATGCGCGTCTTCACCCCAGAACAGACGTCCGCCGATGGAGAGCGTCGGCACGCCAAAGATCTGCTCGCTCATTGCCTGATCGAAATTCTCGCGAAGCTTGGCCTTTACTTCAGGGCGGGCGATGGCCGCATGGATATCTTCGATGCCAAGCTTGGCCGCGACGGGAGCCAGCGCTTCGGCGGAATCGGCCGCCTGGCCTTGCCCCCATATCCAGTCGAAAATCGCATCGGTTGCCGCAATGCTGCTGCCTTCGGCAATGCACAGGCGCAACGCGGCGAGCGGATTGAACGGGTGTGCCGGCGGATATTTCAGCGGCTGGTTGGCCTGCCGTGCGCGCCACAGCGTGTAGCGATAGGTGAATTCGCGCTTTGCAGGGATCTCGGCTGGGCCTTTCTGCCCGCATCGATCGAGCACACCGGCAAAAAGGATGGGCCGCAGCGTTACTGGTTGCGTTGCCGCCAGCGCCTTGACCTTGGGCCAGTGCAACCATGCAAACGGCGAGATGAAATCAAAGTACCAGGTGACGGGCATGACATGGCCTCGTTGCAGTGGTTTGGTGCTCGCGGACCGACGATTACTTCTTGCGCGCGTCACGCCTCGCTTCGCGCAGGGCCAGCA
This sequence comes from Rhodanobacter sp. B05, assembly GCF_002001085.1. Lineage (GTDB taxonomy): Bacteria > Pseudomonadota > Gammaproteobacteria > Xanthomonadales > Rhodanobacteraceae > Rhodanobacter. The sequence continues at coordinate 212,855 of NZ_MUNU01000014.1, forward strand.
GCTTCTCGCGCAATTGCAATTCCAGCCCACGTTCGACCGGTTCGTAGAACACGCTGCCGACCAGTTCGTCGGGCAGGCATTGCTGGTCGAGTGCGATGCCGCCTTCGGCGTCGTGGTCGTACTGGTAGCCCTTGCCGTAGCCGAGGCCTTTCATCAATTTGGTCGGTGCGTTGCGCAGGTGCATCGGCACTTCGAGCGTGCCGCCTTCGCGGATCGCGGCGCGGGCCTTGTTATAGGCCATGTAGGCGGCGTTGCTCTTGGGCGAGATCGCCAGCCAGATCGCCAGTTGGGCCAGGCCCAACTCGCCTTCGGGACTGCCCAGGCGTTCGTAGGTATCCCATGCATCCAGCGCCATGCGCCAGGCGCGGGGCTCGGCCAGGCCGACGTCTTCCACCGCCATGCGCGTCATCCGGCGTGCGAGATACAACGGGTCGACACCGCCATCGAGCATGCGGCACAGCCAGTACACCGCCGCATCGGGATCGGACGAGCGCACGGATTTGTGCAACGCGGAGATCTGGTCGTAGAACTGCTCGCCCTGCTTGTCGAAGCGGCGCGTGCGGTCGGCCAGCACCTGCGTGAGCGTAACCTCGTCGATCTTCTTGTCTTCGGCCAGTTCGGCGGCGATTTCCAGCAGGGTCAACGCGCGACGCACGTCGCCGTCGGCGGCCTGGGCAATCGAGTCCAGCGATTCGTCGGAAACCTGCAACCGCAGCTCGCCGAGGCCGCGTTCGTCGTCGCTCAGGGCGCGCTTCAGCGCAGCGATGATGTCATCGCCTGAAACCGGCTCCAGCACGTGCACGCGGCAGCGCGACAGCAGCGCGGAGTTCAGTTCGAACGAGGGGTTCTCGGTGGTGGCACCGATGAAGATGATCACGCCTTTTTCGATATGCGGCAGGAAGGCATCCTGCTGGGTCTTGTTGAAGCGATGCACCTCGTCCACGAACAGCACGGTGCGCCTGCCCTGGGCGAAGTTCACCTCGGCCTCGGCCAGCGCCTTGCGCACGTCCGGCAGACCGGACAGCACGGCGGAGATCGCACGAAAATCCGCATCGGCATAGCGCGCCACCAGCAGCGCCAGCGTGGTCTTGCCGCAGCCGGGCGGGCCCCACAGCACCATCGAGTGGATCTTGCCGGCTTCCAGCGCACGGCGCAGCGCCTTGTCGGCACCGACCAGGCGTTGCTGGCCGACGATCTCGTCCAGGTCTCGCGGGCGCATCCGCTCGGCCAGCGGCTTGAGGGCGTCTGGCTCGGCGAACAGGCCGGGGGCGGACGACGGGACGGAACGGGACATGCGGGCATGATACGGCATGCACCGGCACCGTCGTCACGCCGAAATTTCGCGGTTTCCCGCTATCATGGACTTGCCTGGGATGTGGATTTGCTCTACAGGGCACGCCGGGGGGCGACCAGCAAGTGATCGTGCGCAAGACCAGTCATGGCATGAAGCAAGCTGGGGGCGCACGTTCGCCCTGCACGGCCTCGGGCGACCGCCGGTGGTCTGCGTGAGGTTGTCGGTGCGTCGCTCCTGGCTGGGACTTTTCGGGCTGATCCTGCTGATTTTCCGGGCAGGTTCCAGCCTCGCCGCCAGCCCCGATCCGTGGGCGCCGTTCGACGCCCCCTGGTTCGACAAGGTATCCACCGCCGAAGGGCTTCCGCCTTCGATCGTCACGGCGCTGGCACAGGATCGGCAAGGCCTGCTGTGGATCGGCACCATGGTCGGGTTGGCCCGTTACGACGGCTACCGCACCCAGATGTTCGACGTCCGTGGCGGCAACGGCAAGGGCCTGCCCGATGCCTATGTGCGCTGCCTGCTGGCGCTGCCCGACGGTGGCCTGCTGGTGGGCACCAATGCCGGCGGGCTGGTGCGTTTCGACCCCGCGACCAATACCTTCCACAGCTATCCTAACGGCGCCAGCGGAACCTCGGACAGCAAGATTTTTGCACTTGCCGACGATCATGCCGGCGGCGTCTGGATCGCCACCGAGCAAGGGCTGGACCACCTCGACCTGCGCTCGAACACGATCCGTCACGTGGACACCGGCAGCGAAGCGGCGCCGCGCGATTTCACGGTGATGCAGGATCGCGCCGGCAACTTGTGGCTGGGCAACAACAGCGGCCTGTTCGTGCGCCAGGCCGGCAGCAGCCGCTTCGTGCGTCCGCAACATCCCGCCGGCACGGTGGCCACCGTCCTCGAAAACCAGGTCTGGGCCATCCATGAGGACAAGGCCGGCCGCCTGTGGGCAGGCAGCGGCCAGGCTGGTGCGGTGTTCCGCGACACCGACGGTCAATGGCATCCGGTACCAGAATTCAGCGGCTATCTGCAGGGTGCCCAGCAGGCCACCGTACGGGATTTCCTCGAGGTCTCGGCGGACACGATGTGGATCGCCACGGACGGCAGCGGCGTGCTGGCGTACAGCCCCGGCGACGTGCATCCGCGCATGATCGAACACGACCCGGCGATCGACTCATCGTTGCCCGGCGACTCCGTGCGAGCCCTGCTGGCCGATCGCGCAGGCAACGTCTGGGCGGCCACCGATCTCGGCCTGGCCCGGACCTATCCCGGCGCTCGCAGCGCCTTCGCCGTGCTGCCTTCGCCACTGCAACAGAATGCGCTGAGCGACACCAGCGTGCGCGGCCTCTACGTCGACAGCCGCGGGCTGATCTGGGTCGGGCTGAACTCGGGCCGCATCGACGTGATCGACCTCAAGGCCGGGCGCATGAGCCATCTGCACCTGGGGGGCAGCCAGACCCATCGCGACATCCAGTCCTTTGTCGAAGCGGCGGACGGCTCGATCTGGGTAGGCAGCCAGGGCCTGGCACGGATCGATCCGGTGACGCTCGTGATCCACCCGTCGATCCTGCCGGCGCTGGAGAACGTGCCGGTATTGAACCTGCAGTGCGACGGCAACCGCCTGCTCATCGGCACCTACGACGGCCTGTATCGCTACGACACCGGCACCGGCGTGCTGGATCATGTCAAACACGACCCGAACGACCCCTCCAGCCTGACCAGCGATACCGTGCGACAGATTCTGCGCGTCGGCAAGCAGTGGTGGTACGGCACGGCCCGTGGCATCAGCATCGCCGACAACTCCCGGGATAGCCACGGCTTTCGCAACCTCACCCATCACGACAACGATCCATCCAGCCTGCCTGGAGATTCCGTAAGCGCGGTCACGGTGGATCCCGAGGGGAACATCTGGGTCAGCACCTCGGGTGGACTGGCTACGAGCAGCAACGCCGAACCCTGGCGCTTTTCCAGCATAGGTGTGGCCCAGGGACTTGCCAGCGACATGGTCAACAGTGCGCTGAGCGACGACCTGGGCTACATCTGGGCGAGCACCTCCAGCGGCATCTCACTGATCGATGCGCATACCCATGCAGTACGCAACCTGGGGCCACGCGACGGCTTGCGTATCCGCAGTTATCACTATGCCGACGACGCCGCACGCGCGCCGGACGGCAAACTGATGTTCGGCGGGCTGGGCGGACTGACCGTCATCCGCCCGCAATGGCGGCCCGCGTCCGGCCCGAATGCCCCGTTGGCGATCACCCATGCCGTGGTCGGCAATGTCGCGCTGCCGTTCGGCAAGCTGCCTCGCGATGGCGCGGACATCGGGCTCGATCCGGGCAACCGCAACCTGCGCATCGACTTCTCGCTGCTCGATTACCGGGCGCCGGGCGAAACCTCGTACAGCTACCGGATGGATGGCCTGGACGACAGCTGGGTCGATATTCCCAAGGGCGCACTACCCAGCGCGAATTACACCAACCTGGCGCATGGTCGCTACACACTTTACCTGCGCGCTTCCACCCACGGCATGTATCCGCAAACCGTCCAGGCCCATCTGCTGATCAAGGTTGCCCCGCGCTGGTACGAGACCTGGTTCAGCAAACTGGCCGCGATCGCGTTGCTGATCGCCCTGGTGGTGTTGCTTGTGCACTTGCGCACGCTGTATCTGCGTCGCCAGGCGGCACAACTGCTGCGGCAGATCAACGAGCACACGCGCGACCTGCGTGCCGCCAACCAGCGCCTCGACGAGCTGGCCAGCACCGATGGGCTCACCGGCATCTACAACCGGCGCCGTTTCCTGGAACTGGCGCGCACGCAGCGTGACCAGGCACGCGAGCGCTCGGTCTGCATCGCGCTGTTCGACCTCGACCGCTTCAAGGCGATCAACGACACTCACGGGCATCTTGCCGGCGATGCCGTCATCCGCGGCGCGATCGAGGTGATCAAGCAGCATTGCCGGCAGGGCGATCTGCTGGGCCGCTACGGCGGCGAGGAATTCGTGCTGTGCCTGCCCGACACCGGCGTGCCGCAGGCGCGGGAAATCGCCGAGCGCATCTGCAGCGTCATGGCCGACAACGCGGTGGACTACAACAGTCAGCCGATCCGGGTGACGGTCAGCATCGGTGTCGCTGCGCTGCGCCCGGGCGAATCCATCGAGCAATGGCTTTCCCGCGCCGACAAGGCCCTGTACGAGGCCAAGCGCGGCGGTCGCAATCGCTGCGCAGTCGCCGGCTGAGCCGGAAAACGATCAAGGGACGTCCGAGGTGGCTCCCTTCCTCATCGCATATTGTCGATAGAGACCGTAGCTCACGCCGCAAAATCCGGTGAGCGCCGCGGGAATCAGCAGGGTGCGCTCCTGCATCACCCGGAACAGCATGGCCCCGGCCGCGCTGCCAATCATGAAGCTGGCAGCGACCACCATGCAGACGCGCAGACGCAGCATGTCCACCGGCAGCCGCCGCAACATGTGCCCGATGTAGATGCCCAGATCGGTAAAGATACCGGTGACGTGGGTGGTACGAATCACCGCGCCGCTGTAGGCACTGACGATGCCGTTCTGCAAGCCCATGCCCACCGATGCAAGGTACAGGCCCGCGGAATTTGAAGCCTCGAGCAACGGGACGGCGGCGACCAGCAGCAGCGACTCCAGCACCAGCGCCACGCCGTAGCGGCGGCCGAGCTTCAACGTACTTTGCTGCACGATCATTCCACTCAGCGTGGCGCCGAACACGAACGACGCAATCGCGAGAGCCCAGTGAACCGCTTCGCTGCCGCCGGAGTTGCCAAGTGCGATACCAAGCAAACTGGTATTGCCGGTCATGTTGCTGATGGACTCATGCCGGAAGCCGAGATAGCCCGCCGCGTTGACCATGCCCGCGATGAACGCGAGGATGCCGGTGCCGTACCAGGCCCAGCGTGGCAGCTGGCGCAATACCGGCACCGTCTCAGTCCTTGATCGGCTGGATCGATATGTCCGGCACGTCGCCGATCACGTCGGCGCCCTTCGGCGGCACGAAGGTGAAGGTGCCCACCGGCAGCGACGGATTGCGCTGCCAGTCCGAAAAGCTGATGTCGGTGGTCGAACCGAGCTGGTCGCGGAAGGCCATGCGGGCGAGACCCTTGTCATTGAAGCCGAGGTCGACCCAGGCGAACTGCGGGTCCTTGCTGGTCGAGGTCAGCCGCAGCCACAGCAGCCCATCATGCTCGCCGCGTTCGCTGGCCTTGAACTCCTTGTCCAGTTGCTTGAGGTCGGTCAGCACGGTCAGCGGGCTGTGCGCCTCCTCGGTATTCTGCTTGCGCACCGTCACCTGCTCGAGGTCGGGATCGTACATCCAGACCCGGCCGCCGTCGGCCACGATGGTCTGCTTGTACGGCGCCAGGGTGTCCCAGCGAAATTCCCGCGGCGCTTCCAGGGCGAGCGTGCCGGAGCTGGTCTTGGCCGCCTGGCCATTGGCATTGGTCAGGGTCTGGCTGAAATGCCCGGTCAACGAATGCAAACCGGTGGCGAAGGCATCGAGCCGCGCGCGGGCCGGGCCGCTGGCGGCATGCGTTGCGGCCGAAAATATCAGCAGCAAAGTGGACAGGGCGGGCAGAAGGCGTTTCATCGGGTGTTCCGCAGTGACAAAGATGTGGATTGTGGACAGCAACGGCTTAACCGATCGGTAGGAGCCCGCTGGCGGGCGATGCTCTTCTTTCGGGATTCGGGATTCGGGATTCGGGATTCGGGATTCGGGATTCGGGATTCGGGATGACCAGACGTTCGTCTGTTGAAAGCCGGGATTCGCAAGAGCATCGCCGGCCAGCGGGCTCCTTCGGGGTATTTCGTTTCAATCCTTTGGCGGTGGCGGCGCGAGCACTTCGCGGTTGCCGTTGTGCTGGGGCGCGCTGACCACGCCGTCCTGCTCCATCTGCTCGACCAGTCGCGCGGCGCGGTTGTAGCCGATGCGCAGGTGCCGCTGCACGCCGGAGATCGAGGCGCGGCGCGTTTGCGTGACTACCGCCACGGCCTTGTCGTAGAGCTGGGTGTCGGCGTCGCCGCCCTCCTCGCCTTCCTGCGGCAAGCCGGCGTCGTTGATGAACTTGCCGTCGCTGGTGGCCTGCACTTCCTCCAGCACCCCCTCGATGTAGTTCGGCGTGCCCTGCGAGCGCAGCCAGTTGACCACGCCGTGCACCTCGTGGTCGTCGACGAAGGCGCCATGCACGCGCTCTGGCGTGGCGGTACCCGGCGGCAGGTACAGCATGTCGCCATGGCCGAGCAGCGCCTCCGCGCCACTCTGGTCGAGGATCGTGCGTGAGTCGATCTTGCTGGAGACCTGGAACGCGATGCGGGTGGGAATGTTCGCCTTGATCAGGCCGGTGATCACGTCCACCGAGGGACGCTGGGTGGCCAGGATCAGGTGCACGCCGGCGGCGCGCGCCTTCTGTGCCAGGCGGGCGATCAGCTCCTCCACCTTCTTGCCGACGATCATCATCATGTCGGCGAATTCGTCGATGATCACCACGATGTTCGGCAGCGGCTCCAGCGGCTCCGCGGCCAGGTTCGGCATCTCCGGATTGGGTCGGAACAGCGGATCGAGCAGCGGCTGGCCGGCGTTCTCGGCGTCCTTCACCTTCTTGTTGAAGCCGGCGAGATTGCGCACGCCGACGGCCGCCATCAGCTTGTAGCGACGCTCCATCTCGGCCACGCACCAGCGCAGCGCGTTGGCCGCTTCCTTCATGTCGGTGACCACCGGCGCCAGCAGGTGCGGGATGCCCTCGTAGACCGAGAGCTCCAGCATCTTCGGGTCGATCATGATCATCCGCACGTCTTTCGGGCTGGCCTTGTACAGCAGGCTCAGCACCATCGCGTTGACCGCCACCGACTTGCCCGAACCGGTGGTGCCGGCCACCAGCAGGTGCGGCATCTTGCCGAGGTCGACCACCACCGGCTTGCCGCCGATGTCCTTGCCCAGCGCCAGCGCCAGCGGCGACTTCATCTGGTCGTACTTGTCCGAGCGCAGGATCTCGGACAGGTACACGATCTGCTTGCGGGTGTTGGGGATCTCCAGGCCGATCACGTTCTTGCCGGGAATCACGTCGACCACGCGCACGCTGACCACCGACAGGCCACGCGCGATGTCCTTGTCCAGGCTGGAGACCTGCGAGCCGCGGATGCCCGGCGCGGGCTCCATCTCGAAGCGGGTGATCACCGGGCCCGGATAGGCACCCACCACCTTCACGTCGATCTTGAAGTCCTTGAGCTTGAACTCGACCTGGCGCGAGAGCACTTCGAGGGTTTCCTCGGTGTAGCCCGGCCCCTGCTCCGGTGCCTCGTCCAGCAGCGACAGCGGCGGCAGCTCGCCCGGTGCCGCGGCACCGGTGAACAACGGTATCTGCGTTTCCAGGCGGGCGCGCTCGCTCTTGGTCACCGGGGCGGGCGCCGCCTCGATGCGCACCGGCTCGCGCCGCGCCTGTTTCACCGCATCGGCCTTCTTGATCACCTCGCGCTCGCTGCGCGCCTGGCGCGCGGCCAGCACCTGCGGGGCCTCGCGCAATTTGCCCTTGAGCCAAGCCGTCAGCTGCAGCACGCCGCGCCCGGTCCAGTCCATCAAGCCGAACCAGGACAGGCCGGTGGCCAGGGTCACCGCGATCAGGAACAGCGCCAGCAACAGCAGCGGCGCGCCGGTTGAGCCGAACGCCGACAGCACGGCGTGGCCGACCCATACGCCGATGATGCCGCCGATGCCCTGCGGCTGTACCGGCTCCTGCGCGAAGTTGAGATAAAGCAGCGCCGGACCGGTGATGAAGAAAAACACGAAACCGACCAGGCGCAGCGCCGGCTCCCACGGATGCAGCGCCTGCTGGCCGCGCTGGCGCAATACCTGCACGCCCAGCAACAGCAGCAGCAACGGGAAGCAGTACGCCACCAGGCCGAAGATCCAGCGCAGCAGGTCGGCGATGTAGGCACCCACCGTGCCGCCGAAATTGCGCGCATGCTCCAGCTGGCCGGCATTGGTCCAGCTGGGGTCATGCGGGTTGTAGCTGAACAGGCACACCAGCAGATACAGCGCCAGTGGCAGCAGCAGCAGGGCGCCGGCTTCACGCAGCCGGCGCTTCAGCTCTTCGCTGAGGGCCGCCCTCGGTTGTTGCTTCACATTCGCGCTGCGCGCCACCTTGGGTGCCCCCTTCCTGCCTGCCAAGGCCTAGAGCATACCTTGCAGGGCCGGATGCACCAGCTTGCCGCCGTCGACATTGATGCCGACCTTCAGCGGCTCGAACTCGCGCCATTCGCTGCCCGCAGCCAGGCGCTGCACGTACGGCAGGATCGCGGCGGAGATCGCCACCGACGAGGTCTGCGGCACGGCACCCGGCATGTTGGTCACGCAGAAGTGGGTGACACCGTGCACGTCATAGGTCGGCTTCTCCCAGCTGGTCGGCTTCGAGGTCTCGAAGCAGCCGCCCTGGTCGATCGCGATATCCACCAGCACGCTGCCCGGCTCCATCGTCCTGACCATCGCCTCGGTGACCACGTGCGGAGCCTTGGCGCTGGGAATCAGCACGGCACCGACCACGATGTCGGCGTCGCGCACTTCCTCGGCCACCGAGGACTCGTAGGCATACAGCGCGGTGACGTTCGGACCCATCGCCATCATTTCGGCGAGGCGATCCTGGCGCTTGTCGAACACCACCACGTTGGCACCGGCCGCAGCAGCCAGCGCGGCGGCGTTGCCACCGGCCGCGCCGGCGCCGAGCACCACCACCTTGCCGCGCGGGGTGGACGCCATGCCGCCCAGCAGCTTGCCCTTGCCACCCTGCGGGCGATGCAGCAGCGTGGTGCCGATCTGGGTGGCGATCCGGCCTGCGATCACCGACATCGGGTGCAGCAGCGGCAGGCCGCCGTGTTCCTCCACCGACTCGAACGCCACGCCGGTCAGGCCGATGTCGAGCAGGCTCTTCGTCAACGCCGGTTCGGCGGCCAGGTGCAGGTAGCAGAACAGCAGGTGATGCTTCTTCAGCAACGCCAGGTCGCCGGCAACCGGCTCCTTCACCTTGACGATCAGCTCGCCGGCCTCGTACAGCGCCGCGGCGTCCGCCACGATCTTGATGCCCTGCTTGACGTAGACCTCGTCGGCAAAACCGCTCTTCAGGCCGGCGCCGGACTGCAGGAACACTTCGTGGCCACGGCGCACCAGGTCGGCGGCAGCGGCGGGAACGAGGGCAACACGACCTTCAAGGGTCTTGGTTTCGGAGGGGATACCGATACGCATGGCAAGAGAATCCTGTGGAAGCACGTTGTAAATCCATCGCGCAACCGCCGCGGTGGTGTCGTTGGCTTGCCGCTGACTTGAATCGGCCGTGCGGATTCCCCATTCTCCCGGGGTCGCACATCTTGTTGCCTGCCGAGGCGGTTCCAGTGAAACCGCGGCCGCAGTTGCAGCGAATAGCCACTCAAGTCACCAGCAAACCCAAGGATTATACCCGCCATGCCCACCCCCAAGCACAGCCGCCTGCTGATCCTCGGCTCCGGCCCTGCCGGCTACACCGCCGCGGTGTACGCCGCGCGCGCCAACCTGAAGCCGACCATGATCACCGGCCTGCAACAGGGCGGCCAGCTGATGACCACCACCGACGTGGACAACTGGCCGGGCGATGTCGAGGGCCTGCAGGGTCCGGCCCTGATGCAGCGCATGGCCGAGCACGCCGAGCGTTTCCACACCGAGATGATCTTCGACCACATCCACACCGCCGACCTGAAACAGCGCCCGTTCCGGCTCAAGGGCGATTCGGGCGAATACACCGCCGACGCCCTGATCATCACCACCGGCGCCACCGCCAAGTATCTCGGCATCGAAAGCGAGGAGCGGTTCAAGGGCAAGGGCGTCTCCGCCTGCGCCACCTGCGACGGCTTCTTCTTCCGCGAGCAGGTGGTGGTGGTGATCGGCGGCGGCAACACTGCGGTCGAGGAGGCGCTGTACCTGTCCAATATCGCCAGCAAGGTCTACCTGGTGCATCGCCGCGACAAGCTGCGCGCCGAGAAGATCATGCAGGACAAGCTGTTCGAGAAGGCCGCCGCCGGCAAGATCGAACTGGTCTGGAACCACACCATCGACGAAGTGCTCGGCGACGTCTCCGGCGTCACCGGCGTGCGTGTCAAGGACGTCAACTCCGGCGCCACCCGCGACATCGCGGCCACCGGCTTCTTCGTGGCGATCGGCCACACGCCGAACACCGGCATCTTCGAAGGCCAGCTCGACATGCACGACGGCTACATCAAGATCAAGACCGGCCTCGGCGGCATGGCCACGATGACCTCGGTGCCGGGCGTGTTTGCCGCCGGCGACGTGGCCGACCATGTCTACCGCCAGGCGGTGACCTCGGCTGGCTTCGGCTGCATGGCCGCGCTGGACGCCGAACGCTGGCTGGACCAGCAGACCCCGGCCGGGTGATACGTGTAGGAGCCCGCTCGCGGGCGATGCTCTTTCTCGGGATTCGGGATGACCAGACGTTCGTCTGTTGAAAGCCGGGATTCGAAGAGCATCGCCCGCGAGCGGGCTCCTACGAACCACCTCATGCATGACATCCGCTTCCATGCCGCGATCGCCGAACTGCCAGCCACGGCGTGGGACACCCTGCGTGCCGACGCCAATCCGTTCGTGTCGCATGCGTTTCTGCATGCACTGGAGCAAAGCGGCTGCATCCGTCCCGACTGGGGCTGGCAGGCCCATCATCTGGGCCTGTATGAGGACGGCCGCCTGCTCGCCGCCGCACCGCTGTACCTGAAGGGCAATTCGCACGGCGAATTCGTGTTCGACTGGAGCTGGGCCAGCGCATGGGAGCGCGCCGGTGGCGCGTACTATCCGAAACTGCTCAACGGCGTGCCCTACTCGCCCGTGCCCGGCCCGCGCCTGCTGGCTGGCAGCAGTGAACACACACCCGCCCTGCAGCGTGCGCTGGTCGAGGCGATGCGCGACGAAACCGCCCGGCTCGGCCTGTCTTCGGTACACGCCAACTTCCTGCAGCCCGCCGAACTCGCCGCATTCGGCGATGACTGGCTGGCCCGCTCGGACGTGCAGTTCCACTGGCACAACCGCGGCTATCGCCACTTCCCGGATTTCCTCGCCGCGCTCAGCCACAAGAAGCGCAAGAACATCCTGCGCGAACGCGATCAGGTGGCCGCCAGCGGTTTGACGATCGAATGGCGCGGCGGCGACACGCTGGATCGCGCCGAATGGCGCCGGCTGCATGCCCTGTACGAAAGCACGTTCGACCTCAAGGGCAACCACGCTGCGCTGACCGCGGCATTCTTCAGCCGCCTCGGCGAACTCGGCGGGCTCGCGCAGGTCGCGCTGGCACGCGAGGACGAAACCATCGTGGCGATGGCGCTGTTCGTGCAAGGTGGCAACGTGCTGTACGGCCGCTACTGGGGCGCCTCGGTGGACGTGCCCGGCCTGCATTTCGAGCTGTGCTACTACCGCGGCATCGAGCATGCGATCGCGCAGCGGCTGGATCGGTTCGAACCCGGCGCGCAGGGCGAGCACAAGCTGGCGCGCGGCTTCCTGCCGGCGCGCACGCATTCGCGGCACTATCTGGCCAATCCGGATTTTCGCGCCGCCGTGGCTGCGGCGCTTGCCAGCGAGGCGGAAGCGGTCGACGCTTATGCCACCGAGCTGCACAGCCACAGTCCGTTTGCCGAACGATGATGCGCCTGCCGCTACTGGATCCCGCCGCGCCCGACCACTTCCCCGACCCGCGTCTGGCGCTGGTCGAGCCGAACGGCTTGCTCGCGTTCGGTGGCGATCTCACGCCACAGCGCCTGCTGGCCGCGTACCGCCGCGGCATCTTTCCCTGGTTCGGTGCCGGCGAGCCGATCCTGTGGTGGTCGCCTGACCCGCGCTGCGTGTTCGATACCGGAACGCTGCGGATCAATCGCAGCCTGCGCCGCCAGTTGGCCGGCAGGCACTGGCGGTTGAGCGTCGACCGCGCCTTCGGGCAGGTGATCCGCGCCTGCGCCGCGCCGCGTGTCGGTGAATCGGGTACCTGGCTGGTGCCGGCGATGATCGACGCCTACGTGCACCTGCACCGGCTCGGCCATGCGCACAGCGTGGAGGTGTGGGACGGTGAACGACTGGTCGGCGGCATCTATGGCGTGGCGATCGGGCGACTGTTCTGCGGCGAGTCGATGTTCAGCGCGGAGAGCGGCGGCTCGAAGATCGCCCTCGTCGCCCTGGCCCGGCTGCTGCACGAGATGGATTTTCCGCTGATCGACACCCAGGTCAGCAATCCGCATACGCTCGGCCTGGGTGCGCTGGAGATGCCGCGCGTGGAGTTCCTGCAACACGTCGCCCGGCTCGGCCAGCTGCCCGGACCGACCGGCAACTGGAGCGACCTCACGCCGCGCCTGATCCAGCCCTGCGCAGGCGAATGACAGCGCTCAACGGGCCGGCACCTGGCCAAGCGCCTTGAGCGCGTCGTAGTTGTCCAGGAACAGTGCCACCAGGTTCGGATCGAGCTGGCTGCCGGCGGCGGCGCGCAGATAGTTCAGGACGTCCGCCTCCGGCCACGCCGGCTTGTAGACGCGCGCGGTGATCAGCGCATCCCACACGTCGACCACGCTGAAGATCCGCGCGGCCAGCGGAATCGCCGCGCCACGCAGGCCCTGCGGATATCCGGTGCCATCCCAGCGCTCGTGATGGCTGTGCGGGATGTCGCTGGCGTCACGCAGGAAATCGACCCGCTGCAACAGTTCGTAGCCGAGTTGCGGGTGCTGACGCATCACCGCCATCTCCTCGTCATCCAGCTTGCCGGGCTTGATCAGGATCGAATCCGGCAACGCCAGCTTGCCGATGTCATGCAGCAGGGCGCCGAACGTGAGGTGGCGCAGCGCCTCGCCCTGCACGCCCGCGAGCCGGGCCAGCCCCACCGACATGCGCATCACCCGGTCGGAATGATCGCCGGTTTCCTTGTGCCGGATGTCCATCGCCGATACCAGCACGCGCAGCGTCTGCTTGTGGCTGTTGCGCAGGGTCTGGTTGGCCACCTGCAGGCGGCGCAAGTCGCGGCCGATCATCCAGTACAGCAGTACGCCGGTGGCCAGCACGAACAGGCCGCCCTTGACGCTCTGCAGGAAGGTCAGCTCGGCCTGGCCCTGCACCAGCGCGCCCAGCACGCGATCGGAAAGGCAGATCCACAACGTGGACAGCAACACGTAGGCAGAGGCCGTGCGGAATTGAGGGCTGATCGTCAAGACAAGGCTCCGGCGAGAACGTCCCGCGCACGACATGCGCATCACACATCTTGCAGGCAGGCGGCAGTGTGAGGCACTGGCCGCTGCCACTCTGTGACAGAAATCTCAGCCGGTCCGCACCGTGTACTTGCGCGCCACGTAGTCGTCCAGGATGCCGACGAATTCGTTGGCGATATTGTCGCCGCGCAGGGTCATCGCCTTCTCGCCATCGATGAACACCGGCGCCGCCGGCGCCTCGCCATTGCCGGGCAGCGAGATGCCGATGTTGGCGTGCTTGGATTCGCCGGGGCCGTTGACGATGCAGCCCATCACCGCCAGGGTGAGGTTTTCCACGCCGTCGTATTTGACCCGCCACACCGGCATCTGTTCGCGCACGTGTGCCTGCACCGTCTGCGCCAGCTCCTGGAAGAACTCGCTGGTGGTGCGACCGCACCCGGGGCAGGCAGTGACCAGCGGCGTGAACGAGCGCAGGCCCATGGTTTGCAGCAGCTCCTGCGCCACGATCACCTCGCCGGTGCGCGAGGCGCCCGGCTCGGGCGTGAGCGAAATGCGGATGGTGTCGCCGATGCCTTCCTGCAGCAGCACCGCCAGGGCCGCGGCGGAGGCCGTGATGCCCTTGGAGCCCATGCCGGCCTCGGTCAGGCCCAGGTGCAACGCGTAGTCGCAGCGCGCGGCCAGGTCGCGGTACACCGCGATCAGTTCCTGCACGCCGGAAACCTTGCACGACAGGATGATGCGGTCGCGGGCCAGCCCAAGCTTCTCGGCCAGCGCGGCCGAATCCAGCGCCGAACGCAACAGCGCCTCGCGCGCCACATGCGAGGCGTCCCAGGGATCGGCGCGACGCGCGTTCTCGTCCATCAGGGCAGTCACCATCGCCTGGTCGAGCGAGCCCCAGTTGGCGCCGATGCGCACCGGCTTGTCGTAGCGCAGCGCCTTTTCGATGATCGAGGCGAACTGGCTCTCGTGCTTCTTGCCGAAACCCACGTTGCCGGGATTGATGCGGTACTTGGCCAGCACCTCGGCACAGGCCGGCTCGCGTTCCAGCAGTTGATGACCGTTGTAGTGGAAGTCGCCGATGATCGGCACCTCCACCCCCATCATCGCCAGCCGTTCGGCGATGCGCGGCACCGCCGCCGCGGCGGCCGGCGTGTTGACCGTGATGCGCACCAGCTCGGAACCGGCGCGGGCCAGTTCGGCGATCTGTTTCGCGGTGCTGGCCGGGTCCTCGGTGTCGGTATTGGTCATCGACTGCACCACGATCGGCGCACCGCCACCGACCTTCACCTTTCCGATCCGTACGCCTACACTCTCCCGACGTGGATATGGCTCGGCCGAGCGCGGTTTCCGGGTAGCAGGTTCACTCATGAGATCAACCGAATACATGGCGCGACGGTGCGCGGCGACGCCGGCAAGGATACCTGATAGGCGCTCCGGCCGATGAAGACCCGGCCCCCGCGGGCGCGGTAACGGGACGAATTGCCGCATCCGGTTGATCGCCGTCAATGCGGGCCGGTTCTTCCTCGACAATACTCGGAAACCTGATCGGGAATCCTGCATGCCTAACACCGAGTACTACAACGACAAGGTAGTGCGCCAGTTCCTGCTGGCCGCCGCCGTCTGGGGCATCATCGGCATGTCGGTCGGCGTCTACATCGCCGCCGAGCTGATGTGGCCGGCGCTGAATTTCAATATCCCGTTCATCACCTTCAGCCGGCTGCGTCCGGATCACACGTTCGGCGTGATCTTCGCGTTCGGCGGTTCGGCGCTGATGGGAACCTGCTACTACGTGGTGCAGCGTACCGGCCATGCCCGATTGGCGCTGGGCAAGCTGGCCGGGTTCACGTTCTGGGGCTGGCAGCTGATCTGCGTGCTGGCGATGACCACGATGCCACTGGGCATCACCCAGAGCAAGGAATACGCCGAGCCGGAATGGTTCATCGACATCCTGATCGCGGTGGTCTGGGTCAGCTTCGGCGTGGTGTTCTTCGCCAGCCTCGCGCGCCGACGCATCAAGCACATCTACGTGGCCAACTGGTACTACGGCGCGTTCATCATCGCCGTCGGCCTGCTGCACATCGTCAACAACCTGGCCCTGCCGGTGTCGATGTGGAAGTCCTACCCGATCTACTCGGGCGTGGTCGACGCGATGGTGCAGTGGTGGTACGGCCACAACGCGGTGGCGTTCTTCCTCACCGCCGGCTTCCTCGGCATGATGTATTACTTCGTGCCGCGGCAGGCCAAGCAGCCACTCTGGAGCTACCGCTTCTCGATCGTCAATTTCTGGGCGCTGATCTCGGTCTACATGTGGGCCGGCGCGCACCACCTGATGTACACCGCCCTGCCCGACTGGGTGCAGTCGGTCGGCATGGCGTTCTCGCTGGTGCTGCTGATGCCCAGCCTGGGTTCGGCGGCGAATGGCCTGCTCACCTTCAACGGCTCCTGGCATCGACTGAAGACCGACCCGGCCGCCAAGTTCATGGTGATGTCGCTGGTGTTCTACGGCGCCGCCACGTTCGAAGGCTCGATGATGGCGATCAAGACGGTGAACTCGCTGTCGCATTACACCGACTGGACGATCGCCCACGTGCATTCGGGTTCGCTCGGCTGGGTGGCGATGATCACCATCGGCTCGCTGTACGCGATGGCCCCCCGCGCGCTGGGTCGCCCGGAGATGCACTCGCGCAGCGCGATGGAATGGCACTTCTGGCTGCACATGGTGGGCACCCTGCTCTATGTCGGCGCGATGTGGACCGCCGGCGTCACCGAGGGCCTGATGTGGCGCGCCACCCAGCCGGATGGTGCGCTGACCTACGGCTTCCTCGACAGCCTGATCGCGATCAGGCCGATGTACCTGATCCGCTGGGCCGGCGGCGTATTCATCCTGTCCGGCATGTGGGTGATGGCCTGGAACCTGTGGCATACCGCCGCCGACGCGCGCGCGCGCCTGATCAAGCCGATCCCGGTGCCGATTCCCGAGCCGGTGCCGCATCAGGTACCCGCCCCGCTGCCTGCGGCCGGTTGAGGAGGGCGTCATGGCTTACAAGCATTTCGAAGCAATCGAGAAACACGCCGGGCTGCTCGGTGTCCTGATCGCGATCATGGTCTCGCTCGGCGGCCTCGCCGAGATCACCCCGCTGTTCATGGAGGCACACTCGGTGAAGCCGCCGCCTGGCGTGCAGCCCTACGACGCGCTGCGGCTGATGGGCCGCGACGTGTACGTCGAGAACGGCTGCTACCTGTGCCACTCGCAGATGATCCGCGCCCTGCGTTTCGAAACGGAGCGCTACGGCCACTACTCCACCGCCGCCGAATCGGTCTACGACCGCCCGTTCCAATGGGGTTCCAAGCGCACCGGGCCCGACCTGGCGCGGGTCGGCGGCAAGTATTCGGACGAGTGGCAGCGCCTGCACCTGATGGCTCCGCGCCAGCTGGTGCCGCAGTCGAACATGCCGGGCTACCCGTGGCTGGCGCAAAACAAGCTCGATGGTGCCGACGTGCAGGCGCGCATGCGTACCTTGCGACGGCTCGGTGATCCGTACACCGACGCGCAGATTGCCGCCGCGCCGGCCGCCGTGGCCGGCAAGACCGAGATGGATGCGCTGATCGCCTACCTGCAGGGCCTGGGCATCGACAACGAGCCCAGGCCGCCAGTCGGCGGTGCCGCCGCGGCAGGCGCCGCGCCGGCCAGCGACGGGGGCACGCCATGACACCGATGAATCCCGTCTGGGGCCACATCGCCGGCGTCTTCATCGTGCTGATGCTGGTCAGCTTCATCGGCATCTGGATCTGGGCCTGGCGCAAATATCACAAGAAGACATTCAACCGCATGGCACGCCTGCCGATGGAAGACGAGGCTGGCAACGACAATGAGGAGGATCGTCCATGAGCACGGGCTGGTCGCTTTGGGTGATGTTCCTGGTGGTGCTGAACATGGGCATCACGTTCTTCCTGTATCTGTGGGGACCGCGCGCGAAGATCCCCACCCTGCCTGACGGCACCAGCGGCCACGTCTGGGCGCACGGCGTGCTGCGCGAAGGCGTGCGCAGGTTGCCGCTGTGGTGGGTGCTGTTCTCCGGCGCCATGTTCGTGGCCGGCTTCACCTACCTGGCGCTGTTCCCCGGCTTCGGCAGCTTCAAGGGTCTGCTCGACTGGACCTCGCACGGCGAACTGGCCCGCGCCGTGGCGGCCAACGATGCCAGGCTCGACCCGCTGCTGGAGCGCTTCCGGCTGTATCCGGTCGAGCAGCTGGCCGGCGATCGGCAAGCCAGGGCGATGGGCAAGGTGTTGTTCGAGGACAACTGCGCCGCCTGCCACCAGCGCAGCGGCAAGGGCAACATCCTGCTTGGCGCGCCCAACCTCACCGACGACGATTGGCTTTACGGCGGCAGCGGCGACGACATCACCACTTCGATCCACGACGGGCGCAGCGGCGTGATGCCGCCATGGGCCAGCTTGGGCGAGGACAACGTCGACAACCTGGTGCAGTACGTGCTGAGCCTGTCCGGGTCACCGCACGATGCGGCCAAGGCTGCCGCCGGCAAGCCCTTGTTCGCCACCTGCGCCGCCTGCCACGGGCCCGACGGCAAGGGCAACCAGGCGCTGGGCGCGCCGAACCTCACCGATCACATCTGGCTGTACGGCGGCACGGTCGCGGACATCCACCAGACCGTGCACGACGGACGCCAGGGCCACATGCCGGCATGGGGCACGCGCCTGACCGCCGACCAGATCCACGTGCTCGCGGCCTATGTCTATCACTGGTCGCACCCTACTGATGACGACAAGCACTGACCACCACCTGCGCACCGGATCGGCGTGGTATCACCAGCCGGTGGCGTGGCTGGGCATCGCCGTCTTCGTGGCGTCGCTGGCGGGTTGCGTGTGGCTCATCACGGTCAGCGCCCGCTACGCCGATACGCCGCTGACCACCTCGCATGCGGTGTTCGGCGTGCCGGTCAGTGCGCACAGCGCGGCGCGACCGCCACCCGGGCCGCCACCCCAGCCGACGCCATGAGCACCGCGGCGACATGGGCTGACCCGCGGCTCGCCGCCCAGGTGTTGCGCGAGCGGCGCGATGGTTGCAGCGAAATCGCGCTGCACGTCGAGGCGCTGCACGACCCGCGCCAGGTGCTCTGGCTGGAGCAGCGCATCAACGCGCTGGCCGGGGTACGCCGGGTCGCCATCGATCGTGCGGCCCGGCGCGTGCGGGTGGTGTGGCAGACCCGGCGAACTTCCCTGCCGACCCTGCTCGAGAACTTCGCCGCCGCCGGCTGCCCGGCGCGGCCGCTGCGCCATGACGAGATCGAGGATGCGCGTGCCGCCGAGATGCACGACGCACTGAAGCGCATGCTGGTCGCTGGCATGTGCGCGATGCAGGTGATGACCTATGCCTTCGTCATCTACATCGGCGTGGTCGACTTCGTGGATTTCAGCACGCGCAACCTGTTCCGCTGGCTGGGGCTGCTCACCACGATTCCGCTGGTGTTCTATTCGGCGCGCTCGTTCTTCCGCGGCGCCGCGGATGAACTGCGCGGCCACCGGTTCGGCATCAACCTGCCGGTGGCGCTGGCGGTCGTGCTGGTGTTCGCCGCCAGCGTGATAAATACCCTGCGCGGCAGCGGCGAGGTCTACTTCGACTCGGTCAGCATGTTCGTGTTCCTGTTGCTCGGCGCACGCTACCTGGAACTGCGGTCGCGCCATCGCGGCGGCGCGCAGGGTGACGCGTTGATCGACGCGACGCCGCTGCTGGCGCAGCGCCGGCGCGCCGATGGCGAACTGGAAACGGTGGCGGCCCTGAGCCTCGTCCCCGGCGACCGCGTGCACATCGATGACGGCGGCATGGTCCCGGCCGACGGCGTGCTGGAGAGCGCTTCGGTGCAGGTCGACGAGGCGCTGCTTTCCGGAGAATCGCGCCCGCAGCAGCGTCAGCGCGGCGAGCGACTGGCGGCAGGCAGCGTGCTGCTGACCGGGCCGGCGGAGCTGCGCGTCGAGCACGGCGGTACCGACACCGGGGTGGCGCGGCTGGGCACGCTCGCCGCGCGGGCGCGCCAGGCACGTGCATCGCTTGCCGGCAGCGACCGCGATGCGGCGCGCTTCGTGCGCCGCGTCCTGCTGCTGACTGTGTTGACCGCGCTGGGCTGGTTGCTGGTCGACCCATCGCGCGCATTCGACGCCGCCATCGCCGTACTGGTGGTGGCCTGTCCCTGCGCGTTCGCGCTGACCGTGCCGGTCACGCTGACCCGCGCGCTCGGCCAGCTGGCGCGCCACCACGTCCTGGTAACCGATGGCAACGCCCTGCTCGCGCTGGCCCGCGTCGACCGCGCGCTGTTCGACAAGACCGGCACGCTTGCGGTGCCGCGGCTGGATGCCGCCGCCACCGAACCCCTGCGTGGCGATTCGCGCGAGCAGGTGCTGGCGTGGGCGATGGCCCTGGCCAGCCAGAGCTCGCATCCGCTCGCGCGTGCCCTGACCGAAGCCGCACGCGGAAAGGTGACGCCATCGCAGGCGCAGGATGTGCAGGTAACGCTGGCCGCCGGCATCGCCGGCACCGTGGAGGGCCGCGCGCTGCGCCTCGGCCACGCACGTTTCGCGCTGGCCGAAGGCCGGATCGATCCGGAGCTGGCCGATGACGCCCTGGTACTCGCCGACGATGCGGGTCCGCTGGCGCGCTTCCACTTCCATGAGCAGCCGCGTTCCGACGCGGCAGCCACCCTGGAGCAACTGCGTCGCGAAGGGGTTGGCCTGTGCATGGCCAGCGGCGATCATGCCGATCGCGTGGCGGCGCTCGCCGCACGGCTCGACATCGGCGACTGGCACGCAAGCCAGCTGCCCACCGACAAGCTGGCGCGGCTGCGCTCGCTGCAGGCCGATGGGCACACCGTGCTGGCGGTGGGCGATGGCAGCAACGATGCACCGCTGCTGGCCGCCGCCGATGTATCCGCCGCGCTGACCAGCGGCACCGACCTGGCCCAGGCACAGGCCGATCTGCTGTTGCTGGATGGCCGTCTGGACGGCCTGCTGCAGGCCCGCGCGACGGCGCTGCGGATGCACAAGGTGATCGGACAGAGCCGGCGCTGGGCGCTGCTGTACAACCTTTTCGCCGTACCGTTCGCTGCGTTCGGGCTGGTGCCGCCGTGGCTGGCTGCGATCGGCATGTCGCTGAGCTCGCTGCTGGTGGTGCTCAACGCGCTGCGGGTGGGCCACGATCGAACCGACGACGCGACGCCGGGGCGGCCCGGCTCCGGCAGCGCCGCAGCGGTGTCCGCATGAACATCCTGCTGGTACTGATCCCGGTGACCCTGCTGGTGATCGTGGTGGCGGTGGCCCTGTTCTTCTGGGCGGTGAACCACCAGCAGTTCGACGATCTCGACAGTCCCGCGGTGTTGCCGCTGATGGACGAGGCGCCAGCATCCGCAACCGGACCAGAAACACCGTCGGCGACGACCGTGGGAAAAACCGGTCAGCCCGCGGCCGATCCCTGAGTTTCGCCCGAGCGTCGCCGCAATGCCGCCTGCAACAAGCGGCGTTGCACGCGCTCGCTCAGCGTGGCCGGCGCATCCAATCCCATCCGCCGCAACGCTTCCTCCTCGCCCTGGCTGGCGTCCCCCGGCCGGCACACCGCGCGCAGCAACTGCCAACGTCCGCGCCAGCGCTGACCGCCGGCCTTGAGCCATTCCAGCGCCGGCAGCAGGCGCTGCTCGACCTCGTCGAAATCGCTGCCGAACGGGAACACCGGCAGCAGGCCCTTGCGCCGGAACGGCCCTAGCGACTCGTGCAGACGGTGCGGCTGGTGCAGGCGCCATGCCGGCGGTATCGCAAAGTCCGCGGCCAGCTTGCCGTGCGACTTGGCCTCGGCGCACAGCGCATCCAGAAAACGGGCGTCGCAGATCGACAGCATCGCCTCGATGCACTCGCTGTCGCTCTTGCCGCGCAGGTCGGCGATCCCGTATTCGGTGACGACGATATCGCGCAGATGGCGCGGAATCGTGGTCTGGCCGTAGTCCCAGCGGATATTGCTCTCGATGCCACCAGCACGCATGCGGGTGGCGCGCAGCAGCAGCACCGAACGCCCGCCCGGCAGCTCGTGCGCCATCGCCACGAAGTTGTACTGGCCGCCGACGCCACTGACCACCGCGCCGTCCGCCAGCGTGTCGGACACCGCGGCGCCGAGCAGGGTCGCCATAATGCAGGTGTTGAAGAAACGCGCGTCGCGACGTTGCAACATGGCGAGCGCCTGATGATCGCCGTAAAGCTGGTTGACGTTGGACACCGCGCACATGTCGATCGCGTCGGGGTCTGCCGCCTCGGTGCGGCCCAGCCACTCGTACAACTCCTGCGAACCCAGGAAGAACGCGCCACGCAAATAGTGACCGCCCGGCGTGTCCGGGTTCAGCCTCCCGGAGATCGAGGCGCGCTCAAGCGCCAGGTTGTTCCAGCTGCGGCGCTTGAGGATGCCGCCGCGCTGCAGGTGCATGAAGCCGTCCATCACCATTTCGCTGGCGCCGTAAAGGCCAGCCTTCAGCGGGGCAAGTCCGCCGAGCCAACCGGCCTGCGCATGGGTGCTGCCCACCGGGTCCAGCGCCACCAGCATGCAGCGCCACGCGGTGTTCTCGTGCTGGCGCAGCAGCAGCGCCTTGACCAGGGCATCGGACAGCGCGCCGATGCCGACCTGCAGGCAGCCGCCATCCCTGACCAGGGCACTGGCGTGCAGGCCGATCGCGTATTCGGTCAGGTCGACCGGCAGCCGCGGCAGCGCGAACAGGCGTGGCGAGGCCTCCGGGCACAACTCCACGTCGAAATAGTCCGCCGCCACCTCGGCGTCACCCCCCAGATAGGGCAGGTCCGGATGCACCACGGCCACGCACAGCGGCCGCGGCGTGCCGGCCAGTTGTACCTGGCGCAGGAAATCCAGGGTCAGGTCGGGATTGCAGGACAGGCTGTAGTGCACCCCGTCGGGACCTTCGCGTCGTGCCACCAGTTGCACCAGCAGGTTGATGTCCTGTATTGCCAGGTCGCGCGCGACATGGGTGTAGTTCTGGCTGATGTAGCTGCGCTGGGCACTGCCCGAATGCAGCAGCGCGCCGGATTGCAGGTAGAACTCGTGCACGGCCACGTTCGCCGGCAGCGCGTTGCGTGCCTGATCCAGCGTGTACTGCGGATCGACCGCGTCGGCACCGAAGTGGCGATCGAGAAACGGCTGCAGGAATCGCTGCTCCAGCCCGGGCTTCGGCTGCGGCCGGGTCAGCGACAGCGCCGTGTACAGCCGCATCGAACGGGTCGGATCGGCCGCGGTGAGCCGGTACAGCGCATTGAGCAGGCCGTGCGGCTTGCCCAGGCCCAGCGGCGCGGCGATGCGCAGATCCGGACCGAGCGCATCGGCGAGATCGCTGGCGCAGGCTTCGGTATCGCTATGGCGCGGCTTGGCGGGCATGCGCCCGATCATGCCAGAAGCCGCCACGACGGCGCACCGACGGGCCATCGCCTACACTCCTTCACATGCCTACGCCGTTGCTGCCGTCATCCTCGTCCAGTCGCCTGCTGGCGCAGCAGGCGCTCAGCCGCGCCGCCGGTGCGCCCCTGCTCGGCGGCAATGCGGTGGAGTTGCTGATCGATGCGGCCGCCAACTACGCCGCGTGGCTTGAGGCGATTCGCGGCGCCCGGCAACGCGTGCTGCTGGAGAACTACATCATCCGCGACGATGCCGTCGGTCGCGAGTTTCGCGATGCGCTGGTCGAACGCGCGCAGGCCGGCGTGTTCGTGGCCGTGGTGGTGGACTGGATGGGCTGCCTCGGCCAGTCGCGCAGCGGGTTCTGGGCGCCCTTGCGCGCGGCCGGCGGCGAGGTGCGCGTGTACAACCCGCTGCAACTGGGCCAGCCGTTCGGCTGGCTCAGCCGCGATCATCGCAAGTCGCTGACGGTCGACGGCGTGACCGGCTTCCTCTCCGGCGTGTGCATCAGCGCGAAATGGCTGGGCGATCCCGTACGCGACGTACCGCCCTGGCGCGATACGGGCGTGGCGCTGCGCGGCCCGGTGGTCGGCGAACTGGAAGCTGCGTTCGCGCAAAGCTGGGGCGAGACCGGCGCCGCGCTGCGCGAGTTTTCATCCCCGTCGGGATCGGCCACGGCAGCGGGCGACGTATCGCTGCGCCTGATCGCCACCCAGCCCGCCACCGCCGGCATGTACCGGCTCGACCAGCTGGTCGCCTCGCTGGCGAGCAAGACACTGTGGCTCACCGACGCCTACTTCGTGGGCATGGCACCTTACGTGCAGGCGCTGGTGGCGGCGGCC
This sequence comes from Rhodanobacter sp. B05, assembly GCF_002001085.1. Taxonomy (GTDB): domain Bacteria; phylum Pseudomonadota; class Gammaproteobacteria; order Xanthomonadales; family Rhodanobacteraceae; genus Rhodanobacter. The sequence continues at coordinate 236,662 of NZ_MUNU01000014.1, forward strand.
CGCGATGGCGTCGACGTGCGCCTGCTGGTGCCGGGCAGCAGCGACATCCCCGCCGTGGCAGGGATGTCGCGTGCGGGCTACCGGCCGCTGTTGAAGGCCGGCATCCGCGTGTTCGAATGGAACGGCTCGATGCTGCACGCCAAGACCGCGGTGGCCGACGGACAGTGGGCACGGGTGGGCTCGTCCAATCTCAATATCGCCAGCTGGCTGGGCAACCAGGAGCTGGATGTGGCGATCGAGGATGCCGGCTTTGCCGGCCAGCTCGCCGCCCAGTACGAACGCGATCTGGCCAATGCCACCGAGATCGTGCTGGCGCCGCGCCGCCGCGCCGGTCGCAGCGAGCAGGTGCGCAGCAGCGAAACGCGACCGTCCCGCGTGCGCCATGGCGGCGGCAGTTCCGGCCGTGCTGCCGCCGGTGCGTTGCGCATCGCCAACAGCGTGGGTGCCGCGCTGACCCAGCGGCGGGTGCTTGGCGACACCTCGGCCATGCCGCTGTTCCTGGCCACGCTGGTGCTCGCCGCACTGGCCGTGGTGGCGATCCTGTGGCCAGCCTGGATCGGCTGGCCGGTCGCCTTGCTGTGCGCCTGGTTCGCCCTCAATCTGGGCATCCGTGGCTGGCGCGTGCGCCAGCGCCGACAGCGCGGCCAGGGCGAGTCCGAAGAAGCCTGACGGCGGGCAACGCCACCTCAGGCTCTTCATGCGCTTGGTGTTCCAAGCGGATGTTTTTCCAAGACTTGGCCATTCCGCCATGCTAGGCTCCCAGCCCTATGCCAGACCTGTCCGACGACGCCGCGCCGCGGCATGTGCTCACCCCCAGTTCGCTCAACCGGCTGGTGCGCGACCTGCTGGGCGATGCCTTGCCGCAGGTGTGGATCGAGGGTGAGCTCTCCAACGTGGCCAAGCCCGCCTCCGGGCATCTGTACTTCACCCTGAAGGACAGCGGCGCGCAGGTGCGTTGCGCGATGTTCAAGATGAAGGCCTCGCTGCTGCGTTTTCGTCCAGCCGATGGCATGCAGGTGCTGCTGCGCGCAAAGGTCGGGCTGTACGAGCCGCGCGGCGAGTTCCAGCTGGTCGCCGAGTACATGGAACCGGCCGGCGAAGGCGCCCTGCAACGCGAGTTCGAGCAACTGAAGGCGCGACTGGATGCCGAAGGCCTGTTCGAGCAGACGCGCAAGCGCGCCCTGCCCCGGTTTGCCCGGCGCATCGGTGTGATCACCTCGGCCACCGGCGCGGCGGTACGCGATGTGCTGAGCGTGCTGGCGCGACGCTGGCCGCTGGCCGACGTCGAGGTACTGCCGGTGCCGGTGCAGGGCCGCGAAGCGCCGCCCGCCATCGTCGCCATGCTGCGCAAGGCCTCGGCCAGCGGCCGCTACGACGTGCTGCTGCTGACCCGCGGCGGCGGCTCGCTGGAAGATCTGTGGGCCTTCAACGATGAAGCGGTGGCGCGGCAGATCCACGCGAGCAAGGTGCCGGTGGTCTCCGCCGTCGGGCACGAGATCGACTTCAGCATCGCGGACTTCGTCGCCGACCTGCGCGCGCCCACGCCCTCGGCCGCCGCCGAATTGCTGGTGCCGGACGCGGTGGCGATCGATCGCCACCTGCAGCAGTTGCAGCACCGCCTGGCTACCTTGCAGCAACGCCAGTTGCAGGCCCACGCGCAGCGCGTCGACCACCTGCTGGCGCGACTGCAGACGCAGCGACCGCAGGCGCGACTGGCACGCGATCGCGAGCGCCTGCAGCACCTGCAACACCGCCTCGGTGCCGTGCTGCGCGAACAAGGCCAGCAGCGGCATGCCCGGCTGGAACGGCTGCAAGCGCGTCTGCTGGCCCGGCATCCGCGCGCGCAACTACCGCTGCTGGCGCGCCGGCTGGCCGAACAGGATCAGCGCTTGCGCCGCGCGATCACACACATCCTCGAACGCCGGCAGACAGCGCTGCGTCATGCCGGCCACGCGCTGCACGCAGTGAGCCCGCTGGCCACGCTGGAGCGCGGCTACGCGATCATCTTCGACAGCCAGGGACAGGTATTGCGCTCGGCAAGGAACGTGACCGCCGGCACCCCGCTGCGCGCGCGCCTGATCGATGGCGAATTGCCGCTCAAGGTCGGCAAGGACTGATCGAACACATTCACTGAACACGCAGCGCGTCTATGCTTGGTGCGACCTCACCAGCGACCCGCGCCATGCTCAGGAAAACCTATCCTTACTACCTCGCCAACCGGCCGCAACAGCCGAATACCAATCTTGCGGTGCTGGACAAGTACAGCGGCAAGCTTGCCACGCGGGTCGCTCTACCCGATGCAAAGGCCGTCGAGAAAGCCATCGCGGCGGCGGTGAAAGCCGCCAAGCCGATGCGAGACTTCAAGCCGTGGGCGCGCCAGGCCGTGCTGCAGCATTGCGCGCAGCGCTTCGTGGAGCGCCGCGACGAACTGGCTGAGGCGCTGTGCATCGAGGCCGGCAAACCGATCAAGGATTCCGCCGGCGAGGTGACCCGCCTGATCGAGACGTTCCGGATCGCAGCCGAAGAGGCCGTGCGGATCAACGGCGAAACGCTGAACCTGGAACTGGCCAGCCGTCTGGACGGCTATCACGGTTACACCAAACGGGTGCCGCTGGGGCCGGTGTCCTTCATCACGCCGTTCAACTTTCCGCTGAACCTGGTGGCGCACAAGGTGGCACCGGCGATCGCCGCGGGCTGCCCGTTCGTGCTGAAGCCATCGGAGAAGACTCCGATCGGCGCGCTGATCATCGGCGAGGTGCTGGCCGAGACCGACTTGCCGCGCGGCGCATTCTCGATCCTTCCGCTGGACGGCAAGCATGCCGCGCCACTGGTCGAGGACGAACGCTTCAAGCTGCTTTCGTTCACCGGCGGCCAGATCGGCTGGGAGCTGAAGGCGCGCGCCGGACGCAAGAAGGTGGTGCTGGAACTGGGCGGCAATGCGGCCTGCATCGTCGACGCGGACCAGGATCCCCATCTCGACCACGTGGTCGAGCGGCTGGTGTTCGGCGCGTTCTACCAGTCCGGCCAGAGCTGCATCGGCGTGCAGCGCATCTACGCCCACGCGGACATCTACGAAGCACTGAAACGCAAGCTGGTCGCGGCCACCAGGAAGCTCAAGGCCGGCGATCCGAAGGACAAGACCGTCTTCCTCGGCCCGATGATCGACGAGGCCGCCGCCGAGCGCCTGCATGGCTGGATCATGGAAGCGAGGAAGGCGGGCGGCCGGATCCTGTGCGGCGGCGGGCGCGACGGCAACATGCTTGAGGCCACATTGATGGAAAGCGTGCCGGCCGACGCGAAGGCGAACCGCATGGAAGCGTTCGGCCCGTTCGCCCTGCTCGCCCCGTTCACGACGTTCGACGACGCCATCGCGATGGTCAACGATTCCGACTACGGCCTGCAGGCCGGCATCTTCACCGACAGCCTCGACCACGCGATGCGCGCGTGGAACGAACTGGAACAGGGCGGCGTGATCGTCAACGACATCCCCAGCTTCCGCGTCGACAACATGCCCTACGGCGGCGTCAAGCTGTCCGGGCTGGGCCGCGAAGGCCTGCGCTACGCGATCGAGGACATGACCGAGACGCGGCTGATGGTGATGCGCCTCAGCGCTTCGTGACCGCGTCGGCCGCGGCGCTCTGCGGCAACGGCGGCAAGCCGGGCGCGTTCCAGCCCAGCAGGTTATACACGCGGTAGCGCGCGATGCCGAGGTATTCGTGCAGCGCGATGTCCGCGAGCACGAAGTTCGATGCCGACGGCCAGCCGATCAATTGTCCGCGCAGGTAATCGGCGCGTACCGGCGTGGCCACGATGCCGAAGTGGCCGAAATACAGCACGCCGCGGCGCAGGTGCCAGGCCGAGCTGACCAGCCACACCCGCGGTGCATCCAGCCGGGCCAGCAGCGGGCGGGAGAACTGCGCGTTCTGCCAGGTGGTGTTGCTGCGCGTCTCCAGGATCAGATCCTCGGCCGGCACCCCGAGCTGACCCAGCACCGCCCCGTACGACGCCGCCAGCGTGGTGTCCATGTGCGACGGATCGCCGCCGCTGACCAGCAATTTGCAGGCAACCTGCGCCTGCCGGCAGTCGCGGTACAGCACGGCCGCCTCGGTGATCCGGCCATAGGCGCTCATGCTCGGTTCGACCTTGTCGTGCGGCACGTAGACCGAATCGCCGGTGAGCAGCACGATCGCATTGTGCGGAGCCCAATCCAGCGCCGGACGCAACGCATAAGGCGACTCCAGCCGCTGCAGCAGCACGCGCGGCAGCACTCCGCAACCCGTCAGCAGGAACAGCAGCACGGCCAGCGCTCCCGCTCCGACGCTCAGCCAGCGCATGCCGCGCCAACGGGCGAGGCAGCCCAGCAGGATCAACAGCGCAAGGACCGAAAAAATCATGATCGACACCACCGCGGCGAGGAGCGCAGCGTAACCCATGCGGCGCGCCAGCAATCCCTGCCGCGGGTCCGAAGGCTTCCCTGACGACGCGAACTGCGCGACGATCGGCGCCATCTGCGGTTGACGGATCCAGTTGCCCTCGAACCACGGCGCGCATGCCGGCGAGGGTCGATCAGGCTTCACCCGGGAGCGCAACCATGACCACCCTCGTGTTCGTCCACGGCTGGAGCGCCACCAACACCTCGACCTACGGCCAGATGCCGCAGCAGCTGCAGCAGCAGGCGGCCGCGGCGGGCCTGGCGCTGACCCTGGCCGACATCTGGCTTTCCGAATACGTCAGCTTCGACGATGCCGTGACCATGGCCGACCTGGTGCGCGGCTTCGACCACGCCCTGCGCGATCTCCATCTGCTCGACGCCAGCTTCGCCTGCGTCACACATTCCACCGGCGGCCCGGTGGTGCGCGAATGGCTGCGCGCGCAACGCGACCAACCCGGCATCTGCAGCACGATCCGCCTCAGCCATCTGGTGATGCTGGCGCCCGCCAACTTCGGCTCCGCCCTGGCGCAACTGGGCAAGAGCGTGTTCGGCCGGTTGAAGTCGTGGTTCTCCGGGGTGGAGCCTGGCCAGCGCATCCTCGACTGGCTGGAGCTGGGCAGCGCCGCGTCGCTGTCGCTCAACCTGGATTACATCCACAGCGAGAGTCCGCTGGCGCGCGGACAATTCCTGTTCGTGCTGATCGGCGATCGCCCCGACCGTGCGCTGTACGATCATCTCAACAGCTATACCGGCGAGGACGGCTCCGATGGCGTGGTACGCATCGCGGCCGCCAACCTCAATGCGCGACACGCCGTGCTGTCGCCGCACGGCGCAACCGACAGCGACACGCTGGTGCTCAACCTCAGCCCTGGCCCGCGTTGTGCGTTCAAGCTGATCGCCGATGCGTCGCACTCCGGCGATGCGCACGGCATCATGGCGCAGGCGGCGCCCGCTACCGTGCAGGCGATCCTGCGCTGCCTGTCGATCCGCGATGCCGCCGGTTACACGACCCTGTGCGATGCATTCGATGCCGAAAACGCCGCACGCGACGCCAACAAGGTGGAACTGGAACCGGCCGGCCCGTTCGCGCCGCGCGTGCACATTCACGACCCGCGCAGCATGCTCATCGTGCGGCTCACCGACCAGGCCGGCGAACCGTTGACCGGTGCCGGCTTCCTGCTCACCGCCGGCGCCCAGGCCAGCGCCAACCTGATGCCCGCGGGGTTCATGCTCGATCGCCAGGCCAACTCGAAGCAGGCCGCCACCATTTCGCTGTTGCTCGACTACAGCCTGCTTGTCGGCGACGCCCGCGTAGCCGATCCCCGCAACAACCGCAACACGCTGCGTCCCGCCGTGGTCAGCCACGGCCCCTATGGCGCCAGCGTGCAACCGGTCGACCTGGGCGGCCTGGTTCACCACGCGCTGGCGGCCACCCGGACGGGCGACGACCTGCTCCCCATGTTCGGCGCCCACCAGACCACCGTGCTCGACGTGGTGCTGTCGCGCAAGATCCAGGAAGGCGTGTTCCGGCTGACCCAGAACCTGGTGCCGCAAGACTTCAGCCAGCCCGAGCCGGGGCCCGTGATCAGCTGAACAGTCGCCGGGTCGACAGCCTCACCCGGTGCGCCGACCCGATTAAGATGCGGGGCATCCCCGGGCGACTCCGTAAGTTCGCCATTCCCGACAGGCATGCAAAAGAAACCGATCTTCTTCGACCCCACCGGCCGGCGTGCCACCCATGTGTCGCGACTGGCACTGAGCGCCGGAGTGATCAGCACGCTGTTCGTGCTCGCCTGTGCGATCAGCCTGTTCGTGCGGCCGAACATGAGCGGCCTGCACATCGGCGAACAGGCCAAGACCCGGCATGCCCTGGCGAACGTGAAGGCTGCCGCCCCGGAGTTGCTCAAGTCCGCGGCAAGGCTGGCGGCAGAAGTGCGCGCACGGCAGAAACTGCTGCATGCACCGCATACGCATGCCAGCAAGCCGGCGGCGCTGCACATCCCGCCACCGTCGCTCGACAAGCCGGTGGGACGTCCGCTGGCGATCGGCTTCTACGTCAACTGGGACGACAACAGCTATCCGGCCCTGAAGCGTGCGCTACCGACCCTGGACTGGGTGATCCCGACCTGGATGAACATCAGCGGGCCGGACATGGCCCTGCATACCAGCGTCGACGCCAAGGCGCTGAACCTCATCCGCACGCAGAAACCTTCCACGCCGATCCTGCCGCTGCTGCAGAATGCCGTGGGCGGCAACTGGGATGGCAAGGGCCTGGCGCGCATGCTCGTCGATCCCGCGCAGCGCCAGGCGCGCATCGCGCAGATCGTCGCCTTCATCGCGGCGAACCGTTTCCAGGGCGTCACGATCGATTTCGAGGAAGTGCCCGAAGCGGCGCAGAAGGACCTCAAGGTATTCCTGTCCGAACTGAACGACGCGTTCGACCCGCATGGCTGGGGCATCGCGCTGTCGGTGCCGTTCGACGACCCGGGCTGGGACTACGCCGGCTATGCCGACATCGTCGACTTCGAATTGCTGATGGCCTACGACCAGCACTGGGCCGGCAAGGACCCGGGCAGCATCGCCGGCCAGGACTGGTTCGAGCGCACGCTGGCGCAGCGCATGAAGGTGCTCGACCCGGATCAGACCATCGTCGCCATCGGCAGCTATGGCTACGACTGGGCGAAGGGCCGCACGGCCGAGGCGCTGACCTTCCAGGACGCCATGGATCGCGCATCCGACGCCCAGGCGGAGATCGGCTTCGACCAGGATTCGCAGAACCCGCACTACTCCTACAGCGACGACGACGGCACCACGCACCAGGTCTGGTTCCTCGACGGCGTCACCGCGTACAACCAGATCCACGCCGCCGACGACTACAAGCCCTACGGCTATGCGCTGTGGCGTCTCGGCTCGGAGGATCCCTCGACATGGTCGGCACTCGGTCGCCCCTATGGCGCCGCCGCGCCCACGCAACTGCAGACCATCGGCCAGGGCGAGGACATCGACATCGAAGGCCAGGGCGAGGTGCTGGAGATCGCCGCCGAACCGTCGCCCGGCGCACGCACCGTCACGCTGGACAAGGACGACGGCAGCATCGACGACGAGACCTATGTCAGCCTGCCCAGCACCTACGTGATCAGGCGCGCCGGCACGCTGCCGCACAAGATCGCGCTGACCTTCGACGACGGCCCCGATCCGGAATGGACGCCGCAGATCCTCGACATCCTCAAGGCCAAACGGGTGCCGGCGACGTTCTTCATCATCGGCGCCAATGCGGAGATGTCGCCGAAGCTGGTCCAGCGCGAAGTCGACGAGGGCGACGACGTCGGCAACCACACCTTCACCCATCCCAACCTGGGCGAGAGCCCGCCCGGCATCGTGGCGCTGGAACTCAATGCCACCCAGCGCCTGTTCGAGGCACTCACCGGCCGTTCCATGCGGCTGTTCCGCGCGCCATATTTCGGCGATGCCGAACCGACCACCGCCGACGAACTGGTGCCGATCGAGCTGGCGCAGAAGATGGGCTACATCTCGGTCGGCCTGCACGTCGACGCGGAAGACTGGCAGCGCCCGGGTGTCGACGCCATCGTCAACAACGTGCTGAACGGCATCGACACCACCAATGTCGAGCGCAAGGGCCAGGTCGTGCTGCTGCACGACGGTGGCGGCGACCGCGAGCAGACCGTGGCCGCGCTGCCGCGCATCATCGACGGCTTGCGCGCGCGGGGCTACGACTTCGTCACCGTATCCACCCTGGCCGGGTTGACCCGCGAGCAGACCATGCCGGCGCTGCCGCCCGGCTCGCTGTCGCGCTGGGCGGATCGCTCGGTGTTCCTGGCCCTGGGCCTGTTCGGCCATGTCATTCGCTGGCTGCTGGTGGCCGCGATCACGCTGGGCGTCGGCCGGCTGCTGCTGCTCGGCGGCCTGGCGCTGCTCAATCGCCTGCGCGAACGCCGTCGCGCGGCGCCGGTGCTCGGCGACGAGCCGCCGCGGGTCTCGGTGCTGATTCCCGCCTACAACGAGGAGAAGGTGATCGCCAGCTCGATCCGCCAGATCCTCCGCAGCCGCTACGCGAACCTCGAGGTCATCGTGGTCGACGACGGTTCGGTCGACGCCACCTCGGCAGTGGTGCGCGAGCATTACGCCGATGAACCGCGCGTGCGCCTGCTGACCATTCCCAACGGCGGCAAGGCGCATGCGGTGAACACCGCGCTGCACGAATCGCATGGCACGGTGGTGGTGGCGCTGGACGCCGATACGCAGTTCGAGCCGGAGACGATTCCGCGACTGGTGCGCTGGTTCGTCGACCCAACCGTCGGTGCCGTCGCCGGCAATGCCAAGGTCGGCAACCGGATCAACCTGATCACCGTATGGCAGGCGCTGGAATACATCACCGCGCAGAACCTGGAGCGCCGCGCGCTGGCCGCGCTGGGTGCGATCACCGTGGTGCCCGGCGCGGTCGGCGCGTGGCGGCGCGAGGTGCTGGAGCAACTCGGTGGCTTTCCTGCCGACACGCTGGCCGAGGACCAGGATCTTACCCTGGCGGTGCAGAAGGCCGGTTACCACACCTTGTTCGACAGCGAGGCGATCGCCTGGACCGAAGCACCGGATACCGCTGGCGGCCTGGCCCGCCAGCGCTTCCGCTGGTCCTACGGCACCCTGCAGTGCCTGTGGAAACATCGCGATGCCACCTTCCGCCCGCGCTATCGCGCGCTGGGCATGGTCGCGTTGCCGCAGGTGTGGCTGTTCCAGATCCTGTTCTCGGTGGTCTCGCCGCTGATCGACCTGGTGCTGGTCTGGCAGCTCGTCGCCACCGGCCTGGACTACCTGCAGCACCGCGGCCAGTTCAACGACACCAACCTGATGAAGATGCTGATCTTCTACGCCGCCTTCATGGCCGTCGACCTCGGCGCCGCCGCCCTCGCCTTCGCGATGGAAAAGAAAGAACGCTGGAGCCTGATGTGGTGGCTCGTCCTGCAACGCTTCGGCTACCGCCAGCTGATGTACTACGTAGTGGTGCGCTCCGTATGGACGGCTATTCGCGGGCCATCGGTTGGCTGGGGACGGCAGGAGCGCAAGGCGACGGTGAACTCGGGGGGAAATCCAGAGCACTGAGGCTGGCCTCACGTGGACAGCACCTATCCGCAGGATTTATTGCGTCGTTTGAGGAACAGCCAGATCGGACCACGCTCGCGGCGCATCGCCTGCGTAACAGTTGCGCTGGAGCAAGCCGCTCAACAATTCAGCGGTGAGCATCTGAGCAACGCGGCTTTACAGGCTTGGCAGACAAAGGCGCCTAACGGCAGGTTAGTAATCACAGCCCGTGGAATTCATGCTTGGTGCCGGACCGCTGGCAAAGAATACGCGCGCATACATATCGTCAGCCCACCGCTCGGCTGCGAATCTATCTGCTGGACTTAACGTCGGCTTCAACGCCTTGACCTGTTGCTCAAGCGGCAAGAGCCCTGATGCATTTCGCGGCGTTCCTCGAAGCAGAAGACTGAGGACTTTCAAGTAGTCAGCGTGACTGATATGGGAAACCGGTCCTGTCTGACCTTCGACGCCTACGGTTGCGTAAACCGTTTGCAGCGCCAGCACCGTATTCCAGTTTCCGTTGTTTAGTGCCCGCCGGCCAAGCTCCATGGCTTCGGTATCGAATGCCTGTGCCTGCTCAGGATTCATCTTTGGCGGATCATAGAAACCACCCAAAAGACAAGCAGTCGCATCATCGTTTCCCAGTCGCGCCGCAGCCAATGCGATGCCGTAAATTTGTCCGTCAGAAAGGCCGGCTTTTGCATTTTCACAGAGCCGACTCGAGGTTTCTATCAACTCGATATTGGCATTCACAGTAGTCATTGTACGGGCACGAGTTGGTGGATCCATGGCTTCCAGAAGCTTTCGGTTTTCAGCTAGCCATGCTGCGTAGTCCATGCCCTTGAAAAAGTCCTTCATACGAATTGCCTTGAGGCAGCGCATCGACTCGGCAAAGAGCCTGTCGGCGGCAGTTCGATCGCCCGAGCTCGCCAGTTCCATGAGAGTCGCCTGGCTCACTTGCAGAGGTTGCCAGAGTGGTGGCGTTCTCGGGCCGGGACTGTTCACATACTCAGATTTTGACAAAACTGACGGCGTTGAAACCCCTCTCCGAGCAACGGTTACATCGCCGCTTGATCGAAAATAGATCAGAAGCATGATGACTAGAAAAATGGCAAGTATCAGTAGCCGGCGCAGCATGGATTCAATCGCTCTCCCGGCGAAGTTGTCTGTTGGAATACATCGATGGACCGTGCAAGCAATGACCAGCCAAAGCCCACATCAACAGCTCACTGCGAACCACGCACCCGCATCGTCAGCCCCTTCAGGAAATTGCGCAGCAGCTGGTCGCCGCAGAGCTTGAAGTTCTTGTGGTCGCTCTGGCGAAACAGCGCGCTGAGCTCGGGCTTGGAGATCGGGAAGCCGGCTGCCTCGAGGATCTCGTGCATGTCGACGTCCTTCAGCTCGAACGCCACGCGCAGCTTCTTCAGCACCACGTTGTTGGTGACGCGCTTCTCCGGCGGCCGCGGCGGGCGACTGTCGTCCTTGCCGCGGCGGTGGAACACCAGCCCGTCCAGGAACAGCGCCAGCGTCCTGTTGCTGCATTCCGCGTAGCCCGGCTCGCCATCCTTCTTCAGGAACGCCTGCACGTCTTCTTTCCCGATCGGAGCGCTTGCGTCCGCCAGATGGATGAGTTCGACCACCTTGCCGTCGCTCAGGTCGAGCATGTAGCGGATGGAGCGCAATACGTCGTTGTTGATCATGTCGTTCCGATGGGTGTCGCCCAGGAGCGCCATGCTACCGCGCCGCGCCCGCCTTGACCCCGTTTGCGTGCCTGCCGCGTTTCACCTTTCACCACGAGAGAGGAGAAGCGCCCCATGAAACTGAAAGCCCTGCTGCGCAGCCTGCTGCTGGCCTTGCTGGTGATCGTCACCGGCTGCAGCGTGTCCAAGCCTGCGACCGACACCGCTGTGCGCAAGAACGAAAGCGCATCCCCGCTGCCGCCCGTCGAACAGCCGCTGGCCAAACGGGCACCGGTCACGCTGGCGCAGGACAAGCGCGTGGGCAAGACTGACAACCTGGCCGAGCCGACCTTGCCAGCCGCATCGGGCCGGGTCGAACACCAGCCGGTGGCAGCACCCGCCCCGCCCGCACCACCGGCGGTGGCCGAGATCGCCGCGATGTCCTACAACGCGCAGAGTGCGAAGCGCATGGCCTACATGCCGATGCCGATCCTGCTTCGGCCGATGCCGGGCGACATCAACCGCGAGAACTACACCCATCGCGACAGCAACCCCGTGCAGCTGGTCAGCGAGCAACCAGTGTCCACCTTCAGCATCGACGTCGACACGGGTTCGTATACCAATGTACGGCGCATGTTGAACGAAGGTCGGCTGCCACCGGCCGACGCGGTGCGCGCGGAGGAATTCATCAACTATTTCGATTACGGCTACACGCCGCCGGCCGATCGCGAGCAACCTTTCAGCGTCACCACCGAACTCGCGCCGGCGCCATGGAACGCCAAACGCCAGCTGCTGCTGGTGGGTATCCAGGGCTATCGCGTGCCGAAAGCACAGATCCCGGCATCCAACCTGGTGTTCCTGATCGATACCTCCGGCTCGATGGACGAACCGGACAAGCTGCCCCTGCTCAAGGCCTCGCTGAAACAACTGGTGCGCGAGTTGCGCCATCAGGATCATGTGGCGATCGTCACCTACGCCGGTTACGCCGGCGTCGCCCTGCCCTCCACGGCCGGCGACCAGCACGCCACCATCGATGCGGCGATCGACGGCCTGGGTGCCGGCGGCTCCACCAATGGCGGCGCCGGCATCGAACTGGCTTACGCGCAGGCCGAGCAGGGCTTCATCCAGGGCGGCGTGAACCGGGTGATCCTGGCCACCGACGGCGACTTCAACGTCGGCACGGTCGACCAGGAAGCGCTGAAGACGATGGTCGAGGATCACCGCAAGAGCGGCGTGGCGTTGACCACGCTGGGCTTCGGCCAGGACAACTACAACGATGCCATGGCGGTGATGCTGGCCGACGCGGGCAACGGCAGCCACCACTACATCGACAGCCTGGCCGAAGGCCGTCGCGTGCTGGTCGACGAGATGTCCGCCACCCTGCTGACGATCGCGAAAGACGTGAAGATCCAGGTCGAGTTCAATCCGGCGCAGGTGCAGGAATACCGCCTGATCGGCTACGAGAAGCGCATGCTCAAGCGCGAGGATTTCAACAATGACAAGGTCGATGCCGGCGAGATCGGTGCCGGTGCCAACGTCACCGCGATCTACGAGATCACGCCGACCGGCTCGGAAGCGGCGCGCATCGACCCGCTGCGCTACGGCAGCCACGCCGAGCCGGCCAGGCGCGGCGACGAACTGGCCTTCCTGCGCCTGCGCTACAAGCTGCCGGGGCAGGCGCAAAGCAGGTTGATCGAACAGCCGATCGCCGCGCAAGCCGAAGCGCAGCCGAGCGAGCGCCTGCGCTACGCCGCTGCCGTGGCGGCGTTTGCCGACGCCCTGCGCGGCGGCAAGTACCTGGATGGCTTCGATTACGAACGGATCGCCCGGCTCGCCCATGGCGCACGCGGCAGCGACGTCGACGGTTATCGGGCCGGCTTCGTGCAACTGGTCAGGCTGGCCGAGGGCCTGGCCACACCGGGCCAGTCGACGCGCGACACCGCCGCCCGTTGAGCATTCCGGCCCCGTCGCGTGGATCGCAGCGATGACCGCAGCCAGCCTCCCCGCTGCCGTCTTCCCCTGCTGCGGCCACTCGACGGGGCCGGAACCGGTGCATGCCCGGACATCCGGACGACACGGTTTACCCGATCCACGACAATTTGGCTTACCCTCGCATCCCATGGATGCTGCGGTCGACCCCGATGCGATGCTGATGCTGGCCTACGCGCGCGGCGACCTGGCCGCGTTTGAGGCGTTGTACGCAAAACACCGTGGCATGCTGTATCGATTCCTGCTGCGCAGCCTGCGCGACCCGCATCGTACCGACGAGTTGTTCCAGGAAACCTGGAGCCGGGTGATCAGCGCCCGCGCGCGCTACCAGCCGCAGGCGAAATTCAGCACCTGGCTGCTGCAGATCGCGCACAATCTGATGATCGACGGATTGCGTCGGCAGCGACCGATGGCCGGCGGCGACGAAGCCGAGGTGGCATTGGCGCAAGTCGCCAGCCCGGACCGCGAGCAGCCCGATCACACGCTGTCCGAGTTCGAGCGTCGTCGCAACCTGCAGCGCGCGATCGAACAACTGCCGCGCGAACAACGCACCGTCGTGCTGCTGCGACTGGAACAGGAACTCAGCCTGGAGGAGATCGCCAGCGTGACCGGCACCGGCCGCGAAACGGTGAAATCGCGCCTGCGTTACGCCATGACCCGCTTACGTGAAGTGCTGTCCGAATGACCACGCCGCTGCCACCGACCGATCCGTCCACCAGGGACGACAAGCTGCCCGGCGAAGCCGAGCTGGCCGCGTTGTATCGTCAGTTGCCGCAGAGCGCGCCCAGCCCCGAACTGGACGCCGCCGTGCTGCGTGCTGCGGCGCAGGCACTGGAAGGCGCCGATGACGAGGCGCGGGTCGAACGGCGCAAGGGGCCGCGCGAGCCCGGCGACTGGGTTCATCCGAAGCCTGTTTCCGACAGCAACGTCGAGCAGCTCCGTTCGATCGAATCCGCCGCCCGCGCGCGGCGGCGCCGAACGCCATCCTGGCTGATCGCGCTGGGCAGCGCCGCCAGCCTGGTCCTGGTGGCCGGCCTCGCCTGGCATATGCGCGGATCGAGCCCGCCCCAGTCGGCGCCGGTCGCGCATGAAGAGGCAACGGCCGCCCGCACCCCGGCAGCGGCGGACCAAGCCAGCCCCGCGGTGGTACCGCTGGCCGCGCCGCTGACGCCCACCGTTTTGCCCGAGCCTGTTGCGCGGTCGGCGCCGCCATCCGCCGATCGGCAGATCGTCATGCAAGTTTCTGCCGCGAAGAAACTGAAGCAGAACGACGCGCTGCAGTTCGCCCGACGCAAGGCTGCCGCCAGGTCGGTGGTTGCGCCACCACCGGTCGCCGAGCTCGCCGCAGCCGCTCCATCGACGCCACCACCCCCGCCTGCGCCGCCCGCGCCGCCTCAGGAAGTTTCCGCCAACGCCGTGAGCGGCATGGTCGATCGGGCAGCCGCCGCGCCGAGCGCCGCGAAACTCATGCCGGCCTCGGCGCCCGTGGCAACGAACGAAGCCGCCCGCGACAACGGCACCGCGCAACAACCGGGCGATACGCCGGCACAGGAGCTGGAGAAGATCCGGCGATTGTTCGACCAGGGTCAGCGCGATCAGGCACTGCCGCGGCTGCGCGCGTTCCGGCAGGCGCATCCGCAATGGCCGCTGCCGCCCGCGCTGCAGGCCCAGCTGCAGGAACCATGAGCGACACGCTGTCCACCCTGGTCCAGCGCTGCCGCCATCAGCAGGAAATCCGGAAAAGCCGCTTCCTCGCCATCGCCGCCCCGGTCAGTTCGGCGGAACAGGCGCTGGCCTTTTTGCGCGAAGTCGCCGACCCCGCCGCCACGCACAACTGCTGGGCCTGGCGTATCGGCGACGGCTACCGCTTCAACGACGACGGCGAACCGGGCGGCACTGCCGGGCGACCCATCCTGCAGGCGATCGACGGCCAGCAGATGGATGGCGTGGCGGTGGTGGTGACGCGCTGGTATGGCGGCATCAAGCTCGGCGCCGGCGGCCTGGTGCGCGCGTATGGCGGCACCACGGCCGAGTGCCTGCGCCAAGCCGAGCGCGTTGCCCTCGTCGCGATGACGCGCCTGGAGGTGCGCTGCGAATTTGCCGAGCTGGCCCTGCTCAAGGCGCGCCTCAAGGAGCTGCAGGGCGAAATCGAACAAGAGCACTTCGCGGCCGATGGCGTCGAGCTGCAACTGCGCCTGCCGCGCGATCGCGTGGACGAAGCGATCCAGCTGGTCGGCGACATCAGCCGTGGCCGCAGCGTGGCAAGACCGATGGACTGACCGCTCGATCGCCTCGGCAAGGATTGAATCGGCCCATGCACGCCCCACCTTGGATGGCATTGCCCGCGTCCGCGCTTCCGTGCGCCCATCCGATCGATCCCGCGAGAATCCATGAGCGCCGCCAGCCCCGACAAACCCCGCTCTTCCCGTCGCATCGGCGCGCTGCGCGGACTGTGGCCATTCCTGAAACCGCATCGCGCGCTGGCGTTCGGGTGGCTGCTGTTCCTCGGCCTCTCGTCGGGCGCCTCGCTGGTACTGCCGCTGGCGTTCCGTCATATCATCGACAAGGGCTTCGGCCATTCCAGCCAGGCGGTGATCAACGAGACCTTCATCGCCCTGTTCGGCGTCGCGCTGGTGCTCGCCGTCGCCACCGCCGCGCGCTACTTCTGCATCACCCTGCTCAGCGAACGCGCGCTGGCCTCGCTGCGGCAGACGCTGTACGCGCAGGTGATCCGGCTCGACGTCGGTTTCTTCGAGCGCAGCCGCGTCGGCGAACTGCTGTCGCGGCTCAGCGCCGACACCGAAGTGGTGCAGGCGCTGATCGGCTCCGGCGTGTCGGTGGCGCTGCGCAGCGCGGTGATGCTGATCGGCGCCAGCGCCATGATGATCTGGACCGCGCCGTCGCTGGCCGGACTCACCGCGCTGGTGATCCCGGCGGTGATGCTGCCGATCCTGGTGTTCGGCCGCCGCGTGCAGAAACTCTCGCGCGCCAGCCAGGACCGCCTCGCCGATGCTGCGGCGATCGCCAACGAAACATTGAACGCCTCCACCGCGGTGAAGGCCTACGCCCGCGAAAACATCGAAAGCACCCGCTACAGCAACGCGATCCTGCGCGCGCTGGCCACCGCGCGCCGGCGCATCGGCATGCGCGCCCTGCTGACCATGGCGGTGATCGTGCTGGTGTTCGGCGCGATCACCCTGGTGCTGTGGGCCGGTGCGCGCCACGTGCTGGCCGGCACACTGGACCCCGGCGTGCTGGGCCAGTTCGTGCTGTACGCGGTATTCGCCGCCGGCTCGGTCGCCGGCCTGTCGGAAGTGTGGGGCGACGTGCTGCGAGCAGCCGGTGCGATGGAACGCCTGGGCGAACTGCTCGACGAGCGCCCGGAAATCGTCGAACCGGCACAGCCGCTGGCGCTGCCGCGCCCGGTCAGCGGCGCGCTGCATTTCGACCGGGTGAGCTTCCACTACCCGACCCGACCCGACACCGCCGCCCTGCACGACTTCACCCTGGACGTGCGCCCCGGCGAAACCGTCGCCCTGGTCGGCCCGTCCGGCGCCGGCAAGAGCACGGTGTTCTCGCTGCTGCTGCGCTTCTACGATCCACAGAGCGGCACCATCAGCATCGACGACATCGACCTGCGCGCGGTGACCCTGGCCGACCTGCGCAGCGCGATCGCGCTGGTGCCGCAGGAAACCGTGATCTTCAGCGGCAGCGCCGCCGACAACATCCGCTTCGGCCGCGAAGGCGCCAGCGACGAGGAAGTGCGTGTAGCGGCCCGCGCCGCCGAAGCGCACGACTTCATCAGCGCGCTCAACGACGGTTACCGGGCCGAAATGGGCGAGCGCGGCGTGCGCCTCTCCGGCGGCCAGCGCCAGCGCATCGCGATCGCCCGCGCGATCCTGCGCGACGCCCCGCTGCTGCTGCTCGACGAAGCCACCTCGTCACTCGATGCGCAATCCGAAGCGGCCATCCAGCAGGCATTGGAGCGGCTGGAGAAAGGCCGCACCACCCTCGTCATCGCCCACCGCCTGGCCACCGTGCAACGCGCCGACCGCATCGTGGTTCTGGATGGTGGCCGCATCGTGGCGCAAGGCACGCATGAGAGTCTGCTGGCCGAAGGTGGCTTGTATGCAGAGCTGGCGCGGTTGCAGTTTGTGGCGTGAGGGCCTGCTGCGGCTGTTCGTTTTCCCCGCCGCTCATTTGGTCAACGCACGGCCATCGAAAATGCGCGCTGAAGACTCGTCGCGCCGCATCAGCTTGAAACTGCGCGGTGGCGATCGAACGTCGGGGAGGCCTGCCACGTTGCCAACCCCTGCTCGCCGCGCCGGCTCGCGAACGCATTGCATTGAGCCTATCCTGGCGTATAACATACGTTATAACATGCTCCGGAGGCCACCATGAAGCTGAAAATCACCACCATCGGCAACTCCGCCGGCGTCATCCTGCCGCGCGAACTGCTGGCGCGCCTGCGCCTGGAAAAAGGCGACGAACTGTTCGCGCTGGAAACCCCCGACGGCATCCGGCTCACGACCTACGACCCGACCCTGGCCAAGCAGATGGAAGTGGCCGAGGCAGTCATGCGCAAGCGGCGTGCCCTGCTGCGCAAACTGGCACAGTAGAGGGCAGCCATGATTGCCTGGATCGAGAAACAACTGGCCATCGCCATCCACGAACGCCAGCTGGCCGAGCACGGCGGCGGCAGCGGCGTGCGTGACGAAAGCCTGCTGGATTCAGCGCTGGCCCGCCCGCAACAGCTGCACGCCTACGGCGATCCGCCGCCCGATCTTGCCGACCTCGCCGCCAGCCTCGCCTTCGGCCTGGCACGCAACCACCCCTTCGTCGACGGCAACAAGCGCACGGCAGCCGTGGCATGCGAAGCCTTCATCATGCTCAACGGCGGCACACTCAACGCCGACGACCCCGAACTGTATCTGCGGTATCTCGCCCTAGCCGAAGGCAGCCTGTCCGAAGCCGAGTTCGCCGACTGGCTGCGCCAGCACATCAGCCTGGACAGCAGCAAGCGGGTGAACGAGCCGCGCGCACGCTACCGGCGCTGAAGCCGTGCACGGCGATGCTTCCGCTCATTCCCGGGACCGCCAATGACAACGTGCCGGAAATTGTCCCCGGCACCTTTCCCGACAACCCGCAACCGTTGTTCGCCTCACCGGCGGGTGAACCGGGCGGCGCCGTGCGCTCCCGGGGGACGGACCCGCCGCGGACTGCGGGTCGCCCTGCCTTCATCGGCTACGGCGCATGGCGCCAGCCGTCAAGGTCGAATCGCAATACCTGGCCCATGCCGGGCGGCAAGCCGAACCCGCCATTGGAGACATACAGCGCGCCGTCCGGCCCGAAGGTCATGGCGGTGGGCAGCACGAGGCCGCTGATGATGGTCTTGCGCGCGCCCGACGATTCGATGCGCACCACGTCGCCTGTGCCCGGCGTCGGGAACAAGTTGCCCTGGCCGGTGGTGTTCTCCAGCACATACATCCGCCCCCACTTGTCGAAGGCGATGCCGACCACCGTGGTCAACTGCCCTGCCACCTGCCAGAGTTGCCTGTTCCATGTGAGCTGGAGCACCTTGGACGACCCGGACACGATCGGGAATGTGTTGAGATTGCCGATAAAAAACTGCCCGTGATGCGCCAGTGCGGTCGGCACGATGTGTCCCTCCAGGGCCGAGATATCCACGATGCGTCGGATCTCGCCGTAGGGCGTGATCTTCACCATTTCGCCATGATTGGGCTCCACCGCGTAGAGATTGCCTCGCACCGCCACCATGGAATACCAGGTGCCGTCCGGCTCGAAATCGCCCGCATTGGGATTCTGCACGGGGTGGTGCATTTGGTATTCGCTGAGGTTGGCGATCCAGTGGATCGAGCCGTCATGGCCGATCCGCGCCACGCCGTTGAACGTGCCGGCAACGCCGTGGGAACAGCCGGCTCCAGCGGTAATTGCGTACAAGGTATCGTCGATGAAGGCGACATCGGCCACACCGCTGATCAGCGAACCTTGCTGCGCGTTGGTCTGGCTGGACGGGAACTTGTCGGTGACGGTGATGCGGTGGCCGTGATGGTCGATCCGCGAGATCCGCCCGCCCGTGCGGCTGCCCGTGTACGGGCCGACATTCGGCACCTGTGCGCATTGCATCGGCGTGGTCGAGAGGGTGCCGCCGCCGCCACCTTCAGCGACGTACAAGTCACCGTCGGGGCCAAATTTCAAGCCACGCGGGTCATCGAGGCCGGTGGCGTAGATCGACATCTTGACCGGATAGCCGGTATGGGTCTGCACCAGACTGGCGATATCGTTCGCATTGGGCGGCGCCGTCTGCGCAGCGGCGGCAATGGTCGGCGATACCGCAAGGTTGAGGCCAAGCGCCAAGGCACTGGCGAGGAGAAGCTTGTGAGCAATCATGGGAAATCCCCTCCAGGGAGAATGCGGCAGATCGGGCGGTGCCGCGTCGCCTCGCAGTAACAAACCGCCCGACAACGTCGAGGACGATCCGACCGCCAGTCCGCAGCGGCTCGCGTAGGAGCATGCTATTCACCGAACCTGGATTCATGAGGGAGCGATAGGGAAATCGTGAGAAATCGCGCCAACCTCACGTGATCGCGTGTCGCTGATCGGGGTGATAATGCAGCGATGGGCACCGGCAGACCTACAGGACTTGCGACTGCAGTTGGCGTGTTCTCCTTCGCCGACGTGCAGGTGGATGTCGGTGCGCATCGTTTGACTCGCGCCGGGACAGAAGTTGGTCTCGAGCCCAAGGCTTTCGCGGTGCTGCTCGAATTTCTGGTTCATCCGGACCAGATGCTCAACCGCGACCAGCTGCTCGATGCGGTCTGGGGCCATACCTATGTCACCGAGGCAACGCTCAATCGCCTCATTGTCCAGATACGACGCGCGCTAGACGACGACATCAAGTCGCCACGCTACATCCAGACCGTGCGCGGCCTGGGTTACCGCTTCATCGCGCCACTGACCAGCACGTCGGGCGCAGCACCACCCGTGTTGAGTTTTGCTCCGCCCGCGCACGCTCGTTTGCCTGAGCGTACCGGCACGCTGATCGGGCGTGAGCGAGTGATCGTCGAGCTCAGGGGGTTGCTCGGCAGTGTGCGGCTGGTGACGGTCACCGGACCCGGCGGCATCGGCAAGACGCAAGCCGCGCTGGAAACGGCGCGTGTGTGCGCGCAGGCATTTCCGGATGGGGTCTGGTTGTTCGACTACACCCTGCACACAGGTGGCGAAAGGCTGGCACGCACACTGGCCGATGCTTTCGGCATCCGTGAAGCGCCTGACGAGGACAATCTCCTCGAAAGACTGGCCGAGGTACTGCGGACGCGCCGTGTTCTGCTGCTGCTCGACAACTGTGAGCGGGTGGCCGAACCGCTCAGTCACCTCGTCGCGCCTTTGCTATCCCTGTGCGCTGAGCTGCGCGTGCTGGTAACCAGTCAGCAGTGTTTGCATTGCACCGGTGAAACAATTTATTCGCTGCCTCCTTTGGAAGCGCCCGCATCGGGAGCCTGGGCCACCGCCGAAAAAGTCGCGCGTCTGGCCATGGTGCCTGCCGTGCAACTGTTGCTGGAACGGTCGCGTTCGCTGGCTTCAGGACTCACGCTGACGCCGACGAATGCCGGCGCCGTAGCCGAGGTGTGCCGCCGCCTGGATGGTTTGCCGCTCGCGCTGGAACTGGCCGCGGCGCGCCTGCGCCTGTTGAGTCCCGAGCAATTGCTGCTGCGCATGCAAGATCGTTTCCGGTGGCTGGCGGATGCGCCAACCGGACGAACGGCCCACCACCAAACACTGGGTGCACTGATCGAGTGGAGTTTCGCGCTGTTGTCAGAGCGGGAGCAGGCGTTGCTGTACGCCCTGGGCGTGTTCGCTGGCGGATGGACGCTGGATGGTGCCATGGCCATCGGTGCAGCTTTCGAACTCGACGGTGAACAGACGCTGGACCTGCTGGGCGGACTCGTCGACAAATCGCTGGTTGTGGTCGATGCCGGCATCAATCCACCGCGTTACAACCTGCTCGACAGCGTGCGCCTGTTTGCACTGGCGCACCTCGGCAAAAGCGACGACGAGGCGCGCGTCAGGCGGGCGCACGTGGCGCATTGCATCGATTTCACGACACGCGTGGATGCAGAAATACGTGGTGAACGCCAGCAACTCTGGAACGAGCGGGTGCTGCGGGAGCAGGCGAACCTGCAGGCGGCATTCGACTACGCACTGGCGCAGGCGGATCTCGCCGAGGGCGCGCTCATGCTCTGCGCCAATCTGTGCTGGTACTTCAGGGTACAAGGCGAGTACTACCAGGCAAGCCATTGGCTGGACTCGGCGCTTGAGGCATCGCACGCACCAACCTTGCATCGTGCGCGTGCGCTCATCGCCAATGGCATCGCCTATCACCATCGCTCGATGCACCAACGCGCCATCGTGTTACTGCAGGAGGGCATCAGCCTCGCCGTGCAGCTCGGCGACGATGTGCTCGCCGCGTCAGGCCAAGGCATGCTTGCGTTCGTGCTTGCGGGCTGCGGTGACTTCGACGGCTCGGAACAGTGTGTGGAATCGGCCCTGTCCGTGGCCAGGGAGCGTGCTTCAGGCTGGCTGCGGTCGGTGGCGCTGCTGAGCCGGGGCATTGGGTGCGCGATGCGTGGTCAGCATCGTGACGCAGAGGCGTGGATGAGCGAAGCCGCCGAACTGACCTCATCGCCTGGTGACGATGTCTTCCAGCACGGTTACGTGTTGATCAATCGTGCCTTGCAGAGGTTCCAGCTCGATGATGTACGCGGTGCAGCGCAGGACTGGCTGCGCAATCTGGACGTGTGCATCGGGTTGCAGAGCCGGCGCGGCATCGCTGGTTGTGTCGAAGGCGCAGCTTATCTTGCGCTCAGGCAAGGCGATGCCGACTGCGCAGCGCGGCTGCTCGCCGCTGCCGCGCGCGGGCGCGAGCTGACCGCTGCGCCGCTGTTCCCGCAATGGATCTCTGCTCACGCCGAAGCCGAAGCCAGTGCGCGTGAAATGCTCGGCATGGCGTTCGAGGCCGCCCGGCAACAGGGTGCCACTACGCGGCTCGAGGATGTAGTCGAGCAGGCGCGCCTGTTATTGACCGAACTCGCCGCCTGACAGGCTGCTAGGCGTGCCTGATTCGTGGCGAGCCATCCGTGGCCCGCATCAGCAGGGTGTCTACAACACTCTGCTAATCGTTGCGTACGGGCAGAAATAATCCGGCCGGATCGTACTTCCGGCGCAGGCTCTCCAAGCGCTTGCTCGTGAGCGCATCATGCGCTTTGGCATGCCAATCGCTGACTTCACCGGCGAAATTCGGCTGCATTCCCTCACGCGCCCAAGGCGCCAGCGAAGACCGCAGTCCCCGCGCCCACGCGCGTACCTCGGTGAATTTGCCCGCTGCCTGCGTACGGCCGATCGCGTTGATGAAAAAGGGCGCATCACGATGCACGAACGCGCTGGCATCGGCCGGCATCGCAGCGACCGCACCGCCCAGATGGTGCACATGCACTTCGCACATGGGATCGGGTGGCGCGGCGGCATCCGGGACGAGCGCATCGATCAGGGCGTCATCGAGCGCGTCGAAGATCGAGGTCGTCCAGTAGTAGTGATCGCCGGCAGGGGCATGCGCGTCGAAGGACTGCTGCCAGGCGGCGTACGGCATGACGCCGCCGACCCGGCCCAGCGGCTCGCCGAAACCGGTGAGCGGCGCGAGTGCCTGCTCGCCATGCGCGGGGTCGCCACTCCAGCAGTAGGCCAACGCCACGACACGTTGACCATGCACCTGTGCCGGCAGGAACGGCGCGGGCGGCGCCGTCGTGAACACCAGCATGAGCGTGCCCTGCTCCGGTGCCAACGGGGTGAATGCACGAAAGGCGCGCAGCAGCGCGGGCGCCGCCTCGACCGGATGGAATACGGCTCCGGCCAGCACCTCGCCGATCGCATGCAGGCGAAAGGCAAACCTCGTCACCACGCCGAAACCGCCGGCGCCGCCACGCAATGCCCAGAACAAGTCGGCATGCTGGTCGGCGCTGGCAACGACACAACGGCCATCCGCCAGGACGACGTCGGCGGCGATCAAATTGTCGATCGCCAGACCGCAACGCCGCATCAGCCAGCCGACACCGCCACCCAGGGTCAAACCTCCGACGCCGGTGCTCGAAACGAAACCGCCGGTGGTGGCAAGACCGTGCGGCTGTGTCGCGGCATCCACCTCGCGCCACAAGGCGCCGCCTTCGACCCGCACGATGCGCGCCTGCGCATCCACCTCGACGCGATTCAGCGCGCCAAGATCCAGCATCAGGCTGTCGTCGCGCACCGCCAGCCCCGCCACATTGTGGCCACCGCCGCGCACGGTGAGCGGATGGTGTTCGCTGGCCGCGAACTTGACCGCAATGCTGACGTCTTCGGCGTCGGCGCAACGCGCAATGCCGGACGGCCGGCGGTCAATGGCGCCGTTCCAGACATGCCGACGTTCCTCATAGTCCGGATGGCCGGGAAGCAACAGGGCACCGCGCATGGCCGCAGCCAGTCGCTGCCACGCGTGCGATGTGGCTTGACTCGATTCGATGCCCATCAGCGCCCTCCACTTGACGTCGCAAACCGCATTCCTGCAACGAGGTCCATGCTGGAAACAGGACTCGACAGAGGTCGCCCGCCGCATTCACCTGCACACACCTGGTGCGGTCCTGTGCTCACTATGACCTCACCACCGACTTCGTTTCATGAGCGTATGGTGAGGATTCGATAATGGGCTGGTTCCGACGCAAGCATGCGCTTTCGCCTGATCGCCGAGCCAGTGCCGCCGGATGGTGGCTGTCCGCGCGTTTTCGCCACCGGCAGCGCTTGGCTTGCAGGCGGTTTCAAGCTGCCCACGTCTGCCGCTTGGGCACATTGAGCATGTCCCCGACATCGCCTCCGATCCCGACTGACAGGACACCCCGGCTCAGGGCTCTCCCGGCATCCCCATCCAGTCAGCCTCGCTGCCGATGGGAGCGCCCGGCGGCACCACGACGCTTCGCGCATGCGTGGCCAGCAGTTTGTCGAGCTGCCGGGGGTCGAGCAGCTGGCGCGACAGGCTGCTGGCCCAGGTGCGGTCTGCGGCGCTGCCATGGCGCCGGGCCAGCGCAAGCGCGGTCTCATGCACACGTTCATCCAGCAATGCGGCCACGCCTGGCGTGGTGGCGGGGTTGTGCGCCACTTGGGCGAGGGTGATCAGGGTTCGATAACCGATACGCCGGGTCAGTGCATCGGTGTCGTCGGGCAGCGTGGCCGCGATCAGGCGGTCGAGCACTTCATCAACGCCGAGCGCCTTGGGATCAACCGCGTGCTGGGCGTCCAGCCGGGCCAGCCGTGCGGGCGCCAGCACGGTATCCAGGGTCAGCGTCGCGGCGCCGTCGGCGGCCACCAGCGGATCGAACACGGTGCCGCCGGCACCGGCGAACAGTTCGATGCTGTATTGCCGGTTCGCGCTGCCGTTGCGCGCCGCCGACAGCAGCGGCAACAGCTTTGGTGGCACACGCAATTGGTCGGGCGACAAGGTACCCAGTACGGCGTCGAGTGCAGCACGCTGAACCGCTGGCGACACCGGCGCCGACACTTCGCGGCCACCGCCGTTGACGGCATAGCGAGAATCGACGCCGCCGATCGCCTTCGCCGCAGCGACCATCTGGTAGCGATGCAGCAGCCAGATCGGCACGAAACGTCGGCGCAGGTCGGCCATCGGCTCGCCGGGAGCCAGCGCGTCGAGGCCGAAGCGGTCGATCGCGACCCGACGCACACCCATCAGGCGCACCAGTTCGGCGGTCGGGTCGGCGCCGTCGTCCCACAGCGATGCCCAAGGCTGCGCCGTATCGTCGGCGCGGGCGTCGTGGTCGGCGACGTAGCGCAGGCCCGACGCCACGATCTCGTCGGCCTTGGCGCGTGCCGCCTGCCCGGCATCGTGCTCGGGCGCCGGTTCGCCGTACAGCCAATCCACCGTGGCCATGTCCCAGCGACCGATGCCGCTCGCGTAGGCACCGGTGAGATCCGGGCGACCATCGACCAGGCCGATGCGCGGCGGCGGGTAATCCATCACGGAGGCGCGCTGCTGGGTGCTGGCGGCGAAGTTGTGCGCAAAGCCCAGCGTGTGTCCCACCTCGTGTGCACCGAGCTGCCGAATGCGTTCCAGCGCGACCTGTGCAGGATCGTTCGGGCCGCCCTTGCCGACCCTGTCGGCACCGACCAGCCCTTCGAAGATCTGGATGTCCTGGCGCACCCGCAGCGAGCCGATCACCACCATGCCCTTGACGATCTCACCGGTGCGTGGATCGACGATCTCCTGCCCGTAGGACCAGCCACGCGTCGCGCGATCGACCCAGTTCACCACGTTGTAGCGCACGTCCATCGGGTCGACGTCCGTCGGCAGCAGCTTCACCTGGAACGCGTCGATATAGCCGGCGGCATCGAACGCCCTGCTCCACCAGCCGATGCCCTCGATCAGTGCCGAACGGATCGGTTCGGGCGCGTTGCGATCGACGTAGAACACGATCGGCTTGCGCACCTTCGAGCGCGTCGCGGCGGGGTCGATCTTGTCCAGCCGGAACCGATTGGCATAGTCGCGCACCACGTCGCCACCGAGCGGCGTGCCGAATTCCACCACCTGGGTGGAGAAGCCGCCGACGCGCGGATCGAAGCGGCGTGGGTGAAAACCCGGCGCCGGCAAACGCACGAAACTGTGATGCACGGTGAAGCTGACCTGCTCCGCATCCGGCGCGATGTTGGAGACCTCGGCACCCGGCGACTTCGAGCGGTAGGTCTGCACCGCGTCGACTTCCAGGTTGTCCGGAAACAGCTTCACCGATGCGGGGTCGGCAGCACTCAGCTTGGGATCGAGCGCAAAGCCCTTGCCAGCCCCCTGCGCACCACCCACGCCGAAGGTATCGCCACTCTGGTCGAGCGAATTGGCGATGCCGAGGGTGTCGGTGGCGAGAAAGCCGGACAGGTCCACCACCATCTCACCGTCAGGCAGGGTGGCCGCGATATCGCCCATCCACACGATCGAGGTCACGAAATCCGGACTCGTCGACGCGGTGCTGCCGGCGCCCCGGAAGCGGGGGTTCTCGAACACGGCGGCGACCTTGTTGCCGTAGCGCCGAAACGCGATCAGCTGCGTCGTGCCGATCCGGCCACGGTCGAGAAATGTCGGCGCGGCGCCGAGGCCCGTACGCAAGGCCGTGGCATAGAGGAATCGCGCCGAAACACCATCGGCCTGCGCCGCCGGCAAGGTGACGAGAATGCGCCCGTCGTGCCGGTCCACATGCACCGACAGCAGTCCGTTCATTGCCGTTGTGTGCTGGAAGACCTTGGCCCCGGCAACCTCGCTCTTCTGCGCCGTGGCGGCGGTGGCGTCCAGCCCGGGCGAACCGGCGAACAGCGCGGTGGCCAGCAATGACACGGCGATGAACCTGGCGGCAGATCGACACATGGATGATGTCCCCGGACTGTTGATGCACGACTGGAAATTCGCCGAAGGCGGTGTCGTCACCGAACGCCTTCGCCCCTGCTCCCCTATCGGACAAATACTAGGGGATTTCCACGCCGGCAGGCGATGGCGACCCTCAAGAGACTGGCGTGCCAACCCCGGACGGAGCGCCCAAAACTTCCCGACCTCGTCAGGCGCATGGCACGCCGACACTTCTCCAGTGCCACTTGAGGGGGACAGCACCGCAAATCCGGCGGCTTGCGTCGCGGGGGCCCGAACCAGGGCCGAGTCGACACATTGTCGACATTGCTGAACCGCACTCCACTCGAACCGGCGAGTGACAGGTGATTTCACGCGCTCGTCCGCAGCGCCGTGCTCCCATCGGAACAGCCTGAGTGGAGACCCGCAGCCCTTGCCGGTTCACATCACCGGCTCACATCCGTTCGTATCCGCACTGTGAGGAGTTCACGATGATCAAGCGCATGCTTCCCCTGTTGATCGGTCTGTCGGTGTGCGCTGCCGTCGCGGCGCAGGTGGTTCCAACCACCAGCACGTCCACTGCTCGTGCCGTCCAAACCACGACCACCTCGACCACCCAGGCACCCGCCGGTGCGCTGAGCGAAGATGCCATCAAGACCGCGATTGCCAACGCCGGCTACAAGGAAGTGAAGGGCCTGAAATTCAAGAACGGTGTGTGGCGCAGCAAGGCACGCGGCGGCAACCACAAGTGGGTCAAGCTCGCAGTCGGGCCGGTCAACGGCGTGGTGTATCCGGCCGATGCACCGTCCAGGCTCAACAAGAATGAAGTCAATGCCAAGCTGGCGGCCGCCGGCTACCAGAACATCAAGGGCGTGGAATTCGACCGTGGCTTGTGGAGCGCCGAAGCCAAGACGCCGTACGGCACCGATGTCGACCTGCTGGTCGATCCGAACAATGGCGCCGTGGTGGCGAAATCGCACGACTGACCGTTCCAGATCGATCCTGATCGGCAGGGGCCCGCGCAAAAATGCACCGGGTCCCTGGTTTGGTTCATTCCACGCCCGCTCTCTTTGAGGTTACGGAACGAAAGGCGCAAAAAGCGACACTTTCGTGCAATAGCCCGCCACATCGTCGTGCTGCAATCTTGTTCGCCGCCGCCGAGGCTCGCACGCCGTGCCAGGCATCCGGGCAACCGGACCATGCGCACCGAATACCTGCAACCAACACGCCCGAGGCACCGCCTATCGCGGCGATTGGAAAAACCGAATGGCTTGTGCGTCGCCTTGCGGGCAGACTCGATCAATCCAGGCGACCTCCCCCGCCAGCCACCCCACGAGGAAACCAGCCATGTCAGATTCCACGAACAAGCCAAGCGGCGGCTCGACCACCGGCTCCGGCGCACCCGCCATCAGCGATCGCAACTCGCTGACCATCGGTGCCGACGGCCCGATTCTTCTGCACGACGTGCACTTCCTGGAACAGATGGCGCACTTCAACCGCGAGAAGGTGCCGGAGCGCCAGCCGCATGCCAAGGGCGCCGGCGCGTTCGGCGTGCTGCAGGTTACCGAAGATGTCTCCCGCTATACCAAAGCCGCCCTGTTCCGCAAAGGCGCGAGCACCGACATGCTGGCGCGCTTCTCCACCGTGGCCGGCGAATCCGGCAGTCCGGATACCTGGCGCGACGTGCGCGGCTTCTCGCTGAAGTTCTATACCGACGAAGGCAACTACGACCTGGTCGGCAACAACACGCCGGTGTTTTTCCTGCGTGACCCGATGAAGTTTCCGCACTTCATCCGCAGCCAGAAGCGCCTGCCAGACTCCGGCCTGCGCGACAACCATATGCAGTGGGACTTCTGGACCAGCAACCCGGAAACCGCGCACCAGGTCACCTATGTCATGGGCGAGCGCGGCCTGCCGCGCACTTGGCGCCACATGAACGGCTACGGCTCGCACACCTACATGTGGATCAATGCCGCCGGCGAGAAGTTCTGGGTGAAGTACCACTTCCATACCCGCCAGGGCATGGCCTTCTTCAACAACGCCGAGGCGGCGGCGATGGCCGGCGAGAACGCCGACTTCCATCGCGCCGACCTGTTCGACGCGATCAGGCGCGGTGACTACCCCGTGTGGGATCTGTCGGTGCAGCTGATGCCGTATGCAGAGGCGAAGGATTACCGCTTCAACCCGTTCGACCTCACCAAGACCTGGTCGCACAAGGACTACCCGCTGATCAAGGTCGGCACGATGACGCTGAACCGCAATCCCGAGAACTTCTTCGCGCAGATCGAGCAGGCCGCGTTCTCGCCCGGCAACACCGTGCCGGGCATCGGCCTGTCGCCGGACAAGATGCTGCTGGGTCGCGCGTTCGCCTATGCCGACGCGCAGCGCAATCGCATCGGCACCAACTTCCACCAGCTGCCGGTGAACCAACCCAAGGTACCGGTGAACACGTACATGTTCGATGGTCAGATGGCCTACCACCACAGCGGCAACGCGCCGGTGCACGCGCCCAACAGCGGCGGCCGCCCCTGGTCCGACCAGACCGGCGCGGTCGCCGATGGCTGGGAAACCGATGGCGCGATGGTGCGCAGCGCCTACACCCTGCACGCGGAAGACGATGACTTCGGCCAGGCCGGCACCCTGGTGCGCAAGGTGTGGAACGACGCCCAGCGCGCGCAGTTCGTCGACCAGGTCGCCGGCAGCCTGCTCGGCGGCGTGCGCAGCCCGGTGCTGGAACGCGCCTTTGCGTACTGGAAAAGCGTGGATGCCACGGTCGGCCAGCAGATCGAGGACAGGGTGCGCGCCGGCAAAGCAGCGGAGCCGGCAGAGGGCATGGGCGAAGGTTGACGCGAATGCAGATTGGCCGCGGCGGAGAAACCGCGGTCAACCCCACCGCATCGAACAAACCTCGCGTAGGAGCCCGCTCGCGGGCGATGCTTTTTCACGGAGTTCGGAATTCGGAAGAGCATCGCCCGCGAGCGGGCTCCTACACGAGTGATCAGCTGGCTAGCGTCGCGTTGTCGATGACGAAGCGATACTTCACGTCACCCTTCACCATGCGGTCGTAGGCCTCGTCGATCTTCTGCGCCGGGATCATCTCGATGTCGGAGACGATGCCCTTGTCGGCGCAGAAATCCAGCATCTCCTGGGTCTCGGCGATGCCGCCGATCAGCGAGCCGGCGATCGCGCGGCGCTTGAAGATCAGGTTGGCGATGTTCGGCGACGGATGCGGATGCTCCGGCACACCGACCAGCACCATGGTGCCGTCGCGCTTGAGCAGGCTGGTGAAGGCATCCAGCGAGTGGCTGGCGGCCACGGTGTTGAGGATGAAATCGAAGCTGTTGGCATGCGCCTTCATCTCGTCGGCGTTGCGCGACACCACTACCTCGTTCGCGCCGAGGTCCAGCGCCGCCTGGCGCTTGCTGTCCGAGGTGGTGAACGCCACCACGTGCGCGCCCATCGCATGGGCGAGCTTCACGCCCATGTGGCCCAGGCCGCCGATGCCGACCACGCCGACCTTGCTGCCGGGGCCGACCTTCCAGTGTCGCAACGGTGAGTAGGTGGTAATGCCCGCGCACAGCAACGGCGCGACCGCGGCGAGTTGTGATTCGGGGTGGCGAATCTTCAGCACGAACTTCCTGTCGACCACGATGCGCTGCGAATAGCCGCCCAGCGTGTGCCCGGGCGCGTCCTTGGTCGGGCCGTTGTAGGTGCCGACGAAGCCGTTCTCGCAGTACTGCTCCAGCCCCTCGTCGCAGGCCGCGCAATGCTGGCAGCTGCCGACCAGACAGCCCACGCCCACGGTGTCGCCGACCTTGAAGCCGGTCACGCCGCTGCCAATGGCACTGATGTGGCCGACGATCTCGTGGCCCGGGACGCAGGGGAATAACGTGCCGCCCCATTCCGAACGCACGGTATGCAGGTCGGAATGGCAGACGCCGCAATAGGCGATCTCGATCTGCACATCCTGCGGGCCGGGTGCGCGGCGCTCGATGTCGATGGATTGCAGCGGCTTGTCGGCGGCATGTGCGCCGTAGGCTTTGGTGGTCATGGGGTTTTCCTTGCTGGGGATTGAAGGGATGGGGTCAGTGTGCCGGTCCTACAAGATATTCCTCATCGGTCACCTTCTCCATCCACTCGACAACCTTGCCGTCCTTCGCCTCCTGCACGGCGATGTGGGTCATCGCGGTGGTCGGCGTGGCGCCGTGCCAGTGCCGGTGGTTGGACGGGCAGCAGAGGATGTCGCCGGCGTTGATCTCCACGACCGGGCCACCTTCGCACTGGGTCCAGCCCTTGCCGGCGGTGACGATCAGCACCTGCCCCAGCGGATGGGTATGCCAGGCACTGCGCGCGCCCGGCTCGAAGGTCACGATGGCGCCGGACACATTCGCGCCACCGATGCCCTTGAACGGCGCATCGATGCGCACCTTGCCGGTGAAGTATTCGGCCGGACCGGTGACGGAGGGTTGCGAGCCGTTGCGTATGATTTCCATGGTCAACGTTCCTGTTATTGATCGAAAGGCCGATCGATGCCTATCACTTGCCCGCCTGCGCTGCCAAGTGCGCCGGGTAGCGGTCACCCTGCACCCGGATCTGTGCCAATGATTCGGCGATCTGCCGAAGATCATCCGCACTCAGCGCGATATCCGCGGCGCCGATGTTCTCCTTCAGCCGATGCAGGTTCGTGGTGCCAGGAATCGGCACGATCCACGGCTGCTGCGCCAGCAGCCACGCCAGCGCGATCTGCGCCGGTGTGGCCTGCTTGCCGGCCGCGATGCGCCCCAGCAGGTCGACCAGCGTCTGATTGGCCTGGCGCGCCTCGGGTGAGAAGCGTGGCACGTTGTTGCGGAAATCGTCCTTGGCGAACGAGGTGCTTGCGTCGATCTTTCCCGCGAGGAAACCCCTGCCCAGCGGACTGAATGGCACGAAGCCGATACCCAGTTCCGCGCAGGTCGGCAGCACTACCTGCTCCGGTTCGCGCCACCACAGCGAATACTCGCTTTGCAGCACGGCGACCGGCTGCACCGCATGCGCGCGACGGATCGACTGCACGCCGGCTTCCGACAGGCCGAAGTGTTTCACCTTGCCTTCCGCGATCAGCTCCCTGACCGTGCCAGCGACGTCTTCCATCGGTACGTTCGGATCGACGCGATGCTGGTAGAACAGGTCGATGTGGTCGGTCTTCAGTCGCTTGAGCGAAGCTTCAGCCACCGCGCGAATCCGCTCTGGTCGGCTGTCCACGCCGGTCTTCGAATCGCCATTCTTGAAACCGAACTTGGTCGCGATGACCACCTTGTCGCGGAACGGCGCCAACGCCTCGCCAACCAGTTCCTCGTTGGTGAACGGGCCATAGGCCTCGGCGGTATCGAAGAAAGTCACGCCGACTTCGACCGCCTGCCGCAGCAGGGCGATCGCGTCCTGTTTCTCCATCGCAACGCCATAGGCGTGGTTCAGTCCCATGCAGCCAAAGCCGAGCGCGGAGACTTCGAGCTGGCTGTTTCCCAATGTGCGTTTTTGCATTTCATTGACTCCGATGGTCCAGGATTACAGTCCGGTCATTTTCAATACGCTCTCGGGCAGGCGGGCTCCCTGCAGCGTGATTTTCGAAGCGGCTTCGTCGATCTCGCGAAGATCGCCGGCAGTGAGCTCGACGGCCAGCGCGCCAAGGTTTTCGTCGAGCCGATGCCGTTTCGTGGTGCCGGGAATCGGTACGATCCATGGCTTCTGCGCCAGCAGCCAGGCGATGGCGACCTGGGCAGGCGTGGCGCCCTTGCGCGTGGCCACGCCGCGCACGAGATCGACCAGCGCCATGTTCGCCTTCAGTGCTTCCGACGAGAACCGGGGAACCGCGTTGCGGAAGTCGGTGCTCTCGAACCGGGTACTCTCATCGATCTTGCCGGTGAGGAAGCCGGCACCCAGCGGGCTGAACGGCACAAAGCCGATGCCCAGTTCTTCCAAGGTCGGCAGGATCTCGTCCTCCACCCCACGCCACCACAACGAATACTCACTCTGGACAGCAGCCACCGGCTGTACCGCGTGGGCGCGGCGAATGCTGCCGGCACTCGCTTCGGACAGACCGAAGTGCCTGACCTTGCCTTCCGCGATCAGATCCCTGACCACCCCGGCCACCTCTTCCATCGGCACACTGGGGTCGACGCGGTGCTGATAGAACAGGTCGATGCGGTCGGTCCTGAGCCGCTTCAGCGACGCCTCGGCGACTGCCTTGATGTGCTCCGGGCGGCTGTTGACGCCGCCGCGCCGTTCACCGGTTTGCAGGTCGATGTCGAAGCCGAACTTGGTCGCGATCACGACCCGGTCGCGCATCGGCGCAAGCGCCTCGCCCACCAGCTCCTCGTTGGCAAACGGGCCATACACTTCGGCCGTGTCGAAGAAGGTGACGCCGCGTTCCACGGCGGCTCGCGTGAGCGCGATCATGTCCTGCCGGTCGCCCGGCTGCCCATACGCGGAGGTCATGCCCATGCAGCCGAAGCCGATGGCGGAGACTTCGAGACCGCTGTTTCCAAGTATCCGGGTTTGCATCGTGTTGCTCTGATGGGGAGTGGGAATGCGCCTAGTCTGAGCGTCGCGGTTTGATTTGATTAGGCCCCGCAATCCGAATGCACTTATGATCCATGCTCATCAATGAGTTCATGGCCATGGCACGCGAGAACTACAACGATCTGCTCGCTTTCCTCGCGGTGACGCGCGAGCGCAGCTTCACGCGCGCTGCCGCGCAACTCGGCGTGTCGCAATCCGCACTCAGCCACACCATCCGCGGGCTGGAAGCACGACTCGGCCTGCGCCTGCTCACCCGCACCACGCGCAACGTGGCGCCCACCGAAGCGGGCGAGCGGCTGGCCAACGAGCTGGCGCCGAACTTCGAGGACATCGACACGGCCCTGGCCAACCTCAGCGAACTGCGCGACAAGCCCAGCGGCAACCTGCGCATCACCACCGGCGAACACGCCGCCAGCACGATCCTGTGGCCAGTGCTGCGCAAGCTGCTGCCGCAGTACCCGGACATCCGCGTCGAGGTGATCAGCGACTCCAGCCTCACCGACATCGTGGCCGAGCGCTTCGACGCCGGCATCCGCCTCGGCGAACAGGTGGCCAACGACATGATCGCCCTGCCGATCGGGCCGCCGATGCGCATGGCCGTGGTCGGCTCGCCGGACTATCTGGCGTCGCACCCCAGACTGAAAACACCGCGCGACCTCACCGGCCACGACTGCATCAACCTGCGCTTCCTCACCCGCGGCGGCCTGTACGCGTGGGAATTCGAGAAGAAGGGCCGCGCGCTGAACGTGCGCGTGGAGGGCAGGCTGACCTTCAACAACACCCGCCACATCATTGCCGCGGCGCGCGACGGCTTCGGCCTGGCCTGCGTGCCTGAGGACATCGTCAAGGCCGACATCGCCAGCGGCAAGCTGCAGCGCCTGCTCGCCGACTGGTGCCCGCCCTTCCCCGGCTACCACCTCTACTACCCGAGCCGGCGGCAACCTTCGCCGGCGTTTTCGCTGCTGCTCGAAGCCTTGCGCTATCGGGGCGGCTGATCCTCGCTCGCCAGCTGTTCGAACTCCCCAGCCAGGTAATCGATCAACTGACGCACCGCCGGCAGCAGCCCGCGGCGCGACGGGAAGATGGCATGGACGATGCCGCTCTGCGGCGCCCAGTCCGGCAGCACGCGCTGCAGGGTTCCGGCGCGGAATTCGTCGCGGATCGTCATGGTGGGCAGTTGCACGATGCCCACGCCGGCGAGTGCCGCCAGCCGCAGCGCCATCATGTCGTCGGTGACCAGGCGCGGCGTGTGCGTCGCCACGACGCTGCGGCCGTCCGGGCCGTTGAGCTGCCACACATGTTCGCTACGTGTGCGCGCCAGATCGAGGCCGAGACTGATGCTGGGTACGCCATGCAGATCGGCAGGAACGCGCAGTGGCGGGTATTGCTCCAGCAGCGCAGGACTGGCGACCAGACATTGCGGGCTTTCGCCCAGCACCTTCATCACCAGATCGCTGTCCTCCAGCGGCGGAAAGCGCACGCGCAGGGCGATGTCGAATCCCTCCTGGATCACGTCCACGCGGCGATTGATGGCTTCCAGCCGTAACTGCACGCGTGGATGACGGGCCATGAACCGGGCCAGCATGGCGCCGATCTGAAAATGTAGCAGTGCTACCGGACAGGCCACGCGCACGATGCCTTGCGGCTCGGCGCGCGTGAGGTCGATCAGCTCCTGCGCCGCCTCGGCCTCGACCAGCATCGCCTTGCAGTGGCGGTAATAGTTCTGGCCCAGCTCGGTGACCGAAAAGCGCCGGGTGGAACGCTGCACCAGGCGCACGCCAAGACGCTCCTCCAGCATCGCCACGCGCCGACTTAGCTTGGATTTGGGAATGCCCAGCGCGCGCCCGGCCGGGGCGAAGCCTTGATGCTCCACCACCTGAACGAAATAGTACAGGTCGTTGAGATCCTGCATGGCAGTGTTCCGGTGTTCCACGAATAGGACACTGAGGATAAGCCACGCCGGCTACCGACGGCAGTGACCCGGGTTCACCATGGCGGCCATGTCTGCAGCCACTCCGGCTCGCAGCGAAGGAGATCCCATGAAAAAGATTCTTGGCGTGTACACCGCCCCGCAACAGCATTGGGTGGGTGACGGTTTTCCGGTGCGTTCGATGTTCTCGTACAACAGCCACGGCCAGCATCTCAGCCCGTTTCTGCTGCTGGACTATGCCGGCCCGATGGCGTTCCAGCCGGCGGCGCGTCCGCGCGGCGTCGGCCAGCATCCGCATCGCGGTTTCGAGACCGTCACCATCGTCTACGAAGGCGAGGTCGAGCATCGCGACTCCACCGGCGCCGGCGGCAAGATCGGCCCCGGCGACGTGCAGTGGATGACGGCGGCGTCCGGCATCCTGCATGAGGAGTTCCATTCGCACGAGTTCACCCGCAACGGCGGCACGCTGGAGATGGTGCAGCTGTGGGTGAACCTGCCGGCCAGCGACAAGATGGCCGCGCCGGGCTACCAGAACCTGCTCGATGCCGACATTCCGGCGGTCGACCTGCCCGACGGCGCCGGCAAGCTGCGCGTGATCGCCGGCGAGTACAACGGCCATCGCGGTCCGGCGCACACGTTCACTCCGATCGACGTGTGGGACGTGCGCCTGAAGCAGGATCACGCGGTGGATTTCGTGGTGCCGGAAGGTCGTACGGTGGCGTTGATCGTGCTGCGCGGCACCGTGCAGGTGAACGGCAGCCAGGTGGCCCGCGACGCGCAGATGGTGACGTTCGATCGCGCCGGCGACGAGATCTCGCTGGAGGCGAACAGCGACGCGACCGTGCTGCTGCTCAGCGGCGAACCGATCGACGAGCCGGTGGTCGGCTATGGCCCGTTCGTGATGAACAGCCAGGAAGAAATCCAGCAGGCGTTCACCGACTTCAACAGCGGCAAGTTCGGTCGGATGGCGCAGTGAATCGGGTGGCTCCCGCCTTCGGGCGGGAGCCGTCAGCTTGGCCATGGAATCGGCGGCACCATGGGCATCCAGCTTTCCTACGATCGAGATTGAGCCGCGCTTTTCTGCACGTGGAACCGAAACCTCCGTTGAATACACTTCTGAAGGAGTATCTACCTGGATCGCAACGTCACACAGATCATTCCTGCGCAAGACCCCATCGACGACGGCGACATGCACCTGTCGCCGTGCGCTGCTCCTGCGGCAGCGCGCGGCGCCGGGACCGTTTGTCTTCATCGACCATTACCGCCACCACAGTCAGCGCGGTATCGGTGACCGGACGCATCCGCACGCCGGTATCGAGGGGCCCCTACAGCTGACCGGCGCGCGCTGCAGGTAGTCAATCGACATGCAAACGGGGCAATGATGTGCTGAACTATCTGCGCCCCTTCCGTCAGCACTCGGCGGCGTCTACCCGCAAGGACTGTTCATGATGCGTCATTCACTGTGGGCCGCCTTCGCGGCCGTCATCTTTTTTCATCGCCGCGCAGACGACGTTCGCGCGGGCACCAGGGCTCGTACTGCCGGCAAGGTGGCAAAGGGAATGGAGGCGGAGGGTTCCGGCATTTTCCGCGCGACGCCTCTATTCGACGTAACTGCGGACACGACCCGTATGCGAAGCACACGACGATATCTGGCTTGCATCGCACTTGCCGGCCTGCTCACCGCCTGCACCCAGGCGCAAAGCCTGCGCGACACGGTTGCAACCGGCTACTACGTGGGTGACACAAGCGTCGAAGATGCCGCTGCCTGCGTCTCCTCCGACTGGTCGAAGAAGCCGCTACCCGTGAACGTTGTTCCGCTGCTCGGCGGAACGAGCATCCAGCTCGGCGATGGTGCAGGCGGCAAGATGGTCGCATTGGTGGATATCCTCGCCACCGGAGCCACCACGACGGCCAAATATTATTCGAAGCCGGGAGTGGATTCCTCATACTCCGACACCGTCATGGACTGCTTGCACGCGACCTCGTCCATTCAGTAACCCAAAGCCGCATTGAACGCAGCGGCGGGTGATCAGCGGCGAGACAGGCACATGTTCCCCGGCGTGGCCGTGGAAGAGCAGGTGCACGTCTCTTGACTACGGACGGCGAAGTGGTGACCCCGTTCAGGCCTCAATGCCCGCCCGCGGCCGCCGTGCTGGATTTTGCCGTGAACGGCGGCCGGGTCAGCCAGATCACCGGGATCAGCAGGATGAAGATCCAGCCCAGTGCATGGAACAGTTCGTTGAAGCCCATCTGGTAGGACTGCTGGGTGATCATGTTGTTGATCAGGCTGGCGCCGGTTTGCGGATCGCCGTTGCCCAGCTGGGCGATCGCGTGCTGCGCGATCGGGTTGTAGGCGTTGATGCTTTCGGCGAGCTGTGCGTGATGCACGCTCGCGCGGCGATCCCACAGCAAGGTGGTGATCGAGGCGGCGAAACTGCCGGCCAGCGTGCGCAGAAAGGTGGCCAGTCCGGAACCGGCGGCGATCTCGTTCTGCTCCAGGTCCGACAGCAGCATCACCGTGACCGGCATGAAGAACAACGCCACGCCGAGGCCCATCATCAGCTGCATCATGGCCACGTGGTAGAAGTCGATGCCGATATAGAAATCGGAGCGCAGGAAACAGGTGACGCCCATGATCACGAAGGCCACCGAAGCAAGCAGGCGCAGGTTGAAGCGCATCGCGTAGCGGCCGACGATGAAGGTCAGCAGCAACGGCGCGATGCCCAGCGGTGACGCCGCGAAGCCGGCCCAGGTGGCGGTGTAGTCCAGGTTGCGCTGCAGCCACTGCGGCAACAGCAGGTTGATCGCGAAGTAGGCGGCGAAGGACAGCACCAGCGCCAGCGTGCCGAACTTGAAGTTGTGGTGGCGGAACAGCCGCAGGTCGATGATCGGGTCCTTGTCGGTCAGCTCCCAGATCAGGAACACGGCCAGGCTGATCGCCGACACGATGCAGGTGACCACAATGAAGCTGGAATTGAACCAGTCCTCGTCGTTGCCCTTGTCCAGCATGATCTGCAGCGCGCCCACGCCGATGACCAGGGTGATCAGTCCGACGTAGTCCATCTTCGAGCGGACGATCTTCTCGACCCGCTCCTTCATCTGCCGGCTCACCACCACGCTGGCGAAGATGCCGATCGGCACGTTGATGAAGAAGATCCACGGCCACGAATAGTTGTCGGTGATCCAGCCGCCGAGGATCGGCCCGGCGATCGGCGCGACCACCGCCACCATCGACAGCAGCGCCAATGCCATGCCGCGCTTGTGTGACGGGTAGATGCCGATCATCAGGCTCTGCGTGACCGGGTACATCGGGCCGGCCACCGCGCCCTGCACCGCGCGGAACAGGATCAGCATGCCCATACTCTGCGAGATACCGCAGAGGAACGAGGACATCACGAACAGCAGGGTGCAGCCGATGAACAGCTTCACCTCGCCAAGGCGGCGGGTGAGGAAGCCGGTGAGCGGCAGCGAGATCGCCATGCTCACCGCGAACGAGGTGATGATCCAGGTGCTCTGGTCGTTGCTGACGCCGAGGTTGCCGGCGATGGTCGGCAACGACACGTTGGCGATGGTCGAATCCAGCACCTGCATGAAGATCGCCAGCGACAGGCCGATGGTGGACAGTGCCAGGTTGGGCGGCCGGAACTGGCTGCTCATGGCCATGCCTTCGGCACCGGGAAAATCGCCGCGTGGGGCTGGTGCCACGCGGCCTGCCGGCTTCGGCCAGGAGGAAACGGGGGGATGGGAAACGGCATCTGTCGCGTGGCCTTGTTTCTGTGATTGCCTGTGTTCTGCGACGGTGCCGAGTGGATGTTTGCGGTGAGCCCCGCGCCCCGAAGCTCGTCCGGAGACGTTGCCCGCGGAGTGCGGCAGCGGGTGGCATCCATGGCCGCGGGATTTTGGCTACCATGTCTATTTTTGTCAATGCAATAGTTGCATTTGCATAGTTTCAGCGCTGACGATCCCTGTCACCAGCGGCTGCCGGACGGCGGAGTTGGCTGGGCGATGGATGCCAGCTCGTCGGATACAGTGACCCGAGCCCAGCCACCCGAGAGCCCCCGCCATGCCCCTTCCGCACAACGCCTACTACGCGCTGACCGGTCAACTTCAGCCGACAAGAAAAGCATGGCAGCTCGCCGTGGGTTCGGCGCTGTCGGCCTCGGGCCTGTCGATGTCCGTGGCAATGCCGGTACTGCTGGTGTCACGCATGGGCGACGGCGTGCTGCAACACGTACTGGCCGAGCGGATCGGTGTCCACCCGGCGGCACTGGTGCGCCAACTCGACCAGGCCGAAAAGGCCGGCTTGCTGGAGCGCCGCGTCGTACCCGGCAACCGGCGCCAGCGGGCGATCCATCTGCTGCCCGAAGGGCGCCGACTCTCCGGTGTGTTGGAGACCCAGGTGAAAGCCTTGCGTGCCGCCTTCCTGAAAGACATCCCCAGGCAGGATATCGAGACGGCGACCCGTGTCCTGCAGCGGTTCGAAGAGCAGGCCCGCCGATACGTGGCGCAGGAGCGTGCCGGCAACAAGTGACACGGGCATGCGGGGTCTGCAGTCGATGCGCAGCACGCTCGATGGGCCCGAACGGACTACGGGCCTGCCGTGGGAATCATCCCGATGGTGCTCATCCATGTCTTGGCCAGGGCTGGCCAGCCTGTGATCGGATTCGACGTTGACCTCAGCCCGAACGCATGTCCGCCGTGTGCATACAGGTGCATTTCCGCTGGCACACGTGCCTTCGCCAGCGCGTTGTAATAGACCAGCGACTGGTTCACGCCATCGACGTAGTCGTCTTCCGCCTGTACCAGAAAGGTGGGTGGCGTCTTGCCGGAGACCGGCACGTTTGGATTCAACTTGCCGTCACCCTT
This sequence comes from Rhodanobacter sp. B05, assembly GCF_002001085.1. Lineage (GTDB taxonomy): Bacteria > Pseudomonadota > Gammaproteobacteria > Xanthomonadales > Rhodanobacteraceae > Rhodanobacter. The sequence goes on from NZ_MUNU01000014.1 coordinate 276,654, forward strand.
GGTGAGATGCCCCGGATAGATCGGCATGGCGAAATCCGGACGCGCACTCTCCTTGTCAGCCGCATCCACCGGCGCATACAGGTGTCGATCGAAGTTCGTGCTGATCTCAGCCACCAGGAATCCGCCCGCCGAAAATCCCAGCACGCCTACCTTGTGTGGATCGACATGCCACTGCGCCGCATGAGAGCGCACCAGCCGCATCGTTCGCTGCACGTCCTGCAGCGATGGCACCGATAGGGCAAAGTTGTGTGGGCGGCAATCGCACTTCCAATCGTAGGGCTTGCTAGGCACCCGATACTTCAACAACACGCAGGTGATGCCATTGGACGTCAGCCAGTCGCAGGCCTCGGTGCCCTCCAGATCGATGGCCAGTATCTCGAACCCGCCACCCGGAATCACGACAACGGCGGCCCCGGTATTTTCCCCGGTGGGCGCATACACCGTCATCGTGGGCTGGGTCACATTGGTCACCGCGGTCACCGGCTTGCCGGCCAACAACTTGTCGCTCACCTTCGCAGTTTCCGAGCCAGGAACCTGTTGCGCACCAGGCGCCGCTCCCGGCCAGATCGGTATTTGCGTGTTTCCAGCTGCGGGTTGCCAAACCGCCGTCGTTGCGTGCGCGCTTGCGCATGTGGCCAGCAGACACAGGGCAATCGCCCAAAGCTTCATGACGCTCCTCCGTTTTGGCGCTCGCCAAAGTTGTGCGATCAAGGCAGGAAATCAGGTCTGCTGCAACTTCCCGATGCTGCACGCCGCATCGGGCCTGCTGCTGCCGCTTCCGTGGATTTCTTCGGGCAAGCCTGCTGCAGTCGATCGCCCCCTTTGACTAAAAACGAAGGAGTTTGAGCCGAACGATCAACGTGTTCTGCACGGATACTTCAGCTTCGAAGCCAAGGCGATGTTCGATTTGCTGATAAAACCAGCTTCGACCAATGCGCTCGAGCGCTAACGGACGCAAAAATGGGCCAACCAAGCCTCACGCCATCTTCTTGTGAACAGGCGGTACCTTCGATCGAGCAGGAAAAACCTGACGTGGGACATCACCGTGCGTGGCGTCAAAGCGGGCGCGTGCGGCATGGATGTCGCCATGGCAACGGTCCGCCCAATCGATGAGGCCCGCCATCGGGTCCAGCAGCGATTGGCCTAGCGGGGCCAACCGATATTCAACGCTCGGCGGCTTGGTCGGGAAGACATGGCGGGTGATCAGTCCATCGCGCTCCAGATCGCGCAAGGTCTGGGTGAGCATGCGCTTGGAAATGTCATGGACAGCACGGTGAAGCTCGCTGAAGCGGTGCGGTCGCATCGCCAGAGCCATGATCATCAGCATGCTCCATTTGTCGCCGATACGGTCGAGCACGTCGCGCACCGGGCAGTGCACGGACTGCGACTCGCCCAACGGATATCGGCTGAATCTTTCGATGGCGCTCAACGCGTTGCTCATGCGGAATTCCTCGCGATCTGGTGGTTACAAAAAACTGCCTCCTTACGGCACGCGGAGGTGGTCTCTATAGTAGACCTACCCCAGGCCTGTTGGTTGGCCTTTACATACAGAAACCTCACAGATCAGGAGAACGTTCATGTTTTTAGTCATGGGAATCACCGGAAAAGTTGGCGGCGCAACGGCCAAACATCTGTTGGCGCAAGGCAAAGAAGTACGCGCCCTCGTCCGGGATCGTGGAAAGGCGGCGAAATGGGCCGACGAAGGCGTGCAGCTGGTAGACGGCGACTGGAATGATTCGGCAGCCATTGAGACGGCGCTTAGAGGTGTCGAAGGCGCGTTTGTCATGTTGCCAGCGGTATGGGCGCCTTCGCCTGATTACAAAGAAGCAAAGGCCGTGATTACGAACTACGTCAGTGCGCTTGCCCAGGCAGCACCGCCGCGGGTGGTAGCACTCTCGTCAATGGGTGCGAACCGAACCAGCGGGCTGGGGATGATCACGGCTCTGTCGCTTCTGGAACAAGGATTTCGCGACCTGGCATTGCCGATCGCCTATGTGCGCGCCGGCGGGTTTTTCGAAAACTTCCTCTACGGCTTGCATGTTGCCCAGGGTGGCACGCTCCCCGTCTACTACAACCCGACAGATCGGAAATCGACCATGGTCGCGACCCATGACATCGGCGCCGAAATCGCATCGCTTCTGACCGGGCCGGCATGGTCGGGGCATCGGGTCATCGAACTCGGTTCGATGGTCAGCGCGGATGACGTAGCGACACAACTGGGTGAAGTCCTGAAGGTCGACGTCAAAGCGTTTGCTGTCCCGCGGGCCGGGTGGCCGGCGGCGTTCGAGCAGTTCGGCATTCCGAAGGGCCAGACGGGACCGGCCGAGGCGATGTTTGACGCCGTCAACTCAGGCTGGATGGACCTCGGGGTCAAAGGTACGGAGCACGTCCCGGGCACGACATCCGCCCGCGATGTCTTCGCGGCGGCCCAGAAGGCTGCCACGGCGTAGGCCCACGGATCAGCGATGGGATACGAGTTTCGGAATCTGCTCCGGAGGTCGCCTCCCATCGTGATTCTGATTCGGGTAGTCACACCGTTCCTCCGCAGCAAACTCATAATCCAAGGTCAGACCCATGTCTAAAATCTCCTGGCGCCAAATCTTGCCCTTCGCACTCGCCGCGTTCTTCGTCGTGGGTTCACTCAGCAATATCATCGCCCCGGGATCCATCTACCAGGAATACCTGAAGTGGGGGTACCCGCACTGGTTCCATTTCGTGACCGGATCGCTGGAACTCACCGCTGCCATTCTGCTTTTCCGCGCGCCGAGTCGCCTATTGGGCGCGGCGCTCGGCTGCACCGTCATGTTTGCCGCCCTCGCGACCGTGATCATCCACGGCGAATACGGGCACGCTGTGCCACCACTCGTCGCGGCGACATTGTCACTCGTGGTCGGTTGGATAAGCTGGCGCAAGCGGATGGCCGTTTCAGCGTGATTGACAGAGGAACAGTGGAACGGGGTCAGCTCACTTCGCCCCCTTTTCGGCAAGCCATTGAACGTGACTCTGCTTTCCCAAGCTCAGTGGTAATCGTCTTCGCGTTGGTGGCGCACCGCCAGCACAGTGACGGTTTTCGCATCGTCGATTTCAAACAGCGCCACATAACCGGATGCACCGAAGGCGATGATCAATTCGCGCAGAAACGTGTTGTCAGGCGCGGCCTTCCTGCAGCTGAACGGTGAATTCGCCAGCAAGCCCAGGCCATTGCGGATGGCGTCCAGCGCACGCTCGGCCGTGGTCCAGTCGCCGTCGTCACGTACCAAGGCGAAGTCGTACAACCGTTCAAGGTCGGCCAACGCTTCCTCCGTGAAGCGGATCTTGAAGGTCATGCCGAAGCTTTCTTTGCCTTGGCCAATCGCGCTTCAAGCTTTTTCAGCACGGCAGCCGACGAAAAGTACACGCCGGTAGCCTTGGCCTGATCACGCGAAGCCAACCCACGGGCGATGAAGGCGGCCTGTTCCTGGCGCTGCTGAATTTGTGCTCGCACCGCGTACTCGACAAAGCCGGACAGACTTTCCCCGTCACGCAAGACTTCCTCTGCGGCACGGCGCAGAACCGGTTCAACACGCAGCGAAGGGATGGTTGCGGTTTTCATGGAAACTCCGAATGCGATGCAATTGCGATTCATTTTGGCACCATCCAACGACAGCGGCAAATCACCGGAGGAGATGTCGGGACGACGCCTGGATGCAGCGCAAGGTCAATCAGGCCACGCGCGAAAGAGAAAGCCCCGCGATGCGGGGCTTTCTGCAACGTATCGACGGAAGCGACCAGCGATCAGGCGATCGCGGGTTCGGTCGGCATGACCGGCGTCGAGGGAGCGCGTGGGCCGCGGGCGAAGCGGGTGGCGAGCATCTTGCGCAGGTCGTCCACGCCCTGCCCTTTGCCGGTGACCTTGAGCACGGCGTAACCCTCCAGCGCATTGGTCATCAGGTCACTGCCCACTGCCATCTGCGTGTCGTCCCCGCGCTGGCTCAACTTGGACAGCCGCGCCAGGCGCGGACGCAGTGCATCCAGCGTGGCCAGATCGCGACGGTAGGCCGCCAGGTCGAAATTCGCGGGCAGGATGCCGAGGTTCTCGCCAAACACCGCGTCCGCCTTGCGGCAGAACGCCTCGGACTTGTCACCCATCTTTGGTGAACCGCTGACGCTGATCCGGCGTCAGCGCCAGCAGACCGGCGAAGCCAGCCTCCAGCGCGGTAAGGGCGGCGGCGATGACAGCGAGCGCATCGGCGGTGTAATCGAGATCGACCAGATTCTTAGTCATGCAAACATCCTTCCCTGACAAGCCGGCCGGTTGCCGGCCCGCGCAGGCTACTGGCCCGTCTCACCCGACCGTGTGGCTTCGAACCTCTCACAAAGATCGGGGTCAGGTTCACTTTCTCACGGTAGTAAGTGAACCTAACCCCGATAGTCCGTGGCGGCGACATTTCGGATTCGCTCCAACAAATTTTCTTCCGGCTTTGCATCGATGGTCTGATTAACCGACGTGTGCACCTGAGCGCGTAGCGTGGGCAAGTCCGCTAGGTTGCTGCGGAGAAAGCCGGTAATGAATTTCTGCAATGCTTCTGGGGTGATCGGTCACTGAATATTGAAAGAATCCTGTCTGTCCATGCGCGAGTACAGCCGGGTACTGCAGGGAGTCCGACGAAAGCATTTGAAGACAGAACCGTCGATCCCTTTTTGTTCCGAATGACCAGCCCACTGAGTTCACTGTGACGGTCCGATCCCCCAAGTTAGTTACCTCGATGACCATGACGTCCCGCTGCGGCTGACCATCCCCGAGCAGAATGCGCATACCGGCATGAACGGAAAGCCTCACCTTCTCCGAGCGTCGTAGCAGGTACAGAGAGAAGATGACTGCACCCGTGGTTGCGAGGCCTGCGACCCATGTTCCGATAGCACTCCAAAGTGCAATTTTGTCAGCGAGCGTCATGGGTGTCCCTTGAAATCATGTGTAGAAAGATCGGGGTCAGGTTCATTTTCTCACGGTAGTAAGTGAACCTGACCCCGATAGTTGAGAAATTGTCCCTGACACCTTTTCACGGCGGATTAACTGTTGGACCCCTGCGTACGAATCATTGACCTACTTCCGATTGTGGTGGCAATACAGTGCCAACAAATTTAGCCGGTGCGCCGCCTGGTGGAGTCTCAACTGCATAGATCCCGATCTTACTAAGATATTGGATTACCTCGTGAGACGAAATCTCGCCGTTTACAAACTTGTTCCTAAGGTCTGCGAAGGCGGCGTCCTTAACAATGGGCCAGCCCAGACTTTTAATGTGACGCGACAGTGAGCTTGAGATTTCAGTGAGGTCTGCAAAAGCGCCATTCCTAGCCTCTGGCGCCATTGACGCCAAAGGCCAAGCCACGTGACAATACTCGCTGCATGAATGCCAGTTATTAGATAGCTTTCCCATCTTGGGGGTTTCAAAAGGTGCATCGATCTTCAACGCGTCGTTGACGATGCGCATGAACTCAAAGTGGCCATCTATTTCCTTTTGGTGTCCGCCGAGTTCGTATATTCGATTCTCAATATTTTTGAAAGACCTGATGTCTCGAAGGTCTTTTTCTTCGAGCTCACGGTCGAGCAGCGCTGCCCAGTAGTGGATCGCCAAGCGCTCTACTGCAAATCTCAACTCCAATGCAGCATAAGAAATTGCGGCACTATTCTCACCACCCTCGCTTACGGCGAGCCACGCCATGCCTTGGCGCAAGTGATGGCCTAGAGCTGTCGTATGTCGTGTGCTTACGTCAACCACGAACCACTCCAAAGGGTTCTAACGCTTAAGTTAAGCGGCGCGCAGCTTTTCGTGCGTCCACTCGGACGAATTGTAGGTGGCGACCCCACCGTAACTAGCTACCCAAAAAAAGGAATGACTTCTTTAAGGACAGATTCAACGTATGCTTCAGCCATGGCGGGCGTCATTGTTCGTGTAGTTGGATGGGCAAAGGAATTCCGATCATCCAAGAGGCGTTTGAGCAGCTTGAACTGTTCCTTCGTGACCATTCCCGCCTTGCGCGCTGTCTCGATGACAGTGCCTTCAGTCAATTCTTGGAAATCATCAAGCGATTGGATTTTCTTTGGGGACTTCCAAGTCGATATCTCGGAGTTCATGGCTGCGAGGTGATTTCGATAGATCCACGCGCGAAATAGTCCATATGCCACGCACCAAGACATGATGAGGCTTGATCTGTACTGCTTGAACTCAAAGCATGAAACTGCTTCCTCAAGGTAAGCGGTGATAGCTGGGTCTGAGGTCACAGCCAGGGTTGCACGAAGACCAGCGGCTACCTGTCTAGCCCCAGGTCTACCCAAATATTCTGCAGCCAATGATGATGCGTACGAGCGTTCAAGTGCATAGCCGCTTGAGAGTTTTACGTACTTGGGGTGAGGTTTAGTCCTTGATTTGAACGCATTCTCCGAAAGATAAGCAGCCGCTCTTGCGTACGGTGTTAAATGAAGAGCGCTTCTCAGCGAGCAGATGCTCGTGCCGGTAACGTTGTCGACTTGAGCGTGATTGAGCAGGTAGTAAGCAAGCAAGTCACACTGCAGTGGCAAATCTAGGTCTCCGAAGCCATTTACCGAATGGACGAAGTCATCAGCGCTAAGTGCTTCCATTTACTTGGCCTTTTTCGGTGCCTTTGGCAGATCGAACTTCACGTAATCCTCACCGACGTGGATCAGGTCGTACTGCCCGCCGCCAACATTCTTAACCCAACTCAGTCCGACCATATTGCCGAGCACCGAGCTAATCTTGGCGGGAGATTTCACAGCTACCGTGCGAAATGCCGTGAAGATGTCATTCCAAGTTGCGGTTAGCTTGTTGCCCTCACGTTTCAACCAGTCCATCAGGACCGCAATCTTTTCGTTCTGGGTCTGCGGTTGCTTAGACGTGTAGAAATCACGCAATTGCTGCCTTTGTTCTTCACTCAAACCAAGATCGACAACGCTATAGACTTCTTTTCCCTTGGAACTCTTGCCCGCCTTGCGGACGTCATTCTTTTGTTCAACCACGTTTACAGGTGACTCATCCGCTGAATGATCTGAGTTCTGCTTAGTCTGCGCGGATCCTCCAGGAGATGAGGGAGCGTTGCCCTCTGTTGTGGGACGCCCATACGCTTCAGACAGGCGAGGAATGAACGCGTCAAGGCGGTCAAAGATCGCATCGATGTTCGATGCGTCTGCCTCTACCTCGATAGTCCCCGTCGCAAGCTCTACCCGAATCTTTGCCGGTCCAGCCATAACATGTCCCCTGTGAAAATTGATGTGCAACAGAACTCCTTGTAACCCCACCTGCAGTTAGGCGGCGGCGCACCCGTCCGCTTTGAACGAGTTGTTTTCGCTTATCTGAAGGCTAACCGTTGTAGCGGCCCTTCATATTGCGCAATCAACGCATTTAGCGGATCTGCCCCACGATAAAACATAGCAGAGTCTACGCCATGCTCCGGCGTGAGTCGCGTTTGCCGACGGACTGTAGCAATGGCGCCTTTTCCGACTTGGCTCTTCCATCCAGGGAATCCGATCTGCGCTACTGTAACAAGTTTCTCAATGCGCTTACCAAATAAACCAAACTCACGAACGCGATGAATACGGCATACATCGATAAAATTCTTATGCGGATTGGACAGGCAATGGTCGAAATCACGCAGGCGACGATCTAATTCATGATAGGTAATTGTGTAATAGCGACTATCGCGCTCCCTTGAATTTCGCTTCAAATAGTCCGCAATAAAAAGCACATCTGCATCATCTTCGCGTTTTGCAAGATCTTTCATTCGACGATACTTAGTGAGACTTCGCTCCGCAATCTCCACCATGAAATCTTCAAGATTATTTTGACCATTTGTAGGGTAGCGATTCATCTTATGGAGGGCGTACAGATAGGTAAGAAGGCCTGTGCGCTTGTTTGCGTCATGAAACGGGTGGTCTGTAACCAAGCCAAACACTAAAGTTGCCGCTTTTTCGTAGCTTGTTTTCCATTTAGCGAGTCCGCTATAGGCTACGAACTGACGATAAACAGCAGAATGTAGAAGGTTTAGATCACGCGGGCCGATGCCACCCAACCCGGATTCTTTACCAAAAAAATAATCCGCAATTAGAAAGTGTGCACGCAATACGTCAAGCACCCCAATCGTGTCTCTCGTATCGCACTGATCGTCGGCGTCAACTTGGCAAGACCAGCGTTTGTACTCTGCTGAAATTGCGTCATTGGAAAAGGCAATTTCCATTCACTCCCCCTGTGAGCGTTAACGCCTGTAGGCCCCGAATCGGAGCATACGCACCGGATCGTCGTCCTTCGGTGTGCCTGGGTCAAGAGAACTAGTTTCGTGTCCTGCAAGAGGTTGGCAAGCGACTGGCGCACCCTGGGCAAATGCGATCAAATGCGTAGCGAAGTCTTATCGCCAAAAGCGAGGGAATAAACCGCATGGCCGCGTGGTGGCCGCGCAACCGGCCTGGAGCGAAACCGGGTACTCCTTCGACACGTGCATTCCAAGGCTCGTCAAAGCTCCAAACAATCAAACCTCCGATCCGCCTCCACCTCGGCCTCATAGTCCACATCCGCCCGATCAAACCCGAACAGCTGCAAAAACTCGTGCTTGTACCCCGCGTAGTCGGTGATCTGCTTGAGGTTTTCGGTGGTGACAGTAGGCCAGAGGGTCTTGCAGGGGATCTGCACGTCGTCGCGCAGCTCCCAATCGTCCAGGCGCAGGCGGCCTTCGTCGTCGGTGGGTGCAGCTTTGCCATCAGCACGATAAAGGCGGTCGTGGAACAGGCGGTTGGCCTGTTCGATCGGGTTTTCGTGGATGCCCTTCTCCTTCATGATCTTGAAGGCGATGGAGACGTACAGCGGGATCACCGGGATGGCGGCGCTGGCCTGGGTGACGACGGACTTCATCACGCCGACGTAGGCGTCGAGGCCGGGGTGGCGGCTGCGCAGTTGCTTGGCGGTGTTGTCCAGGTGCTGCTTGGCCTGGCCCAGGGTGCCGTGCCAGTACATCGGCCAGGTGATCTCGGTGCCGATGTAGCTGTAGGCGACGGTCTTGGCGTGCTCGGCCAGTACGCCGGCGGCGCTCAGCGCGTCGATCCACAGCGCCCAGTCTTCGCCGCCCATCACGGTGACGGTGTCCTTGATTTCCTGCTCGGTGGCCGGCTCGATGGTGGCCTCGATCACGGTGTCCTTGTTGGTGTCGACCGAGGTGTTGGTGAACGGCTGGCCGATGGTCTTGAGCGCCGAGCGCACTACTTCGCCGGTGTCCGGCAGCTTGCGCACGGGCGAGGCCAGCGAATAGACCACCAGGTCGATCGGGCCGCCCATTTCGTTCTTGATGATCTCGATCGCGCGCGCGCGGGTTTCGTTGGCGAACGCGTCGCCGTTGATCGACTTGCTGTACAGGCCAGCCTGCTTGGCCGCCTTGTCGAACGCGGCGGAGTTGTACCAGCCGGCGGTGCCGGTCTTCTCCGTGCTGCTGGGCTTCTCGAAGAACACGCCGAGCGTGGCCGCGCCGTAGCCGAACGCGGCGGTGATGCGCGAGGCCAGGCCGTAGCCGGTGGAGGCGCCGATCACCAGCACGCGCTTCGGCCCCTTGGTTTTGTCGTGGCCCGCGGCCTGGGTGACCTTGATCTGGTCGAGCACGTTGTGCTCGCAGCCGACCGGATGGGCGGTGATGCAAATGAATCCACGGACTTTGGGCTTGATGATCACGGCGGGGGCTCCTGCTGGTATTCGGCAATTCGCCATAGTAACCAAGCGGGGCGGCCATGCGCTGCCGTAGGGAGCGTAAATGGATGCCCGCTTGGCTCGCGTTGCTGTTCAAACGGGCCACGGTCGAAGCTCACTGATTTCCCTTCTCCCACCGGCGATCTTGGGAGTCCCCTTGTGGGTGAGAAGGTGGCGCGAAGCGCCGGATGAGGGTTCGGGATGCAGCATGCAGTCATGGGCGTCCCGGCACGGCCGAACCCTCACCCCAACCCCTCTCCCGGTGGGAGAGGGGCTTATGCAGCCGGGTGTGCCCAGGACTGGAGCGCCATCGCCAGCGCTCGCACCTGCTCGACATCGCTGCGCAACTCACCGCTTTGCATGTCGCCGAGCAGCGGTCGACGATGCTGCATGCCCGACGGCAGCTGGCGTTTGGCGGAGGCATGGAATTCGTGCGCGCCGGTGGCGGTGGCCAACGCAGCGATGTTCTGCGCGGTGATGCCGGCGCCGGGCATCACGACGATGCGATCCCCGGCTTGTTGGACAAGTTCGCGGATCCGCGTGGCACCCTCCACGGCGCTGGCCTGCGCGCCCGAGGTCAGGATGCGTTCGCAGCCGAGTGCGACGATGTCTTCCAGCGCCTGCACAGGGTCCCGGCTGAGGTCGAAAGCGCGGTGGAAGGTGACGCCGAGTTTTCCGGCGGCGGCGATCAGCGTGCGGCAGCGCGCGGTGTCCACCCGGCCATCGGCATCGAGCACGCCGAGCACCACGCCGTCGCAGCCCAGCGCCACGCAGGTCTCGATGTCGCGCTGCATGGTTTCGCATTCGAGATCGCTGTAGAGGAAGTCGCCGGCGCGCGGGCGGATCAGCACATACAACGGGATGCGCAGGCGTTCGCGGGCCAGTGCGATCTGCGCATGCGACGGCGTCAGGCCACCCAGTTCCAGCGCGGCGCAGAGTTCGACCCGCCCTGCTCCGCCGTCCTGGGCGGCCAGCGCGGAAGCGACCGAGTTGGCGGCAATTTCCAGTATCACGAATAACTCGTGGTGTAGACGCTTTGCGAGGGGATCAGCGCGTCCTGCTTCTTCGCGTCGCACACGGCATAGGAGAAGCCATGCTGGATCGCGTATGCGCCGACCTCGCCGGCGCGATTCATCGCGAGGAATCCGACCTGGATGGTCTTGGAGGCTTCGCGGCGTTTGTTGACGATGCGCATCACCGCTTCCTTGCAGGCTTCGTGCGGCGAGCGGCCCTGGCGCATCAGTTCGACCACCAGGAAGCTGCCGGCATTGCGGATCACTTCCTCGCCGACGCCGGTGGAGGTGGCGCCGCCGACCTCGCCGTCGACATACAGGCCGGCGCCGATGATCGGGCTGTCGCCGACGCGGCCGCGCATCTTCCACGCCATGCCGCTGGTGGTGCAGGCGCCGGACATGCGGCCGTGCGCGTCGATCGCCAGCATGCCGATGGTGTCGTGGTTGTTGGCGCCGCCGGGGCGACCCGGGTTGCCGTAGTCGCGCACTTCGCTGTTGATCGATGGCTGGTAGTGCGCCGTCTTCTGCCATTCGTGCCAGGCCTTTTCGGCGTCCGGCGTAAGCAGGTTCTGCTGCTTGAAGCCCTGCTCCAGCGCGAACTGCAGCGCGCCCTCGCCGACCAGCAGCACATGCGGCGTGCGTTCCATCACCAACCGTGCGACGGAAATGGGGTGTTCGATATGTTCGATCGCGGCGACCGCGCCGCAGCTGCCGTCGGCATCCATGATGCTGGCGTCGAGGGTGACGTGACCGTCGCGATCGGGATAGCCGCCCTTGCCGACGCTGTGGTTCTTCAGGTCGGACTCCGGTACCCGTGCGCCCGCCTCGACCGCATCCAGTGCATGGCCGCCCTTGCCGAGGATGGCCCAGGCCGCCTGATTCGCGGCAACGCCGAAATCCCAGGTCGACACCACCCGCGCCGTCGATGTGGCGGGCATTCGCGCGGATGTCGTGGCCGTCAGCTTGCCGGCCCAGGCCAGGATCGGCGATGACATGCCCAGCACGGATGCCTTGAGGAAACGCCTGCGATCAGTCATTGCACTCTCCGGCGGCGAAAAAAGAAAACCCCGCACCAGGTGCGGGGTTTCATTCTGCATCACAACGCGATGCCTGGAGGATCAGGCAGTGGCCTCGACCGGCTCGACCGCCGAAGCCTGGGCACCCTTGGGGCCCTGCGTCACGTCGAACTTCACCCGCTGACCTTCCTGCAGGCTGCGGAAGCCCTTGCTGGCGATGGCCGAAAAATGGACGAATACGTCCGCTCCCCCGTCCTCAGGCGCGATGAAACCGAAACCCTTGGCGTCGTTGAACCATTTGACCGTACCGAAACTCATTGCGTGAACCTCTGGATCCATGGAGTGGTGCGCCAGGCTGAGTGCGGCTGTTCCCCCCGGCTCGCCGCGCTGGCCCCGGGAAAAGTAGCAAGAGGTGGCGGGTCATTGCAATACGAATATGTCCGATCGACACGCCAACCGGTCGACCCGTATCAGGCGCGCGCCCATTCGGCGAGGATGCGCGGCACCTCGGCGGTGGCGGCGGCCAGGTGGGCGAAGATTTCCTCGATGCTGATTTCGGCCTCGTCGCCGCAGCCTGCAGCGAAGTTCGCGACCAGCGCCAGGCAGGCATATTCGAGCCCGAGTTCGCGGGCGAGGACGGCCTCGGGCATGCCGGTCATGCCGACCAGGTCGCAACCGTCGCGCTTCATGCGGGCGATCTCGGCGCGGGTTTCCAGCCGCGGCCCCTGGGTGGCGCCGTAACAGCCGCCGTCGATCGCCGCGACGCCTGCCGCGCGCGCGGCCGCCAGCAATCGGCGACGCAGCGAGTCGGTATACGGTTCGCTGAAGTCGATGTGCCTCACCTCGGCGCCGTCGACGTCGCAATAGCTGGTGGTGCGGCCGTGGGTGTAGTCGATCAGTTGGTCCGGCACCACGATCACCCGCGGCCCCATGTCCGCGCGGATGCCGCCCACCGCATTGACGCCGATCACCCTGCGCGCGCCGAGGCTGTGCAAGGCCCACACGTTCGCGCGGTAGTTGACCCGGTGCGGCGGCAAGCTGTGGCTCTCGCCATGGCGCGCCAGGAAGGCCACCCGCATGCCGGCGAAATTGCCGAGTACCACGTCGCCGGAAGCTGGGCCGTAGGGTGTATCCACGCTGTGCCGCGTAGTGTTTTCCAGCCCCGGGAATTTGTACAGGCCGCTGCCGCCGATGACGGCGAGGTCGATTGGGGTGCGATTTGAATGAGGCATCGTGTGTTCCGTTTTGCAGGTTGACCGCACAGCAGAAGCTCCCTTCTCCCCCCGGGAGAAGGTGGCGCGAAGCGCCGGATGAGGGTGCAGGCGGGAGCGCGGACATCATGCTCGCGTCGCCGGCGACATCTGGCTCCGACCGTACCCTCATCCGCCCCTGCGGGGCACCTTCTCCCAAAAGGAGAAGGGATATCGTCGGGAAAGTTCGGCGCCAATCACGATTCCCTATTCCCCATTCCCGTCTTTCAACGCATAGATCCCCGGCAGATTGCGCCCCTGCTCGTAATAATCCATGCCGTAGCCGAACACGTAGCGATCGGGCAGCTCGATACCGTTGAAATCCGAGGCAATGCCTTCGACCAGGCGATCGTGACGCTTGGTGCACAGGCTGGCGATGTAGACCTTCTTCGCGCCGCGCCGGTAGCAGTCGTCGCGCACTTCCTTCAAGGTATGGCCTTCGTCGAGGATGTCGTCGACCAGCAGCACCACGCGGCCTTCCAGCGACACCATCGGTTCGCGCAGCCAGTGCAGCTCTTTGCCCGTCGTGGCACCGCGATAGCGGGTGGCATGCACGTAATCGAATTCCAGGTCGGTGCGGATCGCCAGCGCCAGCTGGCCGGCGAAGATCAGCGCGCCGTTCATCACGGTGAGGAACACCGCCCGCTCGCCAGCCAGCTCAGCGTCGATGCGCCGGCCCATCGCGTGGATGATGGTTTCCAGTTCGGCGCGTTCGTGCAACAGCTCCGCTTGCGCCAGGGCTTCGGTCAATGCAGGTGTGGGAGTGTTCATGCGATTCCCTGTTCGGCATGCAGCGCCGTGATGCGCGCGACGAAACGGTCGCGCTGTGGATTGTCGAGAAGGCCAGCCCAGGTCGGGCCGATGGCGCCGCGCAGGGTGGCCAGTGATGGTGGTGTTGCGATCGCGTCGGCGGGCATCGCGGCGATCGCCTCGTCAACCACCTCGGGGAAGCAGGCCAGCACCAGGTCGCAGCCCGCATCCAGGTGCGCGCGTACCCGCTCGCCCACGCTGCCGGCCGCGCCGGCGGCGGCCATGCTGATGTCGTCGCTGATCACCGCGCCGGTGAAGCCCAGCTCGCCGCGCAGGACTTGCTCGATCCAGACCTTTGAATAGCCCGCCGGCCGGCTGTCCACTGCCGGATAGGTGACGTGGGCCATCATCACCGCCTCGACCCGCGCCTCGATGCATTCGGCGAACGGGCGCAGGTCGTCGTGGCGGATCTGCTCCAGGCTGCGCGGGTCGATTGCCTGCGCCTTGTGCGTATCGGCGGCGACCGAACCATGCCCGGGAAAGTGCTTGAGTACCGCCGCCATGCCGCCAAGATGCATGCCGCGAACGTAGGCCTGCGCCAACTCGGCGGTCACCGCCGGATCGGCATGGAACGCGCGCAGGCCGATCGCCGCGTTGCCGCGGGCCAGATCCACCACCGGCGCAAAACTGAAATCGACACCGCTGGCACGCAGCTCGCTGGCCATCACCCAGGCGTGCTCCTCGGCCAGCCGGATCGCCTCGTCCGGATCGTGCTCATGCACCGCACCGATCGCCGCCAGTGGCGGCAGTCGGGTGAAACCGTCGCGAAAGCGCTGCACCGGACCGCCTTCCTGGTCGACCGCGATCAGCAGATGATCGCCGCCGACTTCGCGGATCGTCTCGCACAAGGTGATCAACTGCTCGCGCGACTGGTAGTTGCGCGCGAACAGCAGCACGCCGGCGACGCCGGGGGCGCGCAGCCAGGGCTTCTCGTGTTCGGCCAGTTCCAGCGCGGCCACGCCGATCATCAGCATGCGGCATCCTCGGCGGCGCGTTCGGCCGGCGACCATTGCCGGTACGGATGCGCGATCAGGTTGACGTTGTAGTAGCGCCCCAGTGCGCTCACTTCGCGGCCCAGCCACGATGGCCGCGGAAACGGCGCATCGACGGCGGGCAGCTCGACTTCGGCGACGATCAGGCCCTCGTTGTCGCCACCGAATTCATCGATCTCGAACAGCACGCTCTCGACGCGGACGTGGTGACGTACCTTCTCCAGCGCGCCGTCGCACAGGCTCGCCAGCATGACGCGCGCATCGGCCAGCGGGATCGGATAGTCGAACTCGGTGCGGGCAATGCCCGACATGGCCGCCTTGATGTTGAGCCAGGCCTGCTCGCCGGTGATGCGGGCGCGCACCGAAGCGCGCGCATGACCCTCGCGCAAGGCCTGCGCGCCGACCAGGTAACCCTGCGCCAGCGACTCGCTGTGCTCGATGGCGGCGCGCCAGCTGTCGTCGGCCAACAGGAATTTGCGTTCGATCTCGATCATCATCTTTCGAACAACGCGATCGACTCGACGTGCGCGGTATGCGGGAACATGTCCATCACGCCAGCCGACTTCAGTTTGAAACCGTGCTGGTTGACCAGGATGCCGGCGTCGCGCGCCAGTGAGGCGGGATGGCAGGAGACGTAGACGATGCGTTTCGTCTGCTTGTGCGGCAGGTACTCCAGCACCTTGTCGGCACCGGCGCGCGGCGGATCGAGCAGCAACTTGTCCCACGGCTGCTTCGCCCAGTCGGCTTGGCGCTGGTCCTCGAACAGGTTGGCGACATGGAAGTGCGCGTTCGCGATGCCGTTGCGCGCGGCGTTCTGTGCGGCACGCTCGACCAGGCCGTGTTCGCCTTCCACGCCGATGACTGCGGCGACGCGGCGGGCGATCGGCAGGGTGAAGTTGCCCAGCCCGCAGAACAGGTCGAGCACGCGATCGGTCGGCTGCGGATCGAGCAGCTCCATCGCGCGCGTCATCATCAGCTGGTTCATGCCGGCGTTGACCTGCACGAAATCGAGCGGCTGGAACTCCAGTTCCACCTCGGCGAAGCGCGCGTCGTCGCTGGCGATGCGGAAGGCGAGTCGCGGGTTTTCCGGCCACAGTGGATGCACGCTGCTGGTGCCGCCGGGCTGCAGGTAGATCGCGAAACCGTGCTGCTGGCCGAACGCGGTGAGCGCGGCCAGGTCGCGTTCGCTCAGCGGCTGCATGTGGCGGAACACCAGCGCCATCAGCTCGTCGCCAGCGGCGAATTCGATCTGCGGGATGCTGTCGACCGCGTCCATGCCGCTGAGCAGGTCGGCGAGCAGGCCGACCTTCGGGCCCAGTGCCGGGTGCATCACTTCGCAGCGCTGGATCTCGGTGACGAAGCGCGGGTTCTGTTCTTCGCGAAAGCCAACCAGCACGCGGCCCTTCTTCGCCACGTTGCGCACCGACAATCGACCCTTGCGCCGGTAGCCCCACGGCTCGGCGGTCAGCGGCGGCAGCCACGACTGCGGCGCGACCTTGCCGATGCGCTCGAAATTCTCCGCCAGCACGCGCTGCTTGGCGGCGATCTGCGACGACGCATCGAGGTGCTGCAGCGAACAGCCGCTGCACTGGGCGAAGTGCTGGCACTTCGGCTCGACCCGGTGCGGCGAGGCGGTGATCACCTCGACCACTTCGGCTTCGTCGAAATGGCGATGGCGCTTGCGTAGCTTCGCCATCACCTGCTCGCCGAGCAGGCCACCGCTGACGAAGACCGTCTTGCCGTCGATCCGCGCCACGCCGCGGCCATCGTGGCCGAGGTCGGTGATGTGGGCTTCGAACGGTTTCGGCGAAACGGAGTTGGATCGGGACATGGGCACGGCAGATGGAGGCTGGCCGCCGATTATCACAGATCGGCCCGTTTCACGCCCCGCGATGCCGCGCGCCGGCTCTATTTTTTCTGCCAGGCACCGGCGGCGTTCTGGTAGTACCAGCCGGCGCGAGCTTTCTCGATCCAGCCCTTGGCGAAGGTGGCGCGAATCTGCGATTCCCACTCGGGATGATTGTTCGCGACGGCGATTTCGCGATACAGCGCGGCGCGATCGCGGTTCTCGTCGGCCACGGCGGCATTGGCCTGCGCGCGCTGGCTCAGCGGCACCTTGGCCGCGTCGCGCATGGCCACCATGCCGTCCTGGGTGAAGCCGACCGCGCCGCTGTCGAGCAGGCTGCCGAGGACGCCACCGATACGCTCGTGCATGCGGCCACGAATCGCCTCGGTGGCGCTGGTCTGGATCCGGATATCCGGCGCATCGGCGGCCTGCGCGGCGGGAATCAGCAGGTCGAGCAGCATCGCCGAGGGTTGGTTGCCGTTGTCCTTCGGTGCCGGAGCCGGTTGCTTCGGTGCCGGCGTCGCGGCGGGAGTGGCCTGGTCCAGCACGTTGCCGATGAACTGGTCGGCCGCCTTCTGCGCCGCTGCCTCGGGGAAGTACACATTGATGGTCACGCAGCCGACCAACGCCACCGCCATGGTGGTCAGGATGACGTAGACGAGCTTGCGCATGACGTGACTCCGGTGCTGGTGAGAGATGATCAGCGGATCTCGGGCGACGCCCCGTGGATCGCTTCCTGCAGCCGCTTGACGAGGGTCGGCCAGTCGACCTCGGTCTGATGGCCGATCACCTGCAACCGCGGCAGACCGCTGCCTTCGACGATAGTGTAGCCATCCGCGGCGGGCTCCAGGCCGCTCATCCTGCATACAGTACCCTGCAGCATGCAGTTGAGGCCAATCTGCTTGTAACCGAACGTCTTGAACAATTTGAGCATGGCGCCTTGCAGACCGGCCGCGATGCCACCGCCGCCCACCGAGGTGAGGTTGTTCACCGCGCGCTGGCTGATCCGGCCACCGCTGCCAGCGAGCAGGCTGCCCTTGAACGCCACCGGGCTCCAGTCGACCAGGCGAAGACCGTCGATCGAGCCGTCCAGCCGTCCGGTGATGCTGCCGAAGTCGAATACGCTGGTGATCGCGCCCAGGTCCAGCTGCTTCAGGGCGATATCGGCGTTGAGCACGGGACTGGGACCGAACGGCTGCTGCAACGAGAGTCGGGTGATATCGACAAAGCCGTCAAACACGTTGGCGCTGAGCCCGCCGTCGAGTTCCAGGCGATCATCGACCCAGCGCAGCGACGGCACCGCGCCCGCCAGCGTACCCGGGAAGGCCGGCCAGCCCATCGCGCGACTGAAGGCGGCCATGTCGACCCCGGTGAGCACCAGCGAGGTCGCCAGCCGCTGCCCCCTGGCGGCAGCCGGCCGCCAATCCAGCTGGCCGATGCGCAACTGACCATGCAGTACCGGCACCTCCAGGGGTTGCTGCAGACTCAGCATGCCGTCACGGCTCTGCCACTGCGACTGCGCCGCCCCATTGGCGATCCGGTAGAACTTCAGCTCGCGCCAGGCCAGCGTGGTGGCGGGCCGCTCGCCCTGCACCGCCCAGTCCAGGCCGCCGCGCAAGTCATCCACCACCAGGCGGCCATCGGCATCGGCCAGGTCCAGGCCATCGGTACTGAAGGCGAAGTTTCGCGGCACGCCATCGTGCAGGTCGAGGCTGCCGTCAAGGTTGCCCTTGATCTGCAGGTTCGGCATGCCCAGCGTGTCGAGCCAGGCCTCGCCATAGCGGGTGTAGGCCGCCGGGAAACTCGCATGCAGGCGATCCAGCCGCAGCGATTTCAATGCACCCTTCGCGTCGAATGCCAGCGCGCCGTCGAGTTGCAGCGCATCGGCGTCGTTGATACGCAGGCGACTGAAATCGACCGCGCCCGCCTCGGCACGGGCATGCAGGCCCACCGATACCGGATGATCGGGCAGCCTGGCGTAGATCGACCCAAGCAGCAGTTGGCCACCATGCAGGCTGGTGTCCAGGTCGATCTCGGTCGGGCCGCCGCTGGAATCGAGATTGAAGCGACCGCTGCCATCGAGATCCTGCCCGGCAAGAGTGCCGCTGGGCGTGTCGAAGCCCACGCCGCTGAGGCTGAACTGGCCGGACGTGCGCAACCCCGGATCGCGCAAATCGAGCGCCAGCTCCGCATCCATCCGACCGGCGGTGAGCCGCCCCGACCACACCGTGCCGAGCAGGCCCTGCAGCCAGCCGGCCGGCAGGTTGTCCAGGTGGATCTGCGCGTGGCTGGTCTGATCCAGCGGCAATGCACCGCTGAGGGTGGCCTTGCCCTGCAGGATGTCGATCTGCAAGGTGTTGGCGGCGGGGCTGAGCTGGATCTGCACCTGCGCATTGCTGAGCGCGCCGCCGGGCGCACCGGCCAGTTTCAGGTTGCCGGCCAGGGTCCAGGCAAGCTGGTTGTCCCGCCGCAGGCTGCCGGCGAGATTCATCGGCAACCGCCGCCAGCCCATCGACGGCACGTCCCCATGGTCGGCGTGCAGGCGCACGCTGATCGCGCCGGCGCCGTCCTCGCCCAAGGTCAGCGTCACGCCTTGCAGGCGCACGCCCGGCACGCTGATCGACTTCGCCGAAAGCACCACATCGGCCCGTGCCGGCGCCAGCCAGAACAGACCCAGCAGGAGGCCGCAGCAACGCAACAGATGGCTTGATGTCGGGCGCATGTGGGGCCATTCTGCCAAATCAAGATGAACGATATGGATTTCGTCATGAGCGAGCACC
>NZ_MUNU01000013.1 GCF_002001085.1 Rhodanobacter sp. B05
GTAGCGGTGCAGGTGGTGCGGGTGGCGCCGGCGCATTCATGGGTGGCGCTGGCGGCAGGGGAGCCAGCGGCGTCAGCGCGGAGGCGTTTGCCGCGGGCAAGGCAGCGCTGTCGTGCTTGCTGCTGGCCGCGGTGACGCGATAGGGCAAGACGCCGGCCACGGCGACCAGCGCCACCAGCAGCCATCCACGCAGGTGCCGGCGGGAAACGGGGTCGAAATGCTGGAGCATGGTCAGTCGCCTCTTCAGGTTCTGGAACGTGGGGGACGCACCGGCGAGACCGGCATGCATCGGGTGGGATACGCCCAGGCGCAACAGCAGCTGGCCGTAGGCCTGCGGCATCGTGCCGGTCTGCTGCAGTACCTGCGCATCGCAGGCGGCCTCGCGGCTCAGCGCGTACTCGCGCACCGCCCACGCCACCAGTGGATGAAAGAAGAACAGTCGTTGTGCGACCGCCGGTATCCAGCCAAGCCACAGGTCACCGCGGCGCAGATGTGCCAGCTCGTGAGCCAGCGCCATCGACGATTCGGTCAGTGTCAGGTGCTGATCAGCCGGCAGCAACACGGTCGTGCGCCACAGGCCGGTGACTTGCGGCGAACGGATCGCCGTGGAAACACGCAGTTGCGGCTGACGGCGTAAACCCAGTTTGCGTACCTGTTCCGCGCACACCGCGCGCAGCGAATCATCGGTCAAAGATTGTGAATCGCGCAACATGCGGCGAGCGTCGCGCCAATGCCGGCCTGCGATGAGCAACTGCACGAGCACGGCGGCCAGCCACAGCGAAATCAGGATCAGTCGCCACTGCGCATACCACGCGGTCGGCAATGACTGGACCGGTATGGATGCCACGTGGAGCACGGGCAGGGCTCCCGTGATGGCAGTGGCCGGCAAGACAGCATGGTCTTGCGCAACGGTCGCGATCGGCACTGCCGGTGCCAGCACGCGCAGTTGCAGTGGCGAGCTCCAGCACAGCCCGAGGAGCAGCTGCAGGCCGACCAGCCACCACAGCGTGCAGCGCAATGCCGACGGCAGTTGCGGCAGCAGGCGGCCGATCAGCCAGACGGTACCGATCAGCAGCACGGCCTGGGCCGAAGTCCACGCCAGCCGGATCAGCAGGGTATCGAGCAGGGCAGTCAGCGATTCCATCTCACGACTCCTTGCGCCGGGTCTGCAGTTGCGCGACCAGCGCCTCGAGTTCGGCCAGCTCGGTCTCGCTGACCTCGGCATGCTCGGACATCCACGCGACGAACGGCGAGACCGAGCCGCTGAGCGTCTTCTCGACGAAGCTGCCCACCGCGCTGCGCATCGCCTCCTTCGGCCCGGTCGCGGTGTTGTAGCGGAACATGCCGCGCAATTGCCGGCGCTTCAGATAACCCTTGCCGCGCAGGCGTTCCATCATGGTCAGCACGGTCGAGCGGGCCAGCCCGCGCGGCTCGCCGAAGCCGCTGGCGACTTCGCCGACGGAGGCGCCGCCGTTTTCGGACAGGTAGTGAAGGAGCGCAAGCTCCTGATCGCCGATGGAGGGTTTGGGCATGACCGGAGTATTTCATGACTACAGGTGTAGTCACGGTACGCCTTGACTACACCTGTAGTCAATAGGTCGTCGGTAACGGTGCCCACGCCGCAGAGTGAATACACAAAAAAGCCGGCGCCACTGGGGCGCCGGCTTTCACATGTCGTGCGGGATCAACGAATCATTCAGAACGAATAACGCAGCGTCAGCATTGCCGACCAGCGTGAGACCACCCGGCTGGGATCGTAGAAACCACCGTCGTAGTAGGCCAGCTGCTGCGGCTGGTAGTTGCCGTTCTTGTCGGTGGGCAACGAGTACACATACTGGCCCTGCGCATTCACGCCGGCGTAGCTGGCCAAGTTGCGGGTCGGGTACAGGCCGGTGTTGAGCACCTCGCCCCAGTTCTTGTCGAGCAGGTTGAGGAAGTTGTACACGTCCAGCCGCAGCTCGCCCTTGTTGCCCTTGAAGATGCCCGGTACTTCCTGCGAGAAGCTCATGTCGAGCGAGTTGACCCATCCGGTGCGTGCACCGTTGCGGCTGGCGATCTGGCCGCGGTGATCGCGCAGGTAACTGTCGCTGGCGAGGAAGTCCTGGAACTGCTGGATCACCTGCGCACTGGTGCCCGCCGCATAGGCCACCTTCGGATCGTTGGTCGCCGGAATATAGGCCGGATCCCAGCCGACGACGCTGTCGCCGTTAGCATCGTTGCTGAATACCCAGGTGTAGGGATTGCCGGTGCGACCGTTGTAGAACATCGACACCTGGCTGCGGTAGTCGCCGAAGAAGTTGTGCTGCCAGGTCAGCGAGGCCTTGAAGCTCTTGGCGATGCTGTAGTTCGAGGTGGCCGCGACATCGGCGTTCGGGTTCAGTCGTGCCACGCGCTGGTAGCCGTTGTAGGCGATGGTGTCGGTGCCAGGGTCGACTTCGGTGGCGTGGTTGAAGGTCAGGCTGAGATTGCCCGAGAAGCTGTCCGAGAACGGCTTGCTCAGCGCCATGGTGAAGCTGTCCGACTTGCCCTTGTGGGTATTCGTGAGCAGGGTCGATGCGGTGCTGAAGGCATGGTTCTGGTTGGCCAGCGCATCGATCGACTTGGGCGCCTCGCCTGGCGTCTTCCAGAACTGCAGGCGACCGTCCGGCAACGTGCCGGTCGGTGCGCCGTAGTTCACCACCTGGTAGAGAATGCCGTCGCGTACCTTGATGTGTTCGTATTCGGCCGAGGCGATCAGGCCCCACCACGGCAGTTCGCGATCCAGCGCCAGACTGGCCTTCCACACCGTAGGCAGGCGGAAGTTCCTGGCGATGGTGTCGATCGAGCCGGCGCCGCCGCCCGCGGGAATGTTCTGGTTGAACGGGTCCGGGCTGAACGGGGCGCTGGCCGGATTGAACGAGGTATACGAGGAGAGGGTGACGCCGTTGTTCTGGAACGGGTTGGTCATCCACACCGTCGGCGGCGAGGTCTGGAACAGGCCGACGCCACCGCGCAGTTGGGTCTTGTAATCGCTGTCGAACGAGTAGTTGAACGAGAGCCGCGGCTCGACCACCCGATTGCGGGAGCCCACCGTGTTGTTGTTCGGATAGCCGAACACCTGCTCGAAGGCGGCGTTGTATACCGGCTTGGTGCTGGAGTGGGGAATGTCCACGCGCACGCCGTATTGCACTGACAGCTGGCTGTTGACCTGCCAGGTGTCCTGCAGGAACGGGCTGTACTGGCTGTAGGTCCACTTGGCGGCAATGTCGGCCAGGGTGTAGCCCGGCGCCGGGTGATACAGCACGTACTTGTTGTAGTTGCCGGCGAGGAAGTTGGCAATGCCCCAGAAGTTGTACTGGCCGAACTCGGTCTGACCGAACAGATTGTAGATCTTGTTGCGCTGGTAGTCGATTCCGCCCTTGATCGTGTGATCGCCGAGGTAATAGGTGCCGGCAAGGAAGACGCTGAGCTTCTTGGTGTCGATGTGGTTGTAATGACGGAATTGTTCCTCACCGAGGTTGACCGACGGCCCCACGCCATTCGGCGACAGGTTCACGTTCACCGCGGGCTGCTGGAACGGCGCGGCGGTGTCCTGTACGTACTTCTGGAAACCGACCTTCGCCTCGGTGGAGAAGTTGTCGGTCCAGTCGTCGAATACGTGGGCGACGTAGTTGTTGGTGGTGATCGTCTTGGTGTAGGTGTAACTGCTCAGGCCGACGCTGCTCGGGCCGTTGCCGCCGACGGCGGGCAGCAGTTCCTTGGTGTTCTGGTAGGTGAAGCTGGCACGGTGGTTGTTGCTGATGTTCCAGTCGATCTTGCCAAGGTAGCGCTTGTCGTCGTAGGTCAGCCCGGTGGGGCCGCCGAAATTGCCCGGGGTGAGGCCGAGCTGCGTGGCCGCGTCGATCACTTTCTGCAGGTCGCCCGGCGAAACCTTGCCGCTGGTCGAGGGGCCCTGGCCAAGGGTGTTGTCCAGGCCGTTGGCCGAGTCGGCGCCGATGCCGGTGGTCTTCTCGTGCTCGGCGGAGACGAAGAAGAACAGCTTGTCCTTCACGATCGGGCCGCCGACGTTGAAGCCACCGGTCCAGTCTTTCCCATAGCCGTGGTAGTTGTAGCCGTGGTCGCTGCTGGGCAGCCAGCCGGCATCGCCGACCAGCTTGCGCGCGTTGCGATAGGCGTAATAGACCGAGCCGTGGAACTGGTTGGTGCCCGACTTGGTCACCGCGTTGATGTCGGCGCCGACGGTGTCGGAAATGACGTCGAAGTTGGCGGTGGAGATGTTGTATTCGGCGATCGTCTCCGGCGAGATCGGTGCCTTCTGGTACGGCAGGCCGTTGGCGTTGAGGCCGAACGGATCGCCCTGGGTCACGCCATCGACGCTGATGTTGTTGTAGCGGTTGTTCATGCCGTTGGCGGAGATCGCGCCGACGCCCTGGTCGAGCACGGTGATGCGCGGATCCAGTCGGGCTACGTCGTCGATCGAGCGGTTACCCTGCGGCGTGGCCTGCAGCTGGCGCTGCGAGATATTGGTCGACAGGCCCTTGTTCTCCGACGAGAACGTCTGCGCCAGCGACGAGGCGCTCACGGTGACGCCGGCCAGATTCTTCGCGCTCTGCGCACTGGCGCCCATGCTCAGGTTGATCGAGGAAGGCTGGCCAAGTTGCAGGTAGACGTTGTCCTGCTCGGCGGTGGCGATACCGGCCTTGCTGACGCTGATTTCAAACGGGCCACCGACGCGCAGGCCTTGCGCCGCGTAGCGGCCATCGGCATCCGTGGTCACCGTCTTGGAGGTGCCGGAGGGTTCGTGCAGGATGGTCACCGTGGCGCCGGCGACCGGCTGACCCTGGGCGTCCAGCACGCGGCCGTTGACACCGGAGGTGGTGATGTTCTGCGCCGCGAGGGGCGCCATCACCAGCAGTGCGGCGATGGCGAGCGGCAGTGCCCGCATGCGGATTGAATTTGTCATCGAAAGATCCTTGATGTGGTGACGGTACGGGGCTCCCCCTCGCACGAGAAATCCATCCGACACCTTGCCCCATGAACCGGATCATCGATGTATTCCCCGTTGACAGTCGACGGGCAGCAGCGGTGAACAGCCGACGACCTTCGAGCCAAGCCGGGATTCTAGACCTGTTTTTGTGACAACCAAATGGCCCCCGGCCGTGGCAATATAACCGGCCGGGAGAGGTGCGGTATTCCGTGAGCCAGCGCGCCTGTGGGTGGCTCTGGACTCAGAACGCCATGTCGAACGCCACCTCGCCCTGCACGCCAACCTGATACGCGGAGACGCGGCGTTCGAAGAAGTTGGTCACCTCCTGCACGTCCTGCAGGTCCATGAAGTCGAACGGGTTCTTCGCGCCGTACTTCTTCGGCATGTCGAGCTGGGCGAGGCGCTGGTCGGCGCAGTATTCTAGGTACTGGCGCATGTCCTTCACCGACAGGCCGACCACGCCGCCGGAAAGCACGTCCTCGGCGAACAGGGTTTCGCAGGCGATCGCGTCTTCCATCATCTGCTCGACCTGCGCGCGCATGGCGTCGTCAAACAGTTCGGGCTCCTGCTCGCGCACCGTGCGCACGACATCGAATGCGAACGCCATGTGACCGCTCTCGTCGCGGAACACCCAGTTGGTGCCCGCGGCGAGGCCGTGCAGCAGACCGCGCGAGCGCAGGTAGTAGACGTAGGCGAACGCGGCGTAGAAGAACAGGCCTTCGATGCAGGCGGCGAAGCAGATCAGGTTGAGCAGGAACTGCCGCCGCTGCTCGCGCGTCTCCAGGCGGCGCAGGTCCTGCACCGAGTCGATCCATTTGAAGCAGAACTCGCCCTTGGCACGAATCGAGGGGATGTTCTCGATCGCCGCGAACGCCTTGTTGCGCTCGGCCGGATCAGGGATGTAGGTGTCGAGCAGGGTGAGGTAGAACTGCACGTGCAGCGCTTCCTCGTACAGCTGGCGCGATAGGTACATGCGCGCTTCGGGCGAATTGATGTGCTGATATAGGTTCAGCACCAGGTTGTTCGACACGATGGTGTCGCCGGTGGCGAAGAACGCCACCAGGCGATGGATCAGGTGGCGATCGGCGGCGGACATCTTCGACGAGAGGTCCGCCGTGTCCATCGAGAAATCCACTTCCTCGACCGTCCAGGTGTTCTTGATCGCGTTGCGGTACATCTCGTAGAAACCGGGATAGCGCATCGGGCGCAGGGTGAGCTCGAAGCCCGGGTCGAGGATGTGAGCGTTGCGGATGGGTTGAGTGGACATGGGTTACCTCAAGAAGATTTGTAGGAGCGCACCCTGTGCGCGATGGGCGTCACGGCAATGCGATTCGCGCACAGGGTGCGCTCCTACAGACAGGGTTACTGGCAGGCTTCGCAGTACTCGGGATTTTCCAGCGAGCAGAACACCGCGGCATTGGCCTGCGCCTGATCCACGACCAGCACGGTCTTGTCCGTCGACACGGTGGTCTTGGTGATCTTGGTGGCTGGGCGCGAGCGCAGGTAGTAGGTGGTCTTGATGCCGGCCTTCCACGCGTACATGTACATCGAGCTGAGCTGGCCGATGTTCGGGTTTTCCATGAACAGGTTCAGCGACTGGCTCTGGTCGATATAGGCGCCACGCGCGGCACCGAGTTCGATCAGTGCCTTCTGCGGCAGCTCCCACACCGTGCGATAGATCGCGCGCAGTCGTTCCGGAATCGCGCCGATACCCTGGATCGAACCTTCCGCCAGCTTGATCGCGTCGCGGATTTCAGAAGTCCACAAGCCGAGTGTCTTCAGTTCGTCGGCGAGGTAACGATTGACCTGAAGGAAATCGCCCGACAGCGTCTCACGCTTGAACAGGTTGCTGACCTGCGGCTCGATGCACTCGTAGCAGCCGGCGATCGAGGCGATCGTCGCGGTCGGGGCAATCGCGATCAGTAGCGAGTTGCGCAGGCCGTGTTGCTTGATGCGTTCGCGCAGTGCCTCCCAGCGCGCACTGTCTTGTGGCGTGGCACTCGGCCAGTAGTCGAACTGCAGTTCGCCGTTCGCGGCACGGCTCTTGGCGAAGCCCGGATGGGCGCCTTCGGCCGCGGCCAGTTCGGTCGACATCGACAGCGCGTGGAAATAGATCTCCTCGGCGATGCGGGTGGACAGTGCCAGCGCTTCGGTTGAATCGAATGGCAGGCGCAGTTTGAAGAACACGTCCTGCAGACCCATCACGCCGAGACCGACCGGACGCCACTTCATGTTGGCGGTGCGCGCGGTGTCGATCGGGTAGAAGTTGAGGTCGATCACGCGGTTGAGCTGGCGCACGGCGGTACGCACGGTCGAGGCGAGCTGTTCGAAATCGAACGCGTAGCTTTCATCGGCGGCGCGGACCACGTGCCGCGCCAGATTCACCGAGCCCAGGTTGCACACGGCCGTCTCGCTGGCCGAGCTCACTTCGAGGATCTCGGTGCACAGGTTGGACAGGTGGATCACATTGTCGGGATGGGCAGTCTGGTTGCTGGTGGCGTTGCAGCGATCCTTGAACGTCATCCAGCCGTTGCCGGTCTGCGCCAGCGTGCGCATCATGCGGGCATACAATTCGCGTGCCTTCACCGTCTTCACGGCGAGGCCGTTCGCCTCGGCTTCGCGATAGGCACGATCGAAGGTTTCGCCCCAGTTGTCGACCAGATGCGGCATGACCTTCGGATCGAACAGTGACCAGTCGCCATCGCTTTCGACGCGGCGCATGAATTCGTCGGGAATCCAGTTCGCGATATTGAGGTTGTGCGCGCGACGCGCGTCATCGCCGGTGTTGTCGCGCAGCGCGAGGAAATCCTCGATGTCGGCGTGCCACGATTCGAGATAGACGCAGGCTGCACCCTTGCGTTTGCCACCCTGGTTCACCGCCGCGACCGAGGCATCCAGCGTCTTCAGCCATGGCAGCAAGCCGTTGGAATGGCCGTTGGTGCCCTTGATTAGCGAGCCGCGCGAACGCACCCGCGAATAAGCCAGGCCGATGCCGCCGGCGAACTTGCTGAGCTTGGCGACGTCGGCGTACTTGTCATAGATCGACTCCAGCGAGTCGAGCGGCGAGTCGAGCAGGTAGCACGAGCTGAGCTGCTCGTGTGCGGTACCGGCGTTGAACAGCGTAGGCGAGCTGGCGATGTATTCCAGCGAGGACAGCAGTCGGTAGAGTTCCAGCGTTTCGCCGATCTCGTTGCCGCCGAGCGCGCAGGCGATGCGCATGAAGAAATGCTGCGGCGTCTCGATCACGAAGCGCAGCTGCGGATGGCGCAGCAGGTAACGGTCGTACACCGTACGCAGGCCGAAGTATTCGAAGCGGCGGGTGGCGAGCGGATCGATCGCGTCGTTCAACTTGCGTGCGTTGATGGCGACGAAGTCGCGCAGGCGCGCGTTGAGGATGCCCAGTTCCGCGCCGCGCGCGATCGACTGCGAGAAACTCTGGATTTCCTGGCCGCTCACTTCCTTGTCGATATAGGCACCGAGCAGGCGTGCGGCGAGCTGGCCGTACTCCGGCTCTTCAGCCGTAAGTGCAGCAGCGGTGCGGATGGAAAGCTGGTCCAGCTCCTGGGTGGTGGCGCCGTCGTACAGGCCGCCGATGGTCTTCAACGCCACGCGCAGCGGGTCGACGCCATGCAGGCCTTCGCTGCTGCGGGTCACCGCGCGCACGATCTTGTTGACGTCGACGGTTTCCTGGCCGCCGTTGCGCTTGGTCACGCGCATCTGGCTGGGGTTGTGTGGCGGGGTTAGCCTGAAAGCGGTTTCGGGCGAGGACGGTGCGACCGCTTCAGTGATGGGTGAATCGACGCGCGCGATGGTGCGCTCGCGTTCTGCGGTATCGAGGGGTTGCATGGCTGGTAGCTCCCGGCATGGACATCAAACACCTGCTCCCGCGCGCAGGGCCTGAAGCGATGGATTCCGGGAACGGGTCACAATGCAGGCGCCATGCGGCCTACTGCACTGCAACGTGCCTCCCCGCGAAAGCCGTCACTACGCACCGGGACACGTTCGTCCCGATGTGCCGGCAGGTCTTCGGACTTGCGGACATGGATCTTGCGATCCGCCTACTTGCTCCCGCTTCCCAGCCACGGAGGGCCAGTGCATGTGGGTGCTTTCGTTTCCGCTTTACCGCTGCGGGGCAGTTCCGGAATTACACCGGATTCCCTTTCAAGCCCGGCCGATGTCGCATCGGGTCGGGCACCGACGGGCACAACATATCGGGTGGCCGGGCAAAGATCAACCCAAGCACTTGTGTAGCCGTGACTGCTTTTGCTGGGCGCTGGCGCGGCTACAGCGCGTCGTTGTCCAGTTCACCGGTGCGGATGCGGATGACCTGCTCCAGCGCGCTGACGAAGATCTTGCCGTCGCCGATCTTGCCAGTGCGGGCGGACGCCTGGATCGCTTCAAGCACGCGGTCGAGCTGGTCGTCGGCCACGGCCACCTCCAGCTTGATCTTCGGCAGGAAGTCGACCACATATTCGGCACCGCGATAAAGCTCGGTATGGCCCTTCTGGCGGCCGAAACCCTTCACCTCGGTCACCGTGATGCCTTGCACACCGACTTCGGCGAGCGCCTCGCGCACATCGTCCAGTTTGAACGGCTTGATGACCGCCACGACCAGTTTCATGAAGCATCCCTCGATTCGGCAGGCATCGGCATGACGCCACCGCGAAACAACATTCTGCCCGTCCAGCGCGGCGTTGTCGCCTGATCGGCAGCGGTGTAGGACAATCCCTACAGTTTTTGGCGGAGCATACCGATGGCGGCAACCTTTTCCCTTCACCTAGTATCAAACCCGACGAGTGCGAGGCGCTGTCCATGATGGACAAGCAGGATATCGATCAGATTGCCCTGCGGCTTGTGTCGTTGGTGCCGCCAGGGTTGGCACAGGCGCAACAGGATTTGCGAGCCAACTTCCAGGACGTTCTGGTGCAGGGACTGCGCCGCCTCGACCTGGTCACCCGCGAAGAATTCGACGTCCAAGTGCAGGTGCTGGCGCGCACCCGCGCCAAGGTCGACGAGTTGGAGCAGCGTGTGGCCGAACTCGAGGCCGTCGCGATTACCCGCGGCAGCCAGCAGTAACCACCTCCCGGGAGCCGCCTCCGATCCGTCACCCTCACCCCGAGAACGATCGGAGGCGGTTATTTATCCAGCGTCGCTGATGGAGTCGCGCGATGTTTGTGCCTGTCAGCGCGCCATGCCTCATGCGCCACCCGACCAGGGTCGCATGAGTCTCGCCGTCACCCTCAGTCGTGCGCAGGAAGGCATCGCTGCACCGCAGGTGATGGTCGAGGTGCACCTCTCCGGCGGCCTGCCCAGTACCAATATCGTCGGCCTGCCCGAAGCTGCGGTGCGCGAGGCGCGCGATCGCGTGCGCGTGGCGATCCAGAACACCGCGTTCGAATACCCCAATCGCCGGGTCACGGTGAACCTGGCACCTGCCGAGTTGCCGAAGGATGGCGGCCGCTTCGACCTGTCGATTGCGCTGGGCATCCTCGCCGCCAGCGGTCAGGTGCCGCGCGAGAAACTGGACGATTGCGAATTCCTCGGCGAACTGGCTCTGACCGGTTCGTTGCGCAGCATTTCCGGCGTCCTGCCGGCGCTGCTGCGCGCGCGGGCGCGTGGTCGCCGCGTGGTGGTGCCGCGCGAGAACGCCGCCGAGGCGGCGCTGGTGCCGGACGTGGATGTGCGGGTCGCCGAGACCCTGGCCGAGGTCTGCGGTTGGCTGCGTGGCGCCCACGAACTGTCCATGCCAGTCGGCATTCCCAGCGATGGTGGTGCCCACGACGGTCCCGACCTGGCCGACGTGCGCGGCCAGCAGCAGGCACGGCGGGCGCTGGAAATTTCCGCCGTCGGGGGCCACCACCTGCTGCTGATGGGTCCGCCCGGCACGGGCAAGACCATGCTGGCCGAACGCCTGCCCGGCATCCTGCCACCGCTGTCCGAATCGGAGGCACTGGAGACTTGCGCGGTGTTGTCGGTTTCCGGGCAGACCACCGATCTGGTGCGCTGGCGGCGCCGACCGTTCCGGGCGCCACATCACACGGCATCCGCCGTGGCCCTGGTCGGCGGTGGCTCGTACCCGCGCCCGGGCGAAATTTCGCTGGCGCACAACGGCGTACTGTTCCTGGACGAACTGCCCGAGTTCAGCCGGCACGTGCTGGAAGTGCTGCGCGAGCCGATGGAATCGGGTCACATCGTGATTTCGCGCGCGGCGCGGCAATCGACCTTTCCCGCGCAGTTCCAACTGGTCGCGGCGATGAATCCCTGTCCTTGCGGCTACGCCGGCGATCCGCGCTGCCAATGCACGCCCGATCAGATCCAGCGCTACCGGTCGCGCATCTCCGGGCCGCTGCTGGATCGCATCGATCTGTGCGTGCAGGTGCCACCGGTGCCGCTGGCCGAACTGGGCACGCCACGCAACGCGCGTGACGAGGATTCCGCCACGGTGCGTGCGCGCGTACTCGGCGCACGCCGGCAGTCGCTGATGCGCGCAGGCCGTCCGAATGCCGAGATCAGCACGCGCGAACTGGAGCGCGATTGCGCGCTGGGCGCGCCCGAGCGGCGCTGGTTCGAGAGCGCGCTGGAACGGCTTGGCCTGTCCGCCCGTGCCTATCACCGCGTGCTGCGGGTAGCGCGCACGATCGCCGACCTGGATGGTGGCGCGGCGCTGCTCGAACGCGAGCACCTGGCCGAGGCGTTGCAATACCGCCGGTTTTGAAATCGGGAGTGAGTGGGAAGGAGTGAGAAGTGAGAGAGAGCCGGATCATGGCGTGCTTTGGCATTTCTCTCACTCCTCACTCCTCTCGACTCACTCCTGGCCTTTCTCCACTCGCTCCTCGCTTTTCATACCGTCGCGTGTTTCGATAGCGCCCTGATATTTCCAGGGACTGCGATGACTATCGAGCTCGGCCTGATGCTCGCCGGCATGTTGACGATCGGCTTCCTGGCGCAGTGGCTGGCATGGCGGGTCAGGTTGCCGGCGATCGTGTTCCTGTTGCTGGCCGGCATCGTGCTCGGTCCCGTCAGCGGTGTGCTGGACCCGGACAAGCTGCTTGGCGATCTGCTGTTCCCGGTCGTGTCGCTTGCGGTGGCACTGATCCTGTTCGAGGGCAGCCTGACCTTGCGCTTTCATGAATTGCCGGGCATCGGTCGGGCCGTGCGCGGGCTGGTCAGTTATGGCGCGGTGGCCACCTTGCTGCTGCTGGCCTGGGCTGCACATGTCGTGGCCGGACTGAGCTGGCCGATTGCCCTGCTGTTCGGTGCGTTGGCCTGCGTGACCGGCCCGACGGTGATCGCGCCGATGCTGCGTACCTTGCGGCCGAACGCGCGCATCGCCAACACGCTGCGTTGGGAAGGCATCGTGATCGACCCGCTGGGCGCGCTGTTCGCGGTGCTGATCTTCGAGGCGATCGTGTCGCGGCAGGAAGGTCACACCATCGGCATCTTCGTCGCCACGATCGGCTGCGGCGCGCTGACCGGTGCGCTGAGTGCATGGCTGACCGGCTTCCTGCTGCGCCGGCAGCTGATTCCCGAATACCTGCAGAACTACGCCGTGTTGGCCGCGGTGCTACTCGCCTTCAGCGTCTCCAATGTTATTACGCATGAATCGGGATTGCTGGCAGTGACCATCATGGGCATCGCGCTGGGCAATATGCGCGGTGTGCATATCGACGACATCCTCGACTTCAAGGAAAGCCTCACCACGGTACTGGTGTCGCTATTGTTCATCCTGTTGGCGGCGCGGCTGCACTGGCCGCTGCCGGACGGCATGCTTGGCGCGGGCATCGCGCTGTTTGCGATTGCCCAACTGCTTGTGCGGCCGCTGACCGTATTGCTGTCGAGCATGGGCAGCGGGCTGAGTTGGCGCGAACGGGCCTTGATCGGCTGGGTGGCGCCGCGTGGCATCGTGGCCGCCTCGGTGTCGGCGCTGTTTGCGCTGCGGCTCGATGCGCTAGGCGTGACCGGCGCCGGGGCGCTGGTGCCGCTGGTGTTCATCCTGATCATCGGCACGGTGGTGCTGCAGAGTGCCACCGCACGACCGCTGGCGTTGTGGCTGAAGGTGGCCGAGCCGGAGCCGCGTGGGCTGCTGGTCTTCGGCTCCGACGAAGTGGCGCGGGCGATCGGCAAGGTATTGAGCGAGGCCGGCTTTCGCGTGGTGCTGGCAGATGACGACTGGGATGGCATCCGCCTGGCACGCATGGATGGGCTCATCACGTTCTTCGGCAACCCGGCCTCGCCGCATGCCGAGCGCCATCTGGATCTCACCGGCATCGGTCGCCTGTTGGCGGTATCCACCCATCGTGAGCGCAACTCACTGGCCTGCGTGCATTACCGGCAGGAATTCGGTCGCGACAAGGTGTACCGGCTGCGCAACCTGACCCCGCAGGAAAATACCGATCGTGCAGCGCTGTCCGGCAGCCTGCTGGCGCCGCCGCTGTTCGACGAGGAGATGACCCATGGCCGCTTTGCCGAAATGCTCGAACAAGGCTGGCGGATCAAGTCGACCCGGTTGAGCGCCACCTTCGACTGGCCACACTTCATCGAGCAGTACGGCTCAAGCAGCGTGCTGATGTTTGGCATCGAGGAGAAGGGCACCTTGCGGGTCGCTTCGACCAAGCGCGAACTGGAACCGAAGGCTGGCTGGACGGTGATCGCACTGGTACCGGAGAACAGGAGTGAGAAATGAGGAGTGAGAAGTGAAAGAAAGCAGGTGCGAAGCACATCGCCAGCTCTCTCTCACTTCTCACTCCTCTTCCCTCACTCCCCGCTCTCACGCCACGGCTTGGCGGAACTGCGCCTCCTCGGTGGACCCGGTCAACGCCGTGGTGGACGACTGGCCCTGCTGGATCGCCTGGGTGACGGCGTCGAAATAGCCGGTGCCCACTTCGCGCTGGTGCTTCACTGCGGTGAAGCCGCGCTCGCCGGCGGCGAATTCCTTTTCCTGCAGTTCGACGAAGGCGCTCATCTGGCGGCGGGCGTAGCCGTGGGCCAGGTCAAACATGCCGTAGTTGAGGCTGTGGAAGCCGGCCAGGGTGATGAACTGGAATTTGTAGCCCATCGCGCCGAGTTCCTTCTGGAAGCGGGCGATGGTGGCATCGTCCAGGTTCTTCTTCCAGTTGAAGCTGGGCGAGCAGTTGTAGGCCAGCATCTTGCACGGGAACTTCGCGTGGATCGCCTCGGCGAAGCGGCGCGCATCTTCCAGGTTCGGCTTGCTGGTCTCGCACCAGATCAGGTCGGCATAGGGCGCATAGGCAAGGCCGCGGCTGATCGCCTGGTCCAGGCCGGGCTTGACCCGGAAGAAGCCTTCGACCGTGCGCTCGCCGGTGATGAACGGCTTGTCGTTGTCATCGACGTCCGAGGTCAGCAGGTCGGCGGCATCGGCGTCGGTGCGGGCGACCAGCAGGGTCGGCACGCCGGCGACATCCGCGGCAAGGCGTGCGGCGTTGAGCTTGTCGATCGCCTCGCGGGTGGGCACCAGCACCTTGCCGCCCATGTGGCCGCACTTCTTCACCGAGGCCAGCTGGTCCTCGAAATGCACGCCGGCGGCGCCGGCTTCGATCATCGCCTTCATCAGCTCGAACGCATTCAGCACGCCACCAAAGCCGGCCTCGGCATCGGCCACGATCGGCACCAGCCAGTCGATGTCGTGGTTGCCCTCGGCGTGGTTCAATTGATCGGCGCGCAGCAAGGTGTTGTTGATGCGCTTGACCACCAGCGGCACCGAATTGGCCGGATACAGCGACTGGTCGGGATACATCTCGCCGGCCACGTTGGCGTCGGCGGCGACCTGCCAGCCACTCAGGTAGATCGCCTGCAGGCCCGCCTTGACCTGCTGCATCGCCTGGTTGCCGGTGAGTGCCCCAAGGGCATTGACGAAATCTTCCTTGTGCAGCGATTTCCACAGGCGCTCGGCGCCGCGGCGGGCCAGCGAATGCTCGATCTGCACCGTGCCGCGCAGGCGCACCACATCATCGGCGGAATAGTTGCGCTGGACGCCGGTCCAACGGGCGTTGTTCTTCCAGTCCAGACTGATCTGTTCGGCGGTGGGCAGGTGGCTTTTCATGATGTGACTCCGTTTGGTTTAAGCCCCTCTCCCTGGGGGAGAGGGGTTGGGGAGAGGGTTCGGGCGGAGCGTGTTGATTCGCTCCGGGCGCACCCTCATCCGCCCTTCGGGCACCTTCTCCCAGAGGGGGAAGGGATGATCGTCAAAGCTGGTCGTAGGCGGGCAGGGTGAGGAAGTCGCCGAGCTGGTCCGCATGGGTCATCGTGGAAATCAGCGCGGCGGCGGCATCGGCACGAGTGGCGCCGGGGTGTCGGCTGCTGCGCAGGTGATGGGTGTGCGCGGCCAGCGCCTGGTCGAACAGGGCAAAGTCGATCGGCGCGTGGTCGGGGAACTCGAGGGCGCCGCCGGCCGGAACATCGGCATGGTGCAGCCACTGCCACAGCTGGGCGCGGGCGATCTCGGCGGTGGCGGCGTCTTCCATCAGGTGATGGATCGGCACGCAGCCCAGGCCGTCCAGCCAGGCGGCGGTATAGCGCAGGCAGACCTCGACGTTGTTGTCGAAACCGGCGCGGCTGATCGTGCCGCCGGGTGCGGCCAGCAATTGCTCGCGGCTCACCTGGACGTCCTCGCGCAGCTTGCCCAGCTGGTTCGGTGTGGGCATGTACTTGTCGAAGATCTCCTGTGCCACCGGCACCAGCGCCGGGTGGGCGACCCAGGTGCCGTCGTGGCCGGCCTGCACTTCGCGCAGCTTGTCCGCGCGCACCTTGTCCAGTGCCGCCTGGTTCGCCGCTTCGTCGCCCTTGATCGGGATTTGCGCGGCCATGCCACCCATCGCGAAGGCGCCGCGGCGATGGCAGGTCTTGATCAGCAGTTCGGAATAGCCTTTCAGGAACGGCACCGTCATGCCGACCTGGCCGCGCTCCGGCAGCAGGCGGTCGCGGTGACCTCGCAGCGTTTTCAGGTAGGAAAAGATGTAGTCCCAGCGGCCGCAGTTGAGGCCGACGATGCGCCGACGCAGCGCGTGCAGGATCTCGTCCATCTGGAACGCCGCCGGCAGCGTCTCGATCAGCACGGTGGCCTTCATCGTGCCGACTGGCAGCTGCAGCTCATCCTCGGCGGCGCTCATCACCTCTTCCCACAACGCGGCCTCTTCCATCGCCTCCAGCTTGGGCAGGTAGAAATACGGGCCTCGATCGCGACGCTGCAGGGCGCGCGCGTTGTGGAACACGAACAGGCCGAAATCCACCAGCGCGCCGGAAATCGGGGTGCCGTCCACATGAAAGAAGCGGTCGTGCAGATGCCAGCCGCGCGGGCGCACCACCAGCACGGCGGGGTTGTCGCCGACGCGATAGCTCCTGCCTTCGGGCGAGCGGAACTCGATGCTGCCGTTGACCGCGTCGCGCAGGTTGACCTGGCCGTCGAGCTGGTTGGCGAAGGTCGGCGAGGAGGAGTCCTCGAAGTCGGCCATGAACACCTTGGCGCCGGAGTTCAGCGCGTTGATGATCATCTTGCGCTCGACCGGGCCGGTGATCTCGACGCGACGATCACGCAGCGCGACGGGAATTGGCGCCACCGTCCAGTCCGAGGCGCGGATCGCCGCGGTGTCGGCACGGAAATCCGGCAGGCCGCCAGCGTCATAGCCGGCCTGGCGTTGGCGCCGGGCCTGCAGCAGGCACTGCCGCGTGGCCTCGAAACGACGGTGCAACTGGGCCAGGAAGCCCAGCGCCGCCGGGGTCAGGATGCCTTCGTAACCGGCGCCGTCGGCCAGGATCTCGGCCGCGCCGGTGTCGAGTCGTTCCTGCGGTACTGCCATGGGTTCGCTCCGTGTCGTGGATGACTCGAAGCTAGAGCAGAAATAATCTATTTGACAAAGTGAATGTTTCAATCAGTAATATGAGCATATTCAATATCAAACTCAATACGCTGAAATGAAACGATGAAAGTGGATGACGGGGCACCAAATCGGCCAAAAAAAACGCGCCGCACCGCAGCAAAAAAGCGTGCCGGTCGCGGGTCGGCTGCCGAAGGCGGCGGTCGCTACTACTACAAGGGCAACCGTCACAAGCAGTTGCGCGCGTTTGTCAGCGTGGTGAAGCTGGGCACGCTGACCCGTGCTGCCGAGGCGCTCTATCTGTCGCAGCCCACGATCAGCCTGCAGTTGCAGGCGCTGGAGCGCGAGCTGGGCGTGACCCTGGTGGATCGCCGCCGTCGTCGCATCAATCTCACCGACGCGGGCGAGGCGCTGTACGAACTGGCGCGGCCGCTGGTCGAGGGCTGGGAAACGCTGGATCGCGATTTCCAGGCGAAGGTGAAGGGCCTGCAGGCCGGCCGCCTGGTCGTCGCTGCCGGCACCTCGACCATCCAGTACCTGCTGCCGGAGCTGGTGCGTCGCTACCGCGAACGCTTTCCCGCGGTGCAACTGCAACTGGCCAACGTCACCGGCAAGGACGGCATGGCCCTGTTGCGCGCGGACGAGGCGGACTTCGCAGTCGGCTCGATGCTGGACGTGCCCAACGACATCGCCTGGGCGCCGGTGCACCACTACGATCCGATGCTGATCATGCCGCTCGACCATCCGCTGGCCGCGCAGGACAGGATCACGCCGGAGGATCTCTCACCGTACGGCCTGATCCTGCCGCCGCAGCGGTTGTCCACCTACCGGCTGGTGGACCTGGTCTTCCAGCAACGCCAGGTGCCGTACCACGTGGCGATCGAAGTCGGCGGCTGGGACGTGATCAAGGAATACGTGGCGATGGGCATGGGCATCTCCATCGTCACCGGCATCTGCATCACCGAAGCCGATCATGCGCGCCTGGCCGTGCGCAACATGAAGCAGTTCTTTCCCCAGCGCAGCTATGGCGTGGTGATGCGCAAGGGCAAGTTCCTCAGCGCCGAGGCGCGCGCCTTCATCGACCTGATCCGGCCGGGGTTGCTGACACGGGACTACGACGAGCCGGGACATTCGGGGCGCTGAAGGCCGAATATCCGGGGTTGACACGGACGATGCAAGCGTTGGGTGGCTAGGGTGAGGTGGACACCAGCCGCAAAGGACTGTCGAGTACGACCGGCACGTCGGCGAAGTGAGTAATGTCGATGCTGCCCTTGGCCGCTTTGTCGTGAGGTGCGTCCAGTGCGTGACGCAGATCACTCAGATCGTAGTTGTCCAGGGAAAAGGTGAATGGCACGCGCATATGGGTGACCACGGGCCGTCCATCGACCAGTTCCGGCAAATATTTCCCTTTCTCGACGGCATCGATCGATGCTTTGTAGAAAGCACTGCCTCTTGTGCCCCCGCTGGTCTTGGCGGTGACGACGTGAACATTCGACACACGGCCATCGCCGTTGACGTCCAATGCCACGACGACGGTTGCCTGAACCAGCTGCCTCTGCATTTCCGTTGGATATGCGGGTGACTGCAGCGAGATCGTGCCCGGACCATGCCAGATGTAGTGCAGACGCAATTGTTGATCGCCATCAACCGTCTGCATCTGCACATGGAACAAGGCATAGGTGCGCGCCGGTGCAGGCTTGCCGCCTACCGTTGCCGGCACGAATCGCCAGTGCTGGGTGGTTTGCTCGGTCAACTGTTGCAACTGCGGCAAGACATCCCTGCCGACAACTTGCGCATGCACGACATGGCCCCGCGCGTCGACGTCCAGCGCAGCGGTTATCGGAGGTCCGACTCTCGTCCATTCCTGCGCGGCCATGCAGGCCGGCGTAACCAGCAGCATCAAGAGAACCAGCAACATGTTTTTCATGAACATTACCTGCCTGCGCAACATGCGATGCCGTGAGCAGCCTAATCTAATCCACGTTGCGATGTTTGCCCTTGAACGGCGCATACCACGCACGCAGGCGCGCGATGTCCGCGTCCATGTCGGCGCTGGTGTCGAACAACGGGCCGAGATGGATCGTCTTGTCGGGATAGTGGAACGCGACCGGGAAGATCGGCACGCCGGCGTCGTGGGCGATATGCCAGAAGCCGCTCTTCCAGCGCTTCACCGGCTTGCGCGTGCCCTCCGGGGCGATGCCCAGCCAGAGCCCATCGCGCTTGCGGAACTGGTCGATCATCTGCTCGACCACGCCCTTGGCGGCGCTGCGGTCGATCGCCATGCCGCCGAGTCGGCGCAGCAGACCGCCCAGCGGCCAGCGGAACAGTTCCTGCTTGCCCATGAAATGCACGTCGGCGCCGACCGCCACCTTGATCAACAGACCCCAGACGCCGTCCCACCAGGACGAGTGCGGTGCCGCGAGGAGCACCAGCCGAGGCACGTCGGGAAAGTCGCCGACCAGGCTCCAGCCGGCCATGCGCAATACGCCGCGACAGGCGCGGCGCTGCCAGCCGTCACGCAGCCTGGGCATCTGCGGTGGCAGTTGCGCCGGTGCGAACAGACGGCGGCTCATTCGATATCCGGCTTGCGCGAGCGGCCCTGTTTGATCCTGCCGCGCTGCTGCTTTGCGACCAGTCGCCGCTCCTTCGAGGCGCGGGTCGGCCGGGTGGCCACGCGTTTCTTCGGTGCCTCCAGCGCGCCATGGATGATCTCGACCAGGCGCTCCCGCGCATCGTCCCGGTTGCGTGCCTGATCGCGGAAACGGCGGGCCTGGATCACCAGTGTGCCTTCTCCGGTCAGCCGGCGATCGCGACGCGCCAGCAGCCGCGCGCGAACATCATCGGGCAGGGACGGTGAATGGGCTACGTCGAAACGCAGCTCCACCGCGCTCTCGGTGCGGTTGACATGCTGCCCGCCCGGGCCGTCCGCGCGCAGGAAGCGCTCGACCAGTTCGGACTCCGGCAGGTGGATGGCGCGGCTGACGATCAACATGGGGGAAGTGTAGAGGAGCTGAGGAGTGAGTGATGAAGCGAGAAGTGAGAAGTGAGAGAACAGCCAAAGCGCGCCAAGCTCCTGCCTTCCCTCACTTCTCACTCCTCTCCACTCACTCCTCGCTCTTCGCCTTCACCGTCCAGCCGAAGCGATCAAGCAACTCGGCATATGCAGCGTCCAGCGGCGCCTCGAGCGTCATCGACGCGCCACTCAGCGGGTGGGCAAAGCTCACCCGCCACGCGTGCAGCAGCATGCGGTGGCAGCCGAAATGCTGCTTGTACAGCCGGTTGTGATCGCCCCGGCCGTGCTGGCAATCGCCGATCACCGGATGGTGGATGTGCGCCAGGTGCTTGCGGATCTGGCGGAAGCGGCCGCTCTCCGGTTCGGCCAGCAGCAGGGCATAGCGCTGTTGTGGATAGCGGCCGAGTTCGATCGGCACCTCGATCGAGTCCAGTTGCCGGTAACGAGTGCGTGCCTCGCGGCGCGGGCCGGTTTCGCGCGAGCCGGGCAAGGCGTAGTCGATCACGCCTTCGGCCGGTTCCGGCCAGCCGCGCACCACCACCAGGTATTGCTTGTGCACGGTGCGGCCCATGAACTGCTCACCCAGCAACGCAGCCACTTCCTTGCTGCGCGCCACCAGCAGCACGCCGCTGGTGGCGCGATCGAGCCGGTGCGCGAGATACACGTTGTCGCCGATCTGCTCGCGCAGCAGGTCGATCAGGAATTCCTCCGCATTGCCGACCATCTTCGAGCGGTGCACGGCAAGGTTCGCGGGCTTGTTCACCGCGATCAGGGCGTCATCCTGGTAGAGGATATCGAGCATGGGCTGGGTCATCCGATCCATCTGCGAGCCCGTTCGCGGGCGACGACACGCGGGTCAACGCTGGCGCGAACTGCCGAACGCGAAGGCGAGCAGGCCGGCCGCACCGAGCAGCAGCGGTGGCCAGACGCCGTGTTGCGGTGCCAGCGACCAGAGCAGGGTCGCGCTGAGGATCAGGGTGGCGCCGAGCAGGCCGCCGCCGAGCATCCGCAGCACGCGACCGGTGAGCCGGGCCTGCTGGCCCAGCGCATCCGCGTCGGCCAGCAGGCGCTGTTCGCCGCGGCCGGCCTGGCGCAGTGCATCGCGCACCAGTTCGGGGAACTCCGGTGCATGGCGCAGCCACTCGGGCAGCCGCTTGCGGATGTCGCGCAAGGTACGCAGCGGGCTGTAGCGTTCGCGCAGGATGCGCTTGAGCACCGGGTGCGCCACTGCCCAGATGTCGATCTCCGGGTCGAGCATGCGCCCGACGCCCTCGATGTTGAGCAGGGTTTTCTGCAGCAGGATCAGCTGCGGCTGCAGGGTCAGCTCGAAGCGGCGCGCGGTCTGGAACAGTTTCACCACCAGCTCGGCCAGCGAGATCTGCGACAGCGGGCGCGTGAAATACGGCTCGCACACGGTGCGCACCGCGGCTTCCAGTTCATCCAGCCGCACATTGGAGGGCATCCAGCCGGCGGCGACGTGCAGCTGCGCGATACGCGCGTAGTCGCGCTCGAACAAGGCGATGAAGTTCTGCGCCAACCAGTACTGGTCGGCTTCGGGCAGCGAACCCATGATGCCGAAGTCCAGCGCGATGAAACGCGGTTCATCGACGCGCGTGGGGTCGACCCAGATGTTGCCCGGATGCGCATCGGCGTGGAAGAAGTTGTCGCGGAATACCTGCTCGTAGAACACCCGCACGCCCTTGGCGGCGAGCGCCTTGCGGTCAAGTCCGGCGGCGTCGATCGCGGCGATGTCGTCGCTGCTGATGCCGTGCACACGCTCCAGCGTGAGTACGCGTGCGCTGGTGAGCTCCCAATGCACCGCCGGCACGTACAGGTCCACGCCGCTGGCGAAGTTGCGTTTGAGCAGGCTGGCGCTGGCACCCTCGCGCTGCAGGTCGAGCTCGTTCTCCAGCATCTTCTCGACTTCGGCCACCACGTCGAGCGGGCGGATCTTGTCCGCGTTCGGATGCCAGCGCTGGGCCAGTTCGCCCAGCGAGCGCAGCAGCTTCACGTCGCGGGCGATCTGCACGTCGATGCCGGGGCGCAGCACCTTCACCACCACCTCGCGACCGTCGCGCAAGGTGGCGGCGTGCACCTGGGCGATCGAGGCCGAGGCCAGCGGGGTTTCGTCGAAGCTGGCGTAGAGCTGGTCGGTCGACGCGTTCAATTGCTGCTCGACGATGGCGCGCGCCGCGCTGCCGAGGAACGGTGCCACCTGATCCTGCAGCAGCGACAGTTCGTCGGCGATATCGGCGGGGATCAGGTCGCGCCGGGTCGACAGCACCTGGCCGGCCTTGACGAAGATCGGGCCCAGTTCGGTCAACGCCATCCGCAGCCGTTCGCCGCGCGACAAGGCAGCCACGTTGGCGCGTGGTCGGGCCAGCAGCGGTCGCAGCAATTTCAGGGGCCGGTACAGATGCGCGGCGTCGACCAGCTCGTCCAGCCGCCAGGCCAGCAACACCGAGGCCACCCGCAGCAGGCGCGGCACCACCTTCAGCGGGGTCACGCGGCGTCGCCCCGAAGGCGTCGGGTCAGCCGTTGCACGCGCGACTCCAGCCGTTCGCCGCGTTCGCGCAAGGTGTCCACATCGTCGAGAAAGGTCTCGACCTCACCCGGCGCCAGCACGATACGCGCCTCGTCGCGCAGCCAGTCGGCACCGTCCTCGGTGAGATGCGCGGCGGATTCGCGGGCGTGCGCCAGACCCTTGCGCACGGCCCTGGCCAGCGGCACGCCGAGCACATCGCCGAAGGTGCGTGCGAAGGCCTCTTCGAAGTCCGGGGCGAATTTGCTCGCCAGCTTTTCCAGTCGGCGCGCCAGCTCGGCATCGCCGGCGATCTCCACCTTGCCCGGTGCGATGCCGTCTTCGTCGCGGCGGAACACCATCGCCAGCAGGCTGCCCGGCGTGGCCGCCACTTTCAGCTGGCTGTCGTCGTCGGGGGGCCCGACCTGCAGCCGGCCATCGGCGACAGTCACCGCGAGCGCGATTTCCGGCCCGCGCAGGTGCAACTGCACGCGGCGGCCGTCCAGCATCGCCAGTTTCTGCCGGGTGTCCGGATCCAGCGCCAGCGTGTGGTTGAGCGCGCTTTCCAGCGCGCGGCCGGCCAGCTTGCGCAACGGTTGCGGCATCCAGGCGTTGGGAGTGGCGGCGTTCATCGCGCCATTGTAGCCGTGGGCCGGACTCAAACGTTCGCTGCGCCGGCGAATCCGAGCTGGCGCCAGGCTTCGTACACCGCCACGGCCACCGTGTTCGACAGGTTCAGGCTGCGGCTGTCCGGCTGCATCGGCAGGCGCAGGCGCTGCGCGGCGGGGAGGCG
Source organism: Rhodanobacter sp. B05 (assembly GCF_002001085.1). GTDB lineage: Bacteria > Pseudomonadota > Gammaproteobacteria > Xanthomonadales > Rhodanobacteraceae > Rhodanobacter. The sequence goes on from NZ_MUNU01000013.1 coordinate 23,125, forward strand.
GTCGAGCACCTCGGCGGGCAGGCCGGCGGTTTCGCAACCGAACAGCAGGGCATCGCCGTCGGCGAAGCGGGCGTCGACATGGGCGACACGGCCGCGCGTGGTGAACGCGAAAACGCGCGCCGCGCCGATCGCATCGAGGCAGGCGGCGAGGTCGTCATGCACCGCGATACGGGCGTATTCGTGGTAGTCCAGACCGGCCCGCCGCAATCGCGCATCGTCGAGCTCGAAGCCGAGCGGGCGGACCAGGTGCAACGCGGCGCCGGTGTTCGCGCACAGGCGAATCACGTTGCCGGTATTGGGCGGGATCTCGGGGCGGAACAGGATGACATGGAGCATCCCGCCATTATCGCGTGTCGCGCCTTGGGTCGTGTCCCGGGGCGTGTCGCTTCCTCAGCCGGCGATGCGCGGGCAGACCACGCCGTCGGGCGGCAGCGCACAGGTGCTCGGTGCGGCCAGAAGGATCGCACCGATGTGGCTGGCCGCCACCAGCTGCGTGCCGCCGGGCGACGGCACAGCCGTCACCATGGCGCCGAAGATCAGGCCGCAAACCGCCAGGCAGGCGAGGAACAGGCAACGCAGCATCAGGCTTTCGAATTTCATGGGGATCTCTCCTGCAAGTGGGTGAATAGTCCTGTGCGGTACCTCAGAGCAATCGCCGTGCCAAGCCGCATTTTTCATTCATTCGATTGAAATGACTGGAATTTTTCATGGAGTGATGGTGCGCGGGTGGCTGTCCGCGGACAGTTGTCCGTCCAGCAGCGGACGGTCGGACGCGACGCCGGCACAATCGGCTGTGTGCTTGCCGATGAGACCGATCGCAAGGATTTGCGATGCTGCTCCGACGCCGGTAGCCTGCGTGGACTCATCCGTGCAACAGGAGGTTCACCGTGACAAAGAAGCCACTCGCCCTGCTCATCACCGCCCTGCTCGCCTTTGGCGCCGCGGCACCGCTGGCGCTCGCCGCCCCCGATGTGCCCACCGCCAGCGCCAGCGCGGCGGCGACCCAGCAGATCCCCGAGCTGGCTTACAGCCGCTTCACCCTGCCGAACGGCCTGACCGTGGTGGTGCACGAGGACCACAAGGCGCCGGTGGTGGCGGTGAGCGTGTGGTATCACGTCGGTTCGTCATACGAGCCGAAGGGCAAGACCGGTTTCGCGCACCTGTTCGAGCACCTGATGTTCCAGGGTTCGGAAAACCACAAGGACGAGTATTTCAAGCCGTTCGAGCTGGCCGGCTCCACCGACCAGAACGGCACCACCTGGCTGGATCGCACCAACTATTTCGAGACCGTGCCGACCACCGCGCTGGACATGGCGTTGTGGATGGAGTCCGACCGCATGGGCCATCTGCTCGGCGCGATCGGGATGCCCCAGCTCGACGAACAGCGCGGCGTGGTGCAGAACGAGAAAAGGCAGGGCGAGAACCAGCCGTACGGTCGCGCCGGCGAGATGATCCAGGCCGAGGCCTTCCCCGGCAACCATCCCTATCACCACGACACCATCGGCTCGATGGCGGACTTGAACGCCGCCTCGCTGGCCGACGTGAAGCAGTGGTTCCGCGATTACTACGGCGCCGCCAACACCGTGGTGGTGCTGGCCGGCGACATCACCCCGGCGGTGGCGAAGGAAAAGATGCTGAAGTACTTCGGCGACATCGCCGCCGGCCCGCAGGTGCCGCGGCCGCAGCCGTGGATCGCCGCGCGCACCAGTTCGACCAGCGGCACGCTGACCGACAACGTGGCGCAGACGCGCATCTATCGCGAATGGAATGTGCCCGGTCGCGGCAACAGCGACGAAAACCAGCTGGAACTCGCCGCCGCGGTGCTGGGCGGCAGCAAGACCTCGCGGCTGTACCAGCGGCTGGTCTACCAGGACAAGCTGGCCGACGACGTCTCGGTCGACGTCGAGCAGCACGTGCTGGCCAGCATGTTCGAATTGCAGGTCGATGTGAAGAAGGGCGTCGATCCGGCCAGGGTCGAGGCGGCGGTCGCCGACGAATGGCGGAAATTCCTGAAGGACGGACCCACCGCCGACGAGCTGGCGCGGGTGAAGACCGAGACGCGCGCATCGTTCGTGCGCGGGTTGGAGCGGGTCAACACGCAGGCCTCGATCCTGGCCCAGGGCCAGCTCTACCACGGCGATCCGGGCCAGTACCTGAAAGACTTCAAGGAGCTGATGGCGGCCACGCCGGACAGCGTCAAGGCGGCGGCTAACAAGTGGATCGCGAAGGGCGACTACACCCTGACCGTGGTGCCGGGCAAGGTCGAGTCGACCGACATGGCCACGCTGGCCGGTCGCGCTGCCGCGCCGGGCGCACCCGCGCCGGTGCTCTCGCCCAAGGGCGATTTCAAGACGGTGAGCAGCGACGTCGATCGCAGCAAGGGCGTGCCGCAGGTCGGCAGTTTCCCGGACCTCAGCTTCCCGGCTCTGCAGCGCGGCAAGCTGGACAACGGCGTCGAGGTGATCCTGGCCGAGCGCCACACCGTGCCGGCGGTGCAACTGCAGTTGCTGTTCGACGCCGGCTATGCGGCCGACCAGGGCCGCAAGCTGGGCACCTCCAGTTTCAGCATGGCCATGCTCGACGAAGGCAGCAAGGATCTGGATTCGGTCGAGATCGCCAAGCGCAAGCAGCGCCTCGGCGCGTTGATCGCGTCCGGCTGCGGGCTGGATTACTGCAACGCTTCGCTCAATGCACTCGACGACCAGCTCAAGCCCTCGCTCGACCTGTTCGCCGACATCGTGCGCAACCCCGCCTTCCGCGACGCCGACATTGGCCGTCTGCGCGGCCAGTGGCTGGCGCGCATCGCGCAGGAAAAGAGCCAGCCCACCGGGATCGCCCTGCGCACCCTGCCGCCGCTGCTGTACGGCAAGGGACACGCGTATGCGATACCGTTCACCGGCTCGGGTACGGAGGACTCGATCAAGGCCTTGTCCGCCACCGACATGCAGCAGTTCATGACCGACTACACCCGGCCGGACAACATGCAGATCCTGGTCGCCGGCGACACCACGCTGGACCAGATCATCCCGCAATTGAATGCGGTGTTCGGCAACTGGAAGGCGCCGTCCAGCAAGGTGCCGCACAAGAACATCGGCAAGGTGGCGCCGCCGAAGCAGGTGCGCGTGTACCTGGTCGATCGCCCGGGGGCGCAGCAGAGCCTGATCCTCGCCGGCAGCCTGGCGCCGTCGACCGAGGCGCCGAACAACCTGCAGATCCAGACCATGAACGGCGCCTTCGGCGGCACCTTCACTTCGCGTCTCAACATGAACCTGCGCGAGGACAAGCATTGGGCCTACGGCGCCTTCAGCTTCCTGCAGAACGCGATCGGGCAGCGTCCCTTCATGCTCTATGCGCCGGTGCAGACCGACAAGACCGCGCCTTCCATCGGCGAGATGCTCAAGGAAGCGAACGGCATCATCGGCGACAAGCCGCTGACCGACCAGGAGATCAGCAAGGTCAAGCTGGGCGACGTACGCAGCATGCCGGGCGAGTACCAGACCACGTCGGCGGTGATGGGCGCGATGCAGGGCATCGCCCTGTACCACCGTCCGGACGATTACGTGCAGACCCTGAAGTCGCGCATCGAGGGTCAGAGCGATGCCTCGGTGGAAGCGGCCGCGAAGGAGATCATCCATCCGAACGGGCTGACCTGGGTGATCGTCGGCGACCTGGCCAAGATCGAGGCACCGATCCGCGCGTTGAAACTCGGCGAGGTGCAGGTGCTCGATGCCGATGGCAAGCCGGTTGCCGACCCGGCATCGAAGGCCTCGTCCGCGAAGGCGGTGAAGTAAGTCACGGGCGCGGTGGCGGGCACGCTCCGTCACCGCGCGTTTCGGATCCATTCGGGGACGCCGCGGCATCCCCGCGTTAGGATGGAGGCCGGGTCGGCAACGGCCCGGTCTCTTTACATTCCAGCCATCGTCGCGGAGCTCCTCATGCGCAAGACCCTGTTGTTGCTAATCCCCGTGCTGCTGAGTGCCTGCAGCTGGGGCATCACCATGGATCCCGCCGCGAAGAACGTACGCACCGCCTGGAACGGCGACGTTTCCGGTTGTCGCGAGCTGGGCAAGGTCACCGTGTCGGTGATGGACCACGTGGGCCCGGTCGACCGCAACAACATCACGGTGCGCGACGAACTCGAAGTGCTGGCGCGCAACCAGGCCGCCGAAATGCACGCCGACACCATCAAGCCTCTGGCCGAACCCAGCAACGGCTCGCAGCCCTGGGGGGCTTACCAGTGTGGTGCAGGCGGATTGAAGTCGACGGGCCGCCCTGCGGCGGCGCACTCGGCGGGCGGCGCTGTGCAGACGTTTCCGATCAAGGGTGGCTGAGGACTGCTGCGTTCGCATCAAACGCCTGGGCACTTCACCCAACCACGCCCTTAGCTCTCGATGGATGGGCGCCCGGAGTCGCTGGCCTCTCGTCGCGGCTGATGGTGGCGAAAGGCTGGCGATTGAACTTTCCGGTGCAAGGCGGCGCAGCCCGCTTCAGCTCGCACGCCTGCGGCAGGTATAAAAGCCGTTGAGGGTCAGGCGGCCACTCAGCGGATCGTTGTTGAGCTTTTCCGGAGCCACGATGTCACCCGAGTGCAGGAGGGTGCCGTCGTAGAACACCATCCGGTTCCAGCGCGCCGCGACCCCGCCGATGCGGTTGAAGTAGCGGTTGGAGTCGAGCATGTATCCGGCCTCGATTCCATGGCGTTCGGTGAAGGCGTCGGCGGAAAGCTGGATGGCGTCGCCGAACAGGTTCCTCATCTCGGCTGCCGGGCGAGCGGGCTCATAAAATCCGGTGCCACCCAGCCCCGGGTCCTTGAACAGGTAGAGTACCGACGCCTGGATGCTCTGCGCGGGCTCGAGCCCGAAGTGATCGCTGTGGCAGAGCCATTGCGCCGGACGCAACGCCGCCGGCGGCAGGGTCACCATCGACAGGCGCACATGCATCCTGATCAGGCGGCGGGCATCGAACAGTGGCCGCATGTACTGCGTGAACCAGGCACCGATAGCGGCATCCAGGTCCGCTGGCAGCATCACGAACTGGCCGGGATAGGCACTGAAGTCCACCGGCCTGAACGCCGACCTGCACGTATCGGCCCATGCCACCAGCCGCTCCGGTTCCAGCAGCACGTCGTCCACCACGTAGCAGCATTGCCCGCTCGACAGGTCCAGCCTCTCGATGCGCATGTGGGGACTGAAGAACGGACGCAAGGAATTGGAGTTCATGCGGGACGGTTTCACGCGGGCAGGGAGGACGGACTGCCCGGACTATACCGGCTCGACCAGCAGGGACTGGCGGGGACTGGCAGGCCGGTGCCAGGCCTGACACACACGGACCCCGGGCCGGCAGCGGCCACTCTTGCTCGACGCGCCGCCACTCGCAGGCGAACGCGGCGACGCGCAGCATTGCAACCTGTGGCGCGTACGGGCAAGCGGGCAAGGCCGGTAGGCGCGCGCGACAGGGTTTGCGATGATGGAAGGCATGACCGAGCGCAAATTCCTGATGACCACCCCGGTTCGCATGGCCCGGCGATTGTTGCCGTTCCCGCGACGTGTGCGCGGCACACCGGATGCGCTGCCGACGTTCGCCGTTCCGGCGCAGGCAATCACCTGCCTGCCCGATCCGGTTGCATTCCGGCAGACCTTGCTGGAGCTGATCGCGCAGGCGACCCGACGCATCGTGATCGTGACCCTTTACCTGCAGGACGATGACGCCGGCCGCGAAGTACTGGAGGCCCTGTACGCGGCCAGGCTGCGGCGGCCCGAGCTGGAGATTTCGGTGTTCGTTGATTGGCATCGTGCCCGCCGCGGCCTGATCGGAAGCCGGAAAAGCGACGGCAATGCCGGCATGTACCGTGCGTATGCCCAGCGTTTTGGCGAGGGCGTGGCGATCCATGGCGTGCCGGTGCAGAACCGCGAGTTGTTCGGCGTGCTGCACCTGAAAGGTTTCGTGATCGATGATGCGTTGCTGTACAGCGGTGCCAGCATCAACGATGTCTACCTGGCGCGTCACGGGCGCTACCGGCTCGATCGTTACCACCTGCTGCGGCATGCGGGGCTGGCCGAGTCGATGGCCGAATTCATGCAGCGCCACATCGCCGGCAATCCCGCGGTGCGGCTGCTGAACGCGGCGAACGCGCCAACCGCGCGGGGCCTGCAGCCGGATATCCGCCAGTTCCGCCAGCAGCTGCAACAGGCGGCCTACAGCGTGCCGCCCGGGACAGCGGGGCCGCGCGAGGTGGCGGTGACGCCGCTGCTCGGTTTCGGCCGTACCGGCAACACGCTGGACGCGGTGCTGCTGGCGCTGCTGCGCGGCACCCGCGAGCGGGTGATCCTGCTCACGCCATACTTCAATCTGCCGCGGCCGGTGCGGTTGGTGCTGGGCCAGTTGCTGCGGCGGGGTTGCTGCATCGACATCATGGTCGGCGACAAGACCGCCAGCGATTTCTTCATCCCGCCCGGCCAACCGTTCACCACGATCGGGCTGCTGCCCTATCTGTACGAGAACAACTTGCGCCGCTTCGCGCGCACGCACCGGCGGCAGATCGATGCCGGCCAGCTCAACCTCTACCTGTGGCGCGACGGCGACAACAGCTATCACCTGAAAGGCCTGTTCGTCGATGACGATGTGGCGGTGCTCACCGGCCACAACCTCAACCCGCGGGCGTGGTCGCTGGACCTGGAGAACGCGTTGCTGCTGCGCGATCCCGCGCGGCTGTTGCAGGGCCAGCATCAGGCCGAATGGGCCGCACTACGGCAACATGCCACCCGGCTGTCGGACTATCGTGCACTGGAGAGTCCGGGCCAGTATCCGGAGGCGGTGCGCAAGCAGCTGAAGCGGCTCAACCGCACGCGACTGGATCGCCTGCTCAATCGCCTGCTGTGAGGTGACGGTTTTTATCGCGAGCCGGCCGCGACGAGCCGCGCCAGCCGAAGTGCCAGCCAGCGTTTCACGTCCGGCCATTCGCTGGCCACGATCGAATAGCAGACGGTGTCGCGGATGGTGTTGTCGGGACGCCGCTTGTGCGCGCGCAGCACGCCGTCACGATGCGCGCCGAGGCGCTCGATCGCGCGCTGCGAATCGAGGTTGCGATGGTCGGTGTGGAACTCCACCGCGACGCAGCCCAGCGATTCGAAGGCGTGCTGCAGCAACAGCCGCTTGCACGCCACGTTGAGATGGCTTTTCTGCCAGCGCCTGGCGTACCAGGTGTAGCCGATGGCGATGCGCGGCAGCTCGGGCACGAAATCGTAGAAACGGGTGGTTCCCACGATCTCGCCGCTGCCTGCCTCGCGCACGGTGAACGGCAGCATCAAGCCTTCGGCGTGGCCTTGCAGCGCCTTTTCGATATAGCCGGAAGCCTGGCCCGGCGCCGGTACGCCGGTGAACCACAGATCCCACAGTTCACCGTCCGCCGCCGCCCGCTCGAGCGCCGTTGCGTGATCGGGTTGCAGGGGTTCCAGCAGCACATGCCGGTCCTGCAGCCAGATCGGGGCGAGAGGGGGCGTCGGTGGCGTCTGCTCACGCATCGAGATCGGGGATCAGCTTGCTCTCGAGCCGGGCAATGTGATCCTTGAGCAGGAGCTTGCGCTTCTTGAGCCGGGTCAGTTGCAGCTCGTCGCGGCCGATCGCATGGGCCAGCTGCTCGATCGCCGCGTCGAGATCGCGATGCTCCAGCCGCAACTCGGCGAGCATGTGGACGATTTCGGCGTGATCCTGAACCTGCATGGCGATGGCGGCATGGGGATGATCGCCAAGTTTAGCGCGGTTTTTTGGTTCGCCATCGGCGGCAGCGCAGGCGGAATATGTAAAGATCCCCGGCCGCCATGCGGCGAGGACACCAGCAAGGCCACAGTACCGCCGTGTGTTGCTATAGTCGGGAGTGAACGGGCGGCGCTGTCAAGAGATCGAGGCAACGACCGCTCATGCACATCCATTCGGCAGGCAAGCCTTGCGGCTTGCCGCGTACCGGGTGCTCGGGAGACGCGTTCGCCGGTGCAGCAGCGGAAGGTCGCAACCGTCCTCCGGGTTCGCAAACAACACGGCGGGATCGGGCGCACTGCCGCGAGACGGCGGCAGGGCAGCTGGTGTTGCGCGCCATGGCCGATCTGAACATGCTGTCCGCAACCGTCATTGAAGTTCCTGTTTTCATTCCATCTGTCGAGTAGCCCACGTGTCCTACTTTGCTTCTGTTGAAATGGCCCCCGGCGATCCGATCCTGGGCCTGACCGAAACCTATCTGGCGGATACCCGGCCGAACAAGATCAATCTCGGCGTGGGCATCTATGTCGACGAACAGGGGCGTATCCCGCTGCTGCCGACGGTGCACGAGGTGGAGCAGGCGCTGGTCGCGGCCGGCAAGCCGCGCGGCTACCTGCCTATCGATGGCCTGGCGGCGTACAACCAGCTCACCCAGCAATTGCTGTTCGGTGCCGAATCATCGCTGCTGGCGGCCGGCCGGGTCGCCACCGCGCAGACCATCGGCGGCAGCGCCGCGCTGCGCGTGGCGGCGGATCTGTTGAAGCAGGTCGCCGGCGCCGACGCGAAGATCGCGATCAGCAACCCGAGCTGGGGCAACCATCACGTGGTGTTCCGCACCGCCGGCTTTGAGCTGCTCGAATACCGTTATTACGACCCGGCCAGCCATGGCCTGGATTTCGCCGGCATGCTGGAGGATCTGGCCAAGTTGGAGCCGGGTACCGTGGTGCTGCTGCATGCGTGCTGCCACAACCCGACCGGCGTCGATCTGCACGCGACGCAATGGCAGCAGGTGATCGCGCTGCTGCAGGAGCGCCGGCTGCTGCCGTTCATCGACATGGCCTATCAGGGCTTTGACAAAGGTATCGAGCAGGACGCTACCGCGGTGCGTCTGCTGCAGGCATCGGGAATCGAGGCGTTCGTGGTGGCCAATTCGTATTCCAAGTCGTTCTCGCTGTATGGCGAGCGGGTCGGCGCGCTGTCGATGGTCGGCGCTGATCGCGACGAGGCGGCGCGGCTGCTGTCGAAGATCAAGCAGACCATTCGCGCGAACTATTCCAGCCCGTCCACGCATGGCGCAAGCCTGGTCGCCGGCGTGCTCGGCAGTGCCGAACTGCGCGCGCGCTGGGAGCAGGAGCTGGGCGAGATGCGCTCACGCATCCACGCGATGCGCGCGGGTTTCGTCGGCAAGCTGGCTGCGCTCGGTGCGCCGGATTTCAGCTTCATCAATCGGCAGGCCGGCATGTTCTCCTATTCGGGCCTGAGCAAGGCACAGGTGCTGCGCCTGCGCGAGGAGCACGCCATCTACGCGCTGGACAGCGGCCGCATCTGCGTGGCCGCACTCAACCGCAGCAACCTGGATACGGTGGCCGCGGCGGTCGCTGCTGTCAGCCGCTAAGTACCCACCACATCAATCACCTCGAACCTCCACCGTTCGCCCTGAGCGTAGCGCAGCGAAGTCGAAGGACACACTGCATCGACTCCCCTTCGACTTCGGCCTTTCAGGCCTGCGCTCAGGGCGAACGGCGAGACCTGAAACCTCGCCTTCGGGCCGCACCTCATCCGGATCTTGAATGTTCTTTCGCAATCTCACGCTGTTCCGTTTTTCCCCCGCCGTTGCCACTGATCTGGACCGCCTCGATGACGCGCTGGCCGAGCATCGTCTGCGCCCATGCGGTCCGCTGGAAATGTTCACCAAGGGTTTCGTGCCGCCGGTCGGGCGCGGCGAGGGCGAGCCGCTCACGCATGCGCTCAAGCGATGCACGCTGTTCACCGTGGGTGGCGAGGACAAGCTGCTGCCTGCCGCGGTGGTCAACGACGAACTGCAGCGCAAGGTGCAGAAGATCGCCGAAGAGGAAGGCCGCAAGGTGGGCGGGCGCGAGCGCAAGCGGATCAAGGAGGATCTGCTCACCGAACTGCTGCCGCGTGCGTTTGTGCGGCAATCGCGGATGTCCGCCTACGTGGACAAGAAGCATGGTTGGCTGGTGCTCGATACGTCCAGCCGCAAGTCCGCCGAGAACGCATTGACCCAGGTGCGCGAGGCCTTGGGCAGTTTTCCCGCGGTGCCGCTGGCGCCGGAAGAGGGTCCGCGCGTGCTGATGACCGACTGGCTGGCCAACGGCAACCTGCCGGCCGGCCTGACCCTGGGCGACGAATGCGAACTGCGCGACCCGGCCACTGCCAGCGGCGCGATCGCCCGCTGCCGCCGGCAGGATCTGGATGCGGAGGAGGTCAAGGAGCACCTGCGCAACGGCAAACAGGTGTTCCTGCTCGGACTCACCTTCGACGATCGCCTCAGCTTCGTGCTGGGCGAGGATCTGGTGATCCGCAAGCTGAAATTCCTGGACGTGGTGATGGACGAACTGGGCGACAGCCAGCAGGACGCCCATGCCGAAATGGACGCCAGTTTCGCCCTGCTGACGCTGGAACTGCAGCGGTTGCTGGGAAAACTGGAGGAATGGTTCGGCCTGCCGCGTCCCACGGAGGGCTGAGACCCGCATCCGGCGGGGCCTGCCGCCTGGCGTGACGCAAGGCCCTTGCGTCGGGGGGGCGGCTTCCCGGCATACTGCTCGTCCGGGTGCGCTGATTGTCGTATGCGACACCCGGCCGGACGACAGGATCATGACGCAGCATCTCGAAGGCGACTGGCTGGAACTGGCGACAGCGGGCGGCAACACCATCCTGGTGTTGAAGGCCGCCCATCCGCGCGCGCGACGCCTGCGTCTCACGGTCACCACGAAGGGCGCCCGCGTGTCGTATCCGCATGGCACGCATCCGGCCCAGGTCAGCGCCTTCCTGCGCAGCCACGCCGAATGGCTGGAGCACAAACTCGACGAACTGAACCTGATCGTGAAGCCGCTGCCGCCGTTGCGGCTGGGTCATCCATGCTGTTTTCCGCTGCGCGGCGAAATGGTGGCGCTGGACTGGGCCGAAGGTGCCTATCCGAAGATCGAGCCGCATGCCGACGGTCTCACGCTGGTGGTCCCGCGGCCGCATACGCGCGCCTTGCCGATTGCCCGGGGTCTGCTCGCTTCGCACCTGGAGGCGTTGATCCGCCGTGACGTGTCACGCTGGCTGGCCACTTACGTGCCGCAGCTGGGACTGGCGCCCACCTCGCTGCGGATTCGTCCGATGAAGAGCCTGTGGGGCAGCCTGGACACACGGGACCGCATCAATCTCGACCTGGCACTGGCGTTGGCGCCGCCGGCGGCGCTGCGCTACGTGCTGGTGCACGAACTTTGTCATCTCAAGGTGCGCAACCATTCACCGCGTTTCTGGGTGCAGGTGGAAAACCTGTTTCCCGACTGGCGCGAACAGCGCGACTGGCTGCGCCAGCGCGGCGCCATCCTCAAGGCCGAACTCGACCGGTTGATCGCCGACGTGGCCGATTGAGGCCGGGCAACCAAAGCCCGACAGACTCCTAAGTACGCGGATCGGGACTCAGACCTTGCGCGGCTGACGCACGTAGCGCGTGCCCAGCAGGATGTCCCACAGTGGCGTGGTCACGCCGAAATTGGTTTCCGGGTGGTAATGGTGCACGTGATGGGCACCGGCCCAGCGGCGCAGCACCGGATGGGTGAAGCGCACGTGGTGGATGATGAAATGGACCAGGCCGTAGATGATGTAGCCGAACGTGATGGAGCCGGACAGCAGCAGGGCGAAGCCGCTCGGCATCGCCAGCAGCAGGCCGGTCAGGGCGAGCAGCACCACGGCGGGCAGGAAGAACGGCAGCGAGTCGTAGCCGAGCGGGCGCTCGTGGTGCATGCGGTGACCCTGCTCGAACAGCGGGATGCGGGTGTGGAACATCCAGCGGTGGAAGAAGTATTCGATGAAGCTGAAGATGAACAGGCCGAGCAGGCAGGCCAGCAGGGCCATCCACGGACCGTCGACGCCATGGCGCCAGCCTTCGATCAGCAGCAGTGCGCCCAACGCCGTGTCCAGCGCGAGTTCGGCCCAGTAGTTGGTGGGGGTGGTGGACATCCGCGCAATCGCATCCACCCCTGAACGCAGGGGGCTTCGCTTCATCGGGGCACTATCTTGCAAGATGCCTTGCCAGGTTCCAGGGTCATGCGTCCATTCTCCCATGTTGTCGGCGACAATTCACAATACTGGCACAGGCTCCGGCTGAACCGTATCCGAGCGGTTTAACTAAGGCATCCCCCAAGGCACGCCCCCGTTCAGTGCGACAGGGCGAATCCGGTGAGGATCTGTGCGGTTTCGGCAGGTTTTTCCAGCATCGGCATGTGATTGCAGCCATTGAGGGTGCTGGTGCTGATCGCGCTGGCCGCGGTCAGGCCGTTGCGCAGGCTGTCCAGGGCCGAGAGGTCGACGATCCTGTCGTCATGGCACCACAGGCCGAGCACCGGCATGGTCAGCTGGCCAAGCCGGTGCTGAACGGCAAGATACTGCGACGGCTGGCGCAGCGCATCGAAGCTGCGCTGGATAAAGGTATGGTCGCGCTGGTTGCGCGCGACCAGCACGTCGACAAAGCGGCCGGGGATCTCCGGCGGCTTCTCGAACGCCAGCGCGATGGCGTGGTTGAAGCCAGCGCGATCGTCGAACAGGAACGGATTCTTGCCGGCCAGCGCTTGCTGATCGAATGCGTTTGGCGTGGCTTTCAGGCCGAACGCGTCGACCAGCGCCAGCTCCGCCACGTGCTCCGGATGGTCCGCGGCATAGACCCCGGCAATCGCCCCGCCCATCGAGTGACCGACCAGCACGAAGCGTTGCAGCCGCAGCGCCTGCACGAATGCGTCCAGCCGCGAGGCCTGCGCGTCGATGTCGTAGCTGGCGTCCGCGTTGCGCGAGGACTCGCCCCAGCCGGGCAGGTCGGGAATGATCAGGTGGAAATGCGACGTGAGCAGCTTGGCCACCGGCAGCCAGACCTCCTTGCTGCTGGCGAAGCCGTGCAGCAGCACGATGGTCGGGCCATCACCGCCCTCGTAGTACGACCAGCGCGTGTCGCCGGCCCGCACGGTGTGCTTTTCCAGATGCGCCGCCATCGCCTCGCGCATGAAGTTCGCCCGCATCAGCCACTGCGGTGCGAACAGGTAACTGCCGCCCAGCACGATCACCAGCAACGCGACCAGCCACGCCAGGAATTTCAGCCGGCGCAGCAGCATGCGTTTCCAGAGCGGGGTGGTGGTCGTTGATGTGGGCATGTCGGGTTTGGCCGGTGACTGGTATGAAGCGGCGAACGAGAAACGAGGGTGAACGGTGAGGGGCCGGAGCGATCGGTGTCTACCGCGATCAGTCTCCGCCCGTCTTTGTCTTCGCCTTCGCGAAAATGCCTTCCACGACCTGCTGGGTCAGCGGGTGGTAACCGGCCTTGGCCTTGGCATAGACCTGTTCGGCGTAGGCCAGTCCTTCCGGTGTCTTCACGAAGGCCGTGTACAGCGGCGTGGTCAGGTAGAGCCGGCCGATCCGGGTCATGTGTTCGGCGGCGGCGGGCCATGCGGCCTTGTCGCCCGCGGCGATGGCGTGGCTGTACCAGCGCATGCCGATCTCCGCGTTCGGCGTGCCGGTGAGATGCCAGGCGGCGTCGAGCTGCTGCAGCTTGCCCAGCGGGGCGACGTCGGGCAGGCGGTCGAGGAAGTACATCCATTCCTGCGTGTTCCAGCCCTTGGCGTCGAGCTTGTCGGCGACCAGCGAGCCGGCGAGAAAATCCGTGCGTTCCTGGTCGATCGCGTTGAAGCGCGGCGAATCAGGCAGTGGCGCGTCCTTCGGAATGCCTTCGCCGTAGACCCAGGCCTTCACCTCGTCCCAGCTCATCCTGCCGGGATATTTCTCGACCAGGTTCGGCTTGAGGAAGGCGAGCATCTGCTCGGTGGTGATGCTCTGGAACGCGAAGTGGTCGAAGTAGCTTTTCAGGTACGCATCGAAATGCTCGCGGCCGTAGCGCTGTTCGAGCGTGCGCAGGAACCACGAGCCCTTGTCGTAGGCCACGTCGGACAGCGAATCGTCGGCGCCGACGCCGCGCGGGTCCGGTGCCAGTTTTTGCGAGTTGGCTGGCATCTTGCCGATCTCCTTCTGCAGTGCGCGCGCCGACAGCAGCGCCTCCTCGTCGGCCAGCGACTTGCCGTACAGCGCCTCGGTGATGCGACCCTGCACGTAGGTGGTGATGCCCTCGTTGAGCCAGATGTCGCGCCACGACGCGGCGGTGATCAGGTTGCCCGACCACGAATGCGCCAGCTCGTGCGAGATCACGCTGACCAGGCTCTTGTCGCCCACGATGATGGTCGGCGTGGCGAACGTCATGTTCGGGTTTTCCATGCCGCCGAACGGGAACGATGGCGGCAGCACCAGGATGTCGTAGCGGCCCCAACGGTATGGGCCGTACAACGACTCCGCGGTGGCGATCATCTTCTCGGTGTCCTCGAACTCGTGCGCGGCCTTGCCGACCACCGAGGGCTCGGCATAGACGGCTGAACGCGGGCCGGTTTCCTGCACCGCGATGTCGCCGGCCGCGATCGCCAGCAGGTAGGACGGGATCGGGTGCGGCTGGTCAAAGCTGAAATCACCGTCCAGCGGATGCTTCGCGTCGTTGATCGCGCTCATCACCACGCGGATGTTCTTCGGTGCGGTGACATGCGCGTCGTAGGTGAAGCGGATGGCCGGCGAATCCTGCAGCGGCACCCACGAGCGCGCGTGGATCGACTCGGACTGCGAGAACATGAAGGGCGCCTTCTTGTCCGCGGTCTGCGCCGGCGTCAGCCATTGCAGGCCGCTGGCATCGGGCGAGGTGGCGTAGACGATGCGCACCCGCGCCGGGTGCTTCGGCGCGGCAATCGTGAGCTTGCCGCCCAGTTCCTTGTCGCGCGACGCCAGCGCGTATTTGAGCGCGGTGGCCTTGCCCGAGGCATCGAGCGCGCTGACCGAGGCGATCTTCAGGTCGCGGGTGTCCAGCACCAGCGACGGTGCCGTCGGATTTTTCCAGTCCAGTTTGAGCGTGGCGACGCCGTCGAGTTGCTTGTGCGTGAAGTCGACCTTCAGGTCGAGGTCGAGATGCGTCACGACCACCTGATCGGGTTGCGCGTACGAGTGGGGATCGTTGGCCTGGGCGGCGAGCGGCAGCAGCAGCGTGCCGAGGGCGAGAACAGGGAGCAGGCGCATGGAAGGGGGACTCTCGAGGCGGAAAACCCCGAGTATGCCATTGCAACAGCTTCCGCCGCCCGTGACGAAAGCCCCGGGTCAGGGCAATTCGTGCACCGAATATGGGTCGATCGCATAAGAATGCATGCTGGCAAGAAAGCCCGGCTGCGACTCCACCCGCGTGACCCAGTGGCGGAAATGCGGATGCCTCTGCAGCGACAGCCCCGCCTCCTCGGCGCGGCTGGCATAGGCAAATATCGCCATGTCGGCGATGCTGTAGCAGCCGCCGGCAATGAACGGCCTTGTGGCCAGCTCATTTTCCAGGATATCCAGTGTTCGCCGTGCGGCGCGACGTTTGCCGTCGATCAGCTCCGGCGAACGGCGCGCCAGCTTGCCGGTCATCATCCAGTGGCGCAGCGAACCGATCACCGATTCCACCCGCTCCTGTTCAAAGCACAGCCACTGCGCGATTTTTGCCCGTTCGAACATATCGTCCGGCAGGTAGCGCGTCCCGTTGGCGAGATACATGAGAATTGCATTCGACTCGGCCAGCACGCGACCGTCGTCGAGCCGGATCGCCGGCACCGTGCCGGTGGGGTTGATGCGAAGGTAACTGTCGGTGCGTCCCTCGCCCTCGAAGATGCTGATCAGCACCGTCTGGTGGGGCTGCCCAAGGTGGTGCAGCAACTGCCGCACCTTCCAGGCGTTTTGTGAGGGCAGATAATCGAACAGGGTAAGCATGGGCGGATCCCGTGTTGGTATCTGCCCATGGTGGTGGTGAGAGCCGTATCCGCCTATCCGGTTCTTGTGCTGGATTCGCAGGTTCCGGCTCAGACGTAGTGGTCAGCCAGTCGATCCGTTGCCTGCACCAGCTGGTCGACGATCGCCGGATCGACCGCGCTGTGGCCGGCCAGCACGATGTGCAGGCTGGCCTCGGGCCATGCGCGGCCGAGATCCCAGGCGCTGCTGACCGGGCAGATGATGTCGTAGCGACCGTGCACGATGGTGGCCGGAATGTGCCGGATGCGTTCGACATCGCGCAGCAACTGGTCGGGTTCGAGGAACAGCGCGTGGCGGAAATAATGCGCTTCCATCAGCGCCACGCTGACGGCGTGGTGCGGGTCCTCGAAGATGCCGGCGGCGTCGGGGTCGTGGTCCAGGATGGTGCTGCCGCCCTCCCACGCGCTCCACGCTTGCGCGGCAGCGAGCCGCGTGGCTTCGTCGCTGCTGTTCAGGCGCTGCCAGTAGGCGTCCAGCATCGAGCCGCGTTCATCGGGCGGAATGAAGCCCACGAAGCGCGCCCAGCGTTCGGGGAAGATCTGTCCGGCGCCACCGTCGAGTTCGTTGAACCAGCGCAGCTCCTGTGGTCGCCCGAGGAAGATGCCGCGCAGCACGATGCCCAGGGCACGTTCCGGATGCGCCTGCGCATACGCCAATGCCAGGGTCGAGCCCCACGAACCGCCGAACACCACCCAGCGTTCGATGCCGAGGTGCTCGCGGATGGCCTCGATATCGGCGACCAGGTGCGCCGTGGTGTTGTCGGCAAGTTCGGCAAACGGCGTGGACTGCCCGCACCCGCGCTGGTCGAACAGCACGATGCGGTAGCGCGCCGGGTCGAAGAAGCGGCGATGGTACGCCGACAGACCGGCGCCCGGGCCGCCGTGCAGGAACACCACCGGCAGGCCGGCAGGGTTGCCGCATTCCTCGACATGCAAGGTGTGCAGGGCATCGACCGGAAGACGGTGGGTCCGGTACGGCGCGATCTCGGGATACAGCTCGTGCATGGGGCGGGCTCCGTGGTGCAGGTCAGCTGGTCTCGAACTGTAGCGCGGCGGTGAGATCACCCGGCGGTGGACCGCCGGCGGCGATCATCGAGGCATCGCGCAACTTCAGGCCGGGCAGTTGCCTGAGGCCGAAGCGGCGCGTGATGAAGCGCAGGATCGAACCGGTGTCGTAGATGGTGTGGTCGACGTGGTTCCTTTTCGCATGCGGCGACACGACGATCGCCGGGATGCGCGTGCCCGGCCCCCAGCGATCGCCCTTCGGCGGCGCCACGTGATCCCACCAGCCGCCGTTCTCGTCCACCGTGATCACCACCAGCATGTGCGGCCACTGCGGACTCTTCTGCAAGGCCCCGACTACCTGCGCCAGGTGCGCGTCGCCGGCTTCCACGCTGGCGTAGCCGGCGTGCATGTTGAGATCGCCCTGCGGCTTGTAGAACGTCACCGGCGGCAGCGTGCCGGCCTCGATGGCAGCGATGAAATGATTGCTTGCCGCGCTGCTGCCGACACCGGCATCGCGCAGGTGCTGCTGCCGTGCCGCCGTGCCCGGACCGAACTGGCGGAAATAGTTGAACGGCTGATGATGCGGCTGGAAGTCCGGCACTTCCGGGAATTCCCTGTGGTTGCCCTCGCCATGCCCTTCCAGCGCCAGCTGCCAGGCGCCGGCATACCAGGCCCAGTCGATGTTCGCCTGCGACAGCACGTCGCCGATGGTCAGGTGCGTTTGCGGCGGCAGGGTATTCGGGCTCGCCGGGTCGGCCAGCCGCGGATCGTGCGGGTCGGTCGTGTAGCCGGGTGCATAAGCCGGTCCGATGGTGTTGACCGCCCAGAAATCGGGAGTCAGCGCATCGCGTGAGGCCCACTTCGGCCGGCCCTGCATGGCGCTGGCCGGCGAATCGTCCGCGGACTTCGGGCGGATGCCGGTCGGGTCGTCTCCTTCCATCACCGCGATCTGGAATTTCGCCGAGCCCTGGTCCGCGTGCGGGTAGAACGGCGGCTGCGCTGCCGCCAGGTATTGATGGTTGAGGAATGAGCCGCCGAATGCGCCCATGAAGAAGTTGTCGCACAAGGTGTATTGCCGGGCGAGCCGCCACAGGTGCAATTGATCCGCCGTGTCCGCGTAGTGACCCATCACCATCGCGCCGGTGTTGCCCCAGGCGACGAAGCCGTCGTTGCGGCCGCCGTTGATCTGCAACTGGTTCTCGTAGAAGCGATGGATCAGGTCGCGCGTGATCACGCCGTGCGGCAACAGCGCCCCTTGCGGCGTGCGCAGTGCAAAGGGCTGGTTCGGCAGGCCGGTGATGGCCTGTTCGTCGATATGGAAGCGCTGGCCGTCGACGATCTGTGGATGCGGTACCAGGCCGCTCCAGATCGGCGGCAGCGTGGTCAGCAGGCTGCCGTCGCGGTCGCGCTGGCGGTAATCGGGCGAATCAAGTGCCTGCAGCGGCTGCGCCAGTCCCGGAAAGCGGGCGAACAGGTTGTTGAAGCTGCGGTTCTCGGCGTACAGCACCACCACCGTGCGGATGTGTTCGCGCAGGCTGGCGTCGAGTGCCGCGTCCTCCCGGGTCGCTGCGGATGCGCGGTGGGTGCCGTCGACGCCGCAACCGCCCAGGGTGATCGCCGCGCCCGCCAGCGCCATCCCGCCGAGTACACGGCGCCGCGCGGGGTTGTCCGGCGGCATCCCATCAACGCTGTCGATCGTGGTGTCGCTTGGCTTGTCGGTCATCGGATCGAGCTATGTCAGGTTGCCGTGGGTGTCACGATCGCGGCGCAGCCTCGTCGTAGAAACGCGCCAGATCCGCCTTGACCTGCTTCAGTGCGTCGACATCGAAGTAGATCATGTGCCCCGACGGATAGAAACCGAATTCGATGTTCTTGCGGATCGCCGGATCCAGGCCGAGGTGGCCGAGATCGAATTCGGTGGCGTAGAACGGCGTGGCCAGGTCGTAGTAACCGTTGGCGGAGAATACCTTGAGGTGCGGATTGCGGCGCATCGCGGCGGCCAGGTCGACACCCACGTATGGCGTGCTGGTGAAGCCCGGATTGCCCTTGCGCTTCCAGTCCCAGTGCCGGCCGATCACCGGGTAGTTGTTTGGCAGGTAGGTCTGGTCGCTGGTGTACTTGAGTTCGTTCGCGGCGTACTGGTTGAATGCCGCGTTGTAGGCACCGGTGGCAGCATCGCTGGCGGCGTCGCCATCGGGTGTCTCGCCGGCGGCGTCCGGGTCGATGCCTTCGAAACGGCCGTCCAGACGTCCGACCGTACGACGCTGGTCGCGCAGCAGTTCCTTGCGGAAGCGGCTCGGATCGATGCGCAGGTTCGCCTCCTTGAGGTAGGTGGTCGACAGCCCGGTGTACTGGCTGAGCTGGCTGGCGATGCGGTCGGCTTCGGTCGGCGTGATCGCATCGCCCTTGGCCAGCGCCAGGGTGTAGTCGGTGCTGGCGAAGTGGCGCACGGTGTCGAGGAAGCTGGCGATGTCGGCCGGTCTGTTCGGAACCTTGTCGTGGTACCAGGCGATCGCCGCCTCGGTGGGCAGGTTCATGATGTAGGCATGATCGACGCCGGTGGTGGCCCACACGTTGAAGTCCAGGATCGAGGACATCAGCACGATGCCGTTGAGCTCCATGCCTTGCGATTGCAGCACCTTCGCCAGTACCGCCGAGCGGGTCGTGCCATAGCTCTCGCCGAACAGGAATTTCGGCGAGTTCCAGCGGTGGTGGTCGCCGACGTAGCGGGTGATGAATTTGGCGAAGGCGTCGGCGTCCTGGTCGATGCCGTAGAAATCCTTGCCCTTGGCATCGCCGACCAGGCGCGAATAACCGGTGCCCGGTGCATCTATGAAGACCAGGTCGGACTTGTCCAGCAGGCTGTACTGGTTCGGCACCGTGGTGTACGGCGGTGGCTGGATCGGCTGGTCGCCCTGGTTGGCCACCCGCACCGGCCCGAACGAACCCATGTGCAACCACATGCTGGACGATCCGGGACCGCCGTTGTACAGGAAGGTCAGCGGCCGGTTGGCGGACTTGCCGCCATCGACGGTATACGCCACGTAGAACAAGCTGACCGTGGGCTTGCCCTTGTCGTCCTTGATCAGCAGGGTGCCGGTGGTGGCCTTGTAGGCGATGTTGCGGCCGTCGATGCGCACGCTGTGCGAGGTCGTCACGCTGCGTTCGGGCGGGATCGGCAGTTCGTTCTTCTTGCTGTCCTTGTCGCCCTGTGAGGTGGCCTCGTGCTTCGGCGCGTCGGCCGCATGGATCGGGCTGGCGAGACCGAGCAGCAGGATCAGGGCCAGGGGTGCGAGCAGTGCATGGCGCATGGTCATGGCTCCGTATCAGTGTCTGGGAAGAAAACCACGTCCGGTGGTTTTCTTCTATCGCGAATCCGGTACAAGCCCGTACTCGCTCACGCGAATCAGGCACTGGCGTGCCCGCTTCGCGACCAGCCATCCGTGGCTGGCCTGAGAGTTTGTTTTTCGCAAACTCTCAGTGAATCGGCGCGGCGCGGTCATAGAAGGGGGCGAGATCGCCCTTGAGCTGCTTCAGCGCGTCGGTGTTGAGATAGATCATGTGACCCGACGGGTAGTACAGGAACGACAGGTTGCCGCGTAGCGAAGGGTCGAGGTTCATGTGTGACAGATCGTATTCGGTGATCGAGAACGGCGTGGCGAAGTCGTAATAGCCGTTGACCGACAGCACCTTCAGGTTGGGATTGGTGCGCATCGCATGGGCCAGGTCGCCGGCCACGTAGGGCAGCGGCAAGGGACGACGCATGTCGGAAGCCTTGTGCTTCCAGTCCCAGGTCTTGATGATCTCGCCGTAGGTGGGGCGGTAGTCCAGCTTGCTGTGGTAGTTGAGCTCGCCTTCCAGGTATTCGTGGAAGGCGGCCACGAAGGCGCCGCTGATGCCGGCATCGGAGGCGTCGTAGTCAGGGGTCTCGCCGGCAGCGTCGGGATCGGTGCCGGTGAAGCGGCTGTCGTAGCGGCCCAGGGTCAGGCGCTGGTCGCGCAGCAGCTCCTTGCGGAAGCGACTGGGGTCGACGCGCAGATTCGCCTCCTTCACGTATTGCACCGACAGGCCGGTATAGGCGGCCATCTGCTGCGCGATCGCATCGAGCTGTGCCGGCGGCAGGTTCTGGCCTTGCGCCAGCGCGGCGGCATACGGACCGCTGGCCCAGCTGCGTACCTGGTCGAGGTAAGTCTTCAGATCGGCCGGCTTGTTGGCACCGCTCTTATAAGGCGTTTTGTCGTGATACCACGCGGCCGCGGCGAAGCTGGGCAGGTAGCCGATGTAGCTCTCGTCGTAGCCGGGCATGCGGATGGCGTAGTTGAGGATCGACGACATCAGGATCACGCCGTTGAAGGCCATGCCCTTGTCCTGCAGCACGTCGACCAGTGCCGCCGAGCGGGTGGTGCCGTAGCTTTCGCCATATAGGAACTTGGGCGAGTTCCAACGCTTGTTGATCGTGACGTAACGCTGGATCGCGCGGCTGAAGGCGGAGAGGTCCTGGTCGACGCCCCAGAAGTCCTTGCCGGTGGCCTTGCCCAACGGGCGCGAGTAACCGGTGCCGACCGCATCGATGAAGACCAGGTCGGTCTTGTCGAGCAGGCTGTCGTTGTTCGCCACCAGGTGATACGGCGGCGGCGCGGTGGCCTGCGGGCTGGCGGTCTCGATCCGCATCGGCCCGAACGAACCCATGTGCAGCCACACGCTGGAAGAGCCGGGGCCGCCGTTGTAGAGGAAGGTCAGCGGACGTTGCGCCGCCTTGCTGCCGTCCAGCGTGTAGGCCACGTAGAACACGCTGGCCTGCGGCTGGTCCTTGTCGTCGCGGATGATCACGGTGCCGGCGGTGGCGGTGTATTTGAGCGTGCGCCCATCGATGCTGGCACTGTGTTCGGTGCGCACGGCGGTTTCGGTGTCGGGAATCCTGGCGTCGGCTGGTGCCTCGTGCGCGGCGCTGGACGTCGCCTTGGTCGGTGCGGCGGATTCATCGGCGCGGCCGGCGGCAGGCATGCAGCCCAGCGCGATGGCACCGGTCAGCAGCAGAGAGACAAGGTGGCGCATGGCAATCCCCTGGATAAACAAATACAGCGTGCGAGTATGCGTCGCCAGCCCGGTCGGCGACCGTGACAAAAGTACTGGTCGCCGTGCGGCCCCTTCGCGGATCGAAGGGCGTAGGATGCGCATTCCCCACGTAGCCAAATCCCCCATGGACACCACCGCGCGTCTTGACGCACGCACGCTCGCAGCGATCGTCATCGCCCTGCTCACATGGTCGTCGGCGTATGCCGCGATCGCCTATGCGCTGGCCTCGTTCACGCCGGGCGAGGTGGCGTTTGCGCGGCTCGCCATCGGTTCGCTGTGTTTCGCCGCCCTGCTGCTGATCCGGCGTGTGCCGCTGCCGGCGCGACGCGACTGGCCGCAGCTGGCCGCGCTCGGCGTGATCGGGCTGAGCGTGTACCACCTGTGCCTCAACCATGCGGAAACGCGCATCGCCAGCGGCACCGCCTCGATCCTGATTTCCCTGACGCCTGCCGCTACCGCCGCGGTCTCGGCGATCTGGCTGCGCGAACGCCTGCCCGCGCGTACGCTGGCCGGCCTCGGCGTGGCCCTGCTTGGCGTGCTGCTGGTGGTGCTGGCCAGCGGCAAGCAGGTGCGGTTCCAGCCCATGGCCGCGCTGGTGCTGGTCTGCGTGCTCGTCACGGCGGTGTTCTTCGTGGGACAGAAGCCATTGTTCGCCCGCAGCAGCATGCTCGGTGTCACCGCATTCACGTTCTTTGCCGGCACCCTGGGCGCGCTGCCGTTTGCCGGCGGCATCGGCACCGCATTGCGGCTGGCGCCGTGGTCGCATGTCGCGGCCCTGCTGTATCTGGGCATGGCGCCGACCTTCGTCGGTTACCTGGCGTGGAACGTGGCGTTGCGCCGTGTTTCCGCCTCGCAGCTCTCCAGCTTCCTGTACTTCTCCCCGCCGATCGCGGTGCTGATCGGTTGGTTGTGGCTGGGCGAGCGCCCCGGCCTGTTGACCCTGGTCGGCGGCGTGATCACCGTGGCCGGCGTGGCGCTGGCCAATGCACGGCGGCGAACCGCGCCCGGCATGGTGCCGGGTGAACCCTGCGAACAGCACTGACTTTCCGGAGGCATTGCGACATGTACCAGCTCCATATCGCCAACAAGAACTACTCGTCCTGGTCGTTGCGGCCGTGGCTGCTGCTCAGCGAGCTGGGCATTCCATTCGAGGAGCGACAGGTGATGTTCGCCCAGGGCGACGGCGCCAGCTGGCAGGCGTTCCGTGCATTTTCCCCCAGCGGCAAGGTGCCGTGCCTGCGCGATGGCGACATGGTGGTATGGGATTCGCTGGCCATTGCGGAGTACCTGGCCGAGCGTCATGCGGACGTCTGGCCGTCTGATCAGGCGGCGCGTGCCTGGGCGCGTTGTGCCGCTGCCGAGATGCATTCCGGCTTTTCCGCGCTGCGCAATCAGTGCGGCATGAATTGCGGTCTGCGCATCCGCCTGCCGGATGCGTTGCCGACGGCCCTACGCACCGACATTGCACGCATCGACGAACTGTGGAGCGAAGGGCTGGCACGATTCGGCGGGCCGTTCCTGGCCGCTGCGCAATTCGGTGCGGTGGATGCGTTTTTCGCGCCGGTGGCGTTCCGCATCCAGACCTATGGCCTGACTCTCGGTGCTGCGGCAACCGCCTATGCGCAGCGCCTGTTGCAGTTGCCCGGCATGCGCCGCTGGTATGCGGCGTCGCTGCAGGAAACCTGGCGCGACGAGGCGCATGAGCAGGAAGCGCGGCAATCGGGCAGCGTGTGGCAGGATCTGCGCACGCCGGCAGTCTGATCGCCGGACTCCGGGAGGGCGGCGTGCCGCCGCCTCACGACATCGTCAGTCGAGGCGATTCAGGCGCACCACCGCGGGGTCGTCGGCATGCTCCAGCAGCAGTCGCCGGACCCGTTCCTGCCATGCCTGCGCAAAGCGGCTGCGCTGCTCCGCCGAGGCTGCCGGGTCGAGCGCGGCGCCGAGCAGTTGGCGCAAGTTGGCTGGCGCCGGGATGCCGGCCATGTCCAGCTCCACCGTGACGGTGGCGCCGTTGTCCTTGCGGCTGAAGTGCACCGCATCGCTGCCGGGCTGCGCGGAGAAACCCAGCAGCGACTGCCGCACGTGGCGACCGCCGATACCATGAAAACCGTTGTCCGCCGCGGCGCCGGTAATCAAGGTGAGCACTTGCGCGATCACGCCGTTGACGCCCTCGCGCTCCGCACCGGACATCTGCACGGTGATGCCGCCGCGCTCGGCCGGGCCGTCCGGGTACAGCGCAAGCACGGCGGCACGTGCCATCAGCCAGGCGCCGGCCACGGTGGGGCAGGAGTGTCCGGCCAGACGCACCGCATCGAGGTAGTGATATTCGATCAGTCCGTCTTCGGCGGCACCCAGCAGGGCCGCCAGCGGGTCACGCATCGCGATCGCGGGAGCCTGGTCGAAGAAGGCCGGGTAGCGCATCACTCCACCGGCAGGTCGCTGATGCCGAAGTCGACCACCACCGCGCCGGGCTCGCGCTGGCGATAGGTCACCGTGAGGTGTTCGCCAAGGCGTTC
Organism: Rhodanobacter sp. B05; assembly: GCF_002001085.1. Taxonomy (GTDB): domain Bacteria; phylum Pseudomonadota; class Gammaproteobacteria; order Xanthomonadales; family Rhodanobacteraceae; genus Rhodanobacter. The sequence continues at coordinate 47,561 of NZ_MUNU01000013.1, forward strand.
GTGCAGTTGGTTGATCAGCGGCAAGGGATCATGGTCGTTGACGAAGCGCATCGTTTCGCCGGAGCGCAGCACGCCGACGGCGCCGAAGATGGCCGAATGACGAAAGCGTCGGGCCACGCCACGGGCGTCGAAAAGGTGGACGTTGGGTTCGGTCTGGATATCCGGGGACATGATGGCGGGCTCGCTTGGAAAGGGAGCTTCAACATACGCCGCAGGCAGGCGCGAGCCACTGACCTGGATCAGGCAGGCCGCCGCCACGGCGTGGTTTGCCGCGCGCTGTTCAGCCGCCGGTCGAAGTGATGCCTGCCGCCGCTCGCCGAACCTGCCAGCGCCCGAGCCCGACCAGCAGCAGGCCCATGGCGATGAACACCAGCAGCACGCCGATCGCGTTGCCGAGCACGCGCAGGTAACCCAGCGCGTGCACATCGACGAACGGATACGGATACCAGCCATTCAGCGCCCCGCGCGCCAGCGCATAGACGAAGTAGGCCGCCGGATAGACCTGCCAGACCAGCACCCGGGACCAGCGCAGGTTTGCCTTCGGCACGGCCAGCCACCAGTGCAGCACGAATAGCAGCGGCATCACCGTGTGCAGCGCATCGTCGCCGACCACTTGCCAGCCCTGCGGTTGCCACAACTGGCGCAGCAGCAGGTGATAGATCGCCGCCACCACGATGATGCTCATGGCAATCGCGGTGTGCACATCCGGCTGGGTGAAGAACCGGCCAAGGCCGCCACGGTACCCGCTCGCGCTGGCGGTCAACGCCAGTGCCGCGGCGAGGTTGGTCAGCACCGTGAAATAACCGAGGTAGATCCAGACGCCCGCCCATGCGCCCTGGCCATTGGCCACCGTGAGCTGGATCGTCAGCAGCAGTTGCAAACCCAGCGCAAGCCAGCCGATGACGGCGGCAATCGTGGCGAAGGAGCGGGGGCGGTCCGGCACGGGCATGGCGCTGCCGTTTGGGGGAGGTGGGTCCGCGCTTCGCGCGAACTTCAGAACTTCCAGGCTCGATGGATGGCCACGATGCCGTTGCTGAGGTTGCGCACCTCGACCTTGCCGAAGCCGGCGCGCTCCATCATGCCCTTCAGGGTTTGCTGATCCGGATGCTTGCGGATCGACTCGGCCAGGTACTGGTAGCTGTCGGCATCACCGGCGAACAACCGGCCCAGCTTCGGCAGCACCTTGAACGAGTGGAAGTCGTACAACTTGCCGAACAGTTCGCTCTGCACGCGCGAGAACTCCAGCACCAGCAGGCGTCCGCCGGGCCTGAGCACGCGGCAGATGTCGGCCAGCGCCTTGTCCTTGTCGGTGACGTTGCGCAGGCCGAAGGCCATGGTCACGGCGTCGAAACTGTTGTCCGGGAACGGCAGTACCTCGGCGTTGAGCTGGGCCCAGCGCAGGCCGCCGACCAGGCCGCGGTCGGTCAGGCGGTCGCGGCCAACGCCGAGCATTGCCGCGTTGATGTCGCCGACCACCACCTCGCCCTCGTCGCCGAGTACCGGCATGAGCAGCGCGGCGATATCGCCGGTGCCGCCGGCCAGATCCAGCACGCGATCACCGCGCCGCACGCCACTGGTGGCCACGAAATGCCGCTTCCACAGGCGGTGCGTGCCGAACGACATCAAGTCGTTCATCAGGTCGTAGCTGCGCGCGACCGAGGTGAACACCTGGCCGACCAGCTTCTGCTTGTCGCCGACCGGCACGTCGCGGAAGCCGAAGTGGGTGGTTTTGGGCTGCTCGTTCATGGGCGCAATGCTACAGGAAGGGCGGTTCGACCGATCCCCTGCGGTAGGAGCCCGCTCGCGGGCGATGCTCTTGCGAATCCCGAATCCCGAATCCCGAATCCCGAATCCCGAACAAAGAGCATCGCCCGCGAGCGGGCTCCTACGCTCAGAGTGTGGGCTTGCCGTTTTCCTTGTAAACCACGCCATCCTTCATCACGAAGCTGACGTGTTGCATGACGGTGATGTCGTCCAGCGGGTTGCCGGGCACGGCGATCACGTCGGCGCCGCGGCCCACCGCGACCCGGCCGAACTGGTCCTGCTTGTGCAGCAGTTCGGCCGCGTGCGTGGTGGCGGCCTGCAGCACGAACATCGGCGGCATGCCGGCCTGCACCATGTATTCGAACTCCTTCGCGTTCTCGCCGTGCGGGTAGACGCCCGCGTCGGTGCCGAAGGCGATCTTGACGCCCGCCTTGTACGCCTTGCCGGCGGTGGCCATGATCACCGGGCCGACTTCCTCGGCCTTGCGCGCCACCTGCGGCGGATACCAGCCTTCCTTCGCCTTCCCCATCACGAACTGGCCGGCGATGATGGTGGGCACGTACCAGGTGCCGCGTTCCTTCATCAGCTTCATGTCCTGCGCATCCATGAAGGTGCCGTGCTCGATCGAGTCGACGCCGCCAAGCACCGCGCGCCGGATCGCCTCGGCGCCGTGCGCGTGCGCGGCCACGGTGAAACCGTAATCATGCGCGGCGGCGACCACGGCCTTGATCTCCTCCAGCGTCATCTGCGGATTCTCCGAGCTGGAGCTCTCGTCAAGCACGCCGCCGGAAGGCATGATCTTGATCAGGTCGGCGCCATCCTTGTAATGCTGGCGCACCGCTTTCCATGCATCCTCGGGCGAATTGATGATGCCGTCCTTGGGACCCGGATCGCCCTGCAGATCCCAGCGGAAGCCGTTGGTCGGATCGGCGTGACCGCCGGTGGTACCGATGAACTGGCCGGCGCTGAAGATGTGCGGCCCGGGCACGATACCGGCATTGACCGCATTGCGCAGCGCGATGGATTCGTTGTGCTCGTCGCCAAGGTTGCGCACGGTGGTGAAGCCGGCCAGCAAGGTGCGTTTTGCATACACCGTGCTGCGGATCGCATAGTCCGCCGGGTTCAGCCGGAACTTGTCGCTGTAGGAGTTCCTGCCGAACTGCATGGTCAGATGCACATGCGAGTCGATCAGGCCCGGCATGCAGGTGGCGTCGATCATCCTGACGTACTGGAAAGGCTTGCCCGCCGCGGTTGCCGCCTTGCGATAGGGCTCGATGTCGACTGTACCGGCGTGCATTTCCCTGATGTGGCCGTTCTCGACGACCAGGGTGGTTTCGCCGAGCATCTTGCCGGCGACGGGGTCGAGCAGGCGTGCGCAATCGAGCACGCTGACCTGGTCCGTGCCGGCATGGACGGGACCCGGCGCATCGGCGGTGACGGCGCCAAGCGGCAGGCACGACAGAACGGCGGCGAACAGCAGGCGACGATGTGCAGTCATGAGCGGGCCCTTCAGTGGAAGTGCGGTCATCCTACTCGGCTGCGTTGCGACGTGCCTTGCCCCCGTCGGGGCGATCAGGCTTGCGGCGGTGGCTCGCGGCGGTCGCTGCCGCCGCGGCGATCGTGTTCGTGCTGCTCGGCATCGACATGGCGATCGTGCATGTCTGCCGCCGAAGCATCTCCGGGAAACAGGTCGGCCGGTGCCGCGGATGCCTTCGGCGTGAGGGCCGCGTGGCTCGCGGTTGGTTCCTTGTCGCTGCCTGGGGTGATCTTGAGGATCGAATGGCGCACCTCGCGCGACAGGATCACGCGTGCGTCGCGCACCAGGTCGTCCAGCGCGCTGTCGTAGTCGAGCTTGCCGCTATCGTCATTCCACACCACCTTGCGTTCGCGCAGTTTCTGGATGAAGCCGCGGAACAGCGCCTTGTCGAAGAACTCCGGGGCGGATAATTCGTTGAGCAGGCTCAGTCGTTGCGCGGTGAGCGTGCAGGCGTTCTCCAGCTCGGCGCCGGTCATCATGTGCGGGCCGTTCTTGGCCAGCGCGGCGATGGTGATGTAGTAGCGCTCGAAGGCCTGGATCAGGCTGCGGGCAATCACCTTGAGCTGGAACGCGCTGTCTTCCTGGCCGGTGCTGCGCTCAAGCGTGCGCCCGTCGTTGTTGGTCTCCAGCAGGCCACGCCGCACCAGGAAGTCGATGGTCGCCTGCAGCTGCCGGTTGAAGCCGTCGTCGTCCCACGGCAGGAACAGTTCGCCCTGGATGAACGGGTAGATGATGCCGCCCAGCCGCAGGATCGCGTCACGCGTCATCCGTCGGTTGTTGAGGAAGCAGCAGGCGATCCAGGCTGCGCTGGCCATCAGGTGCAGCACGTTGTTGCGGAAATAGCTGAGCAGCACCGCCTGCTCGGCGCCTACCGTCAGCACGTCGCCAAGCGGGTGCTGTACACGCTGGATCCAGCCCATCTGCTCGCCGTAGGCGATGATCGCGGCGGGATTCATCGGCGTCAGCGTGATGCGATCCGAGTACGGCAGTTCTTCCACCAGCGCCTTGCTCAGCTCCAGCTGGGTCAGCAGGTCGTGCTCGGACATCGCATGCTTGGGCGTGGCCAGCAGCGCCAGCGCCAGCAGGTTGACCGGATTGACGTCGGCGGCACGATTGATGTTGACCTGGATCTGCTCGGCGAGGCGATCGGTGACCGCGCCCAGCCATTCCGGCTTCGCCTCGGGGTCGGTGCTGGTGGAGCGCCAGTCGGCGCCGAGCGTGTCCAGCAGTGGCGTCAGCTCGATCGGTTCACCGAAGTTCAGCGCCACGTGGCCATAGCGCTGACGCAATACCTTCAGGCCCTTGATCAGGCCGAGCAACGACTCCTTTTCCTTCGGCTTGCCGCTCAGCTCGCCGGCGTACGACTTGCCCTCCATCAGTTTTTCGTAGCCGATGTACACCGGCTGGAACAGCACCGGCCGCCGCGGTGCGCGCAGGAAGGCACGCACGGTCATCGAGAGCAGGCCACCGCGCGGCGCCAGCAATCGGCCGGTGCGCGAACGGCCACCCTCGATGAAGTACTCCATCGGCACGCCGCGATCGATCAGCTGGGCCATGTACTCCTTGAACACCACCGAGTACAGCGGGTTGCCGCTGAAGCTGCGGCGCATGAAAAACGCGCCGCCGCGGCGCAGGATCGGGCCGATGCCCGGCAGGTTGAGATTCACGCCGGCGGCTATGTGCGGCACCACCACGCCGGACACATGCAGTTGATAGCTGAGCAGCAGGTAGTCGGTGTGGCTGCGGTGGCAGGGAACGTACACCACCTCGAAGCCGGGCGCGGCGGCGCGGGCCTGGTCGAAGTGATGCATCGCGATGCCGTCATACAACTTGTTCCAGAAATTGCGCAGCAGGAACGACACTGAACGCACCACCGGGTGCGAATAGTCGGCGGCGATCTCCAGCACCAGTTTCTGCGCCTTGCGCCAGGCCTTGGCGTGGCTGATCTTTTCCTTCGTCGCGCTGGCGGCGATCGCCGCGCGCACCGGTTCGGCGTTCAGTACCGCATCGACCACGGTGCGCCGGTGCGACAGGTCGGGCCCGATCACGGCGGCGCGGATGCGGTGGAAGTGCGTACGCAGCACCCGCGCGATCTTGCGCGTGAAGCGCTCCGGGCTGATCTCGCCGGATTCGTCCAGCACGCTGCGCAGCGATACCGGTGCGGAGAAGTGCACCACGGTGTCGCGGCCGTTGAGCAACAGGGCGAGCATGCGCCCGAAGCGGCCGACCATCACCCAGTTCTCGGAGAACAGCACGCGGAACCAGCCGCTGTCGCGACTTGGCGCGCGACCCACATAGATCGACACCGGCACGATCTGGATGTCGTGCTCGGGCCGGCCCTCCAGCGAGTACACCAACTGGCGCAGGGAGCCGCTGGCGGCACGTTTGCGGTTGCGTCCGAGGATCCAGCCATCGCGTCGGGTCAGCGCGAAAACCGAGCGACGCCGGCGCGTGCCGGCCAGCGCCTGCATCGGGCTGGGCAGACCGGCCTCGCGGCAGGCGCGCTGCAGGATCAGCGCGTCGGAGAAACCGTCGCGCTCGATCACGTAGCAGACCGCCACACCGGGCTGCAGCAGGGCCGCGGGCTCGGCCGGGTCGCGTCGGATGCGCACCCACGGCTGCAGCAGTTGTCCGGCGAGATTGAACCACCACGGGGCGCGGCGGCGTGCGGTGGAGTCCACGGCAGGGGAAGTCGGCATCCGGCTATTCTACGCGGCGACGTGATTCAGTCTTTGCCGGCCACGCTGGCGGCGGCCACGGGCGTGGTGGTCTGGGCCACGCTCGGCTGGCTCAGTTGCTGGTGGGACTTGCGCACGTTGGCCAGCATGTCTTCGCTGTACCAGCGCCCATTTTCCTGGACCAGTTTCGACTCGGTCGAGAGCGGCTTGCCAAGGAGGGTGTAGTCGATCTTCACCACGGCGTGGCCGTTGCTGTTGGACAGCTCGCTCAGCTTGATCGAATTCAGCGTGTCGTCCACCGACAGACCGTAGATCGCCAGCAATTGCTTGAGGCCGCCGTAACCGATCGAGTATTTGCCCATGACGGCGTCGAAATCCATCGCGCGCAGTTGCTCCGGGCTCTTCAGGTCCAGCTTGCGCGCGGTGGCCACGGCCACGCCGATCGCCGCCTTGGCCTTGGCCTGGTCGAACCATGGCGTCTGCTGGGCCCACGGCCCGATCACATCCAGCGCATCGCTGGCCTGGGTCTTCTGCGTCGGGGTGAGGTCCTTGCTTTGTGCGACGGTGTTCTTGGCCAGTGCCGCGCCCACGCTGATCAGCACCGGCAACTGATCCTTGTACTGTTGCTCCATCGCGACCAGCTTCGGCTGCAGTTCGGCATATAGCTTGTTCTCGGCGTCGGGTCCGGTGAGCCGCTGCATCGTTTCGTTGAACTTGGCGCGGTCCTCGGCGGTGACTGGTTGCTTGTCCTGCTCGCGACGGCTCCAGTCGGTGCGCAGGTTGGCGTAGTCGGCCGGTGGCAAGGCGTGTTTCCACAAGCCGTTGAAATCGCCGGCCTTGACCAGGTCGATCGACGTCTGCACGGCGGCCACCGGGCTGCTGCCACCTGGCTGCGAGGCATCGTCCTTGCCGTGGCAGGCGCCGAGCAGGAGGGCGGCGAACAAGGGCAACGCGACGTGGCGCAGGAACGGGATGCGCATGGATGGGTTCTCGTGATGGATGAGGTCGAGGCAAGCGAGGAGCGTGGGCCGTGGAAACTTTCGAGGTGGAAATATGGACCACGCAGCCGCTTTTGCAGCCCGGAAAATTTCTGCGGCCCACGCTCCTTAGGCCGCCCAACGAGCGGGCAGGGTAAGCGGCGCGCCGGGATCGGACAAGAGCGGGTGATGGGGGAGCCGCGCCCGCGCAGGGCGCCCGGCACAAAAAGAAAACCCCGCGGGCCAGAGCCTCACGGGGAAATCCGGCCGGGCCGGAAGGGAAATGGCCTTGCCCGCATGTGTCTGGTCAGCAGGGTCGGCGGTTGAATATTACCTGTTCGTTAAAGTTAAGGCAATACTTTTGTTTAACTGTATAAGTAATTGATGTATAAATATTTTAGTCAATGGTAGTGAAGCGCATCCAGCTTCAGCTGGCGGCGCTGTGCCGGTCCCGCCTTCGGGTTCTGGTTGAACAGCGCGGATTCCCATGAGCCGTAAGTGGGGTTGGGCAGGACGAACCAGCGCCTGCCGATCCAGTCGAGATACGGTGCCATCGCCTGTTGGCGTCCGTCGACATTATTGGTCGAAACGTCCACAAAATCGCCAATCTGGTCGCCAAATTGCATCAAGACGCGATATTTCCGGCTGATCAGCTGGCGCCGGCATTGCTTGGATGAGCCGCTCTGCCGGCAGCCCGCGACCACCGTGCCCAGCCCCAGCAAGGCCTCCGGGCCGGATATCGGGAGGCCCACCTTGTGCAAGTTGGCCAGGGTGGCCTGATCCAGCACCTTGGCCCGGTTGGAGATGTAGATCACCGCGATGTCATGGCTGGCCGCGAACTGGGTGAACTCGACCGCGCCGGGCATCGCGCGGGCGACTTCTTCCCTGCACCAGGCCTGCCATTCTGCCTCGTTGAATTCGCCGCCACGGCGAATCGCGCGCGCCTCGTAGGGTGAGTTGTCCAGCACGGTTTCATCGATATCCAGCACCACCGCCGGCTTCAGCCCATGGCTGGAAACCATCCGGTCTTCCTTCGACAGGGCGTCCCAGTCAGGGTCGTGCAGGGCGGCCAGCAGGCGTGATTCGGCGTCGCGATAGGTTTGCAGGTAGATCAGGTCGTGCTCGATCGCCGTCTGGGTCCAGGCGACTGCATTGAGGTTGTCGTCGGCGAGTGGGCCTGCCGGATGTGCCGCTGCGCTGACCTGCGCCGGGGCCGCCGTCGGCGCGGCGCTGATCGGAGTGGGCCGCTGCGATGGGGTGGCGCAACCGGTCAGCAGTACCAGGGTGAACAAGGCGGCGGGCAGGCGAAGCGTCATGGCGGGTCCTTCGGCAATGGCGGTGAGCGCGGGGATGGCGCCGCGCCAGGACCAAAGTGTACGACAGCCGCGTGGCCGCCCCGGACGGGGCTGGCAGCCGGCGCAGGCTGCTGACAGACTGGTCATCCCGTCCCACGGTTGCCCACGCATGGATCCATTCCAGCCTGCCTTGCTCGAGCCCTCGCTCGCGATGCGCCGAGTGAGCTACGCGGTGGTCGCGGTCGGCCTGCTGCTGGCGCTGGTTCTTCACCTGTTGTCCGCCTTGCTGGCCGGTTTGCTGGTGTATGAGCTGGTGCAGTCGATGGCCCCGCTGCTGGGCCGGCGACTGTCCGGCGATCGCGCGCGGGTGCTGGTGGTGACCGCGCTCGGGATCATCGTGGTGGGCCTGCTGATCCTGCTCATCCTTGGTGCGATCAGCTTTTTCCGCAGCGAGATAGGCAACCCCGAGCTGTTGTGGCAGCAGCAGTTGATGCCGTTGGTGGACAAGGCCCGCCAGCAGCTGCCGGCCGCGCTGGTCGATCACCTGCCCGACAGCGTCGATGACCTGCGCGTGGGTGCGCTGGAGCTGGCCCGCCGCCATGCCGGCGAGCTGCAACTTGCCGGCAAGGGCGCGGTGCGTGCCTTCGCGCACATCATCATCGGCCTGGTGCTGGGCGCGATCATCGCGCTCAGCCGCACGCGCCCGGCGCATCAGATGGGCCCGTTGGCGGTAGCGCTCGGCCGGCGCTGCGCGCATCTGGCCGAGGCGTTCCACAACATCGTGTTCGCGCAGATCAAGATCTCGCTGATCAATACGCTGTTCACGGCGATCTTCCTGCTGGGCGCGCTGCCGCTGCTGGGCATCCACGTTCCGCTGGCCAAGACCCTGGTGCTGGTGACCTTCATCGTCGGCCTGCTGCCGGTGATCGGCAACCTGATCTCCAATACCGCCATTGCCATCGCCGGGCTGTCGGTGTCGCTGGGCGTGGGCATTGCCGCCTTGGTCTTCCTGATCCTGATCCACAAGCTCGAATACTTCCTCAATGCCCGCATCGTCGGCACCCAGATCCGCGCCCGCGCCTGGGAACTGCTGCTGGCGATGCTGCTGATGGAGGCGGCCTTCGGGCTGCCCGGGCTGGTCGCCGCGCCGATCTATTACGCCTATCTGAAGATCGAGCTGGAAGCTGAGCGGCTGATCTGACCGCGCGCCCTGCCACGTTTTTTTCCTGTAATCGCAACATAAAGCGATGGCAAAAACTTACGGTATCGTGAAGAAACTGTTTGCAAATTCTTGCGCTTGCATGCTAAAACTTGCGCAGTCATGAGCCGATCGAGCGGCAGCGGGTGCGTTGGATAGCACATGGCTCATGTACGAATTCGTGTCGAATTGCCCGCCATGCATGGCCCGGGCTCAACTGTAAATGCTGAAAACTCTGAGGGGAGTTCCGAAAGACCATGATCAAGTCAAAAATTACCGTTGCCATCGTGGCTGCACTCGCGCTTGGCTATACCTCCGCCCATGCGCAGTCGAGCCAGCCAGATGCCTCGCAGCAGAGCGCCGACCAGGCGCCCACTCCCACGAACGTCAAGAGGCTAGAGGCAGTCACCGTCACCGGCTCGCTGATCCCGCAGACCGCGATCGAGACCGCAACGCCGATCATCACGATCACGGCGGACGAGATGAAGACGCGCGGCTTCAGTACGGTCGCCGAAGCCTTGCAGCAGTCGTCGTTCGCCACCGGCACCGTGCAGGGTGCACAGGACACCAACTCATTCACGCCCGGCGCGAAGACGCTGAGCATGTTCGGCCTGCCGGTAGGGTTCGTGAAGTATCTGATCGATGGCCGCCCGATGGGCAGCTTCCCCGGCCTGTACAACGGCAGCGACACCTTCAACAGCCTCGGCGGCATCCCGATGGACATGGTCGATCACATCGACATCCTGCCGGGTGGCCAGTCTTCGCTGTACGGTTCGGACGCGATCGCCGGCGTGATCAACATCGTGCTGAAAAAGCGCATTGATGCACCAACCATCGACGTGCGCTATGGCGCGTACCAGAACGGCGGTGGCGCTGATGCGCGGATCAGCCTTGCTGACAGTTTCCACGTCGGCAAATTCAACTCCCTGGTCGGCCTGCAGTGGGAGAACACCCAGCCGATCTGGCGCAAGGACCGCAGCCTGACCAAGCAGTATTACACCCAGGGCATCAGTCCGCCGGTTGCCTCGCGTGATTACCTGGTGCTGAGCGCGTATGCCAACGACCCGGCCTACAAGAACGGCTATCACATGCTGGATCCGAACAAATGCGCGGGTCTGACTGATCAATGGGGTGGTACCGAAGGCCTGCGGACTCGTCCCGGCAGCGGCGATTACTGCGGATCGTTCTACACGCCAGGCGCGGGTACGCTGAACAACGGCAGCAAGACTGCCAACCTGTACACGCACAATACGTTCGACGTGAGCGACAACCTGCAGCTGTACGGCGACCTGCTCTACAACTACTCTGAAACCAAATACGTCAACGGCGCCAGCACCACCTGGTGGGGTACTACCGTCGATACGGCCAAAGCCGGTGGCGGCTATTTCTGGGATCCGACCCAGGGTGGTGGCGCGCTGATGCTGCTCCAGCATTCTTTCTCGCCGGAAGAGGTGGGCGGCTACCAGCACATCATGAGCAAGGATGTCGAAAACTCCTACATGCTGTCGTTTGGTGCCCGGGGTACGTTCGGTGAGTCGAACTGGGACTACGACCTTGGTTTCACCCATTCCGACGACAAGCTGAACAGCCGCGACCTGCAGCGCATGGCCGGCCCGATGGAGCAGTATTTCTCCGACCATGTCGTGGGCAAGCAATTGGGTACCTATTCCGGTTATCCGGTGTTCGAGCCCAATTATGCGGCGCTGTACAACCCGGTTTCGACGGCTGATTTCCGCAGCTTCACCACCTACTCGAACAGCTACGGCAAGACCTGGGACAACATGGTGCGCGGCCAGTTGACGAATGCCTCGCTGTTCCACCTGCCCGGTGGCGACGCGGGTCTGGCGGTGGTGGTCGAGGGTGGCAACGAGGGCATGAACATCAGCCCGGACCCGCGCCTGATGGAAGAAACCACTATCTTCAACGGTGAGACGGTGCCGTACTTCTGGGGCACCAGCGCCACGCCGGCTGCCGGTCATCGCTCGCGCTATGCGGTTACCAGCGAATTCAAGCTGCCAGTGCTAAGCCAGGTCACCCTGGATCTCTCCGGCCGTTATGACAGCTACAAGGTTGCCAGCGCAACTGTCAGCCACCCGACCTACAACCTGGGCATTGAATATCGCCCGTTCGAGTCGTTGCTGCTGCGTGGTCGCTACGGTACCGCGTTCAAGGTACCGACGCTGTCCGACCAGTTCCAGCTTCCCAGTGGCGCCTACGGTTTCGTGTATGACTACCTCAACTGTCAGCGACTCGGCTTCACCGGCGCCACCGCGTCCAAGTGCCCGACGCCGTACAACAGCGAGCAGTATCATCAGATTACGCAGGGTAATCCGGGGCTGCAGCCGATCACCGCGAAGGTGTGGAGCTACGGCTTCGTGTGGGCGCCGATTCCGAAGATGTCGTTCGGCGTGGACTACCTGCACTGGAGCATCAACAACGAAGTCGCTCAGCTCAGCGCCACCCTGCTGTCGCAGACGCAGGCTCAGTGTGACACCGGCGCGCTGGACCCGAACTCGGGGCTGTGCCAGCAGGCCTTCGATCTGGTCACTCGCGGCCCGGGCATCACCAAGAACGGCATCCCGCTGCTGGGCATCATCACGGACGTCAACAAGCCCAAGCTCAACGTGGCGAACGAGAGCGTCAATGCGATCCAGGCCAACTTCGGCTATGTCCAGGATATCGGCCGTTTCGGCAGCCTGAGCTTCAACGCGTCCTACTCGGACCTGCTCAAGCATACCTACCAGGCCTACGCCACCAATCCTTCCCTGAACCTGTTGACCAATCCCGGCCAGAGCACCGATTTCAAGAGCAAGGCCAATGCGTCGCTGACCTGGTTGAACAGCAAGTGGAGCACCACACTGTTCGTCAACCGTTACGGTTCCACGCCGAACTATGCGGCACAGGTGGCCAACAACTACACCGCGGCGAATGCGGGCAAGGTGGCGCCGTGGATCCTGTGGAATGGCAGCGTGACTTACAACCCGATCAAGGATCTCGGTTTGTCGCTGCAGGTATCGAATCTGTTCAACAAGATGCCGCCGGTGGATCACACCATGCCGGGCACCACGTACATGCCGTATAACCAGGATAACTACAACGTGTACGGTCGGCAGGTCTTCTTGGAAGCAAAGTACAAGTTTGGCAACGGTGGTTGATATCCTCCAGCGCTGAACGCTGATGCAAGAAAGGCCCCGCTTCAAGGCGGGGCTTTTTTTGTGCGCCATTACTCGTGCTGCCCCTGCCTTTGGTGCTGTGCGGGAAACGTGTCAGCAGCGGCCGTATTGAGCCGGCGCAGGTAATAACTTGCACCAAGCGCATCGCATATTATTGCGATATACAAGTAAATATCGCATTATTTTGCGTATCTGAGCCAATTGTAAAGGTATTGTTGCGCGCTCTTCCAAAGCCGTGATAGATATGAACGGGACATGGACCGTTCGGATTCGAGCAATGAGTTCGTGTCGCGTATCGATCGACCTAATGACTGACTGCATGTACCGAACCGTTGCGAAAACTCTGAGGGGAGTTCTGAAAAATGATCAAATCAAAAATCACCATGGCGATCGTGGCGGCACTCGCGCTCGGCTATGGCACCGCCTATGCGCAGTCGGCGCCGTCCGATGGCTCCCAGCAGGGCAGCGACCAGCAGCCGGCGCCCGACGTCAAGAACGCCAAAAAGTTGCAGGCAGTCACAGTCACCGGCTCGCTGATTCCGCAGTCCCAGATCGAGACGGCGACGCCGATCATCACGATCACCGCGGACGAGATGAAGGCCAAAGGGTTCACGACGGTTGCGGAAGCCTTGCAGCAGTCCTCCTTTGCGACCGGTAGTGTGCAGGGCATGCAGGACACCAACTCGTTTACCACGGGTGCCGAGACGCTGAGTATGTTCGGCTTGCCGGTCGGCTTCGTGAAGTACCTGATAGACGGTCGTCCGATGGGCAATTTCCCGGGCCTGTACAACGGCAGCGACACCTTCAACAGCCTGAGTGGCATCCCGATGGACATGGTCGACCACATCGACATCCTGCCGGGTGGCCAGTCCTCGCTGTACGGCTCGGACGCGATCGCGGGCGTGATCAACATCGTGCTGAAGAAACATATCGACGCGCCGACCATCGACGTGCGTTACGGCTGGTACAAGGATGGCGGCGGTGCCAACCGGCGCATCAGCTTCGCCGACAGCTTCAGTGCAGGCAAATTCAACTCGCTCGTGGGTTTGCAGTTCGACAGCACCCAGCCGATCTGGACCAAGGACCGCAGCTTCACCAAGGGCTACTTCCAGCAAGGCACCAGCCCGGGCATTCCGTTGCGCGACACTCTGGTTTACGTGCCCTTCAGCTACGATTCAACGATTAGTGGCATGTATCTGAGCGACCCGAATCATTGCCAGAACATCTCCCAGTTCTGGGGCGGCACCACCAGCGAGCACAACCGGCCGGGTCATGGCTTGTACTGCGGTTCGCCAGACACCCCGGGGGCAGGAACCCTGACGCTCGACAGCAAGAGCGCCAGCCTGTACACGCACAACACGTTTGATGTGAACGACGACCTGCAGTTGTATGGCGATCTGCTCTACAACTACTCGGAAAAGAAGTGGGAAAACGGTCCCAACACCACGTGGTGGGGCACGGCCGGCCCCTCGGCCGGGAGCTCGGGTGGCTATTTCTGGGATCCCACGCTGGGCGGTGGCAGCCTGGTCGACCTGCAGCACTCCTTCGCACCCGAGGAAGTGGGTGGCTACCAGCACATCATGAACAAGCAGTATGAGAACGCCTACATGCTGACCCTGGGCGCGCGTGGCACGTTTGGCCAGTCGAACTGGGACTACGACCTCGGCTTCACCCATTCCGACGATCACTTGCGCGAACTCGACTTCCAGCGCGTGGCGGCCGGAGTGGAAGGCTATTACTCCAGTCACGTGCTCGGTCCGCAGCAGGGTACGTATTCGGGCTATCCGGTGTTCACGCCGAATTACGCGGCGATGTGGAATCCGATCTCCCAGGCTGATTTCAAGAGCTTTACCGGCTATTCCAACAGCTTTGCCAAGACTTGGGACAATCTGCTCCGCGGTCAGTTGACCAACGCGTCGCTGTTCCATCTGCCCGGCGGCGATGCGGGTATCGCGATGGTCGTGGAAGGTGGCAACGAAGGTTGGAGCTCCACCCCGGACCCGCGTCTGCTGGAAGATGTGACGATCGACTACGGTAACGGGAACACGGTTACCACGCCTTACTTCTGGGGCACCAGCGCCACGCCAGGCGCCGGCCACCGGTCGCGCGCCGCCGCCACCGTCGAGTTGAAGCTGCCGGTGTTCTCGCAGCTGACCGCGGATCTTTCGGGTCGCTACGACAACTACAAGGTAGGTAACCAGAATGTCGGTGCCGGCACCTACAATCTCGGGCTGGAATATCGTCCGTTCGAGAGCCTGCTGCTGCGCGGCCGTTACGGCACCGCCTTCAAGGTGCCTACCCTGTCTGACGAGTTCCAGCTCCCCAGCGGTTACTACAACACTGTCACCGACTACCTGAATTGCGGCAGGTTGAACTTCACCGGCCCCACGCTCGTCAACTGCCCGCAGAACGTCAGCCCCACCCAGTACAACGGCGAGACGTATGGCAATCCGGCGCTGCAGCCGATCAAGGCCAAGGTGTGGAGTTACGGCGTGGTATGGGCGCCGATCGAGAACATGTCGATGAGCGTGGATTACCTGCACTGGAGCATCAACAACGAGGTCGCCCAGCTCAGCGCGGACACACTATCGAGGACCGAGTATCTGTGCGACATCGGCACGATCGACCCGAGCACGCAGACCTGCAAGAACGCGTTCGACCTGATCACCCGCGGAACGGCCGGCAAGATCATCAACGGCGTGCAGTTGCTCGGCCCGATCACCCACATTGTCACGACCAAGCTCAATGTCGCCAACGAGCAGGTCAACGCGATCACGGCCCATTTCAGCTACGGTCACGATATCGGCTCGCTTGGCAGACTGGTGCTCGGCATGTCCTATTCGGACATGTTGAAGCATGAGTATCAGGACTACGTGATCGATCCGCCGGTCGACCTGCTGCGCCATCCGAATTACAGCACCGATTTCAAGAGCAAGGGGAATGCATCGTTGACCTGGCTGAAGGGTGAGTGGAGCGCCACGGTGCTGGCGAACCGCTTTGGTCGTAGCCCGAATTACGCGGCTTATGCCTCAGACGGCTACACGGCCAAGGGTGCCGCCAAATTGCCGGGGTGGATCCGCTGGAACGGCAGTGTGACCTACAATCCGATCAAGAGCCTCGGACTCTCGCTGCAGGTCACCAATTTGTTCAACAAGATGCCGCCGGTCGATCACACTTACCCGGGAACGACCAGCCTGCCGTATAACACGGACAACTACAACGTCTATGGACGCGCGATGTATCTGGAGGCGAACTACAAGTTCGGCCAAGGCTCCTGATCGTCGCTTGATCCGATTGTCTGCATTACTTCAGTGGCCCCGCTTCGACGGGGCCACTTTTTTGGGGTGCGCATGTGAGGCTCATGACACTGCGATCGTTCCCGCATGAGCCGGGTGCTGCAGAATCAGGGCGTGATGCCGGCGGCGGCCAGCACGGATTGCAGTTCACCCAGCTGCGGCTCGTACTTTTTCCAGCGACGGAGCGAACTCCGGTAGATCGGCGAACGCACCTGGACCACGCTGGCGGTGTTGACCGGGGCAGTGTTGTGCTCGAACTGAAGGCAGTTGTTGTCCCAGGGCAACTGGCAGAACTCCAGCAATTGCCGCGTGCTTGCCTCCTGCGAATCGACCAGGGTCTCGTACCGCACCTCCAGGATGCGGCCGGGAAGCACCCGTTGCCAATGCGCCATCAGCCGATCGAACAGGACGTAGTAACGCCCCGTATCCAGCAGATCGAACGAGTACCCGAAGTTTGGCGACTGCGGTGCGAACAACTGCCGGAAGTTGCTGAGGCAGGTGTCCAGCGGGTCGCGGCGCAGGCAGATGATTTTCGCGTGGGGCAGCGCCCGGGCGATCCAGCCGGCGTAGAGGAAGTTATGTGGGAGCTTGTCGATGAAGCGCGGTCGCTGGCCCGTCGCCGGACGCGTACTGCTGACATAGCGCTCGCCCAGCGCTGCCCAATCAAGCGTTCGCGCTCCCTGAATGGTGTCGTTATCGAGCATCACCGGCGTGCGGCTGCCGGAAGCGCGTTTCAGCGCGAGGCCGAAGTTCAGCAACTCGCCGGCCGAATAGACGTCCGGGTGACTGCTGATGATGCGCTCCACCAGGGTGGTGCCGCTGCGCGGCATGCCGATCACGAAAATGGGCTCGTCCGAGTTGCAGCCTGCCGGGGCACCTGCCGCTGAAGGGAACTCGGTCGTGATCGCCGCAAACAAGGCTTCATCCTGCGCGATGTCGTAACCGCGCCCGGCACCGGCAGCCGACTTGCCTCGGGTGTAGTGCGTGAATGCCGCAGGGTAATCGGCGCAGTCTTCGTATTCCTTCGCCAGCGCCATGTTCAGGTAGGTTTGCGCTTCGAGATTGGTCTCCTGTCCGGGGAGCAGCGATCGCAGGCGTTCGATGTGATTGTCGGCTGTCGATTGCCGGCGCTGCTGGGCCAGGGTGAGATGAGCCTTCCAGAAGCGCGGGTTGATTTCGATGCAGGCTTCGAGTTCGTCCCTGGCGGCATCGATCTCGCCCGTAGCCAGCAGCGCGGTGGCAAGATTGAAGCGATACGGTGCGTGCTTTGGGTTGAGCGCGACGGCGCCGCGAAAAGCGGCCTTCGCCTGGACATGGGCATGGACTTGCGTATACACCACGCCCAACGTGTCCAGCGTGATGGGGTCGTTCGGCGACAGCGCCATGGCACGATCGGCCGCGCCACGCGCCTCGGGCAACATCTTGACCAGGGCCAGCGCCTTGGCGAATTGGGTGAGCACATCGACGCGCCTGGGATCGAGGTCCGCCGCCTGGTGCAGGTGCGAAAGCGCCTTCGGCATCTGCTCGAGCTCCATCGCCGCGACGCCCGCGATGTAGTGTACGGCGGGGTGCCGTGGCGCTATCGGCAGCAGCTGCGTCGCCAGGGCCTGGGCCTTGGGCCACGCATGCTGGTTGAAGGCGGTGGTGAGCTCGGCGAACAGCGCGGCGGAATCGGTCATGGGCAGGTCAGCAGCGGCACGTGGTAAGACACTATCGGGATTCCCGGATGGCGATGCAATGGAATGCCTCTCTCACAGGCCGTCCAGGCCCGCGTCCTGCAGGAGCTTGCGCAGATCGGTCAGCTCGCGTTCGTAGTGTTTCCACTGTCCGATGGATGAGCGGTACATCGGCTGGCGGACTTGCTGTGCACTCATCGTCGCGACGGCGGACGGGTTCCTTTCGAAATGCAGGCACGCGTCATTCCAGCTCAGGCCGCAGTAGCCGATCAGTTCTCGCGAAATCGCTTCCTGCGATCCGACCAGCGCTTCGTAGCTCACCTCATGGATGCGTCCGGGAAACACGCGCCGCCAGTGCGTCATCAGGCGGTCGAACAGGATGTAATACCTGCCCGTGTCAAGCAGGTCGCAGGAGTAATCGAGGTGGATCGACGGATGCGAGAAATACTGGCGGAAATTGCCGAGGCAGGTGTCCAGCGGATTGCGGCGCATGCAGATGATCCTGGCATTGGGCAACGCGTTCGCAATGAATCCTGCATAGAGGAAGTTGTGTGGCATCTTGTCGATGAAGCGGGGCTGGTGTGCGGTGGCCGGGCGGGTGCTCGCCAGATAACGTGCGCCGAGCCGATTCCAGTCGATGGCGCGAGTATGTACGGCCAGTTCCGGATCGAGCAGGAACGGTCTCCGGTTACCCGATTCCTGTTGGAGTGCCGCGGCGAAATTCTGCAGCTCGCCGGCGGCATGGACGTCCGGATGGCTGGACAGGATGCGTTCGACCAGGGTGGTGCCACTGCGCGGCATCCCCATGATGAAGATCGGTTGTTCGCTGGGGTCGCCGCTGGGTGTACCCGAAGAGGCCTCCGGGAATGTCCGCATCAGTGCCTCGAAAAGGTCTTTGTCGCGCTGGCTCGAGTAGGGGCGTGTGGCTCGAGCGGCGGCCTTTCCCTGCACGGTGTGCCTGAAGGCTACCGAATATCTGCCGAGATCTTCATATTCCTTGGCCATGGCCAGGTTCAGGCAAATCGCCGCAGCCGATTCGTTCTGGTGCGTCGCCAACAGGTTCTGCAACCTTGCCAGGTGGTTGCCTTCGGTGGTCTGCCGGCGCAGCTGCGCCAGCAACAGGTGGGCGTACCAGGACGCCGCATCCAGGTCGATGCATGCTTCGAGCTCGCGTTCGGCGGCGTCGACGTCCCCGGTGGTGGTCAGCGCGGTAGCGAG
This sequence comes from Rhodanobacter sp. B05, assembly GCF_002001085.1. Classification (GTDB taxonomy): domain Bacteria; phylum Pseudomonadota; class Gammaproteobacteria; order Xanthomonadales; family Rhodanobacteraceae; genus Rhodanobacter. The sequence continues at coordinate 66,373 of NZ_MUNU01000013.1, forward strand.
GTTGAGTCGAAAGGCCGCCGAGGTCGGCGCAAGCGACACGGCTAGTCGAAATGCCGCGACCGCTGCCTCATGCGCCTGGGCCTGCACGTAGATCATGCCGAGGGCATCCAGTGTCATCGGATCCTGCGGCTTCAGCACCATGGCGCGATCGGCTTCCAGACGGGCCTCTGCAGGCACGTGGCTGGTCAGGAGCGCCTTGGCGAGCATGGTCGCAAAATCTGCACGTGATGGATCCAGCTCGGTCGCCCTGCGCAAGTAGGCAACGGCCTGCGGCAATTGCTGCAATTCCAGACAGGTCATGCCCGCAATGCTGTAAACGCCGGCGTGTTCAGGAGCAAACGGCAGCAACTCGGTGGCCAGTGCCTGAGCCTCCTGCCATCTGCCCTGCCTGAATGTGGCTACAAGTTGGGCATACAGTTCGGCGGGTTGGGCCATGGGCATCCGGATGGTTTCCTCTGTGTGTCCTGGAGGGCACGCCGTTGCTGTCCATCCCGGAGCGTCGCCGCGCCAAGGCGACGTCGGCAGTCATCGGGCGGGCGGCTCCCGATTGTAGCGTGATCATGCGGGATGGCTGCGGCTGACGCGGGGTCACCCGCCCGCCAGCATCGCCGCGATCTTCGCCATGTGCGACTCGGCGGTTTCCCGGGTCACTTCCTTGTCCGCCTCCGGATCCTTGCCCTGCCAGTGCAGGTCGTCCTGCGGCAGTTCGTGCAGAAAGCGGCTGGGCTGGTTGCGGTGGATGTCGCCGTAGCGTTTGGTCTGCGCGCACCAGGACAGGGTCAGCAACTCCTTGGCGCGGGTGATGCCGACGTACATCAGCCGGCGTTCCTCGTCGATGCGGCCTTCGTCGATGGCGCCTTCGTGCGGCAGGGTGCCGTCCTCGCAGCCGACGATGAAGACGAAGCGGAACTCCAGCCCCTTGGCGGCATGCAGGGTCATCATGCGCACGGCATTACCCGGTTCGTCGCGGTCGGCGTGGCTGAGCAGGGCCAGTTGCGAGGCGAGGTCGCCGGCGGAGTTGCCACCCTTCTGCATCGCCCGAAACCAGTCGGCCAGCTCTTTCAGATTGCCCAGCTTGCGCTCGCGCACGCTGGCGTCGGGCGTGCCGGCGGCGATCTGCGCGGCGTAGCCGGTGCGTTGCAGGATCCGCTCGACCAGGTCGGCGGCGCTTTCGTGCAGCGAGGCGCTGCGCAGTTCGTCGAGCAGGTTCGCGAACGAGGCCAGCGCGGCCGCGGGGCGCGGGGTGAGCTGGCGCAGCACGCCGTCGCTGCGGGTGGCGTCGAGCAGGGAGGAATGGCGCGACTGCGCGATCTGGCCCAGCTTCTCCAGCGTGGTGGCGCCGATCTCGCGCTTGGGCACGTTGACCACGCGCAGGAAGGCGGCGTCGTCGCTGGGGTTGGTCAGCAGGCGCAGGTAGCACAGCAGGTCCTTCACCTCGGCGCGGTCGAGGAAGGACAGCGCGCCGGTAAGGTGGTAGGGGATGCGTGCCAGGCGCAGAGCCTTCTCGAGAGCCCGCGCCTGGAAGTTGCCTCGGTACAGGATCGCCATGTCGTGCCAGCGCGCCTTGTGCTTCTCGGCCAGGGTGGTGACGATCGCGGCGACGCGTTCGGCCTCCTGCTCGGCTTCCTTGCACTCCAGCACGCGAATCGGCGCACCTTCCGGATGCTCGCTCCACAATTTCTTCTCGTGCAGGTGCGGGTTGTTGGAAATCAGTTTGTTGGCCACGCGCAGGATGCGTTTGCCGCAACGGTAATTCTGCTCCAGCTTGATCACGCGCAGGTTCGGCCAGTCGCGGCCGAACTGGTCGATGTTCTCCGGGTTGGCGCCGCGCCAGGCGTAGATCGACTGGTCGTCGTCGCCCACGCAGGTAATGCCGCCGCGTTCGCCGGTCAGCGCTTTGAGCAGGCGATACTGTGCGTCGTTGGTGTCCTGGTATTCGTCCACCAGCAGGTAGCGGAAACGCTCGCGCCAGGCGTCGCGGCATTCGACATCGCTTTCAAGGATGCGCAGCGGCAGCCGGATCAGGTCGTCGAAATCCACCGCGTTGAATGCGGCCAGGCGCTGCTGATACATCTCGTAGATGGTTGCTGCCTCCAGCTCGCGCGGGCTGCGTGCGGCGGCCAGTGCTTCCTCCGGTGAGAGTCCGCCATTTTTCGCGCGACTGAGCAGGTTGCGCAGGCCGAACAGCACGTCGGGCTTCACGCCTTTGGGCGCGAGCTCCTTGACGATGCCGCCGCTGTCGTCGGCGTCGAGCACCGAGAATCCCCGGCGCAGGCCGGCACGCGCATGTTCGATCTGCAGGAATTTCAGGCCCAGCGCGTGGAAGGTGCTGACCGTGAGCGCGGCGGCATCCTCGCTGCTGACCAGCTTCGCCACCCGCTCGCGCATCTCGCGGGCGGCCTTGTTGGTGAACGTGATCGCGGCGATCTTCGACGGCGCCAGGCACTTGCGCCGGATCAGGTATGCGATCTTCTGGGTGATCACGCTGGTCTTGCCGGAGCCGGCGCCGGCCAGCACGAGCAGCGGCCCCTCGCAATGTTCGACGGCGGCCAGTTGTTGGGGGTTGAGCATGGATCGGAACGGTGCAGGATGCGGAGGCCGATGTTAGCAGAGCGGCGCTGGCAGACCCGCCCGCTTCGGCCATAATCGGTCCACGACAGTCGCCGGGGAAAGGCATGGCGGAACAGCAAGTGGAGCAATGTGATGTAGTGGTGATCGGTGGCGGTCCGGGCGGCAGCACCGCCGCAACGCTGCTGGCCCGCAGCGGCTACAAGGTGATCGCGCTGGAGAAGGCATACCACCCGCGTTTTCATATCGGCGAATCGCTGCTGCCGATGAACCTGCCGGTATTCGAGCGACTCGGTGTGCTGGACAAGGTGCGCGCGCTGGGTGTGTTCAAGCCCGGCGCGGACTTCGAGGCGGACAACGCGCGCGGCTACAACACCTACGCGTTTGCCCGCGCGATCGGGCAGAGCCCGCCGCACGCGTATCAGGTGTGGCGGCAGGATTTCGACCGGATGCTTTACCGGCACGCGCGTGAATGTGGCGCCGATGCGCGCGAGGGGCATGAGGTGGTGCAGGTCGAACAGCGCGGTTCGCGCGAAAGCTGGCTGGACGTGAAGACCGACGACGGTGGCAGCTATGCGATCCAGGCGCGCTACGTGGTCGACGCCAGCGGTCGCGATGCGCTGCTGTCCACGAAGAAGAAACTGCGGCGCAAGAACGGCCAGCACCAGAGCGCGGCGATCTTCGGCCACTTTCGCGGCGCCGTGCGGCGCGAGGGCGAGGACGCCGGCAACATCAGCATCTACAGCTTCGCGCACGGCTGGATGTGGATGATCCCGCTGCCCGACGGCGTGATGAGCGTGGGTGCGGTATGCCGGCCGGATTACCTGAAGCAGCGCAAGGGCCGCACGCTCGAGTTCCTGCTCGATACGCTGAAGCTGAGCCCGGCGTTGTGGCAGCGCGTTCAGCATGCCGAGTTGATCGACAACGAAGTGCGCGTCACCGGCAATTATTCCTACGATTCCCGCTGCATGGGCGGCCCGGGCTGGATCCTCGTCGGCGATGCATTCGCCTTCCTCGACCCGGTGTTCTCCTCCGGCGTGTACCTGGCGATGAGCGGCGCGGAGCAGGCGGTGGAGGTGGTCGACGCCGCGCTGCGCGATCCGGCGTGCGAGACGAAGCGGATGCGCGACCTGGAAAAGAGACAGCGTGCCGCCATGGCGCGCTTTTCCTTCTTCATCTACCGCTTCAACGGCCCGGTGATGCAGCAGATGTTCCGCCAGCCACGCAACACTTGGCAGCTGGAGCAGGGCGTGATCTCGATGCTGGCCGGCGACCTGTTCGACACGCCGAAGGTGCTGCGCAAGCTGCGCCTGTTCAAGCTGGTCTACGCGATCAGCTTCCTGCGCGACTGGCGCCGCGGTCGCGCCGAACACCGCTACCGCATGGCCCAGGCCCGCGCGCAGTTCACCGGCGGCAATACGGCTGTGGATCGGGAATAGGGAATGGGGAGCAGGGAATCGGCAGAAGCAAAGGCTCGGCGATCGGACGTGTGAGAAACTGGGAAGTGTGACTCGGCTGCTGCCTCGCGATCTGACCATTCCCTATTTCCTATTTCCGGCTCCCAATGGCCAAACTCTATTTCTATTACTCGGCGATGAACGCCGGCAAGACCACCACGCTGTTGCAGAGTGCGTACAACTACCACGAGCGTGGCATGCGCACGCTGATCCTGAAACCGGATGTTGATACGCGCGAGCATGGCGAACCCCCATCCGACCCTGCGGGCCACCTTCCCCCGCAGGCGGGAGAAGGGAAGAAGGAGCAGCCTGCGGCTGCGGTCACCACGGTGGCTTCGCGCATCGGCCTGAAGGCGAACGCGCGGCGTTTTAGCGGAAACGAGGATCTGTTTGCGCTGGTCGAGGCGGATATTGCCGCACGCGGTGCCTTGCACTGCGTGTTCGTCGACGAGGCGCAGTTCCTGACCAGGGCGCAGGTATGGCAGATCAGCGACGTGGTCGACCGGCTGAACATCCCGGTGCTGGCCTACGGCCTGCGCACCGATTTTCGCGGCGAGTTGTTCGAGGGCAGCCGCTACCTGCTGGCGTGGGCCGACAACCTGGAGGAGATCAAGACGATCTGCCATACCGGGCGCAAGGCCACCATGGTGGTGCGCGTGGATGAACAGGGGCGCGCCGTGACCGACGGCCCGCAGGTTGAGATCGGCGGCAACGAACGCTATGTCTCGGTGAGCCGCGCCGAGTTCAAGAAGATCAGCGCGGGCCAGGGCCGCATCGAGCTGCAGCAGACCGTGCTGCCGCTGGGCGAAGAGCGCTGAGCACGGCCCATAACCCGAGGAATTCCATGAGCCACCCGATCACCATCCCCGCCTGGCAGCGCCCGCACTGGCGGGCCAGCGACGAGAAGATCCTGCTGCAGTTCTACGTGTTCGGGAAATTCGACGCCGTGCGCGTGCCTTCGCAGGACTACGGCAGTCCCGGCCTGCCGGCGGGGCTCACCGCCACCAGTCACCGCCACGCCGACCTGCGCAGCTGGGACGGCTATCCGCTGAAGGGTGCGATGGGCCGCATGTACAAGGCCGATGCGCCGCAGGCTTACCAGCGCGCGCTCGATGCGCCTGAAGTAATGGTGGTGCGCGGTACGCTGGAAGACAGCCCCGCCACGGGCTACCTGCGCGACACCCTGGGCGTGCTGGCGGGCATGCTCGGCGTCGGCGGGGTGGCGATCCTGGACCCGCAGATCCTCAGCCTGCTCGATGCCGCTGCCTGGCGCCGGCACTATCTGATCCGCGACGGCGCGCCGATCCGCCACCATCTGCTGATCCTGTGCGATGGCGAATCCGAACCGGGTCGCTCGTGGATCCATACCCGCGGCATGCGCAAGTTCGGCCGCCCCGATGTAAGCATCCACCACGTGCCCGATGCCGCCATCGACCGCGCCGGGTTGTTATGTGAGCAGTTGGTCGAGTTGCAGGCGCTGGGCGCGCACTTTGCCGAAGGGCAGCGACTGGACGTGGAAGGCGTGTCCGCGGGTGCGGTGGTGCGTCTTGGTGGTGGTCTGGAGGATCCGCAGTTCAACAACAGCTTCGTCGAGCTGACCTGGCCGACATGACTCAGCGCTGGCAGCGCGGACACCAGAACGTGGAGCGCTGGCCCAGCACGACCTGCCGGATCGAGGTGCCGCATACGCGACAAGGTTCGCCGGCGCGGCCATAGACGTTCAACTCGCGGAAGAAATAACCCGGTGCACCATCGGGACTGAGGAAGTCGCGCAAGGTGGTGCCGCCGCGCTCGATCGCCAGGGCGAGGATGCGCTTCACCTCCAGCGCGAGCCGCGCATAGCGCGCGCGAGAAACGGAGCCGGCGGCGCGGCGCGGGTCGATGCCGGCGGCGAACAGCGCTTCGCTGGCGTAGATATTGCCCACGCCGACTACCACCGCGTTGTCCATCAGGAACAGTTTCACCGCTGCACTGCGGCCGCGCGACCGCTGCCACAGCAGGTCGCCGTCAAAGAGGTCGGTGAGCGGTTCCGGGCCTAGCCTGGCCAGCAGTTCGTGGGTTTCCCCCGGCGCCTGCCACAGCAGGCAGCCAAAACGGCGCGGATCGGTGAAGCGCAGGATGCGCGGTGCCTGCGCGCGGGTGCGTTCCAGCGCGATGTCGACGTGGTCGTGCTTGCCGACGGGTGCATCCGGCGGCAACACGCGCAGCACCCCGGACATGCCCAGGTGCAGCAGGGCACTGCCAACCGCCGTGTGCAGCAGCAGGTATTTCGCACGCCGCTCCACCGCGTCGATGCGCTGCCCTGGCAGTTGCTCGCTGATTTCCGGCGGAATCGGCCAGCGCAGATCGCGCCGGCGCAAGATTACGCCCAGCACGCGCCGGCCGATCAGGTACGGCGCGATGCCGCGGCGGGTGGTTTCGACTTCGGGCAGTTCGGGCAAGGGAGGATTCCGCGACTCAATGCAACTCGGTGGTCTTGATTTCCGGTGAGTGCGGCATGTAACGCAAAGACACCAGCGCAATGCGCTGGCCGACCTGCACGTACCGTTGTGGCCCGGTCACCGCGCTGACACCGAAGGCCAGCGACTGGCCATCCAGGTCCAGCACGGCACGCGGCGGCGACAGGCCGATCTTGGCCGGATCGAAGTCACCGAGCGGGCGCCAGCTCAGTACGTGCGCGGCAGCGATATCGGTCAGGTCGTTCAGGCGGTCATCATCGGCCACGCGATTCGGGGTGCCGTCGGTACGCCACCAGTGGCCATCGCGGCGCTTCTCATAGTGCAGCGTGGCGGCGCCGGGCAGGGTCAGGCTGACATGGCGGATGCTTGCCGGATCGAGCGCAGTGAGGTTGCCGTTCTCGCGGCTGGCGTCGCGCTGCAACTGCCAACCGGCGAGCGCGAGCAGCGCCAGCACGGCGCACAGCAGGAACACGCGTTGGCGAGCGGCACGCTTCATCGGTCAGCGCCGACGCCGGCGCCACACGATCGCGCCACCGATCAGCAGCAGCAGCAGCGGCAGCACGATCAGGAAGCCGAAGCTCAGCGCATTCAATTCACCCTGCGAGATGTCCAGCAGCCGGTCCGGCGCGCCGCGCGGCGGCAGGTTGACCAGCTTGTCGTCGCCCAGCAGCCAGTCGAACACGCGCTCGCCCAGCGCGCGGTTGCCGCCGTTGCCGAGGAAGGTGTTGGACAGGAAATCGCCGTCGCCGATCACCACCGCGCGCTGCTCGCTCTTGTCCGGGCTGGGCGACAGGCGGCTCAGCGCGAAGCCGAAATCCAGCGGCCCCTTCAGCTCGCCGGCGGCGGCGTCGAACTGGATGTCCGAGGTCTTCGTGTTGTCGATCGGCTTGAACTCGGTCCAGCTCTGCGGGCCGGAACGCAGGAATGCCTGCACCTCCCATTGCGTGCGCGCCACCTCGGCCAGCGCCGAGACCTGCGGAAACAGCGTGGTCAGCTGGAGGCCTTGAGTGATCGCCTGCGGCGGGTAACTGCCCAGCGCAATCATGCGCGGATCGTGCAGACCCAGCGCCGTGCCGGAGCCGTCGACCAGCACGCCCGGGAGTATGCGCACGCCGAGGGCATGGGCCAGCGGCTTCAGGCCGAGGTCGTCGTTGCCGGGCTCGGTGAGCCACAGCAGATTTCCGCCGTTCTGCACGTAATCGACCAGCGCCTTCACCGCACCTGGCGCCAGCGGCACGGTGGGGCTCGCCAGTACCACCAGATCGGTATGCTCGGGCACCGCGTTGACCTGGGCGAAGTTCAGCGGCACCGCGCGCATGCCGCGGCTTTCCAGTTGCGACATGAAGGTGCCCATGTCGGCATTCGCCTGGCCATCGGCACGTCGTTCGTCGTCGCCGGTGACGAAGGCGACGATGCGGTCGTTGCCGCGCTGCAACCGTTCCAGCGCATTGGTGAGGCTGCGCTCGGAGAGCTCGTCCAGCCGCTGCTGGTGACCCTTGTAGTGCAGGATCAGCGCGCCATCGACGGTGATGCCCAGTTCGCGCATCTTCGCCGGATCCAGCTGCGGATCGACGAAGCGCAGGCTGAGGTCCGGCTTTACCGCCTGATAGCGCTGCAGGAAGCCGGCGATGGTCTGGCGCAGGTCGCCTTGCGGGTTCGCGTAGCTCACGACTTCCACCGGGCCGTCCAGCTGCTTCAGCACGGCGCGACTTTCCGCCGAGAGGCTGATCCGGCCATTCGCGGTCCAGTCGGCACGGTAGGCGTGGCGCGTACCCAGGTAGCCGATGGCCGCGCATGCGAGCACGAGCAGCAGCGCGAACAGCCAGCCGTCCAGACGTCTGAACAGATTGCGCATCAGCCATGCTCCATTTCGGTGGCAAGCCGGCGTGTGGCCAGCGCCAGCGAAAGCGCGATAAGCAGCACGAACCACAGCACATCGGCGCTGGACACCAGGCCGCGCAGCAGCGGTTGCACATGCGTGCTCATCGCCAGCCAGTTGATCGCGCCGCCGTTGACGCCGGCCATTTGCGCACCGAGATTCACGCTCCACAAAGCGAGTGCCACGATCAGTGCGGCGGCGGCGGCGATGGCCGGATGCGAGGCAAAACCCGAGCAGGCCACGCCCAGCGCCGCCAGGGCGGCCAGCATCAGGACGAGTCCCAGGGTGGCGGCGGCCAGCTTGCCCCAGTCCAGATGGGTGGCGTGGGCCAGTGCCAGCGGCATCGACAGCGTCAGCAGCAGCCACAGGAGCAGCCACGCCAGGATCGCCAGATACTTGCCCAGCACGATGCGCGACGCCGGCACACCGGCGGCGAACAGCAAGGGCAGGGTGCCGTTGCGGCGTTCGCCGGCAAGCACCGACATCGTCAGCAGCGGCACCACCAGGAAGGCCATCTGGGCCAGTTGCCCGAGCAGCGGCACCGCCACCAGGTCGGTGAAGCCGGGCCCATCGGGCAGCGCCGCACGCTGGATCTGGCCGGCCAGGAAACTTCCCAGCAGCAGGGTGAAATTCCAGCCGAGCCACGCGAGGGTCATCGCGGCCAGCACCCAGGCCAATGGACGCACCAGCAAGCGACGCCACTCCAGCCGTGCCACCACCAGCGTGCTCATGCGGCCCGCGCCGGGCGAGGGTTCATCGCAATCTCGAAGAAGGTCTTTTCCAGCGCGGCATGGTCGTTGGCACGTACCGCGCCATCGTGTCGCAGCTTGCCTTCGTGCAGGATCACCACGCGATCGCAGATCGCGGTGACCTCGGCCAGCAGGTGGGTGGAAAGGATCACCGCCGTGCCGGCGGCGGCCTGCCCGCGGATCAGCGTGCGCAGCGCGGCCACCTGGACCGGGTCGAGCGCGTTGGCGGGTTCGTCCAGCACCAGCAGTGCCGGTTTGTGCAGTAGGGCACAGGCCAGCCCCAGTCGCTGGCGCTGGCCTTGCGAAAGCACGCCGGCCAGCCGCCGTGCCAGTGGCTGCAGTTCCAGTCGTTCGATGATGCTCGTGCATGCCGCGCGCAGGGCGGTGGCGCGCAGGCCGCGCAGACGACCGTGCGCGGCCAGGTGCTCGGCCACGGTGAGCTCGGGCCAGAGTGGCGCGCGTTCGGGTAGCCAGCCGATCCAGGTGCGGGCCAGTTCGGGTTGCTCCAGGAAGTCCACGCCGTTCAGCTTGATGCTGCCGCGGTCCGGGCGCAGGGCGCCGGCGATCATCGACAAGGTGGTCGACTTGCCCGCGCCGTTGACGCCGAGCAGGCCCAGTACCTGGCCGCGTGGCAGAGTCAGACTCAGGTCCTGCACGGCCGGACGCCCGGCCCGGCGGCGATCGAGATGTTCCAGTTCCAGCACGGGCGCCGATGTCGCGGGAATGATCGTGGTCATTGCGTGATTGTCACGGCGACCCCACTCTTTAACAACTGGCGATGCTCGTGCGTGCGAACCAACACCTGTTTTACGTCCGCCTCTTGACAGACTGTTATCATGGTGGTTCTGCCATGCTGGCGGGTATGGAAAGCCCTCCACTAGACTCCGCCCGTTCCTCTGCAGTTCCCCCACCCGGTGCCCTCCATGCTCGATGCAGTCCTCGACTTTCTGAACAACGGCCTCGCCCACGCAAGCTGGGGCCAGATCGCCGTTTACATGCTGATCGTGACCCAGCTCACCATCTTCACGGTGACCTTGTACCTGCATCGCAGCCAGACCCATCGCGGCGTGGATTTCCACCCCGTGCTGGCGCACTTCTTCCGTTTCTGGGGCTGGCTCACCACCGGCATGGTCACCCGCGAGTGGGTGGCGGTGCATCGCAAGCACCACGCCAAGGTCGAGACCGAGGAAGATCCGCACAGCCCGATGATCTACGGCATCAAGAAGGTGTTCTGGGACGGCGTCTCGCTGTACCGCGATGCCTGCGAGTCGAAGCAGGACATGGAACAGTACGGCCGCGGCACGCCGGATGACTGGGTCGAGCACAAGGTTTATGGCGCGCATCCGTACTGGGGCCCGACCCTGATGCTGTTCATCAGCATCGCGCTGTTCGGCGTGATCGGCGCGGCGCTGTGGGCGCTGCAGATGGTCTGGATCCCGTTCTGGGCCGCCGGCTTCGTCAACGGCATCGGCCACTGGGCCGGCTACCGCAACTTCGAGAGCGCTGATACCGCGCGCAACCTGATCCCGTGGGGTTTCTGGATCGGCGGTGAGGAGCTGCACAACAATCATCACGCGTTCCCCAGCTCGGCCAAGTTCGCGCTGCGCAAGTGGGAATTCGACATCGGCTGGGCGGCGATCTGCGGTTTGCGCGCCGTCGGTTTGGCCAAGGTGCTGCGCGTGGCGCCCTCGCTCGACGTGCGCCCGAACGTGCGCCTGCCCGATGCCGACACCTTGAAGGCGGTGCTTACCCATCGCTTCCAGGCCATGACCGATTACTACCGCGGCGTGATCGTGCCGACCCTGCGCGACGAGGCGCAGCATGCCGGCGAGAGCCTGAAGGCGATGCCGCGCCGGATGCGCCTGGCCATGGCCGATGGTGGCCGCTGGCTCGACAGCGAAGGCCGTGATCGCATGCAGGCGGTGCTGGCCAAGCGCCCGACGCTGAACACCGTGGTCGAGTTCCGCAGCCGCCTCGCGGCACTGATGGAGCAGCGTGGCGCCGAGCAGGCCCTGAAGGGCCTGCAGCAGTGGATCCACGAGGCCGAGGAAAGCGGCATTCGCGCGCTGCAGGAGTTTGCACAGCGGCTCAAGGGTTACGCGGTCGCGACTGCCTGAGTTTGCAGCCAAGTTGTTGTTTCGACAAAACCCGCCGTCTGGCGGGTTTTGTTTTTGGGGCCGGTGAGAGTGTCTAGCCAGAGACCTTGAAATACCTTCCAATGTCGTCATTCCAGCGAAGGCCGGAATCGCTTTTCAACATCGAAGCTGGTCATCGCTTTTCGGTAGGGAAATAGATCCCGATCTGGCCTTTCGCATCAGCCATACAGACCCCGGTTTGAGTAGCCATCCGGGAAAAAGAAAACCCGCCACGAGGGCGGGTTTTCTTGGAGGCATCAGTGTCGCTGGTGCACATGCAGTTGCGGGAGCAAAGGCAAGAGCAGAAGCGATCCCGGCCTGCGCCGGGATGACGTTCCGGCAAAGGCGTTCGCGCGATGCGCGAACGCGCCGTCACGTCACTTGATCTTGCCTTCCTTGTAGATCACGTGCTTGCGCACGACCGGATCGTACTTCTTGAACTCGAACTTTTCCGGGGTGTTCTTCTTGTTCTTCTGCGTGGTGTAGAAGTGGCCGGTGCCGGCCGAGGAGATCATGCGGATCTTGTCTTGTGATTTGTTAGCCATGGCTCAATCCTCAGACCTTTTCGCCGCGGGCGCGCATGTCGGCAATCACGGCTTCGATGCCATTCTTGTCGATGGTGCGCAGGGCGTTGTTGGACACACGCAGCTTGATCCAGCGGTTTTCGCTGGGAACCCAGAAGCGACGCTCATGCAGGTTCGGCAACCAGCGGCGACGGGTACGGTTGTTGGCGTGCGAGACGTTGTTGCCGCTCATCACACCCTTACCGGTGACTTGACATACACGGGCCATGACGACCTCCGTAAGAATGGCTTGTTGAAAGCCGTGATTACCACCCGTTAGCCAGGGTGACATCGGCCCAGCGACGCCAATGCGCCACGCAATGCTGGAGAGTGCTGCAACGCCCGGTCGCGCAGGTTCGTATTGCGTGAAGAACCACCCGGAGAACCGGGCCGACATGGGGCGAGCCGCGTATTCTGGCAGAAATACAGGGTTGTGCGCAATCTTTAGGCGTCCCCATCCGGCTGTTCAGGGGTGCGCAGGACGGGGATGTATGGAACAATCAGTCTCTTTGCTCGACCGCCCAAGACTCAAGAGGAACACCCGATGGCACAAGAGATCACCAACGACCAGGCCAATGGCCAGGCCAGTCAGCCGCAGCTGGTGATGCAGAAGATCTATGTGAAGGATGTTTCCTTCGAGGCGCCGAATGCGCCGCAGATCTTCCAGGAAATCGACGAGACCAGCCAGCCGCAAGTGCAGCTGAACCTGGGCCAGAAGGCGACCGACCTCGGCAACGACCTGTATGAAGTGGTGCTCAGCCTCACCCTGACCTGCACGGTCGGCCAGCGCACGGCCTATCTGGCGGAAGTCGAGCAGGCCGGGGTGTTCGGCATCGCCGGTTTCAACGAGGCCGACCAGGCCGGCATCATCGGCAGCTATTGCCCGAACCTGCTGTTCCCGTATGCGCGTCAGGTGATCTCCTCGATGGTGCTGGAAGGCGGTTTCCCGCCGTTCCTGTTGCAGCCGATCAACTTCGACGCGCTGTTCGCCGAACAGCAGCGCCGCGGGATGGGTGGCGACCAGGCCCCGGCCACGCTCAACAGCTGAGTCCGGCGCATGTCCGACAAGCCGAAGCTGACTGTTCTCGGCGCCGGCTCCTGGGGCACGGCGCTGGCGGCGCTCACCGCGCGCAACGGCGTGCCCACGCGGTTGTGGGGTCGCGATGCCGTTGCGCTGGCGGAGGTGGCGGCGAAGCGTTGCAACGAACGCTACCTGCCGGGCATCAGCCTGCCCGAGGCCTTGCATTACGAAGCCGACCTGGCGGCTGCGGTGCGCGGCGCCGACATCGTGCTGATCGTGGTGCCCAGCCACGCGTTCTCCGCGATGCTGGGTGCATTGGTGCCCCTGCTCGACGCAGGCACCGCGATCGCCTGGGCGACCAAGGGCTTCGAGCCGGGCACCGGACGATTTCTGCATGAACTGGTCGCCGAGAAACTGCCGGGTCGACCCGCGGCCGTGGTCACCGGGCCGTCGTTCGCGAAAGAGGTGGCGACCGGTTTGCCCAGCGCGGTCACCGTGCATTCGGATGACGATGCCTTTGCGCAGCAACTCGCCGGCCTGCTGCATGCACCGAACCTGCGCGCCTATTCCGGTGGCGACATGCTCGGTGCCGAACTCGGCGGGGCGATGAAGAACGTGCTGGCCGTGGCGACCGGTGTCGCCGACGGCATGCAGCTGGGCCTGAACGCCCGTGCCGGCCTGATCACCCGCGGCATGAACGAGATGTTGCGCCTGGGCGTGGCGCTGGGCGCGCGCCCGGAAACCCTGATCGGCCTGTCCGGCCTGGGCGACCTGGTGCTGACCTGCACCGGCGATCTGTCGCGCAACCGACGCCTCGGCCTTGCGCTGGGCCAGGGCGTGGCGATCGACGAGGCGGTGCGCCGCATTGGCCAGGTGGTCGAGAGCATCCTCACCGCCGACGAGGTGGCGCGACTGGCCGACAAGCATGGCCTGGACCTGCCGATCAGCGCCGGCGTACGCGCCGTGCTGCACGGCGAGGTCACGCCGGTGGACGGACTCAAGGCGCTGATGGCACGCGAGCAGAAGCCGGAATATCCACACGGCCTGTTCGGCAACGACTGAAGCGCGGCCGGCGACGCGGGTTCACGCGCCAGCGTGCGCGACAACAGCCGCATCCTGCCCCGGCGCTGCTAAGCTCAAGCATTTGGTCTTCGCCACGGAACGCATGCGGATGCAGCAACCGGACGAGAAGCAACGCGCCGCCAGCGTGCCGGCCGGCGACGACGAAGCCTTGCCGCTGGCCTGGCGGCGGCTGCTGGCCGCGCCCAAGCCTGCCGTGGTCGAGGACCATGGCGTGCTCGGTTTCTTCGTGGAGTTGATGCCGGAAGAGGGCGCCGCGTTTGCCCGTGCGGATGTGGCGCCGGTGCTGCTGACCGTGGCCGAGCATGGCCGCTACAGCCGGCCGGTGCCGCTGGACAGCCGGCATCTGGCGCACTCGCCGCTGCAACCCCATGAGCAGCGCTTGGCGGCCAGCGTGCTCGGCCTGCCGCAGAGCGTGCGCAAGAGTCGCAGCTATGCGCGCCTGGGCGGCCACGTCGGCGATACCCTGCTCGCCGAGATTCTGGATACTGCGCCGTGCTTCCTCGGCGGCCTGGCTGGGCTGCGGCTGTCGCGCGGCAAGTCGCATCAGCTCAACTGGCACTGGCAGATGGAAGCCGACGGCAGCCAGCGCCTGCTGCCGCTGCTGCCGCACGGCCAGCGTTTGCTGCGCATCGATGCGCTTTGGTATCTCGATGCGGAACGCGCCACCCTGGGTCTGTTCGATGCGGCGACGGACGAAACCCAGTGGCTGGATCTGCCGTCGTTGAAGCACGAGCATGGCCGCCGCCTGCGCAACCGCCTGCCGAACAGCCGGCTGGCCACGCGGGTACCGCTGCCGCAGGTATTCGGCGAGGTCAAGCGTTCGCAACTCGCACCCCGACCGGTGCTGACCCTGCACGCGCTGACCCGGCATGCCCGGCTGGCCGCCGGCACGCCGCCGCTGGGTTATGCGCGGCTGGCCTTCGACTACGCCGGCGAACGCCTGCCCGGCCGTGGCGGCGAACCGCTGGTACGCCGCGTGCGTAACGACCAGCTGGTCGAGATCACCCGCCGCCGTGCCGAAGAACTCACCGCGATGGAGCAGCTCGAACGCGTCGGCCTCACCCCCGGCGTGGACACCGAGGGCCTGCCGTGGGACGTGGCCGAGACCTTGCCCGAGGATGCCTGGCTGTTTCCCGGTGCCGGCTACGCGGGCGCGCTGGAGGTCAACACGCCGGCGCGCTGGCTGGCGCTGCGGCCCAAGCTTGAGGAAGAGAACTTCCTGGTCGAGTACGCGCCCAGCTTCCCGTTCGAGGTGCTGGAAGGTCCGGTGCGCTGGTACGGCCAGGCGGTCGAGGACACCGACGACCACGCCTTCGACCTGGAAATCGGCATCGAACTGGACGGCCAGCGGCACAACCTGCTGCCGGCGGTGGCGCAGGCGCTGACCGAGAATCAGCTGAGCCTCAGTCCCGCGGCGAACGAGCCGGAAGACGCGGTGTGGTACGCGCCGGTCGACGCGCGGCGCCGCGTGCCGGTACGGCTGAAGGAACTGCGCGGCCTGCTGGCGCCGCTGGCCGAATACCTGGAGAAGCCGCGCAAGGCGCTGCACCTGCCACGGGTGCAGGCCGGCCGACTGGAGGAACTGGTCGCGGCGATGCCGGAAGGCGGCAGTCTGCAGGCAGCCGAACCGCTGCTCGGCTTCGCTGCGCGCCTGCGTGACGCCGCCGCGCGCGCCAGCGATGCGGTGCCCGAGGGGCTCACCGTCGAGATGCGTCCGTACCAGCGCGAGGGCCTGCGCTGGTTGAACGCGCTGGCCGAGGCCGGCGTCGGCGGCGTGCTGGCCGACGACATGGGCCTGGGCAAGACCCTGCAATTGATCACCCACCTGCTGTCGCTGAAGCAGGGCGGTGCGCTGACCCAGCCGGCCCTGGTGGTGGTGCCGACCAGCCTGATCCCGAACTGGCAATCCGAGATTGCCCGCTTCGCGCCCACACTCAAGGTGTTGACCCTGCACGGGCCGCAGCGCGCGGAGGATTTCGACCAGCTCGGTGCGCAGGACATCGTGCTGACCAGCTACGCCCTGCTGCCGCGTGACGTGGCGCCGCTGCGCCAGCAGCCGTTCGCGCTGATCGTGCTGGACGAAGCACAGCAGGTGAAGAACCCGCGTACCCAGGCGCGCCGTGCCCTGCTCAGCCTGCGCACGGCACGCTATGTCTGCCTCACCGGCACCCCGCTGGAAAATCATCTGGGCGAACTGTGGTCGCAGATCGATCTGGCCGTGCCCGGCCTGCTCGGCGACGAAGGCGCGTTCCGCCGCCACTACCGGCTGCCGATCGAAAAGCAGCGCGACGAGGAATGCCAGCAGCGCCTGAACCTGCGGCTGGCGCCGTTCATCCTGCGCCGGACCAAGGCGCAGGTGGCGAAGGAGTTGCCGCCGAAAACCGAGATCACCCGCCGCGTGGTGCTGGAAGGTCGCCAGCGTGAACTCTACGAAGGCCTGCGCCTGTCGCTGGCCGAGGAACTGCGCGAAGTGATCGCCCAGCGCGGCATCGCGCATTCGGGCATCGTGGTGCTCGATGCGCTGCTCAAGCTGCGCCAGGTGTGCTGCGATCCGCGCCTGGTGAAACTCGAAGTGGCGCGTGGCGTGCACGAATCGGCCAAGTTCGAGTTGCTGATGGACATGCTGCCGGCGCTGCTCGACGAAGGTCGCAAGGTGCTGCTGTTCTCGCAGTTCACCGGCATGCTGAAACTGATCGCCGCCGAGCTCGATCGCCGGCGCATCCGCTACGTCACCCTCACCGGCGATACGCGCGATCGCGCCGAGCCGGTACAGCGTTTCCAGGCTGGCGAGGTGCCGCTGTTCCTGTTGTCGCTGAAGGCCGGCGGCGTGGGACTCAACCTCACCGCCGCCGACACCGTGATCCACTACGACCCGTGGTGGAATCCCGCCGCCGAGGCGCAGGCCAGTGATCGCGCCCATCGCATCGGCCAGGACAAGCCGGTGTTCGTGTTCCGCCTGATCACCAGCGGTACGGTGGAAGAGCGCATCGAAGAGTTGAAGGAACGCAAGGCCGAACTGGCCGCCGCCGTGCTCGAAGGCGGTGGCAGCCGCGAGCGGCTCAATTTCGATCAGGTGGATCTGGATTCGTTGCTGGCGCCGGGCTGAAGCGATCCGTCGCGCCCATTTGTAGGAGCGCACCTGCGCGCGATGCTCTTGGTTTGCGTGACGGAAAG
Organism: Rhodanobacter sp. B05; assembly: GCF_002001085.1. Taxonomy (GTDB): domain Bacteria; phylum Pseudomonadota; class Gammaproteobacteria; order Xanthomonadales; family Rhodanobacteraceae; genus Rhodanobacter. The sequence continues at coordinate 83,461 of NZ_MUNU01000013.1, forward strand.
CATCGCGCACAGGTGCGCTCCTACTCAAGAACGCCATCACCGCGAACCGGCGCGCATGCCGGACGTCACTTGTCAAAGCGGCCATCAACCGCAAAACTCCACGGACGGTGTTTGACGGGGCGGCAACACGATGGTGTGCATGGAGGCGGTGACCCGCCATTACCGGGTGGGCGGGCAGACGATTGCCGCGCTGGATGGGGTCAGCTTCGAGGTGCCGCAAGGCCAGTTCGTGGCCATCGTCGGGCCGTTCGGCTCGGGCAAGTCCACCTTGTTGAACATGCTCGGCTGCCTCGACCGACCCGACAGCGGACGCTATCTGCTCGATGGCGTGGATGTCTCCAGCTTCGATGACGAACGGGCCAGCGACTTCCGCAACCGGCGCATCGGTTTCGTGTTCCAGTCGTTCCACCTGTTGCCGCGCTTGAGTGTGCTGGAAAACACCTTGCTGCCGCGGCGTTTCCTGCGCGGCCCCGACGACGGCCTGGAACAGCGCGCGCATGACTTGCTGCAGCGGATGGGCCTGCAGCGGCATCTGGCGCATCGCCCCGGCCAGCTCTCCGGTGGGCAGATGCAGCGCGTGGCGATCGCCCGCGCGCTGCTGATGAAGCCGGCCCTGCTGCTGGCCGACGAGCCGACCGGCAATCTCGACTCCAAGAGCGCCGCCGATGTGCTGGCCTTGATCGCCGAGGTGCATGCCGACGGTCAGACCGTGGTGCTGGTCACCCACGACGCCGAAGTCGCCGCCCGCGCACAACGGCAGATCAGTCTGCGCGACGGAAGGATCGAGCATGATTCGGCGGCTTGAGCTTTTCGCGCTGTTGCTGCTGGCGGCCCTGCCGCTGCACGCCACCGTGTTCAGCGGTGAGGTGCGCGTCGCCGACTCGCAGGACATCTTCACCCCGCCGTCGCTTAGTTCGCCGGTAGTGCTGCGCTACTACGCTGCCGATGGTGCCATGGTAAAAAAAGGCGACGTGCTGCTGCGCATCGACGCCGGTCCGGCGGAGACCCAATTGCGTACCCTGCAGGCCCAGCTGGAGCAGATGCAGGCGAAGAACGCCAAGGAAATCGCCGACCTCGAACTGAAACAGGCCGACGCCGAGCTGGCGCTGGCCGATGCGCAGGCCGAACGCGACACCGCGGCGGTGGATGCGGTGATTCCGAAAGCGTTGATCTCCGCGCTGAACTACGATCGCCACCAGAGCGAGATGAAGCGTACCGAGCAGGCGCTGGCGCTGAAGAAGCTGGAGGTGGCGCAGGCGATCGCGGCGGTGGCGCGCCGGCGCGAGGACAGCGATCTGGAACTGCGCAAGCAGCGCCTGTCGGTGCAGTTCTATCAGGACCAGGTCGCCGGCGCGGTGGTCTATGCCGAACGTGCCGGCACCGTGATCCACGGTTTCGACAACCTGTTCGGCCGCGGTAGCCGTTACGAAGAGGGTTCGACCAGCTACCCGGGCACCCGGGTCGGTGAGGTGGTCGGTGCGGGGAGTGGCTACACGGTGCGCGGCTGGGTGCTGGAGCCGGATCGTACCGGCCTCAAGGCGGGTCAGCCGCTGCGGCTGCATCTCGACGCGTTGCCGGGGCGCGAGTTGCAAGGGCACATCCGGGCGATTGCCGGTGCCTCGACCAGCCGCACCGAATGGGGTGACGGCCGTTACTACGAGGTCGATATCGCGCTGCCGGCAAAAATGGATCTGCCGCTGCGGCCGGGCATGAGCGTGCGCATGGACAGCGACCTGGCCGACCCCGGCGACCGCGACCCGCACATGGCCACGGCGCACGCCGAGCCGTTACGTGTGGATGGCGAGGTCCACGCCCGGCGCAGCCTGGCGATTTCCCCGCCGGCCGTGGACGGCCTGTGGCAACTGACCGTGACCCAGATGGCCGGCGATGGTGAAGTCGTGAAGAAGGGCGACCTGCTGGTGGCGTTCGATGCCGGCTCGGTGGTGAAGGATCTCACCACCAAACAGGGCCAGCTCGCCGAGAAACTGCGCAAGCAGGAGCAGCTCAGGCTGGACCTGGCTGACCGGGCGCGCGAGGCCGAACTGGCCACCGCGCAGGCGCGTGCCGAGATGGACAAGGCAGAGCGCAAGGCGGCGCAACCGAAGGAATACATCGCCCGCGTGGATTACCAGAAGCTGGTGGTGGCGAAGATCAAGGCCGAACGCAAGCTTGCTCTCACCGTGCAGCGCCAGGGCGTGGCCGCGGTCGAGCGTGCTGCCGAACAGCGCATGGCCGACGCCGAGGTCAGCCAGCTGCAGGAGGAGGTAACCAAACTGAAGACCTCGCTGGCCTCGTTGACGGTCATGGCGCCGCAGGCCGGCATCGTGCTGCACCAGGACGACTGGAAAGGCGGCAAGATCGACGTCGGCTCGCAGATCTGGCGCGGCCAGGCAGTGGCGCAGATGCCGGACCTGAGCAGCCTGGCCGTGCGCGCCGCGCTGCCCGAACGCGACCTTGAACGGGTCAGCTCCGGTCAGCGCGTGCGCGTGGTGATCGCCGGCGGCAGCGACCGCGATCTTGGCGGCAGCATTGCCGACATCGGTGGCACGGTGCACAGCAAGTCGCGGGTCGAGGCGGTGCCGGTGGTCGACCTGGTGATACGGCTCGATCCCGGCCAGCTCAAGCTCAAGCCAGGCCAGTCCGTGCAGGTAAGCATTCCAGCGGCAGCGGGAGCAAGCCGATGAGCGCGCGCTGGGCATGCCTGCTGTTGATCGCGCTGCTGGGTGCCTGCGGCCATGCGACCAGCGATCGCATCGTGCTGGAACAGGCGCGGGAGACGCCGCTGCTGTTCAGCGTGCGGGGTGAAGGCGATCTGCATTCGACCGGACCCACGCCCTTGCTGGTGCCGGGCGAGCAATGGACCGCACGCCAGCTCAACTGGATGGTGCCTGACGGCAGCACGGTCCAGAAAGGCGAGCTCGTCGCGAAGTTCTCCGCCGAGCAGAGCAAACAGGACCTGGCCCAGGCGCGCATCGACCTGGAGCGCAACCTGTTTGCGCGCGCCGGCAAGCAGGCCGAACTGGAGGACAAGCGCGGTCAGCTCGGGGTCGACCTGACCCAGGTCGCCGGCCAGCGCATGATCGCCGAGCGCTATGCCCATGCCACGCTGGAGGCGATGGCGCGCAACGACATTCTCGATGCAGTGCAGGATGTGCATTACCTGGATGTGCGCCAGCGCATCCTGACCTGGCGACAGGATCAATCCGCCGCACGCGGCAACGCCGAGCTGGCGGTGCTCGACGCGCAGCGCAGCAGTTACGACACGGTGGAAAAGCAGAAGCAGGCCGACCTGGCGGCGCTGGAGCTGCGTGCTCCGCATGCCGGCGTGCTGATGCTCGAAAAGGACTGGATGGGTCAGGTGCCGCATGTGGGCAGCAGCCTGTATGCCGGCAACAGTTTTGCCAGTCTGCCCGATCTGGACGCGCTCGAGGTGCAGTTGGCGGTGCCGCAGATCGAGGCCCAGGGCATCCAGGTCGGCGACGTGGTGGAACTGCATCGCTGGGGCATACCGGCGCAGGTGGCGGATTCGAAAATCAGCTGGGTCGCCTCGGCGGCGCAACCGCGCAGCGACGACAACCCGGTCAAGTACCTGGCCCTGAAAGCCACCGTGCCGGCCGCACTGGCCCGCGGCTACGGCTGGATTCCCGGCCAGCGCTTTGTCGGCAGGATCATCCTGCTCAAGGTCGAGCGGGGTTTCAGCGTGCCCAACATGGCGCTGGCGCATCACGGCGACCAGGCCAGCGTGCAGGTACTCGAGGGCGGCCAGGTCGTGACGCGCGTACTCAGACTCGGAGTCCACGGTGCCACCCGCACCCAGGTACTCGACGGCCTGCATCCGGGCGACCACGTGCTGCTGGCCAGCGGCGGCGCGAAGGAGGCGAAATGATTCCGGCATTGTGGCGCGAGGCGATCGAGGAGCTGTCGCGGCGCAAGCTGCGCACCTTGCTGACCCTGCTCGGGATGATCTTCGGCGTCGGTGCAATCGTGGCCATGCAGGGCGTGGGCGAGGGCAGTCGGCGTGAAGCACTGAAGCTGGTCGACAGCCTTGGCCTGCACAACCTGATCGTCGAGGCGAAGAGCCAGGACGGCGATGCGCTGAAGGAAACCCGCGCGCGCAGCCTCGGCCTCACCGTGGCCGATGCACATGCCGCGCTGGCGGTGGTGCCGGCGGCGGAAAGTTATGCGGCCGAGAAGCAGGTCAAGCGGCTGGGCATGTTCAGCGACGACGGCCATGCCGATGCGCAGGTCGAAGGCATCAGCCCCGAGTATTTCCAGCTGGCGTCGTTGCGTCTCGCACAGGGCCGTGCGCTGAATGCCGACGACGATGCGCACCTCGCCGCAGTCGCCGTGCTCGGCCACCAGGCGGCGCACGACCTGTTTCCCGACGGCAAGGCGCTGGGCCGGCTGGTGAAGATCAACCAGGCGTGGTGGCGCGTGGTGGGTGTGCTGGCCGATCGCGACCTGGGCCAGGACAAGTTCGAGGGCGTGGCCTTGGGTGCGGACAGCAACACGGCGTTCGTGCCGTTGTCCAGTGCGCGCGCGCGTTTTCGTTTCCAGCCGATGGAAGACGAGGTCAGCCGGTTCCTGTTGCGCCTGAAGGACCCCGAAGGCCTCGCCGCCGGTGCCCGCGTGCTTACCCGATTGCTCGACCAGCGCCATGCCGGTGCCAGCGACTACCGGCTGATCGTGCCGCAGCAGCTGTACCAGCAGAACCAGAAGACCCAGCGCATCTTCAGCGTGGTGATGGGCTCGATTGCCGGCGTCAGCCTGCTGGTTGGCGGCATCGGCATCATGAACATCATGCTGGCCAACGTGCTGGAGCGGCGCCGCGAGATCGGCCTGCTGCGGGCGATCGGGGCGCGACGGCAGGATATCGTGCAACGCTTCCTGCGCGAGGCGCTGGTGATCTGCGCATCGGGTGCATTGATCGGACTGTTGTTCGGCGCGGCGCTGGCGTATGTGATCGCGGCCTTTGCCGGCTGGCAGGTGGCCTGGGCACCCGTGGGTGTCGTCGCTTCGGTGCTGCTGTGCATGCTGATCGGGCTGGCTTTCAGCATCTACCCGGCGCGCCAGGCCGCGGCGCTGGATCCGATAGCGGCGATCCGCGACGAGTGAGCCGGCTCAGGATGCGGGTGGCACCCGCGTGCGCAACAGCGCATCCACCGACTGCTGCCACTGCGGCGAGCCGGGTTTCGATTGTGGCGCCTCTTCGCCCAGCTTGCGCTGCACCGCCTGGTTCCATTCGTCCGAGCCGGGATCGGGAGCATGCCCCTTGTCTCCGATGCCCAGGCTGCGATCGACCCATGCATACCAGGCTGCCGAGCCGAGGGCGGCGTCGACGGGTGCGCTCTGCCCCGTGGCGGATGCCGGGGGTGCCGGCGTGGGCGAGCAGGCGGCAAGCAGCAGGGCGAGCGGGAGGCTGGCGACGAGACGGCGCATGACACGGCTCCGGAAACGCGATGTCGGTGCAGCCTAACTCCGCGCCGGATGCGGGTGATTAAGTTTTCATGTGGCAGGCGAGCGTGGTTCAGCGAAGGCTGCCCGGCATCAGTCGCGAGCTGCCACCTCATCGACATGCTGCAACAGGTCGGCCGGGTCGGCGTACACGCGAAACGCGCCGGCCTGCTGCAGTTCCGCGTGGCCGTATCCACCGGACAGGAAGCCCACGCCCAGCGCGCGGGCACGCTGGGCGGCCAGCATGTCCCACACGCTGTCGCCGATCACCAGCGACTGGTGGATATCCACGCCCAACTGCTCGGCGGCGGCGAGGAACAGATCCGGGTCGGGCTTGGCATGGCGTACCTGGTCGCGCGTGACCACCGGCACTTTCGCCGGATCCACGCCAAGCGCCTCCAGGTTGTGACGTGCCGTTTCCATCCGGCCGCTGGTGGCGATCGCCCACGGGATGGTCTGCGCATCGAGGTAGGCCAGCAACTCGCGCGCACCCGGCAGCGGCCGTACCGAACCTTGTGCATGGTGCCGGTTGAACGCGTCGGCATGCCGCTGGCGCAGGCGATCAAGGCGCTCCTCGGTGATCGGCAGGGAGGTTTCGCGCAACAACATGTTGGCGAACAGGCCGCCGCTCATGCCGATCTTGCGGTGAATCCGCCATACGGAAATATCGAGGCCCTCCGCGTCCAGGGCCTCCTTCCACGCCAGCACGTGCTGGTACACGCTGTCGATCAGGGTGCCGTCGAGGTCGAACAGAAAGGCCGTGTCGCGGCGGGGCATCGCGTTCTCCGCAGGCTGCACGCCAGTGGCAGCCGGTGACTGCTGCCTAGCGTCGCGGCAGCAAGGATTGGCCCGACTCCAGCACCGCTATTGCGGCGGCGCCGAGCAGGCCCGGCTCGGGGTTCATGATCGCCTGGGTCGGCACTTTTTCCATGATGTCGCGGAAGCGGCCCTTGGCCTCGAAGCGTTCGCGGAAGCGGCCGCGTTCCAGCCACGGCAACAGCACCGGGATCAGCCCGCCGGTGAGGTAGACGCCGTCCCACGCACCGAGCGTCAGCACCAGGTCACCGGCCACGCTGCCGAAGATGCCGGCGAAGGTTTCCACGGTGCGCGTGCACAACGGGCAACTGCCGTCCTTCGCGCGCTTGGTGATGTCCTCCGGCTTCAGGTCGGCGGCCTTCGCGCCGACGATGTGGCAGATCGCGTCGTACAGGTTCACCAGCCCCTGGCCGCAGATCAGGCGTTCGTTGGAGACGCGGCCGTACTTGTGGTTGAGGTAGTCGAGGATGGCGATGTCCTCCGGCGTGTGCGCGGCGAAGCCGGCATGGCCGCCTTCGGTCTGCAGCACGCTGCAGTGGCCCTGGCGCACCAGCAGGCCACCGACGCCCAGACCGGTGCCCGGCCCCACGATGGCGAAGGTCTGTTCGTTCTCGGCACCGATCACCGGCCGCGGCACCGTGCCCACGTCGACCAGGTCATCGCCCTGCAGCAGGGTCACCGCCATGCTCTGCGCGGCGAAGTCGTTGACCAGGTGCACGTATTCCAGGCCGAGCGCGCTGGCGGTCTGGTGCGCCGAGATCGCCCACGGATTGTTGGTGACCTTGACCGTCTCGCCATCGACGATGCGGCCGGCCGCCGCGACGATCGCGCGGCTCACCTGCAGGCCGGTGTCGGCGAGATATTGCTTTGCGGTGGAGACCAGCGAATCGTGCTCGGCCACGCGGTAGCGCCGGATGCTGTCGGTCAGCAGTGGCTTGTCGCGTGATGGATCGGCCACCCCGAAACGGACATTGGTGCCGCCGAGATCGACGAGCAGGGTAGGGGCGGCAGGAACGTGCATCGGGACTCCAGGGGACGACGCGAAAGCAGCAAGCCTGCCGTGAATGCCGGCCAGCGTCCAGCATCCCGGCGAATCCGGGATGCTGGTGGAAGGGTTCGGCACCCGCTCAGCTCGACGATTTGCCCTTGGGATGCTTGCCGCCGGAGGCGGGCGGCTTGTGTTTGTGCTTGTGTTTGTGCGGCGGGCCTGGCGTGGGTGCGGGACTCGGTGCGGGCGCAGGGGACGGCGCGGGAGCCGGGCTCGGTGCCGGTGCCGGACTTGGCGCCGCACCTTGCAACGCGCTGAGCAGAGCCTGGCCGTTCGGGCTGCCCAGGCCGGTACAGGCGTCCCAGCCCGGGCCGGCCGTGTAGCTGCCGTTGTTGCCTTGGGTGATGTCGTGGAAGCCTTTTTCGCCGAGGCCATAGAGCGTGGCGTTGGCGGCACCCAGCGCATGGCCGAGCTGCTGGTTGAGGCGCGCCACCAGCGCGGCCCACAACGGGGCGACCGCGCTGGTGCCGCCGACCACTTCGTCCTGGCCGTCGACGCGCACGGCGTAGCCGGTGAGCGGATCCGCGTTGCCGGCGACATCCGGCACGCCGCGACCGGCGAAGCCGCCCGCCGTCGCCGGCACGCCCGCGTTCGCCTGCCAGGCGGGCAGCGCGAACACGGCACTCACGCCGCCGCCGGTGGCACCTTCGTTGCCGGCGGTCTCGTTCCACACCACTTCGCTGCCGATCGTGCTGCCGCTGCCGAGCAGCTCGGTGCCGCCGCAGGCCAGTACGGACGGGCTGGCGGCCGGGAAATCCACATGCGGCAGGCCATCGCTCTCGCCGTCGCTGGAGCCGTTGTCGCCGGACGCCACGCTCACTGTCACGCCGAGTGCGGCGGCATCCTCCAGCGCGGTCTCCATGGCGTTGCGCGAGGCCATGCTCCAGCTGTCCTCGGGGCCACCCCAGCTGATCGACATCACCGTGGCCGGCTGGCTGCTGTCGTGCGCAGCCTGCGAGATCGCGTTGTAGAAACCCTGATCGGTATTCGCGGCGAAGTAGACGACGAACTTCGCCGCCGGGGCCAGCGCACCGGCGACTTCGATGTCCAGCATCACTTCCGCATCCGCGGCACCGCCGGGCTGATTGCTGCCGCCATCGACGGAAACCGCGGTGACGGAAGGTGTCGTCAAGCCGAGTCCGCCGAAATAGGTATCCAGATCGGCCTGCACGTAACCGCCGCCGAGTTCGATGATCGCGATGGACTGGCCGCTGCCGTCGGTGCCGGCGGGAAAGTTGTACAGCTGGCCGACCTGCGGCGGGGTGTAGGTCGTGCTCGGCTGTGCCTGCGCGACGCGGAAATGCGGTTGCGCGACCGGGCGGCGGTCCAGCCCCAGCACGGCGATGATGGCCGGATCGGGCAGGGTGGGTGCTTGTGCGGAACCGACGTAGGAAGCGCCGCCGGGTGTCAGCTCGTAATGCCCCAACTGCACGCCGAACGCCTGCTGCAGCGACTGCGCCGTGCCACGCAGATGCAGCGTGCGCCGTCCCTCATCGCAGGCCAGCTCCTGCAGGCCGTGCTGACGGCTGAAGTCGCGCAGGCGCGTCACATCGGCCGGATCGGCGCCGTGACGCGCCACGAAATCGGCGTGCCGGGCGCTGCGCGATGCGGATGGGGCCGGCGCGCCCAGCGGGCTCTTGCGCCGCAGCACCAGGGTCACGTCGAGCGTTTCGTCCGGGGCATGCGGCCCCAGGTAGCGTGCCCCGGCAGGCAGCGGCCAGTGGGAAGCTGCGGCGGTGGGCTTGGTCTTGCTCATGGTGGCGTCCTCCGGTGGGGAACGGCGGGTCGTGGCGCGGAGGGTGCGCCCCGCGGTGTTATCGCGAGGTGTCCTCGATGTTGGGCCGGTCGCGACAAGGTATGCAGGCCATGCCGCCGCGCGGTCGCGGGCCTGGGTTGTGGCCTAAAATGCCGGGATATGACCCACCAGGATCTGCCATGAGCTTTCCCGCCATCCGCATGCGCCGCATGCGCCGCGATGCTTTCTCCCGCGCGCTGATGCGTGAGCACACCTTGCTGGCGAGCGACCTGATCATGGTCGCGTTCGTGATCGAGGGCGAAGGCCAGCGCGAGCCAGTGCCGTCCATGCCGGGTGTCGATCGGATCTCCATCGACCAACTGCTGAAGCTGGCCGGCGAATGCGTGCAACTCGGTGTCCCCGCGCTGGCGCTGTTCCCCTCGCCAGGCTCCGCGGTGAAGAGCGAGGACGCCGCCGAGGCGTGGAATCCGCAGGGCCTGATGCAACGCGCCACCCGCGCGCTGAAGGCGAAGTATCCCGAGCTGGGCCTGATCGGCGACGTCGCGCTCGATCCGTACACCACACACGGCCAGGACGGCCTGATCGACGACACCGGCTACGTGATGAACGAGCCCACCGTCGAGGCACTGATCAAGATGTCGCTGGCGCAGGCCGAAGCCGGCATGGATTTCGTGGCGCCGTCGGACATGATGGACGGCCGCATCGGCGCGATCCGCGAAGCGCTGGAAGAAGCCGGTCACATCCACACCCGCATCCTCGCCTACTCGGCGAAATACGCCTCCGCGTTCTACGGCCCGTTCCGCGATGCGGTCGGCTCCTCGACGAATCTCGGCAAGGGCAACAAGCACACCTACCAGATGGACGTCGGCAACAGTGACGAGGCGCTGCATGAAGTCGAGCTCGACATCACCGAGGGAGCGGATGCGGTGATGGTGAAGCCGGGTCTGCCGTATCTGGACATCGTGCGGCGGGTGAAGGACACGTTTGGCGTGCCGACCTTCGTGTATCAGGTCAGTGGCGAGTACGCGATGTTGAAGGCGGCGTCGCAGAATGGGTGGCTGGATGAGAAGGCCGTCGTTTTGGAATCGCTCACGGCGATGAAGCGGGCGGGGGCGGATGCGATTCTTACTTACTATGCGGTGGATGCGGCTAGGTGGTTGCGGGGGGCATAGATTGTTCGGGGGATTGTGGCGCTGTTTGACTCAAGGCGGGGGTGTAACATTGGGCAGGAAATTTATCGTGCGACCGAATGCGTCTATGCCGAAATCGACAGATTCGAGAACGCCAAAAATTTTTGCACAACCAACCTATCTGGGCAGCCTGTTGGGCATGTTCTTGCTTTCCATGCTCTATGCATTTCCCGCCTACAGCCAGTGCGTTCATTGGTACCACGCCGCAGGGGAGAAATTTAACAACGGATTGGATGGTCCCTCGAATCTGAGGATATTTTCCGGCAACGTTGGCAATCAGCAAATAAGAATGTCGTTGCACTACGATGTCGCCGCCAATTCGATCGATGGGTTCTACGGCTATAACAATCAACCTGGTACGCTGACCATACATGGGAAAATGCGTTCTTCCGGTGCGGGAATGGATCTCGTGGAGCGAGATGCTCAAGGAAAGACAACGGGATATTTTTCTCTCCTTTTTACCTACCCCACCGGTCCAGGCTACGACGCAGCAGGGGTTCAAAAACACGTTTCGGACTACGACTGTAGCTACGTCACCGGAACTTGGCATTCGGCGTCGGATAGCCACCCGATAAAGGTGAAACTCTATTCCAGTGGAGAGCAAACGCCAGCGGAGCAGCAAGCACGTGAATCGAATGACGAGGCTGCTTACAAAGTCCAAAAGGCGCTCCTGAGCAATGACAGAAAGGAGTTTGCCTCAGCGCTTAAATACCCCTTCTGTACTTCTCGATACCGCGTCGGCGTAACTTGGTGGAAGTCGCCGCATGACGTGATTGCGCACTATAAACAGATAGCTATACTCGCCGACCCCCTCTCGCTTCGTCCGGCGGTACCGCATGCGATCGAGACGGTCGGGAAGTTGAGCTACTGGATCGGCGACACGATGGAGTTTGAGAATGGCAAGATGCAAGCCATGTGCGACGCGTCATGCTTTCATTCGGAGTGCTATCACCCTTAGCTGACGATGTTCAAGCAAGAGCTTTCGTTCGCCGAAGGCGACCGAGTCACTTTTCTCTTGCGTGGCCAAGAGAAAAGTAACCAAAAGAGAAGGCCACCCCGCTTGGCGCTTGCCGCCCATCCTTGGGCGGCAAGTCCGTGAGCTGGGGCCGGGCTTTTCGACAGGACTCCTGTCCTGGCGAAAAGGCATCGGCCTCCATGCCGATGCCCCTGCGGGCCTGTCGTCCCCACCTCACCGCCGCACAGGGGCCCCGGGTAAAGCGGCGGGCCATCGTGGCCCGCACTCGGTGAAAAGCCTAAAAGCTGAAAAGCCATGGCAAAAGCGAAGTGTGCTCTGCAACGGTTTTGCTTTTGATCTGGTTCTTCTGAAAAGTACGCGCAGGATGCGCGTCGCTCTACCCGGGGCCCCTCTGAAGCGGCGGGCGGGTGGAGGAAAAGCCCGCAGGGTGGTTCGCAGGGATGCGAACCAGTTTGGCGTCAGTCCATGGCGACGGCATGGATGCCGGAGTTGAGGCAACGCAGGAGCGGTTGCCCGATGGACTGTCGACAAACCCCGTAACCCGACCGCGTACTTTCCGGGCATGGATGCCCGGAAAGCGCGTAAGCGGGGTGTCGTTTTCTCTTGGTTACTTCTATTTTGGACAAGCAAAAGAGAAGTAACTCGCCCTCTGCAGGAGGGTGAAAGCTCTGCTTTGCTGTTGACAGCCAGATTGGGTTATCGGGTCCGATTCAGTTTCTACGGTCGCGATTCCTATCTGTTGCGAGGTCGACGCCGCGCGCTGGCTGTACGGGGGATAGGCTCCGATTCGCGCTGGGTCTGTAGAGCCCGATCCGCGGCACCGCCGTTTCGGCTACGGCGCTCAGTTCGCCAGCGGCTCCGCCAGCATGGGCCGACGAACGCTCAACGCGGTACCGGCCGCAGCCACGATGATCGTCGCGATAGCCAGCCACTGCAGCAGGCTGAGTCGTTCGCTCAGCAAGGCCACGCCGGCCAGCGCCGCGATGGCTGGCTCCAGACTCAGCAAGGTGCTGAACGTTCGCGCCGGCAAGCGGGTCAGCGCGACCATCTCCAGCGAATATGGGAGGGCCGAGCTGAGCACCGCCACACCCAGCGCATATGGCAGCAGCGTTGGCGACAGCAGCGCGCTGCCGGCATGCGCGATACCGAACGGGATCGCCAGCAATGCGCCGATCGACGTGCCCAGCGTTACGGCGTCCGCGCCATAGGCTGCCCCGGCCTTCTTTCCCAGCACGATGTACAACGCCCAGCCCGCGCCGGCGGCCAGCGCGTACATCACGCCCACCGGATCGAGCGCCTGCATCGAGCCGCGCAGCGGCAGCAACAGGGCCAGTCCGGCCACCACCAGCGCGATCCAGACGAAGTCGATCCAGCGCCGCGAGCCGAACAGCGCCAGCGCCAGCGGGCCGGTGAATTCCAGCGCCACCGCGATGCCCAGCGGGATCGTGCGCAGCGACATGTAGAACACCAGGTTCATCGCGCCCATCGAGAGGCCATAACCCCATAGCGTGCGCCAGTCGCGGCGGCTGCCCGATCGCCGCCAAGGTCGCCGCCACAGCAGCAGGAGCAGCGCGCTGATGCCCAGCCGGTAGGCGGTGGCGCCCTGCGCGCCGACCTGCGGGAACAGGTGCTTGGCCAGCGACGCGCCGCATTGGTAGGAAACCATGCTGATCAGCAGCATGCCGACGGCGAGCGCGACGGGGGCAACGGTGGAGCGTGGTGACATGGGTGCGGCCGCGGCGGGAGAACAGTCAGCCCATGATGCCCGCAGACCCGGACGAAACCCACCATGCAGACCGTCTCGCCGTGCTCATTGCTGACAGCGCCTGGCAGCAATGAGCGGTGTGCACGGGGATGGTGGGTGGCCGGGCTTCGCCGTTCGGTCTCGCGCAAATGCACAGCGATTGTGCGCCGGGTGCAGGTCGTTCGCGCCGTGGGTGCTCAGTACGCGAACTCGCGGAACACCGGATCGACGCTGCCGTTCCAAGCACCGTGGAACAGCTCCAGCTTGCGTTCGGCAGGGGTCTGGTTGGCCCGCACGATCTCGATCATCGGTTCGAGGAAGATGCTTTCGTCGGCGCCGTTCTTGTTGAGGCGGGCTCGACGCTTGAGGCCGTGGGCGGCGATTTTCAGTGCCTGCTCGGCGAGGTCGCGTACGCTGCCGCCGCGAAACGGCAGTTTCAGCGCCTGCTTCGGCACGCCGTCGCGCAGGGCGTGGCGCTCGACGGGGGTGAAGTCCTTGACCAGGTCCCATGCCGCGTCCAGCGCTTCCTGGTCGTAGAGCAGGCCGACCCAGAACGCGGGCAGCGCGCACAGCCGGTTCCACGGGCCGCCGTCGGCGCCGCGCATTTCCAGGTACTGCTTCAGGCGCACCTCGGGAAAGGCGGTGGTGAGGTGGTCGGCGAAATCCTTCATGGTGGCTTTGGTGCCGGGCAGGGCCTGCAGCTCGCCGGCCATGAACGTCTTGAAGTCCTGGCCGGCCAGGTCGAGGTACTGGCCGTTTTGCAGGCTGAAGTACATTGGCACGTCGAGGATGTAGTCGACGTAGCGCTCGTAACCGAAGCCGTCGGCAAACACGAAGTCGAGCATGCCGGTGCGCTGCGGATCGGTATCGGTCCAGATCTGCGAGCGGTACGACAGATAGCCGTTTGGACGTCCTTCCGTAAACGGCGAATCGGCGAACAGCGCGGTAGCGATCGGCTGTAGCGCCAGGCTGGCGCGGAATTTCTCGATCATGTCCGCTTCGGACGAGAAATCCAGGTTCACCTGCACGGTACAGGTGCGCGTCATCATGTCCAGGCCGAGCGAGCCGACCTTGGGCATGTATTCGCGCATGATCTTGTAGCGGCCCTTGGGCATCCAGGGCATCTCGTCGCGGCGCCACTTCGGCTGGAAGCCCATGCCGAGGAAGCCGATGCCGAGCTCGTCGGCGACCGAGCGCACGTCCTTCAGATGCGAGTTCACCTCGCAACAGGTCTGGTGGATGGTCTCCAGCATCGCGCCGGACAATTCCAACTGGCCGGCCGGCTCCAGCGTGATCGACGCGCCCTCGCGCGACAGCGCGACCGGGTTCTCGCCCTCGCGCGCCACGTCCCAGCCGTAGCGCGTGGCCAGCGTTTCCAGCAAGACCTTGATGCCGCGGTCACCCTCGAAGGTCGGGGGACGCAGACTGTCGGTAAGGAAGCCGAACTTCTCGTGCTCGGTGCCGATGCGCCACGCCTCGCGCGGCTTCTCGCCGGCGGCGAGATAGTCGGCGAGCTGTTGGCGACCCACGATCGGGGTGCTCTTGACGGCACTGGGTATGGACACGGGCGATGCCTCGCAGGGGGAGTCGACACTATGGGGGCGACGCAGGGCGACGAAAAGGGGTGTCGTGGGATGCGAGGTCGGCGGTCTATTGAAGCAGGGTTTGGCCGGTGCTGCTTTGAGCTGGATCAGGTTGGCGCACAAAGCAAAACGGCGGCCAGTGGCCGCCGTTTCATTCCAGAGCGGAATCGCCGTATCTTGCGATTCCCGATTCCCGATTCCCCGCTTCTCAGCGCTTCATCGAATTGAAGAACTCGTCGTTGGACTTGGTGTTCTTCATCTTGTCGAGCATGAACTCCATTGCCGACAACTCATCCATCGGATGCAGCAGTTTGCGCAGGATCCAGATCTTGGCCAGCATGTCCGGGTCGATCAGCAGATCCTCGCGGCGGGTGCCGGAGCGGTTGATGTCGATCGCCGGGTAGACGCGCTTCTCGGAGATGCGCCGGCTCAGGTGCACTTCCATGTTGCCGGTGCCCTTGAATTCCTCGTAGATCACCTCGTCCATCTTGCTGCCGGTTTCAGTCAGTGCGGTGGCGATGATGGTGAGGCTGCCGCCTTCCTCGACGTTGCGCGCGGCGCCGAAGAAACGCTTCGGGCGTTGCAGGGCGTTGGCGTCGACGCCGCCAGTGAGCACCTTGCCGGAGCTCGGTACCACGGTGTTGTAGGCACGCGCCAGGCGGGTGATCGAGTCGAGCAGGATGATCACGTCGCGCTTGTGCTCGACCAGGCGCTTGGCGCGCTCAATCACCATCTCGGCGACCTGCACGTGGCGCACGGCGGGTTCGTCGAAGGTGGAGGAGATGACTTCGGCGCGCACGGTGCGGGCGATTTCGGTGACTTCTTCCGGACGCTCGTCGACCAGCAGGATGATCAGGTGCGCTTCGGGGTGGTTGTACTGGATCGCCTGGGCGATGTTCTGCAGCATCATCGTCTTGCCGGACTTCGGCTGCGAGACGATCAGGCCGCGCTGGCCCTTGCCGATCGGCGCGATCAGGTCGAGGATGCGGCCGGTGATGTCCTCGCTGGAACCGTTGCCGCGCTCCAGCTTGAACGCCTTGCGCGGGAACAGCGGGGTGAGGTTCTCGAACAGCATCTTGTTCTTGGATGCTTCCGGCGGATCGCCGTTGATCGTCTCCACCCGCAGCATGGCGAAATAGCGCTCGCCTTCCTTCGGATGCCGCACGCGGCCGGTGATGTAGTCGCCGGTGCGCAGGTTGAAGCGGCGGATCTGGCTGGGCGAGACATAAATGTCGTCGGGTCCGGCCAGGTAGGACTCGTCGGCCGAACGCATGAAGCCGAAGCCGTCCTGCAGGATTTCCAGCACGCCCTCGGCCCAGATGCCGCCGCCGGAGCGGGCATGCGCCTTGAGCACGTTGAAGATCACGTCCTGCTTGCGGGCGCGGGCGATGCCTTCGTGCAGGCCCAGCGATTCGGCGAAATCCAGCAGCTGGATCGCGTTCTTGCGCTTGAGCTCGGTGAGGTTGATCACCCGGTCATTGCTGCCCGGATCAGCGTTGTCGTCGTCCACCGGCAGCCCGTTCGGGTTGGGGCGCGGGTGGCGTTCGCCCTGCGGGCGCGGCTGGTTGTTGTTGCGCTCGCCGCGCTCGTTGCGGCGGCGACGGCCACGCCCTTCACGGGCTTCGCGACCACCGTTCTGGCCCTGGTTCTGACCTTGTCCCTGGTTCGGATTCGGGTTGCCAGCCTGGTTCGGGTTGGCGTTCGGCGCCGAGCCGGACGAAGGTTCGCTACCCGGGCTCGCACCCGTGGGCTGGCTGGCGTTCGGGTTTGCCGGGGTGGCGGCCGGCTGTTCCCTGACGGGAGCCGAAGCCTCCGTCGGGGCAGGTACCGGAGCCGCGGGTGCGGGCGCCGGGCGCTCGACCGGTGCTGCCGCCGCGGGAGCGGTCGACTGCTGCTCGGCGGCGGCATTCGCCGCCGCCTTGGCTGCCGCGCTGCGGCGCGGCGCACGGCTGCGCGGCTCGGGCTTGCCTTCGGTCACAGGGCTGGTATCGGCGCCCTTGGCGTCGGGCAGGGTCTGGTTATCGGTATCGGACACGGGCAATCCTCGCGGGGCGCCGTTGAGTTGCAGGAGGGAGGGTGTGCGTCGCGCGGAGGGCGCAAGGGGACAGGACTGTCCCGACGGACGCGGTCAATCTAGCACCCGCTGCGTGTCGGCGTAAAGCCTCGGCAAGCGGCCGCCCCGTGACGCGGGACGGGCTGTCGGCAGCGGGCGGGGTTCAGGCGATTCAGATCGCCTTGTCGATCATCTGGGTCAGCTGACCCTTGCTGACGGCGCCGATCTGGGTCGCCTCGACCTTGCCGTTCTTGAACACCATCAGGGTCGGGATGCCGCGCACGCCATAGGCGCGCGGGGTCTGCTGGTTCTGGTCGATGTTCACCTTGACCACGCGCAGCTTGCCCTCGTACTGCTGGGCCAGCTCGTCCAGCATCGGCGCGATCGCCTTGCACGGGCCGCACCATTCGGCCCAGAAGTCCAGCAGCACGGGGGTTTCGGACTTCAGCACTTCCTGCTCGAAGGCGTCGTCGCTCACATGGGTAATCAGGTCGCTCACCGGGAAATCTCCGTGGCTGGGGGCGCAGGAACTGCGGGGGAACACACAATGGGGTGGCCGACGCCGCAATACAAGGATCGGCGTCATCAGCTACACTCAGGCGCCCATGAAGCATGGGTTGGGCGGGAAGAAGGCAGGCCAGGGCGGCTTGTCGTTCATTCCAGCGCAACTCCGGGCACGATTCAAGGGCGGCCTTCCAAGCCGCCGTCAGACCGCCGGCAAATACGGCGTCGCTAGGAGACTGGGTGGTAGAAAGCCAGCGAGCGAGGCAAAGCGGATTTGAGTCAGGTTTTTCGATCGTTTGAGGCGAATAGCCGTAGCTATTCAACGAAAAGGAGCGGAAAAGATGGCCAAATCCGCGCAGCCGCAGCCGCTGGTGTTTCTGCCACCCAGTCTCCCGACCGCGGCGCGACCTTGTTGACCCTGACTTGAGCCGCTTCGCTGCGCATCGCGCACCCGTCCTGCACCGTTTCGCGCCGATCCCCGGCCGCTGGAGCGGCACAGCGCATCACGCCGCCGTCAGGCAAGGTTACCCATTCCGCATATGTCACAAACCGTACTCACCGACACCTTCTTCACCAACTTCGATCTTCAACCACTGCTGCAGCAGGGCCTGGACGACAGCGGCTTCACCCGCTGCACGCCGATCCAGGAAATGACCCTGCCGCTGGCGCTGGCCGGCCGCGATGTCGCCGGCCAGGCGCAGACCGGCACCGGCAAGACCTGCGCCTTCCTGGTCGCGCTGATGAACCGCCTGCTGACCACGCCGGCCGTGGCCGGGCGCAAGGACAGTGATCCACGCGCCCTGATCATCGCACCGACCCGCGAGCTGGCGATCCAGATCGACAAGGACGCTCGCAACATCGGCCGCCACACCGGCCTGAAGACCGCGCTGATCTACGGCGGCGTCGACTATGACAAGCAGCGCCAGCAATTGAAGGATGGCTGCGACATCATCATCGCCACGCCCGGCCGCATGCTCGATTACCACAAGCAGGGCGTGTTCAACCTCAACAGCGTCGAGGTGATGGTGATCGACGAGGCGGACCGCATGTTCGACCTCGGCTTCATCAAGGACGTGCGCTTCATCTTCCGCAAGCTGCCGCCGCGCGAGCAGCGCCAGGTGCTGCTGTTCTCCGCCACGCTGAGCCATCGCGTGCTGGAGCTGGCCTACGAGCACATGCACGAGGCCGAGAAGCTGGTGGTGGAGAGCGACAATGTCACCGCCGACCACGTGCGCCAGCTGGTCTACTTCCCCGCCAAGGAAGAGAAGATGCCGCTGCTGCTGAATCTGATCGATCAGCACCAGCCCTCGCGCAGCATCATCTTCGTCAACACCAAAGCCGCCGCCGAGCGCATCACCGAGCGCGTGAAGCGCCACGGCTGCCGGGTCGGCGCGATCTCCGGCGACGTGCCGCAGTTGAAGCGGCAGAAACTGCTGCAACGCTTCCAGGACGGCCAGTTGGATATCCTGGTGGCCACCGACGTGGCTGCGCGCGGCCTGCACATTCCGGCGGTCAGCCACGTCTTCAACTACGACTTGCCGCATGAGGCCGAGGATTACGTGCATCGCATCGGCCGCACCGCGCGGCTGGGCGCCGAAGGCGACGCGATCAGTTTTGCCTGCGACCTGTATGCGATGTCGCTGCCGGACATCGAGGCCTATATCGGCCAGAGCATCCCGGTGGCGCCGATGGATCCGGCCTTGCTGGTGATGCCCAAGCCGCGCGCGATCGACGCCGAATTTGCCGCGAACGCCGCGGCCGACAGCGCCGCGTTCGGCGACGTGGTACCACCCCGGCCGGGCGAGAAACCGCGCCGTGGCGCGGCGGCCGGCGGGCGCGGTGAGCGCGGCGGCAGTCCCCGTGGCATGCCGCGGCCGCCGCGTGAGCGCAAGCCGGAGGCGGCCGAAACGGCATCTGCGCAGCCGGTGGTCGTGGCCGTGCAGCCGACCGAGGCAGCACCGGCTGACGGCCCTGCGGCAGCCGCTGCGGAAGGTACGCGCAAGCCGCGCCGCCGCCGCGGTGGCCGCAATCGCCGGCGCGACGGTGCGCCGACCGACGGTGTCGAGACGACCGGGCACTCCCCGGCCGTTACCGAAGGGAACCGCGCGCCTCGCGGCGAGCGTCGTCCGCCGCGCGAGCGCAATGCCGCCGAGTCCACCGGCAACACCCACAGCCGCCCGTCGCGGCAGGTGGCAGTGACTTCCGGCAAGACCGGCGAGCACGCGCACCCGAACAAGCCCGGCCTGTTCCGTCGGCTGACCCGGCTGTTCACCGGGAAATAGTCGTTGCCGGGATGCCCGGTCAGGCACTACTTCCGGTGCCTGATTCGTGCCGGGTCTCCTGGGTCCCCGCCGGGTACGCGCTGAATCGGCATGGATCGATCGGTGCCGGAAGTCCGCATCTCGCCGCCGGCATCCCTTATCCTTGCGGTTGGCATGACGGCATCCAGGTGCGGGGATACGCGGTGATCCAGTTCGATCAAGTCAGCAAGCGCTACGAGGGCGGCCACGAGGCGCTGTCGCAGCTTTCGTTCGAGGTGCCCACCGGCGAGATGGCCTTCGTCACCGGCCATTCCGGCGCCGGCAAGAGCACCCTGCTCAAGCTGCTTGGCCTGATCGAGCGGCCGTCGCATGGCGTGATCAGCATGGACGGCAGGAAGCTGTCGAAGATCCGCCACAGCGGCGTGCCGAAATGGCGCCGGCAGATCGGCATGGTGTTCCAGGACCACCGGCTGCTGATGGATCGCACGGTATTCGCCAACGTCGAGTTGCCGCTGGTGATCGGCAGCATCGCGCGCGCCGAACGCGGGCGGCGGGTGCGTGCGGCGCTGGAGAAGGTCGGCCTGCTGGCCTATGAGCGGCAGTTGCCGGCGACCTTGTCCGCCGGCGAGCAGCAGCGGGTGGGCATCGCCCGCGCGATCGTGGCGCGCCCGGCCCTGCTGATCGCCGACGAGCCCACCGGCAACCTCGATCCGCAACTGGCGCTGGAGATCATGGGCCTGTTCGGCGAGTTCCAGCAGATCGGCACCACCGTGCTGGTGGCCAGCCACGACCTGCCGCTGATCAAGCGCATGAAGAAGCGTGTGATCGTGCTCGACCACGGCCGGCTGGTGGCCGACCTGGCGGCGCAGGAGGTGTTGTGACCATGTCGCCGGAAACGCAGCACGCCGAAACGCCGGTACGCAACGAGCACAGCCGTGGTCGCCGGCTGGCCAGCTGGCAGGAACACCACGGCTGGAGCGCGGCGGCGAGCCTGCGCCGGCTGGCCGCGCGGCCGCTGGGCAGCCTGTTGACGATCGCCGTGATGGGCCTGGCACTGGCCTTGCCGCTGGCGTTCTACCTGCTGCTGGGCAATGTGCAGAAGCTCGGCGATGCGCTGGGCCAGAACCAGGCGATCAGCGTGTTTCTCAAGCCCGATCAAGCGGCGCAGCAGGCGCAACTGCTGGCGAAGGAACTGGGCGGGCGCCCGGAGCTGGCGGCGGTCACGATCAAGTCGCCGCAGCAGGGGATGGACGAACTGGCAAAAATGCAGGGCTTCTCCGGCGCCGTACAGACGCTGGGCGACAACCCGTTGCCGTACGTGCTGCAGCTGCAGCCACGATCGGATGCCAGCGCCGCCGCGCTGGCGCAGCTGGTGACGGATGTGCGCACGATGCGCAGCGTCGACCTGGTGCAGGACAGCGGCCAATGGCGACAGCGCCTGGAGGCGTTGCTGGGCGTGGGCAATCGCATCGTGCTGATCCTCGCTTCGCTGCTCGCGCTGGCGGCCTTGCTGGTGGTCGGCAACACCGTGCGGGTGGATATCGCCAGTCGCAGCGAGGAGATCGGCGTGCTGCTGCTGGTCGGCGCGGGCAAGGCATTCGTGCGTCGGCCCTATCTGTATGCCGGGATCTGGTACGGCCTGTTCAGCGGCATCCTAGCCGCGCTGCTGGCGGTGTCGATCGAGTTTGCGCTGGCGGAACCGGTCGCCAGATTGAGCCATGCCTACGATGGCCAGCTGCACGTGGGCGGTCTGCCGCCATGGCTGCTGCTGGCGGTGCCACTGGTAGCGGCGTTGCTGGGCTGGCTCGGCGCGCGGCTGGTCAGCGCATGGCAATTGCGCAAGGCGGCATGATGGTTTGCCGCTGCGGTGACGTGAATCGCAGCGGTCACGGCTGCCGTCGTGCATCATCCAGCGGGAACGTGCGCGGGGCGCACGCGAGCAGGTCCACCTGGCATGGAACGCCGCCGGTCAGCGGGATGAGTGAGGCATGAGTACAAACATCAGCAGCCGTCTGCTGACCGAGGCGCCGCGGGTACTGGTGGTCGACGGTTCGCGCGTGGTGCGCCAGCTGATCAGTCGCGTGCTGAAAGACGAACTGCCCGGCGTCGAGGTGGTCGGCTGCGGCGGCGGCGAGGAAGCGCAACGGGTGCTGGGCGAGGGTGCGTTCGACTTCATCACGATTGCGCTGCGCCTGCCCGACATGGACGGCCTGGAGCTGGCGAAATTCGTGCGCGAGTCGGCCGCGCAGGCCTACATACCGATCGTGGTGGTCTCCGGCGATGTCGAGGATCGGCTGCACCGGCGTTCGCTGGGCGAACATGTCACCGACTATTTCGACAAGGCGCTGGGCTTCCAGGCGCTGGCCGAATTCATCCGCGGCTATGTCAGCCCGCAGGCCAGTGCCAAGGGCACCGTGCTCTACGTCGAGGACAGCCGGGTGGTGGCGCTGGCCACGCGGCGCATGCTGGAAAAGATCGGGCTGACCGTGCGTCACGTGGTGAGCGTGGAGGACGCGATCGCCCTGCTCGAGACCGACCGCGCACTGGGCTGGATCGGCGCCGACGCGGTATTGACCGACGTCAGCCTGAAGGGCGAGTTGACCGGTGGCGACCTGCTCGAACACATCCGCAACGAATTCCGCTACGACAAGGGCCGTTTGCCGGTGCTGGTGATGACCGGTGACGAGAACCCGGCCAACCAGGCCGCGCTGATCCGCGCCGGCGCCAACGATCTGGTCGAGAAGCCGGTCGAGGAAAAACTGCTGGTCACCAAGCTGCTGTTCCAGTTGCGCGTGGCGGAGCATCTGCGCGGGCACGCACAGGCCGAGCGCGAAGCCGCCAGCAAGGGCGCATGAGCGAGCATCCGGTCAAGCTGGAGCCGTCCTGGAAGGCGCGCATCGGCGACTACCTGCAACGACCAGAGATGCAGGCGCTGGCGGGCTTCCTGCGTGCGCAGAAGCAGGTCGGCAAACACATCTACCCGCCCGGGCCGGAGATCTTCGCCGCGTTCCAGCACACCCCGTTCGACGCGGTGCGGGTGGTGATCCTGGGCCAGGATCCCTATCACGGTGCCGGCCAGGCGCACGGCCTGTGCTTCTCGGTGCGTCCTGGCGTGCGGGTGCCCCCTTCGCTGGACAATATCTTCAAGGAGATCCAGCGCGACCTCGGCATCGCCCGGCCCGATCATGGTTGCCTCACCGCTTGGGCCGATCGCGGCGTGCTCCTGCTCAACAGCGTGCTGACGGTGGAGGAGGGGCGCGCCGGCGCGCATGCAAACCGGGGCTGGGAGGGTTTCACCGATGCGGCGATCGATGCGCTCAACCGGGAGCGCGAAGGCCTGGTGTTCCTGCTATGGGGCTCGTACGCCCAGCGCAAGGGCCAACTGATCGACACCAGCCGGCATTGCGTGCTGAATTCCGTGCACCCGTCGCCGCTGTCGGCCCATCGCGGCTTCCTCGGCTGCGGGCATTTCTCCGCGGCCAATCGCTATCTGGAGAGCCGGGCTCAGCCGGCGATCGACTGGTCGCTGCCGGCGCAATCCCGGAGCCAGGTCGGCTCCGCCGGGCCCGAAGCTTGAACGCCGCCAGATAACCCCAACCAGGTCGTGGTCGGGGCCTCGACAAGCGCGACTTATATCTGTACTATACGGTTCATTAAGGCCCGGGTTCCTTCCGGATCGAACCAATCGAGGCTTTAGCACTCCAACCCACCGAGTGCTAAACTTTGACGTCAAGCAGGAGGTTTCAACCATGTCCCAAGCCTTGGTGACTGCCAACTTCCCACTGCCCAGCGTGGTCGGAAGTCTGGACGCCTACATTTCCGCGGTGCATCGCATTCCGGTGCTGAGCGTGGAAGACGAACAGGCGCTGTCGCGCGATTATCTCGAAGCGGAAAACCTCGACGCGGCGAAGAAGCTGGTGATGTCGCACCTGCGCTTCGTGGTGCACGTGGCGCGCGGCTATTCCGGTTACGGCCTGCAGCTGGCCGACCTGATCCAGGAAGGCAACATCGGTCTGATGAAGGCGGTCAAGCGTTTCGATCCCGACATGGGCGTGCGCCTGGTCAGCTTCGCGGTGCACTGGATCCGCGCCGAGATGCACGAGTTCATCCTGAAGAACTGGCGCATCGTGAAGGTCGCCACCACCAAGGCGCAGCGCAAGCTGTTCTTCAACCTGCGCAAGAGCAAGAAGCGCCTGGGCTGGATGAACGCGGCCGAGGTGAGCACGGTGGCGAAGGATCTGGGCGTGCCGGAAGCGACCGTGCGCGAGATGGAATCGCGCCTGTCCGGCCGCGACATCGGCTTCGAGGCGCCGGTGGACGCGGATGATGATGCCAAGCCGGCACCGGCCGCGTTCCTGATCGACGACGGCGCCGATCCGTATGAGAACGTCGCCGACGAGGACTATGCCGACAACCAGATGCAGACGTTGAGTGACGCACTGAGCCATCTGGACAAGCGCTCGCGCGACATCATCCAGCGCCGCTGGCTGGACGACGACAACAAGGCCACGCTGCAGGACCTCGCCGACGAGTACGGCGTGTCCGCCGAGCGCATCCGCCAGGTCGAGGCGAATGCGATGAAGAAGATGCGCGGGCTGTTTGCGATGTAAGGTGGGTCTCGTGCGCCTTCGGGCGCAGCTTCGCCAGTGGCATCGACGGCCCGGGAAACCGGGCCGTTTGCGTTGCGGCTTGTCGGCATCTGCCAGTCAGTCGTGGTTTTCGGCGTCTGTCCCGCCGACGATGCGGGCCTGCCGCTGGTGCGTCCAGTAGGCCCAGGCCCAGTCCAGCATCACGGACAGACGGTTGCGGAAGCCGATCAGAAACCAGATGTGCACCAGCAGCCAGGCGATCCAGGCCGGCAGGCCGGAGAGCTTCAGTTTGCCGAATTGCGCCACCGCCGCCATGCGCCCGATCGTGGCCAGCGAGCCATCGTCGCGGTAGCGAAACGGCGGCGATTCGCCACTGCCGCGCAACCGCGCCCGCAACACGTCGCCCACATGTTTGCCCATCTGCTTGGCCGCCGGGGCCACGCCGGGCACCGGCGCGCCATCGGGTTGGTCGAGATGGGCCAGGTCGCCGATCACGAAGACCTCCGCATGGCCGGGCACGCTCAGGTCGTCGCGCACGCGTACGCGCCCGGCCCTGTCCAGCGGTAAGCCGAGCATGCGTCCCACCGGCGAGGCCGCCACGCCTGCGGCCCAAAGCACCGTACGGGCGGGCAAGCGGCGTTCGCCCAGCTTCACGCCGTCGGCGTCGATCGCGCTGACCGCGACACCGGTGTGTACCTCCACCCCAAGCTGCTCCAGTTGCCGGCGCGCCTTGTCCGACAGCGAGGTGTCGTAACTGGCCAGCAGTCGCGGTCCGGCTTCGACCAGACGCACAACGGCCTGTCGCGGATCGCAGCGACGGAACTCGCCGGCCAGGGTGTGCCTGGCCAGTTCGATCAGGGTGCCGGCCAGCTCCACCCCGGTGGAGCCGCCGCCGACCACGATGAAATTGAGCCAGGCCTGGCGGCGCGCGGGATCGGGTTCGCGCTCGGCCTGCTCGAAAGCGAGCAGGATCCGGCGGCGCATCAGACGGGCGTCGTCCAGGGTCTTCAGCGCTGGCGCGAAGCGCGCCCATTCGTCGTGGCCGAAGTAGGCGTGGGTGGCGCCGGTGGCGATCACCAGGTAGTCGTAATCCAGCGTGGTCGAGCCGCACCGGACCTGCCGCGCGGCCGGCTCCAGCCCGGTCACCGTCTCCAGCAGCACGGTGAGGTTGCCCTGTCGACGCAGGATGTGGCGCAGCGGTGCGGCAATCGACGGCGCGGCCAGGCTGGCGGTGGCGACCTGGTAGAGCAGGGGCTGGAACAGGTGATGGTTGTGCTGGTCGACCAGGGTGACCCGCGCGTTCGCGCCGGCCAGCCGGCGCGCGACGGTGAGGCCGCCAAAGCCGCCGCCGAGGATCAGCACGTGCGGCAGGCTGACAAGGTCGGTGGCAAGCTGATTCATCGGCTCAGTCTGACCGCCGCGATGTGGACGCGCGGTGGATCACGATGACCTAGGCGCATTCCCGGTCAGTGCCTCGATGCCGCGGACTGTCGCAACGCCATGCCCTTGAGCACGTTCAACGCCTGCGCCAGCGCGTAGTCGCTGGTGGCCAGTTTGGCGTCGGCGGCGCTGCCGTCGTTGTCGATGTCGGTTGCCGCCTTGGCGTTTTCGTTGGCCAGGTGGTTGGGCAGGTCGGCCTCGGAACTGATCAGCACCGGCGCGCTGTCGGCCTTGTTCACGGTCAGGTCGGCCAGCGCGATGTCCGGCTTGATGCCCTCGGCCTGGATCGAGGTGCCGTTCGGGGTGTAGTAGCGGGCGGTGGTGATCTTCACGGCGTGGTCCGCATCCAGCGGCAGCACGGTCTGCACCACGCCCTTGCCGAAAGTGCGCTGGCCCATGGTCAAGGCGCGGTGGTTGTCCTTCAGCGCGCCGGAGACGATCTCGGCGGCCGAGGCGGTGCCATTGTTGGTCAGCACGATCATCGCTGCGCCGTCGAGCTGGTCGCCGGGGTGCGCGCTGAAACTCATGTTGGCGTCGGCCAGCCGGCCGCGCGTGGTGACGATGACGCCGGAATCGAGAAAGTCGTCGCTGACCCCGACCGCGGCGGTAAGCAGGCCGCCGGGATTGTTGCGCAGGTCCAGCACCGCACCCTTCTGCGGCCCATCCTTGGTAATCAGCTGACCCAGTTTCTTCTCCAGGTCGGCGGCGGTATCGTCCTGGAACTGGCTGATCCGGATGTAGGCGTAACCGGGCTCCAGCTCGCGCACCTTGACGCTGCTGACCGAGATCTTCTCGCGCACCAGGTGCAGGTCGATCAGCTTGTCGCTGCCCTCGTGCGCGATCGTCAGGGTGATCTTGCTGCCAGGCTTGCCGCGCAGTTGCTGGAACATCTCGTTGATGTTTTGCGCGTCCACCAGCCTGCCGTTGATCTTGACGATGCTGTCGCCCGGCTTGATGCCGGCCCGCGCCGCCGGGGTGTCGTCGATCGGCGAGACGATCTTGAGGCCACCGTCGACCTGCAGCACCTCGATGCCCAGGCCGCTGTACTGGCCGGAGGTGTCTTCATTGAGCTGTTGCAGGCCTTCCTTGTCCAGGTATTCGCTGTGTGGGTCGAGCCCCGCCAGCATGCCGGTGATCGCGTCCTTCATCAGGGTCTTGTTGTCGACCTTCTCCACATAGGCCTGGCGCACGAGTTCGTAGACGCGGCTGAAATTGCGGATGTCCTGGAGATCCACCTGGTCGGGGCCGGAGCTCGCGCTGGCCGGCGCGGGGCTGCTGACGGACGGGACATCCGCCGGCGGTGCGGGCACGCTGGTGCTGGGGGCCGGAGCGCTCTGCGCCTGCGCGGCGGAAACCGCCAATGCCAGCAGGATGGCCAGACCAAGGGACGGTCGACGGTCGGACAGGTGCATGCAGATGACTCCGCTCAACAGGAAAACGTGGCGCCACGGACGCGGTCCAGAGTATGGCAGGACGTGGGACAACCGAACGCGGGAGTAATTCACCGAACGCGGGTCGAGCCGCGATACCGCGGCGCGGGTTTCAACGATGCTTGCCCAGCCAGCTGCGCGGATCCACCGGCTTGCCGTCCTTGCGCAGCTCGAAATACATGCCGGTGTTGACGCCGGTGACCGCGCTGGCGGTGCCGATCGCCTCGCCGGCCTCGACCTCGTCGCCGACGCCGTGCAGCAGGCTCTCGTTGTTGCCGTACATGCTCATCCAGCCGTTGCCGTGGTTGACGATGAGCAGCATGCCGTAGCCGCGCAGGAAGCCGGCGTAGATCACCCGCCCACGCGCCACCGCATGCACTTCGCTGCCCGCGGCGGCCTTGATCAGCACGCCGTTGCCGAAACTGTTGACCACGCCGTTGGCCGGCCACGGCAGGTTGCCGCGAATGTTGGCGCCGGCACCGCCGATGCCGAGTGCCGGCTGGTGGCCCGGCCGCGAATTCGCCGCGGCCGCACGCTGGGCGGCGGCTTGGTCGATCACCTTCTGCAACTGGGCGAGCAGGTGGTTGAGCGATTCCGCGTTCTGTTTCATCGCGGCGAGCCGCTGTGCCTGATCCTTGTAGCGGGCGTCCGTGGCGGCGGCCAGTTTTTGCTGCGCGGCACGCTGCTGCCCCAGCTTCTTCGCCTGTTCCTCGCGCTGGGCCCGGGTCGCCTGCAACGCCTGCTGCTCGGCGGTGATCGAGGCTTCCAGTTGCTGCAGCTGCGCCAGGTCGCCCATCAGCTTCTGCACGCGCTGCACGCGGTCACGCTGGAAATATTGCGAATAGACCAGCGCGCGGGCGATGCGCGCCACGTCCTGGTCGCCCAGCAGCAGGCGCAGATCCGAACCATGACCCAGCGCATAGGTGGCGCGCAGCAGGTCGGCGATCGCGGCGCGCTGGCTGTCCAGCGTCTGCTGCAGCGTATTGCGCTGCTGTTGCAACTGCTCCAGCTGTTGCTGCTTGGCGGCGAGTTCGGCGTCGGTCTGGCGCACCGCATTCGCCGCGGCAGCCACCGCGTTGGCCTGTTTCGCCAACTCCGCGTTGACGCTGTCGCGCTTCGCCGCGGTGTCGGCCTGTTCGGTGGCCAGCGCTTCCATCTTGTGCCGCAGATCGGCCAGCTTCTGCTTCGCTTCGGCCTGTTCGGTGCGGCTTTTCCCATCCTGACCGGCATGCAACGGCGCGGGGTTCGGCATGCCAAGCCAGACGACAGCGAGCAGGGCGACGGCAAGATGGCGGGTGGAACGGAGGCGGTTGTGCATCGAATGATTATCACCGAGCCCGACACGGGGAGCGAGTGCACCGTGCAGGCCGCCGGAACGCGGCGGATGCCCGGGCCCGTTCCATCCGCTGCAAGCTTGATTAAGCTGCGATGCTGGCGGCGATCGCAGTGCTATTGGTTTTTAGGATGAGGGAAAGTTCATGTGCCTGATCGCGTTTGTCTGGAATGCGCATCCGCGCTGGCGATTGCTGCTGGCCGGCAATCGCGACGAGTTTCACGCGCGCCCCAGCGCGGCGCTGGCGCGCTGGGGCGATGCGGCTATCATCGGTGGTCGCGATCTGGAAGCCGGTGGCACCTGGTTGGGTGTTACCGACAATGGCCGCTGCTGCGTGGTGACCAATGTACGTGATCCGCACGATCCGCAGCGCGGTGCCTCGCGCGGCCTGCTCGCCACCGATTATCTCGGCGGCGAACCGGGCGCCGCCACGCATGCACGACAGTTGCTGGCCACGGCGTCCGACTATCGCCCATTCAACCTGCTCACGTTCGACGCGCACGATGCGTTCTATCTGGGCAACCGGCCCGAACCGCGCATGCAGGCGGTGCAGCCCGGTGTGCACGGCCTGTCCAATGCGGATTTCAACACGCCATGGCCGAAGACGCGTGCGCTGATGGACCGGCTGCGAGCCTGGATCGACGCGGGCGATGCGGCCGACTTCGCACCGTTGTTCGATGCGCTGGCAGACGAGCAGGTGGCACAGGATGCGGACCTGCCGGACACCGGGATCGGACGGGAGCGCGAGCGCCGGCTGTCCAGCGCCTTCATCCGCGGCGCCGACTACGGCACGCGCGCCAGCACGGTGGTGGCGATCGGCCACGCCAACGGGGGCGTGATCGTGGAGCGGCGCTTCGGGCCGCATGGGCGTTTCCTTGGCGAGACCATGCTGCGTTTCGCGGATACGCCGCTGTCGTAGCGCCGGGCCCGGCGCCTACGCCGAAGGCCGGTGTTGCCGGATGCCGCGGCCCCATGTTGTTGACTAGGCTGGGGTTCCCATCCGTCCAAGGAGCAACGGCATGCGCAAGGAAGCCTGGCTGCTGCTGGTCGCTGTCATCGCGCTGACCCTCGACGCTGCGCATGCGGCGGCCTGCCCCGACTGGTCGCCGGCGCAGGCCGGCCAGGAACTGGCCGCGCTGCACGATCGACTCGATGGCTGGAACCACGCCTACCGGGTGGAAGGCCGTTCGCCGGTCGACGATGCCGTCTACGACCAGGCGCAGCAGCGCCTGGACCAGTGGCAGCGCTGCTTCCCCGCGCAGGCGCCGGCTGCGCTCAAACACCTGGCCGATGCCGGCGGCCGGATCACCTCGCCGGTGGCGCAGACCGGGCTGGCCAAGCTACCGGACGCTGCGGCATTGGCGCAGTGGATGGACCAACGTGGCGGTCGCGATCTGTGGGTGCAGCCCAAGGCCGACGGCGTCGCCGTCACCCTGCTGTATGTGGACGGTCGCTTGCGCCAGGCCAGCAGCCGCGGCGACGGGCTGCACGGCTCGGACTGGACCGCGCTGGCGCAGCGCATCGCGGCGATTCCGAAGCAGTTGCTGCATGCGCCGGGGCGCGTGGTGCTGCAGGGCGAGCTGTACTGGCGTCTGCCCGGCCACGTGCAGGCTGATGCCGGCGGCGTCAACGCGCGCTCGGCGGTCGCCGGCGCGCTGGCGCGCGAGCATCTGGACGATGCCACCGCGGCCCGCATCGGCCTGTTCGTGTGGGACTGGCCCAGCGGTCCGGCCGACATGCCGGCGCGGCTGGCGGGGCTTGCGGCGATGGGATTGTCCGAAAGCGCCAGCTACACGAAGCCGGTTCGCACGCTGGCCGAGGTCACGCGCTGGCGTGAGCAGTGGTATCGTCATGCGCTGCCGTTTGCTGCCGACGGCACGGTGGTGCGACAGGGACATCGACCGGCCGCTTCCAGCTGGAAGGCGGCACCGCCGGACTGGGCGGTGGCGTGGAAATATCCGGCGGCCTCGGCGCTGGCCGAGGTGCGCGCGGTCGACTTCACGATCGGTCGCAGCGGCCGGATCACCCCGGTGCTGCAGCTCGAGCCGGTGCAACTGGATGATCACCGCGTCCAGCGGGTCAGCGTCGGCTCGCTGCGCCGCTGGCGCCAGCTCGATATTCGTCCGGGCGATCAGGTCGAAGTGGTACTGGCCGGGCTGACCATTCCGCGGCTCAAGTCGGTGGCTTGGCGCGCGCAGCAGCGAGCCGCGCTGAGCGTACCGGATCCGAAGTCCCATAGCGCACTGACATGCTGGCGGCTGAGCCCCGGCTGCGAACAGCAATTCCTGGCGCGCCTGGTGTGGCTGGGCGGCAAGCAGGGTTTGCGCCTTGAGGGCGTCGGTGCCGACACCTGGCAAACCCTGGTCGAAGCGGGCCTGCTGCATGGCTTGCTGGACTGGACGGAGCTGACGCCGCAACAACTGGCATCCGTACCCGGTCTCGGCTCCAGTCGCGCGGCGGTGCTGGCGCGTTCCTTCGCGGCGACGCGCATGCAGCCTTTCGCTCGCTGGCTGCAGGCACTGGGCGTGTCGCCCGGCGTGGCGGCGGGCCTGACCGATTGGTCATCTGCGAGCGCGCGTCGCGCCGGCGAATGGCAATCGATAAGTGGGATCGGTGCCGCTCGCGCTGACCAGCTGGTCGCGTTCTTCGGTTGTCCCGAGTTGCGCGAGCAGGTCGCCCGCCTGCATGAGGCCGGCGTGCAGGGTTTCTGAGCCTCAGCTCTTCAGCTCGCCATCCAGGTAATACCAGCGCCCGTTCTTGCGCACGAAGCGGCTGGTTTCGTGCTGGCGCTGCGCGCGACCGCCGCCGAGGCGATAACGGGCGACGAACTCGACGATCGCATGGTCTTCGTCAACGCGTTGCTGGCGCCGCACTTCCAGCCCCAGCCAGGTCGGTGCGGGCTGTTGCGCGGCCAGTCGCAACGTGTCCGGCCGCGTCTCGGGATGCCAGCTGGCGAGCAGATAATCCTCGCGCCTGAGCACATAGGCGCTGTAGCGCGAGCGCATCAGTTGCTCGGCGCTCGCGGCCATGGCTCCCTCGTGCAGAAGGCCGCAGCAGTCGGTGTAACCGGCGGGGTTGCCACAGGGACAGGGGGTAAGCGTATCGATCGACTTCATGCCGCCCTTTTTACCCGGTTCGAGCGGATCGTGCAGGTTCGATCTCAGGGCTTCGCGCGCCGCCACACGCGACAGCGATTGTTCGCTGGCATCGCGACGTCGTTGATCAGGGCAAATCCCGCGGCATCGGCCAGGGCATCGACCGCCTCGGCGTCGCGGATTGCCATGTGCGCGCCGCGTGCCTGCAGCCATTGGTCGAACGCGGCGTTGCTTTCGCTGCTGTATTTGCCGTCGTGGTTGAATGGCCCGTAGATGACCAGGATCGCGTCATCGCGGGTAATCGTCGGCAGATGCGCAAAGAAGAGCTGCACTTCGGGCCACGCCATGATGTGCAGGGTATTGGCGCTGAACACCGCATCGAACGGCCCCCGCGGCCAGTGGCCGCCGACGTCGAACTCCAGCGGGGCCGGCGTGTTTGGCAGCACTGCCTCATCCAGCCACGCACGGATGCCGGGAAGATTTTCCGCACGATCCGAGCTCTGCCAGATCAGCTGCGGCAGGGCCGCGGCAAAGTGCACCGCGTGCTGGCCGGTGCCGCTGCCGACCTCCAGCACGCGCCGGCGGTCGGCGAAGTATTCGCGCAGTACCTCGAGGATCGGTTCGCGGTTGCGCTCGCACGAAGGCGAGTGCGGCTTGGACATCCCGGGTTTTCGCTCAGACCGGATGGCCGCGCAATACGCGCGCCGGCAGCATCAGCAGCGCGCCGAGAAAGGCAAACACCGCCCCAACCGTGATGCCGACCAGCCGGAACGGCAGCAGCACCAGCCAGACGATCGGGTAGAGCGCCAGGGCCAGCAGGGCGAGCGGCCAGCAGAACACCAGCAGCAACAACCAGAGCAGGAAAGCAGCCATGCGTCGATCCTCGCGGTAGGGGTATGACGCGATTCTAGTGGACGCCAGCGCCTTTGCGCAGATGACTCCCGACACCCCTCAGGCCAGCGGGCTCACCCCGATCAGCCATAGATGCAGCCAGAACGCGAACGCGGTCCAGGCAGCCACGCCAGCCACGGCGACGATCGCGTCGCCGGCGAGCGTGCCGGCTGGATACACCGTGCCGGTGCGTCGATCGCGCCGGCGCGACACGATGAACAGCACCACTGCCCACAGCAGGAATGCGCCGAACAACACCACGTCGCGCAGCATGCCTGTGGCAAGCAGGTGACCGAACGCCCAGGTCTTCACGCCCAGCAGCATCGGATGTCCGAATTTCGCCTTGAGGTGGTTGCGCGGGACGTAGGCTGCGGCCACCAGCACGAACGCCAGCAAGGTGAACAAGGCATTGAGGTGACGCAATGCCAGTGGCGGCACGTACAACAGCGCCGGCTGCTGGCGCGCGAGGTTGAAGCCCCAGCACAGCAGCATGAAGCCGACCAGCGAAACCAGCGTGTACAAACCCTTCCAGCGCATCTCGCCCAGCCGGGCCAATTGCCGGCTGCGCCAGTCGTCGGCAAACACTCGCAGCGAATGCACTCCGAGAAAGATCAGCAGCCCGAGAATCAGTACTGACATGAGGTTCGCCCCGACGGATGGATGGTCCCCGAGTATAGGCGAGCGCGGCGTCCGGTCAGATGGTGCATGGTTCGATGCGCACAACCAGCGCCAGCGCATCGTCATGCAGGGTGACCGGGTCTGGCATGCGCGTCGTCGGTCGCCAGGCATCTCCGGCGTGCAAGTGGCCGTCGACCGTGTCGATCATGCCGCGGGCGCAGAAGATCAGCACGGTCGCCGGGTCGGGTGTGCGTGTGGCCGACCCGTGCCATGTCTGCACGTCGCCGCGGGCCTGTGCACGCCGAACCATCAGGTTGAAATCGCGGGTGGGGTCGCCAGCGAGCGTCACCTCGACGCTGGCCTCGCCGGGAAAGGCGAACGGCGCGAACGGCGTGGTCAGCGCGTGTACCTGGCGGCCGTCCAGCGTCATCGTGAATCCGTCGCCGTCGAGCAGTGCGATCTGCCGGTCGATCCCGGTGAACACGGAGAACGGTGCGGCGCTGTCGACCTCGGCGATGCTGACCCGCCATACGAGGTCGTCACTGCCGGCAGCGGCCGGATGGACGGCTATTTCGCGCGTGCGTCCCAGGCCGTTCTTCCATGGTTGCGAGGGGCAGTCGGCGAGGCGGATGATCATGGGCTTCTCTCGATGACGCGCTGGAACGGCGGCAGCGCCTTCAGCATGCCGCTGCCGTAACGCTTGGTGACCACGCGGCGGTCCAGCAGCACGATGCGGCCGTGGTCGGTCTCGTTGCGGATCAGGCGGCCGCAGTACTGGGTAAGCAGGCGCGTGGCTTCGGGGATGCTGACTTCGATGAACGGGTTGCGTCCGCGCGATTCCAGCCATTCGGCGTAGGTGGCACCGACTGGATCGGTCGGCACCGCGAACGGCAGCTGGGTGATCACCACGGTCTCGCAGAACTTGCCGGGCAGGTCGAGGCCTTCGCCGAACGAAGCCAGGCCGAACAACGTACTGCCTTTGCCGGCGTCGATGTCGGCGCAGTGTTCGGCGACCAGTTGCGACTTGCCCAGCGAACCCTGCGCGCGCACCCTGCGCACCTGCGCGATCGGCAACTTCTGCAACACGCGATCGAGTTTCACCCGCGAGGTGAACAGCACCAGGTTGCCGGCATCCCAGTCGAGATTCGCGGCCAGCCATTCGCCGACTTCCTCGGCGTGGGCTTCGCGTGCATCTGGCATCGTGCGCATCGCCGGCACTTCCAACCGGGCCTGCGCGGTGAGATCGAACGGCGAGGGCAGGCTCAGCGTCACCGCGTCGTCGGGCAGGCCCACGGCGTCGGCGAAGCCGCGGAAGTTGCCGCCCGCGCTCAGCGTGGCCGAGGTCATTAGTACGCCGCTGGCGTTGCCCCACAGCACGCTGCGCAGCAGGCCGGCAGCGGACACGGCCGACGCATGGCACACCAGCTGCTGGTCGGCGCCGAGAGTGACCCAGCGCGCCAGCGGCGGCGCGTCGTCGGCGTCGTCGCTGGACCACGCGCGCCAGCAACTGGCCTGCTTGCCGATGCGTTCCAGCGCGATGCCCAGCTCGCGCGACAGCGCTTCCTGGGTCGGCCCGCCGTCGGTCATTTCGACCACCGCGCGGCGCACCGCGGTCAGCCAGCGCTGCACTTCGCCGGTGAGTATGTTCAGCACGCGCGCGTGTTCCACCCACGGCTCGGGCAACTGACCCAGCGAGCCGCGATACATCGGCTCGGTCTCGGCCGGGTCGGGCAGCCAGCCGAGGCGGATTTCCTTCTCCAGCTCCTCCAGCGTGTTGCTGAGTTCCTGCAACTTGGCGTCGCCGGCATCCAGCGACAGCTTGCCCAGCGTCTGCTTGTCGGTGAGCGAATACGCCGCATGCACCTGCCGGCCGAGCCGGCTCAGCTGGCGCACCGTGACGTTCATGTAGACCTCGCTGGCGCCGCGGTCGATCGCCTTGCCCGATACGTGGTGGCCTTCGTCGAAGATGTACAGCGTCTCGTCCGGGCGCGGCAGGATCACCCCGCCCCAACCTTCGTCCTCGCCGGGCATGGTGAGATCGGCCAATACCAGGTCCTGGTTCGCCACGATGATCTCGGCGTCGTCCACCGCGCGGCGCGCGGCGAAGAACGGGCAGATCATGAACTGGCCGCACTTGCGCCCGGTGCAGCCGCCGGCGCTGGTGGTGATCATCGGCCGCAGCAGGTCGCTGACCGGCTCCGGCGCGCTGTCCATGTCGCCGTTCCACTCGTTGTGGTCGAACGCCACACGCAGTTTCGCCAGCGCCTGCTTGTCGCGCGCCTGGGGCGGCTTGCTCCACAGCATCAGGTCCGCCTCGAAACCGGCCAGGCCCAGCTGCGCGTCATGAATGCTGTTGGCCGCCATCAGCAGGTTGCGCGGGCACAGGTAGCGGCCGCGGCCCTTGGCCAGCGCCACCTTGGCCTCGATCCCGTTGAGTTGCAGATAGAGCGGAATGTCGCGCTGCACCAGCTGCTCCTGCAGCGCCACCGTCGCGGTGGCAATCAGCAGTTTCTTCTTCTGGAAGCGCGCCACCTCGACACCGGCGATCAGGTAGGCCATCGACTTGCCGGTGCCGGTCGGTGCCTCGATCACCGCCACGCCGCCGTGCTGGCCGAACGCCTTGGCCACCTCGGCGATCATGCGGCCCTGCGAGGCGCGCGCACGGAAGCCCGGCAGGCCTTCCCTCAGTCGCGCATAGGCGGCGCGGATGGCGTCTTTGGTGGTGTCGGCGAGCATGCGGGATGGTGAGCCTGTGGCGCGGTGGCGCGCGGGGAAAACGTACTGCATGGGGCGGACGTGATCGAGCGCACGGCATGCCACGCGCTGGCGGGCCAGTTTATCGGAGTTGTGAAGCCAGCCGCAGGTATTGGCACCGAAGTTGCTCTTCCCAGAGTGTTGACGTGATGGTGAATGTCGCACAGTGTTGAAGGGGTATGCTGGATCGGGGTTGCAGACTGGCCGCGTGGGGGTAGTCCGCGGCAATGACACAAGGGGGCGTGATGGGGTCGATGCCATTCGATGGCTCGTTGCAACTGGGCTGGTTGGCGTCGCTGATCGCGGCGCATTCGCCCGGCGAAGTTGCCGAGGCCATCGTCGGACTGGCGCGGGAGAGGCCGGGCTGCCAGGCAGCCTGCGTGCTCTGGCGGCTGCGCGATCGCGCCGACTGCCAGAGCGTGCCGCCTGCCGCGATCGACGCGATGGACTGGCCGTGGCTCGAGCTGGCTGCCGGCTCGGAGGCGCCGCAATGGCACGCAGATCGCCATCGCGTTGCGGTGCGCCTGTGCGGGCTTCCCGAGCCGGCACTGCTGGTATTGCGCCTGCAGCCGGCGTGCGCAAACGACCGATTCCTCGACGATCTGGCCACGCCGCTCAGGCTCGCGGGCCAGCATCTGCGGCGTGCGCTGGAGTGGATCGAGCTGCAGCATTCGCATCGGCAGCTGGAACGTTCCGAGAATCTGCAGCGGGCGTTGTTCGCCATCTCGGACCTGGCCGGCTCCGAACACGACATGCCGGCGATGTTGCGCGGCATCCATGCCATCGTCAGCACCCTGATGTACGCGGAAAACTTCTTCATCGTGCTGTACGACGCCGAGCGCGACACGATCCGCTTCCTGTATTTCGTCGATGTCGAGGATCCCGTGCCGCCTGGCGAAGGCCGGGACCTGCCACTGAGCGCGATCGAACACACCCTGACCTGGTATGTGATGCGCGACGGCAAGGCGCGCATGGGCGATGCCGAGGAATTGCGCAGCCAGGTGCCTGGCCCGGTGACCCTGATCGGCCAGGACAGCCACGACTGGCTCGGCGTACCGATGTTGCGCGATGGTCGGCCCGGCGGTGCGCTGGTGGTGCAGAGCTACAAGACGGAGATCGGCTATACCGACAGCGACCTCGCCCTGCTGGAGTTCGTCGGCAGCCACATCCTGATCGCGCTGGAGCGCAAACAGGGCAAGGAGGACCTCGAGCAACGCGTGCAACTGCGCACCGCCCAGCTGGCGGAAGCCAATCGCGGCCTGCAACTGGAGGTCATGGAACGGCAGCGCGCCGAGCACCTGCAAACGGCGTTGTTCCGGCTCGCCGAACTGGCCACGGCGCGCATCGACCGCGGCGAATTCTACCGGCGCGTGCATGCGGTGGTGGCGGAACTGTTGAATGCGGAGAACTTCTACATCGCCCTGCTTTCGGATGACGGCCGGCAACTGCTGTTCCCGTACGTGGTGGACGCGGTCAAGCGCCCCCCGGACAGCCGCCCGCTGGGGCGCGGTCTGAGCGAATACGTGCTGCGCCTCGGCGCGCCGTTGCGTGCCGACAACGCCGCGATCGAGGAGCTGGAGCGCGCGGGCGAGATTGCGCCGGGGCGCATGGGGTCGCCGGCGAAGTGCTGGCTCGGCGTGCCGTTGATCGTCGGCGACGAGGTGATCGGCCTGGTGACGGTGCAGAGCTACAGCGAGGCGGTGTCGTATGGCCCCTCCGACCAGGAGCTGCTGAGTTTCGTGGCCACCCAGATCGCCAGCAGCCTGACCCGGCGCCGGGCCGCGGAGGCGCTGCAACGTGCCTACGAACAGCTGGAGCATCGCGTGGAAGAGCGCACGCTGGCCCTGCGCAAGGAGATCATCGAACGCGAGCGCGTGCAGGACCAGCTCAAGCACCAGGTGATGCACGATCCGCTGACCGGCCTGCCGAACCGAAGTTACCTGCGCGATCGCATCGACCGTGTATTGACCTCGGTGCGACCCGAGCCGAGGCAGTGCTGTGCCTTGCTCTACCTGGACGTGGATCGCTTCAAGATCATCAACGACAGCCTCGGTCACCTGGCCGGCGACGAAGTGCTCAAGGAGGTCGCCACGCGGCTGTCCGGCTGCGTGCGACATCCCGACCTGGTGGCGCGGCTGTCCGGCGACGAGTTCGCGATCCTGCTCGAATCGGTGGACCAGGCCGCCGATGCCAACGCGGTGGCGCAGCGGGTGATGGATGCGTTGGCGGCACCGATGCCGGTGGGTGGCAAGGAGCTGCAGGTCACCGCCAGCGTCGGCATCGCGATCGGCGACGGCCATTATCTGACGGCCGACGAAGTGCTCCGCGACGCCGACATCGCGCTGTACCGTGCCAAGGAGCTCGGCCGCAAGCGCTACCAGCTGTTCGACGAGACCCTGGCGAAGAACGTGGTGGATGTGCTGACCCTGGAAGGCGAGTTGCGGGCAGCCGTGAAGCTCGGGCAATTCGAACCTTATTTCCAGCCGATCTGCCGGCTCGGGGATGCCGTGGTGGTCGGCTACGAGGCCTTGATCCGCTGGAACCATCCGCAGCGCGGGGTGCTGGCGCCAGGCGACTTCCTCAAGATCGCCGAAGACTGCGGGCTGATCGAGACGATCGACTGGTGCATGTTCGAGCTGAGCTGCGAACGCCTGCGGACGCATGATCGCGCCGATACGTTCATGACGATCAACGTGTCGGCGCTACACCTGCGTCATGCCGATTTCGACGAGCGCCTGATCCGGCTGCTGGAGCGCACCGGCCTGCCGCCGTCGCGGCTGGTGGTGGAAGTCACCGAAGGCGCCCTGCTCGACAATCCCGAGCGCGTGCGGGCGACGCTGGAGCGGCTGCGCAGCGCCGGCATCGGGGCCGCCCTGGATGATTTCGG
Organism: Rhodanobacter sp. B05; assembly: GCF_002001085.1. Classification (GTDB taxonomy): domain Bacteria; phylum Pseudomonadota; class Gammaproteobacteria; order Xanthomonadales; family Rhodanobacteraceae; genus Rhodanobacter. The sequence goes on from NZ_MUNU01000013.1 coordinate 121,883, forward strand.
CACCGGCTATTCGTCGCTCAGCTACCTGCATTCGCTGCCGCTGCGCATCCTCAAGATCGACCGCGCGTTCGTGCACGAGCTGGACAAGGGCGCGAACACCAGCAGCACCACCGTGGTGGCGGCCGTGCTCGCGTTGGCGCGTGCGCTGGATATCGACGTGGTCGCCGAAGGCATCGAGACGGAAATCCAGTACGCCGCCCTGCAGGCGATGGGCTGCGACATGGGCCAGGGTTACTGGATCGGCCGGCCGGCACCGATCACCCGCTGGCTGGCCTCAGGCTCCGCCGGCGTGTGACGACGTCGGCGCCGTGGCGGCGATCTGCCGCAGGGCCTGCTCGAATGCTTCCGGCGGTTGACCGCCGGCAATCAGGTGCCGGTCATTGATGATGGTGGCGGGCACCGACTGGATGCCGCGTGACAGGTAGTACTGCTCCTGCGCGCGGACCTCGTCGGCGTAAGTTCCGCTGGCAAGGATTTCCCGGGCCCTCGCGCCGTCCAGACCGACACTCGTGGCAAGGCGCACCAGCGTGTCGTGCGCGCTTACATCCTCGCCGTCGGTGAAATAGGCGCGCAGCAGGGCCTGTTTGAGCGGGAGTTCGTTGCCCTCCAGTGCGGCCCAGCGCAGCAGGCGATGGGCATCGAAGGTGTTGTAGACGCGGCTGCGCCGATCCATGTTGAACGTGAAACCCAGCGCTGCGCCACGCGCGCGGATCGCCGCACGGTTGGCGTCGATCTGCTCGGCACTGCTGCCGTACTTGCGCACCAGATGCTCGGTGGAGTCCTCGCCTTCAACCGGCATCTGCGGGTTCAGCTCGAACGGCTGGAAATGGATCTCTGCGGCGATCTCGCCCTCCAGCGTGGCCAGCGCCTGTTGCAGCGAGGCCAGTCCCACTGCACACCATGGGCAGGAAACGTCGGAAACGAAATCGATGCGCAGCGAAACAGGCGAGGTCGGGACGGACATGAGAAACCCTTCAGAAAGTGCGCCGCGCGCCGCGGCTGAGATGAGTCAGATGAGGTCGGCCGAGCGCGGAATCAATCCGGCGACGCCGGGCTTCGGGTCGCGAGGATGTTCAGCGCGACTGCCTCGGCCACCCTGATGCCGTCGACGCCGGCCGACAGGATGCCGCCGGCATAACCCGCGCCTTCGCCGGCGGGATACAGGCCACGGGTGTTGAGGCTTTGCAGGCTGTCGTCGCGCTTGATGCGCACGGGTGATGAGGTGCGCGTTTCGACGCCGGTGAAGATCGCGTCGTGCATGGCGTAGCCGCGGATCTGTCGTTCGAACGCGGGCATCGCCTCGCGGATCGCGGCGATGGCGTAGTCGGGCAGGGCGCTGTCGAGGCTGCCCAGAGTGACGCCGGGCCTGTAGGAAGGTTGCACGTCGCCGAGCGCCTGCGAGGCGCGGCCGGCGAGGAAGTCGCCAACCAGCTGGCCCGGCGCGTTGTAGTTTTCGCCGCCCAGCACGTAGGCATGGCTTTCCAGCGCACGTTGCAGCGCGATCCCGGCCAGCGGGCTGCCGCTGTCATCGTACGGGGCGAAGTCGGCAGGCTCGATGCCGACCACCACGGCGGCATTCGCATTGCGTTCGTTGCGCGAGTACTGGCTCATGCCATTGGTGACGACCCGCCCCGGCTCGCTGGCGGCGGCGACCACGGTACCGCCGGGGCACATGCAGAAGCTGTAGACCGAGCGGCCGCGGCCGGCGTGGTCGTTCTTGCAGTGATGCACCAGCTTGTAGTCGGCGGCACCAAGCATCGGATGACCGGCCTGCGGGCCGAAGCGCGCACGGTCGATCACCGACTGCGGGTGTTCGACGCGAAAGCCGATCGAGAACGGCTTGGCTTCCAGGTACACGCCGCGCGCGTGCAGCATCTCGAAGGTGTCGCGCGCGCTGTGGCCGAGCGCCAGCACCACATGATCGGCGCGCAGTTGTTCGCCGCTGGCCAGGGTTGCGCCGCGGATATGGCGCGTGCCGTCAGGATCGATCTCGATCAGCAGGTCGTCGACGCGCTGGCCGAAGCGGATCTCGCCACCGAGCGATTCGATCGTGGCGCGCATGTGCTCCACCATCGACACCAGCCGGAAGGTGCCGATGTGCGGCTTGCTGACGTAGAGGATTTCCTCCGGCGCGCCAGCCTTGACGAACTCGGTCAGCACCTTGCGGCCGTGATGCTGCGGGTCGCGGATCTGGCTGTACAGCTTGCCGTCGGAAAACGTGCCGGCGCCGCCTTCGCCGAACTGCACGTTCGACTCCGGATGCAGCTCGCGCTGGCGCCACAGGTCCCAGGTATCTTTCGTGCGTTCGCGCACCGCCTTGCCGCGGTCGAGGATGATCGGGCGAAAACCCATCTGCGCCAGGATCAACCCGGCGAACAGCCCGCAGGGGCCGAAGCCGATCACCAGCGGGCGGTGTTCGATCCGCTGTGGCGCCGTGGCCACGAAGTGGTACTCCGTGTCCGGCGTGGGCCGCACCTGCGGGTCATCGGCGAAACGCCGCAACAGCTCCGCTTCGCGCGGGGTGTCGACGTCCACCGCGTAGATCAGCGTGATCGCCCCGCGCTTGCGCGCGTCGTGGCTGCGTTTCGCAACGTGATAATCCGCCAGTTCGGCCGCCTCGATGCCCAGCCGCTGGAGTATCGCGGCGGTGAGACCGGCCTCGCCGTGATCCAGCGGCAGCTTGAGGTCGGTCAGTCGCAACATGGGTCAGGAATCCGGGAGCAGGGGTGGTGCCGGATTTTCGCAGATAACGCGCGCAGGAACCCTGCGCGCGGGCTCCTGCGCGAATGGTGTCATTCCTTGCCGATGAAATCCGTCTTGCCGATGTCGGTGCCGGCCTCGCGCAGGATGTTGTAGGCGGTGGTGCAATGGAAGAACAGGTTCGGCAGCAGGAACGCCAGCAGGTAGGTCTGTCCGTCGAAGTGCATCTCGCCATTGCGCATCTTCAGGTGGATCGCGCGGGTTTCGTTGCCGTCGATCTGGTCGGCCGAAAAACCCTTGATGTATTCGATCGCGCCGTTGATGCGGGCATGCGCCTGCTCCAGGGTGGTCTCGTTGTCCTCGAACGACTTCGGCTCGGCCCCGGCCAGCCGCGCGCTGCCGCGCGTGGCCATGTCGCAGGCGATCTGCACCTGCTTGATCAGGGGCAGCATGTCGGGGATCAGCCGCGTCTGCAGCAACACTTCGCCGCTGACGCCCTTCGCGGTTGCGTGTTCGGCGCCCTTGCCCAGCACGTGGGACAGGTTGCTGAGCGCGCGCACGAAGACGGGAACGGATGCCTGGTACATGGACAGTGTCATGGGGATTGCTCCGGTGGTGAGTGGGAAAGAGGCAGGTCGGCAGCAAACGGCCCGTACGACAGGTCCGGGCTGACGGGATTGGCATCGACGACATCGGCGGGCGACGCCCGATGGGTGACACGCCAGGCAATCAGCGCGGCCGCGCCCAGCAGCAGCGCGGCCAGCAGGAAGGCGGCGCCGGGCAGCTTGGCCGCGGGCGCATGGTCGCTGATGAACAGCGCGAACAGATTGGCGAACAGCGCCGGCCCGAAGATCCCGGCCAGGCTGGCCAGACTGGTCAACGCACCCTGCAGGCGACCCTGTTCGTGCGGGTCGACCTGGTGGGTCATCAGCGCCTGCGCCGGCGGACCGGCCAGGCCGCCCAGGCACAGGAAGGGGATGCCGAGCAGGAACAGCCAGGCCGTCGGCGCCAGCCCGAACAGCACGTAGCCGCCGATGCACAGCACCAGGCCGGCCAGGATCAAGCGCCGTTCGCCGAGGGCGGGCATCAGCCGGCGCACCAGCACGGCCTGCACCAGGCCGCTGCACAGCCCGACCAGGGCCAGCGTGTAGCCGACCGTCTGCGGGCCCCAGCCGTAGCGATAGTCGGTGTACAGCACGTAGGTCGAGTTCAGCGAGAACTGCGCCAGGCTGATCAGGAAAAACACCACGGCCAGGCCGAACACCTGCGGATACCGCCGCAGCAGCGCGACGGCGCCGAACGGATTGGCGTGGCGCCAGTCGATGCGCGCGCTGCGGCGTTCCTTCGGCAGGGATTCGGGCAGCACGAACCAGCCATAGCAGAAGTTCGCCAGGGCCAGCGCGGCGGAAACCCAGAACGGCAGGCGGATCGAGAAATGGCCGAGCAGCCCGCCCAGCGCCGGCCCCACGATGAAGCCGATGCCGAACGCGGCACCGAGCATGCCGAACGCCGCCGCGCGCTTTTCCTTCGCGGTGATGTCGGCGATATAGGCATTGGCGGTGGAGAAGCTGGCCGCGCTGGCGCCGGAAATCGCGCGGCCGATGAACAGCAGCCACAGCACCGGGGCCAGCGCCATCACGATGAAGTCGATGCCCAGGCCGAGATTGGAGATCAGGATCACCGTGCGCCGGCCGAAGCGATCCGACAGCGCGCCCTGCACCGGCGAGAACACGAATTGCATCAGCATGTACAGCGTGCCGAACGCACCCACCCATACCGCCGCCTTGGCGATGCTGCCGCCAATCAGTTGCACGATCAGTTGCGGCAGCACCGGAATCACGATGCCGAAGGCCAGCGTATCCAGCATCACCGTCACGAAGATGAAGGCGAGCGCGGCCTGGTGGCGCGGTGGATGGATCGAAGGCGACGGGGGCATGGGTGTGGCATGGCGATGGAGTGCGCACGATAGCGGAACGGCGCCGCCGCGACATCTGCCGTGGGTGCAGGCTAGGAGTCTGTCGGACTTGGGTTGGCCGGTCTGCGAATCCGCCTGTGCGGTCCATATCCCCGCCGATTCGCCGTCCATAGAACCACTATGGACCGGCGAATCGTCAGGAATCTGTCCTCGCACAGCCGAATTCTCGCCTCGACCACCCAAGCCCGACAGACTCCTAGCCCGCGTGCTCGATCCAGTCGGCGACCGCGCGCGGGTGTTCCAGCTGCAGGTGATGACTGCCGTCCAGATGGGCGACCTGGATGTCCGCCACGCAGGCGACCCGCGCGCGCATCGGCGCCGGCGGCAGGTAGGGCGCGGCAGGTTGTGCCAGCAGCAGCCGGGTCGGCGAGGTGATGCCGGTCAGCAGCGCGTGCACCTGGGTCTCGGCCAGTCGTACGGCGCTGGCCCGGGTCAGGCGCGGGTCGCTGCGCCAACGCCAGCCACCGTCGGTTTCGATGAGCCCGCGTTCGACGATGGGCTGCGCCAGCTCGGCCCGCATGCCGCTAGCCATGCAGCGCGCGCTGACCGCCTGTGCGATATCGCCGAAGACGCGCAGCGGACGACTGTTTTCGGGGCGCGCCGCGAACGCTTCGCGGAAGCGCTGCAGGGTGCGCGAACCGTCGTCGCCGAGCGGGCCGAGGCCTTCGATCAGCAGCAGCCGTTCAATGCATTCCGGTTCGGCCGCGGCGACCAGCGAGGCGATGCCGGCACCCAGCGAATGGCCGAGCAAGGTGTAGCGCGACAGCCGCATGGCGTCGGCAGCGGCGCGCACCATCTGCACGTGGCCGAGGTAGTGGTACTCGGCGCCGGCGGGCAGATGATCGGAATGCCCGTGGCCGGCCAGATCGAGCGCAATCACCCGGTAACGGCTGGCCAGCAGGGGCGCCACTTTTGCGAAACTGGCGGCGTTGTCGAGCCAGCCGTGCAGCGCCAGCAGGGGCGGTGCGGCGGCATCACCCCAGGCCTGTCCGCGCAGGGTGAGGTGGGCCAGCGCAACCGTGATTTCAGTCGGCACGCGCGCCCAGCTCACGTGCATGCCGGCCGGCTTCGAGGCGGCGCTGGCGCGCGGCCGCGGCGTCGTAGTCGATGGCGAATTCGTCCCAGCCCCGGGTGTGCTGCAGGACCAGCGCGGCGAGGCTTTCGATCTGCCCGCGGCTGTCGTTCAGCGCGGGGATGTAGCGCAGGGATTCACCGCCCGCGGCGATGAAGAAGTCGCGGTTCTGCATCGCGATCTCCTCCAGCGTCTCCAGGCAGTCCACCGCGAAACCGGGACAGACGACATCCAGCTTGCGCACGCCTTCGGCGGCCAGCCGGCGCACGCTGGCGTCGGTGTAAGGCTGCAGCCATCGTTCACGCCCGACCCGCGACTGGAAGCTGACCACCACTTGCGCCTCGCCCAGGCCCAGCCGTTCGCGCAACAGGCGCGCGGTGGCCTGGCACTGGCAGAAATACGGATCGCCTGCATGCAGGTAGCGTTCGGGGATGCCGTGGAACGAGAGCAGCAGGCGATCGCCGCGTCCGTGCGTCTGCCACCAGGATTCGATGCTGCCTGCCAGCGCCTCGATGTGACGCGGGTCGTCGTGGTAATCGTTGACCACGCGTATTTCCGGTGGCCAGCGCAGCGACTTGATGCTGTCGGCCAGCGCGTCGAGCACCGAGCCGGTGGACGTGGCCGAATACTGCGGGTACAGCGGCAGCACCAGCAGGCGCCGCACGCCTTCGCGCTGCAGCTGCACGATCGTCTGCGCCACCGAGGGTTCGCCGTAACGCATCGCCAGCGCCACGCGAACCGGCGCCGCGGGCCGTTGCCGCAACAGCTCGACCTGCAGTCCGTCGGCGAGCGCCTCGCTGCCGAAGCGCAGCGGTGAACCCTGGGTGGTCCAGATCTTCGCGTAGGCATGCGCCGAACGTTTCGGCCGCAGGCGCAGGATCACCCCGTGCAGGATCAGCCACCACAGCCAGCGCGGGTATTCGATCACGCGCGGATCGGCGAGGAACTGCGCCAGGTACGGCCTTACCGCCCGAGCCGTCGGCGCGGTCGGCGTGCCCAGGTTGACCAGCAGTACGCCAGCCTGAACGGATGACGCGGGCGGCTCGTGGGAATAGCCATGCAGCCCGGTATAGTGGTTGTGTGATGGCATCGTGTCAGCCGAAATGGAACCGGTGGTGCTCGGTCAGCGATGGAGTCTGCCACAAGCCCGACATGCCGCCATGCCCACATCCCCAGATCCGCGAACGATCCCCATGCTGCCGGAGTCACCCAAGATGAAATCATTCCTGCCTCGTTTGCTGCTGCTCGGTCTCGCCCTGCTGTTGCCGGCCATGGCCGCGCACGCCGAGGACCCGCCGCTGGTGCGCGCGAAGAACGCCGTGCGCGTGCTCAGCGACATCATGCAGGCGCCGGACAAGGCAATCCCGCAGGATCTGCTGCGCGACGCCCGGGCGATCGCGGTGATTCCGGACATGCTCAAGATCGGCTTCGTGTTCGGCGGGCGCCGCGGCGAGGGCCTGATCTCGGTGAAGAGTCCGGATGGCACCTGGTCGAACCCCAGCTTCATCACCATGACCGGCGGCAGCGTCGGCTTCCAGGCCGGCGTGTCCTCGACCGACGTGATCCTGGTATTCCGCACCCAGCGCGGGGTGGATTCGATCGTGCGCGGCAAGTTCACCCTCGGCGCCGATGCCTCGGCCGCCGCCGGTCCGGTGGGGCGCACCGCGAATGCCTCGACGGACGCCCAGCTGAAAGCCGAGATCTACTCCTACTCGCGCAGCCGCGGGCTGTTCGCCGGCGTGGCGCTGGATGGTTCGGCACTGCGCATCGACTACGATGCGAATGCTGCGGTGTATGGCGCCGGCATCACGCCGCGACGCATTTTCGAGGGTGGTGTCACCAACGTCCCCGCGCCCGTGGTCGATTTCCGCGATCGGCTCGAGGAGTACACTTCGCAATAATTGTCGGCGCGGTTCGCGCCAGTTCGATTTGGCTGGAATCGGCCTGAGAGGTTGAAATGGGTTTTGACAGCGTGTGGCACTGGCTCCTCTTTCTGGCGATCGTGCTGCTGATCTTCGGTACCAAGAAGATCCGCAACCTCGGCCCGGATCTCGGCGAGGCCATTCGTGGTTTCAAGAAGGGCCTCAGCGGCGACGACGAGGCGAAGAAGAAGGAAGATGACGAAGTCCGCCGCAAGGAAGCCGAGCAATTGCGTGCGGAACCCGCGCCGGCCGATCAGGCCAGCAAGCAGAGTCAGCGCGACTCCAGCGAAACCAGGTAGGCGCCCGGCGGGCGGCGTGCGGCGATGATCGAGTTCAGCCTCGGCAAACTGGTACTGCTCGCCCTGATCGCGTTGATCGTGCTCGGCCCCGAGAAGTTGCCGGGCGCGGCGCGCACCGCTGGCGCGCTGCTGCGGCGCGTGCGCAACGGCTGGGACGATGTGCGCGCCGAGGTCGAGCGTGAGCTCGAGGTCGAGCAGATCCGGCGTGCCGCGCGCGAAGCCGCGGCGCACGCCGAAGCGGCGCAGCAGGAAGTCAGGGATGGACTGCGCGGAGTGCACGAGCCGCTGGCGGAGGTGGCCAGCGAGGTCGCCGCGACGGGCCAGCCGATGACCGGGCGCGTGATCGAAACCGCCGATTCGCTCGAACGCGCCGAGGCCAGCCCGCAGGCGGAGTTGCCGTTGGGTGAACCGGCGCCGCGCGAACCCGCCTCACCAACAAGACGTGCAGCGCATGACGACGCCTGAACCAGACATGCCGGAATCGGCACCTGAGGGCGACGACCTGCAGCAGGGCCTGTTCTCGCACCTGCTGGAGCTGCGCTCGCGCCTGCTCAAGTCGATCGCCGCGGTGGTGCTGGTGCTGCTAGCGCTGGTGCCGTTTGCCAATCGGCTCTACACGCAGCTGGCCGCGCCGCTGGTGGCGCGGCTGCCCGAAGGGGCCCATCTGATCGCCACCGGGGTCACCAGCCCGTTCATCACGCCGCTGAAACTGGCCTTGTATGCGGCGCTGTTCATCGGCATGCCGGTGATCCTGTACCAGCTGTGGGCGTTCGTCAGCCCGGGCCTGTACAAGCACGAGAAGCGGCTGGCGCGACCACTGCTGTTCGCGGCGATGGGGTTGTTCTACCTGGGCTGCGCATTCGCCTATTTCCTGGTCCTGCCGGCGGCGTTCCGCTTCCTCGTCGCGGTGACGCCGAACGGGGTGGAGATGATGACCGACATCAGCCAGTACCTCGATTTCGTGATGCTGATGTTCTTCGCGTTCGGGCTGTGTTTCGAGGTGCCGGTGGCGGTGGTGATCCTGGCCGCGATCGGCGTGGTCGACCTGGAAAAACTGCGCAGCGGGCGACGCTACGCGATCGTCGGCGCGTTCGGCGTCGCGGCGGTGATCACGCCGCCGGACATCACCTCGATGCTGATGCTCGGGATTCCGATGTGCCTGCTGTACGAGGTGGGTGTGCAGGCGGTGCGCTGGCTGATTCGGCCCGGCTCGCTGAAAGCGGGCGCCGGCTGAGCGATCGTTCAATACAGATCGATCGGATCGACATCCAGCGACCAGCGGACCTTGCGCGCCGACGGCAGCGCGGCCAGCGCCTGCTGCCATGAGCGGAGCATGCCGCGCAGCACCTCGCGACGATCCGCCTCGATCAGCAATTGCCCGCGCTGCCGCCCCGCGCGCAACGCCATCGGCGCGGGCATCGGACCGGCGATCTGCAACGACGACTGGGCTGGAAGCGCGGCGCGGGCGGCGGCGAGGAATTCGTCGACGGGTTCGCGTCGCGGCGCCTCGGCACGCAGCAACACCTGATGGCTGTACGGCGGCAATCCGATCTGGCGGCGCTCGGCCAGCAGATCGCGCGCCGCCGCGGCGTAACCGTGGGCGAGCAGGTTGCGCAGCAGCGGGTGTTCCGGCTGGTGTGTCTGCAGCAGCACGCGGCCGGGTTTGCGTGCACGCCCCGCGCGGCCGGCGACCTGCACCACCAGCTGCGCCAGCCGCTCCTCGGCGCGAAAATCCACGCTGTGCAGGCCCTCGTCGACGCCGACGATGGCGACCAGGGTGAGGTTGGGCAGGTCATGTCCCTTGGCCAGCATCTGGGTGCCGACCAGGATCGCCGGCTGCTCGTTGTCCAGACTGGCGAGGATGTCCTCGAACGCGTCCTTGCGGCGGGTGGTTTCGCGGTCCACGCGCAGCACCGGCACCTGCGGGAAGCGCGCGGCCAGGGTTTCCTCCAGCCGTTCAGTGCCATGGCCCTGCGCGGTGAGGCCGGCCGCGCCGCAGCTCGGGCAGGTCGTCGGCACGCGCCGATGCTGGTCGCAGTGGTGGCAGATCAGCTGGCGGCGGCCGGCATGCAGGGTCAGTGGACGCGCGCAGTTCGAACACTCCGCGTGCCAGCCGCAGCCGTGGCACAGCAGCACCGGCGCATAGCCACGGCGATTGCGGAACACCAGCGCCTGCTCGCCGCGCGCCACCGTCTCGGCAACCGCGGTCAGCAGCGCCGGCGACAGGCCGTGTTCCAGCCGCTGCGCGCGCATGTCGATGATCTGTACCTGCGGCGCGCGCACCGCGCCGGGGCGGGCGCGCAGATGCAGGCTGCGGTAACGCCCGGCCTCGACGTTGGCCAGCGACTCCAGCGAAGGCGTGCCCGAACCCAGCAGCACCGGCACGCCCAGCGCGCGGGCGCGCACCACGGCCAGGTCGCGGGCGTGGTAGCGGAAGCCGTCCTGCTGCTTGTAGGAAGCGTCGTGTTCCTCGTCGACGATGATCAGGCCGGCCTGCGGCAACGGCGTGAAGATCGCCGAGCGGGTGCCCAGGATCACGCGCGCGATGCCGGCGCGGGCCCGCAGCCAGGCGCGCGCCCGATCGCCTTCTGAGAGGTTCGAATGCAGTACTTCCACCATCACCCCGAGTCGTTCGCGCAGGCGGCGCACGGTCTGCGGGGCCAGGCCGATCTCCGGCACCAGCAGCAGCGCCTGCCGGCCTTGCGCCAGCACCTGCTCGATCAGCGCCAGGTACACCTCGGTCTTGCCGCTGCCGGTGACGCCGTCGAGCAGGAACGGCTGGAACCGGTCGAGGCTGGCGCCGATCGCGGCGACCGCCACTTGCTGTTCGTCGCTGAGCTGCGGCGCCGTGGATGATGGAGGGCGATGAGCGCGTGGCGGCTGCTCGCCGCGTTCGAGCAGGCCCGCCGCCGCCAGTCGGCGCGCAGGCTCGCGCCAGCCGGGCTGGCGCTCGGTCAACTCCTGCGCGCTCAACGCGCCATCAGCCAGCAGGGCGAGCAATGCCTTGCTGCCGCCACGGCGGCTGCCGGCGTCGTGCGCGCTGCGGCCGGCCGGAGTGATCGACCAGTATTCCTCGCCGATGGCTGGCAGCGGCCTGGCCTCGCGCAGTGCCAGCGGCAGTGCGTTGGCGCAAGCCTCGCCTGGCGCGCCCAGCCAGTACTCGGCGGCCCAGGCCAGCGTCTGCATCAGTTCGGCATCGAGCAGAGCCTCATCATCGAGCAGGCGCAGCGCCTGCTTGAGCCGCTTGCCGTCCACCGTCGTCTCGACTCCGGATTCGACCACCACGCCGACCAGCTTGCCGCGCCCGAACGGCACCAGCACCCGGCTGCCCACGCGAGGCTCGCCCGCGTCGGGCGGCAGGTAGTCGAAAAGGGTGGGCAGCGGCAGGGGCAGGGCGACGCGAAGAACGGCCGGCATGGTGACCTCGATGGCGGCCCAGTGTAACCGAGCACCCCCTCTTACCCAGTCGCAGGGTAGCGGGGCCCGATAGATGCCGAGTTGCGCGCACTTGCTGCCCGGATATCGAGAAGTTTCGGGTAAGTCGCTATGACGACGGACTTTTCCCGTTTATCCACAATCGCTGTGGATAAGTCTGTGGATGTGGAGGGGAGGGTGGCCTGCGAAGCCCGCCGTGGCGCCTTCCGCGACGCCTTGGCCATGTTTTCATCAGGCAAAAAAGTTGTTTATATTCAATATGTTGAAAATAACCATCAGCCGGTGTTCACATAATTGGCAAAGCGCCTTCACATCGCTTGACAGATATATGACGCTGTGCAAAACCCGCCTTCAGGCGCCGTCCGCGAAGGGTCTTCCCGCCGCGTCGCGGGTCTCGGGGCCGTGGCCCGGAGTCATTCCGCCAAGCCCAGCAGGAAAGCGCCGGCGAAGGCGATTGCCAGCAACCAGCAGTAGCACCAGCCGACGAACAGGTATTTCAGCACCGTCATCGGCCAGCCTTGCCGGTAGACGCGCTTCTGCATGATCAGCAGGTAGGTCGGCGCCCACAGGCATAGCGCTGCGGTTAGCAGGTTCAGCGGACCGCCCAGCCACGGCGCATGGGGCTTCAGCGCAACCCCGAGCAGGTGGGTCAGGGTACCCAGCAGCAGGCTGAGGAACAGGAAGGCGTGGCTGTGCAAGGCCACGATCAGATGCTCCACGTACAGGCGGCGCTTGAACAGGTAGACCAGCTTGAGCAGCAGCGCGAACGCCGGCAGCATGAAGAACATCGCCCCGGGGAGTGCCGCAAAGACCTGGCCGATCAGGCGCTCGTTCACCGCGGAATGGTCACCCGGGCCGCTCATCGCCGTGAGGTTGTCGTGCAAGCGGGCCGCCGACCGATTCAGGCGCTGGTTGAGAAAATCGGGCAGCCAGCTCACCTTGATCGGGTCCCAGGGCTGGTCGAACGGGTTGCGCTGCTCCCGATCGGCGGGCGAACGGGTATCGCCGGGAGGCTTTGGCACTTCGTCCAGGCTGGCAGGAATCACCGCGGTCTTGTCGCCCAGCTCGATGCGTCGCTGCATCGCCTCGCGCACCAGTTGCAGCCGCGCCTTGTCCAGTTCCTTGCCGGCCAGCGAACCGATCACGGGGATGTCTTGGGTAGGGGTCAGCTGGGCCAGCTGTTTTTTCAGCAGGCGATCCACCTCGGCCGGGGTTTTTGCGCGCTGGAAGCTGCTGCCCTGCACGTGAACGTCGGGTACGAACAACGCATCACCGCTGTCCAGCGCCAGCGGCAGCACGAAGAACGCCAGCAGGCACAGCGCGAACATCAACCGGAACGGCGCCAGGTAGCGCACGCGCCGCCCGGCAAAGTACTCCAGGGTGAGGAAGCCGGGACGCAGGAGCAGCGGTGGCAGCGTGTGCACCACCCGACCATCGATATTCAGCACCAGGTCGAGGGTGTCCTCCAGCATGCCGTGCACGGGTTTGAGCACGCTGTGCACCGACTGGCCGCAGACATGGCAGAACTCCCCCTGCAGCAAGGCGCCGCAATTGGCGCACTGCAGTTCGGTGGGCGTGGTCAGGTCCTGTGTCATCGGGCTGTCCGGGCAAAGGCGCCGCCGATCTTCGCACACGCGACGCGCGCCGTGGCCGTGACCGATGGCTCAGGTAAAATGCGCGGCCCTGGAGTCTGCTGTGCCCATGAAACCCCTCCGTCCCGAGCGCGCGCGTCTGCTGCATGAAGTGCGCGCCACCATGCGCCTCGCGTTGCCGTTGATCTGCGCCCAGTTGGCCGCGGTGGGCAGCAACGTGATCGACGCGGTGCTGGCCGGGCACGTCAGCGCGCATGTGCTGGGCGCGGTGGCGGTGGGCGCCAGCATCTGGTCGCTGGCGATCGTCAGCGGGATCGGCATGATGATGGCGGTGCCGCCGTCGGTAGCACAGCTGGATGGCGCCGGCCGGCGCGGCGAAGTCGGCGCGGTGTTCCACCAGGCCTTGTGGCTGGCCCTGGGAATGGGGGCCTTGCTGTGGTTTGCAGTGCGCCATGCGGCGCCGCTGATCGACCTGATCGGCGTGACTCCGAGCCTGCGCCATGACGTGCAGCGCTTCCTGCTGGCGATCAGCTGGGGCGCGCCGGCGCTGACCTGCTACTTCGCACTGCGTGGCCTGTCCGAGGGGTTGTCGATGACCAGACCGTCGATGTATTTCAGCCTGGGCGGCCTGGCGCTGCTGGTGCCGCTGGGCTACGTGCTGATGTTCGGCAAGCTGGGCATTCCGCCGCAGGGTGCGCATGGTTGCGGCGTGGCGACAGCGATCGTGCTGTGGTTGGAGCTGCTGGCGTTTGGCATCTACGTGATCTTCCGGCGCAACTACCGCGGACTTGGCCTGTTCGAGCATGTCGGTGGGCCGAACCTGCGGCGCATCGGGCAACTGGTGCATATCGGCGCGCCGATGGCGGTGACCCTGCTGGCCGAGGCGGGGTTGTTCGTGGCGACCGCCCTGATCATCGCCACGCTGGGCGAGGACGTGATCGCCAGCCACCAGGTCGCGATCAACATCGCCTCGCTGTTCTTCATGATTCCGCTCGGCTTGGCGATGGCGATCACCGTTCGGGTCGGCAATGCGGTGGGCCGCGGCGATGATCGCGGCGTACGCTATGCCGGCTTCTGCGGCATCGGCCTGACCCTGGTGACGCAGGTGTTCTCGGCCGTCCTGATGCTGGGCCTGCCGCACTTCATCGCCACGCTGTACACGCACGATCCGAAGGTGATCGCGCTGGCGGCGCAGCTGATCATGCTGGCCGGCCTGTTCCAGTTTTCCGATGGCGTCCAGGTCGCCGCCAACGGCGCGCTGCGCGGACTCAAGGACACCCGCGTACCGATGGTGATCACCCTGTTCGCGTACTGGGCCGTCGGCATGCCGGTGGGCTGGTGGCTGGCGTTCCATCACGGCATGGGTGCGCGCGGCATGTGGATCGGCCTGATCGCGGGGCTGTCGGTGGCTGCGGTGATGCTGTTCACGCGCTTCTGGCGCAGTGCCTGGAAGCAGCGTTGGCGGCGCCATCTGCCGATGACCGCGCCGGCATGACCGGCTACGCTTGGCGCATGAGCCCGGGAATCCATGCATGACTTCATCGCTTCCGCCACCGCTGTCACCTCGACGGGGTTTCCTGCGCGGGCTTGGCCATGGCTTGAACATCACCCGCCTGGTCATCATCAACCTGGTCTTCTTCGGGTTCCTGCTGATCCTGCTGCTGGTGGTGGTATCCGTCTTAACCGGCGGCCACGTGGTGCAACCGGACAGCGTGCTGGTGCTCAAGCCGCAGGGCCAGCTGGTCGAGCAATACAGCGCCCCGCCGCTGCAGCGTGCGTTGTCGAGCTTGTCCGGCGAGGACGCGAAGCAGGTCCAACTGCGCGACCTGGTCGGCGCGATCGACGCTGCCGCGAAGGACAAGCGCATCACCCGCATCCTGCTGTTGCCGGGCGATCTGCAAGGTGGCGGCTTTGCCGCGCTGCGCGAGGTCGGCGCGGCGCTGGACCGCTTCCGCGCCAGCGGCAAGCCGGTGATTGCATGGGCGGTGAATCTGGACCAGGGCCAGTATTACCTCGCCGCGCACGCCGATCGCCTGCTGGTGGATCCGCAGGGCGGGGTCATGCTCACGGGACTGGCCAACTACCGCCTGTTCTACAAGGACCTGCTCGACAAGCTGGGTGTCGACGTGCACCTGTTTCGCGTCGGCGAATTCAAGAGCGCGGCCGAGCCGTACATCCTCGACCATGCGTCGGTGGAGGCGAAACAGGCCGACAGTTACTGGATGGGCGGCCTGTGGGACGGCTACCTGGACGAAGTGGCGGGGCTGCGCAAGATCGAGCCGGCCACCCTGCGCGACGACATCGACAACCTGCCGCAGCATATCGCCGGCGCCCGGGGCGACCTGGCCCAGCTGGCGCTGAGCGAGCACCTCGTCGACGGCACGGCGACCCGCGCCGAGCTGATTGCGATGCTGCGCGAGCAGGGCGTGCCCGCCGGGCCGAAGAACGAGGCGTTCCGCAGCATCGACCTGCCGCAGTACGTGGCCAGCCTGCCCCGGGATGGCAGCGTATTCGCGCCCGGTGTGGCGATCGTCGTGGCCGAGGGCGAGATTGTCGGCGGCAAGCGGCCGCCGGGTTCCATCGGTGGCGAATCCACCGCGGCGCTGATTCGCGCCGTGCGCGAGGACAGGCGCACCAAGGCGCTGGTACTGCGGGTCGATTCGCCTGGTGGCGAGGTGTATGCGGCCGAGCAGATCCGCCGCGAGGTCGAACTGACCCGTGCGGCCGGCATTCCCGTGGTGGTGTCGATGGGCGACGTGGCGGCCAGCGGCGGCTACTGGATCTCGATGAACGCGAACCGGATTTTCGCCGAGCCGAACACCATCACCGGCTCGATCGGCATTTTCGGCGTGTATTACTCGGTGCCCGGCACGCTGGCCAAGCTCGGCATCCAGAGCGACGGCATCGCCACCGGGCCGATGGCGGGTGCGTTCGACATCACCCGCGCGCTGGATCCGAAGGTCGGAGCGGTGATCCAGGCGATCATCGACAAGGGCTATCGTGATTTCGTCGGCAACGTCGCCAAGGCGCGCGGCAAGAATTACCAGGCCATCGACGCGATCGCGCAGGGCCGCGTGTGGACCGGCCGGCAGGCGCTCGAGCGTGGCCTGGTCGACCAGCTCGGTGGCCTGCGCGATGCCGTTGTCGACGCGGCCAGCCTGGCCAAGCTGGGCAAGGACTACCCGGTGCGCTACGAGGAGGCGCCGGTGAGTGGTTTCGAGCGCTTCCTGATCGACATGAACCGTGCCGCCAGCGTGCAGTTGCTGCAATCCTGGGGCGTGCACCTGCCGCGGTGGTTTGCCCAGCTGCCGGCGCTGACACCGGAATTGCAGTTGCTGCGCAACGCCAAGGCCGGCACGCCGAACATCTACGCGGACTGCCTGTGCGCCCCGCGCTGAAGGGCGCCGGGTAAGGCCGCTATTGCTGTTGCGCCTCGATCTGCTTGCGCTGTTCCTCGGCCTGCTTGTCGACCACCTTCTGCACGTCCTTCGCGCGCTGTTCGTCGGCCTTCATGGCGTCGAACGGCGTGGCGACATCGGCAGCCTTGGCCTTGGGCTCCGGCGGCTTGCTGGAGCAGGCGGCCAGGGCCAGCGCACACAGCAGGATCGGCAGCGGCTTCATGGCAATTCTCGCGGCGGGTAGAGTCGGCGAGTGTCCTGCCAGTCCGGCGCGCAGGCAAGCCTCGCGCGTGATCCAGTCGACGTTGCTAAGCTGGCCGCATGAACCTTCCTCCAAACAGCCGCCTGGATGCCTGGCAACTGCATGGCCACACCGCGCTGGTCACCGGGGCCAGCAAGGGCATCGGCCATGCGGTCGCGCGCGAACTGGCCGGGCTCGGTGCCGACCTGCTGCTGGTGGCACGTGACGAGGACTACCTGGAACAGGTGAGGGTGGAACTGGCGGACGATTTTCCTGATGTGTCGATCTTGGCCTTCGGCGCGGACCTGGCCGAGGCGGAGGAGCGGCTGGCGGTATTCGACTGGATCGCCGACCTCGACGCCTCGGTGTCGCTGCTGATCAACAACGCCGGCGGCAACCAGGCCGGCGCCACGCTGGACTACAGCGAAGACGACTATCGCGCCATTTTCGAGCAGAACCTGTTTTCCGCGTTCGAGATGTGCCGGCTGGCGCATCCGCAGCTGGTGCAGCATGCCAGTGCGGCGATCGTCAACGTGGGTTCGGTGTCGGCCATGACCCACGTGCGTACCGGCTCGCCGTACGGCATGAGCAAGGCCGCGCTGCACCAGCTGACTCGCAACCTGGCGGCCGAATGGGCGGTGGATGGCATTCGCGTCAATGCCGTGGCGCCCTGGTACATCCGCACCCAGCGCTCCGAGCCGGCGCTGGCCGATCCCGATTATCTGGACGAAGTGCTCGACCGCACGCCGTTGCGGCGCATCGGCGAACCCGAGGAAGTGGCGGCGGCGATTGCTTTCCTGTGCCTGCCGGCGGCCAGTTACATCACCGGCCAGGTGCTGGCGGTGGACGGCGGGTTTCTCAACTACGGGTTCTGAGTGCTTGCCGGTCGCCTGCGTGTGGCCTCGCCAGCGCGAAGTCTCAGAAGTCGGCCTCGTGTTCCTCGGCAGCCAGGCCCACGGTCACTGCGCCCTCGCCGACATTGACCATGCCGGTAATGCTCATCGGCGCCTCCATCAGTGCCACGCTGCATTCCTCGCAGGCGGCGCGCAGCTCGGTGTAGCCCGGCAGATGCGCGAGCACGGCCAGGTCGCCGCCGTAACTCACGCACACCATCGGCACCAACAGGCCGGCGCGTACCCGCCGTGCGACGTAACCGAACAGTGCTTCAGCGCCCTGCTCGAAACCGCGTACCTTGCCCACCGGCCCGGTCTCGCCGCGGAAGCAGCGCAGGATCGGCTTGATATCCAGCGCCGAACCCAGCATCGCGCTGAACAGGCTGACGCTGCGGTCGTTCTTGGTCTTGGCGCGCGCGCGCAGGTAATAGAGGTCGCGCGGCAGCATGTAGCCGTAGCTGTGGTTGGCGATATGCAGCAGCCGTTCGCGTATCGTGGCCGGGGCCTCGCCGGCGGCGATCATCCGGCTCGCCTCGTACACCGCCGGCGCGGCACCGGCAAAAATGTTGCGGGTGTCGACCACGCGCATCATGAACGGACCGAGGATGCCCGCTTGCTCGCGAACGTGCCGATAATTCTTCAGGATCGCGAAACTCGCCTTGTTGACGTGCTCGTTGATCGGGCTGCGAGTGGCGGTGATGGTCAGGCAGAACACGCAGTCCTGTTCCAGCACCAGCTTCTCGAGGAACAGCTTCTGCACCTCTTCCACCGGGCAGGGCTCGGTCTCCGCGGAATGACTGCGACTGCCGAGCCGGCGATCGATGAATCGCTGCAGCTCGCTTGGTTTGCGATCGTCCATGAAGGTTTCGCGGTCGATCTTTACCGTGATCGGCATGACTGCGATGTCGTGTTGCTCCAGGAACGCCTGCGACAGATCGCAGGCCGCATCGATTGCCAGACCCATCCGCATCACGTATCCCCCGTCATGAATGGCAAGCAAAACATAGCATGCTGCAAGTGACTGCGGTGTCGGGAAAAAGTTACCTGCCGACCAGCGCCGCCTGGTCGCGGCGGGTGGGGACCAGCGGCTATGATGCGGCCACCGGATCGGGTGCTCACATGAAGAACAAGCAGGAAATCGTCGCGAACTGGCTGCCCAGATACACCGGCACTGCGTTGGCGGACTTCGGCCAGCA
Source organism: Rhodanobacter sp. B05 (assembly GCF_002001085.1). GTDB lineage: Bacteria > Pseudomonadota > Gammaproteobacteria > Xanthomonadales > Rhodanobacteraceae > Rhodanobacter. Next base: position 140,606 of record NZ_MUNU01000013.1, read on the forward strand.
CATCCTGCTGACCAACTTCGGCCATTACGTGGAGCTGTTCGCCCAGTGGCACGGAGTGGAGGTGCACGGACGTGATCGGCCGATGCCGAACGCCACCGCCGACGGCATCACCCTGATCAACTTCGGCATGGGCAGCCCCAACGCGGCCACCGTGATGGACCTGCTCGGCGCGATCGCGCCGCAAGCAGCACTGTTCCTGGGCAAGTGCGGCGGGGTCAAGAAGAAGAACCAGCTGGGCGACCTGGTGCTGCCGATCGCGGCGATCCGCGGCGAGGGCACCAGCAACGACTATCTGCCGCCGGAGGTGCCGGCGCTGCCGGCGTTCCAGTTGCAGCGCGCGGTTTCCACCATGATTCGCGACCTCGGCCACGACTACTGGACCGGCACGGTGTACACCACCAATCGCCGCGTATGGGAACACGACGACACCTTCAAGGAGTACCTGCGGCGCACCCGCTGCATGGCCGTCGACATGGAAACGGCCACGATCTTCGCCGCCGGCTTCGCCAACCGGATCCCCTGCGGCGCCCTGCTGCTGGTGTCCGACCAGCCGATGATCCCGGAAGGGGTAAAGACCGAGAGCAGCGACCAGCGCATCACCGCGCAGTACGTGGAGGCGCATATCCGGATCGGCGTCGAGGCGCTCAAGCTGGTACGTCGCAACGGTCGCAGCGTGAAGCATCTGCGCTTCGAGGCCGAAGCCGACACGGACTGACCAGGACCCCGGTCGTGTCAACTGGCTCGGCCTGAAATGTGATGCAAATCACATTTTCACGCCTTCCTCTCACGAGGTGAGCGATATATATGTAATAAATTCGTTTAAAAAATATAAATTAAAAGTAATAAAGCCCACGCGGAGCCTCCCCTGATGAGGGTCAACCAGCCGCCTGATGCCCACTTCGAGGGAACGGCCGCTGAACAAACCGGAGCGGAAAAACGTGTGGAGTGAGTTCACATAGCGTTATTTGCCTGTTAGTATCGGCGCGGATCGGGAGTTCATGGGTCCGAAACCCATCGGCTTGGGAACGGGCCGGGTCGCAATTCTGGGCAGAACAGGTTCTGGCCCATGACAAAAAAATTAACCGGAGGGTGTCTTAAATGAAACTTGGGGTCTCAAAACTTTCTTCGGCAGTCCGCCTGGCGCTTTCGCTGGGTGCTGTCATCGCGGTCGGTGCCTCGGGCACGGCCTTCGCCCAGGATACGGGCACTCAGGATGCGGCCAGTCAGCCCAGCGCCAAGAAGGCGCAGACGCTGCAGACGGTCGTGGTCACCGGCTCGAACATCCGCCGTGTGGATCTGGAAACCTCCAACCCGGTGCTGACCATCGACCGCGCGCAGATCCAGGCCAGCGGCAAGCAGACGCTAGGCGATCTGGTGCAGTCGATCCCGGCGATCGCCGGCGCGGCCACCAACCCGAACGTCAACAACGGCGGCGGCAACGGTGCATCGACCGTCTCGCTGCGCGGCCTGGGCTCCAACCGCACCCTGATCCTGATCGACGGCAAGCGCGTACTGAACAACGACATCAACGCGATCCCGGCCAGCATGGTCGAGCGCATCGACGTGCTGAAGGACGGCGCCTCGGCGACCTACGGTTCCGATGCGATCGGCGGCGTGGTGAACTTCATCATGCGCAAGGATTTCCAGGGCGCCCAGGTCAGCGTCAACTACGGCGAGTCGGATCGCTCCGACGGCGCGCAGAAGGGTTTCGCAGCCACCTTCGGTACCTCTTCGGACAAGGGCAACATCGTTGCCGGCATCGACTACAACCACTTCGACGCGGTCTCCTCAGGCAATCGCGACTTCTCCAAGTACGCCACCTACCTGTATTCGGGCTCGGTGTTCAATGCCGGTTCCAGCCGCAACCCAAACGGTCGCGCCTACCTGGCTCCACGGAATGGCGGTGGCAGTGTCACGCTGGCCGGCCCGCAGCCTGGCACCACCACCGCCGCTGACTACCGCCCCTACAACGGTCGTACCGACGCGTACAATTACGCCGCGCTGAACCTGATCCAGACCCCGCAGGAGCGTACCAACGTCTTCGTGCTGGGCAGCTACAACCTCACGGACAACGTGACGGCGTACATGGATGCGTTCTACAACAAGACCACCTCGCATGCGGCCCTCGCTCCGCTGCCGTTCGACGCCAACTCCGATGGCGTGCTGATCTCGAAGGACAACTACTACAACCCGTTCAAGCAGGACTTCGGTCCAGGCAGCGAGATCGATCCGACGACGGGCAAGCCCACCGTCTACAACTACCTGACCCGCTTCGTCCCGCTGGGTCAGCGCGTGCTTGACTACTCCACCACCACCGGTCAGATTGTCGCCGGCCTGAAGGGTAACTTCGGCCAGGACAGCAGCTGGCAGTGGAATGCCGACCTGAACTATGGTCACCAGAGCACGCAGCAGCGGAGCCCGGGCTACATCTATTACGCCGGCCTGAAGTCTGCGCTGGGTCCGTCGTTCCTGGATCCGACCACCGGCGTGGTCACCTGCGGCACGGCCGCCGCCCCGATCGCAGGCTGCACTCCGCTCAACATCTTCAACCTGAACGATCCGCAGACGCTGGCCACCCTGAAGCAGTTCGCCGCGGCGCCGTTCTACCACACCCTGCAGACCTCGCGTCGTGCCGAAATCAGCGCGAACGGCAGCCTGTGGGACCTGCCGGCCGGCACCATGCAGCTGGCCGTGGGCGGTTCGTATGACAAGGAATACCAGAACTATCAGGTCGACTACATCGCGCAGACGCGCGGTCAGGATGGCACCTGCTTCATCTCGCAGGAAGCCTGCTCGACCCCGCTGAGCGGCGGCTTCACCGACAAGGAAGTGTATTTCGAGCTGTTCACCCCGATCCTCGCGGATGTGCCGTTCGCCAAGTCGCTGAACGTGACGATCGGCTCGCGCTTCTCGCAGTACAACACCGCCGGCAGCAGCTGGAACCAGAAGTTCGCCGTGGAGTGGCGTCCGGTCACCGACCTGCTGCTGCGTGGCACGGTTGCCGGCGTGTTCCGCGCGCCGAACATCAACGAGTTGTACAACGGTGCTGCCGGCAGTGCGCCGCAATTCGCCGACCCCTGCCGCGGTCTGACAGCGGCGGAGCTGGCGACGCACGCCGTCGCCTGCCAGAACGTGCCGGTCAATTACGCCGGTACCGGCCTCTCGCAGACTACCGGTGTGGTCTCCGGCTCCGTGGCCGCGGGCGTCAACCTGAAGCCCGAGCACGGCAAGTCGTATGACTACGGCTTCGTGTACGATCCGAGCTATGCCCCGGGCCTGTCCTTCGAGGCGGATCTGTGGCGAGTCACGCTGGACGACACGATCACCGCGATCGGCGCGCAGACGGTCATGAACAGCTGCTTCGCCAACGACGCCAGCCAGTTCTGTCCACTGATCCACCGTCTGGGCAGCGGCGACATCGGCTTCATCGCCGAGCCGACCGTCAACCTGGGCAAGCTGAACACCAAGGGCATCGACTCCAGCCTCAAGTACAAGATCCCGCACTTCGACGTGTTCGGTCAGAACTACGGCGACTTGGCCGTGTCGCTGGATTCCACTTACCTCATCCGCTACAACAACGACACCGCGCCGGGCCAGCCGGGTGACACGGTCTTCCACATGGCCGGCCACTACAACAACCAGAGTGAGTACGGCAACTACACCCGCTGGCGCGGGCTGGCCCAGGTGAACTGGAACAATGGCCCGTGGAGCGCCAACTACAACGTGCGCTACATCGGGTCGGTGAAGGTGGGCTGGCCGCTGGGCGCTCCGGAAGGCGTGTCCGGCGATCCGGGCATCCCGGGCACGGTGCTCAGGTATGCGCCGGTGATGTATCACAACCTGTCGTTCGGCTATAACCTGGCCGCGTACCATACCCGTTTCGACGTGGGCGTGAACAACCTGTTCGACAAGCAGCCGCCGTTGATGTACCAGAACAACGTGCTGAACTCGAATACCGACACCAACACGTACGAGACCATTGGCCGTTACTTCTGGGGCCGCGTGACCGTGACGTTCTGATCCAGAACTTAGCGTCGCTATAATCGAACCGCGCGGTGCAAGCCGCGCGGTTCTTTTTTGAGTGGAACGGATTTGCCCCATACGTACACTGACATCCCACGGATCCTGTCGAGTCTCGAAGAAGGCCGCGTGCAGCAGGCCGAGCAGGCCTGCGAGAACTTGCTGCGAGCCAGGCCGGATGACGAAGACGGGTTGACCGTGCTGGGCATCGCCCTGCAGCGGTACGGCCGGCCCCTGCGGGCGGCCGCTGTCTACGAGTACCTGCTCGACCGCCACCCCGGGCGCATCGGTCACTGGGGTAACCTCGGCAATGCCTTGCGCGAGGCGGGTCGTCACGAGGACGCCGAACAGGCCTATCTGACGGCACTGAAACTGGCGCCCGACGACCCCATGACCCAGGGCAACCTCGGTCTGCTGTACAAGGAGCGTGCCGATTATGCCAAGGCGCGAACCTGCCTGGTCGCCGCCGCAAGGCTGCTCCCCGATGATCACGAGATTTGCATCTATGCAGCGATGGCCTGTTGCGAGTGCGGCGACAACCTTGGTGCCGGCCAGCTCACGGCGGGCTGGCGCCGGTGGTTGCCGCTGGACACGGATCTGAGTATCGACCTGGCCTGGATGTTCACCCAGCTGGGGCGGATTTCCGAAGCCGAGGAACTGCTTGGCGGTTCCCTGCAACTGAACGGCGCCAGGCCGCGCACGCTGGCACGTCTGATCGGATTGCTGGAACGGGTCAATCGATTGGACGAGGCGGATCGGATCCTGGCCACGCTGCCGGACCCGCAGACCCTGTCCGATCCGGTGGACCGACTGGAGGTCATCAGTGCGCTCGGCGTCATGGCCATGCGCGGCCGGGATCCGGTCGCGGCCCGGCGCCTGCTGGAGCGCCTGCTGGAGATGACCAGCGATCCGGCCCACCGCGGCAACCTCTACTTCAGCATGGCCAAGGCCTGCGACAAACAGGGCGATGCCGACGCGGCGATGGAAGCGCTGGCCAAGGCGCACGCCGCGCAGATGGTCAGGGCGGCCCAGCTTGTGCCCGAGCTGCTGTTGCCCGGCGTGCAGCCACTGTCGCCGGCCCTGATCCGCATGACCAGTGCCCAGGTGGCCGGTTGGGAACCGCCCGCGCGATCGAACGGGGACCCACAGTCGCCGATCTTCGTGGTGGGATTCCCGCGTTCCGGCACCACCATGCTGGAGCAGATGCTCGATGCCCACCCGGCGCTGACTTCGATGGACGAACAGCCGTTCCTCCAGGGCGTCTCCGAGAAGGTGGTCGGGTTGGGCATGGAATATCCGGAGGGTATCGGCGCGCTCGATCCGGGGATGTGCGCGATGTTGATCCGGCACTATTGGGAGCAGGCAAGCAGTGTGGTCAAGCTGGAACCGGGCCAGCGGCTGGTCGACAAGAACCCGCTCAACCTGCTGCATCTGCCCTTGATCAGCCGGCTGTTTCCCGATGCGCCGATCATTCTGGCGCTGCGTCATCCGTGTGACGTGATTCTGAGCTGCTACATGCAGAACTTCCGTGCGCCAGGATTCCAGACCCTGTGTTCGTCGCTCGAGCGGCTGGCGGGTGGCTATGTCAATGGCATGAACTACTGGGTCTATCACGAGCAGTTGCTGAAGCCGCGGGTGTTGCATTTGCGCTACGAGGATCTGCTGGATCGCTTCGATGCCGAAGTCGAGCGCATCGGCCGTTTCATCGGGGTCGAGGATGCTGCGCCGTTGCGCAATTTCCACCAGCATGCGCAACAGAAGGGTTTCATCAGCACGCCGAGCTATGCCCAGGTAACGCAGCCGCCGAACAAGCAGGCGGTGGGTCGCTGGCGCCGCTACGAGAAGGCATTCCGACCCCTGCTGCCGGGGCTTAAGGACATCATGGAGCACTGGGGTTATGACCGCTGAGCAGGCGTTGCCGGGCAACCCGCCGATAACCGACCTGCGCAACTATGTGCAGACCTTCGATGCCACGCTGCCGGCGGATTTCTGTCGGCAGCTGATCGCCGAGTTTCTGCAGACGACCGCACAGCACGTGGTGCGCAAGCCCGGTTGGCGCGCCGGCCTCGATGCCAGCGCCTGGACCGAGTTGGATGTTTCGGCGCTGGCCGACGATGCCTTCAAGGGCTTTTTCTACAAGCAGATCGAGGACCATCTCGCGCTGTACAACCAGCGCCTTGGCCTCACCCTGCCGGTCCCCAACACGCCGCAGGTCTCGCAGATGCGCATCAAGCGCTATGTGGCTGGCACGGGCGAGGGGTTCCAGCCTCACTTCGACGCGATCTACGAGGTGGCGCATCGTTACCTGGTGTTCCTGTGGTATCTGAATGACGTCGAGGAAGGTGGCGAGACCGAGTTCTGCGACCTCGGTATCAAGGTGCCGGCACGCACCGGCAAGCTGCTGGTGTTTCCGCCGTACTGGATGTTCCAGCATGCAGGCCGACCGCCGATCTCGGGCGACAAGTACATCCTGTCGATGTACCTGCTGTTTCCGCAGCAGCGTTGATGCCGAGTTGCCCTCGCCCGCCATGGACTCGTCATTACATGAAGCGGACACCCGTCGATCGGACTTATCGACGTTGCAGGCAGCGTGCCCATGAGCGGGAATGACGGTCGGGTCTCGCATGGATCATCCGTGACGGCCGCGCAGGCCGAGTGGCGGCCCTCGGCCGCGCTCGTCGCGCGGGTCGATCGTTACCTCGGCCATGCGGCGGCGATGGGTTCGCAAGCGGCTCTGCAGGCGGCGCGGGCGGACCTGGGGGATGCGCCGGCGGCGGAATGGCGCGATGTCGCGCGCCAGTTTCTGCAGCGAGGTCAGCCGCTCTTTGCGGCAGCCTTGTTGGAGCTTGCGCGGCAGCAGCAACCGGCGGACTCATCGCTGCGTTACTGGCTCGCGCAGGCGTTCTGGCAGGCTGGCGAAACCGGTCGGGCCGAGGCGGAGCTGCGCGGACTTCTGGCTGGCGGGACCCATTCGGCCGCCAGCTGGCTGCTCGCCGAGGTGCTGCGCGCCGAGGGCCGCCTCAATGCGGCGGCAGCCTGCGTGGCGACCGTTGCGCGGGGGACGACCGACGACATGGATGGCGTGCTCGCCTGTATCCAGTTCGTGCGCGAGTCCCATCAGCACGCCCTCGCCGCCGAATTGTGCGAGGAACGATTGGCGCGCGGAGCAGGCGACCCGCGGCTGCACGCCGTGGCTGGCCAGATCGAGCAGGAGCTGGGACATTTCGATCGGGCGCGTGCCCACTATGCTGCCGCGCTGGCCGGTGGCATCGACCTGAACGCGTGGTTCGTGCCCGGATCGCTGGCATCCCTGCAACGCTATGCCGATCGCCAGCATGCGGATTTCGCCCTGTTCGACGCCCATCTCCGCGATCGCACCCTGTCCGCGCGCGCGCGCGCCTCGGTCCTGTTTGCACTGGGCAAGGCCTGTGATGACATCGGCGCTTACGCCGATGCGGCGCACGCCTGGCGGCAAGCCAATACCTTGACGCGCCAGACGGTCAGCTGGTCGCGAACACGCTGGCGGGATTTCGTGCGAGATCGCCTGTCCGCCCCACCACTGCAATCCCGTTCTGCCCGTGTCGATGGCGTGCCGATTTTCGTGGTCGGTTTGCCGCGTACCGGCACCACCTTGATGGCCGAACTGCTTGGCCGCCATCCTGATGTGTGCAATCGCGGCGAGTTGCCGACGCTGGAATTTCTCGTGCAGCGCCTGGCCGGCCTGGCACCGGCGCAGCGAACGGCACATCTGCAGGAGGCGGCCGGGATCTATCTGACCCACTTGCGCCGCGATGATCCACCGGCGAGCCATTACGTCGACAAGAATCCGCTCAATTTCCGCTACCTGGATCAGGTTGCGGCGATGTTCCCGCAGGCACGGGTCATCCACTGCCGACGCCAGCCGCGGGATACTGCGCTGTCGATCTGGAGCCAGCCGTTCGCACGGGACGACTATGCGTTTGCCAGGGACTTTGGCGACATCGCGGCGCTGATGGAAGGCTGCAACGAATTGATGAGGCATTGGCGGCAAACGCTGCCATTGCCCATCATCACGGTGGAGTACGAACAGCTGGTTGCGGATCCGGCAGCAACAGTGAAGGCCTTGTTGCCGCAGTTGGGGCTGTCCGCGCATAACTCATCGGAGCCGAGGGCGAGCACATCCACGCCGATCACCTCGGCCAGCCTGTGGCAGGCGCGTCAGCCGGTGCACCAACGCTCGGTGTCGCGCTGGCGCCACTATGCGGAGTTGTTGCCCGAACTGGTCGAGTTGTTCGCCGAGGCGTGAGTCAGCGGAAGTCGCGCGTGGCGCCTTACCGCGCGGCGCTGACGTTGAAGTCGCCGATCGCTTCGACCAGGTCGGTCACCGCGGCCTGCTCGGCCTCGCTGAGGTCGGGGTTCCAGCAGTCGAGGATCAGCACCACTCGCGTCTGGTCGCTGTGGTTCCAGGCTTCGTGTTCGAACGTGTCGTCGAAGGTGACGCAGCGGTCGGTTTGCCAGACGTGGGTTTCGCCGCCGACCCGCAACGCGCAGTCGGGAGGCACGATCAGCGGCAGGTGCGTCACCAGTCGGGTATTGGTGACGCCACGGTGGGGCAGGATGTGGGTTCCAGGGCGCAATACCGAAAACAGGGTTTCCGGGGCATGGTCGCGTATGCGCACCAGCGGGGTGGCATCGAGCAGGGCAGCGGTCTGCGGGCAGCGTGCGCAATGCTCCGCGTGGCGTTCGCCATGGCGAAAGAAGAAAAAGGCATCCCATGCCGCCGGACCCGGGCCGGAGGCACGAAGATAGCCTTCGGCTTCTTCGCGAAGACCCGTCTGCAGGAACGACTCCAGTGGTTCCCCGCGCTGGATGACCTCACGCAGTTCCGCGCGAATGCGTTCGCCGGCGGCCTCCAGCCCGGCTTGCCACGGGAAGCGCTCGCGCGCGTAGAACGGTTGCGGCGGCAGGCCCGGGAAGTACAGGAATTTCGGTGCCTGGCGCGGATCGGGGAGGTTGGTCGGCTGTTCGTGCAGATAAATGGCCAGGCACTGATCCACGCGTTTGAGCTCGTCGCTCCCATAGCGTTCGCGCAACGGCTGCAGCACCTCGTCGAATGCCTGTCGCCGACCTTGGTCGACGTAGTCCATCGCGTGCTTGACTGCTTCGCGCAACAGCGGCGCGGTCGAGGCATCGCTGAGCCAGCGTCCCTGCGACTGTGCCGTGTTGATGGCCCTGAAATAGGCAAGCAAGGCGTCATGGCCGTGGTTCAGGCGCTCGAGCGCCACGCCAAGCCGCAGGCGCGCCGTGAACGTATCCGGCGCGAGTTGCAGGCAGCGGCGCAGGCTTTGCGCGGCTGCCTCCGCGTCACCAGTCGACAACTGCAACGTACCCAGTTGCTGCAACACGGTCGGTTCATCGGGACGAGCCTGGTGCGCGGCGAGCAGCAGCGCGACAGCCTGTCCGGGTTGCCCGCGGCCGATGCAGGCGCGGGCGAGAAACTGCAGGGCTTCGGGATCGGCAGGATCGGCTTCGAGCAGGCGCAGAAAGGATTGTTCGGCCAGCAGCAGATCACGGTTCTGCAACTGGATGCGCGCCCGCTCGCGGTAATCGATTTGACCGTTGCCGTCTGGTTTGCTCATGGTGGCATTCGCCCGCGGTGCGCAGATGGCGTTGTCAGGTGGGCGATTCGTTTCACTTCGTGCCGGGAAACGTCAGGCTGAGGCCCTCGCCCTGCACGGTGGAGACCCAATCGATCACGATGCCGCGGGCACGCTGCGCGCTGGCCGGGTCGAAATGCACATCGAGGCCGTTGGCGTGCGCCACGATGTCGTGGGCGCCGGCTGGCGCGAGCTGGAAGCCGGCGCTGTGGTCGGGGCCGATCTCCAGGTGCAAGGCCACGCCTTGTGCGTTCGAGGTGCCTTGGCGGATCGCCTCGGCGGCGGCGTCGGTGATGGTGATTTCCGGCGGCGTGCGATCCGGTGCGGCCACGCCGAACAGCGTGTGCAGTTCGCCGCTGCCATACATCTGGCTGATGATGTCGGCGCCGCCGACCAGTTCGCCGCCCACGTACAGTTGGGGAATGGTTGGCCACTCGCCGTACAGCTTGATGCCCTCGCGGATCTCGGGATCTTCCAGCACGTTGACCGTGTGGTAGTCGGGCAGCAGCTCGTTCAGGGTGTTGGTGGCCGAGGCGGAGAAGCCGCACATCGGCTGCTGCCGGTCGCCCTTCATGAACAGCACCACGCGGTGGTCCTTGAGCAGGGTTTCGATACGTTCGCGGGTAGTGCTGTCGAGCGACATGGGGCGGCTCCGGAAAAGAGGACAATGATACGCCGCCCTAGATGACGGCGCCTTCGGTCGGGTTCAAGGCGCCGGGCCCAGGGCCTTGCGCACGATCGGAAGGATTGCCTCTACCCACAGTGCGTACTGTGCTGCCGACGGGTGCAGGCCATCGTCGGTCAGCAGCTCCGGATGGCGACGCGAGATCGGCGTGATGTCGACGAAATGCGCGCTGGCGCGGCGCGCCTGCTCGTTCGCGATCGCGTTGAAGGCATCCAGGGCCGCCGCGATGGCGGCCGGATCGCGTCCCTGGTCGCGCGCAAAGCGGGTGACGCCCCAGTCGGGGATCGACACCACCACCACCCGTTGCGGGCGATCGCCGGCCAGTGCGATGGCACGCGCCAGCAGGCTGGCGAATTCACCGCGGTAGTCCTCGGCACTGCGGCCGCGATACTGGTTGTTGACGCCGATCTGCAGGGTGACCAGGTCGTACGGCGGTGCCAGTACGGAATCGTCCATGCCATGCGCCAGCTCGTCCGTGGTCCAGCCGGTGACGGCCACGATGCGCGGATCCTCGATGGCCACGCCGGCCCGGCGCAGTCGCTCGACCAGCACGGCCGGCCAGCGCGCCTCGGCGGGCACGGCTTCGCCGATGGTGTAGGAATCGCCGAGGGTGAGATAGTGCAGCGGCGGTGGTGCGATTGTCATCGGCGCAGTCGATGCCGTTCAGGCCACGGCAATCGCGGCATCCGCCTGCTCCTGCGCCATGCTCGCCAGCACCCGCTCGATCCGCACGAAGACTTCGCGCAATTGCGCCGGCGGCGGCAGCAGGGTCAGGCGGAAATGGCGGCTTCGCGGCACGTTGAAGCTGCTGCCCGGCACCACCAGCACCGATTCCTGCTCCAGCAGGCGCAGCGCGAACGACTCGTCGTCGAAGCGGGGGATCTGTTCGGCACATACCTGCGGGAAGGCATACAGCGCGCCCGCGGGCGCCACCAGGTCGAGATGGCGGCTGGCGGCGACACCACGCAGCACGGTCTCGCGCGCCTCGTGCAGGCGTCCGCCGGCAGCGGTCAATGCACCGATGGTCGGCGCGTCCTGCAGCGCCGGCAATACCGCCCACTGCGCGGTCACATTGGGACACAGGCGCAGCGCGGCGAGCAGCTGCAGCGCATCGCGATAGATGGAAGAACGGGCCGGCTCGCCGGACAGGCTCATCCAGCCCACCCGGTAGCCACAGGCGCGATGCACCTTGCTCAGGCCGCCGAAGCTGAGGCATGGCAACTCGCCGGCGAGCTCGGCCAGCGGCTGGAAGGTGGCGCCGTCGTACAGGATCTCGTCGTAGATTTCGTCGGCAAGCAGCAGCAGCCGGTGCCGTGCGGCAATGTCCACCAGGCGTTGCAGCAGGGCGCGTGGATAGACCGCGCCGGTGGGGTTGTTCGGGTTGATCAGGACCAGCGCGCGGGTGCGCGAGGTGATCAGCGCCTCGACCTCGTCGGGATCGGGCAGATGAGCATGGCTGGCGAGGCAGCGGTAATAACGCGGCTGGCCGCCGTTGAGGATGGTGGCCGCGCTCCACAGCGGGTAGTCGGGACTGGGCAGCAATACCTCGTCGCCGGGCTGGAGCAGGGCGCGCAGCGCCAGGTCGATCAGCTCGCTGACGCCGTTGCCGATGAATATCCGTTCGGCTTCGACGTGGCGTGCGCCACGGGCGCGCTGCTGCGCGGCGATGGCCTCGCGCGCCGTTTCCAGGCCTTGCTCGTGACCATACGCCTCGCTGTCGTGCAGATGGCTGGCGATCGCCTCGCGCAGGTGTGCCGGCGCTTCGAAGCCGTAACGGCCGGGATTGCCGATATTCAGCTTGATGATGTCGTGGCCGGCAGCCTCCAGCTCGCGCGCGCGCCGGGTCAGCGCACCGCGGATTTCGTAACGGACGTCGGCAAGGTGCGCACTCGGGATGATCGGGGCCAACGCCGGTTCCTCTTGAAGTGGGGCGCCGGCAGCAGCGCCGGCCGGGTCGATGCTAGCAGCGTGATGCAGTGCAGCGCGAGGCCTTTGGCAGGCGAATCGCGGTTCATCGTCGGGCCATGCCCGGGCAGGGCATAATCCACCGACCATGCCAACCAAGCCCCGACATGAGTGACGTCGAAACGATTGAGCGGCTGCGGCATATCGGCTGGCGTGGCGACGCACTGCCCGGTGACGGGCTGCGCCTCGCCAGGGTGGTCGCGCAGCATCGCGCCGGCTATGAACTGCATGACGGCCGGAACATCTTCGGTGCTCAGCCGGACGGTCATTTTCTCAAGCGTGGCATGGATCCGGCCGCGCGCCCTGTGGTCGGGGATTTCGTGGAAGTGGCCGACGGCACGCCGCCGCATATCCTCAGCGTGGCGCCGCGGCGCAGCGTGCTGTCGCGCGCCGCGGCCGGCGAGCGCTACGAGCGCCAGCTGATCGCCACCAATATCGATTACGTGCTGGTGCTGACCGGACTGGATGGCGACTTCAACCCGGCGCGGATCGAGCGCTACCTGTCGCTGACCGAGGATTCCGGCGCGCAGCCGGTGGTGCTGCTGAGCAAACTCGACACGCGCGAGGATGCCGCCGGGAAGATCGCCGCGCTGCGCGAGCGGCTGCCCGACGGCACGCCGGTCCACGCGCTCAATTGCAAGGATCCTTCCAGCGCGCAATTGCTTGCACCCTACCTGCAGGCGGGCGACAGCGCGGTGCTGGTGGGTTCGTCCGGCGCCGGCAAATCCACCCTGACCAACACCTTGCTGGGCACCGCCACCATGGCCACCGCCGCGGTGCGCAGCCATGACAGCCGCGGTCGCCACACCACCACCCATCGTGCCCTGCTGCAGCTGCCCAGCGGCGGCTGCCTGATCGATACCCCGGGCATGCGCGAACTGAAGCTCACTGGCGAGGAAAACCTCGACCTTTTCGCCGACATCGCGACGCTGGCCGAGCAGTGCCGTTTCGCCGATTGCGGCCACGGCAGCGAGCCTGGCTGCGCGGTGCAGGTGGCGCTGGACACCGGCGAGTTGAGCGCCGCCCGCTGGCGCAGCTATCTCAAGCTGCACGACGAGCGAGAGGAGCAGGCCGCCACGCTGGAAGCGCGCCTGCGCCGCCAGCGCGGCGGGCGCCCGATCGAGCCGCCGCGCGGGCATCGCGGGCATCGCGAGAAGGGCTGACCGGCGCGCGCCGGCGCGGCGGAACCTCTACTATCGTCGTCATCGTCCTGTCGTCGTGGGGGAGCGCATGCAACGGCTGTCGTCTACATCCACCGGGTTCTACAAGCGGGTGTTTCCAGCCTTGTGGTTCGGATTCCTTGCGTTGTTCTTCGCCTTGGCGCTGTGGGGTCGATGGCGTGCCGGAATCTCCCATGGCGGGCCGCCGGATGTGATGTTGCTGGTGACTCCCTTGCTGATGGCGGCGTTCGGCGTGGTGCTGTTCCGCCGGCTGCTGTTCGACCTGGTGGACGAGGTATGGCAGGACGGCGACTGGCTGGTGCTGGTCGACCGCGGCCAGAAGCGTAGGGTCGCGTTGACCGACGTGGTGAACGTCAATACCGGCAACACCAATCCGCGCCGGATCACCGTGATGCTGCGCACCGGAAATCCGTCCAGTTTCAGCTTCATGCCGGCCAGCCCGCGCAGATTTCTCGGTGCCTTCAGGCCGGATCCGATCGCCACCGAGCTGATCAGGCAGGTGGATGCCCGGCGGCAGGTGGCGCGATGAAGGCGCCCGATCCCGCCACGGCGCCGGCATTGCGGCGATACGCCGAGCTCGACCAGCGCCTGCTGGCGGCGGTGCGCGGCATCCACATCCTGCCGACGGTGGCGTGGCCGGCATCGCTGGAAAGCCGCATGATCGAGGCTTACAGCCAGGGACACTTCAGCCTGCCGGAGGTGCTCTACCGGGTGCCTGACCTGGGCGAGGCGCGCGCCGAGCTGGCGGCGATCGAAGCGGCTGCCGGTGGCGGCGATGCACAGGATATCGATCCGCTTGGCGATTACCTGCGACGCAGTGCCGAGTCGTGGCGCATCGCGGCGCAGATGCTCGAGGCGGTGGGCACGGTCGGCGTCACCGCGCCGTCGATTGCCTTGTACGGCAAACCGGGTGACCTGATTCCCGGCAGCCAGCGCAGCAATCTCGATGCGGCGCGCTATTTCGTCGAGCTGTCCGACGAACTCGGCGCCGATCTGCTGGCCGACGACAGCAGCGACTGCCTCAGCGCGGAGACCCTGCGCGACGAACTGGCCGCGACCCTCGATGCGTTCTTCGGTGCCGGCACGATCAACGTGGAGATCGACCCGGAGCTCACCGCCAAGGCCGCGGCCGGCGCCACCAGGATTCGCCTGCGTGGCGGTGCCAGCTTCAACGAATACGATCATCACCAGTTGCTGGCGCATGAGGCATTCGTGCACTCGCTGACCGCGTTGAACGGCAGGCAGCAGCCTTTGCTGGCCTCGTTGGGGCGCACCTCGCCGCGGGTCACCGCGACCCAGGAAGGGCTGGCGGTGTTCGCCGAACTGATGTCCGGCGCGATCGACATCGGCCGTCTCAAGCGCATCAGCCTGCGCATCCTGGCGATCGACATGGCGCTGAACGGCGCCGATTTCGTCGAGGTGTACAAGTTCTTCAGCAGCTGCGGGCAAACCGCCGCCGACAGCTTCCACTCGGCCCAGCGGGTGTTTCGCGGCGTGCCGCCGGGCGGCGGCGCGGCGTTCGCGAAGGACAATGTCTACCTTTCCGGCCTGCTCACCGTGCACACGTTCTTTCGCTGGGCACTGAAGCAGCGTCGGCTGGACCTGCTGCGGCATTTGTTCGCAGGCAAGCTGGCCCTGCACGACGTGATCAGCCTGCAGCCGCATTTCGCCTCCGGCGCGATCCTGCCGCCCCGCTGGCTGCCGCCATGGATGCAGCACGTGCATGGACTGGCCGGCAAGCTGGCGTTCTCGCTGTTCATCAACGGCATCCACATGAACCGGGTGCAGGAAGACCAGTTGCTGACGACGCGCTGACCGGGTCTCCGGCGGCCGGCCCGGCCGGCCCCGGTGCTAAGATCGGCCATGTTCAACTGCTCCGGCAGATGACGTTCCCTCCCCCGAAGAAATCGCTTCCATGGCCCTCCCCGAAGAACTTCGTCTCGCCGCGCTGGAGTATCACCGCCATCCGCGGCCGGGCAAGATCAAGATCACCCCGACCACGGCGCTGCTGACCCAGCGCGACCTGTCGCTGGCGTATTCGCCAGGCGTGGCGGCGGCCTGCGATGCGATCGTCGAGGATCCGACCACCGCCGCGGAATACACCGTCCGCTCAAATCTGGTGGCGGTGATCACCAACGGCACCGCGGTGCTCGGCCTGGGCAACATCGGGCCGCTGGCGGCCAAGCCGGTGATGGAAGGCAAGGGCGTGCTGTTCCAGAAATTCGCCGGCATCGACGTGTTCGACATCGAGATCGACGAGAACGACCCGGACAAGCTGGTCGACATCATCGCCAGCCTGGAACCGACCTTCGGCGGGATCAACCTGGAGGACATCAAGGCGCCGGAATGCTTCATCGTCGAGCGCAAGCTGCGCGAGCGGATGAAGATCCCGGTGTTCCACGACGACCAGCACGGCACCGCGATCATCGTGGGTGCCGCGGTGCTGAACGCGCTGGAAGTCGTGGGCAAGCAGTTCGGCGAGGTGAAAATCGCCACGACCGGTGCCGGCGCGGCCGGCATCGCCTGCCTCGACATGCTGGTGGCGCTGGGCGTGAAGCCGGAAAACATCCTCGCCTACGATCGCGAAGGCGTGATCCACAGTGGCCGGCCGAATCTCGATCCGGACAAGGCGCGCTATGCGCGCGACACGCCCAAGCGCAGCCTGGCGGAGATCGTGGAAGGCGCGGATGTGTTCCTCGGCCTTTCCGCCGGCGGCATCCTGAAGCCGGAGATGGTCGCCACGATGGCCGCGCGGCCGGTGATTCTGGCGCTGGCCAATCCGAACCCGGAAATCACCCCGGAGGACGCCAAGGCGGTGCGCCCGGATTGCATCATCGCCACCGGTCGCTCGGACTATCCCAACCAGGTCAACAACGCGCTGTGCTTCCCGTACATCTTCCGTGGCGCGCTCGATGTCGGCGCCACCGGCATCAACGAGGCGATGAAGACCGCCTGCGTGCGCGCGATCGCCGCGCTGGCGCGCATGGAAGCGTCCGATCTGGGCAGTGCCTACGGCGGCGAGATTCCGTGTTTCGGCGCGGAGTACCTGATCCCGCGTCCGTTCGACCCGCGCCTGCTGGTGATGCTGGCGCCCGCGGTTGCGCAGGCCGCGATGGACTCCGGCGTGGCCACCCGCCCGATCGCCGACATGGGGGCGTACCGCGAGAAGCTGGGCCAGTTCATCTACCGCACCGGCCTGATCATGAAGCCGGTGTACGAACGTGCCCGTGCCGACTGCAAGCGTGTCGTGTATGCCGAAGGCGAGGAAGAGATCGTGCTGCAGGCGGTGCAGACCGTGATCGACGAACGGCTGGCGCGACCGATCCTGATCGGTCGCCCGGACGTGATCCAGACTCGCATCGAGCGACTCGGCCTGCGCATGCGCGCCGGGGTCGATTTCGAGCTGACCAACATCAACGACGATCCACGCTTCAACGATTACTGGCAGCAGTACCACGCGCTGACCGAGCGACGTGGCGTGAGCCCCGCGGCGGCGAAGAACCTGCTGCGTTCGCGGCCGACCCTGATCGCCGCGCTGATGGTCGAGCGGGGCGAGGCGGATGCCATGATCTGCGGCCTGGTCGGGCGTTACCACAAGAAGCTCGGCTACCTGCGCAGCGTGTTCGGGCTCGATCCGGGGGTGTCGTGCACGTCGGCGATGTGCGGGGTGATCAACGACAAGGGCGCGTGGTTCTTCCTCGATACCCATGTGCAGTGCGACCCCAGCGCCGAGCAGATCGCCGAGGCGACGCTGCAGGCCAGCTACCGGCTGAAGCGCTTCGGCATCGAACCGAAGGTGGCCCTGCTGTCGCACTCCAACTACGGCAGCCATGACAATCCCAGTGCGGCGAAGATGCGCAAGGCCTGGCAGATCCTGAAGGCGCGCGCGCCGAAGCTGGAAATGGACGGCGAGATGCAGGCCGATACGGCCTGGGACGAAGCGCTCCGTCAGCGCATGTTCCCGCACACCACCCTGAGCGGCCGCGCCAACCTGTTCGTGATGCCGAATCTGGACGCGGCCAACATCGCCTACAACATCGTGCGGGTGATGACCGACGGCGTGGCGATCGGTCCGATCCTGATGGGCGTGGACAAGTCGGCGCATATCCTCACCCCGGCCTCGACCGCGCGACGCATCGTCAACATGACCGCGGTGGCCGCCGTCGACGCGCAGATCCGTGCGGCGCAGGGCGAACGTCGCGGCTGACCGGCGGCGGTCCGTGCGTTCGCGTATGGGCATGCGTTTGGCGCGGACTGCGGCAGGTCGCTAAACTCAACTGTTGCCGCGCCGGCTCCCCGACGGCGCGAATCCCTTGCAGGCACGCTTACGGTGCCGTGGAGACCTCATGGATCAGCTCGAAGATATCCTCAACCAGGACATCGACCCCACCGAAACCCGCGAGTGGATGGATTCGCTCGATGCGGTGATCCAGCACGACGGCACCGAGCGCGCGCACTTCCTGCTGGAACGGATGGTGGACACCACGCGACGTTCCGGCGGCTACCTGCCGTTCGACCCGACCACCGCCTACGTCAACACGATCCCGCCCGCGCAGGAGGCGAAGTCCCCCGGCGACGCCGCGATGGAGTGGCGCATCCGCTGCCTGATCCGCTGGAACGCGATGGCGATGGTGGTGCGGGCGAACCGCAAGCCGGGCGAACTGGGCGGCCACATCGCCAGCTTCGCCTCCAGCGCCACGCTGTACGACGTCGGCTTCAACCATTTCTGGCGCGCACCGAGCGCCGATCATCCCGGCGATCTGATCCTGCACCAGGGCCATTCCAGCCCCGGCATCTATGCACGCTCGTTCCTGGAAGGCCGCCTGGCCGAGGATCAGCTCGACCTGTTCCGCATGGAAGTGGTCGGCAAGGGCCGCGCGCTGTCCTCGTATCCGCACCCGTGGCTGATGCCGGATTACTGGCAGGTGCCGACGGTGTCGATGGGCCTGGGTCCGATCCAGGCGATCTATCAGGCGCAGTTCTTCAAGTACCTGGAAAACCGCGGGCTGGTGCCCAAGAGCGACCGCAAGATCTGGTGCTTCATGGGCGACGGCGAATGCGACGAGCCGGAGTCCTTGGGCGCGATCTCGCTGGCCGGCCGCGAAGGCCTGGACAACCTGATCTTCGTGATCAACTGCAACCTGCAGCGACTGGACGGTCCGGTGCGCGGCAACGGCAAGATCATCCAGGAACTGGAAGGCGTGTTCCGCGGTGGCGGCTGGAACGCGATCAAGCTGGCCTGGGGCAGTTACTGGGATCCGCTTCTGGCGCGCGACACCAAGGGCGTGCTGCGCAAGCTGATGATGGAAACCCTGGACGGTGAATACCAGGCCTGCAAGGCCTTCGGTGGCGCGTACACGCGTGAGCACTTCTTCGGCAAGTATCCGGAGACGCGCGAGATGGTCGCCAACCTCAGCGACGACGACATCTGGCGCCTGAACCGCGGCGGTCACGATCCGCACAAGGTCTACGCGGCCTATCACGCGGCGTCGAACACCAAGGGCATGCCCACGGTGATCCTGGCCAAGACGGTGAAGGGTTACGGCATGGGCGCGGCCGGCGAATCGCAGAATCCAACCCATCAGCAGAAGAAGCTGGATGAGGAATCGGTGCGGCATTTCCGCGACCGCTTCCAGATCCCGATCAGCGACGACAAGCTCAAGGATGTGCCGTATTACCACCCGGGCAAGGACTCGCCGGAAGTGCAGTACATGCTGGAGCGGCGCAAGGCGCTGGGCGGCTTCCTGCCGCAGCGCCGGCGCAAGGCCGAAGCCAAGCTGAAGGCGCCGGAGCTTTCGGCGTTCGAGCAGATCACCAAGGGCACCGGCGAGCGCGAAATCTCCACCACCATGGCGCTGGTGCGCGGCATCAACCTGCTGCTGCGCGACAAGCAGCTGGGCGAGCGGATCGTGCCGATCGTGGCCGACGAGGCGCGCACCTTCGGCATGGAGGGCATGTTCCGCCAGATCGGCATCTATGCGCCGTTCGGGCAGAAGTACAAGCCACAGGATTCCGATCAGCTGCTGTACTACCGTGAGGACCAGAAGGGCCAGGTGCTGCAGCAGGGCATCAGCGAGGCCGGCGGCATGGCCTCGTGGATGGCCGCGGCGACCAGCTACTCGATCAGCAACCAGGCGATGCTGCCGTTCTTCATCTACTACTCGATGTTCGGCTTCCAGCGCGTCGGCGACCTGTGCTGGGCAGCGGGCGACATGCGCGCGCGCGGCTTCCTGGTCGGCGGCACGTCGGGCCGCACCACGCTGAACGGCGAAGGTCTGCAGCACGAGGACGGCCACTCGCACCTGATGGCCGGTGCGATCCCGAACGTGAAGGCGTACGACCCGACCTTCTCCTACGAAGTGGCGGTGATCCTGCAGGACGGCGTGCGCAGCATGCTGCAGGAGCAGGAAGACCACTACTACTACATCACCGTGATGAACGAGAACTACAGCCATCCGGACCTGCCCAAGGGCAGCGAGGACGGCATCATCAAGGGCATGTACCTGTTGCGGGATTCGGGAGTGGGGATTCGGGATTCGAGTAAAGGCAAGAGCAAGGCTGCAACGCCGTGCGTGCAGCTGCTCGGTTCGGGCACCATCCTGCGCGAAGTGATCGCGGCGGCCGAGTTGCTGGAGAAGGATTTCGGCGTGAAGTCCGACATCTGGTCCTGCCCCAGCTTCGTCGAGCTGCGTCGCGACGGCTTCGATGCCGAGCGCTGGAACCGTCTGCATCCGGAAGCGGAGCAGCGCGTGCCGTACGTCACCGGCCTGCTCGACGGGCGTTCCGGCCCGGCGATCGCCGCCACCGATTACGTGCGCGAGTACGCCGACCAGATCCGTGCCTTCATGCCCGACGGCATGCATTACACCGTGCTGGGCACCGACGGTTTCGGTCGTTCGGACACGCGTGCGCACCTGCGCGATTTCTTCGAGGTCGACCGCTACTGGATCGCGCACGCGGCGCTGGCCGCGCTGGCGAAGGACGGCAAGGTCAACGCCAAGGACGTCAGCCGCGCGATCAAGGAATACAAGCTCGACCAGGACAAGCCGAATCCGCTGACGGTGTGAGTTTTCTGAAGACCCGCTGACCGGCGGGTTTTCCTTGCCCGGCAACGCGGTTTTTTGCCTGAACCTTGTCCGTCCATTCACGGGCTCGTGACTACGCTGCCTGCGGTTGGAGGCCATTCCGGATGCAGGGAATGCCGGCAGGATCACGAGCCCGAGGGTACAGGCCATGCAAAAGATCATGCGCCACTGCATGCTGGCAACTGCCGGCACGACAGCCTTGTTGCTGGCGGCTTGCTGCGGTCCCAGAGGTTGGGTCATGCAGCCTTCCGCTCCCGCACGACCCTGGCAGGCTGCACCGGCTCCGCCGCCAGCGCCGGAAACCAGCCGCATGACCCTCTCGGCCGACGCGGTGTTTGCTTTCGGCAAGTCCGACATCGCCAGCGTCAGCGACAAAGGGCGCACCCAGCTCGACCGCCTGGTGCGGCGGCTGCATCGGATCCGGGATGTTCGTGCCGTGCACCTGGTTGGCTATACCGACCGCATCGGCGGCGATGCCTACAACGATGCCCTGTCACGCCGGCGTGCCGACGCGGTGCGTGAATACCTCGTCGCGCACGGCGTGCCGGCCGAGATGATCACCACCGAAGGCCGTGGCGCCGCCGACCCGCAGGTGACGTGCCCGGATCTGTCGGGCAGCCGGCTGCACGCTTGCCTGGCGCCGAATCGCCGGGTGGTGGTCAGCATCGTGGCGATGAGGCAGACCGAGCACTAGGTCCCGGTCACGGACCTATTCGGACAACGCTTCCTGGATCGCCTCCAGTCCGTGACCGCGGGTCTCGATGCCACTGCGCGCGAGCAGCCAGCCGGCTGCTGCCATCGGCAGTGCGATCAGCAGTGCCGACAGCATGAAATGTTCGAACATGCCGAACACGCCGAGCAGCGCGCCGAGGATGCCGCCGAATTTCGAGCCACCGGCGATCAGTCCCGCGCCGGTGCTGCGCAGGTGTACCGGATAGATCTCCGCTGCATACGGGATCAGCGTGGCGATCACCCCGCTGATGCTCAGCAGCAGGACCACCGTGCCGGCCGTGGTGAGCGCCGCGGAACGCAGGTTGGCCAGATCGATCACGAAGAAGAACAACAGGTCGAGCGCGGTCAGCCCGATGAACAGCACCAGGGTGCGGATGCTGCTCCAGCGCTGGTAGAACCACACCACCACGCCGATGCCGGGCAGGGCGAGGATCGCCGAGCGCGCCAGCAGCGCGGCGCTGGCCTGGGGGTCGATGCCGAGCTTGACCAGGTTCGCCGGCAGCCACAGCAGGAAGCCGAAGTTGGCCAGGCCCCACGCCACCGCGCAGACCATCAGGCCCCAGGTGATCGCGGCATGTCGGCCCCGCAGCAACTGGCGCATGCCGATGCGTTCGGACGCATCATTCTCCGCGCGAATCACGTCGCTGGCGTGGTGGCTCTGCGCAAGCACCGGCGCGGCGCTGCCCGAGAAGCGCTGCAGCACCGCACGCGCCTGATCCTCCAGCCCGGCCAGTGCGAGGAAGCGCGGCGACTCGGGGATGTAGCGGTTGAGGAAGACGATCAGCGCGCCGGTGGGCAGGTTGAGCAGCCACAGCGAACGCCAGCTGTAGGTCGGCTCGAACAGCGTCGCCGCGCCCGAGGCGAGCAGGTAGCCGGCCGAGGTGCCGATGCCGCCCAGCGCCACCAGCAGCCAGCCGCGATGCCGGGTCGGGATGGTCTCGGCCATCAAGGTGAAGGCAATCGGCAGCATGCCGCCGGCGGCCGCGCCCATCATGAAGCACATCACCAGGTTCCAGCCGAACGCCGGCATCGCGCCGCAGATCGCGGTGCCCATGAACATCAGCGCCGACAGCAGGATGCTGGCGCGGCGGCCGAACAGGTCGCCGAGCCGACCCCACACGATCGAGCCCACCGCGGTGCCGGTCAGCGCCGACAGCGCCAGCCACCCGGCGGTCGAACCGCTGATGCCGTATTCGGCCGACAGGCCCGGCATCACGAAACCGATCGTGGCCGGCTTCATCACGTCCACCGCCAGCGCGATCGTCAGCACGGCCACCAGCTTCCAGTGCTCGCGGTTGAGCGGCACGTGATCGGCGGCGTGGAACGGCAGCGGGTTGCGATCGGGGTGCAGGGTGCGCCGCATCTGCTCCATCCGCGGCATCAGGCCGTAGGCGGCCAGCAGCACGCCGGTCGGCACCAGCACCATGCCAACCAGCATAAGATGGTCCATCGGCATCCCGGCGAGGCGATAGTGCATCGGCGCCGCCATCGCCAGCATCGGCAGATGCGCCAGCACGCCGGCCACGATCAGTGCGGTACCCAGCCAGAACGCGACCGGGTGGTGGAAGGAGATGTTTCTGGATGGCATGCGCGAGTCTGTCGGGGGAGGCGGAACGATTCGGGTCCGGGCGGATTCAATGACGATCCGAACCACCGAATCAGTCTGCGTGGAAGCGCTGCCCACCCGTGAACGTGATGGATCGGTGCATCATCCCTCAATCCCGAAGCGCGTGCGCAGGTCGCGCCGACCGCTCGGGGTCAGGCGCAAGGCGCGGCTGTCCATGTCCCTCACGACCCATCGACGCTTCAGCGCGGCGTCCAGCAGCATCGCGCCCACGGCGCCGCCAAGATGCGGTCGCCGTTCGCTCCAGTCCAGGCAGGCGCAGGCAAAGCGACGTCGCGACGACCGGGCATGCGCGATGTCCATGCCGAGTTTGGCGAACGCAACGGTACCCGCGTCGGTGAGGTCATACATGCCGTCGCCCCGGGGACCGGCGGTCAGCAGGCACAGCGCGATGAAGCGGTCGTGCAGGGCGACGGCGAGGGCGCCCGCCATGTGGTCGTAGCAGGTGCGCGCGGCGCGCAGGCGGTTCGGGGTATTGGGTTCGAAGCGGGCACGCGGACTCGCGGCGATGATCGACAGTGCCTCCAGCGCGGCAGCCACCTCGGGGCTGGTGAGGCGGTAGTAGCGATGCCTGCCCTGGGCTTGCACTTGCAGGAGATGCTTCTGCGCCAGCGTGGCCAGGTGCACGCTGGCGGTCGACGCGCCGACCTCGGCCACGATGGCGAGCTCGGTGGCGGTACGTGCGTGGCCGTCGAGCAGGCAATACAGCATTCGCGTCCGCGCTGGCTCGGCGATCGCCGCGGCCACCGCGGAAACGCTGATATCGGCATCGCTGCTGGCTACATTCATGGTTTGATCGTAAGCGAAGTATTCCGACGATTCAATCGCGACACTAAGCGCATGAATTCATCCGTTGCCCCGGAAGAAACCACGCCGGACGGGCCGGTCATCTCCCCGCCCGGTCTGCCAGGCCGTCGCGATTTCCTGGCCCGTGCCGGCTTTCTGGCCGCGTTTTTCGCCACGGGGATGCCGATTGGCGGCGAGCCTGCCGCGTCCAGCACCCTTCAACCGCAACCACCAGGGAGTGCCGCCGTGATGATCACCTGCATCATCCGCTACCAAATCGACCCGTTCCAGCGCGACGCCTTCAAGGAATACGCGGAGCACTGGGGCCGCATCATTCCCCGCTGCGGCGGACACCTGGTGGGCTACTTCCTGCCGTGGCAGGGCACCAACGACGTCGGCTGGGGCCTGATCGGGTTCGACAGTCTCGCCGCGTACGAGGCCTACCAGGAACGGCTGAGGAAGGATCCCGAAGCCCTGAAGAATTTCGCGATGGCACAGTCGAGGCGATTCATCCTGCGCGAAGAACGGAACTTCGTCGAAGTCGTGAACGGTACGTTCGACATCCCTGCCGCGGCCACGTGAGCCGCGCGGTGATGACGTGAGGAAAGTCGGCATCCTGGGCGGGGTGGGCTGGCGCGCCAGCGCGGAATACTACGCCGGCCTGTGTCGCCTGGGCGAGGCATGGCGATCGCAGGCGGACAAGGCCACCGTCTCGCCGGTGCAGGAAATATCCATAGAATCGCTGGATCAGGCCACGGCAATCGCCTGCCTCGGCGTCGACGGCGACGAGGCGTCATGGTCGCGTTTCGATGCCTACCACCGCGACGCGTTGCAGCGACTGCAGGCAGCGGGCGCCGAGTTCGCGATCATGGCCAGTGTCACGCCGCACCATCGGCATGCACAGATCGCACGCGGCGTGGGCATCCCGGTCATCGACCTGTTCGAGGCCGTGGCGCGGCAGTGCGCGCGGATCGGCGCGCGGCAGCTGATGATCCTGGGAACATCGCACACGATGGCGTCGCCGGTATTCCGCGCGGTGCTCGCCCGGCATGGCGTCGAGGGCACGGCTCCGCGCGAGGCTGCTGCGCGCGCGTTGATCGGTGCATTGATCACACAGCTGCAGCACGGAAACATCGACGGTGTGGCGGCGCGCGTGGGCGGCATCGCGAAAGCCTCGTTCGCGTCATCGACCGACGCCGATTGCGCGGCATGCCTGGCCTGCACCGAGCTGCCGCTCGCCTTTCCAGGAAGCGCAGCGCAGGAACTGTACGAAACGGCCGGGGTCAGCTACCTCAACGCCGCCGCGATCCACGTCACCGCCGCGTTCGACTGGGCGGTTTCGGCAGCATGATCGCGCGTGGCCTGCTCCTGCTCGGCAGCTGGGTGCTGCCAGGGTTGGCGATCGCCAGCGGCGCCGGGTCGCCGACGAGTGGTTTGCAACGCGAGGTGGTGTTCACCGAATACTCGCCGCTCGCTCGCAGCGACGAGCTGTTGCAACGCCTGCTCAGTCCGTTGAATGCGCTGCGAGTCCGCCGCGAACTGGCGCAGTCGAAGCAGGGCTTGCGCGAGCAGCCGATCGACCTTGCGCAGGAAAGGTTTGCCGTCTACGTGCCCGGTGCGCCTGCGCCCGCGCGAGGCTATGCGCTGCTGGTCTTCGTGCCGCCATGGCCGCAAGCCATGCTGCCGCCAAGCTGGATACCGACGCTGGAACGCCACCACGTGATCTTCGTCAGTGCGTCGCGTTCCGGCAACGACGCCGACGTGATGGATCGCAGAATCCCGCTGGCACTGCTGGCCGAGCAGAACATCGTGCGACGTTATCGGGTCGATCCGCAGCGCATCTACGTTGGCGGTTTTTCCGGCGGGTCGCGCGTGGCCTTGCGCGTCGCGCTCGACTTTCCCGACGTGTTCCGCGGCGCCCTGCTGAATGCCGGCAGCGATACGATCGGCAATGCGCAGATTCCGCTGCCGGGCCAGGAGCTGTTTCATCGCTTCCAGGAATCGACGCGGCTCGTTTACCTGACCGGCCGGCGCGACGACGCGCATCTGCGGCAGGATGTGCGCAGCCAACAGTCGATGCGGGAATGGTGCGTGTTCGATCTGGCCGATGAAGACATGAGCATGCCGTGGACGGGCCACCAACTGGCCGGGCCGGCCGCGCTCGAACGAGCGCTTGCGGCGTTGGGGAAACCCGTTCGGCCCGATGCCGCCGCGATTGCCGCTTGCCGTCGTCGCCTTGATGGGAAGCTGGCCGCGCTAGAGCAGCGCATCGACGACCTGCTGGCCGCTCGCCGCTTCGACGCCGCACGAACCGAGTTGACCCGGATCGATGCGCGCTTCGGCGGCCTGGCGGCGCCGCAAAGCGTCAAGTGGCAGCAGGTACTGAATGCGCAGCGTTGACCGGCCCAGCATTGACCGATCCAGCGTTGATCGGTCCGTGGCGGGCAGGCGCCGGCTCAATCCTCGTCGCGGCTGCGGAAGGCCTGGCGCAGCAGCAGGAATGCGCCGATCGTGCCGGCGACGATCGCAACGGTTGCTGCCGGATGACGATTCACCTGGCGACGCAGGCGGCGATACTGGTAGTTCGCTTCGTCGGCGAAATCTTCGGCGGCATGCGACAACTGTCGACGATAGTCGTTGCCGTGGCTGCCGAAGCGCTCGCGGATACGCCTGCGCCCGCGTTCAATCAGGTCCTGCGCACTGCTGCTGGCGCCATTCGCGTAGTCGCGTACGCGCTCTCCGGCACGTCCGGCGGTGTCATGGATCTGTTGTTCGATTTCACGGTTGCGCATGGCGGGACTCCTCGACATATGGACGCACAGGCTGCCAGCGTCGCCGTGACCGAGGCGTAAACAGGCGGCCATCCGGGCCACGTCCCGTTCAGCCGCCGAGCCGATACTCGCCGCCGCGCTCCAGCGCGCGCCGATAGGCTGGCCGGGCGTGGATGCGTTGCAGGAAGGCATCCAGGCGTGGGTAGTTGCTGCCGAGTCCGCCACGTGCGGCGAAGGCCTCGAGCGGAAAGCTGAGCTGGATGTCGGCGGCGCTGAGCGAATCGCCGACGAACCAGTCGTGCTCACCCAGTTCGGCGTCGAGATAGTCCAGGTGCAGCTTCAATTGGGGATCGGTGAACGTGCGGTCGACCTTGTCCGCGATGCCGCGGGCGATCGGCTTCACGAAGAACGGTGCCGGTGCCGTCCTGACCCGGTTCAGCACCAGCTTCAGCAGCAGCGGTGGCATCGCCGAGCCCTCGGCGTAGTGCAGCCAGTAGCTGCAGCGCAGGCGTTCGGGTGTGCCGGCCGGCGGCAGCAGCCTGCCCTCGCCGTAGCGGCCGGCGAGGTATTCGATGATCGCGCCGGACTCGGCCACGGTCAGCTCGCCGTCGGTGATCACCGGCGACTTGCCCAGCGGATGCGCGAGCCTGAGTTCCGGCGGTGCCAGCATGGTCTTCGGATCGCGCTGGTAACGCTTGATCTCGTACGGCACGCCGAGTTCTTCCAGCAGCCACAGGATGCGCTGCGAGCGCGAATGGTTGAGGTGATGGAGGGTGATCATGTGCGGCTACCGGAAGACATGGTTGTCGTATGCGGCGAGCCTGGCCCGCGACGAAAAGAGACCAGCATGGTGGATGGATCGAGGACAGGCAACGAAGCCATGAATGCGCGTTCGCGCAGCAGGGTCGGAGATGGGCTACGGATCAAGCGTGGCCGTGCGCGACAGCACCGACACACCGCGTTCGTCGAAAGCCTCCACCGCCACCACGTAACGCACGCCCTTGTTCAACGAGCTCAGCTTCAGTCGGGTCGGCTGGTCGGCGAAACGCTGGTAGCACTCATGCAGGCGATCGGCGGACAGGCCCCAGCGCACGTTGTAACCCACCGCGCCGGGCACCGCTTTCCACACGATCTCGGCATCGCGCGCGTCGGGCAGGCGGCGTGCGCTCACCAGCACCGGCGCCGGCGGCGGTGGCCCGTCGGCGTTGCCGAAGACGCGCAGGTCGGCGATCGCGAGGTTCTTCGCGCCGACATGCACGTGCACGTAGCGGAGGTAGCGCAGACGCGTCGGTTGTTCGAGTTCGACATAGGCGTTGGCGTGGTCGCTGGTGTCGTGCGAACGATCGGCCACGCGGATCCAGTGTTTGCCATCGAGGGAACCTTCGAGCACGAACCGGGTGACGATGTCGGGCGCGTCGCCATAACGCCCCGATTCGAAATCGGCGTAGTTGATCTGCACCGCGCGCACCGTGCGCGGGCCGCCGAGGTCGAGCGTGAGGGTCTGCCCGGGCGTGTTCGCGGTCGCCAGCCAGAACGTGCGCGGGTTTTCGTCGGTGGCATCGGCGGCAGGGTGCCCGGCGGTGCTGGACGAGGCCTGTGCGGTCTTGCGATACGACAACAGCATCCAGCCGGTGAACGTGCTTTCGCCTTCGCGCAGGCGATGATCGGGCATGCGCTGCGGGAAGTCGCCGAAACGGGTGTCGACCCACATCTGGCCGTCCGCATGGAAACCCGCGGGGAACAGGTCGATGCGCCGCTCGAATTTCCAGTTCAGGCCGATCCACGCGGTGCCGGTGTTCCAGTAGTTGCCGTACGCATCCTGGAAAGTGGAGCCGTGGCCGGCGCCGACGACGAAGCCGCCGGGCTTGTAACCGACCGGGTTATAGGGTGCGTAGTGGAACGGCCCCAGCGGATGGTCGCCCACGTAGACGCCGGTGGCGTAGACGTTGTACTCGGTGCCGGGCGCGCCGTATTGCAGGTAGTAGCGGTTGCCGTGGCGATTCATCCAGGCGCCTTCGACATACGGCGCAATCGTGGGGTCGTCGTGATCCTGGCCGAAGCGTTCCCATCCGTGCATGGCGGGATCCGCCTTCAGCAGTGCGACGGGTTTCGTGATGAAGGCCACCCGCTTGCCCTCGCCCTGGTCGGCATGGTCGGACGCCAGGTCGATCTGCGCGCCGTACAGCGGAAAGACATTGGACGAATCCCAGTACAGATAGACCTTGCCGTCGCGATCCTGGAACAGGCCCGGGTCCCACGGCCCGGGCGGCAGGTCACCCGGCTTCATCGCGCTCTCGTGGCCGGACCATACCGCGCCGGGCACCGGCGGCAGCAGGCGCGTCCAGAACTGCCAGCGGCCTTGCGCCGGATCGGTCGAGTAAAGCAGCGGGCGCGGCTCCATCGCCGCCTGCATCAGGAACAGCTTGTCGTCGGCGACCAGGGTGGCCGGCGCCACCGGTCCGTCGAAGGGCCAGCGATCCGGCTTGACGAATTGCCAGTGCACGAGATCGGTCGAGCGCCAGTAGCCGTCGGCGAGGGTCAGAAACAGATACCAGGCATCGTGATAACGCACCACCGCCGGATCCGCGCCGGTGCGGTACGAGATGCCCTGGTTCATCTGCTCGTAGTTGTAGCGATAGTCCAGGTCGACCGGGTTGGCCCAGGTGCGGCCGCTGATCGATGTGCTGGCGGCCACCGCGCCGGCACCGAGCAGGCCGGCCACCAGCAAGATGGAGCGGATCGTGCGCAAGCGCGGGCGGTGCCGGATCAAGCGTTGGGCAGTCGATGGCATCGGCCGAGAATGCACCGACGCTTGTGCGCCTGCAACCGCGGCAGCGTCGGCTTTCGTGCGGTGTGGTGCCGCTTCAATAGATCTCGCCGACGCAGCAGCGCAGACTGCCGCCGGCCTTCTCGATCTCGCCCAGTTCCACCGCGCCGATCGCAAAGCCGTAGTCGGCCAGCGCCGTGCGCTGTTCGTCGGTCAGCGAAGCGGCGGCGCAGGCGCTCATCCACACGCGGTCGTTGGACAGGGTGATCGCGTTGCCGGCGAACGCCTGCTTCTGCGCCGGCGTCAGCCAGATCGTGCGTTCGCCGTAAGCCTGCGCGATCGCCCTGGCCGCGGCCGGATCGCGGAAACCGTCGGCGGCGATGATCGCGGCGCGGCCGGCCAGCAGGGTCAGCACCACGTTGGTGTGGTATTCGGCTTCGGCCAGCTCGAAGCAATAGGTCAGGCGCAGGTTGAACGCCTGGTGCATCGCGCGTGCGCCGGCCATGTCGCAGCGCTCGCTGAGGCCGCAATAGCCGACGCCGCGCGCGCGGTCGATGATCAGCGAACCGGTCAGCTCGGCGACCAGGTCGGTGCAGCCGGACAGGTCGATCTCGTCGTAGCCCAGCACCTCGCCGAAGAAATTCCGGATATCGACGCGAGCGGCCTCGCGCTGGCGCACCGCATGCCGCATGCGGCCCACGATCAGCCGGCCCGGCGCGGTGCCGAACACGTTGTTGGGGAATACCGCGTCCGGCGTGGCCGGATCGCCGGGGAAGGTGATCACCGGCACGTCCGCGCGCAAGGCCTGCGCCAGTGCACTGTGCTGGGCCAGTGCCTGCAGCGGATCGACTACGTGGCGCATGTCCATGTAGCGGTTGTCCTGCGCCGATTCCGCCGCCAGGCTGAATTCGGCCGGCGCGACCAGGAAAGCCACGCGCGCCGTGGCCGCGGCGCCGGGCAACGGCGCCAGGGCGGTGAACGCGTCGAGGAAATCGATGGCGGAAGTGGTGATCACGGTGCGCTCCTCGGGAGATTCACAGCGTATCCGCAGCCGGCGTGGCCTGGAGATTTTCTACGACGTGCAATTGCTGGCGCCGGCGCAGGCTCGGGAACATCGCCATCCACAGGCCCACCACGAGCAGCGTGCCGATGCCGCCGAGCACGGTGGCGTTCACTGCGCCCAGCCACGCGGCCAGCATGCCGGACTCGAACTCGCCGAGCTGGTTGGAGGTGTTGATGAAGATCGCGTTGACCGCGCTGACCCGGCCGCGCATGTCGTCGGGCGTATCCAGCTGCACCAGTGCGCCGCGGATCACCATGCTGACCATGTCGAAGGCGCCCAGCGCGAACAACGCCAGCAGCGACAGCCACAACGCGGTGGACACGGCGAACACCAGCGTCGCCACGCCGAAGCCGGCCACCGAGGCGAACATGATCGGCCCCACGCGCCGCTGCATGTCGTTCCGCGCCAGCCACAGCGACATCAGCAGCGCACCCGCCGCCGGTGCCGCACGCAGCAGGCCCAGGCCCCACGGGCCGGTGTGCAAGATGTCCCTGGCGAAGATCGGCAGCAGCGCGGTGGCACCGCCGAGCAGCACGGCGAACAGGTCCAGCGAAATCACACCCAGCACGTCGGGCCGTCGCCGGATGAAGTGCACGCCGGCGAACAGCGTCTTCAGCGTGGCCGGTTCGCGCCGCGGCGGCGCCTGTTCGTAGCGCAGGCGCACCAGCATGGTCACCGAAACCAGGTACAGCGCCGCGGCGACCAGGTAGACCACGCCCGGGCCGGCCACGTAGAGGAAACCGCCCAGCGCGGGCCCCATGATCATCGCCGCCTGGCCGGCCGACGCATTCACCGCCATCGCCCGTGGCAGGATCCGTGCAGGTACCAGCGCCGGCAGCATGGATTGCAGCGCGGGAAACTCGAACGCCTTGGCCACGCCGATCACGAAGATGAGCGCGAGGATGCCGAGTTCGTGGATGTCGTGCGCCAGGCTCAGGCCGGCCAGTGCCGCGATCGCCAGCCATTCCACAATCTGGCCGATCAGCACGATGCGGCGGCGCTCGAACTGATCGGCCACGTGTCCGGCCGGCAGCGCCAGCAGCAACGAGGGCACGAACTGCACCAGGCCGATCAGACCCAGGTCGAAGGCGCGACCGGTGATCGCGTAGATCTGCCAGCCCACCGCCACCGACAACATCTGGAAGCCGAAGCTGGAGCAGATCCGTGCCAGCCAGAACGCGACGAAGGCGCGGTGTTGGAGCAGCGAGTCCGCGGCAAGTGTCGTGGGTGATGGCATGGGTGGTCCCTGGGAGCAGCCATTATCCGGGGTGGCACGACGCGGGTTCAACCGGAAAGCCCGCATTTGACGCGCCCTTGCCGCTTCAACGCGTAGATTCCGCCCCGTTCCGGTCCACTGGAGGTGCTTCATGGGCAGAGCGGCAGCATGTGTGTTCACCGACGCGGACGGCATCCGCAAACTCGAGTCGCTGGTGCATCAATTGCCGGCCAACAGCCATGTCGTGGTGCTGCTGCGGGATGGCAGCAGTTGCGATGGCGTCGTCAGCGTGCGGCCAAGCGTGCAGGTGTTCCGCGACCACGATGATCGCGAAGGCATCAATGCCATCGTAAAGCTGGAACGACCGGATGTCCCGGGCTGGAGCCAGCGGATCTGGCTCGACCAGGTGGTGCGGGTCGAGCACCTCGATTCGGGCATGGCCAGCGAGAGCTGAGCACGCCACGGGCAGTTGCGCGCACATGCCGCAGGTTTCAAGCTGGCGGCCTGCAATCGACAGGAATGGCGCGGATGAACAACACACTTCGTCTCGGTCTGCTGGGTGCGGCTTGCACCGGCCTGCTGGTGGTGGCCTGTTCGCAGCAGTCCGGCGCGCCCGCCCCCACGGCCGGGCAGCAAAAGGCGCAGGCGGACACGGCGGCCGCCGCGGGCAATCTCGCCACCTATCGGCAGCTGTTGAAGCTGCACAACGACGAGATGGTGGTGACGATGGGCAAGGACATCGTCAGTCGCTTCCCCGGCAGCGATGCGGCGAAGGAGGTCGAACAGACCCTGCCGGCGATCGAAAAGCGCTACGCGGCAAATCGCGAGAAAAATCGCCTGGCTGGCCTGTGGACGTATCAGGTGGCGCCGATGGCCGGCGGCACGCAGTCGACCGCCAGCATCTACAGCACGCGGGCCGGTGACAGCGACCCGGTGCGGCTGGTGTTGCGCCGGCACACGAGCTGGGGCCAGAGCGCGTTCCTGTATGGCAGCAAGCCCGGCTTCCTCTGTCGCGGCAACTGCACCATCACCGGCAAGGCCGATGGCAAGCCGGTGCGGATCAAGGCGTTCACGCCGCAAGGCGGGGAACCGGCGCTGATGATCCGCGACGACAAGGCATTCATTGCACTGCTCGAGAAAACCGGGAAGCTGGAGCTGGACGTGACTCTGCTCGATGGCAAGCAGGACGAGACCCTGGTCTACGAGGTGGGCGGCTTCGATCCGGCCAAGTGGACGCCCCTGGACAAGGGTCGCAAGGGCAAGGCCGGCAGGAACTGAAGTCGGCAAGGTAGGTCCCGGGCAATGCGCCGGCTGGTGCACCGCGCGGGTTCCGATGCGTTGTCCATCATGCATCCTCACGGAGGTTTTGCCATGTCCAAGACGGGTTTGTCGATCGCTGCCGTGCTGGCCGTCGCGCTCGCCGCATGCTCCAGCGTGCCGTACGCGCAGCGCCAGCAGCAGCGGCAGGCGGCCTATGCCGCCGCGGCCGGTGCGCCGGTAAAAAGTTTCCACTTCTTCAACATGTGGTCGTGGGAGCCCCTGAGCGACAGCGAACTGGTGGTGTACACCCAGCCGAGCCGGGCCTGGCTGCTCGACCTGGACGGACCTTGCCAGAATCTGGAGTTCACCCGGGCGATCGGCCTCACCTCCAGTGTCGGCGAGGTGTCGACCCGGTTCGACAGGGTGCTGACCGGCCGCGGCTACATCCCTTGCACGATCATGCAGATCCGCCCGATCGACGTGAAGCGGTTGCGGATCGAGCAGGAGGCGCAGCGCAAGATCAATGCGCAGCCCCGGGAGCCTGCGGCTCCAGCGTCCGGAAGCTGAGCTTCTCGACGCACGACCTCAGCGAACGACGGTGACCGGTACGTGGGCGCGCGCCAGCACGTTGGTCGATACCGAACCGAGCAGCCAGCGCGCCAGCGCGCCGCGTTCGGTGTGGCCGATCACGATGTGGTCGATGCCGTATTGCTCCACCTGGCTGAGCAGCACGTCGCCCGGGCTGCCGTGGGTCAGTTCGATATCCACCAGGCTGGCCGCGTCGGGCATGATCGTGGTCAGTTCCGCCAGCAGTTCCTGCGCGCGCTGGGTGCCGGAGTCCGCCATCATCAGCGCGCATGCATCGGCGCCACCTTCGGTGACCTGCAGCACCGACACCACGCGCACGCGGCCACCGCCGCAGCGGGCCAGTTCGATCGCAAACTGGAAAGCGCGGCGCGAAGCCTCGGAACCGTCGTACCCCACCAGTGAATACCTGACCATAAGTTCGTTGCCCTGCAAGTCGATAGCCGGATTCCATCAAGTCGCGGCCGAAGTTCGGTGATATGACAACCCTACGGCGCGGGACCGCGACCAGGCAAGGTCTGTTCGCGACAGTCTGCACGGCGGCCTGTTATGAGGGCATCAAGGCGGCTCGCCGAAGACGTCCAGCCTGGACGGGCAGCCTGAACGCCGGTTTAGCCTCGTGCACGCTGTTGTCACGCATGTGTGCACACGATGCCACTGCCAATGCGCGGCACGTCGATCTTTCGCCGGTGTCGCGCAAACGACAGACCCCATTCCCACGTAAATCAAGGAGAACGCGATGATCAAGCGTACTGTTGCAATGGCTGCCCTGGTACTTGCCTGTGCAGGCGCGGCGACCATGCTGCCGGTGAACAGCGCCTACGCCACCGACGCCGGCGTGAAATGCGATCTTGTCTACAACCTGTCGGGCTGGTCGCTGATCTACAAGCACGCCGAGGGCACGGGCAGGATCACCTGCGACAACGGCCAGCATGCGAACGTAAAGATCGCCGTGGTCGGCGGTGGCCTCACTGCCGGCAAGTACCGCATCAACAATGGCAAGGGCGAGATCAGCAACGTGCACGGCATCAGCGAGGTCTTCGGCGATTACGCGCAGGCCGGTGCCGAGGCGGGCGTGGTGAAGAGTTCGCAGGCGCAGGTGCTGACCAAGGGCACGGTGTCACTGGCGCTGGCCGGTACCGGCGAAGGCGTCAACCTGGGTGTCTCGGCCGGCAAGTTCACCATCAGCCGGCGCTGATACCGCGCAAGCTCCTCGAACAGCAAGGGCGCCTCCGGGCGCCCTTGCTGTTTGGCGCGGCGGTACACTGCGGCGACTGCACCGGATTCGATCACGGGAGATTTCGCCATGCGCCGCCTCGCCTGCCTGCTCATCCTGATCCTGCTGAAGGAGGCGTCCTGATGCCCGTGGCAGTGCGCGCCGAGCCGCTGGCACGCGGCGGACCCGGGTTTGCCGTCTGGCGCGTGGCGGTGTGGCTGCTGCTGTTGCTCGCCGCGTTCGGTTGCGTGCAATACCTCAGCCATGCGCAACTGCTGTGGACGCAGCGACAGGTGTTTGCGCCCGGTGCAGTGGCAAGCGCGGCGTTGCGTGGAATGCTCGCCTGGGACATCGCCTATCTGCTGGCCGCATTCCTGCTGATCGTGTTGTGCGCCGGCTGCATCCTGCGCCAGGCCTGGGCGCGCCCCGCGCTGCGCGTGGCCGCCGCTTTGCTGGCGTTGTGGATGCTGGCGAGCGGCGGCGCCATGCTGGCGCAGTGGTCAGCGTTTGCGCGCGCGAGCACCGAGGCGCTCGACCAATTGCACGGCGACGCCACCCTGCAGCAGGCACTGCTGCACGCGCGCTACAGCTACCTGACCGCACTGGTCCTGAAAGCGGTCGCCGTGCCGGTGCTGCTGTGGTTGAGCTGGCGATTGGGCGTGCCGGCGGTGCGCGCACAGTTCCGCCACCGTCGCTGATCCGGCGCTTGTGCGACGTCGGAACAGGCGCCTAGACTCGCGCGTCGGTCATGCGATGCGCTCGACATGGCGTTCAATCGTGGAGGGGAAAACATGAAACGCTGGCTTCTCGGTGTGTTCTGTCTGTTGTTGTCGGGCGCGGCGCTGGCGGCCGGAGCCGACGCCGTACGCAAGCGGGTGCAGGCGAGCATGCTGGTCAGTGGCGCGGTCACGGTGGCGCCGGACGGCAGCCTGAAGAGCTATGTCGTCGATCATCCCGAGCAGCTGCCCGCGCCCGTGGTCGCCCTGATTGCGCGGGATGCACCGAGGTGGCGATTCGCACCGGTCGTTCGCGACGGTGAAGCGGTGCTGGCGAAGGCGGCCATGAGCCTGCGCATCGTGGCCATGCCGGCGGGTGACGGCAAATACACCCTCGGCATTGCTGGCAGTCATTTCGGGCAGCCGGCATCCAACGACGATCCCACCGGCAGGACCATCGGTGCCAAACAGCGACAGGCGCCCGCCTACCCAAGGGATGCCGCCCGCGCGCACGTTTCAGGCACGGTCTACGTGGTGATGCGGGTGAACCGCACCGGCGTCGTGGATGAGGAAGCTGCCGAACAAGTCAATCTGGACGAGGTGGGCAGTGACGTCGAGATGCGACATTGGCGAACCGTGCTTGCCGATGCGGCATTGAACGCGGCGCGGCACTGGACGTTCGCGCCACCGACCGCCGGCCCCGAGGCGGCCCGATCCGCCTGGCAGGTCAGGGTGCCGATCACGTTCAGACTGAGCGAATGGGGCCATCCGGAGCCGGCTGAGAAGTATGGCGATTGGCATGCGTACGTGCCGGGCCCGCGCAATACTCCCCCCTGGATGCACGAACGGAGTTCGAGCGGCAGCGCCGACGCGCTCGCCGCTGGCGGTATGGTCGAGGTGGGCAAGGGGTTGCAGTTGATCACTCCGCTCAACGGGGCGTGAAGCAGGCGCCTGACATTCAGCCCCGGTTGCCGGCTGAGCGGGTATCGCTAGGCGGCATCGCCCGTGGAGTTCCTTCGATGCGTTCATGGCTTGCCCTGGTCACCTTGCTTTCGCTGCTGGTGGCAGCACCGCTGCGAGCCGACGATCTCGCCACAGTCTGTCATGCGACCAGCAGTTACGACGTGACACTGCGCGCCGACAGCCTGCTGTTCGATCGCCCGTCCCCGGCGCCGACACGGGTGGAGTTGCAGCATGGCAGCCTGCGCATCGATGGCATCGCCGTGACGCTCGACCCGGAGCAGCAGGATCGCCTGACCCTGTTCGAGCGCGACTTGCGCGCGCTGGCACCGCGCGTGCGCAAGGTGGCGCAGAACGGCGTGGACATGGCGGTGCAGGCACTGCGTGCCGAGGTGGCGAACCTGGGCCTGGGTGCGGATACCCGTGCCGAATTCGATCGCCGGCTGAACGCGCATGCGGCCGAGCTGAAGCAGCGCATTGACAACAGCCAGAGCACGCACGACTGGCAAGGCGACGCCATGCAGCAGTACACCAATCAAGTGGCTGGTGACCTGATGCCCTTGCTGGCCGCGGACCTGGGTCAGCAGGCTGTCAACGCCGCGCTGGCGGGCGACCTGCAGGGCGCGGCCGACCTGCGCGACCGCGCCAGTTCGCTGGCCACCGAACTGCAGCCGCGCCTGCAACAACGCCTGCAGGCCCTGCGTCCGCAGATCGAGGCATTGTGCCCGGCGATCCAGCGACTCGGCCGCCTGCAGCAAGGCTTGCGCGACAGCCGCGGCCAGCCACTCGACCTGCTCCAGATCAGTCGCTAGGGCGCTCGGCCACCCCGGGTTAATGCTGGACTCAGTCGCTGCAGGCCACCATGCGGCCATGAAGCTTTCGGCCACCCGGACGCAGGTCGCGTTGCCGGCGCATGCGGCGCAGGCGGTCTGCCGCGACCTGATTCAGCGCAGCATCGACCTGCGCCAGATGTACCGACAGGCCGCGCAGGTATGCGAACCCGGCTTGCGCACGGTGCTCCTGGAAAATGCGCAGACGCTGGATCTCCTGATCGACGATCTGCTGGCACAGGCCTGCGCGAGTGGCGGGCAAGCGTGCGATCCGGGTAGCTGGCGCGGCACCGCCAGGCGGCAGCTTTCCACCTGGCTGATACGCGTGCTGGCGCGACAGGATCGTGCCTGGTTGCAGACGCTGGCGCATCGGGGAGCCGACTTGCTGCAGGCATTCGAGGACGCCATCGGGCAGCTTCCGGCCGAGTGGGCGCGCGTCTTGTGCCGCCAGCTGCCGCGGCTGCACGCCATTCACCAGGACATGCACTGCCTGGTTGGCAGCGCATCTTGAGCGGCGGCTTGCCGGCCGGTGCAGGCGACATTCTCGACTTCTGGTTCGATCCGGCCCGCGCCGCGCAGTGGTTCGCTGCTGATGCATGCTTCGACGGGCAGATCCGCCTGCACTTCGGTGCGGCGGTGGAGGCGGCGGCGCAAGGGCAGTTGGACGATTGGGCGGCGGCCACGCCCGCAAGCTGGCTGGCGCTGCTGATCCTGCTCGACCAGTTTCCGCGCAATCTTTACCGCGGCAGTGCGCGTGCCTGGAAAGCCGACGTCAAGGCACAGCGCGTCGCCTTGTCGGGCCTGTCCGACGGCTTCGACCAGTCCTTGCCGCCGCTGCAGCGGGTCTTCGCCTACCTGCCGCTGGAACACGCCGAGGACATGCGCCTGCAGCAGCGTTCCGTGGTCTTGTTCGAAGCCTTGCAGACCCAGGTGGGCGCCGATGAGCGGGAGCGCTTCGGCGATTTTCTCGACTATGCTCGGCGTCACCGCGAGGTGATCGCGCGCTTCGGCCGCTTTCCGCATCGCAACGCCGTGCTGGGTCGCGTCAACACGCCGGACGAGGTGTCCTACCTCGCGCAACCCGGCGCGGGGTTCTGAGCGACGGCCACAACGCGGCAGGGATGTTCCGATCCAACACCGACCAGGGAGCAGGTCATGCGCATATGTCTCATCGTCGCCTTGTTTGTCTTCAGTGCCGTCGTGCAGGCGTCCAGTACCTTGCGGGTGGGCAACCAGGTGCTCACCGCCGGCGACAGCCAGGAGCGCGTCACCGACCTGCTCGGCAAGCCTTCGTCGAAATCGCATCGACGCCGCTCGCGCACCCGTGGCAGCCGCCGTGGCGGCGTCAGGGTGATCGACAACAACCAGGGCGGCGAGCAGTGGCGTTACCGGCACGACGGCCATGTCACGGTGGTGACCATTGTCGATGGCCGGGTCACCGAGATCGAAGATCACCGGATCTGAGAGGTTGTGAATTTTTCAACCTCTCAGGCCGGCCATGGAAGGCCGGTCGCGGATCGGTCACGCAAGTGACTGATTCGCGTGAGCGCGTCCGGGCATGTACCGGACACGCGATAGAAGAAAACCACAGGAAGTGGTTTTCTTCACAAGCTCTGAGCGCAAGTCGGGAATCGCGCAAGCCGGTGCGCACGGTCGACGGGCCATGATCCGATTTGATCCTCGCACGCAGCATGGTCGATGATGTGCATGGCCGACGCCCCGCGGGAGACCGAGATCGCCTTGCTCAAGCTCAATGCCGAACAACTGCGCACGCTGTGGCACGGGGTGCGCAGGGCGCTGCGAATGGATCTCTGGTTTCCGCAGATACCGCTGGCCGTGCTGATGTGGCTGGGTGGCGTGTGGCTGCTGAAGGCCGATGTGGGGCGCGGCTGGCAGCACGACATCACCCGGATCCTCGACGGTTCGCTGCGGATGCCGCCGCGCATGCTGCCGCCGATCCTGATCGGCAGCGGCATGCTGACCATGGCGCTCGGCCTGCTCTGGCGTTCGCGCATCGCGTGGTTCATGGCGATGTTGCTGGTGCTGACCGCCGCGATCAGCACGCGCTTCGGCGGCCATGCCGGTGGCTATGCGCTGCTGGCCTATTTTCTGCTGGTGCTCGCTGCGCTGCTGTTCGCCTACCGGCATTTCGATCGCGCCAGCGTCGCGGCAAGCACGCTGTTCGCGTTGACCTCGGTGGCCATGTTGATCATGTATGCCACGTTCGGCAGCTATTACCTGGGCGCGCAATACAAACCGGCGATCACCGATCTGGTCACCGCGCTGTACTACTCGATGGTCACCATGAGCACGGTCGGCTATGGCGACATCGTGCCGCTGACCGCCGAGGCGAAACTGTTCACCGTCTCGATCATCGTGTTGGGCGTCGCGGTGTTCGCCACCTCGCTGACCGCGGTGATCGCACCGATGGTCAGCCATTCGCTGCAACGCATCGTTTCTCGCAAGGGCCGCCACATGAAACGCGAAAAGCATTTTGTCGTCATCGGCAACACCGCCCTGGCCATCAATACCTGGCGGGAACTGGCACGGCGTGGCCGCCCCGTGACACGGTTGCTGCGCAAACAGCCGGATGACATCGACCTGGACGAGGTGGACGTGGTGATCGGCGACCCGGGCAACACCGACGTGTTGCGCCAGGCCGGCGTGGGCCGGGCGCAGGCGGTGATGGCGATGATGGATGACGATTCGGAGAATGCGTTCGCGATCCTTGCTGCGCGCGAACTCGGTGGTGGCGCGCGCACGGTGGCCGCGCTCAACGACGGACGCCACCGCAACCGCATCAAGCTGGCGCAGCCGGACGTGGTGATCGCGCCGCAACTGCTCGGCGGCGAACTGCTGGCGATGCTGCTTACCGGCGAGGAAGTCACTTCCGACTTCGTGATGAAGAGCGTGTTCCAGGATCTGTCGGCACCCGCGCCATCGCCGGCCGGCACGGAGCCTGCCGCCGGTTGATCCAGCCGCGCGGCAAGCCGCGCAAGCCGCGTCGAAAGTGAATCGTGCAGCGCCGGTTTGTTAGGCTGTTCCGGTCTTCACTACGGGGCGAATGCCATGCACGACTTTCTCGCGAACCTGCTCGGCGCAAAGGTCGCCGACAACCTCACCCAGGTCGGCCTGAACCTGCTGCTGGCACTGCTGGTGTTGCTGATCGGCATCTGGCTGTCCGCGCGGCTGGCCAACCTTGTCCAGCGCGCGCTGCAGCGCGCGTCGGTGGACATCACTCTGATCGGCTTTCTGCGCAAGGTGGTCTATGGTCTGCTGATCGCCGTGCTGGTGGTGATCGCGCTCAACATGGCCGGTGTGTCCACCGCGCCGCTGGTTGCCGCGCTGGGCGCCGCCGGGCTGGCGATCGGACTGGCCTTGCAGGGCTCGCTGAGCAACCTCGCCTGGGGCGTGCTGCTGGTGATCTTCCGCCCGTTCCGGGTCGGCGACTACGTCACGGCCGGGGGCATCGATGGCACGGTGGAGAGCATCAACCTGATGCACACCTTGCTGCTGCTGCCGGATGGTCGCGAGGCGATCGTGCCGAACGGCAAGATCGGCAGCGACGCGATCCTCAACTACAACCGTCGTGGTACGCGTCGCTTTGACTTTACCGTGCGGATCGGCTTCAAGGACGACATCGGCGCCGCGATGGCCGAGATCAGGCACTTGTTCGAACAGGACGAACGCATCCTCAAGGACCCCGCGCCCGGCGTGTGGACGTCCGAACTGGGCGAGAGCTCGGTCGACCTGATCGTGCGCGCCTGGACCAGGTCCGGCGATTTCTGGGCCGCCAAGACCGACCTGTTGCGGGCGATCAAGGATCACTTCGACAAGGTGGGCATCAGCATCCCGCTGCCGCAGCGCCAGCTCACCGTGGTCGAGGGCAAGCTGCCGGATGCTGCGGCGAAACACAGCTGACTTTGAGACGCAGCGGTCCGCCCCGGCCGTTGCGCCGACCCGCATCTACTCCACCATCACCGCCCGCCGATTGTCGCTCGATACCTTGTCGATCAGCTCGTTGTACGGATCGATGCCGGCCTGCGCGGGCTTGCCGTCGACGGTGACGGTGATCGTGCTGTCGCCGTCCTTCACCAGCTGCTTTTGCAGATACAGCGGCTTGCCGTCCTTGCCGGCGCCGGGCGAGGCGGCGAACACGCCGATGTCGATCGGGAAGTCGATCTTGCCCGGGGTTTCCTTGCCCTTGCCGTCGACGTAGACCTTGCCGGCGTGCAGCTTCATGGTCACTTCGTACTTGCCGTCCGGCAGCTTCTTCGCGGTCGCGTCGGTGATGCGATTGTCGAACAGGGTGATCTTCCAGAAGAAGTCGTCCAGCATCGGCTGCCACTGCGGCCCCAACGCCTTGCCCAGCGCGTCCATGAACTCCTGCGAGTCGGTGTACGGTGGTTGCTGGAAGCCCTTGTCGATGAGGAACTGCTTCAGCATCGCGTCGAGCTTGTCCTCGCCGACATAGTCCTGCAATGCGTAGAACACCATCGAGCCCTTGCGGTAGTGGATATAGGCCTGGTTCTCCACTTTCGCCAGCGGCTCCTCGGCACGATCCTCGGTGGCGCGGCCGACCAGGTAGGCGTCCAGTTCGTACTTGAGGAACTTGCGCATCTGGTCAGCGCCGTATTTGTGCTTCATCACCATCAGCGACGAGTACTGCGCCAGCGATTCGCTGAGCATGGTCGAGCCCTGCATGTTGGCGCCGATCACCCGATGCGCCCACCACTGGTGCGCGACTTCGTGCGCGGTGACATCGTAGACGTAGTCCAGCTTCGATTTGTCGCGCAGGTCGGCGATGAAACCGATCGACTCGGAGAACGGGATGGTGTTCGCGAACGACTGCGCGAAGGTGGCGTAGCCGGGGAACTCGACGATGCGCAGCTGCTTGAACTGGTAGGGCGTGTAGTGGCTGTCGTAGTAGTCCAGCGAGTCCTCCGCGCTTTCGATCATGCGATCCACGTTCCAAGCATGCGCCGGGTTGTAGTAGACCGAGATGGCGACCCCGTCGTGCTCCGCCTGCTTCACTGCATAGCGCGCCGATAGGTACGCGAAGAAGTTCAGCATCGGCTGTTCCATCTTGTAATGGAAGTAGCGCCGGCCGTTGGCGGTCCACTCCTTCTGCAAGGTGCCCGGCGCCAGCGCGATCTGGTCTGCGGCGGTGGAGACGGTGGTGTCGAAGCTGATCCAGTCGGCGTCGTTGCTGATGTAGGTGTTGGCGCGCGCCTTTTCGTCGCCCAGCGGCGGCATGCGCGGTACATCCATCTTCAGACCATACTTGCGCCGGTCATTGCGATCGGTGAGCTGCACCTGCGACTGGTAACCGAATTGCGGCATCACCTGGTTGTTGAAGAAGGTGCCGTTGTAGGCGAGGAAGGTGCCGGCGGGGCTGTTGGTGAAGCCCTTTGGCGCGTATTCCAGGGTGAAGTCGAACGGCATCGACGCGCCCGGTGCCAGCGGGGTCTTCAACTTGTAGATGGTGAAGCCAAGTGCCTTGTCGGCGCTGACCGTGTCGTGCGGCGCGAAACTCAACGACTTCACCGCGAACCCGTCGGTGAAGTTCACGTACAGCTCGCTGATCGGCGTGTCGTGCTTGTTGACCAGGGTGTAGTGGACGCGGAGATCCAGTTTGCGCTGGTACGGGTAGATGTCGACATCGGCTTGCACCGCGGTGATCCGCGGTTGCGGCGCGTCCTTGTATTTGGCGTACTTCTTCTCGTAGTCGGCCTGCTCGATCTTCTGCGTGGTGCTGCTCTTGAACTGGTTCAGTACATTGGTGTTGTAGTAGATCCAGCTGCCGCTGCCGATGAAGGCAAGCAGGCCCAGCGCCAGCGCCACCGCGGCCGGTGCATGCAGGCGGGCTCCGGCTTCGCGCAGGCGCTCGCGCCATGACTGGCCGGTGCCGCGTACCCAGAACAGCGCGGCCAGCACCAGCAGCACCACCGCGCAGGCGGCCCAGTAGAAATCGAACCACAGCACGGCCTTGAGGAAGTGACCATAACCATTGAGGTCCGAATACGGTGCGCCGGGCGTGGTGCCGTAGTTGTAGATGTGCTGTTCCCAATGCAGCAGATCGAAGCCGATCGCGCTGAGCACCAGCCAGACGATGGTCAACAGGTAGCCGAGGAACTTGTTGTTCGA
Source organism: Rhodanobacter sp. B05 (assembly GCF_002001085.1). Lineage (GTDB taxonomy): Bacteria > Pseudomonadota > Gammaproteobacteria > Xanthomonadales > Rhodanobacteraceae > Rhodanobacter. The sequence continues at coordinate 183,851 of NZ_MUNU01000013.1, forward strand.
CAACACCTGCAGGAAGACGGCCAGCACCGCCAGCAGCGCGAACGGGATCGCCTGCAGCGCCAGGGTCTCCAGGTACAGGCCGGGTTCCAGGTGGGTATAGCCGTGGCCCAGCTGCCAGCCGATGCCGACCACGGCGCCGACCACCAGGAACGCCACGATCACCGCCAGCAGGGCACCCAGCTTGGCGGTCAGCGGCACCCAGTCCGGCACCGGGAACGCGTCGCTGACTTCGGCCGAGCGCTGGCTGCGCTCGCGCCAAACCAGCTCGCCGGCGTAGAAGGTGATGATGATGTACAGCAGCCACTGGAAGCCGCCCTGCACGTTGTCCAGCACCTGGTGGGTTACCGGATACGTCGCCGTGCCGTAGATCTGGCCGGACAGCAGGAAGGCGCCAAACAGGTTGGCCAGTCCCAGCGCCAGCATGATCAGGAACGGCACGCCACGCAGCACGCTCAGCGTGTCGAACGCGAACAGGGTGCGCAGCTGCAGCAAATGGGCGCGCAGATTGTTGCCCAGTTGCACCTTGGGCAAGGTCAGTGCGGCAGCGATGACCTGCGGTCGCAGCATCGGCGGTTCCGCCCGCTTCTTGCGCCGAGGCAGCTTCAGCCCTTCGCGGTTGGGCCGGAACAGCGCCGCGGTGACACCGAGCATGGCCAGGCTCACGCCTGCCCACAACACGCGATTGAACAGCAGCACGCCGCTGAGCGCCGGCAGCACGTGATTGGACTGGTCGGCCGACCAGTAACGGGTGACGACGGCCAGGGTGCGCCCGCCGAACGGATCGAGCATGGCGGCGAGGTAATGGTTGTTGACGTCCTTGGTCAGCTGGCCCACCACGCCCTGCAGCACGAAATAGACGATCACGCCGATATAAGTGGCCAGCAGCGAGCGCGTGGTGGTCGCCAGCAGATACAGCAGGGCGGCGATGAACAGCATGTCCGGCACCACCATCACGCCGAATGCCCAGGCGTAGCCGTGCCAGTCCGTCGGCCCCAGGCGCGCCGCGTCCACCCAGGGCATCATGCCGCCCAGCGCGATGCCCAGCGCGCAGGCCAGCATGATCGCCAGCGAGGCGGCGTAGCCGGCGGCGAAGCGCCCGCCCAGATAGGCGCCGCGACTCATCGGCGTGGCGAAGATCAGTTCCGAGGTGCGCTGGTCGAAGTCGCGCAGCGCGGCGCCCGCGACGAAGATGGTGACCAGGAAGATGCTCAGCACGGTGAGCACGCTGAGCAGGCGCACGATCACCAGCGGCGCATTGCGCAGCACGTTGCCGCTGGCGCCGCCGAGGATCACCGCGTCGGTGCTGGCCAGCGCAAACGCCAGCGCGCAGAACGCGACGGCGACAATCCAGAACAGCGGCGCCTTCAGCTGCTGGCGCAATTCAAAACGAAGTATCTCGAAGAACATGAGTGATCCTGTCTGGTCGCTGTAGGAGCCCGCTGGCGGGCGATGCTCTTGTCTTAATGCCGTAACGAAAGATCGGAGCAAGAGCATCGCCCGCCAGCGGGCTCCTACGGCAGGATATCGGGCAAGCTCAGGCGGCCCGCGCGGTGGCCTGCGCGCGCAGGCGGCCGAAGTAGACGTCTTCCAGATCCGGTGCGACGGGTTCGAAGCCTTGTTCCGGCAAGCTGTCGGCCAGCACGTGCAGCAGGGTGCGGCCGCCGGCGAGGCGGGTCGACAGGATGGTCATGCGCGCCCGGTAGCCGTCCAGTTCGGCCTTGTCGATCGTGCGCCGCCAGACCCGGCCTTCCAGCGAACGGATCGCCTCGGCCGGCTCGCCGGTGAGCAGCAGCTGGCCCTGGCCGATGATCGCCATCCGCGAGCACAGGTCGGTGACGTCCTCCACGATATGCGTGGACAGGATCACCACCATCCGCTCGCCCAGTTCGGCCAGCAGGTTGAGGAAGCGGTTGCGCTCCTCCGGGTCGAGACCGGCGGTGGGCTCGTCGACGATGATCAGGCGCGGCTCGCCGATCAGCGCCTGGGCGATGCCGAAGCGCTGGCGCATGCCGCCGGAGTAAGTGCCCAGCTTGCGCTTGCGCACGTCCCACAGGTTGACCTGGCGCAGCAGCGCCTCGACCAGTTCGCGCCGCTCGCTCTTCACGGTGACGCCCTTGAGCACGGCGAAGTGCTCCAGCATCGCCTCGGCCGAGACCTTCGGGTACACGCCGAATTCCTGCGGCAGGTAGCCGAGCAGCCGGCGGGTGGCCTGCTTGTCGGCGAGCAGATCCATCTCGTCCAGCTTGATCGTGCCCTCGTCGGGATCCTGCAGCGTGGCGATCGTGCGCATCAGCGACGACTTGCCGGCACCGTTCGGGCCGAGCAGGCCGAACATCCCGCTGGGGATGTCCAGCGACACGCCACGCAGGGCTCTGACGCCGTTGGCATAGGTTTTGGACAGGTCACGAATGGTCAGCATGGGTTCCTTCCGGTGCCGCGTGCTGCGGCGTGAACAGGGCTCAGGTTACGGTACAGGGCCGCGCGACGCGTCCGCTCAAGGTCATGGATACGCCGGCGCATGGTGGGTTGCGAGGTCCCGACCTTACACGATCCGGCATGCGCAATGCCCGCCCCCTTCGTTATGATTGACCTCTTGTATGCAGCCGCCATCCCCGAGCGGTGCGCCATCGCCAGCAGGAGTCACCATGGCCGACCTCAAAGAAGCCCGCGTTCCCGATATCGGTCACGAGGGCGTCCCCGTCATCGAAGTGCTGGTCAAGGCCGGCGACAAGGTCGAGAAAGAACAGAGCCTGATCACGCTGGAGTCGGACAAGGCGACCATGGAAGTGCCTTCGCCCTATGCAGGCGTCGTCAGGGAAATGAAGCTGAAAGTCGGCGACGAAGTCTCCGAGGGTGCGGTGATTGCCATCATCGAAGCGGAAGGTGCCGCCGCTGCCGAGCCTGCCGCTGCCAAGCCTGCGGCCCCTGCTCCGGCTCCAGTGGCGCCCGCGCCCGCAGCCGAGCCCGCCCCCGCGCCGGTGGTCGGTCAGGGCGTGCAGCCCGGCAACGCGCCCGAGGGTGACGTGCCGCCGCAGGTGCGTCCCCCGGTGGACGCCCGCATCGTGATGCCCGGCGACGTGCCCTACGCCAGCCCGGCGATCCGCGCCTTTGCGCGCGAGCTGGGGGTGGATATCCAGCAGGTGAAGGGCAGTGGTCGTGGCGGCCGTATCCAGCGTGACGACGTCAGCGCATATGTGAAGCATGCGCTGGCTTCCGGCGCGCGCCCGTCGACGGGTGCCGCTGCCTCGCTCGGCGGCCTCAGCCTGCTGCCGTGGCCGAAGGTCGATTTCGCCAAGTTCGGCGCGATCGAGGAGAAGCCGCTGTCGCGCATCCAGAAGATCTCCGGCGCGAACCTGGCGCGCAACTGGGCGATGATCCCGCACGTCACCCAGCACGAGGACGCCGACATCACCGAGATGGAGGCGTTCCGCAAGAAGCTCGGTGAAGAGAACAAGGATCTGAAGATCTCGCCGCTGGTGTTCCAGATCAAGGCGGTGGTCGCCGCGCTGAAGCAGTTCCCGCAATTCAACGCCTCGCTCGACGAGTCGGGCGAGAAGCTGATCCTCAAGAAGTATTTCCACATCGGCATCGCCGTGGACACGCCCGACGGGCTGGTGGTGCCGGTGATCCGCGATTGCGACAAGAAGGGCCTGGTCGACCTGGCCCGCGATCTCGGCGAGATTTCGAAGAAGGCGCGCGACAAGAAGCTCGGCCCGGCCGAGATGTCCGGCGGTTGCTTCTCGATCAGTTCGCTCGGCGGCATCGGCGGCACCTACTTCACGCCGATCGTCAACGCGCCGGAAGTCGCCATCCTCGGCGTGTCCAAGTCGGTGACCAAGCCGCTGTGGAACGGCAAGGAATTCGCACCGCGACTGGTGCTTCCCTTGTCGCTGTCGTACGACCACCGGGTGATCGACGGCGCACTCGCCGCGCGTTTCGCCAGCTTCCTCGCCAACCAGCTCGGCGACATCCGCCGGCTGCTGCTCTGACCGGAGGCGACGACGATGGCCAACACGATCGAAATCAAGGTTCCCGATATCGGCGGTCACGACGGCGTGCCGGTGATCGAGGTGCTGGTGAAAGCCGGCGACACGGTGGCGAAGGAGCAGAGCCTGATCACGCTGGAGTCGGACAAGGCGACCATGGAGATTCCCTCCAGCGCCGCCGGCGTGATCAGGGAGCTGAAGCTCAAGGTGGGCGACGAGGTTTCCGAAGGGGCGGTGATTGCCATTTTGGAAACCGTCGGCGCAGCCGACACCGCGTCCCCCTCTCCCGCTTCGGGAGAGGGCAGGGGTGAGGGTGCGGGGTCGCCGGGTAGCCCCAGCAGAGAAGCGGCCGAGAGCAACAAGTCCTCCGCAAGCCCCAGCCCCTCACCTCAATCCTCTCCCCAGAGGGGAGAGGAGGCGAAGGTGCCGCAAGCGGCAGCGTCATCAGGAAGAGCCCCAGATATCGAATGCAAGCTCGTCGTGCTCGGCTCCGGCCCCGGCGGCTATTCCGCCGCGTTCCGCGCCGCCGACCTCGGCGTCGACACCGTGCTGGTCGAGCGCTACGACACGCTCGGCGGCGTCTGCCTCAACGTGGGCTGCATCCCGTCCAAGGCGCTGCTGCACGCGGCGGCGGTGATCGACGAGGCCGAGGCGATGGCCTCCCACGGCGTCAGCTTCGGCGCGCCGAAGATCGACATCGACAAGCTGCGCGACTTCAAGACCAAGGTGGTCGGCCAGCTCACCGGCGGTCTCGCCGGCATGGCCAAGGCGCGCAAGGTGCGCACGGTCGAGGGCAACGGCACGTTCGTTTCGCCGCATGAAATGGAAGTCCAGACCAAGGATGGCGTGAAGCTGATCCGCTTCGAGCAGGCGATCATCGCCGCCGGCTCGCAGTCGGTGAAACTGCCGGCGTTCCCGTGGGATGACGAGCGCGTGATGGACTCCACCGGCGCGCTCGAGCTGAAAGACATACCGAAGAACCTGCTGGTCGTCGGCGGCGGCATCATCGGGCTGGAAATGGCCACCGTGTATGCCGCACTGGGCAGCGCGGTGACCGTGGTCGAGTTCATGGACCAGCTGATCCCCGGTGCCGATGCCGACCTGGTCAAGCCGCTGGCCAAGCGCCTGGGCGGCCGCCTCAAGGGCGTGCACCTGAAGACCAAGGTGGTCAGCGCGAAGGCCACGAAAAAGGGCATCGAGGTCGGCTACGAGGGCGACAGCATTCCCGCGACCACGCTGTTCGACCGCGTGCTGGTGGCGGTGGGCCGTTCGCCGAACGGCAACAAGATCGGCGCGGACAAGGCCGGCGTGGCGGTGACCGAACGCGGCTTCATAAACGTCGACACGCAGATGCGCACGAACGTGCCGCACATCTTCGCGATCGGCGACCTGGTCGGCCAGCCGATGCTGGCGCACAAGGCCACCCACGAGGCCCATGTCGCCGCCGAAGTGGTGGCCGGCCTGAAGAGCCATTTCGATGCGCGGGTGATTCCGTCGGTGGCGTTCACCGATCCGGAAATCGCCTGGGTCGGCGTGACCGAGCGCGAGGCGAAGGAGAAAGGTCTGAAGGTCGGCGTCGGCAAGTTCCCGTGGGCGGCTTCGGGTCGCGCCATCGGCATCGACCGCACCGAGGGCTTCACCAAGCTGATCTTCGACGAGGAAACCCATCGCATCGTCGGTGCCGGCATCGTCGGCGTGCACGCCGGCGACTTGATCTCTGAGCTGGCTCTGGCGATCGAGATGGGCAGCGAGGCGGCCGACATTGCGCTCACCATCCACCCGCATCCCACCTTGGGTGAGTCGGTCGGCATGGCCGCGGAAGTCTACGAAGGCACCATCACCGACCTGTACCTGCCGAAGAAAAAATAAGCGCGCAACAAGAAGAAGGCCCGGGCAATCCCGGGCCTTCTGGTCGTCCAATCGCCGCTTTACAGGGAGGATCGCGGCGGAGGACGGCTTACTGGCCGGACGGCGCGGGGTTCTGTGCCTTGAACTGCTTCCACTGTGCCCGACGCGCCTGGGCCTGCGCCTTGAGCGTGGCCGCCTGCGCCTGCTGTGCCGGAGTCAGCACCGCGTAGATCTGCGCGCGCAGGTTGGCCATCTGCTGCACCCGGACCTGGGTCGCCTGGCCTTCGGCCTGGGCCAGGCTGGCGGCGGCCGCCTGGTAACCGACCTGGTTGGGCGTCATCGACTCGAACGCGGCACGCTGTTGCCGCAAAGCCTGCCGCTGGCCCTTGTTCTGCTCGCGATTCGTGCTGACGATCTGCTTGATGCTGGCCTTCTGCGCGTCGCTGAGGTTCAACTTGTGCAGCATCATCATCTGGCCGTGGCCGCGATGACCGTGCCAGCCATGATCGGACGAGCCCGGGCCGCCGGCGCCCGGAGCGGCCATGACGACGGTGGTGCCGATGGCCAGGGCCGACGCCAGGGCCAGACCGAGAAGTGTGTGCTTGCGCATGATGCTTGCCTCTTTCAGTGGTGGGGAAGGTACGCCACCATTTGACGACACCTTTGCGTATATGTTCTTTGCGCGAAGGTAAAGAACGGTAAAGAACGTGGTGCCCGCCCGGCACTACCGTATTGAATGGCTGCCATGCAGACGCCCAACCCTTCCCGCATCCTGATTGCCGATGACGACCGCGCGTTGTGCGGCCTGCTGGCCGAATATCTGCGGCGCGAGGGGTTCGTGGTGGATCTCGCGCACGATGGCGCGGAGGCGCTGGTGCGCCTGCGCAACCCTGCCGAGCGGCCGGACTTGCTGATCCTCGACGTGATGATGCCCGGGCGCGACGGGCTGGATACCTTGCGCGAGCTGCGCCTGCAGCATCGCTTGCCGGTGATCATGCTCTCCGCACGCGGCGAACCGGTGGATCGGGTGATCGGGCTGGAACTCGGCGCCGACGACTACCTGGCCAAACCCTGCCTGCCGCGCGAGCTGCTGGCGCGGGTGCGCGCGCAGTTGCGCCGCAACGCGCCGCTGGCTGCGGGTACGGTGCAGGTGGGCAACCTGCAGCTGTTTCCGGGCGAACGCCGCGGCCAGGTGGGCGAGCAGGAGCTGACGCTGACCGGCGCGGAATTCCTGCTGCTGCTGGGCCTGGCCCAGCGCGCCGGCGAGCTGGTCGACAAGGGCGCCCTGACCCGCCTGGCGCTGGGACGCGAGCTGGAGCGTTTCGACCGCAGCATCGATGTGCACGTGAGCCGATTGCGGCACAAGCTGGCCGAGGCTTCGTCGGAGGCGCCGCGGATCGAGTCGGTGCGCGGCTCCGGCTACGTGCTGGTGGTGGCCGCGCCATGAGCCCGCTGAAGACGTCGCTGTACTGGCGACTGCTGGTCTGGTTCTGCGTCGCCAACCTGCTGGTGCTGTTCCTGGGCGGTTTGTTCGCACGGCGTTTCATCGAATTCACCACCACGGTCGAGATCAACTGGACGGCCTTGGCGCAGGAGGCCGACCAGGCGTACGAGCGTGGCGGTCGCGATGCGCTGACCGCGTGGATGGCGCAGCAGCGCGAGCAAGGGGTCGAGGCGACCCTGTTCGAAGACGGCGAGCCGCTGGTTCCCATCCGCCTGCGCGGCGTGATGAACTCGATGCTGGAGGAATGGTTGTCGTCGGGGCAAAGCATCGTGCTGCAGCCGCGTCCCGGTCTCTATGTCGCCTTCCAGCAGGTCACCGGCGCCGACGGGCACACGCGCCAGCTGCTGGCGATGAGTCGCTCGCATGTGCGATTGCGTCCGCAGACGCGCGAGAAGATCTATCTCGCCGTCCAGCTGCTGCTGTCCCTGCTGTTCATCGGCGTGGTTGGCTGGTGGGTGGCGCGCAGCGTGGCGCGCCCGGTCGAGGCGCTGCGTCGTGCCACCCGGCGCATGGCTGACGGCGAGCTGTCGACCCGGGTCGGGCGCCAGGGCGGGCTGGCGCATGATGAGCTGGCCCAGCTGGCCGGCGACTTCGACCTGATGGCCGGTCGGATCGAGGCGCTGGTCGCGCACGATCGCGGCGTGCTGCAGGACCTGTCGCACGAATTGCGCTCGCCGCTGGCGCGGCTGCAGTTGATCCTCGATCTGGCCCGCCGCAGCAACCAGCCGGCCGAGGCCGCGCCGTACTTCGAGCAGGCCGAGCAGGAGATCGCGCGACTGGACCGGATGCTCGGCGAGATGCTGGCCTTGTCGCGCATGGAAGGCGGCCTGCCCGGCATGGAGCGCGAGCCGATCGAATTGACGGCGCTGGCGCACGACTGCATGGAACAGTTCCGCCTCGAGGCCGAGGCGCGCCACGTCGACTTGGGCCTGACCAGCGTCGACTCCGTGGTGGTGTCGGGCAACGCCATGTTGCTGGAGCGTGCCTTGGGCAACCTGCTCGCCAACGCGATCAAGTTTGGTCCCGAGGGCGGCCGGGTCGGCGTGACCCTGCGGGTCGACCAGCGCTTCGCCGAACTCGCCGTGCGCGATCATGGGCCGGGCGTGCCCGAGAGCGAACTTGCCTTGTTGTTCCGGCCGTTCTACCGCGGCAGCAATGCGGCGCGGGCCGATGGCCATGGTTTGGGGCTGTCGATCGTGCAGCGTGTGGTGCAGGTGCATGGCGGCAGCATCGAGGTGCGCAACGCCGAGGGCGGCGGGCTGGAGGTTCGGCTGCGCTTGCCGCTGGCGTGACGGTGTTTGTTCTGATCGGCTGACGTGGTTCGCGATGTGCGAGTGCAAAAATGCAACAGCGTTTCGACCCGCTGCGCGGGCCGAGTTACTTATCTCTTGCGGGGCTACGCGCCCGTCCGGAACGGGCGCGAACGGCGAAGCCGGCCCGAAGGGCGAAGGGCAGGATGCCCGGAGTAAAGATAAGTGACCAACAGAGAATTTCACCCCGCCTGGCGCGCAGGAGCCTCGGGTAGAGCGGCGCGCCATCGTGCAACCGCTCCTACGTTGCCTCAACTCGGGCATCCATGCCCTCGCCGTGGCGCGCACTCGGTACGCCACCGCCGCGCGGTGGTGAGAGCCCAGGAGCCAAGAGCGAGGGATCCCACATCGAGCGGGGTTTTCCGAGTGGGCGTATGTCTCGGTCCGGCCACGACGCGACAGTCGCCACCTCAATCAAGCCGCCCTACCGCGTCGCGGCGGACACCGGCACCGCGCCGCCTTGCAGCACCTGCCCCGGCAGCGGCAGGCCCGCCTCCTTGCACAACGCCGCAAAACGCGGGTCGTCCTTGTACGCCCGCGTGATGAACGGGTCGGCGAGCAAGCCACCGTTGAGCAAGTTGCCGTTGCCAAAAATATTCGGATCGTGCTGTATCCAGGCGCGCTGCAGCCACTCGAACATTTCATCCGGTTGCTTGCGCAGCCCGTACAGCTCGGCAACGGTGTAGGGCTGATCCTTGCCGTACTTGGCCAGGTAAGCGTGCAAAGCCGCATCCGCCTGCTTGTGATCGGGACTGATCTGTTGCGCCATCGCCTGAATCCACGACCCGGCTACCGGATTGGTTTCCTGCTTGGCGTCATGCACCGCCGCGGCGGCATCGCCGCGCAGGATGTCGATCTGCGCCAAGATCGAATACAACTGCAGGAAATCCGGCTGCAAGGCCAGCGCCTGGCGGCCCGCCCGCTCGGCCGCATCGAGCTGGCCTTGTGCCAACAGGGCGCTGGCCAGATTGGGATAGAAGACGTGGCTCAGCGGATCGGTGGCGATGGCTTTACGGAACAAGTCGGCCGCCGGCTGCAGTTGCCCGAGGGTCTGATATCCGATGGCCAGGGAATTCATGATGCCGCCATTGTTCGGTGCCAGCGCGTACGCCCGCTGGTACTCCGCCTGCGCTCCCACCGGATCGTTGTCGACCACGGCCAACAGGTAACCGCGAACCGCGTGGGTATTCGCCGCGTCCGGCGCTAGCAGCTGCGCCTTGTCACTCGCCACACGCGCTTGCGCGTACGCCTGCTGTTGCGCATCGCCAGTCAGAACGAACTCCCCCAGAGCGGCCCATGTAGCGGACAGCGTGTTCCAGGCATGGGCGTAGTTGGGGTCTAGCGTGAGCGCTTGCTGGAGCAGTGCGATACCTTGGCGATAACCGGCTTCGTCGAAGCGATCGCTGAGGGCGACCCCTTGCAGAAACAACCGGTAGGCCTCGACATTGCCGCTGGGCGGCTTGTCGGTCGAGACGATGGCGTTGCCCAATAGCTGGATCTTGAGTGCCGCCGCCACGGCATGACCGATCTGGGTCTGGATCGCGAACACGTCCTTCAGTTGTTCGTCATAGTGGTGCGACCACACGCTGCTACCGTCCTTCGCGCGGATCAGGCTGACGGTGACGCGGATGCTTTGCCCCACTTGGAACACCGAGCCCTGGATCAGGTGTGCCACCCCCAGCGCCGCGCCGATCTGTGCCGGGCTGTCCTTCGAATCTCGGAACTTGAAGCTGGAATCCTTCCCGATCACCTTCAATCCATCGACCTGGGTGAGATCGGAGATCAACTCCTCGGACAGGCCATCGACGAAGTATTGCTGCTTGGGATCGCCGCTTTCGTTGGCCAGCGGCAGCACCGCCACGGATTTGTCCGGTAGCTTGGCCAGCTCGGCGGCGAGGGTCTTGGCATCGGCGGCGGTGGCGGTGCTGGTGGCATCGCGGTGCATCACAAAGGTGTTGGTGACCAGCAGGATGATCGCTACCGCCATGATCGCGATGATCCAGCGGTCGAACCGCTTGCCGATGTGCGCCGCGATCGACTCTTCCGGCTTGATCTCGCTTTCGCGCTTGAGGCCGTTCGGCGTGAGTTCGTAGAACCACGCAAACGCCAGCCAGAACGGAAAGCCGATGATCGCGGCCACCAGAAACCAGCGCGTCGTCCAGTCGGGCAGCCCGATCGAGGGCGCCAATTGCGAGATGCCTTGCGCCAGCGCCCACACGGCAGCGGCATACACTGCGCCTGCGCGCAACACGTTGCGACGCTTGAGTTCCCCGAAAAACATCCCAGCCTTCAAGCGCTTGCCCTTGGGTTCGGGGTCCGTGGGCCCGCAGTCGCGCAGTGTGTAACGCTGCCGCTATCCGTGCAAGCGCGCGACTGCAGGTTGGTGGGCGCCTGCCGAGCTTTCGCGTTTACCCCACGCGGATCCCGTCGCTGAAGTCGATGGCCGTCGACAACCCGTCTTCCCAAAAGTGGCGTTTGCCACCTTTCGCTTCGGGTCGGTTTCTCCCGATCGGAGCCGTCAAGGTTCTCCAGCCCTTTTCTTCATCTCCGAGTGACCATGCCGATCGGGTACGCTTTGGATCGAAAGGCAAGGCATTCGCCGATTATCGGGTAACGCCACAGGGGGCTTCATGTGGGGGTATTACATCGCTTTGGCGTTGCGAAGCAGCGCACGAAGCAAGGCGTTGACCGCGCTGGTGATCGTGCTGCTGGGTTTCGGGGTGTCGGCGTGCATGGTGTCCTATGCCGTGTTCCGTGCGACCACGAGCGACCCGCTCCCCGGCAAGTCATCCCGGCTCTACGTGCCGCTGATCGACAATGTTGGTTCGTCCTACAACGATCAGGGTGAACCCATCGAGACGCTGAGCTACATCGATGCGATGGCGCTGTGGCGGGCACGCAAGGCGAGCCGGCTAACCTTGCTCTATGCCACAACATGGCAAGTGGAATCGGATAATCCATTGATCCCCGCCATGTCGCTGGGTGGCGACGCGGTGACTGCCGATTTCTTCTCAATGTTCGATGTGCCCTTTCGCTTTGGCGGCGGATGGACGGCGGATGACGATGCACAGCACGCCACCGTGGCGGTCATCAGTCGGCACTTGAACGAAACGCTGTTTGCCGGACAAAACAGTGTCGGACGCGAGATCCGGCTGGATGGCCAACTCTTCCGGATCGGCGGTGTACTGGAGGACTGGAACCCGAGACCGCGCTTTTTTGACGCCGGCAGTCATGGAACGGTCTATGCGTTCGATGACGCGGGGGATATCTACATCCCATTCACCCGCGCGACCGACATGAAGAAGGACAGCACCTTCGTTTATTGCCCGACGGCGTCACGGCAATCGGATACCTCCCACTGGGGTGCCTACCTGCACAGCGAATGTGACCGGATCGATGCCTGGGTCGAGCTGGCGACACCCGCCGACGCGGATCGCTACCGCGAATACTTGCGCTACTATGCCGCGGAGCAGCAACGCCTCGGGCGCTTCTCGTGGGAGCCCAACATACGCCTGCGCAATCTGACGGATTGGCTGGCGTACTTGCAGGTCACGCCCAGGGCATCCAGCTTATCGATGCTGGTCTCTGCCAGCTTTCTGCTGATCGTCCTGGTCAACGTCGTCGGACTCATGCTTGCCCGATTCATGCGGCGAGCACCGGAAATTGGCATACGCCGCGCCCTGGGTGCTTCGCGAGCGACCATCTACCGGCAGTTCCTGATCGAGGCGGCCACCATGGGATTTGTCGGCGGCCTGCTCGGCGTGGTACTGACGCTGCTGGGCGTCTGGGGTGCCGGGGGACTTTTCGCGCCGAACATTGCACGTCTCGTGCATGCCGATACCTCGCTGATCGCACTGACCGTGCTGCTCGCCATCGCTGCCACGGTGGTTTCCGCCCTGTACCCAACCTGGCGGGCGGCGCAAACCCAGCCCGCCTGGCAAATCAAGATCACCGGTTGAGATAATTCTCATGGCACTCAGCAGGACATTCATGCAGCTGCGGCCAATCATTGCCGCACTGGGGCGACACAAGGTGGCCACCGCGCTCATCGTCCTGCAGGTGGCGCTGACGCTGGCGGTGGCATCCAACGCACTGTTTATCGTGGCAACGCGCATCGTCCACCTGTCTCGCCCCACCGGAACGGACGAAGCCCGTATCTTCGTTATCCGCAACGGGTGGAGGCTGGGTCAGAATGCGGCCCAGATCGATGCGAATATTCGCGCCGATCTGGATACCCTGCGGCATGTCACGGGCGTGCGTGATGCGTTTTCCAGCCAGGGGTTTCCACTGGCTGGATATAACGCCAAGATCATCACAAGACTGAAGCTCGAACCGGACCAGAAGACGCGCGCGCAATTGGTCACGTTCTTTGCTTCCGACGAGCACACGATCGATACGCTGGGCATATCGCTGGTCGCGGGGCGCAATTTTCGCCCCGATGAAATCACCGCCATCGGCCCCAACGACAAGCTGTCTCCTCCAGGCATCATCGTCACCCGCAGTCTTGCCGACAAGCTGTTTCCCGATGGTTCGGCCCTGGGCAAGACGGTTTACCTGCCGGATGGGCCCACCGCCATCATCGGCATCCTCGCCGGCCTGCAGGGGCCACTCAAAGAATCGAAATCCTTGGATGGCTATACCGTGCTGGTCCCGACGCATTATCTCGATCCAGCGGGTGTCGTGTATCTGGTGCGCACCGACTCCGCCGCCATGAAACCGGTGATCGCTGCAACACTGAAAGCGCTGCAAGAGCGTGGCGCCGCACGCATCATCGATCCGAAAGACGGTGTCGTCAGCATGGCCCAGGTACGTGAGCGCGCTTATGCAGAGGATCGGAGCGTGGCGCTGCTGATGAGCATCCTCAGCGGATTGCTGTTGCTGGCTACCGCAGGCGGCATCGTGGGGTTGAGCAGTTTCTGGGTCAGCCAGCGGCGCCGGCAGATCGGCATCCGTCGTTCGCTCGGTGCCACCACGGGTGACATCCTGCGTTACTTCCATGCCGAGAATTTCCTGATCGTCAGCGGCGGCATCGTACTCGGTGCGTTGCTGGCGTTCCTGGCGAATCTCGGCCTGATGCATGTCTATGAGTTGCCGCGCATGCCGCTTTACGCGCCACTACTGGGTGCACTGCTGTTGTGGCTACTCGGTCAACTGGCCGTACGGGGGCCGGCCCGATATGCCGCCAAGGTGCCACCCGTGGTCGCGATTCGCACAGAGTGAATTGAATCGCCCGAGTCGTGTCGCCGGTTCATCGATCCCGCGAAAGGCAGAAATGGCGGTGGACTCAATTGTTGGATACAACACGCTGGAGCTGTCAGGGCAGCAGGAGCTGTTGCAGCTGCACCAGCGGAAGCGAATTTATTACTCGGAGACGTCGAAGTCGTTGACGTGGGATCGCCGGCAGCGCGACCGGCGAGGTCGGCCGCGTGCCAGCCTTGCTCAATACGGCGTGCCCTCCCGGCGCTGCCGCTGCAGGGCGCGGGCGTACCATTCGAACTCGTCGAGGAAGCGGATGAGGGTGCGCGGGACGTGTTCGTTCTGGGGCTTGCCGTCCTCGTCCAGTGCGGAGGCGATGCGCGGAATCGGACATTCGCTGGGGATCGCCGGCATGCCCAGCTCCGCCAGGGTGGTGCGCAACGCCACGGCGGCGCGCACGCCGCCGAACATCCCAGCCGAGTAACAGACGATCGCGGAGGGTCGCCAGAAGTATTCCTCGAGGAAGTGGTCGAGCAGGTTTTTCAGCGCGGGTGGAATGCCGTGGTTGTATTCGCCGCTGACGATGACGAAGCCGTCGACGCGGCGGTAGAGCATGGCCAGTTGTTCCAGCGACGGCGGCGCGGTGCCGGCGGCATACTCCTTGTACATGCGATCGAGCAGCGGCAGCTGCAGTTCCAGCGGGTCGACCAGGATCGCCTCGTGACCACGCGCTTCGAGGGCATGCATCGCCAGTTTCGCGGCGCGTATGCCCATGCGGTTGCGGCGTACCGAGCCGAGCAGGACGGCGAACGACAGGGGCGAGGTCGCTTCGGACATGAGGCTTTCCCATCGGGCATGGCGGGATTGATCCGGCGATCCAGATTACTCTTGGCTACCCGCTCCGTGAAAAGAGGTCGCCATGTCACTCAAGGTCTGTGTCGCCGGCGCCACCGGCTGGGCCGGTTCCGAACTTTCCCGCGGCATCGCCGCGGCCGATGACCTCACGATGGTGGCCGCGGTGGCGCGGCGCCATGCCGGACAGGTGCTGGGCGAGGTGCTGGGTGAGCCGCGCCTGGCTGCACCGATCTTTGCCAGCGTGGACGAGGGGCTGGCAAAGCCCTGCGACGTGCTGGTCGAATACACCAGCGCGGGCAGTGCGAAGGCAAACATTCTTGCTGCACTGAAGCGCGACGTGCACGTGGTGGTGGGCAGCTCCGGGCTCACCGACGAGGACTATGCGCAGATCGACGCGCTGGCGCGCGAGCGTGGTCGCGGCGTGCTGGCCTGCGGCAACTTCGCGCTCACCGCGGTGTTGCTGATCAAGTTTGCCGAGATGGCGGCGAAGATCATTCCGCAGTGGGAGATCATCGACTACGCCTACGCCGGCAAGCCGGACGCACCCAGCGGTACGGTGCGCGAGCTGGCTGGCCGGCTCGGCAAGGTGCGTCAGCCGCAGGTGCAGGTGCCGATTGGCGAAACCGCCGGCATGCCGGCGACGCGTGGCGGCACTTTGGGCGGCGCCCAGGTGCATGCGGTGCGCTTGCCGGGGTTCGTGCTCGGTGCCGAGGCGATTTTCGGGATGCCGGACCAAACTCTGGTGATCCGTCACAACGCGGGCAGCAGCGCCGTGCCGTATGTGGATGGCGCCTTGTTGGCGATCCGCAAGGTGGCCGGCCTGGTCGGTCTGCACCGCGGGCTCGATACGGTGCTGGAGTTGTGAGCGGCTCGACGGCCGCCGTCACGCGCCCGCGCCTGCGTTGGCGCCCACGGAGCAGGTGACTGCATGAACGAGCACATACTTTTCAACCTGGTCGATCTGGCCGGCACGTTCGCGTTTGCGATCAGCGGCGCGACCGCGGCGCGGCGCTGCAACCTGGATCTGTTCGGGATCCTGGCGATCGCGTACATCACGGCCTGCGGCGGCGGTATCGCGCGCGACCTGTGCATCGGCGCGATTCCGCCAGCGGGCTTGTCCGACTGGCGCTACCTGGCCACCGCCGTGATTGCCGCCATGCTTACCATCGTGGCGTACCCGTGGGTGGAGCGTCTGACCTATCCGGTGCGGCTGTTCGATGCGATGGGGCTGGGTCTGTTTTCAGTCTACGGCGCGCACAAGGCGCTGGTGTTCGGCCACAACGCCGAGGTGGCGATTCTGCTCGGCATCGTCACGGCGGTCGGCGGCGGCATGGCGCGCGACGTGTTGCTGGCGCGCGTGTCGATCGTGCTGGAGAAGGAGATCTATGCGTCGGCGGCGCTGGCTGGCGCGGCGCTGGCGGTGTTGGGCGAGCATCTCCACTGGCCGGCGGTGTGGGCGACCTGGCTGCCGATCCTGGTGTGCTTCGTGCTGCGCTTCCTGTCGCTGCGCCTGCACTGGAATCTGCCGCGCTTCGGGCGTGACCGGGGACGTTGAGTCGCGGCGGCGGTGCGGGTTCCGGCGGCAACACCACGTCCCGCAGCTGCCCGGCCGATGGGCAAGCGCCATTGGTCACCTTTGCCCTGCCGTCGCCGCATGTTAGTTTCCGACGTTCGGGCGGGGAGCCCGGTCTTCAACAGGGAGCTGGTCCATGACCGCAGCAAGCGTGCGCATCGAGTCCGTCACCAAGCGCTTTTCCGGGCACACCGCGGTGAATCGTCTTTCCATGGAGGTTGCCGCCGGCGGCATCTTCGGCCTGCTCGGGCCGAACGGCGCGGGCAAGTCCACCACGATCCGGCTGATCATGGGCATCCTGGAGCCCGACGAGGGCAAGATCGTCCTGTTCGACTCGCCGCACGGGAGTCGCGCGCTGTCGCAGCGCATCGGCTATCTGCCGGAAGAGCGCGGCCTGTACAAGAAGATGAAGGTGCTCGACCACCTCATTTTCCTGGGCGAGACGAAGGGCATCGGTCGCGCCGACGCGCGCAAGCGTGCGCAGGTCTGGCTGGAGCGGCTCGGCGTCAGCGAATGGGCGTTGAAGAAGGTCGAGGACCTGTCCAAGGGCATGCAGCAGAAGGTGCAGTTTGCCGGCGCGCTGT
This sequence comes from Rhodanobacter sp. B05, assembly GCF_002001085.1. Taxonomy (GTDB): domain Bacteria; phylum Pseudomonadota; class Gammaproteobacteria; order Xanthomonadales; family Rhodanobacteraceae; genus Rhodanobacter. The sequence continues at coordinate 200,707 of NZ_MUNU01000013.1, forward strand.
TGCACGAGCCGGAGCTGGTGATTCTCGACGAGCCGTTCTCCGGACTCGATCCGGTCAACGCGCAGGTAATGAAGGACATCGTGGTGGGCATCGCCAAGGAAGGTCGCACCGTGCTGTTCTCCACCCATGTGATGGAGCAGGCCGAGCGCATGTGCGACCGCATCGCGATCATCGCGCGCGGCGAGATGGTGGTGAACGGCACGGTGGCGCAGGTCAAGGCGGATTTCGGCGGGCGTCACGTGGCGCTGGGCTTCAGCCACGACCGCCAGCGCGCCGCCGCAATTCTTGCCGATCCACGCCTGATCGCCCGGATCGACGACTACGGCGCCAGCGCCGAACTGAAGATGGCCGACGGTGCCGATCCCGAGCAGTTGCTGGCGGCGCTGGTGCGCGAAGGCGTGGGCCTGCGCCGGTTCGAGGTGGTGGAGCCTTCGCTGCAGGCGATCTTCATCGCCAAGGTCGGTGCCGATCCCACCGCCACCCCGCTGCCCGCCGCTGGAGCTGCCGCATGAACAAGACGTTTGCCGTGATCCGGCGCGAGTACGTCGAGCGTGTGCGTACCAAGGCGTTCGTGATTTCCACCGTGCTGCTGCCGGTGTTCATGGTGCTGGCGGTGCTCTTGCCCGGCCTGATGATGAGCGGCGGCAACCGCACTCGCCACGTGGCCGTGGTGGATGCTTCCGGCAGCGGCCTGGGCCAGCCGGTGAGCGAGGTGCTCAAGGCGGCTACCTTCGGCGACGCGAAGAATGCCAAGCCGCGCTATCAGGTGCAGGTGTTTCCGGCCGATGCGGCCAACCTTGCCCAGGTGCGCGACGGTTTGATCGCCAAGACGGGTTTTGCGAAAGATCGCCAGCCGGACGGCTGGGATGGCGTGCTGGTGCTCGCCGACAGCACGTTGGCCAGCGGCAAGCTCACCTACTACGGCGACAACGTGAGTTCGCCCAATTCCATGTCGCAGTTGCAACGCGATGTCTCCAAGGCGCTGGCCGGTGTGCGCCTGGCCAAGTCGGGCGTGGATCAGGCGCTGGTGTCCAAGGCGATGGCATCGGCCGACCTGGACACCGCCAAGGTGTCCGACGGCAAGCTCACCGGCCAGAGCGGCGAAGCCTCGTTCATGATCGCGTACTTCATGGGCTTCGTCCTGTACCTGGCGACCCTCATCTACGGCCAGCAGACGATGACTTCGGTGATCGAGGAAAAGACCTCGCGCATCATGGAAGTGCTCACCTCGTCGCTGACCCCGTTCCAGATGCTGCTGGGCAAGGTGCTTGGCGTGGGTTCGGCCGGACTGACGCAGATGGCGATCTGGGTCGGCTCGGCCTTCGTCCTCGGTAGTCAGGGTGCGCGTCTGGCAGGTGCGTTCGGCGCGAGCGCGGAGGCAGCCAGGAGCTTTTCGATACCGGGCATCGCACCGAGTCTGATGGTGGTGTTCCTGCTGTATTTCGCACTGGGTTTCCTGCTCTACGGTGCGCTGTACGCCGCGATCGGCGCGATGTGCAACACCATCCAGGAGACCCAGCAGTATGCGATTTTCGTCACCATGTTTGTGCTCGTGGGCTTCTTCTCGGTGTTCGCGCTGATCAAGGATCCCACCGGAAGTCTCGGCGTCACGATGTCCTACATCCCGTTCTTTTCGCCGTTCACCATGCCGGTGCGCTGGTCGATGACGTCGGTGCCGTTGCTGCAGCTTTGCGTGTCGCTGGCCTTGATGGTGCTGGCCTTGCTGGCGTGTGTATGGCTGGCCGCGCGTATCTATCGCACCGGCATCCTGATGTACGGCAAGAAACCGTCGTGGCGTGAGCTGTGGCGCTGGGTCAGGGCGTGAGGGCCTGCCACAGCTGGCCCGTTACAGCCGGTAGGCCACCGTCTTCATCAGCATCGAGCTGAGGTGCATCAACTGCGGCAGCGGAAACGGCAGCTCGACGCCGCCGCGCTGCCGCGCGGCCTCGGCGTGGCGGATTTCGTCGGCTTGCATCGTGGCCAGCACGGCGCGTGAGCGCGCGTCCTGCACCGGCAGCTTTTCCAGATGCTCGGCCAGATGCGTTTCCACCTGGCGCTCGGTTTCGACCACGAAGCCGAGGCTGACCGGATCGCCGGCGAGCGCGGCGACGGCGCCGATCGCATAGCTGCCGGCATACCACAGTGGATTGAGCAGGCTGGGGCGGCTGTGCAGTTGCTGCAGGCGCTCGGCGCACCAGGCGAGGTGGTCGGTCTCTTCGGCGGCGGCGTGCAGCAGGTGTTCGCGGTTGTCGGCATCACGCGCCAGTGCGGCCTGACCGACATACAGCGCCTGCGCGCAGACTTCGCCGGTGTGGTTGATCCGCATCAGGCCTGCGGCATGACGACGTTCGGTCTCGTCCAGCTCTGCTTCGGCAAGGCCGGTGGCGGGCGAGCGGCGAGCGGCGATCGGTGTGCCGGCAATCGCCTCCAGCGCGCGTTCGCCACCGACGAGCAGGCGATCGAGGGTGCTCAGGGTGCGGGCGCTCATCGGGTCTCCTGTTGAAGTTGTCTGGCCAGCAAGGTCAGCGGATGCATGGTCGGCAAGGGCGGGCCTTGCGTGTCGATGCCTGCGGCCAGATGCAGGCGGCAGCCGATATTGGACGACAACAACAGTTGCGGCGCCAGCGTGGCGACTTGCCGCAGCGTCGCGTCACGCAGCCGGGCGGCGCGTTCGGGGAATTCCAGCAGATGGCTGCCGGCCGCGCCGCAGCAGTGCGGCGGTCGTGGCAGCGACGACACTTCGAGTGCCGGGATGCGCTCGAGCAACTGCAGCAGCGCCGCACCGGTTCCGGCCACGTTGATCTGGGTGCATGGCAGGTGCAGCGCCGCGCGCTGCTTCAGTGGCCGAAAGTGCAGACGCTGCGCGTGTGCGGCCAGCAGCTCGACGGGATCCACCACGCGCACGTCGGGCAGGGCGCGACGCAGCGTCCCAAGGCAGCCTGGCGTCACCGAAACCAGTTGCCCGGCGCCGCTGGTGTGCCACGCCTGGCGCACCTGCTTCGCGGCGTTTTCGGCCGCCGCCGTCGCGCCGCCGTGGAGGTCCATCGCGCCGCAGCAGAATGCGGGCAGCGCCATGACCGCGAAGCCCGCGGCCTGCAACAGCGTGACGGCCGCCTGCTGCGCCTCGGCGTCCTCGACACTGGCCACGCAACCCGGGAACAGCGCCAGCAGGGGCTGGTCGGGTCGTGCTGAATCGGCGCGGACGCGCGGCGCCGGAGCGTGGTCGGGAAGGGTGAGCAGGGCCGCCTGCCAGGTCGGGCGGCCAGCAAGTCGCCGTGCAAGCCAGGGTTTCCAGCGGGCCAGATCCAGGCGGCGGGCGATCTGGCGCAGCGTCCGCAGCCGCCGCGGCCGTGTGAGCAGGCCCAGCAGGCGCCGTGGTCGTCCCGGCATGGGTCCGATCAGGCGGCGCGTCTCGATCAGCAGTTCGCCGTACCGTACCTGCGCCGGGCACACGGTTTCGCAGTTCAGGCAGGCCAGGCAGTGATCCAGGTACGTACGCAGATCAGCGGTCGGGTCGGCTTCGCCGCGGGCCAGTGCCGCGGCGATCGCGATACGGCCCCGCGGCGACTCCGCCTCACTGCGATCCAGCGCATAGGTGGGGCATACGGGCAGGCACAAGCCGCACTGCACGCACTGGTCGGCCAGCTCGGCGATGTGTCCCGGGGACGCAGGCTGGGGGGACTTCTCAAGCGGCATGGCCTTCATGCTATCATCGCCAGCTCACAGTTCGCCGGTCGGCGGGCTTGCGCCATGGATGACGGCTCCGCTATCATCTCGCGCCTTTGTTCCATCGAAGCACGCTCTTCCATCATGCGTACCGCCTCGTGGCGGTCGACAGGTATTCGAAATGAAAACGTTCAGCGCCAATGCCGACAACGTCAAGCGCGACTGGTTCGTGGTCGACGCCACGGACAAGACTCTTGGTCGCCTGTCGACCGAGATCGCCCGTCGTCTGCGCGGCAAGCACAAGCCGGAATACACCCCGCATTGCGACACTGGCGATTATATCGTGGTGGTCAATGCGCAGAAGGTGCACGTCACCGGTGCCAAGCTGGACGACAAGAAATACCACCGCTTCACCGGCTATGTCGGCAACCTGAAGACCACCAGTCTGAAGGATCTGCTGGCGACCCACCCGGAGCGCGTGATCGAGATCGCCGTCAAGGGCATGCTGCCGAAGAACCCGCTGGGCCGCGAGATGTATCGCAAGCTCAAGGTCTACGGCGGCGCCGAACATCCGCATACCGCACAGCAGCCGCAGGCGCTGGAAATCTAAGGAATCATGATGAGCATCCAGCAGAATTACGGCACCGGCCGCCGCAAGACCTCCGCCGCACGCGTGTTCCTGCGCAAGGGCAGCGGTGCGATCGAAGTCAACGGCAAGACGCTTGAGGCATTTTTTGGTCGCGAGACCTCGTGCATGATCGTGCGCCAGCCGCTCGAGCTGACCGACAGCACCAGCAAGTTCGACATCAAGGTGACGGTCGCCGGTGGCGGCATCACCGGTCAGGCCGGCGCGATCCGCCTGGGCATTGCCCGCGCTCTGGTCGAGTACGACGAAAGCCTGAAGTCGCCGCTGCGCAAGGCCGGTTTCGTGACCCGCGACGCCCGCGAAGTCGAGCGCAAGAAGGTCGGCCTGCACAAGGCACGCCGCGCCACCCAGTTCTCGAAGCGCTAAGCTCCAGCTCTATAGCCCCGTCGCCAAGCGGTAAGGCACCTGACTCTGACTCAGGCATTCGGTGGTTCGAATCCATCCGGGGCTGCCAATCCAGATGCCGACCCCTGCAGCGATGCTCGGAGGCTCAACGCAAGATGCCCGCCCCTCGGCGGGCATCTTGCGTTGTGAGGCATGGCCGTGCGCTGGCCGGTCGGCGGTGATGGGCGTATTTGCCGGACCGCAGGGGCTGGATGGGGACAACGCGAATACGCAGGAAGTTGCGTGAAATTCCGGGAATTTGCCCTTTTTTTCCGCATTGCAGCAGCGTAAAATTCCCGTTTTACCTCCCGTGAAATCTCGATGACGCCTGCTACTGACGATCACGTCGGGCATGTCGACGTGCGCACAGTCGGCAGCACCGATGCGCTGCCGATAGCTCCCGCGCTTGGGCTGTCCCTGGACGCGGCGCGCATGCCGCGCAAGTCCACCCTGGTCAACCACCGCATCCTGCTGATCAGCGTCCTGGCGGTGGTGCTTGGTGTCGCGGCGGCCTACGTTGCGCAACTGCTCATGCTGATGATCAACCTGATCACCGACCTGTGTTTCTACGGTCGCGTATCGGATGTCATCGGACCCACGGCGCGCAGCGGTTCGTTCGTGCTGTCGCCGGCCGACAACCATCTTGGCGCGTGGGTCATCCTGATCCCCGCCATCGGCGGTCTGCTCGCCGGGATCATGGCGCGCTGGGGTTCGCGTGCCATCCAGGGGCACGGCATTCCCGAGGCGATGGAACAGATCCTCACCAACGAATCCAACATCCCCGCGCGCATCACCTGGCTGAAGCCGGTCTCCTCCGCGTTCGCGATCGGCACCGGTGGTCCGTTCGGTGCCGAGGGCCCGATCATCTCCACCGGCGGCGCGTTGGGTTCGCTGATCGGCCAGCTCCTGCGCGTCACCGCGAACGAGCGCAAGGTGCTGCTGGCGGCCGGTGCGGCAGCAGGCATGGCGGCGGTGTTCGGCGCGCCGGTCGCGTCGCTGGTGCTCGCCGTGGAACTGCTGTTGTTCGAACTGCGTCCGCGCTCGTTGATTCCGGTGGCACTGGCCACGGTAACGGCGGTCGGCGTGCGTTACGCCACCTATGGCGCCGCGCCGGTGTTCCCGATGCCCGAAGTGCTGCAGTCCGGTGGCTTGGCGCTGATCAGCTTTGTCGTGATCGGTGGCCTCGTGGGTTTCGCCTCGGTGGGGGTGACCAAGGCGGTGTACGGCGTCGAGGATTTGTTCGAGAAGCTGCCGATCCACTGGATGTGGTGGCCCGTCATCGGCGCGCTGGTGGCCGGCGTGGTGGGCTGGATCGAGCCACGCACGCTGGGCGTGGGTTACGACAACATCGACGCGCTGGTGCAGGGACATTGGGGCCTCGCCATGCTGCTTAGTTTCGGTGCGCTGAAATTCATTTCGTGGGTGATCGCGCTGGGTAGCGGGACGTCCGGCGGCACGCTGGCGCCGCTGTTCATGATCGGTGGCTCGCTCGGTGCCGTGCTTAGCATCGGCCTGAACCATCTGCTGCCAGGCTTCCACATCGATCCACGCATCGCTGCGTTGGTGGGCATGGCGGCTATTTTCGCCGGCTCCTCGCGCGCGCTCCTGACGGCCGTGGTGTTCGCCTTTGAAACCACTCGCCAACCGGCATGCCTGCTACCGCTTCTTGGTGGTTGCACCGCGGCCTACCTGATCTCGGCCCTGATCATGCGCAACACGATCATGACCGAGAAAATCGCCCGTCGCGGTGTGCGCGTCCCGTCGGAATACGCGGCCGATTACCTGGAACAAGTGAGCGTGGGTACGGTGTGTTCACGCGATGTGGCGACCTTGCAAACGACCCAGACACTGGCGGAAGTGCGGCGTTGGCTAGCCGAGGAATCTGCCGATACCCAGCATCGAAGCTATCCTGTCATCGACGAACAGGGGCACGTGAAAGGCATGCTGCCCCGACGTACCCTGCTCGACCCGCAATGGCATTACACGTTGGCGCTGGGTGAGTTGCTGACGGGAGCACCGGTTGCAGTCAATGAAAACCATTCGCTGCGTGATGCCGCCGATCACATGGTCGCCGAAAGCGTCGGGCGGCTGCTGGTGGTCAGCAAGGACGATCCGCGCAAGCTGGTGGGTATCGTCACCCGCGGCGACATCCTCACATCCCACACCCAGCGTTTGCGCGAGGCGCGTTTCAAGGGTCGGCACATCAAATTGGGCAAGTCGAGCAAGGCAATGTCGTCGATTTGATTACGGACAGGCGTGTTCCTCGCGCCGCCCGCTGTTGAAATGCAAAACGGCCCTTGCGGGCCGTTTTGCTGAGCACGGCTGGCTCGTTGGATTTACATCTCGCGCCCGCCAACCAGCACCACGTCGGCCGGCCGGCGCGCGAACAGGCCGACGGTGACGATGCCGGGCAGCTGATTGAGTTCGCTCTCCAGCGCGGCCGGATCGGCGATCAGCCAGTTATGCACGTCGATGATCCAGTTGCCGTTGTCGGTGACCACGCCATCGCGCCACACCGGGTTGCCGCCCAGCTTGACGATCTCGCGGCCGACCAGGCTGCGTGCCATCGGGATCACCTCGATCGGCACCGGGAACCTGCCAAGCAGGTCGACCCGCTTGCTGGAGTCGATGATGCAGACGAACTTCTCGCTCGCCGCCGCCACGATCTTCTCGCGCGTCAGCGCGGCGCCGCCGCCCTTGATCAGGCGCCGGTGCGGATCGCACTCGTCGGCGCCGTCGATGTAGATCGTCAGCGGGCCGGCGCTGTTGAGGTCGAGCACCGGAATGCCCAGGCGCTTCAATTGCGCGGTGGATTGTTCCGAGCTGGACACCGCGCCCTGGATGCGATCCTTCAGGTCGGCCAGCGCGTCGATGAAGAAGGCCACGGTGGAGCCGGTGCCCACGCCCACGATGGCGCCGTCCTCGACGTAGCGGATCGCGGCTTCGCCGGCGAGTTTCTTTTCGTTTGCTTGGCTCATGCGACGCATTCCGTGGAAGTGGGTGGTTTCGGATTTTCTCCCTCTCCCCCGAGTGCGCTCGGGGAGAGGGCTTCAATCATTCCAGCGCGAGAATATATTTCCATTCGGTGGCAGCCACCGGCATCACCGACAGCCGGTTGCCCTTGCGCAGCAACAGCATTTCATCCAGCGCCTCGTGACTCTTGAGTTCGTCCAGCGTGATCGTGCGCTTGAGTTTCTTCACGAACTTCACGTCGACCAGCATCCAGCGCGGCTCCTCGCGCTTGCTGGTCGGATCGAAATACTTGCTCCTGGCATCGAACTGGCTGGGATCGGGGTACGCGTCGGAGGCGACCTCGGCGATGCCGACGATGCCGGGCTCGGCGCAGTTGGAGTGATAGAAGAACACCTGATCGCCGGGGCGCATGCTGTCGCGCATGAAGTTGCGCGCCTGGTAGTTGCGCACGCCGTCCCACGCTTCCCGCTTCTTGCGCTTGAGATCGTCGATCGAGAATGCCTCGGGCTCGGATTTCATCAGCCAGTGCTTCATGCGTTTACCCCAGGGTTGCAGTCGATCAGTTCGTGCTCGGTGGCGATGAAGTCGAGCGGGACATCCCAGCCTTCTTCGTCGACCTCGGGCAATTCCTGAAAGGTGTAGGCGATGCCGACCAGCAACGGCTCGGTCGGCCGCACCTGCTCGTTGAGAAAGGCGAAGCTGCGGTCGTAGTAGCCACCGCCGTGGCCGAGCCGGTTGCCGCGACGGTCGAAGCCGAGCAGCGGCACGAACACCAGGTCGAGCTGGAACGGTTCCAGCAGTTCATCCTGCGCGACCGGCTCGGGGATGCCGTAGCGGTTCGGCTGCACGTCCTCACCGGATTGCCATGGCGCAAAGCGCAGGCGCTTGCCCTTGCCGATCACCGGCAGCAGGAATTGCTGGCCGCGTGCCGCCAGTGGCGGAATCACCAGGTTCAGCGGCAGCTCGCCGTGGCTGGCCCAGTAGCCGGCCACGCGCGCGTCGGTGAGGTATTCGGGCAACTGCTCAAGGCTGCGGCGCAGGCCTTGCGCGGCGCTCATGCGTTCGGGCGGGGTGAGGGCGCGGCGCTGGTCGGCCAGGCGCTGGCGAAGCTCGTGTCGTTGGGCGGCGGCGTCCACGTTTCGAGCGTCTCCATCGAAAAGTCGCCCCGTTCATCGCGGGACGAACGGGGCGGATAGAAGTGGCGTCAACCGCGATGCCGCTGCCCACCAAACGACCTTGATCCAAGATGGATCAGGTGGGAGAGCTACATGGTCTCGAGGCTTTCCGCACGTGGCGGACATGCACAACAACCGATGTGAAGCCGACCCGGGGCCGTATTTAGGAACAAGGCAAATGTAAGAGTGTGCTGGCGCACATCGCAGTAAACGCCGAGGCCGATTTTAGGCGCTTGCCCGGAAATGTGCCACCGCCGCGTTGGGTGGCTTCGGCCTTTCGGTCGATCGCACCAATCATGCCAGGGGATCCGTTTCGGGTCGCGGGCGTGAATGACACGACATGCACGACATCCTTCCGGTACGCACGAGGTATCGTGGCTGTTTCAGTGGGCGGTGGCCGACGGCTGTACTGGCGCCACGCCGCCGTGAGCGATGGCGCCCGATGGCGTCGACGTCGCGATCGGCATCAGCTTTCCCAGCTTGCCGCTCATGCGCAACTGGTCGACGCTGGCCATGGCGTCGTCGAGTTGCTTGAGGTCGCTGCCTTCCTCCGGGGGAGGCGCGCCCGGTGCCGAGGTCAGCACGGCAAGCTGCGGGCCGACCAACTGAGTCAGGGCGAAGTACGGATCGTCGTGGATGCCCGCCTGTGCCAGCAACTGGCCCGGCAGCAGCCATGCAGCGCTATCTTCGTGCTGCGGCTCGCCCTGGCCGTGCGGATCGACCAGCAGCCAGGTGCCGGCTTGGCTCAGCATGTCGCCGCCGTCGACAAAGCCGGTGATGTGGTAACTGTTGGTCAGTGCCGGCAGATGGTCGCCGTAGAACAGCACCAGGCTGGGCCGCTGGCGCTGGGCCAGCCATGTCACCAGGCGGCCGAGTTCGGCGTCGGCATGCTTGAGGTGGTACAGGTAGGTCTGCAGTTCCAGCTTGTCGCGACCGGTGATGCCGTCGGGCACCGGGATCGCATTGCGCTCGGTGGTGTTCGCCGGCTCCACGTCATAAGGGCCGTGTGCCTCGATGCTGATGGCGAAGATGAATTGCGGCGGGCCGACGTCCTTCAGCTGGCTCATGATCTCGTCGGTCATCGCGCTGTCGGCCATGTACTTGCCGTCGTTCGCTGCGTTGGCGGGGAAGCTGGATTGCGAAACGAAGCGGTCGAATCCGATCGCCTTGAACGCGGTGGTGCGGTTCCAGAACGACGGATCGTTGCCGTGCAGGGCGAGCGTGCTGTAGCCGTGCGCCTTCAGTGTGCGGACCAGGCTGGGCAGCGATTTGTGACTCATCTGCAGGTAGGGGAACTGCAGGTTGTCGAAGTAGCGCAACGACAGGCCGGTGAGCACCTCGAACTCGGTGCGGATGGTGCCGCCGCCGAAGGTGGGCACGTGCAGTTTGCCGCTGATGCCATGGGCAGCCAGCCGGCGCAGGTTCGGCGCGAAGTCGCTGTGTTCGTAGCCACGCATGATGGCGGGATCGAAAAACGATTCGCTCTGGATCACCACGATGTCCGGCAGGCCGCTGGCCGGCGCAGCCTGCTGCATCGTCTGCAGCAGCGCAGGGGCGGACCGGGCGATGAGCTGCGTGGCGGCGGCGCGATCAGGCTTGCGATGGCCACCGCCGTATTGCAGGTGGAACAACATCAGCGAGCTGACCAGGCCGGAATGGTTGGTGGTGACGCTGGCCGACCACGGCTCCAGCCACAGCACCCTTCTGTTGTAGATCTTCCCCCACGGGGAAAGGCCGGCGAGCATGCTGAGGAGCAGGGCCGCGAACACACCACCGGCGAGCAGCCGCTTGCCCCGCGTGCGGCGCGGAAACAGCGGCGGTTCCAGCCGCCAGGCCGCCACGATCAGGATCAGCGCGGCCAGCATGGCCAGATACGGCCACGGGCTGTGCGGCAGGTAGCCGGACAGCAGGTGCATGCCGCCCTTGCGCAGCTGGCCGATCATGCGGAAGTCGTCCGGCAGCAGTGGCGTGCCCAGGTTGGCTACCTTGAGCCGGTTCACGCCGTAGATCAGCCCTTCGAACGCGAAAGCCAGCCCGAACGAGAGCAGCGCACGTCGGCTCCACGCCAGCAGCACGCCGGCCAGCAGCAATCCGGGCAGTGCATTGGCGAGCGGGAAGCGTGGCTGCACCAGCAGTTGCCTGGCCGTCACGCCGATGCCGCCATCGATCAGCCCGGTCAGCAGCAAGAAAACCAGCGCCAGCAGCAGCACCAGCGCGATGCGCACAGTCAGCGGGCGCCAGCCACCACTAGTGTCGGGGAGTTTCAGGGACATGCCGATCCTGCACTTGCCGCCATGGGTCGATCCTCAAATGTAGTCAGGCCTGGATGAACGGCAAGTAGGCGCCAGACGGCGAGTCTCGAACCTGCGCGCGGTTTAAGCAACGCACCATCAACGCACCGGCACGGCTTCGGTTCACCCGGCAGTCGGCAGCGCGGACGCACTGCGGCACAATGGCCGGATGGCCCTGCCCGAATCCGCCACGCTGCGCGCGCTGATCGACGACCGCTACCGCGAACTGGTGGCGCGTTGCCGTGCCGCCGGCGTGCCGCTGCATGACGATGCCGGCGTGGCCGAACGGATCCGCCGCACCTTGCTGGCCAGCGATTTCGCGTTCGATGTGTGGTGCCGCCAGCCGCAACTGCTGGCGCCGGCCGGGCTGGAGCGATTGCGCTCCGGGGCCGATGCCGGTGCGCGCATCGACGCCCTGAAACTGCCGCAAGACGAGGCCGGCTGCATGGCGGCGCTGCGCCGCTTCCGTCATGCCGAGGCGTTGCGGCTGGTGTTTCGCGACGTCAATGGACTGGACGAGCTGCCGGAAACCCTCTCGGCCACCAGCGTGCTGTACGAGTCGCTGCTGGCCAGGGCGCTGGACTGGGCCACCGATGCGATGGCCACGCGCTATGGCCACAGTCGTGGCATGGATGGCGCGCTGCAGCGGCTGCTGGTGATCGGTTTCGGCAAACTCGGCGGCAGCGAGCTCAATTTTTCTTCCGACATCGACCTGGTATTCGCCTATCCGCAAGGCGGCCAGAGCGATGGCACGCGCGTGCTCGACAACAGCGAATATTTCGTGCGACTCGGTCGCCAGCTGGTGCGGCTGCTGAACGAGCCGACCATGGATGGCATCTGTGCCCGCGTCGACATGCGCCTGCGCCCGTTCGGCAACGCCGGCCGACTGGCGCTGTCGTTCGCCGCGATGGAGCAGTACTACCAGAGCGAGGGGCGCGACTGGGAGCGCTACGCCTGGATCAAGGCGCGCCCGGTGGCAGGCGACCAGGCGGCTGGCAAGCAGCTGCAGGATCTGCTGCGCCCGTTCGTCTACCGCAAGTATCTCGATTACACCGCCTTCGCCGGACTGCGCGAGATGAAGGCGCTGATCGATGCCGAAGTGGCGCGCAAGGATCTGGCCGACAACCTCAAGCTCGGCCCCGGCGGCATCCGCGAGATCGAATTCGTCGTGCAGCTGGTGCAGCTGATCCGCGGCGGCCGCGAGCCGTCGCTGCGCGTGCGCGGCCTGCTGCCGGCGCTCGCCGCCTGCGAGGCGCGCGGGCACATCGGCGCCCAGCGCGCGCGGCGCCTGCGTGAGGCGTATGCCTTGCTGCGCCGGGTCGAGAACCGCGTGCAGATGCTTCGCGACGCGCAGACCCACGATATTCCGGACGATGCGCTCAGCCGCGAACGCATCGCGCTGAGTCTGGATCATCCGGACTGGGACATGTTGAACCAGGCACTTGCCGCGCATCGCGCGACCGTCAGCGAGGAATTCGCCGCGGTGCTGATGCCGGAGCAAGGCCGGGCGGTCAGCGCGCCTGCCGCGGACGTGCGCTTGTGGGAGCTGGCCTGCGACGAGGCGCTCGACGTGGCCACCCTGGAGGCATCCGGTTTCGTGCCCGCGGCGGAGTTGGTCGATGCCTTGCTGAAGCTGCCGCAAGCCGCGGCCGTGCGCGCGATGTCCGCGCGCTCGCGCGAGCGGCTGGACCGGCTGGTGCCGCGACTGCTGGGCGCGGCGCGCGCCACCCCGGCGCCGGTGCCGAGTCTGCTGCGGCTGTGCCGCCTGATGCAGGCCGTGGCGCGACGTTCCTCCTACCTGGCCTTGCTGGACGAGCAACCCGCTGCACGTCGACGCCTGGTGCGCCTGTTCGCCGACAGTGCCTTCCTGGCCGAGCGCGTGATCGCGCAACCATTGCTGCTGGACGACGTGCTCGATCCGCGCATCGACCAGTTGCCGTTCCGGCGCGCCGACATTGCGGCCGAGATCGCGCGCGTGCTGGGCACGCTGGACGAGCGCGACGCCGAAGCCGAACTGGAGCGGATCACCGAGTTCAGGTCATCCACGGCGTTCCGGCTCGGGCTCGCTTTCAACGACGGTCGCGTCGATGCGGTGGCCACTTCACGCCGCCTGGCCGCACTGGCCGAGTCGGTGGTGGGTGCGGTGCTGGCGCTGGCCGAACGCGACCTGATTGCACGGCACGGGCGGCTGCCCGGCGCGGGTTCCGGCTTCGCCGTGCTCGGCTACGGCAGCCTCGGCGGCGAAGAGCTTGGCTTCGCCTCCGATCTGGATCTGGTCTTTGTCTACGACGGTCAGCGTGCACAGGCGATCAGCGACGGCGCGCGGCCACTGGACGGTTTTCGCTTTTATCAGCGGCTGGCCCAGCGGGTGATGAACTGGCTGACCGTGCTGACCCGCGCCGGCCGCTTGTACGAAGTCGACACGCGCCTGCGGCCGGACGGCTCCAAGGGCCTGCTGGTCAGCAGTGTCGATGCATTCGTTGCCTATCAGCAGAGCCGCGCCTGGACGTGGGAGCACCAGGCCTTGCTGCGCGCCCGCCCGGTGGCCGGTGATCCGGTGCTCAACCGGAATTTGTCGGACGTGCGCCGGACCATTCTCTCCGGCGCGCGCGAACATGCCACCGTGCTGGCCGAGGTCAGCAGCATGCGCCGGCGCTGGCGCGCCGAGCGCGACCGCTCCGATCCCGGCCAGTTTGATCTGAAGCAGGGGCAGGGCGGTCTGCTCGATATCGAGTTTGCGCTGCAGGGACTGGCGCTGGCGCATGCGGCGCGTCATCCCGGCCTGCTCGGGGTCACCGCCAATGCCGGCTTGATCGAGGCATGTCGCAGCGCCGGCCTGCTCGACGACCGGCAGGCCGCAACCCTGGCCACCGCCCATGCCGATCTGCTGCAGCGCGCATTGGCCTGCACGCTTGACCTGCGTTCCCGGATCGCGCCTCGCGACGAATCATTGGAACAATTGTGCGATCAGGTACGCGCGATCACCGAAGCGCTGGGCCTCAGGTTTGCCCCCGGCGACGGCCCGGCCGCGTCATCGGGCTGAACCAGCCGCGCTGACACCTGTCCGGCGGCGCTTGAACGGAACCATGCCGGCAGGCAAGATCGGACGAAGTCGGGGGACGGGGCGGTAGCAGCGGGATGACTTACCACACGACAAGGAAGGGTTCGGCACGCGCCATGCTCGAGGTGGTGCTCGGGTTGATGGCGTGCCTGCTGGCGGTGCCGGCGGCTGTCGCGATGAATCCGCAGCAGCCCTTTCACTCCTATGCTCTCGATCACTGGAGTGTCGAAGAAGGCCTGCCGCAGATCACCGTCCTCGACATGACCGAGGATCGGGCCGGGTTTCTCTGGGTCAATACCCAGGCCGCGGTGGCCCGTTTCGACGGTGCGCGCTTTGTCACGTATGACCGGGCCGCCACCGGTGTCGACACCAGCATGCTCGCCGTGGCGTGGGCCGATCCAAAGGGCGGAGTCTGGTTCGGCGGTGCCCATGGCCTGTTGCACGAACACGATGGCCGTTTCACCCTGCTGGGCGGCGCCGCGGTCAACGCGATCATCGATGCGGGCGACGGCACGCCCCTGCTGGCCACCTCGGACGGCTTGAAGCGCGTGCAGGACGGCAGGATCGTCGCGCTGGACGGCTATGCCGGGCCGGCTTTCAGCCTACTGCGTGATGGCAGGATGCTGTGGATCGGCGGTATCGGGCGCGTTTGCCGCCGTGATGGCAGCGTCCAGTCTGCGCCGATGACCTGCATCGATGCCAGCCAGGCGCAGCACCAGCGCATGGTTGTCAGACACCTGGCCAGACAGGGTAGCCAGGTGTGGCTGGGCACCCAGGCCGGGTTGATGCGGGTGGGTGGCGATCAGCTTGCGCCAGCCGGATTGGGCGACGGATTGCGAGCCGTGTCGATCGAGAGCCTGCTCACCGACCGCCATGGCGTGCTGTGGATCGGTACCGTGGATGCGTTGTATCGATACTTGCCGGATGGCCGACTGGAACGGGTGGCCGACGAGGACATCACGCAACGTCCGTGGGTGCGGGCGCTGTTCGAGGATCGCGGCGGCAGCTTGTGGCTGGGCACGCACACGCACGGCCTGTACCGGGTCTGGAATGGCTGGACGCGGCGCGTGTCGACGCGCGACGGGGTGGTCGACCCGCTGGTGTGGAGCGTGCTGCGGGCGCCGGACGGAGCGATCGTGTTCGGTACCAATTCCGACGTGGAGGTCTTCGATGGCAAGAGCGTACGCACGCTGATCCCGGGAAGTGCGTTGCCCGACCCGTCGGCGTATGAGCTGTATTACGACCGGGAAAACCGGCTGTGGGTGGGTACGCGCGCGGGTATCGCCGTGTTCGACCAGGGCCGCGACGTTACCCCGAAGGCCTTGTCCGCGCTGAGCAGCTGGCGCATCGACGACATCCGCGAAGTCGCTGCCGGTGATTTCTGGATCGGCACGTCCGGCGGCTTGTACCGCTGGCGCCAGGGTACCTTGAGTCGTGCGGATCCGGATGCCTCGACGGCCGCCGCCATCATCCGCTCGATCCTGCCGCTGGCGCTGGATCACCTGTACCTGGGGACCGAGGATGGCGTGCGCGAACTGCGCGATGGCAAGTTGACGGAGCCGTCGTGGGCGAAACCGCTGCGCGGGCACTTCGTGACCCGCGTGGCCATGTTGAAACCCGGTCTGCTCGGGGTGGCCACCAGCGATGCCGGCATCGGCGTCGTGGAGAACGGGCGCCTGCGCATGACCAGCCAGGCGGATGGCCTGCCCAGCGACAACGTCTGGACCTTCGACGTGCTGGGCGAGGCGCTCTATGCCAGTTCGGCGGCGGGCGCATGGCGACTGCCGCTCGCCCAGCTGCCCGTGCCGGGGTCGCCCGCGCGCGCCGTCTCGCCGCAACGGCTTGCCGGTGAGCAACGCGCCACCAGCGTGAACGGCCAGCGTTGCTGCAACGGCGGCGCCAGTGCGCGCAGCGCGATCGATGGTGATGTCATCTGGTACAGCACTACCGATGGCATCGTTGGGGTCGATACGCGCGCCCTCGGCGCCCTGCCGACGGCTCCGCCGGCCACCGTGGTCGCTGTCGAGCACGATGGCAAATCGTTCTTCGGGCGTTCGTTCGAGCTGGACCAGGGCACGCGCGACCTGACCGTCCATTACACCGCGCCCTACCTGCGCATCGGCACCGTGCGGTTTCGTTACCAGCTGGAAGGTTACGACACCGGTTGGCAGAACGCGGACCTGCGGCGCGAGGCTTTCTACACCCATCTGCCGGCGGGGGACTATCGTTTTCGCGTCGCCGCCACCCTGCCGGGCGCCACCGGGTACGGGACCGAGGCAAGCGTCGTCATCCGGATCCTGCCGCGCTGGTATGAGCGCGTTGTCGTGCGTGCCGCAGGACTGGTGCTGCTGTGCCTGCTGCTCTTCCTGCTGGTTCGCTGGAGCATGCGCAGGCAGCGTCGGCGCAATGCGTGGCTGGAGGCGCAGGTCGAGCAGCGCACCGGGGAACTCTCGCGGGCGCTCGAACGCCTGCGCGTCACCAACCTCGCGCTGGCCGAGGAGAGCCATACCGATACCCTCACCGCGCTGCACAACCGGCGTTACCTGATGGCGCAGTTGCCAGCGGTATTGTCAGGCGATGCCTGCATCGGCGTGTTGCAGATCGATATCGATCATTTCAAGCACATCAACGATGAGTACGGCCATGCGGTAGGCGATTCGGTGCTGCGCGAGCTGGGCAGCGAACTGGCGGCGTTGCGGCGCGACAGCGACGTCACCGTGCGTTGGGGTGGCGAGGAATTTCTGCTGCTGCTGCAGGATGTCGATGCGCCCGGTGTGCTGGTCATTGCCGAACGGCTGCGTTGCGACATCGCGGCAAGAACCTTCAGGGATGGTCGCGGCGGCGTGATCCGGCTTACCTGCTCGATCGGTTTCAGCATGCATCCCCTGGCCACCCGGGTCGACAGGGCAACTTTCGATGCAGCGCTCGAATTGGCCGACCTTGCGCTGTACAAGGCCAAGCACCTCGGGCGCAACCAGTGCATGGGGCTGCTGGCCAGTGCACCGCTGTCGGCCGACGTTCTGCGGACCCCGTTTGCGCCGCAGCTGGATGCTTTGCTGGCCTCGGGCCAGCTGCAGTGGATGCGGGCGGGTTCGTGAGTCGTCCGGGAGCATTCCGCAGGAGAGGGCGACGTCAAGATCGCGTTATCGATCCACGGTACTCCGGGTTGTCGCAGCAAGTATCCTGGCGCGAACCAGGCTGGCGATTTGCGCGGTTTCCCGCAAGCGAGTCTGCGCAGCGAGGAGCGGCGAGTCGATATCGTGCAGCAGGCCCGCTTCCCGCAGTGCCTGATGGAAGCGCAGGATTTTTTCGGGCAGCGGTGCGTTCACGAACGTCAGCACCGGGCAGCCGACGGCGCAGGCCTCGGACAGCATGTTCACCGAGTCGGGCGTGACTACCAGGCGATCGGCCCAGCCGAGCACGCCCGGGTATGGGTTGGGGCCGTCGTCGCGACCAGTCCAGAGCAGGCCGGGAACACCCTTGAGCAAGGGACGAAAGGTCTCGATCAGGACTGCGGGCGTTCGCCGCGAAGTCAGCACCAGCAGGCTGCCACCCTCGTTGCGCTGGCGTTCGAGCAGATGCCCGGCCAGGTCGCGGGCGTAGTCGGCATCCAGCGCGATGCCGTGACGTGTGCCTCCGAGCAGTACGCCAACGCGTGGCCGTGGCAGTCCGTCGAATTCGGGGCAGGCGTCGCGGCCGTCGGCCAGCCATTCACTGTCCACCGGATTCAGCGATCCGAGCGGTCGCAGCACGTTGCCGCCTTCGAGGCCGTCGTGTCGTGGCGCAATCACGGTGTCCCACAACCCGGGATCGAGGCGCGGATCAAGGATCTGCACGGTATGGCAGCGACCTGCCGACAATGGGCGCAGCATGCGGGTGAACAGGGCAGCGGCGCGACCGCAGCCGATCGCCACTGCCGGCCACGGTGGCGCAAACCATGCCCGCTGGCTGGCGGGCAGGGCGAGTTGCCCGCCCAGGGTCAGCCGTGGCGCCAGCCATGACCACGGGGCCCGCGGTTCCAGCAGCAGGTGGCGGCTTGGCATCTGCAGCTGTTCGGCCAGCGCCAGCGCCTGGCGCTGGTTGCCCGCCGAGGCGTCGGTGATCACCCAGCATTCGCCACGCGGGGTCAGCATGGGCAAGCGTGTCGCGAGATTGTTTCGCCAGTCAACACACTGCGTTCCCTCACCTTGACGCCCGTGCGCCGGCGCCCGCTATACACTGGCACAACGTGAAGTCGATGTCGGTACAAGATTTGCGCAGGATACCGATGAACGACATGTGTTGCGGTGCCCGCGGCTCCACTCGCCGGCGCCCGCGATTCTTTCGCCCGGGCAGCGGCCGAGGTTGGGCGGCGCCCGGTGTTTCCATCCCCCCAGAGATCCCGCCATGTCCCCATTGAAATATCTCGCCCTTGCCGCCCTGCTGTCCGCCGCGACGTCGGTGCAGGCCGTACCGGTGACCTACAAGCTCGATCCCAACCACACCATGGTGCTGTTCAGCTGGAACCACTTCGGCTACTCCAATCCCACCGCCGACATCGGCCTGGGCGAGGGTACGGTGGTGTTCGACGAGCAGCATCCGGCGCAGTCCAGTGTCGAGATCACCTTGCCGCTGGCAAAACTCGACACGCACGTGCCGGCGCTGGACGAGCACCTGAAGAAGCCGGACTTTTTCGATGCCGCGAAATATCCGGTGATCACGTTCAAGAGCCGCAAGGTGCAGCCGCTGGGCGACCACCATTTCAAGGTCACCGGCGATCTCAGCGTGCATGGCGTGACCCGCAGCGTCGTGCTGGATGCCACCCTCAACAAGATCGGCCCGCACCCGATGAACAAGGCGCAGTCGATCGGCTTCGATGCCACGGCAACGTTGAAGCGCTCGGATTTTGGCGTCGGTGCCTATGTGCCGAAGGTCAGCGACGAGGTGCATGTCCGCATCACCACCGAAGGCTCGGTGCCCAAGGCGGATGCCGCGCAATAGATGCCGCAAAAAACCGCGCCGATAGCGGCGCGGTTTTCATCGGCTTGAAAGGTTGTCCGACCGCGTTATTCGGATTTCACGCCGGCTTCTTTCATTGACTCCAGCTTGCCCAGGTCAATGCTGCCCACCGCCTGCTTCAACACATCGATGCTGTCGGCGTTGCCGTTGGCCTTGACCGTGAAGCGCTTGCCGACGATCACGCTGTATTCGCCGGATTTGGACTGGCTGTCCCATTCCTCATGCACCAGGTTGCCACCGGCGCTGTAGGTCTTCTCGTAGCCGTGGTCGGTCTGCTTCTCCTCTTCCGGCGCCATCGCGGCAGCCATCGCGATGAAGCCCTTGGCACCGCCGGTATCGGCGACTTCCAGGGTGATTCTCTGGTTGTCGGTGCCGGCGTATTCGGCGCTGGCCTGGGACACTTGCATGCCCATGGCGCCGTTGCGCTCGGCCGAGATGCTGGTGCGCTTGAGGCTGCCCAGGCTGTCCGGCAGGAACGCCTTGATCTGGTCGGGCGCCAATGCCTCGACCGGACCGTTGCTGCCCGACATCGCGCCCATCATCTTGCCCATCGCCGCCGATTGTGCGGCGCTATCGCCCGACTTCTGCGCCGCCTCCATGTCCTTGCTGGCCTGGTCGGCCTTCTGGCCCATCGCCGCAAGCTTGGCCAGGGTGCTGTTGCCGTCGATGGTCACGCTGTCGCCGGTGCTGCTGGTGACCTGCATGCCACTGAGCGCCGCCCCGCCCATGGCTCCGACGAACAGAAGGCCGACGATCAGGCTGATCACCCAGCCGAGCACGATCGCGATGATCACGCTCACCGCGGTATAGCCGGCTGCCTTTTCCGGCGGACACTTCATGGTATGCGGCAGGCCCAGGTACAGCAGATAGATGCTGTAGATGCCACCGGCAAGCAGGATCAGGAGGCCGAGCCAGGGCACGATCACCCCGATGCCGGCGATCCATGCCGCGGTCCATGAATAGGCGACAGTCTTCAGCGCCTGCACCAGGTTTGCCTGTGCGCCGAAGGTCCCGGCCAGTGCATTGATGATCCATGCCATCACATAGACCAGCACCAGCGACAGGATGTAGCTCAGGATCATCCGACCGATGCCGACGCCGATGGAACTGCGTACGGTGACACCCAGGAAGCTGGTTCCAATCAGGCTGCCCTTGATGAACTGGGCAATCACCGGCAATGCCGCCACGATCGCGATATAGCCGGTATAGAGGCCACTGACCGTGGCCGGCTCGGCCGCCGCGACGGGCCACTCGGTCTGGGGTGTGCTCAGGATGTTTTTTGCGCGTGCAATGATGTTTGCGGAATCCATGGTCTGTTCCTCGATCGGGTGCCGTGAATCCGGCGCAAGGCGCCGGGCCGTGGATGATTTCCTCGTTGCATGAGTTGCATGACAAGCCGTGCGTCAACGCGTCGGCCGAACCTGATGGCGATTTCCCCTTGCCCGGCTCAGCTCCCCCGACAGCGGCCGCCAGCCTGCTACCATTTGCAGCCTGCTGTCCAGTCCGGAGTCCGCCGATGTCGTCCCCTCTAGCCGCGACGGTGCCCCTGGTGCCGGCAAATGCCGAAAATCGTTACGAAGTGACGCGGGGCGACCTGCCGCTGTCCTGCCCGATGCCCGGCATGGCACTGTGGAATTCGCATCCCAAGGTGTACCTGCCGATCGTCGACGATGGCGGCGAATCAACCTGCGCCTACTGTGGCGCGCGTTACGTCTTGCGCGACTGAGCGCGGGAGCGCCGCGGAGGTCAGTGGTGGCACTTTTTTTGCTTTATCTTTGCCATGAAAGCCGCCAGTCCTGAGCTCATGTCCAGCATCGCCGTGCCCACCAAGCTGCTGACCGTGATCCAGCTGATCCCCGCGCTGCATTCCGGTGGCGCGGAGCGTTCGGCGCTGGAGATCGCCAGGGCGCTGGTACAGGCCGGGCATCGCTCGGTGGTGATTTCGGGCGGTGGCCGCCTGGTCGGGCAGCTGCTGGCCGAGGGCAGCGAGCACATCACGCTGGATCTGGGGAGCAAGTCGTTGCGCACGCTCGGCCGGATCGGCGCGTTGCGTCGGGTGCTGCGCGAGCTCAAGCCCGACATCGTGCATGCCCGCTCACGGCTGCCGGCGTGGATCGGCTGGGGGGCACTGAAGGGCATCCGGCCGCGGCCGCATTTCGTCACCACGGTGCACGGCTTCAATTCGCCGGGACGCTACAGTTCGATCATGCTGCGCGGCGAACGCGTCGTGGTGGTTTCGCAGACCCTGCGCGATTACGTGCTGAGCCACTACCGCTGGCTGGAGCCGTCCCGGGTGCGGGTGATTCCGCGCGGCATCGACCCGGAAGCATTCCCCTACGGACATCGGCCGGACGACGCCTGGCAGAAAGCGTTCTTCGCCGAGTTCCCCGCATTGAACGGCGCGCCGCTGCTGACCATGCCCGCACGCGGCACGCGGCTGAAGGGTCATCACGATGCGATCGAGCTGCTGGCGGACCTCAAGCGCCGCGGCATCGAGGCGCGCCTGCTGCTGCTTGGCGTGATCGAGCCAGGTCGGGAAGCCTACGTGGCCGAGCTGCAGGAGCTGATCCGGCTGCGCGGCGTCACCTCGCAGGTCGTGTTGTCGCCGCCGCGCGACGACATTCGCGACATCTACGCGGTCTCGGCGCTGGTGCTGCAGCTGTCGACCAGGCCCGAGTCGTTCGGACGCACCGTGGTCGAGGCGCTGTCGCTGTGCCGGCCGGTACTGGGCTATGCCCACGGCGGCGTCGGCGAGTTGCTGGCCGAACTGTACCCCGCTGGCCGGGTACCACTGGGCGATCGCGAGCGGCTGGTGGAGCGCGCCGCCGAATTGTTGCGCGTAGCACCGCCCATCGCGCCACTGCAGAGTTACCGCCTGAGCGACATGCAGCAGACAACACTGGCGCTTTACGAGGAAGTCAGCCAGCTGCAGGAGTGAGCGGGTGTTCGCGCAGCTCGTCGGGGCTCGCGCTCGCCTACAATGCGGCAACGCCTTTGCTCCGGTTCCTGCATGAATTCCCTCACCGCCTCGCTCAAGGACGCGTTGCGTTCGCCCCTGCTGCCGTTCTGGCTGGTGATCGCGCTGCTGCCGTTCGGCCGCAGTGCCGAGCTGGGTACTTTCCTGTGCCTGCTTGGCGTCATCATGCTGTTCGCGCGCGATCCGCATGCCCTGCGCCAGCACCCCGGCGCGCAATTGCTGCTGTGGTTGCTGGCGGCCTATGTGGCGGCGGCGCTGTTTTCCGCTGTCGATGCGATCCGGCCCGGCAAGAGCTGGGGCACGGTGGCCGCGCTGCTGCGCTATGTGCCGCTGGGGTTGTATGCGTGTTTCGCGATACGCCGGGAGCGCAAGCTGCACGCGCTGTACGTGGCCGTGGCCGCGGTGCTCGCCCTGTGGTGTGCCGACGCGTGGCTGCAGGCATTCACCGGCTGGAGTCTCGGCGGGCATCCCGACGCCGAGCGCATCTCCGGCATCTTCGGCGCGCACAACCTGAAGCTGGGGCCGACCCTGGCGGTGTTGTCGCCGTTCGCGCTGTGGGCGGCGCGGCAGCGCTGGGGGCGACCCGGCCTGCTGCTGGCCAGCGTACTGGTGCTGGGGCCGGTGCTGCTGGCCGGTTCGCGCTCGGCCTGGTTGTGTTACGTGCTGGTGCTGCTGGGTTTCGCCTGGCGCGAAGCCCGGTCGACGCGGCGTTTCGTGCTTTGCTGTGCCGTGGCCGCGGCATTGCTCGGGCTGGCTGGCGGGATCGCCTGGAAAAGCTCGGTGCGATTCCAGGATCGGATGACGCGCACCCTGCTGGTGTTGCATGGCACCGATCAAGCGGTGGATACGGCGCTCAGTGGCCGGCTCGACATCTGGCATGCCAGCGTCAGGATGATCGCGGCGCATCCGATCAATGGCGTTGGCGTGCGCGACTTCCGCTACGCGTATCCCCACTACGCACCGGCAAACGACCACTTCGTGGTTTCCGACGAGGCCTGTGGCGTGGGCGAGGGTGCCTGCCATCCGCACCAGTTGGTGCTGGAGATCCTCACCGGAACCGGCGCGCTCGGCCTGCTGCTGTGGCTGGTCGCGGTGGCCTGGGGCTGGCGGGCATGGCGACGGGTGGGTGTGGCGGCACGGTCACGCGCCTTCCCCGTCACGCTGGCGCTGGGCGTGATGCTGTTTCCGCTGAATTCGCACCTGGCGTTCTACTCGGCGTGGTGGGGCCTGCTGTTTGCGTGGCTGCTCGGCCTGTGGTGCGCCAGTCTATTTGTGGCCGGCGTCCCTGCCGGCACAGCAGAAACCGGCATCCCTGCCGGACTCCTCAAAGAAGCTTCCCTCCGCGAGGCGCGTGATGGCGCCTGAACCGCTGTCGGTGGTGGTGACCACGTTCAACAGCGTCGACACGCTCGACGCCTGCCTGCGCAGCGTGGCCTGGGCCGACGAGTTGGTGGTGCTGGACTCCGGTTCGACCGATGCGACCCTCGCCATCGCGGCGCACTACCACGCGAGCGTCCACACGCAGCCATTCGCCGGCTACAGCGCGCAGAAGCAGGCGGCGATCGACCTGGCCAGCCACCGCTGGGTGCTATTGCTGGATTCGGACGAGTCGCTGCCGGCCGGCGCAGCCACGCTGCTGCGACAGGCACTGGCGTCGCCGGTCCACGCCGGTTACCAACTGTGGCGGCGCGAGTGGCAGTTCTGGCGCTGGCAGTCGCCGCGCACCCGGCTCAACCACTATGTGCGACTGTTCGACCGGCAGCGTGCGCGGATGAGCGGGCATGAAGTACACGAGTCGGTGCAGGTCGATGGCCCGATCGGCGTACTCGACATCATCATCGATCATTACGGCGAGCCCGATATCGCCGGCCGCGTGGTCAAGGCCAATCGCTACTCCAGCCTGCAACTGGCCGACCTGGATCAGCGCGCCGTGCCCTGCTTGCGTCTGCGCATGGTCGCCTACCCGATGGTCGCGTTCGCGCGTTACTACCTGCTGCGCGGGCATTGGCGCGCGGGCTGGGCCGGGTTCATCGCCGCGCGGATCCACGCCTTCTACGCCTTCCTGAAATACGCCAAGTTGTACGAAGCGCGCCGGCGCGAGGCGGATCGGGCCGAACCCGATCAGTAAACGGACGGCTGCCCCGGTGGCCGGGTCTTGAAGCGCTTGTGCACCCACAGGTATTGCCCGGGTGCCTCGCGCACCATCTGTTCGATGCAGACGTTGACCCTGGCGGTATCGTCCAGCACGTCGTCGCCGGGAAAATCCTGCAGCGGCGCGGCGAGGCGCAGTACGTAACCCTGCCCGTCGGGCAGGCGTCGATGGAAGAATGGAATCACCACTGCGCCGGACATCCGCGCCAGGTGGTGGGTGGCGGTGATGGTCGCCGCGGGTACGCCGAAGAACGGCACGAACACGGTATCCTTGCTGCGCATGTCCTGATCCGGGGCGTACCACAGCGTGCCGCCGCCGCGCAGGTATTTCACGGTGCCGCGGATGTCGTCCTTGTCGAACATCGCCGCGGCATAGTGCAGTCGTGCACGCAGCACCACCCATTCGAACACGCTCGAATCCATCCGTCGGTACATGCCGGCGATGCGGATACGCTGCGAGACCAGCCGCGCGCACAGTTCCAGGTGCGAGAAATGGCCGCCCACCAGCAACACGCCCTTGCCCAGGGCGCGTGCCTGCTCGAGGTGTTCGAGCCCTTCGATGCGGGTGGCGATCGCGGCCATGCGGCGGTCGCTGGCCATCCAGCCCAGCGCGAACTCCACCAGCATCTGGCCGATGTCGCGCAAGTTGGCGTCGACCAGCGCATTGCGCTCCGTGGCATCGAGCTCGGGGAAGCAGAGCGCGATATTGGCGGCGGCAATGCGTCGTCGCGCCGAAGGTATGCGCAGCACCAGTGCGCCGAGGCAACGGCCGAGCCATCGCATCGCGGCCGGCGGCAAGCGTGCGATCAGCCAGATCGAGGCCGCACCCAGCCATGCCGGCCAATGGCGCGGCGCGAGCAGGGCGCGGGTGAAGTCGGGGCGGGGCATGCCGGGCATCGCCGGCATTGTAGCGGGCTGTCCGCGCGCGGGTTTGCCGCGCTGGCTCTCGCTATACTCCCGCGTTGCCTGCAAGGATCCGTCGTTGCGTTTTCTGTACACCCTCGCCATGTTCCTGGCCACGCCGTTGCTGGTGCTGCGCCTGCTCGCGCGCGGGTTGCGTTCGCGGCCGTACCACTGGCGCTGGCCCGAGCGCTTTGGATTCTTCAAGGCGCCCGACATTCGCGGCAGCCTGTGGGTGCACGCGGTGTCGGTGGGCGAGGTGAATGCCGCCGAGCCGTTGATCAAGGCCTTGCAGCATGACTATCCCGAGGCGCCGCTGGTGATCACCACTGTCACCCCGACCGGCACGGCCCGGGTGCAGCAGTTGTTCGGCGACAGCGTGTTCCATGTGTACCTGCCGTATGACCTGCCGTTCGCGGTGCGCCGGTTCATGAACCGGATCCGTCCGCGACTGGCGCTGATCGTGGAAACCGAGATCTGGCCGAACCTCTATTTTGCCTGTCGGCGGCGCGGCATTCCGCTGATGATCGTCAATGCGCGGTTGTCGGAGCGCTCAATGCGCGGCTACAAGCCGTTGCGAAGCCTGCTGCGTTCAGCGTTGCGCTGCGTGGACCGGATTGCGGCGCAATCGCGCACCGATGCGGCGCGCTACCGCCTGCTGGGGGCCGACCCGAAGAAGATCCTGGTCAGCGGCAACATGAAGTTCGACATGCCGATACCCGAAGCGGCGCGGGCCGATGGCGCGGCCATGCGCGCGCGCTGGGGCGAGCGACGACCAGTCTGGATGGCCGCCAGCACCCACGAGGGCGAGGAGCTCGCGGCGCTCGAGGCGCACCTCCAGGTACTGCGGCGATTGCCTGACGCGCTGCTGCTGCTGGCGCCGCGCCATCCCGAGCGGTTCCGCATGGTCGAACATGCGGTGCGCGGCCTTGGATTCAGGGTTGCCACGCGCAGCGTCGACGGCGTGCCGACGGCCGCACACCAGGTTTGCGTGATCGACGCGATGGGCCAGCTGATGCCGTTCTTCGCCGGCAGCGACGTGGCCTTCGTGGGCGGCAGCCTGGTGCCGATCGGCGGCCACAACGTGCTGGAGCCCGCGGCACTGTCGGTGCCGGTCCTGGTGGGGCCGCACACCTTCAATTTCGAGGAGATCACCCGCAGCCTGATCGAGCAGGGCGGCGCCGAGGTGGTGCCGGATGCCGCGCATCTCGGCCCGGACGTGCTGCGTCTGCTGCTCGATGGTGCCCGGCGCGAGCAGATGGGCGAGGCGGCGCAGCGGGTTTTCGAACGCGAACGCGGCGCGGTGCAGCGGGTCATGCAACTGATCGATGCGTTGTTGCAGGAATGACCCGCCGACCTGCCGCGGTTTACTGCAACAGCGCGTTGATTCCCTGGATATCCTTGAAGTCGGCCGTGCCGGCGGCCTGCTGCAGCAGCAGCTTGTTCAGGATGAACTGGTGGCGCGCCTGCGAGTAGGTGCTCTCGGACTGGGTCAGGGTCTGGATCGCCAGCAACACATCGGTGAAGGTCTGCGTGCCGACCTCGAAGCCCGCGCGGGTGGCTTCCAGCGCCTTCTGACCCGATTCCACCGAAGCCTTGCTCGACTCCACCTGCGAGATGCCGGCCAGCACCGAGCGGTAGAAATTGAGCGTGTTCTGCACCACCTGGCGCCGCTGCAGTTCCATGGCGTCGGTTGCCGCGTCGCGCTGATAGATCGACTGGCGCACGCGGGACTGGGTGGCGCCGCCGGAGAAGATCGGCACGTTCAGGGTCAGCCCGATCGTGGTCGACGCAGGCCGGCTGGAAGGATCGCCGATCGGGTTCTGGTACCAGCTGCTGCTCTTGCCGTAGTTCACGCTGGCGGTGATGGTGGGCAGGTGGCCGGAACGTGCCACGGTGATGTTGTGCTCGGCGGCCGCCACATTGTCTTTCTGCGCCTGCAGGGTGGGATTGTTCTGCACCGCCTGCTTGACCCAGTCATCCGGGTCGTTGGGCGCCGGCGGCTGCAGCGGCAGGTCGTCGCGCAGTTTCTTGAGCTCGCCGATCGGCTTGCCGGTGATCACGCGCAGCGCCTCCTTGTCGTTGTCGAGGGTGTTCTGCGCGGCGATCGTCTGCGTCCTGGCGTTTTCGTAAAAGGCCTTGGCCTGATAGACGTTGGTGATCGCCGAGAGACCGACCTTGTACTGCTGGTCGGCCTGGTCGTACTGGCGCTTGAAGGCGTCTTCATTGGCCTTGGCGAAGGTCAACTGGTCCTCGTCGTTCAGGACCGTGAAATAGGCGGCGGTCACGCGCACCAGGAGGCCCTGCAATGCGGCCTGGTAGGTCGCGTCCTGCGCGTCGGCGGCCGAATGCGCGGCCTTCAGGTTGGCGTACTTGCTGAAATCGAAAATGGTCTGGCTGAGCGTGCCGTTGATGCTGCGCGTACGCACATGCCCGGTATCCCCTTGCACGCCGCTCGACGTCAGCGGACCAACGCAGTCGTAGTTGCCGGTGCCGGCGGCGATGCCACTGCACAGAAAATTGTCCGTGCCGGTTCCGAAGCCGCTCTGGTCAAGCGCGCTCTGCCCGTTGTTGGTCTGCGACAACGAGAGCGAGGCGTTGATCTGCGGCAACAGCAGCGCGCGCGCCTGCGGCACGCCTTCGCCGGTGGCCAGCCGGGTGGCATCCGCTTGCGCCAATACGGGGTCGTTGGCGCGGGCGTCGCGATAGGCGTCCAGCAGGTCCTCACCATGGCTGGGCAGCGAGACGGCGGCCAGGGCCAGGGCCAGGGTGAGCAGCTTCAAACGCATGGGATGCCTCGTGTCGATCGATGGGAGCGGAATTCAGAAAACGAACCGTGGGGCGGGTTCGGCGTGAATCAGGTAGGGCAGGTCGGTTTCGAACAGGATCTCTTCGCGGCAGCCGTCGGCGTCTTCCCGGGTCAGCAAGGTGGCGTGCTGCACGGGCGACTGGCCGTGCACGATCAATGCGCGCGCGCCCGGCTTGAGCCAGCCGAGCCAGCGCGTCGGAATCTCCGCCACCGCGCCGGTCACCACGAGGACATCGAACAACGCGTCCGGTTGCCAGGCGTTGACTGCTTCGCCGGTGATCAGGGTGGCATTGGCGATGCCCGCGTCGTGCAGGCGCTGCGTGGCGCCGGCGGTGAATTCGGCATGGATGTCCACGCTGGTCAGGTGCGCCGACATAGTGGCCAAACACGCGCTTAGGTAACCCGAACCGGTACCGATTTCCAGTACGTGATCGGTCGGTTGCAAGGCAAGCGCCTGCAGCACGCGCCCCTCCACCACCGGCTTCATCATCACCTCGCCGTGGCCGATCGGCAGGCAGAGGTCGGCGAAAGCCAGTTGCCGGTGCTCCGGCGCCACGTAATCCTCGCGACGCACGCGGGCGATCACGTCGAGCACGCGGCCGTCCAGCACCTCCCACGGGCGCACCTGGTTTTCCACCATGTTCACCCGCGCCTGCTCGAAATTCATCGCCATCTGCCCGTGTTCCGTACTCACCAAAAAGACCCAGAAGGATAAGCGTTGCCACCCGGTCCCACAATGACATGTGCGCTTGAGGTCTAGCCTGCCGGCTGCAGAGCAGTCCACGAAGTGCCGGAAGTCATCGCCTGAGGCTGACGGAAGTCACCCTTTGCGGATGTGTGCACGGGCGCGCGGGCGGCCGGAGTGGCACCCGCATGGCAAATAAATGAACCGTGGCGTATAATAAAGCCCATATTTCTGTTTGTGAAGGTGGAGGCATGAGTACCAGCGCGCCAATCAGAGCCCAGGGACCTGGTCGACCAAAGGACATGGAAAAGCGCGCAGCGATCCTGGCGGCAGCGAAGGCGCTGTTCATCAGCAATGCGTTCGCCGGTACCAGCATGGACGCTATCGCCGCCGATGCCGGCGTGTCCAAGCTCACCGTCTACAGCCATTTCGGCGACAAGGACAACCTGTTCCGCGAAGTGATCCGCTCGCGCATCCAGGACCTGCTGCCGGAGGAAACCTACCGTTTCGAGCGGCAGACCGATATCCGCGAGACCCTGCTGCGGGTGGCGCTGACCCATGCCCATCTGGATTGCAACGCCGAGACCGTGGGTACCTTCCGCGCGATCCTCAGCGACTGTCGCCAGGGCAACCCGCGCTACGGCAAGCTGATCTGGGAGGAAGGCGCGACGCGTACCCACGGGCTGATGGAGCGCCTGCTGCAACAGGCAGTGAACGCCGGTCAACTTGAGATCGAGGACGTGCCGCGGGCCAGCATGCAGTTTCTCACCTTGATCAAGGGCAACCTGATGATGCGGCAGATGTTCGGGTGCACCAGCTGTCCCGAAAGCTATCTGAAGGAAATCGAGGCCACGGCGCGTGCCGGTGTGAGCACGTTCCTGCGTGCCTTCCTGCCGCGCGCGCACTGAGAACTGCGAAGCATTGCCCTTCCATGCGATTGCCGCCGGAATTCCCCGTGCGCGCAATGGCGCGCGAGCGGCATCGCCTGTTCATCGAGGCACGCCGGACGCGTGAACGTGTCCAGCCCGGATCGTTGGTGCCGCTGTCGCCGTGATGTCGTGATGGCCGGTCGGGTCCTGCGGCGGAGATCCCGTTCGCTTCGGCGTTGCCGCCACGCGCGTCGCCAGTCCATGCGAAGCTACCCGGTGTGCGAGACTTTGCCGCAGGATTTCTGGTGCGCTTCCGCGCCCCATCCGGGACGTAAGGTCATCCGATGAAGCTTCACGTGCCTTTTGTGCAACTTCCGGTGCAGTTCGACGCCGCCCGTCTGCTCGCCGAAGTCGAAGCACTGGGGCCGGATCGGTGGATCGACCACCCGCAAAAATTTCCCGGCAACTACGCGTTGCCACTGATCTCGGTCCATGGCGATCCGGCCAGCGATGCGGTTGCCGGCCCGATGCGGCCGACCCCTGCGCTCGCGGAGTGCCCATACCTGATGCAAGTGCTCCATCGACTTGGCGCGGTGTGGGGACGTACGCGCCTGATGAAGCTCAGCGGCCACGCCGAAGTTACCCCGCATACGGATCTCAGTTACTACTGGCGTGAGCGGGTGCGCGTGCACGTGCCGATCCGTACCAAGCCCAATGTGCGTTTCTTCTGTGGCGACGCCGACGTCAACATGGCGGCGGGCGAGTGCTGGATCTTCAACACGTGGCTCAGCCACCGCGTCGTGAACGGCGATGACGACGAGAGGATTCACCTGGTCGCCGACAGCGTGGGCAGTGATCCGTTCTGGCAGCTGGTCAGGAATGGCCGGGCGCCCGGGCACGGCAACTTCCAGGATTGGCGGGCGGAACCCGTGGCGCCGAAGTCGGAGGCGACGTCGGACCTGATGTACGAATCGGTCAACGTACCGCAGGTGATGACGCCCTGGGAGATACGCGAGCACCTGATGTTCCTGCTCAGCGACGTGCGTCCGCACCCACAGATTCCCGTCGTGCGGACCGTCATATCGCGCTTCGCGTTCGCCTGGCAGGCGCTGTGGGCGCAGTACGGTCCCGATCGCCGTGGGTGGCCGGACTACCGCAGGGCGCTGGACGAGTTTCGTCAGCAGATGACCCAGGCGGCTGCCCCGTTGCAGCTCGCTTGCGGAGCGCAGTTCATGAACGGTTTGCGGGCGGGCATCCTGGACGTTGCGCTGGCTGACCGCGACCAGGATTTCGGTGCGCGCGAAACGCGCCCCCTACCCAGGGGAGCCGTGGCATCGAGCCAGTACGACCCGGAATTCGATCGTCCGGTTTTCATCGTGTCCTCGCCCCGATCGGGCTCGACCCTGCTGTTCGAGACACTGACACAGGCGCGCGGCCTGTACACCATCGGCAGGGAAAGCCACGCCCTGATCGAGGACATGGCGGCGCTGAATCCCGGCCTGCTCGGCTACGCGTCCAACCGGTTGCCGGCCAGTGCGGCGACACCGGCCGTGGTAAGGGAATTGCGCCAGCGCATGTGGGCCGAGCTGCGCGATCGCGATGGCGCGGCGCCGACGGGCGCGCCGGTGCGCGTACTTGAAAAGACGCCCAAGAATGCGTTGCGGGTGCCGTTCCTGGCCGAGGCATTTCCCCAGGCGCGATTCGTCTACCTGTATCGCGACCCGCGGCAGACGCTCAGCAGCATGATCGAGGCCTGGCAATCGGGCCGCTTCCGCACCTATGCGGATCTTCCTGGCTGGAAAGGCCTGCCCTGGTCGATGCTGCTGGTACCGGGCTGGCGCGAGTTGAACGGTCGCTCGCTGCAGCAGATCGTGGCCGCGCAATGGGAGATCACCACGCAAACCCTGCTGGATGACCTGAGCGCCTTGCCTGCCGGGCGCTGCCAGGTCGTGCATTACGATACGTTCCTCGCGAACCCCGCCGACGAGGTGGCGCGGTTGTGCAAAAGCCTCGACCTGCCGTGGGATCGCCCCCTGGACATGGCACTGCCGCTGTCGCGCTATACCGTGTCCGAGCCGGCGGCGGACAAATGGCGCCGCCACGCCGATCTGATCGACGAAGTGTTGCCGGCCTTGCAGGCCACGCGAGATCGCGCCGAGCAGTTCGCGGGAAGCTGAGGGCACGTTCCCCGCCGGGGGCCTTCACGGGCCTCGCCTGCACGTCCCTGCGCCGACGAAAGCCACTGCTGCCACCGCTGCGGGATTACTCTCGCCCGCTTTCCGCCGCCAACACCGGTGGTGTGAGAAACTGCATGGCGATGGTTTTCGCGTGGGCACAGCAGCCTGCGACAAGGATCGAAGGTTGTTTGAATGAAGCTACAAGTCCCGTTCGTTCAGTTGCCGTTGCGCTTCGACGCCGCCCGATTGCTGAGCGAAGTGAGCGCGCTCGACCATGGCCAGTGGCTCGAGCACCCACAGAAGTTTCCGGGCAACTACGCGTTGCCGCTGATCTCGGTGGGTGGAGATCCGCACAGCGATGCGATCGCCGGGCCGATGCGGCCGACGCCGTCGCTGGCGCAGTGCCCGTACCTGATGCAGGTGCTCGGTCGGATCGGCGCCGTGTGGGGGCGTACCCGACTGATGAAGCTCAGCGGTCATGCCGAGGTCACTCCGCATGCCGATATCAACTACTACTGGCGTGAGCGTGTGCGCGTGCACGTGCCGATCGTGACTCGACCGACCGTGCGTTTTCTCTGCGGTGATGCCGAGGTCAACATGGCCGCAGGCGAATGCTGGATCTTCGACACCTGGCGCACCCATCAGGTGCTCAACGCCGCCGACGACGAGCGTATCCACCTGGTTGCGGACACGATCGGCAGCGATCAGTTCGCCGACCTGGTCCGGCGTGGCCGCGCACCGGGTCACGGCGAATTCGCGGGCTGGCTGGCGGAAGCGGTGACGCCGCGCGAGGAAGCAAACCCGGTACTGCGTTACGAGTCGGTCAATGTGCCGGTGGTGATGACGCCCTGGGAGTTGCGCGAGCACATCGGTTTCCTGCTTGGCCACGCGCGTCCGCATCCGCAGCTCGCGCTGGCCCAGCAGGCGGCGGCGCGATTCCTGGGCATCTGGCACGCCTTGTGGGCCGAGTACGGCATCGATCGTGCGGGTTGGCCGGCCTATCGCCAGGAGCTCGAAGCGTTCGAGACATATATGGAGCGGTTCGCGGTATCCCTGCAATTGGCCAATGGCGCGATGTTCATGAACACCCTGAGGGCCATGATCCTTCGTGTTGCATTGAGCGATCGCGGGCTGGCCGCGGATGCGTACGAACCGCGCCGGTCCGCCGCGGTGCCCGCGATGTCGACCAGACCAAGCGGCGAGGCGAAGCGCGACCCCCTGTTCGATCGTCCGGTATTCATCATTTCGCCCCCGCGTGCAGGCTCGACGCTGCTGTTCGAAACACTGGCGAAAGCTCCTGGCCTGTGCACCATTGGTCATGAAAGTCACGCGCTGATCGAAGGTCTGCCGGATCTGCACCCGGGGCATCGACAGTTCGACTCCAATCGACTCGACGAGACGATCGTGACGCCGGCACTGGCGGAGGAACTGCGTCAACGGTTTCTGGCGGAACTGCGTGACCGCGATGGTCGCCCCGTGACGGGGCAGCCGCTGCGCCTGTTGGAGAAAACGCCGAAGAACGCCTTGCGCGTGCCGTTCCTGGCGAAAATTTTCCCGGAGGCGCATTTCGTCTATCTGCATCGCGATCCGCGGCAGACCCTCAGCAGCATGCTCGAGGCATGGCAATCAGGTCGCTTCCGCACCTATCCGCAATTGCCGGACTGGAGTGGTTTGCCATGGTCGCTGTTGCTGATACCAGGCTGGCGCGAGCTGATCGGGCGCTCGCTGCCCGAGATCGTGGCCGCACAATGGGAAACGACGACGCGCATCCTGCTGGACGACCTCGAGGCGATCCCCGCCGATCGTCGCCACGTGGTCCGCTACGATGCGTTGCTGGCCGATCCTGGTGCCGAAGTGGCGCGTCTGGCCGAAATACTCGGATTTGGCTGGGACCAACCCATCGACGGCAAGCTGCCGTTGTCGCGCTTCACGGTGTCCCCACCCTCGGTCGACAAGTGGAAGCGGCACGCGGAATTGATCGAACCCGTGCTGGGCACGATGCAGGCCACGATCGAGCGCGCAAGCCGTTTCGCCGGGGCCTGAGTCGCGCATGAGGTCGACGCATGATCGTCCGGTCGCGCACGGGATCATCTTCACCCGGCCTTTTCACCGGCCTTCCTAAGCTGCAGGGACATCCAGCGGTGTCGAGCGGCGATCGCCTGCCGCTACCGTTCCACGTTCGCAGGAGCAAGCCATGGCCAAGACCAAGCCGTTCGTCAGCGATATCGAGAACATCCGCAAGCGCGCGCGCAAGGACATCGACAAGGGTGCGATGACCGCCGGTTACCGCGCCGACCGCGAAACCGTGGTCAAGCTGCTCAACCAGGCGCTCGCCACCGAGCTGGTCTGCGTGCTGCGCTACAAATATCACTACTACATGGCCTCGGGCATCCACTCGCAGGCGATCAAGGCCGAATTCCTGCAGCATGCGAACGAGGAGCAGGGCCACGCCGATCTGATCGCCGAGCGCATCACCCAGCTCGACGGCAAGCCGAACCTGTCACCGGAAGGCCTGCTCAGCCGCAGCCATTCAGACTACGTCGAGGGCGAAGACATCGTCGACATGATCAAGGAGGATCTGGTTGCCGAACGCATCGCGATCGACAGCTATCGCGAGATGATCAGCTACGTCGGCACCGACGATCCGACCACCCGCCGCGTGCTCGAAGGCATCCTGGCGATGGAGGAAGAACACGCCGAGGACATGAATACGCTGCTGGAGCAGCTCGGCAAGAAGGGCGAGCCGGCCAAGCCGTCGCCGACCAGGAAAGCTGCGGGCAAGCGGCGCTGAGCAGCGCGTCGCCGCACAATACGCGCCGTTGGACAAAAGGGCAGGGTGGCGTGCCACGCTGCCCTTTTGGTTGCGCCGTTGCGGCTTGCCGGAAGGCATGAGCCCCGCGCAGGCGGGGCCCATGGGGCTGGCGCGGCGGCGCGATTGCCGGATCAGGCCTTGTTGCCGTGCTCGGCCTGGTAGCGTGCAATGCCGGCGGTGATCTCGGCCCGGGCCTCTTCGGCGCCGACCCAGCCATCCACCTTGACCCACTTGCCCTTCTCCAGGTCCTTGTAGTGCTCGAAGAAGTGGCCGATGCGCTCCAGCCAGTGCGGCGATACGCCCTTCATGTCGTTGATGTGCGCGTAGCCGGGAAACACCTTGGGCGAGGGGATCACCACCAGCTTTTCGTCGCTGCCCGCCTCGTCGGTCATCTTCAACATGCCGACCGCATGGCAGCGGATCACCGAGCCGACGGCAAGCGGCATCGGCAGGATCACCACCACGTCCAGCGGATCGCCGTCACCGCCGAGGGTGCCCGGCACGTAACCGTAATTGCACGGGTAGCGCATCGGCGTGGACAGGATGCGGTCGACGAAGATCGCGCCCGATTCCTTGTCCACCTCGTACTTGACCGGCTCGGCGTCCTTGGGGATCTCGATGATGACGTTGATTTCGTTTGGCACGTCGCGACCGGCGGCGACAAGATGCAGACCCATGGGAATCCTCAGGTAGGAGAAATGCAGTCCGCTAGGATACGCCAAACGCTGCTGCATCGCAGCAACCGGGCGCCCCCGACGGACGCCTCGGCACATGAGCGTTCAGCCGCGCCCGGCCTGCCGGTAGGGTCGCTCGCGCAGCCATTTGGTGGCGATCCACTTCTCGCCGCAAATCACCGGCAAGCCCGCGTGCAGCGACTGCTGATCGCCGCCTTCGTAGGCGAAGTACACGGCCGCGCCGCGCCGCGCGGTCACCGTCAGGCCCAGTTCGGGAAACGCGGTGCCGCCGCCGAGTTCGGGCGTGTTGAGGTACATCACCACGCTGGCAATGCGCTGGCCGCCGGACCGGGTGATGGTTTCGTAACCGGGCAGTGCGGGATCGAACCAGTCGAAGTGCGGCTCGTAGGCCTGGCCCGGCCGATAGTGCAGGATCTGCAGTCCCTCGCCGTGACTGGCCGGCACGCCGAGCAGATCGGCGAGGCGCTGTTCGATCTGCCGAATCAGCGGCAGCTCGCCGAGTGCGAAGAACATGCCTTCGCTGGTACGACGCTGGTCCACCTGCTGCTCGCCGTTGTCGTCGACGGTGAGCGCGCGCTGCAGCCGCGGACGCGCCAGCTCGATCAGCTCGGCGCACTCCGCCTCGTCGAGAACTCCTTCCAGCACGCGTAGCGGTGGTGCGTCCACGCAGAGCGATACGTCGATGGCGTGTCCGGCGATGCAGACCGATGGCGGCTCCGGGTGTTTCGTGCGCAAGCCGTGTGGCGCGGCCTTGGCCCTGCTTGCGTTCAGTGCGGCTAGCGGCAACTTCAGCACGTCGGCGACGATGCTGCGGCTCTGGCGCGGATCGTAGCCGTTGTCCTTCATCAGTCGCAGCACGTCCGGTACGCCGTGGCCGGCCCGCGTGGTGGCAAGGATCCATTCGCGCAGTTCGTGGCTGATGGTGATACGTGCAGGCATGGCGGCGGCGCAGATCGAATGGCTTCGAAGCATACTTCAGGGACCGTCATCGCCGCACGCCAGTCACGGCGTGGCGTGCGGCGAATCAACGCGCTCTATTTCAGCTGATCCCACAGGAAGTCGTAGGCCAGTGCATGCATGTGCGCAGACTGCTTGTTGTCCGCGCCGGCACCGTGGCCGCCTTCGAGGTTCTCGTAGAACCACACGTCCGGATGACCCTGCGCC
Organism: Rhodanobacter sp. B05; assembly: GCF_002001085.1. Taxonomy (GTDB): domain Bacteria; phylum Pseudomonadota; class Gammaproteobacteria; order Xanthomonadales; family Rhodanobacteraceae; genus Rhodanobacter. The sequence continues at coordinate 237,140 of NZ_MUNU01000013.1, forward strand.
AGCATCTTCGCCGCCATCTTGCGTGCCTGCACCGGCCCGACGCGGTCGTCGCTGGTGGTGGTGTAAAACAGCACCGGCGGATAGTGGCCATCCCTTTTCACGTTCTGGTAGGGCGAGAAGGTCTTGATGAAGTTCCAGTCCGAGGTATCCGGATTGCCGTATTCGGCCATCCAGGACGCGCCGGCGGACAGGTGCGAGTAGCGCTTCATGTCGAGCAGCGGCACCTCGCAGGCGATCGCGCCGAACAGCTGCGGATACATCGTCAGCATGTTGCCCATCAGCAGGCCGCCGTTGCTGCCGCCTTCGGCGCCCAGGTGTTTCGCCGACGTGACGCCACGCTTGATCAGGTCCTCGGCCACCGCGGCAAAATCCTCGTAGGCGCGCGGACGATTCGCCTTGAGCGCCGCTTGGTGCCAGCGCGGGCCGTACTCGCCACCGCCGCGGATGTTGGCGACCACGTAGACGCCGCCGCGATCGAGCCATGCGCGGCCGATGCTGCCGCTGTAATGCGGCAACAGGGAAATCTCGAAACCGCCGTAGCCGTAGAGCAGGGTGCGGTTGGAGCCGTCCAGCTTGATGCCCTTCGGGGCGATCTCGAAATAGGGCACGCGGGTGCCGTCCTTCGAACTCACGAAGTGCTGGCTGACGGTGAACTTCGAGGCATCGAAGAAGGCGGGCTCCTGCTTGATCGTCTCGGCAGGAGTGCTGTCTAGTACGCCGCGCTCGAGCGAAGACGGGGTGAGGAAGCCGGCGACATCTAGCCAGTATTCGTCGCTGTGGTCGGGATCGGTATCGACCACGCTGACCGTGCTCAGCGCCGGCGCGCCGGGAAGGGTCCTGGGTTGCCAGCCGTTGTCGGGCCCGGCCATCTGCGGTGGGGTGAGCACTTCGAGGCGGCTCTTGACGTCGTCCAGCACGTCGATGATCAGGTGATGCCGGGTCCACGCGTAACCCGACAATGCGGTGTGCTCGTCCGGCTTGAACAGCACGGTGAACTGGCGCTTGCCTGCCATGAAATCGTCGAAGCGGATGGCCAGCAGGCTGCCGGAGGCGTAGGTGTTGCCGCCGGTCGTCCAGGGTGACTTGGTCTGCACCAGCAGCCATTCTCGATGCGCATCGGCGCTGGCATCGGTCGGCACGTCGATGTGCGTCAGCTTGGCGCCGTTGCGCAGGAACATCTGCGAGTGGAAGAAGTCCTTGGCGACCGAGACGAAATCACGTTCGTAGCCGGGCGTGCGGTCGTGAAACGCGCTTACCGCCAGGTCATCGGTCTTGCCCTCGTATACCGTGGTGGCCGCGGACAGCGGGGTGCCGCGCTTCCACTCCTTGGTGATGCGCGGATAGCTGGATTCGGTCATCGAGCCGGGGCCGAAGTCCGTGCCCACGTAGATTGTGTTCTCGTCGATCCAGGCGACCTGGCTTTTCGCCACCGGCAGGTCGAAGCCGTCCTTCACGAAGGCCTTGTGCGGGATGCTGAACTCGCGCACCGCTACCGCATCGCCGCCATCCGGCGACAGCGAGACCAGGCAGCGCTCGTATTTCGGCTTCAGGCACTGCACGCCCTTGAATACCCAGCGTTTGCCTTCGGCCTTGTTGAGCGCGTCGATGTCCAGCAGCACCTCCCATTTCGGCGAGGGCTGGCGGTATTCGGCCAGGGTGGTGCGGCGCCAGACTCCGCGCGGATGCGTCTTGTCGCGCCAGAAGTTGTACAGCTCGCCGCCCATGCGGCTCACGTAGGGGATGCGCGCATCCGAATCGAGTACCTGGAGGATCTCGTCCTGGGTCTTGTCGAACCCGGCGTTGTCGGCGAACCGCTTGATCGTCCGCGCGTTCTCCTGCTTCACCCAGGCCATCGAACGCTCGCCGTGGATGTCTTCCAGCCACAGGTAGGGATCGTCGGTCACCTTGGTGTCCGTGGGCGCCTTGGCAGGTTTGTCGTTCCGGGTATTGGCGTTGCTCATGCCCGTGAGTGTGGCGCCGAGTGCCAGCATCAGCCAGACCGATTTCATCGTGTGCCCCCTCGTGTGCGGATGGATGCGGCGGGCATGACCCGCGACTGATCGAGCGTAGCCGCATGAATCTGCGGGCGCCTGTGACTAAAGTCAGGGTGAGTTGGCCCATGTTGCCTGGAAACGGAAAGTCCCGCCGGAGCGGGACTTTCGCTGTCACGTGACGCGTGGCTTACAGTAGCGGAATCAGCAGCAGCGCCACGATGTTGATGATTTTGATCCGCGCCTGCAGCGCGCCTCACCCCGTCCCCCTCTCCCGTTTTGCGGGAGAGGGGCGAAGGTGCCGAGCGGGAATCGCTTCGGCTACAGCAAAGGGATCAACAGCAGCGCCACGATGTTGATGATTTTGATTAATGGGTTCACCGCGGGACCGGCGGTGTCCTTGTACGGATCGCCGACGGTGTCGCCTGTGACCGCGGCCTTGTGCGCCTCGGAACCCTTGCCGCCGTGGTGGCCGTCCTCGATGTACTTCTTCGCGTTGTCCCATGCACCACCACCGGTGGTCATCGAGATCGCCACGAACAGGCCGGTGACGATGGTGCCGATTAACACGCCGCCGAGTGCCTGTGCACCGGCCTGGGATGAACCGGCCAGCCACTTGAAGCCGAACGCGACCACCACCGGCACCAGCACTGGCAACAGCGAGGGCACGATCATTTCCTTGATCGCGGACTTGGTCAGCATGTCCACCGCCTTGTCGTATTGCGGCTTGCCGGTGCCTTCCATGATGCCGGGAATGTCGCGGAACTGGCGGCGCACTTCCTCGACCACGGCACCCGCCGCGCGGCCGACTGCCTCCATCGCCATCGCGCCGAACAGGTACGGGATCAGGCCGCCGATCAGCAGGCCGATGATCACGTAATGGTTCGACAGGTCGAAGGTGGTGGCACTGCCGAAATGCGTTTCGAGGTTGTGCGTGTAATCGGCGAACAGCACCAGTGCGGCCAGTGCGGCCGAACCGATCGCATAGCCCTTGGTCACCGCCTTGGTGGTGTTGCCGACCGCATCGAGCGGATCGGTGACACCGCGTACTTCCGGCGGCAGGTCGGCCATTTCGGCGATGCCGCCGGCGTTGTCGGTGATCGGGCCGTAGGCATCGAGCGCCACGATCATGCCGGCCATCGACAGCATCGCGGTGGCCGCGATCGCGATGCCATACAGGCCGCCCAGTGCGAACGCGCTCCAGATCGCGGCGCAGATCACGATCACCGGCAGCGCGGTGGACTTCATCGAGATGCCGAGGCCCGCGATGATGTTGGTGCCGTGGCCGGTGGTCGATGCGGCGGCGATGTGCTGCACCGGGCTGAACTGCGTGCCGGTATAGAACTCGGTGATCCACACGATCAGGCCGGTCAGCACCAGACCGATCAGCGAGCAGTGAAACAACGCGTGGTTGGAAATCACCAGGCCGTCGCCGGTGGTCAGGCCGTCCGGCAACAGGTTGCCGGTGACGAACCAGAACGCGACCGCCGAAAGCACCGCTGACACGATCACGCCTTTGTACAGCGCACCCATGATCGAACCGCCGGCTTTCACCTTGACGAAGAAGGTGGCGATGATCGAGGCGATGATGGACACCGCGCCGATGACCAGCGGATACAGCACGGCATTGAGGTTGTTGGCAAAGGTGAGGCCGGCCAGCAGCATCGTGGCGATCACGGTCACCGCATAGGTCTCGAACAGGTCGGCCGCCATGCCGGCGCAGTCGCCCACGTTGTCGCCGACGTTGTCGGCGATCACTGCCGGATTGCGCGGGTCGTCCTCGGGAATGCCAGCTTCGACCTTGCCGACCAGATCGGCACCGACATCGGCGCCCTTGGTGAAGATGCCGCCGCCGAGACGCGCGAAGATCGAGATCAGCGAGCTGCCGAAGGCCAGTCCGACCAGCGCATGCAGGGCAGGTTCGCCACTGATGCCCATGTGGTTGAGCACCAGCCAGTAGCCGGTGACGCCGAGCAGGGCCAGGCCGACCACCAGCATGCCGGTGATCGCGCCGCCACGAAACGCCACGTCCATCGCGGCGCTGAGGCCGCGTCGAGCAGCTTCGGCCGTGCGTACGTTGGCGCGCACAGACACGTTCATGCCGACGTAACCGGCCGCACCGGAAAGCACGGCACCGACCAGGAAGCCGATCGCTGTCTGCCAGTTGAGGAAGAATCCGATCAGCAGCATCAGCACCACGCCGACCATGCCGATGGTGGCGTACTGGCGGTTGAGGTAGGCGCGGGCACCTTCCTGGATGGCTGCTGCAATCTCCTGCATCCGATCATTGCCCGGCGATTGCGCCAGGATCCAGCGCGCGGAAATCGCGCCATACAAAATTGCCACTACCGCACACGCCAGAACGATCCAGCCATACTGCTGCAGCATCGGAGCCTCCCCATGAGTTGTCAGTAGCCGTCCGGAACGGGCGGTCCCATGGAGTATAGGCAGACCTTGTTGCACAGGCTGTTGTGCGGCGCAGCGCGTTGGATTGCGCCATCCGCAAATGAAAAGGGCCATGCACGGAGGCATGGCCCTCGACTCATTCACGCTGGCGCCGACTCAATGCAACGCCATGTCCAGAATGACACCGGTGGCGATCGCGACCAGCAGGTAGTCGTTGTCCGCACGTACCCAGTGATAGCCACGCGGTGGCGGACGCAGGCGGTAGTAACCGTAGTTGCGCACGACATAGGTGGGGCCGTAATAGCGATGGCCGCGTTCCCAGCGATGTGGATGACCGTAGTTGCGCGGTCCGCTGTGGGAGTAGCCATAACGTCGGTCGTCGTAACGCCGGCCGTCGTAGCGGCGGTTGTCGTGCCTGCGACGATTGTCGTGGCGGCCGTTGTCGCCGTGATTCCCGCGGTCGTGATTCTGACCCTGACGGTCATGATCGCCATGGCCAGGTGCGGCGAGTACGAGACTGCCGGTGCTGAGCAAGGCAATGGCAATGAGCAGGCGGCTGATGAGTTTCATCTCTGGTCTCCTCCGTGGTCGTCGCGGCCGCAACGGTGCGGCCATCGACTTCGGGTGGATGGATCGTAAGAACGTGCGACTGAACGCAAGGCGGCTGGATGCCGCGCCGTTTCAGGTGGCGCTCAGCCATTGCGGGTTGCGTCACAAATGCAGGTACTTCAGCGCTGAAAGCCGGTCAGCTTCTTCGCCACCGCGGCATTCTTCAGCTGCACATAGCGGGGCAGGCCATCCTTGCCGTACGGCAGCGGCGCTTCGCCGCGGATCAGCGGCGCCAGATAACGGCGCGCGGCGGCAGTGATGCCGAAGCCATCGCGGGTGATGAAGTTCTTCGGCATCTTCTTTTCGCGATTGGCGATCTTCGCCAGCGGCGCCGGTTCGACCTTCCAGCGATACGGTGCATCGCTGCTGCGTACGATCACCGGCATCACCGCGTTCATGCCGGCCAGCGCGTACTCGACGGCGGCCTTGCCCACCGCATGGGCTTGCTCGGCGTCGACCGCCGAGGCCGCATGCCGCGCGGAGCGCTGCAGATAATCGGGCAGTGCCCAGTGATATTTGTAGCCGAGCTTCTCTTTCACCAGCGCGGCCAATACTGGCGCCACGCCACCGAGTTGGGCATGACCGAACGCGTCGCGCGTACCGGCCTCGGCGAGGAACTGGCCGGCTGCATTGCGCACTCCTTCGGAGGCGACCACGGTGCACCAGCCGACGCGCTCGACGGTGGCCTTCACCTTGGCCAGGAACGCGGCTTCGTCGAACGTGTTCTCGGGGAACAGGATGATGTGTGGCGGCGCATCTGCGCCTTCACCGGCCAGTCCGGCAGCGGCGGCGATCCAGCCAGCGTGGCGGCCCATCACTTCGAGAATGAACACCTTGGTCGAAGTCTCGGCCATCGAGGCCACGTCGAGGCTCGCTTCCAGGGTGGAGATCGCGGTGTATTTCGCCACCGAGCCGAAGCCGGGGCAGCAGTCGGTGACGGCCAGATCGTTGTCCACCGTCTTCGGCACGCCGATGCAGCGGATGTCATAGCCCAGCGCCTTGCCCAACTGCGAGATCTTCAGCGCGGTGTCGGCCGAGTCGTTGCCGCCGTTGTAGAGAAACCAGCGGATGTCGTGGGCGCGGAACACGTCGATCAGCCGCGCGTATTCGGCGCGGTTGTCCTCCAGCGACTTCAGCTTGTAGCGGCACGAGCCGAACGCGCCGCCCGGCGTATGGCGCAATGCCGCTATCGCGGCGGCGGATTCCCGCGAGGTGTCGATGAGCTCCTCGCGCAGCGCGCCGAGGATGCCGTTGCGTGCGGCGTAGACCTTGACGCCCTTCGCGCGCGCCGCTTCGATCACGCCGGCGGCCGTGGCATTGATGACGGCAGTGACTCCGCCGGACTGGGCGTACAGCAGGTTGCCGGTGCTGGCGGATGGTCGGTGGGCAGGGCGCATGGGAATCCTCGGGTCGATCAGTGGCTGGTGGGCGGCCGGCGGCAAATTCCATGGAAGGCAATAACTTGGCGGCTTCCGGGGAACGTTGCCGTTTGACGGCATCGGGCGCAGCCGCTAATTTGACAACTTATTCTGGAATCGCTCGAACTGCCGCAGTGTGCGGCAGCCGGCCGAACTTGTGGAGCATTATGCGACTCGTCCTACTTGGTGCGCCCGGCTCGGGCAAAGGCACGCAGGCCGCCCGGTTGAAGACGGCATTGGGCGTACCGCATATCTCGACCGGCGACATGCTGCGCGCCGCGGTCGCCGCCGGTACCGCGATGGGGCTGAAGGCCAAGGCGGTGATGGATGCCGGCCAGCTGGTCTCCGACGACATTCTGCTCGGCATGCTGGAAGATCGCCTGGCGCAGGACGATGCCAGGGCGGGCTTCATCCTCGACGGCTATCCGCGCAATCTGGCGCAGGCCGATGCGCTGGATCAATTGTTGGCCAAGATCGGCCAGCCGCTTGACGCGGTGATCAAGCTCGAGGTGCCGAACGAAGCGATCATCGGCCGCTGCGAGATCCGCTTCAAGGCCGAAGGTCGCGCCGACGACAACCCGGACACGGTGCGCAAGCGGCTGGCGATCTACGCCGAACAGACTGCTCCGGTCGCCGATTTCTACGCCCGTCGCGGCAAGTTGCAGGTCGTCGATGGCGTCGGCGAACTGGACCAGATCACCATCCGGATCAGGCAGGCGTTGCAGAACGAAGCGGCTGCCGCCGGCTGATCGCATCCGGCGACGACCGGGCGGGTATCAAGGGTTCATTCCGATGCGTCTGCACATTCTCGGCATCTGCGGCACCTTCATGGGCGGTGTTGCTGCGCTGGCGCGCGAGCTCGGCCACACGGTCGAGGGCTCCGACGCCAACGTCTATCCGCCGATGAGCACCCAGCTGGAGGCGCTCGGGATCGGCCTGATGAGTGGCTACGCCGCCGACCATCTTCAGCCCGGGCCTGATCACGTCCAGCCCGATCTGGTCGTGGTCGGCAACGCGATGACACGGGGCAATCCGGCGGTGGAATACATGCTGGATGCGCGCCTGCGCTACATCTCCGGGCCGCAATGGCTGGGCGAGACGGTGCTGGCCGATCGCGACGTGCTCGCGGTGGCCGGAACCCATGGCAAGACCACCACCACCAGCCTGCTGGCGCATCTGCTGGAAAGCGCCGGGATGGCGCCGGGCTTTCTGGTGGGCGGGGTGCCGGGGAATTTCGGGGTGTCGGCGAGGTTGGGAGGGGAAAGGAGCGAGCAAGTGCGAGTGGGCACCGAACCCTCATCCGGCGCTTCGCGCCACCTTCTCCCGAGGGGAGAAGGGGTTTTGAAGCCGCCGGTGGCGGCGCTTTTCGTGATCGAAGCGGACGAGTACGACACCGCCTTCTTCGACAAGCGCTCCAAGTTCGTTCACTACCGGCCGCGCATCGCGATCCTCAACAATCTCGAGTATGACCACGCGGATATCTTTCCGGACGTGGCCGCGATCCAGCGCCAGTTCCACCACCTCGTGCGCACGGTGCCGGGCAACGGCCGGCTGATCGTCAATGCGCATGACGAACGGCTCGCCGAAGTGCTGGCCATGGGTTGCTGGACGCCGGTGGAGACCTTTGGCATCGGCGCGGGTGACTGGCAGGCAAGCCTGATCGAAGCGGATGGCTCGGTGTTCAGCGTGCGTCACGCCGGTCGGTTGATCGGCGAAGTCCGCTGGCCCCTGCTTGGTCGTCACAACGTGATGAATGCGCTGGCTGCGCTGGCGGCGGCCGTGGCCGCAGGCGCGGACGCGCAATCCCTGTTGCCGGCGTTTGCCGAATTCGAAAGCGTCAAACGCCGGATGGAGCTGGTCGGCGAGGTGGGCGGCGTGCGCGTCTACGACGATTTTGCGCACCATCCCACCGCGATCGCCACCACCCTGGCCGGCCTGCGCGCGAAGGTGGGCGCTGCACGCATATGGGTGGCGCTGGAGCCGCGCTCGAATTCGATGCGGCAAGGCGCGCACGCGGCAGCACTGGCGCCATCGCTGGCCGATGCCGACCAGGTGGTGTTCCTGCAGCGCGCCGAGTTGGCGTGGGATGCCGCCGCGGTCACGGCGGCCCTGGCCGGCCACGGTGCGACGGTTCCGACGGTGGATGCCTTGCTCGACAGCCTGCGTGCGCAGGTGCGGCCGGGCGACCAGGTGATCTTCATGTCCAATGGCGGCTTCGAGGCTGCCCCGCGCCGCTTCGTCGAGAGTCTGCGCGACGCCTGAGCCCCGGTCGTGGCGATGGTCGCAAACCGCGCATGCCGGCACTCGTTACACTCGCCCGATGGCCGTCAAGTCCGCCCACGTCGACATCCCGCTGTTTCCGCTGGCCTCGGTGCTGTTTCCCGGCGGGCGCCTGCAACTGCGCATTTTCGAACCGCGTTATCTCGACCTGGTGCGCGAGTGCGCCCGTCATGGCAGCGCGTTCGGCGTGTGCCTGATCCTCGCGGGCCACGAAACCGGCGAACCGGCCGTGCCTGCGGCGATTGGTACCCTGGCACGGATCAGCGACTTCCATCGCGACGAGGACGGCCTGCTCGGCATCGTGGCCGAGGGCGGCGCACGTTTTCGCGTGGCGCGCAGCCGGATTCGTGCCGACGGCCTGCTGCGCGGCGATGCCAAGCTCTGGCCGGACGAGCCGGAACTCGAGGTGCCGGTGGAATTCGCCTTGCTGCAGAGCATCCTCGAACGCCTGATCGAGACGATGGCGCCACACTGGCGGCAAACCCCGCGCAGCAACTACGAGGATGCCAGCTGGCTGGGTTTTCGCCTGGCCGAACTGTTGCCGCTGGATCCCGGCGAACAGCAGCGCATGCTGGAACTGACCGATCCGCTGCAGCGGCTGGCGGAACTGCGCGACATCCTGCCGCGTTTCCAGAAGCCCTGAGGCGCGCGCCCCGCTAGACTGCAGGTTTTTCCGATGGAGCCGAATGCATGGGCACCCTGGCTGGCAAGACCTTGTTCATCACTGGCGCCTCGCGCGGCATTGGCCTGGCGATCGCGCTGCGTGCGGCGCGTGATGGCGCCAATATCGTGATCGCGGCCAAGAGTGCCGTGCCGAATCCCAAGCTGCCCGGCACCATCCACACCGCCGCCGCCGAAGTCGAGGCCGCCGGCGGCAACGCGCTGGCCTTGCAGGTGGACATCCGTGAAGAGAGCGAGGTGGTGGCCGCGGCAGCCCAGGCGGCGGAGCGCTTCGGCGGCATCGACATCGTGGTCAACAACGCCAGCGCGATCTGGCTGGCCGGCACCGCGGACACGCCGATGAAGCGCTACGACCTGATGCACCAGGTCAACACCCGCGGCACGTTTCTGGTCACTCGCAGTTGCCTGCCGTATCTCAAGCAGGCGAAGAACCCGCACGTGCTGATGCTGTCGCCGCCACCGAACCTCGACCCGAAATGGTTTGCGCCGCATACCGCGTACACCATCGCCAAGTACGGCATGAGCCTGTGCGTGCTGGGGATGAGCGCCGAATTCGCCGAGCAGGGAATCGCGGTGAACGCGTTGTGGCCGCGCACGGTAATCGCCACGGCGGCGATCGGCATGATCAATGGCGTGACCGTCGAACACTGCCGCCGACCGGACATCGTCGCCGACGCCGCCCACGCGATCCTGACCCGGCCGTCGCGCGAGTACACCGGCCATTTCGCGATTGACGACGAGGTGCTGCGCGCAACCGGCGTGACCGATTTCGACCACTATGCGGTGCAGCCCGGCGCCGCCTTGCTGCCGGATCTGTTCCTGGACTGACGACGATGCCATCTGATCAAGACAACCCATCCGCCCTGATCGACCTGGGCAAGCACTACTGGCTGCCGGTCTACAAGCCGCGCGAGCTGGTGCTCGACCACGGCAAGGGCGCGCGGGTATGGGATACGCAGGGTCGCGACTACATCGACTTCGGCGCGGGGATCGCAGTGAACGCGCTGGGTCACCTGGACCCGGATCTGCTCGCGGCGCTGATCGCGCAGGCAGGCAAGTTGTGGCATGCCAGCAACGTGTTCTACACCGAGCCGCCCTTGCGCCTGGCGGAGGAACTGGTCAAGGCATCGGGTTTTGCCGAGCGCGTGTTTCTCTGCAACTCGGGCGCGGAAGCGAACGAGGCGGCGATCAAGCTGGTGCGGCGCTGGGCCGCCTCGAAAGAACGTCCTCCCGAGCAACGCACGATCATCACGTTCCGCGGTTCGTTCCATGGCCGCACCCTTGCCACGGTGACCGCGACCGCCCAGCCGAAGTATCAGGAAGGCTACGAACCCCTGCCGGCCGGATTCCGCTATCTCGACTTCAACGACGCGGAAGCCCTGGAACAGGCCTTCTCCGCAGGCGACATCGCGGCGGTGATGCTGGAGCCGGTGCAGGGCGAGGGCGGCGTGGTACCGGCCGCACCGGGTTTCATGAAACGCGTACGCGAGCTCTGCGACAAGCACGATGCTCTGCTGGTGCTGGACGAAATCCAGTGCGGCATGGGCCGCACCGGCAGCCTGTTCGCCCACACCGACGAGGCAATCACGCCGGATATTGTCACCCTGGCCAAGGCATTGGGTTGCGGTTTTCCTATCGGCGCGATGCTGGCCGGCCCGAAGGTGGCCGAGGTGATGCAGTACGGCGCCCATGGCACCACCTTCGGCGGCAATCCCATGGCTGCGGCCGTGGCTCGCGTCGCGCTGGCCAAGCTCGCCTCGCCGGCGGTGCTGGCCAATGTGAAGCACCAGGCGAGCGCTTTGCGCGCGGGTCTCGCACGCATCGATCATAGAGGCGATCTGTTCGCCGAGGTGCGCGGCCGCGGTCTGATGCTCGGTGCCGTGCTGGCCCCTGCGCATGCCGGCAAGGCCGGCACGATCCTCGATCACGCGGCGGCTCACGGTCTGCTGCTGTTGCAGGCTGGCCCGGACGTACTGCGCTTCGTGCCGCCGTTGACGATTACCGACGAGGAGCTGGCCGAGGGTCTGCAGCGCCTGCATGCGGCCCTGAGCGCGTTTGCGGCAGACTGAGTGCAGTCGCTCGGGGCAGCATGACAACCAAGGAGATCCATCGATGAAATATCTGCACAGCATGGTTCGCGTACGCGACCTCGATGCCTCGTTGCGATTCTATTGCGAAGGCCTCGGCTTGCGCGAAATGCGTCGCAAGGAAGTCCCTGAAGGCAAGTACACCTTGGTGTTCGTGGCTGCGGCCGACAGCCCCGAGGCCGAGATCGAGCTGACCTTCAACTGGGATTCGTCCGCGGATTACGGCAGCGCACGCAATTTCGGCCACCTGGCCTTTCGCGTGGAAGACATCTACGCCACCTGCACGCGCCTGCAGTCGATGGGATACACCATCCATCGGCCGCCGCGTGACGGCCACATGGCCTTCGTGCGTTCGCCCGACCTGATTTCGATCGAGCTGCTGCAGGAAGGCCACCTGCCGCCGCGCGAGCCGTGGGCGTCGATGCCGAATAGCGGCACCTGGTGAATCAGCCCTTCGCCTCGCGCATGGCACCGCGTGCGGCTTCCAGGGTATCGGCAATGTCCTGGTCGCTGTGCGCGCTGGACATGAAACCGGCCTCGAATGCCGATGGCGCCAGGTACACGCCGCGCTTCAACATGCCATGGAAGAAGCGATTGAACCGCGCGGCATCCGCGGTGGTTGCCTGTGCGTAGCTGCGTACTCTTTCGGCGCTGAAGAACAAGCCGAACATGCCGCCTACGCGGTTCGTGCTGAACGCGATGCCTTCGCCATCCGCGACCGACTGCAGGCCATCGGTCAACAGGCGTGTGCGCGCGGCGAGTCGGTCGTGGAAACCGGGTGCCTGGATCAGTTCCAGCATCGCCAGGCCCGCGGCCATGGCGACCGGATTGCCGCTCAGCGTGCCGGCCTGATAGATCGGCCCGGCCGGCGCGATCTGTTCCATCAGGTCGCGTCGACCGCCGTAGGCACCCACGGGCATGCCGCCGCCGATGATCTTGCCGAACGTGGTGAGGTCGGGAGTCACGTCGTAATGCGCCTGGGCACCGCCGAGCGCCACGCGAAAACCGGTCATCACCTCGTCGAAGATCAGCACGGTGCCCGACTTCGTGCACAGCTCGCGCAGACCCTGCAGGTATCCGTCCACCGGCGGGATGCAGTTCATGTTGCCGGCGACCGGCTCGATGATCAGCGCAGCCAGTTCGTGGCCTTGTTCGGCAAACAGCGCCTTCGCCGCATCGAGGTCGTTGTAGGGCAGGGTGAGCGTGAGGTCGGCATTCGCCTTCGGCACGCCGGGGGAGGTCGGTACACCTAAGGTCAGTGCGCCGGAGCCGGCCTTGACCAGGAAACTGTCGCCGTGGCCGTGGTAGCAGCCCTCGAACTTCACGATCTTGCTGCGGCCGGTGGCGCCGCGGGCAAGCCGGATCGCCGACATCGTGGCCTCCGTGCCGGAGTTGACCATGCGGACCATTTCCACCGACGGAATCAGGCGGGTGATCGTCTCGGCCATGCGGATCTCGGCCGCGCACGGTGTGCCGAACGAAAGCCCGTTCCTGACCGCGCGTTCGACTGCCTCACGCACCACCGGGTGATTGTGGCCGACGATCATCGGGCCCCAGGAGCCGACGTAGTCGATGTAGCGCTTGCCCTCGACGTCCCACAGATACGCCCCATTCGCGCGTTCGGTGAAAAACGGTTCGCCGCCGACCGATTTGAAAGCACGCACCGGCGAGTTCACGCCGCCCGGCATCAGGGGGAGGGCGCGCTGGAACAATTCGTGATTGGTCGTCATCGGGTTCTCAAGGGCTGGCTTGGACAAACAACTGAGCGAAGCGTTGCGCCGCATGGCGCACATCCGGTGCTTCGAACAGCGAGGAAATCGAGGCCACGTAGTCGGCGCCGGCTTCGATCAACGGCGAAGCATTGTCCGGCGTGATGCCGCCGATCGCCACCCGCGCCACGCCGAATGCGGCGCTTTGCCTCAGCAGGCCAATCGGTGCGATCGCCGCCAGTGGCCTGGTCGGTGAGGGAAACATCGCGCCGAATGACACGTAATTCGCGCCCGCCCGTGCAGCGGCGCGCGCATTCTCCAGCGAATCCCGGCAAGCGACGCCGACGATCGCTGTGGCGCCCAGACGGGCGCGTGCCGCGAGGATGCGTTCAACCGAGTGTGCAAGATGCACCCCATCGGCGCCGATCGCCTGTGCCAGGGCGAGATCTTCGTGGATGATCAGCGGCACCCCGTGGGAACGGCACAGCCGCAGGATCGCCGTGGCCTCGGCGTAACGGCGTGTCTGGTCGGCATCCTCATCAAGGTATTGCAGCATCCGGGCGCCCCCGGCAAGGGCCTGTGCCACGGCGTCCAGCAGACCGGCATGCGGGCCGCCGGTGATCGCGTAGAGGCCGCCGTCTGCGAGTGGGGCATGGGTATTCAAGTAAAGGTCTCCGGAGTCGCGCCTGGCGCTGGGCTTGCGTCGTCGTGCTTTCGTATTGTCGGTCGAGTTGCGAGAATGTCCCATTCCATTGTGATCCGAAGAAGCCCGACCATGAGCCAGAGTTCCCCCGAAGCCACCGTCTTGCGCAAATGGATGTGCGTTGTCTGTGGCTATATCTATGACGAAGCCGTAGGCGTGCCCGATGAAGACATCCCCGCCGGCACGCGCTGGGAGGACGTGCCGGAGACCTGGACCTGCCCGGACTGTGGCACGACCAAGGACGATTTCGAAATGATCGAGATCGACTGAACGCAGAATCCCGCCTGCAAACGGGCAGATTCCGTCAGCCCATTGGCCGGAGCGCCTGTTCTGATGTTCCCGCGCACGATCGGTGGCGCGTCAGACGAGGAACATCCCATGCTGCAGTTCATCCCCTTTGAAGACGACTGGGACGTGCTGGAACGCCTGCGCCCGGAGGACCTCATTCCCTATCGCGTTGGCCTGCTGCCGGAACCGATGTCGGATGCATCGCCGACCGTCGCCTCTTTGCCGGCTGCTGCATCGACCGGACATCCGATGCAGGGCGGCCGTTCGGATGCCTGGCGGCCTTGTCGGGCGGCCGCCGGCCAGTAAAGTTCGCGCGGGCCCTTCCCACGGATGCAACACGGCGCTATGATGCTCGCCCCTCCGACGGCACGCCCTGTCTTCGGAGATTTCCGCAATAACCACGTCAGAAAATTTTCTCGCGAAGGTGTTGACGGTCTCCAAAAGCGATGTAGAATGGGCGGCTCACCCGGGACGAAAGGTCCCTGGGGTGTCACTGGCAACGGTGACGGCGAAAGGATCTTTGACAGTGTGCGCAGGTGAATTGTG
>NZ_MUNU01000012.1 GCF_002001085.1 Rhodanobacter sp. B05
GCTTGAAGGGGGACGCCACAAATTCGCCAAAAGCACGCGCGCCACCATCCCCCGTGCCACTCCCCACCCGTTTTCCACCCCGCGCATGCTGAATCCCTGCGCAGCCCGGAGAAAGCCTTTCCTGCCGTCGGAGGGGTCTTTCTGCTAGCTTAACCAGCCTTCGAAGCCGGCAGATTTCCCCCGTGATGTCCAAGTTTCCTCCACGCCGCCTGCTGGCGGTCGCCGCCGCCCTTGCCCTGGTCGGCGGCCAGGCCAGCGCCAAGGGTGGCCACAGCCATCCCAAGGCCTCGTCCGACGACCCGGATCAGTCCTGCCCGCTGGGTTCGTTCCATTGCGCACCGCGTCCCTACAACTACGCGATGTGCCGCCCGAATGCGCTGCTGGAGTTCTACGACCCGACCCTGAGCAAGGACAGCAGCCTGCGCGATACCAGCCCGTCCTACGTCAACGCGCAACACGTCGACAGCTCCAACCAGACGGTCTACCACTTTTCCGGCGACGTGGTCATGCAGCGTGCCGACCAGCAGCTGCAGGCCGACCGGGTCGACTACAACGACGACAGCACCGACTACGACGCACGCGGCAACGTGCGCTACCAGGAAGCGGGGCAATTGCTGGCCGCCTCGCACATGAAGGGCAACACCGATGCCAGCCGTGGCGTCGCCGACGACGTGCGTTACCAGATGCTGGAATCACGGGGCAACGGTGTCGCCAGGCAGGGGCACATGCTGGATGCCCAACACACCCGCTACTCGATGGCCACGTATTCGACCTGCGACGTCGGCCACCACGTCTGGGAATTCCGCGCCAAGTCGATCAGCATCGACAAGGCCAACGGCGTCGGCGTGGCGCGCAACGCCACCATGCGCATCGGCAAGCTGCCGTTCCTGTACCTGCCGTATTTCACCTTTCCGACTGACAACCGCCGAAAGAGCGGTTTTCTGTATCCCAGCTTCGGCAAAACCGGCCGTGCGGGCTTCGAAGTCAGCACGCCTTATTACCTGAACCTGGCGCCGAACTACGACGCCACGCTGGACCCGCGCATCTACACCGGCCGCGGCGCAATGCTGGCCGGCGAATTCCGTTACCTGCTGCCCGGCACGACGGGCCAGTTGAACGCGGAGTACGTGCCGCGCGACCATGGTCAGAGCGATGGCCTGGCCGATACCCAGGGCGACTCGCGTTACCTGGTCAATCTCTCGAACACGACGCAACTGTGGCAGGGATGGCAGTTCGTCGGTTCATACAATCGCGCTTCGGACAGCAGCTACCTGTACGACTACGGCAACGCGCTGTCGCGAACACCGGTGTACCTGTTGAGTTCGGGCGCGGCCATCGCCGGTAGCGGCAAATGGTGGAACGCCTCGTTCGGCGTCACCACCTACCAGAACACCAACCCGTTCGCGACCGACAGTTCACTGCCCTACCGGCAACTGCCCTATGCGCGCTACAGCATGGACGTGCCGCTCTCGCGCTGGCTTGACGCGGGCGTCGACGCCGAGGCGGTGATGTTCCGCAAGACCGGCTACGTCGAAGGCCAGCGGGAGGACCTGTACCCTTACCTGGCGGCCGATTTCGGCACCTCGGCCTGGTTCGTGCGACCGAAACTCGCCTGGCGCTACACCGCCTACCAGTTGAGCAGCGGGTACCAGGATTACGGCTATTCCGGCTTGCTCGGCAGCGGCACGACGTCGCCGTTCACGCAGGCATCGCCGAGCCGGTCGCTGCCGATCGTGAGCCTCGACAGCGGCCTGGTGTTCGATCGCAGCACCTCGCTGTTCGGCACCAGCTACACGCAGACCCTGGAACCGCGGCTGTACTACCTGTACGTGCCCTACCGCAACCAGGACAATCTGCCGCTGTTCAACACCAGCCTGATGTCGTTCGACTACTGGCAGCTGTTTTCGCCCAACCAGTTCTCCGGGGCGGACCGGCAAATGAATGCGAACAACCTGACCGGGGCGATCACTTCCCGCCTGCTCGACGATCAGGGCGTGGAACGGCTGTCGGCCAGCTTCGGCCAGATCCGCTATTTCACGCCGCAGCGCGTGCAACTGCCGACCGGACAGAATACCGTGGCCGCCGCGACCGACTGGTCGGGTTCGGCCTACGTGGCCCAGCTCGATCTGCAGCTCAGCGACCGCTGGCGCTTGAACAGCGCGTATCAGTGGAGCCCGAACACCCGATTGAACCAGATGGCCACGCTGGGCCTGCAGCGGCGCATCGGCACCGATGGCATCCTCAACTTCTCCTACCACTATCGACGCGGCCTGCTGGAACAATACAGCGCGTCAGTGGTCTATCCGATAGCAGGCAACTGGCGCCTGCTCGGAGCCTGGACCTACGCCCCTGCCATCAAGACCGCCTACAAGATACCCACGGGTACCGTGGACGCCATGCTCGGCGTGGAATACGACAGTTGCTGCGTCACCCTGCGCCTGGTTGATCGCAACTATGTCAACCAGTCCTATTACGGTACCGTCCCGCTTCCCCCGGGCAACAATACCAACCGGCGTGACAATGCCATCCTGTTTGAAGTGGTGTTCAAGGGCCTGGGCTCGACCGGCGGACAAATCGACCCACTGCTGCGCCGTGATATTCTCGGCTATCAATAACGCAACCGCTCCGGCGATCCAGGCTTTCCCTCTGATGAAGCAACTCCTTGCGACCCTCCTGTTCGCCTTCGCGATCGCACTCCCGGCCCACGCACAACTGCTTGCGCCCAGTGCGCCCGCCAGCCAGCCGCTGGACCGCATCGTCGCCGTGGTCAACGACGACGTCATCCTGCAAAGCGACCTGGACGAGGCAGCACATGCGATCGAACAGCAGTACGCCGGCCAGGCCGGGCAACTGCCGCCGGTGAACGTGCTGAGGCGGCAGGTGCTCAACCGGCTGATCCTGATGCGCCTGCAGATCCAGAAGGCACAGGACCAGGGCATCACGGTTTCCGACGCGGATGTGGACCGTGCGGTTCAGGGCGTGGCCCAGCAAAACAAGCTCACCCCGGAGCAACTGCGCGCGGCGGTGGAACAACAGGGCTCCAGCTTTGCCGCATTCCGCCAGCAACTGGCCGACCAGATCACCGTGCAGCGGCTGCATCAGGGCGTGATCCAGAATTCGGTATCGGTGACCGACAGCGAAATCGACAACCTGCTGAACAGCCCGAACTACAAGGCCGGTGAAGTCCACTTGGCGCACATCCAGATCAGCATCCCCGGCGGCGCCGACGCCGCCGCGATCCAGGCCAGCCAGGCCAAGGCCGAGCAGGCGCTGGCCGCGATCAAGGGCGGCATGGATTTCAACGCCGCCGCGATCCGCTACTCCGACGCGCCCGATGCGCTGGATGGCGGCGACCTCGGCTGGCGGCGCATGGACGAGATTCCGCCGGCATTCGCCGACACCATCAGCTCGATGCAACCCGGCCAGGTCAGCCCCGCCTTGCGTGGCCCCACCGGCTTCCACATCCTCAAGCTGATCGGCGAGCGCAAGGGCGATCGCAAGATGGTCACCGAATATCATGCGCGGCAAATCCTGATCAAGCCGAGCGACCTGCTGACCTCGGCCCAGGCAGAGCAGAAGGCGCAGGACCTGTACAACCGCATCGTCAACAAGCACGAGGATTTCGCGGCGCTGGCCAAGGAGTACTCGAAGGACGACACCACCGCCAACCTCGGTGGCGACATGAGCTGGTTCCAGCCCGACGCGTGGGGGCAGACGATCGCCGGCAAACTCGCCGAGTTGAAGGACGGGCAGGTATCACAGCCGTTCCAGAGCGAGGCCGGCTGGCACATCCTGGAACGACTCGGCACGCGCCAGAGCGACCAGACCGTGCAGCTCGAACGCGCCCAGGCGCGCCAGGCAATCGGCAACCGCAAATCCGATCAGGCCTACGACGACTTCCTGCGCGACCTGCGTTCCAACGCCTACATCGACATCCTGGTGCCGGAGTTGCGCGAGACGGATACGTCCGCCAACGGCGCCACCGCCCAGGCCGGCTGAACCTCATGCCGCTGGCCCGGCTGGCCGTCACCGCCGGCGAGCCCGCGGGCATCGGCCCGGAGCTGCTGATCCGATTGGCGGCCACGCCGCTGGCGGCCACCCTGGTGGCGATCACCGATCGCCACCTGCTGCAACGTGCGGCGGCACGCTGCGGCGCGAACATCGTGCTGATCGACGACGATGGCACGGGCGAGGCAGCGCGCCGTCCCGGCACGCTGCGCGTGCGGCACACACCGCTGGCCGCGGACGAAATGCCCGGCCAACCCGATCCGCGCAACGCGCCCCATGTACTGGCCACCCTGGCCGAAGCCGCCGATGGCTGCGTTGCCGGCCGCTATGACGCGGCAGTCACCGCGCCACTGCAGAAGTCCTCGATCAACGACGCCGGCATCCGCTTCAGCGGCCACACTGAATTCTTTGCGGAGCGGGCCCGGGCCGATGTGGTGATGATGCTGGCCAGCCCCGACTTGCGGGTCGCCCTGGCCACCACCCACCTGCCGCTGGCAGCGGTGCCGGCGGCCATCACCTCCGCGGCGCTGACGCGCGTGCTGCGCATCGTCTACGCCGAACTGCGCACGAAATTCGGCCTGGCCGATCCGCGCATCGCGGTACTCGGACTCAACCCGCACGCCGGCGAAGGTGGCTATCTCGGTCGCGAGGAGCTGGATACCATCATCCCCACGCTCGAAGCCCTACGCGCCGAAGGCATGCACCTGCTCGGCCCGCTGCCCGCCGACACCGCCTTCGTGCCTGCACAGCGCACCCGCTACGACGCGGTGCTGGCGATGTACCACGACCAGGCGCTGCCGGTGCTGAAAAGCGAGGCGTTCGATCGCACCGTCAACCTTACCCTCGGCCTGCCATTCATCCGCACCTCGGTCGACCACGGCACCGCGCTGGACCTGGCCGGCAGCGGTCGCGCCGATCCGGCCAGCCTGATCGCTGCCGCCAAGCTCGCGCTGGAACTCGTGCAGCGAAAAAAGCACGCGCCGGAGAACGAGAGATGAGTAACAGCAACGTCATCACTCTCACTCCTTACTCCTCTCCACTTACTCCTGACCCATGAGCGCCCGCCCCAAGAAAAGCTTCGGCCAGCACTTCCTGCACGACCGTCGCTTTATCGACAGCATCGTCAGCGCGATAGCTCCGCGCAGCGACGATTTCCTGGTCGAGATCGGGCCGGGCGAAGGTGCGCTGACCCTGCCGTTGCTGAAGGTGTCCGGCAAGCTCACCGCGATCGAGCTGGACACCGACCTGATCCCCGGCCTGCAGGCGCGCGCCAGCGGCATCGGCGAGCTGCATATCGTCCACGCCGATGTGTTGAAGATCGACTTCAGCGCGATGGCGCACAGCCATGGCGTGCCGCGCCTGCGCCTCGCGGGCAACCTGCCCTACTACATCTCCAGCCCGATCCTGTTTCATTGCGTCGAGCACGCCGCCGCGATCCAGGACATGCACTTCATGCTACAGAAGGAAGTGGTCGAGCGGATGGCCGCGACACCGGGCAGCAAGGTATATGGACGGCTGTCGGTGATGCTGCAGCTGGCCTGCCGCGTCGAGCCGCTGTTCGACGTGCCGCCGGAAGCATTCCGACCGCCGCCGAAGGTGGAATCGGCCGTGGTTCGGCTGGTGCCGCTGCCGAGTCACGAATTGCATGACGCGCGACCGGAGCATGTCTACGCCGTGGTCAAGGCCGCATTCGGGCAACGCCGCAAGACACTCGCCAATGCCCTCAAGCAGTTGCTCGACAGCGACGCGATACGCCGCGCAGACATCGATCCGCGAGCCCGCGCCGAAACGCTTGCGCCGGAAGACTTCGTGCGCCTGGCCAAGGTTTATTCCAGCCAGGGATAGGCGCTTGCCGCGTATTCGCGATCGCGTCACCCCATTCGCGACAGCAGGCCTTACAATCCGGCCATGACTGAAGAATCTCCCTACACGATCGACGTGCAGGTGCAAACCCGTTTCGTCCCCGACCAATCCAAACCCGGTGACAATCGCTACGTTTTTGCCTACACCATCACCCTGCGCAATGCCGGCAAGCTGCCGGCACGCCTGCTCACCCGCCGCTGGCTGATCACCGATGCCAACGGCAAGGTGGAGGAAGTGAGCGGCGACGGCGTGGTCGGCGAACAACCGTGGATGCGGCCCGGCGACGATTTCGAGTACACCTCCGGCGCCGTGCTCGAGACCCCGGTGGGCATCATGGGCGGCAGCTACCAGATGCTGGCCGACGACGGTACCGAGTTCGAGGCGCCGATACCGACCTTCACCTTGTCCATCCCGCGCACCCTGCATTGATGGTCAAGGACTGACATGGCGACCTACGCGATCGGCGACGTGCAGGGCTGCTATCCCGAACTGCAACGCCTACTGGACAAGCTGCGCTTCGATCCCGCGCAGGATCAACTGTGGTTCTGCGGCGACCTGGTCAACCGCGGCGGACAGTCGCTGGAGACGCTGCGGCTGATTCACGGCCTGCGCGAATCGAGTGTCATCACCCTGGGCAACCACGACCTGAGCCTGCTGGCGATTGCCCAGCGCAAACCCGACGCCCAGGCGCGGGTGAACCCCGAGCTGCGCGAAGTGCTGTTTGCCAGCGACGCGCCGGTGCTGTTCGAATGGCTGCGCTCGCAGAAACTCCTGCACCACGACGAGCAGCTCAACTGGACCATGGTGCATGCGGGGCTCGCGCCGATGTGGACGCTGCGACAGGCGCAGCGTGCCGCCCAGGATGTCGAGCGGGAACTGTCCAGTCCGCGCCACCCGCGCCTGCTACGGAACCTGTTCGGTAACCGCCCGGCGCAGTGGTCCAGCCGGTTGCAGGGCCCGGATCGATACCGCGCCACCATCAACACCATGACCCGCATGCGCTATTGCGATGTCAACGGCCGCATCGATTTCGACGCCAAGGGTATTCCCGGCACGCAGAAACCGGGGCTGTATCCGTGGTTTTCGGTGCCGGGCATGCGTCGGCGCGACACCCGCATCGTCTGCGGCCACTGGTCCGCGCTCGGTCGATTCGCCGGGCTGGGCGTGCACGCCATCGACACCGGCTGCGTATGGGGCGGCAAGCTCACCGCCTTGCGACTGGACGGCGAAGAGCTGCAATACGTCACCGTGAACGCGGAGCCCCATCGCAAGCGCCCACCGGGCGGCGAAGACTGAAAAGCAGGAGTGAGTGGTGAGAGAAAGCCTCGTAGCCCTCTCTCTTTTCTCTCTCCTCTCCACTCACTCCTCGCTTTTCGCTCAGGTCAGCTGGCCGTGGCAGTGCTTGTACTTCTTGCCCGAGCCGCAGGGGCAGGGTTCGTTGCGCCCGACCTTGGGGCCGTCGTGCTGTGCCGGCTGCGGCGCAAGTCGCATGCCACCCGCGCCGGCCGCCGCCTCGTCCGCCGCGCCGAAGGCGCTGGGTGGAGCGCCGCCGCCGGTAGCCAGCATCTGCTTCTGCAGGCGCTCGGCCATGCGCTGCTGCTCGGCCTCCATCGCCGCGACTTCCTCTTCGCTGCGGATGCGGATGCGGGCGAGCATCTGCACCACCTCGGACTTGATCCGGGCGAGCATGTCGGAGAACAGCACGAACGACTCGCGCTTGAACGCCTGCTTCGGGTCCTGCTGGGCGTAACCCACCAGGTAGATGCCCTGGCGCAGGTAATCCATGCTGGAAAGATGGTCCTTCCAGGCGTTGTCCACCACGGTCAGCATCACGTGCTTTTCCAGCTGACGCATGGTTTCGGCGCCGATCTGCGCCTCCTTGACCCCGAACAGCCCGGTCAACTGCTCGCGCACGTGCCCGAGGATCATCTCGGCGTCGACTTCGTGCTGCTGCTCCACCCAGTGCTTGATGTCGGCTGACAGCCCGAATTCGCTCGACAGCTCCCGATCCAGCCCTGCCAGGTCCCATTGCTCGTCGATGCTTTCGGCGGGGACGTAGGACCTCACCATGGTCTGCACCACGTCATCGCGAATGTCGGCGACGGTGGCCGAGACCTCCTCGCCTTCAAGCAGTTCGTCGCGCTGGCGATAGATCACCTTGCGCTGGTCGTTGGCGACGTCGTCGAATTCCAGCAGGTGTTTGCGGATGTCGAAGTTGTGCTGCTCGACCTTGCGCTGCGCCTTCTCGATCTGCCGGCTGATCATGCGATCTTCCAGCGCGTCGTCGTCCTTCATGCCGAAGCGCTTCATCCAGCGCACCAGGCCTTCGCCGCCGAAGATGCGCAGCAGGTTGTCTTCCAGCGACAGGTAGAAACGCGAGGAGCCCGGATCGCCCTGACGGCCGGAGCGGCCGCGCAACTGGTTGTCGATGCGCCGCGATTCGTGCCGCTCGGTACCGATGATGTGCAGGCCGCCGGCGGCCAGCACCTGCTCGTGCAGCTTCTTCCATTCGGCCTTGGCGCGCTGGCGATCGATCTCGCTGGCATCTTCCGGCAACGCCGCCAGGGCGGCGTCGAGGCTGCCGCCGAGCACGATATCGGTACCGCGACCGGCCATGTTGGTGGCGATGGTGACTTGGCCGGGCGCACCGGCCTGCGCCACGATGTGCGCTTCGCGCTCATGCTGCTTGGCATTGAGCACCTCGTGCGCCACACCAGCCTTTTTCAACAGGCCGGACAGCAGCTCGGACACCTCGATCGAGGTGGTGCCGACCAGCACCGGCTGGCCGCGCTTGTGGCAATCCTTGATGTCCTCGATCACCGAGTTGTATTTCGGCGTCTGCGACAGGAAGATCATGTCCGCGTTGTCCTTGCGGATCATCGGCTTGTGGGTGGGGATCACCACCACCTCCAGACCGTAGATGCTCTGGAACTCGAACGCCTCGGTATCGGCCGTGCCGGTCATGCCGGACAGCTTCTTGTACATGCGGAACAGGTTCTGGAACGTCACCGTCGCCAGCGTCTGGTTCTCGCGCTGGATCGGCACGCCTTCCTTCGCCTCGACCGCCTGGTGCAGGCCGTCGGACCAGCGACGGCCGGCCAGGGTGCGACCGGTGAACTCGTCGACGATGATCACCTCGCCGTCGCGCACGATGTAGTCGACGTCGCGCTGGTAGATGCCGTTGGCGCGCAGCGCGGCGTTGAGGTGATGCACCACCGCCAGGTTCTTGGAGTCGTACAGGCCGCTGTCCTGGTCGATGACACCGGCCTCGCGCAGCAGCTCGTCGGCGTGCTGCATGCCGGCTTCGGACAGGTGCACCTGTTTCTGTTTCTCGTCGACCCAGTAGTCGCCCTCACCCTCTTCCTCGGTTTGACGGAGCATCCGCGGCACGATCTTGTTGACCGCCAGGTACAGCTGCGGGGAGTCCTCGGCCGGGCCGGAGATGATCAGCGGGGTGCGCGCCTCGTCGATCAGGATCGAGTCGACCTCGTCGACGATCGCATAGTGCAGGCCGCGCTGGTAGCGCTGTTCCTTGCTCAACGCCATGTTGTCGCGCAGGTAGTCGAAGCCGAACTCGTTGTTGGTGCCGTAGGTGATGTCGGCCGCATAGGCCGCGTGCTTGTCGGCGTGGTCCATGCCCGGCCACACCACATCCACGCTCAGCCCCAGGAAATTGTAGAGCTTGCCCATCTGCGCCGAGTCGCGCCGGGCCAGATAATCGTTGACCGTGACGACATGCACGCCCTTGCCGGCAATCGCGTTGAGATAAACCGGCAAGGTGGCGACCAGGGTCTTGCCTTCGCCGGTGCGCATCTCGGCGATCTTGCCCTGGTGCAGCACCATGCCGCCAATCAACTGGACGTCGTAGGGGCGCATGCCCAGCGTGCGCTTGGATGCCTCGCGCGCCACCGCAAAGGCTTCCGGCAGCAGCTTGTCCAGCGACTCGCCCGCGGCATGCCGCTGCTTGAACTCCACGGTCTTGGCACGCAGTGCCGCATCGTCCAGTTTCTCAAACTCGGGCTCCAGCGCATTGATGCGGTGGACGGTACGTGAAAGCTGACGCAGCACGCGCTCGTTGCGGCTGCCAAACAGACTCGTCAGGGCACGGTTGAACATCGATCTTCCGGATAGGGGAACAGAACGCCCGCCACAATCGCGAGCCAATCGAGCATATTACTACATGCTCGTCAGAGCCGGCCCGGTCGGGGCTGCCGGTGGCGGCGGGATACTAGCGGCGGAAGTCCACCCTCGGTGAAACCGCGCCACCGCCCGAAAATGGCGGCGATTGCCGGCGGATTCAAGGCTTCGCGGCGGGGGCGCCGGAGCTGTCAGCGGTGATTGCGCACGAACGCGAGCGGATTGACCACGCGGCCGTCGTACCAGACCTCGAAATGCACGTGCGAGCCGGTGGACCGCCCGGTCGATCCCGCCTGGGCAATCACGTCGCCAACCTGCACGTGCTGGCCCGGGTGCACGTCCAGCTTGCTGTTGTGGGCATAGCGCGTCATGTAGCCGTTGCCGTGGTCGATCTCCACCACGTTGCCGTAGCCGCGGCGTACGCCCGCGTAGGTAACCATGCCCTCGGCCACCGCATGCACGGACGTACCGTACGGCGTGGCGATGTCGATGCCGGTGTGCCGTTCCGACTGGCCATCGAACGGATCCGGGCGTACCCCGAAGTAGGACGAAATGTAACCCGGAACCGGCATCCCGGTCGGCTTGAGATTCGATTCGATGCGGGCATCCAGCAGCAGGCTCTGCAACGCCGAGAGCTGCGCCTGCTGCGTATTGAACTGGCCCGTCAACTGATCGATTCCAGTCTCCAGGGACGGTGGCAAGGCGTAGCCGGTGCCGCTCGAGTCCTCGACACCGCCGACGGCCGGCGCCTGGTCGAAATCGAACTCGCCGCCATCGAGCTTGCCTACCTGGACCAGTCGCTCGCCGAGCGCGTTCAAACGGGTCGACTGTGCCTGTAGTTGGCCCAGTTTGACCGCCAGCGCATTGAGGCTCCGCTGCGCATCCACGCGCACGCTGCCCAACTGGCTGTCCTGCTGCCGGATCTGCTGCTGCAGATCGTGAAGCTGTGCCAGCGCGTGGTCACGCGGACTGGCGATGACGAGTGCCAGGGCGGCGCCCAGCGACACGCAAGCCAGGACCGCGAGTGAGAGCAACGACAGCAGCTTCCAGCGCAGACGCCGATTGGCGAGGTCCAGGGTCTTCGGCAGTTTCCTGGCATGTGAGACGAGTATGATCTGCATGTCTTTCCAAATTCGAATGTCGGCACCATGCAACGCGCGGAACCCATCGCTTCCCGCCGCCCCGGCCACGGACCGAAGTCCCTCGCCGACTGCGGCTCCTTCGCGTCGCTGGCCCGGAAGGCCGGCGCGCTGGAAGCGCTGGATCGCGCCTTGCGCCAGACGTTGCCATCGCCGCTGCGCGAGCAGGTGAGATTCGCCAACCTGCGCAACGACCGCCTCGTCTTTCTGGCGTCTTCACCGGCTTGGGCATCGCGTCTGCGCTTGATGCAGACACAGATCCTTGCCTCCGCACGCGCCATCGGCACCTGCGCCAGTTCAGTCACCGTGAAAGTGGCTCCCCAACCGGCCGCCGCAAGCATGCCGGATCAGTCGAGACCGCTTTCGCCAGCTGCAGCCACCCATCTCAGGGCCGCTGCCGCGTCATCCACAGACCCCGAATGGCGGGTTCTGTTCCTCAAGCTGGCGTCCCTCGCCGAAACCGCTGATTCCCCCGGTCGCGACACCGGCTGACATCGCGAGGGTGTGTTTATAGCACGCATGGGCGTACGCAACAGCCCGGAGTCACCATGAGGTGAAGCAGCACCCGCCGGGAATGTGGCGCACGTCAAGAAAAAGGCCGGGTCTGATGACCCGGCCTTTTTCTTGACGACGGTTGCTGCAGGGCGCTGGCGACGGCGCTCAGATCGCCTGGGCAGGATGCGCGTAGGAAATCGGCGAGACGGCCGGATCATCCTGGTAGCTGACTTCTTCCCATGCCGAGGCATCGGCCATCAGGGTACGCAGCAACTTGTTGTTCAGTTCGTGACCGGACTTGTGCGCATGGTAGGCGCCGACGAGACTGTGGCCGAGCAGATAGAGGTCGCCGATCGCATCGAGGATCTTGTGCTTGACAAACTCGTCCTCGTAACGCAGGCCGTCTTCGTTGAGCACGCGATAGTCATCAAGCACCACCGCGTTGTCCATCGAACCGCCCAGCGCCAGGTTGTGTTCGCGCAGCATCTCGATGTCGCGCATGAAACCGAAGGTACGGGCGCGGCTGACTTCCTTGACGAAGGAGGTGGTGGAAAAGTCGATCTCGGCACGCGAGGTGCGCTTGCTGATGATCGGATGGTTGAAGTCGATCGAAAAGCCGACCTTGAAGCCGTCGAACGGGTCGAAGCTGGCCCACTTGTCGCCTTCCTGCACCTTCACCGGTTTCCTGATGCGGATGAAGCGCTTGGCCACGTTCTGCTCTTCGATGCCCGCGGACTGCAGCAGGAACACGAACGGACCGGCACTGCCGTCCATGATCGGCACTTCCGGCGCGGACAGGTCGACATAGGCATTGTCGATACCGAGCCCGGCCATCGCCGAGAGCAGATGCTCGACCGTGGAGACGCGTGCGTCGCCATTGACCAGCGTGGTCGACAGCCGGGTATCACCGACGTTGTCCTGGCGGGCGCGAATATCGACCGGCGGATCAAGATCCGTTCGACGAAAAACGATGCCTGTATTGGGCGCAGCAGGCCGCAAGGTCATGTACACCTTGTCACCCGTGTGCAACCCGACACCGGTCGCCCGGATGATGTTTTTGAGCGTACGCTGCTTGATCATTGTTGTTGGTACCCGTGGAGGCAGCAGCCAATCAGGTGCGGATGCTAACACAGTTTTAACCTGAGATAAAAGCAAACCGTACCGTACAGTCTGATTAAGTCTTCATGTTGCTCTCACCCATGGATGGATGAGCGTCCACTGTCTGTTTTCCCCCACCCACCGGCGGGTCGATATCGATGCCCCGCACCAGGGACGGGAATCCGGCACGGGGCATCGAACCGGCCGCCACGGCTCATCTATGGCGACTGGCCACGCGTCAATCCCGACGCATGGTCCTGCTGCTGTGCCGCTGCAGCGACCGGCCCCTGCGCGAGGCCGGCCCGGTGTTTCACGTGCCCCAACGTCCGGGGCACCTGTGCCCTGCTGCAGACAGCCTACCTGGCTTACAAGTACAGACTGACCAGCTTGACGAGCGATCGTTCAATGATTTCGCATCGCCTTGACCGGTGCAACCTTTCCCTCAGTCGGCCTGGCGGCGGAGAAACGCCGGAATATCCAGGTAGTCGAGGCCGCTGTCAGCATGCTTTGCCGATCCCGCGGACTCGGCACGGCTCTGGCTGCCGACCATTTCCGGTTGTGCGTAATCGACCACCTCGTTACCGGTACCTGTGCGCAACACCACCGGGCGCGGCCGCATCTGCACCTGCTGGGTCTCGACCATGCGGATCGGTGGCTGGCCGCGCGAGGCGTTGGCCCGGTTGAGGCCGGTGGCCACCACGGTCACGCGCACGTCGTCCTTCATCTCCGGATCGAGCGAGGTGCCGATCACCACGGTCGCGTCCTCGCTGGCGAAGTCGTGGATGATCCGGCCGATCTCGTCGAACTCGCGCATGGTCAGGTTGGTGCCTGCCGTCACGTTGACCAGGATGCCGCAGGCGCCGTTGAGGTTGACGTCCTCCAGCAGCGGGTTCTTGATCGCCGCCTCGGCCGCCGCCTGGGCACGGTCGTCGCCGCGGGCGGTACCCGAGCCCATCATCGCCAGGCCCATTTCGGACATCACCGTACGCACGTCGGCGAAGTCGACGTTGATCAGGCCCGGGGCGGTGATCAGGTCGGCGATGCCCTGCACGGCGCCTTGCAGCACGTCGTTGGCGGCCTTGAACGCATTCAGCAGGGTGACGTCGCGGCCGAGCACGCTGAGCAACTTCTCGTTCGGCACGGTGATCAGCGAATCCACATGCTGCGACAGGTCCTCGATGCCCTTCAAGGCAACCTGCATGCGCCGACGACCCTCGAACGGGAACGGCTTGGTCACCACGGCCACGGTGAGGATGCCCTTTTCCTTGGCCAGCTGCGCCACCACCGGCGCAGCGCCGGTACCGGTGCCACCGCCCATGCCGCAGGTGATGAACACCATGTCGGCACCTTCCAGCATCGCCTCGATGCGTTCACGGTCCTCCAGTGCAGCCTGACGGCCCACTTCGGGGTTGGCGCCGGCACCGAGGCCCTTGGTCACGTTGCCACCGAGCTGCAGGTGGGTACGCGAGCCACAGCTGGTCATCGCCTGCGCGTCGGTGTTGGCGACGATGAATTCGACGCCTTCGATGTTGGCATTCAGCATGTGCGCCACGGCATTGCCGCCGCCACCGCCCACGCCGATCACCTTGATCACTGCATTGGGTGCGAGTTTATCAATCAATTCAAACATTTCCCGTCCTCCGTAGAGTTGTTGTCGTTTTAACCATGAGGGACGACTCCTGTCGGCTCATGGTGGTGGGTGGCTGTCCTTCCACCCGTGGCGACGCCTCCTGCATCACCAAAACTCGTGTCGCTCAGAAATTTCTGGTCAGCCAGCCGCGCAACTTGTCGACCATGCCGCCCATGCTGCCGCCGACCGGCCCGCCGGCACGCGCGCCACCGGCGCGCGAACCATGCAGCAACAGGCCCACCCCGGTCGCATGCAAGGGACTGGAAACCACCTCGCCCAGACCATCGATCTGCTGCGGCACGCCGATGCGCACCATCTTGTGGAAGATCTCCTCGGCCAACTCCAGCGCACCTTCCATGCGCGAAGCGCCCCCGGTCAGCACCACGCCGGCCGCGACCAGGCTCTCGTAGCCGGAGCGGCGCAACTGGTCCTGCACCATCTCGAAGATTTCCTCGTAACGCGCCTGCACGCTCTGCGCCAGCGACTGCCGCGCCAGCCGACGCGGCGGCCGATCGCCCACGCTGGGCACCTGGATGGTTTCCTCGGCGTGCGCCAGCCCGGTCTGCGCGCAGGCGTACTTGATCTTGATTTCCTCGGCATGCGCGGTCGGTGTGTGCACGCCGTAGGCGATGTCGCTGGTGACCTGGTCGCCGCCGACCGGCAGCGAGGCGGTATAGCGGATCGAGCCCTGGGTATAGATCGCGATGTCGGTGGTACCGGCGCCGATGTCGACCAGGCACACGCCCAGCTCGCGCTCGTCGTCGGTCAGCACCGCCTTGGCGCTGGCCAGCGCCGACGGCACCAGCTCGTCCACGCTCAGGCCGCAGCGCTGGATGCACTTGGTGACGTTCTGTACTGCCGCCGCCGCACCGGTGACCAGGTGCACGTTCGCCTCCAGCCGCACGCCGCTCATGCCGATCGGGTGGCGAATGCCGTCCTGGCCGTCGATGCGATATTCCTGCGACTCCTTGTAGAGCACCTTGCGGTCGGCCGGGATCGCCACCGCGCTGGCGGCCTCCAGCACCTGCTCCAGGTCGCCCGCGGTCACCTCGCGGTCACGAATCGCCGCGTTGCCGTGCGAGTTGCGGGTCTCCAGGTGGCTACCGGAGATCGACGCGTAGACCGAGCGGATGTCGCAGCCAGCCATCAGCTCGGCCTCCTCCACCGCGCGCTGGATCGAGTGCACGGTGGATTCGATGTCGACCACCGAGCCGCGCTTCATGCCGCGCGAGACGTGGGTGCCGATGCCGATCACGGTGATCGGCTCGCCCGGCTCGTACTCGCCGACGATCGCCACCACCTTCGAGGTGCCGATATCCAGCCCGACCACCAGTTGCTTGTCGTTGCGCGTTTTCATGGCGAGATAGTCATGAGCGGGTTGAACCTCCAGCATTGGCGCCGGCCACCTCGGGCCAGCGCACGGCGAATCCGTTGGTGTAGCGAAGATCGGCGTAGACAAAGCCGTCGGCATGGCCGGCCATCAGCTGCGGGTAGACGTCGAGGAAACGGTGCAGCCGGCGACCGGCCTGGTCGCGGTCGCCGATCACGATCTGCGCGCCGCTGGCGGTGCTGACGCTCCAGCTGCCACGCTCGGTCAGGGCCACGCCGTTGATCTGCAGATGCGTGCCGGCGAATGCCTTGCTGGCCTCGGCATAGAAGCTGACCACCTCGGCCAGTCGCGCGTCGGGGCCGTGCAGATCAGGCAATCCGGCCAGCTGCGCCGCACCGGGTGCGTCGAACACCAGGCCCTGCCGACTGATCAGCTGCTTGTCGTTCCAGCGGGCAAACGGCTGGCGCTCGTAGACGCGCAATTGCAGCGTATCCGGCCAACGCTTGCGCGCCTCGACCGATTCGACCCACGGCAGCGCGGCCACCGCCTTCTGCACGGCGTCGAGATTCAGCGCGAAAAAGCCCTTGCCCAATCGCGGCAACACCGCCG
Organism: Rhodanobacter sp. B05; assembly: GCF_002001085.1. Classification (GTDB taxonomy): domain Bacteria; phylum Pseudomonadota; class Gammaproteobacteria; order Xanthomonadales; family Rhodanobacteraceae; genus Rhodanobacter. The sequence goes on from NZ_MUNU01000012.1 coordinate 16,310, forward strand.
CACGGATCTCGGCGGCGCTGACATGCTTGAATTCGGCCTGCACGGTCAGCTGGGTCACCGGCCAGCGATCAGCCGCGAACCAGCCGCGCAACAGGCCGACGATCGGCAACGCCACGAGGGCGATGGCCAGGCACCAGGCGGCGAGGCGGACGGCTCCTTTCATGCGCCCTCCCGCAGACTGGTTTCGAGCACGCGCCAGCACAGTTCCTGGTAGTCGATCCCGGCTGCCGCCGCGGCCTTGGGCACCAGCGAATGCGAGGTCATGCCGGGTGCGGTGTTGACTTCCAGCAGCCAGTGGCGGCCGTTGCGGTCGCGCATCACGTCGACGCGGCCCCAACCGGTGCAGTCCAGCGCGTCGAAGGCCGCCAGCGACAGCGTCGCCAGTTCGTCCGCTGCCGCGCCCTCGGCGCCCGGGCACAGGTATTGGGTGTCCTCGGCGATGTATTTGGCGTTGTAGTCGTAGAACGCGCCCTTCGGCACGATGTGGATGCTCGGCAGCACCTGGCGACCGAGGATCGCCACGGTCAGCTCATCGCCCTCGATCAGCGTCTCCATCAACAGGTCGCCCGGATACTGCGCGGCCAGCTCGACTGCCGCGGCCAGGTCCGCTTCGGCAAACACCCGTGTCACGCCGACACTGGAACCTTCGCACGCCGGCTTGACGATCAGCGGGAAACCGATCCGGCGCGCCGCGGCATGCACAGCCTGCCCCGGACGCGATCCGGGGGCGCCGCGCGGCAACGCGGCAAAGGTCGGGGTCGAAAGGCCCAGCGACTGCCACACCCGCTTGGAGCGCGTCTTGTCCATCGACAACGCCGAACCGAGCACGCCCGAACCCGTGTAAGGCACGTGCAGCGACTCCAGCGCACCCTGCAGCACACCGTCCTCGCCACCGCCATGCTGGCCGTGCAGGATGTTGAACACGCGCGCGAAGTGGCCCGCACGCAAGGCATCGAGCAGGGCCGGGATGCCATCGATCGCGTGCGCATCGATGCCTCGCGCCTTGAGCGCGGCGAGCACGTTGCGGCCGGAATCCAGCGACACCTCGCGTTCGGCCGAGCTGCCGCCCATCGCCACCGCGACGCGACCGAACTGTGCCGGATCCGTGATTTTGCTGGCGTACTTGCTGTTCACTTCGCTGTCCTCAGATGGCCAGCCTGCGCCAGCTCCAGTGCCGCCGCGCCGATGTCGCCGGCACCCAGCAGCAACAAGAGATCACCGTCGCGCAGCAGGCTGGGCAGGCTGTCGCGGAATTCGCGCGGATGTTCGACCAGCACCGGATCGACCTTGCCGCGTGCGCGCACCGCGCGCGCCAGCGCGCGGCCATCGGCACCGGCGATCGGCGCCTCGCCGGCCGGGTACACGTCGGTCAGCACCAGCACGTCGGCCTCGGCCAGCACGTTGGCGAAATCGTCCAGCAGGTCACGCGTGCGGCTGTAGCGGTGCGGCTGGAAGCCGACCACCAGGCGCCGCTCCGGCCAGCCGCCACGCGCCGCCGCGAACACCGCCGCGATTTCGCGCGGGTGATGGCCGTAATCGTCGATCAGCAGCACCTTGCCCTGGTCGATGGCGATCTCGCCACGCCGGTGGAAGCGCCGGCCGACGCCCTGGAAACCTTTCAGCGCACCGGCGATGGCCGCGGTCTCCACCCCAAGCTGCCAGCCGATCGTGGCTGCGGCCAGTGCATTGAGCACGTTGTGTCGGCCAGGCAGGTTGAGGGTGACCGGGAACGGCTGGCCGCCATCGGGCAACTGCAGATCGAAATGCATCTCGAAGCCCTGCTGGCGCAGGTTCAGCGCCCGCACATCGGCGTCCGCGCTGTCGATGCCGTAGCGGATCACGCGGCGATTGGTGGCTTCGGCCAGCGCGGCCACCTCGGGATCGTCCACGCACAGCACGGCCAAACCATAGAACGGCAAACGATGCAGGAAATCGGCGAAGGCCTTTTTCACCTCGGCGAAGTCGCCGTGGTAGTTCTCCAGATGATCGGCGTCGATGTTGGTCACGACGGCAATCACCGGCGACAGCAGCAGGAACGAACCATCCGATTCATCAGCCTCGGCCACCAGATACTGACCGGTGCCGAGCCGCGCATTCGCGCCGGCCGCGTTGAGCTGGCCGCCGATCACGAAGGTCGGATCGTAGCCCGCCTCGGCCAGCACGCTGGCGGTAAGGCTGGTGGTGGTGGTCTTGCCGTGCGTTCCGGCGATCGCGATGCCGCGGCGGAAGCGCATCAGTTCGCCCAGCATCTCCGCACGCGGGATCACCGGGATGCGCGCCGCATGGGCGGCGACCAGCTCGGGGTTGTCCTGTCGGATCGCACTGGAGGTCACCACCACGTCGACGTCGGCGATGTTTTCCGCGGCATGGCCGACATGCACGCCAATGCCCAGGCCCTGCAGACGCTGCACGGTGGACGAGCCGGCGCGGTCGGATCCGGATACCGCATAACCCAGGTTGTGCAGCACTTCGGCGATGCCGCTCATGCCGACACCACCGATGCCGATGAAGTGCACCCGGCGGAACGTGCTCATCGGATCCTGCTGTGCGGAGAGCCGGTTCATGCCGCCACCTCCAGACAGGCCTGCGCGATCACCTGCGCTGCGTCGGGCTTGGCCAGCGTGCGCGCCGCCTCGGCCATGGCCAGCAACTGGCGACGATCGCCCAGCAGGGCGGCCAGTCGCTGCGCCAGCATCTTTATGTCCAGATCGCTTTCCTGCTTCACTTCGGCGGCACCGACCGCCACGAAAACTTCCGCGTTGCGGGTCTGGTGGTCATCCACGGCATGCGGAAACGGCACCAGCAACGCGCCCAGTCCCGCCGCCGACAACTCGGCCAGGGTCAGCGCGCCGGCACGGCAGACTGCCAGGTCGGCCCAGCCGTAGATGGCTGCCATGTCGTCGATGAATGCCGTTACCTGCGCCTCGACACCCGCACTGGCATAGGCGGCACGCGCCTCGTCCAGGCCGCGCGTACCGCATTGATGCAGCACCTCGGGACGCTGGTCGGGATCGAGCAAAGCCAGCGCCTGCGGCAACGCAAGGTTCAGCGCGCGCGCACCGAGGCTGCCACCGAGCACCAGCAGGTGCGGCCTGCCGCGACGGTCGGCCATGCGTTGTGCCGGTGGCGGCAGCGTTGCGATCGCTTCGCGGACCGGATTGCCGACCCACTCCGCCTGCGGCAACGCATCGGCGAAACCTGCCAGCACGCGGCGCGCCAGACCAGCCAGCCGCCGGTTGGTGAAGCCCGCCACGCGGTTCTGTTCGTGCACCAGCAACGGTCGACGCAGCAGCCAGCTGGCCATGCCACCGGGACCGGCCACGTAACCGCCCATCGACAGCACGCTGCGCGGCCTGACCTTGCGCAACACCGCCAGCGACGCACACAGCGCGCGCAGCAGCATCAGCGGCGCCCGCAGGCGTGTCGCCAGGCCCTTGCCGCGCAAGCCACCGACCCGCACCGTGTGCAGCTCGATCCGCTGCGCCGGCACGACCTGCGTCTCCATCCCGCCGACCGCACCCAGCCATGCCACCGGCACACCCTGCGCGCGCAGGCATTCGGCCACGGCCAGGCCGGGGAAAATGTGGCCACCGGTTCCGCCGGCCATGATGAGTACGGGCCGGGGATCGGCAAGAACCGGGCGCGACCCGCTCTGGCCATTTCCGATTCCCGAATCCCGATTCCCGATGGTCGTCATGCTGCCTCCGCCTCGCGCGGCGACACCGCGGCGTTAGCGTCGGCCACGGCAACCGCCGCCGGCATGCGGGTGGTCATCTGCCGTGCATCCAGTGCGCGGGTGATCTCGAAGGTGGCGCGCAGGAGCACACCTGCCATCGCACAGGTCAGCACCATCGAGGAGCCGCCGTAGCTGATCAGCGGCAAGGTCAGACCCTTGGTCGGCAACGCACCGAGGTTCACGCCGACCGACACGATCGCCTGCATCGCCAGCATCAGCGAAATGCCGAACGCGACGTAGCCGGCAAAGCGCTGACCCACTTCGACGCCCTTCAGGCCCAGGTACAGGCCGCGCCCCACCGCCAGCGCGAACAGACCGATCACCAGCACCACGCCGGCCAGGCCAAGCTCCTCGCCGATCACCGCGAAGATGAAATCGGTATGCGCTTCCGGCAGGTAGGACAGCTTCAGCACGCTGGAGCCCAGGCCGACTCCATCCCATTCGCCGCGACCGATCGCCATCAGCGACTGGGTCAGCTGGAAGCCGTCGTTGAACGGATCCTTCCACGGATCGAGGAACGAGGTCAGCCGCTTCATGCGATAGCTCTCGCCGGTGGCTGCCACATACAGCAGCGGCATCAGCGGCAGGCCCATGAGAAACAGGAAGATCGGCCGCGCACCGCCCAGCCAGACCATCGCGATAGTCACCGTGATCACCAGCACCGCGGAACCGAAATCCGGTTGCAGCAGCAGCAGGCCGACCAGGAAACCCGCCACCATGATCGGCTTGATCAAACCGAGAAACTTCGTTTCCACACTCTCGCGATGACGCACAAGATAGCTGGCGACGTAGACCACCAGAATGAGTTTCACCGCCTCGACCGGCTGGAAGGTGGTGACCAGCAGATTGAGCCAGCGATGTGCGCCGTTGATGCGCATGCCGAAGTGCGGCACAAACACCGCCAGCAGCAGCATGAACGCCAGGGCCAGCAGCGGAAACGCGAACTTCTCCAGCAGCTTCAGCTCCGTGCGCATGGCCAGACCGGCCGCGATCACACCCAGGCCGAGGAAGACCAGATGCTTGCGCAGGAAATAGAACGGGCCGAGATGCTGGCTGTCGGCGACCGCAATCGAACTCGACGCCACCATCACCACACCGATGCTGGCCAATCCGATCAAGGCGACCAGCAGCCACAGGTCGTAGCGTCCGCGCGGACCGTTGCGTCGTTTGGCCTGGGTGCTGGAGTCGAAGATCGTCATCAGCGCACCTTCAACGTGGCAAGACCAACCAGCACCAACACCACCGAAATGATCCAGAAGCGCACGATGACCCGCGGCTCCGGCCAGCCCTTCAACTCGAAGTGATGGTGGATCGGCGCCATCCGGAACACGCGCTTGCCGGTCAGCTTGAAGCTGGCCACCTGGATCATCACCGAGGCGGTTTCCATCACGAACACGCCGCCCATCACCAGCAGCACGATCTCCTGACGCACGATCACCGCCACGCAGCCCAGTGCCGCGCCCATCGCCAGCGCACCGACGTCGCCCATGAACACCTGTGCCGGATAGGTGTTGAACCACAGGAAACCGAGCCCGGCCCCGGCCAGCGCACCGGTGAAGATCGCCAGCTCGCCCGCGCCGGGAATCGAGGGGATGCCCAAGTACTCTGAGAACACCTTGTTGCCGGCCAGGTAGGCGAATACGCCGAGGGCGCCGGAGACCAGCACGGTCGGCATGATCGCCAATCCATCCAGGCCGTCGGTGAGGTTCACCGCGTTCGAGAAACCGACAATCATGAAGTACGTGATCACCACGAAGAACAGACCCAGCGGCACCACCACATGCTTGAACAGCGGCACGTACAAGGCGGTCTCCGCCACCGGTACGCCGTGGGCTGCATGCGGCGCGGTGTGATACAGGAACAGCGCGGCGCCGAGGCCGAACACGGACTGCCAGAAATATTTCCAGCGACTGGCCAGCCCGCGGCTGTCCTTCAACACCAGCTTGCGATAGTCGTCGTAGAAGCCGATGGCGCCGTAGCTCAGCATCACCGCCAGCACCACCCACACGTAGCGGTTGTGCAGATCCGCCCACAGCAAGGTGGCGATGGCGACCGAAAGCAGGATCATCACCCCGCCCATGGTCGGCGTGCCGGCCTTGACCAGGTGGGTCTGCGGCCCGTCGCTACGTACCACCTGGCCAGCCTTCAACGCGGCCAGGCGGTTGATCAGCCAAGGGCCGCAAAGCAGCGCCAGCGCCAGCGCCGTGAGCGCCGCCATGATGGTGCGGAAGGTGATGTACTGGAACAGATGCAGGGCGGTGAAGTGCCGCGCCATCCAGTCGGCCAGTTCAAGCAGCATCGGTGGCGCCCTCCCTCTGCTCATGCTTGCGCAATGCAGCGACTACCTGTTCCATGCCCGCCGAGTGCGAACCCTTGATCAGACATGTCACGCTGCCGTGCAGGCGGGGCCGCAACGCAGCGACCAGCGCCGCCTTGTCGTCGAAATGTTCGCCTTGCGCGCCGAACGCTTCGACCGCAGCGGCGCTCAACGCGCCCACGGCGAACAGCCGTTCGATGCCACGCTTGAGGGCAAGCTCGCCCACCTGCGCATGCAGTGCGCGGGCATCCGCACCCAGTTCCGCCATGTCGCCCAGCACCAGCCAGCGCTCGCCGGACGCCAGCGCGAGCGTGTCGATCGCGGCCGCCATCGAACTCGGGTTCGCGTTGTAGCTGTCGTCGATCAGTGTCCAGCCATCGGCCATCGCCTCGCGCCTGAGCCGGCCCGCGACGGCTGTTGCCTGCTCCAAACCAGCGACGATCGTCGCCAGCGGCACCTCCAGCGCCAGCGCGATCGTTGCCGCGGCCAGCGCGTTGGCCACGTTGTGACGACCTGGCAACGTCAGCGATACCTCGGCATCGCCCACCGGCGTGCTCAGCACGAAACGCGAGCCATCCACGCGCTGCTCGATGATGTCGGCACCTACATCCGCCTTGTGATCGAGACCGTAGCGCAGCACCCGGCGCGTGCCGGCCAGGCCGCCGAAGAAACTGGCGAACGCGTCGTCCGCATTGATGATCGCCACACCGTCGGCCGGCAGCGCCTGATACAGCGCACCCTTGGTCTCGGCGACGCCTTCCAGACTGCCCATCCGCTCAAGATGCGCCGGCGCGATGATGTTGACGAGGCCGATATCGGGCCGTGCGATGGCGGCCAGATAGTCGATATCGCCCGGTTTGCCGGCGCCCATTTCGAGCACCGCGTATTCGGTGTCCACGGGCATCGCCAGCAGGGTCAGCGGCAGGCCGATCTCGTTGTTGTAACTGCCGCTGTTGACGTGGACGCGGCCATGCAGCGAGAGGATCGTCGCGGTCAGCGCCTTCACCGTGGTCTTGCCATTCGAGCCGGTGATGCCGATCACCCGTGCGCTGCGCTGCGCCCGTACCGCACTGGCCAGATCACCCAGCGCCAGTTCCACGTTGTCCACCAGCACTTGCGGCAGCTCGTTGTCGACCCTGCGTTCCACCAGGGCTGCCGCTGCGCCGCGCGCGACTGCCTGGGCAAGATAGTCGTGGCCGTCCACATGCTCGCCCTTGAACGCCGCGAACAGATCGCCCGCTGCGAGCTTGCGGGTATCGATGGCGACACCGGTGACTTCGACATCGGCGCCGAACAGCTGTCCGCGGGTCCACACGGCGATGGCGCCCAGCCGCATCATGCGCGCGGCTCCCGGCTGAGCCGTTCCAGCGCGGCATGCGCCACCGCCAGATCGTCGAACGGGCGCTTGCCGGTTGCGCCGTCCTGATAGGTTTCGTGACCCTTGCCGGCGATCAGCACCACGTCGCCGGTGCGGGCCAGTGCCAGCGCATCGGCGATCGCCATAGCGCGGTCGCGCTCGACCGTCATGGCGGAGGCAGCGGACATGCCGGCCACGATCTGCGCCACGATCGCATCGCCATCTTCGCCGCGTGGATTGTCGTCGGTGACGATGGCCACGTCGGCCAGGCTTGCCGCGATCGCGCCCATCAGCGGGCGCTTGCCCGCATCGCGCTCGCCGCCGCAACCGAACACGCAGATCAGCTTGCCGGCGCAATGCGCGCGCAGCGCGGTCAGCGCCTGCTCCAGCGCATCCGGCGTGTGCGCATAATCGACCACCACCAGGGGCAGCCCGCGCAGACCGCCTAGGCGGTTCATGCGACCGTTGACCGGTTGCAGCTGTTCGACTGCCTTCACGATGCGCTCGAACGGCTCGCCCAGCGCACCCAGGCAACCGACGACCGCCAGCAGGTTGGCGACGTTGAAAGGACCCAGCAGGTGGCTGTTGAGCGTACGCGTGCCCCACGGCGTGCGCAGCTGGAAAGCAAGCCCTTCGGCCGAGGTGACGATCGCGCTGGCGGCAATGTCCGCCGCGCTGTCGCCGGCCACGCTGAAACGCAAGGCGCGGACGTCGCTCGGCAACTGCGCCGCCAGTTCGCCGCCGAACGCATCGTCGCTGTTGATCACCGCTGCCTGCAGGCTCGGCCACGCAAACAGCCGTGCCTTGGCAGCACCGTAGGCCTCCATGCTGCCGTGATAGTCCAGGTGGTCGCGGGTGAGGTTGGTGAACGCGGCGACCTCGAAATCGACGGCGCCCACGCGGCCCTGCTCAAGCGCGTGCGACGACACCTCCATCGCGACATGGGTGACGTCGGCGTCGCGGAAATCCGCCAGCAGCGCCTGCACCGAGATCGCATCGGGCGTGGTGCGCTCGCCTTCGTGCAATTGGCCGTGCACGCCGGCGCCCAGCGTGCCGATCGACGCGGCACGATGACCGAGCAGGGTCAGCGCCTGTGCCAGCAGTTGCACGCACGACGTCTTGCCATTGGTGCCGGTGACGCCGATCACGCACATCGACTCGCTGGGTCGCTCATGGAAGCGCGCGGCGATCTCGCCGACTTGCTCATGCAGGCGGTCGATCCACAACAACGGCACATCGAGTGTCGCGTGATCTTCCGGCGCGGGCGCCTCCGCCAGCACCACCTGGGCGCCGCGCTGCACGGCGCTGGCCGCGAATTCGATGCCATGGCCCTGGCTGCCGCGCAGGGCGAAGAAGGCATCGCCGCGACGCACCCGGCGCGAATCGAGGCTGAGGCCGGACACGATCATGTGCGCGGCAGCGGGTGTCGCCGCCATCTGCGCGTCGGCAATCCCCAGCAGCAACTGGTCGAGGTGGCCGATGCTCATGGCGTGCCCTCGTCGATAGGGGCATCGTCGATCGGCGCCTCGCTCGGCGGCTGGCTGCCGGCCAGGCCACCGGCGCTCTGCAACGGGCCGCCGACATACCAGCGACCGATATTGTCCGGCGGCACGTCGAGCAGGCGCAGCGCACCACCCATCACGCGCGAGAACACCGGCGCGGAGACCATGCCGCCGTAGTAGCTGCCCTTCTTCGGATTGTCGACCACCACCACGCCGACCAGGCGCGGGTTCGTGGCCGGCACGATGCCGGCGAATGCCGCGGTGTAGCTGTGCTTGTCGTAGCCGCCGGCGCTGGCCTTGTGCGCCGTGCCGGTCTTGCCGGCCACCGCGTAGTTTGCGATGCGCGCCTGCGGCGCGGTGCTGCCCGGCCCGGTCACCGTCTCCATCATCTGGATCAGCTCGCGCGCGATCGTCGGCGAGATGATCTGCTTCGCCGCATTGTCCTCGCCCTTGATGAAGCTGGGCGTGTGCATCACGCCATCGTCGGCGATCGTGGCGTAGGCATTCGCCAGCTGCAGCACGGTGACGTTGAGGCCATAACCGTAGCCGAGGATGGCTTTCTCGAGCGGACGCCAGTCGCGACCGATGCGCAGATAGCCCGAAGCCTCGCCCGGGAAACCGCTGTCGGTGCTGTTGCCGAAACCGAACGCGCGGTAGGTGTCGTACATCAGCGTGGTGTCGAGACCCATCGCGATGTGCGCCGCGCCCACGTTGCTCGACTTGGTGATCACCCCAGTCGGCGTCAGCAGGCCGTAGTTGTGGGTGTCGTGGATGTCGTGGCCCTGGAAGTACCAGTGGCCGCCGGTGGTGTCGATGATCGGACTGGTCGGGGTGAACTTGCCGCTGGACAGGGCCGCCGCCATCAGGATCGGCTTGATCGTGGAGCCGGGCTCGAGCACGTCGGTCATCGCGCGGTTGCGTCGCTGGCCCGGCTTGCTGCCGCCGAGCGCGTTCGGGTTGTAGGTCGGCAGGTTGACCATCGCCAGCACTTCGCCAGTGCGCGCGTCGAGGATCACCATCGAGGCGGAGTCCGCCTGGAACTTGTCCAGCGTGTTCTTCAGCTCGCTGTAGGCCAGGAACTGGATGCGCCGGTCGATGCTGAGCGTGAGGTTGCGGCCGGGCTTGGGCGCACGCACCTGTTCCACATCCTCCACCACGTGGCCCATGCGGTCGCGGATGACGCGCTTCGCGCCAGGCTTGCCGGAGAGCCAGTCGTCGTAAGCCAGTTCCAGCCCTTCCTGGCCGTGGTCGTCGATATTGGTGAAGCCGAGCACGTGCGCGGTGACTTCGCCGGACGGGTAATAGCGCTTGAATTCGCGCTGGCCATTGATGCCGGGGATGCCCAGATCCAGCACGGCCTGGGCCGCCTCGGGCGACATCTGCCGGCGCAGGTAGACGAATTCGCGATCCGATCGCTGCGCCAGCCGGCTCTTCAATTCGTCGGCATTCACGCCCAGCGCCTGCGCCAGCTGCGGGATGCGCTCGTCGTTGTCCAGCACCTCGGACGGGTTGGCCCAGATCGACATCACCGGCGTCGACACCGCCAGCGGCTCGCCGTTGCGGTCGAAGATGGTGCCGCGCGAAACCGGTATCGGCATCTCGCGCAGGAAGCGCGCGTCGCCCTGCGCCTGGTAGAACTGCTTGCGCACCACCTGCAGGTCGAACGCGCGCGCGACCAGGCCGGTCGCGGCCAGCCCCAGCAAGCCGACCACCACGACCATGCGCTTGCGCGCACTCGGACCGGTCGCGTGGCGGCGGGCGTGTTTTGGCGGCTTGGCGTGCTTGCGTGCATCCATCAGCGCAGCAACCGGATGTCTTGCGGACGCGGATTGATCATGCCCAGCTTCTGCCGTGCCTCATCGTCGATCCGCCGCGGCTCGGCGTAGGTAGCCTGTTCCAGCTCCAGCTTGCCGTACTCGATATTCAGGTCGTCGCGCTGGTTCTGCAGGCCGGTCAACTGCACGAACAACACGCGGCTTTCATGCCGCGTCCAGACCACGCCCAAGGCACTGGCCAGCGCCGCAAGCAGCAAGGCGAAATTGACCAGGACGCTGATTGCCTTCATGCGGCCACCTCGCCGCTCAGCTTGCGGGCAACGCGCAGTACGGCCGAACGCGAGCGCGGATTCGCCGCCAGTTCCGCCGCGGAAGGGAATTGCGCCTTGCCGACCGCCGCCAGCATGGCCGGCGCGGACGCGACCGGCGGCCCGCGCCGGCTGTTCTGCACGCGGCCGGAGTGGTCGCGGATGAACAGCTTCACCGCGCGATCCTCCAGCGAATGGAAACTGATCACCGACAACCGACCACCGGGCTTGAGGCGTTCCAGCGCGGCGTTCAAACCATGATGCAAGGCATCCAGCTCACCGTTCACCCGGATGCGCAACGCCTGGAAGCTGCGCGTGGCCGGGTGCTTGCCCGGCTCGCGCCGGCCGACCACACGCTCGATCAGCGCGGCCAGCTGGCCAGTGCGGGTGAACGGTGTGGCCGTACGATCGGCGACGATCGCGCGGGCGATGCGACGACCATGCCGCTCTTCGCCGAAATTCCACAGCACTTCGGTGATCTCGCGCTCACTGGCATGCGCCAGAAAATCGGCAGCGCTTTCGCCCTGGGTGGTGTCCATGCGCATATCCAGCGGCGCATCGGCCATGAAACTGAAACCGCGTGCCGCCTCGTCTAGCTGCGGCGAGGACACGCCCAGATCGAGCAGCACGCCATCGAGGCCGGCGGCGGTTTCGTCCCACTCGGCCAGGCTGGAAAAATTGGCATGCCGGATCGACACGCGCGAATCATCGGCAAATTCGGCCTGCGCCGTGGCTATCGCGGTGGGATCGCGATCCATCAACAGCAGCCGGCCAGCGGGGCCGAGGCGCGACAGTACGGCGCGAGCGTGACCGCCGCGACCAAACGTCCCATCGAGATAGCGCCCGTCAGACTGCACGGACAGACCCTCCACCGCTTCACCCAGCATCACCGGGATGTGCCGCAACTGCTGCTCGGCCATGCCGCACTCCCGCTCCCGTCCCGCCCACATGCCGATCGCGCCTTACAGGCGCAATTCCGCCATTGCCTGTGTAATCTCGCCCTCACCGATGGTCTGGCGGATCTTCTTGAGATGTTCCTGTTCGCTCCACACTTCGAACTTGTCGCCCATACCCAACAGCACCGCTTTCTTGTCGATGCCGGTGGTCGCGCGCTGGCTGGCTGGCAGCAGAATGCGTGCTGCACTGTCGGGCTCGACCACGGCGGCCGCACCCACGAGTTTCATCTGAAGGTCGCGATGCACCTGGACCACTTTAGAAAGCGCATTGACCTGATCGCGTACCAGCTCCCACGCCGCATACGGGAACAGCCAGAGGCAGCCCGACTCGAACGGGTTGTAGGTGATCACCAGACGATTGGCGCACTCGCCCGCCACCAACTCGCGATACGCGGTTGGAATGGCCAGGCGGCCCTTGTCGTCTACGGTGATGGCGGTTTCGCCCTGGAACACGATCGCTAGACTCCACTAAAACCCACGATTTCACACTAGAACCCACGATAGCCTCGCCCTGTGAGACTGTCAAGGGAATTTCGCTTGTGAATCAAGGAGAAAGGCGAAGTTGTGACCGTAATTCCAGCGTTTTCTCACGAACCTTTGCAAGGTGTTTGAAAGCAAGGGATTTTTTGATTTTGAATCAATGCCAGCATGGCGTCCGGCGAGCACAATTCGGGATGGCCGACCATGTCGCGATGAACCAGCGTTCATCCGAACGCGCTCCCACGCATCACCACCGGCGTGGACGCTTGCCACGCCGGTGGTGAATTCATGTGAAGAGGTGGAGTCGGCCTGTAAGCCGGGTTCTGTACGTCTTGCGACGCGACAGTCATTCCTCTCGGCCAGACGTCGCCGTCTGGCTCCAGCAACCTACCCGGGAACAACGCGGGCCGCGTTATCGTTCCCCTATTTGGTCTTGCTCCGAGTGGGGTTTACCGTGCCACGCGACGTTGGCCCCGCGTGCGGTGCGCTCTTACCGCACCCTTTCACCCTTACCTGTGCCCTTGCGGGCCATCGGCGGTCTGCTCTCTGTTGCACTGGCCGTCAGCTCACGCTGCCCAGGGGTTACCTGGCACTCTGCCCTGTGGAGCCCGGACTTTCCTCGATGCACTTGCGTGCGACGCGACTGCCCGGCCGACTCCGAGACCAAGAATACAGGAGTGAGCGAAGAGGAGTGAGAAACGAGAGAAAAGCAGCAACATGCGCGTTTGCCCTCTCTCACTTCTCACTCCTCTTCACTCACTTCTATAAAGCTCCTTGCGCGGCGCACCGCTGATCGCTGCTGCCAGTTTCGCCGCCTTCGCCGGCGGCAGTTCCTCGCGCAGGATCGCGAAGATGCGCTGGCCTTCGGCGAGCTTGGCGTCAACTTCCTCGCCGCGTCCCGCGACCAGGATCACATGCTCGCCGCGCTGCTGGTCGGGATCGGCGACGACCCGCGCCGCCAGTTCCGCCAGCGGCTCGCCCAGTACCGTCTCGAACATCTTGGTCAGCTCGCGTGCCAGCACTGCCTCGCGCTCCGCGCCGAACACGTCGCGCATGTCGGCCAGGCTTTCGGCGACACGATGCGACGACTCATAGAAGATGAGCGTGCGCGCTTCGCCGGCCAACTCCTGCAGGCGGCTGCGCCGTGCCGCGGCCTTCGGCGGCAGGAAACCTTCGAACACGAAGCGATCGCTGGGCAGACCCGCCACCGACAGCGCGGCAATCGCCGCGCAGGCGCCCGGGATTGGAATGCAGCGGATGCCGGCGGCGCGCGCCGCGCGCACCAGCCGGAAACCGGGGTCGCTGATCAGCGGCGTGCCGGCATCGGAAATCAGCGCCACGTCCTCGCCTACCTGCAGCCGCAGCACGATCGCCTCCACCGCGTCGCGCTCGTTGTGCTCGTGCAACGCGATCAGCGGTGTGCCTATGTTGTGGTGGGCCAGCAGCGGCCGGCTGTGCCGCGTGTCCTCGGCGGCGATCACCGCCACCGCGCGCAAACTCTCGATGGCGCGCGCAGACAGATCGTCGCGATGGCCGATCGGCGTGGCCACCACCCACAGGCAGCCTGGCTGAACTGATGACATTCTGAGAACTCCTGCGCCGCGAGCCGGCAAGACGATCGGCTATGATCGCGCATTGATGACCATGACGAACAAGGGATTTCCCATGCGCTTCATGCGCCTCTCGCGAATCATCGCGATCGGACTGCTGTTCTCGCTCGTCCTGAGTGCCTGCGTCCCGAACGGCGGCGTGCGCTCTCCAGCGGAGATCGCTGCCGCCCAGAGCGCCGCGACCCTGGCGCAGCAGGGCCAGTTCGACCAGGCGGCGCAAGCCTACCTCGACCTGGCCGCGCAATTCCCCGGCCACACCGACAGCTACCAGTTGCTGGCCGCCGAAGCGTGGCGCCAGGAAGGCCAGATCGTGCGCGCTGCGCCGATCCTCGCCAAGATCAGGCGCGAACGCCTGAGCGGCGACGAGCCGCTGCGCCTGGATCTGTTGCGCGCCGAACTCGCGCTCGGCCAGCACGATGCGCAGACGGCACTGCGACTGACCAGCCAGCCGAACGTCCAGGTGCCTCCCTCGTTGCAACTGCGCCTGCTGGAACTGCGCGCGCGCGCCATGAAGGCCGCTGGCGATCTCTGGGGCGCCGCCCGCACGCGCGTGCAGATGGACGATGACCTGCATGGATTCGACCAGGCACAGAATCGCCGGCAGGCGCTTGATCTGCTGACCGGATTGGGCGTCGCGCCGCTCAAGCAACGGGCCGCCGCAATGAAGCCGGGCGATCGACTGCTGCCATGGATCAACCAGGCGTTGCGCCAGCTCGGCGTCGCCGTGGCGCAGCCGCAACCGGAACTCCAGCAGGCCGTGGGCATGCTGTTGCCCGGCGCCGGCGCGACCGTGCGCGAGGGCTACAAGGTACCGGCCCAGGTCGCCCTGCTGCTGCCTGCCGACGGCAATTACGCGGCCGCGAGCATGCCGATCCGCCAGGGGTTCTTCGCGGCGTACTTCGATGCCGCCAGCAACCACGCACCGCGTCCCATGGTGCGCGTCTACGACAGCAAGGGCACCGCGGAGGGCGCCGTCCAGGCCTACCAGCAGGCCGCCCGCGATGGCGCCAAACTGGTGGTCGGCCCGCTCACTCGCGGCGAGGTCGCCGCCATCTTCGGTCAGGCAGAGTTGTCTGTGCCGGTGCTGGCGCTGAACCATCCTGACGACAAGCAATTGCCCGCCGGCAACGCCAGCGAATTCGGGCTGCTGCCGGAAACCGAAGGTGCCCAGGCTGCCGACCACATGGCCGAACGCGGTCTGCTTCGCGCCTACGTGCTGGTGTCCGGTGACGATTTCGCGCAGCGCGCGGCCAGTGCCTTCAAGGCCGAATTGATCTCCCGCGGTGGCGAAGTCATCGACAATGCGGTGCTGCCGACCGGCGCAACCAGCTATGCCAATATCATCGGCGGCATGCAGATGCCGAAGGCCACGGCTGCGCCTGCCGTGGCGACCAGCACGGCCGACGGCTCCGCGACGTCCGCGGCAACAGGCGCCACGAGCAACGCCGGGATCTTCATCAGCATGCGCCCGGCCCAGGCGCGCCTGCTGTTGCCGCAATTGCACATCGCGCAAATCGACCTGCCGGTATTCGCGACTTCGCACATTTACGCCGGCAACGATGACGTGGCAGACGATCGCGATCTGGATGGCGTGGAGTTCTGCGACGCGCCGTGGCTGTTCGACGCCCAGCCGGGGCTGCCCGACCGCGCCGGCATCGCGGCCAGGTTGCCCGCCGCGCGCGACGGTGCCGCGCGCCTGTTCGCCTTCGGCATGGATGCGTGGAATCTGGTGCCCTATCTCGACTGGCTGCGCGCCCATCCCGGCAGCTACATGCCGGGTGCCACCGGTCAACTGGCCGCTGACCAGTTCGGTCGTATCCGCCGCGTATTGACCTGGGCGAAGTTCCAGAACGGTTTGGCGCGTCCGCTGACTGGCAGCCTGCAGATCGACACGATGCCATCTGCCACGCCACCACAGAATGCCGCGCCGGCGCCGGCCAGTTCGACCGGCGGCAGCGCCCAACCCGCCCCGTCGAACTGATGCGCGCGGCGGGTGACGGCTTCGAGCAGCGTGCCTGTGGCGAACTGGAGCGCGCCGGCCTGACCTTGCTGGCGCGCAACTACGCGACCCGCCACGGCGAACTGGATCTGGTCATGCGCGACGGCGACACCTTGGTATTTGTCGAAGTGCGCTACCGCAAGAGCGCGAGCCACGGCGATGCCGCCGCCTCGGTCACCCCGGCCAAGCAGGCCAGGCTGATCCTCGCCGCCCAGCACTGGCTTGGCGCGCACCCCCGGCACGCACGCCATGCCTGCCGCTTCGACGTGGTCAGCTACGACGGCCCGCTCGATGCCATCCAGCGCCAATGGCTGCGTGGCGCATTCGAGGCGGGCTGATCCGGCACAACGCCTTCGCGCCCCGGGTGGATTACGCTTGACCGATGCCCCTGCCCGTCGATCTGCTCTCCCGCCTGCGCGAAACCCTTCCCACCGATTCGCTCGCCACCGGCGAGGCGGAGCGCATCGCCTATTCCTATGACAACTCGCGCCTGCATGCGTTGCCGGATGCCGTGGTGTTTCCCACCGAACATGCCCAGGTCGAGGCACTGGTGCAGGCCTGCCGCGCGCACAAGGTGCCGGTGATCGCGCGCGGTCGCGGCACCAACACGACGGGCGCCACCGTGCCGCTGGATGGCGGCGTGGTGGTGAGTTTCGAGCGGATGAACCGGATTCTGCGGATCGATCCGGACAATCGCCTGGCGGTGGTCGAGCCGGGGGTGTTGAACGGCGATCTGCAGCAGGCGCTGGCGCCGCTTGGTTTCTTCTGGCCACCCGATCCGACCTCGGCGCCGTGGTGCAGCATCGGCGGCAACCTGGCCTGCAATTCGGCGGGGCCGCGCACGGTGAAGTACGGCAGTCCGCGCGAGAACACGCTGGGCCTGCGCGCGGTGGCTGGCAGCGGCGAAGGTTTTCGTTGTGGCACGTACACCAGCAAGGGCGCGACGGGTTATGACCTGACCCGGCTGCTGATCGGCTCGGAGGGCACGCTGGCGTTGATCACCGAGGCCACGCTGAAACTCACGCCGAAACCATCGGCGGTGCGCACATTGCGCGCGACCTATATGGACGTCGGCGCGGCGGCGCGGGCGGTGGCGCGGATCATGGCGCAGCCGGTGACGCCGTGTGCGCTGGAGTTCATCGATGACGTGGCCTTGAAGCTGGCGCATGAGCATGGCGGCGACAGCGTGCCGTTGGCCGGCGCGATGCTGATGATCGAGGTGGACGGCGAACCGGCCACGCTGGACAGCGCAGTCGATGCGGTGGTCGCCGCGGCCCGCGGCGACGGACTTGAGGAGTTGCGGATTGCGCAAAGTGTCGACGAAACCCGCGTGCTGTGGGCCGCACGCAAGGCGCTGTCGCCGGCGCAACGCACGATCTCGCCGAACAAGATCAACGAGGACGTGGTGGTGCCGGTCAGCCATCTGCCCGCGCTGGTCGACGGCATCAGGCAGCTGTCGGTGAAGCACGAGGTGTTGATCGTCAGCTTCGGCCATGCCGGCAACGGCAACCTGCACGTGAACCTGCTGCCGCGCGACAAGGCCGAACGCGAACGCGCGCACGCCTGCCTGGCCGACGTGTTTGCGCTGGTGATTTCGCTGGAGGGCACGCTGTCGGGCGAGCACGGCATCGGTATGGTCAAGCGCGAGTTCATGCCGCTGGCGCTGGAGGCTTCCACGCTGGGGTTGATGCGCAACGTCAAGGCGGCGTTCGATCCGGACGGCATACTCAATCCGGGCAAGTTGTTGCCTTGATGGCCGGGAATCGGGAGTCGGAAATGGAAAATGGAAAAAGCACGGGTGCCGCACACATGTCGCACGCGGTGGACGACTTGCTGGTCGAAATACGCGCCTGCCGTATCTGCGAAGCGCATCTGCCGCTGGGGCCGCGGCCGGTGCTGCAGGCGTCGGCCGTGTCACGGCTGCTGATCGTCAGCCAGGCACCGGGACGCAAGGTGCACGACACCGGCATCCCGTTCAACGATGTCAGCGGCGAGCGATTGCGCGAATGGCTGGGCGTCGACAAGACCACGTTCTACGACGCCAGCCGCATCGCGATCGTGCCGATGGGTTTCTGCTTCCCCGGCACCGGCAAGGGCGGCGACCTGCCACCTCGGCCGGAGTGCGCGCCGACCTGGCATCCGCGCCTGCTGCCGCTGCTGAAGCAAGTGCAACTCACCCTGGTGATCGGCCAGTACGCGCAGGCCGGCCTGCTCGGCGTGGCGCGCGGCACCCGGCTCACCGATACGGTGCAGGCGTGGCGCGAGCATCTTGCCCGCGGCCACTTGCCGCTGCCGCACCCGAGCCCGCGCAATCGGTTGTGGCTGGTGCGCAATCCGTGGTTCGAGACGGAGCTGTTGCCGGTGCTGCGCGCGCGCGTGGCCGACGCCCTGTGCGCGGCAGACTGAGCCGGCGCTGCAGCGCGCCTTGCCGGTTCCCCGCGGCTTCCTCTAACCTGCCTCGGCTGGTGGCCACGGGGTGTTCCCTCGGCTGCGTCAGGGGACACACATGCCGGATACCTGCCCGTGAATCTCAAGCTGCGCCTGATCGTGATGAACTTCCTGCAGTTCTACATCTGGGGGGCGTGGCTGCTGACCATCGGCGCGTACTGGTTCCAGCACCAGCACTGGTCCGGCACCAGCTTCGGCGCGATCTTCTCGACCATGGGCATCGCGTCGCTGTTCATGCCGTCGCTGGCCGGCATCATTGCCGACAAGTGGATCAATGCCGAAAGGTTGTATGGAGCATTTCAGATCGTCGGCGCGATCGTATTGTTCAGCGTGCCCCTGGTGGACGATCCGCACACCATGTTCTGGGTCATGTTGCTCAACATGGTCTTCTACATGCCGACGATTTCGCTCTCGATTGCCGTGGCGTACAACGCGCTCAAGCGCGACGGCTATGACGTGGTCACCCACTATCCGCCGATCCGCGTGTGGGGCACGATCGGTTTCATTGCCGCGACCTGGACGGTCAGCCTGCTGCATTTCGAAACCTCGCCCACGCAGTTCCGCATCGCCGCGGCGGCGTCGCTGCTGCTGGGCCTGTACGCGTTCACCCTGCCCAAGTGCCCGCCGCAACTGGGCACCGCGGAAAACCGCAGCGTGGCCGATCGGCTGGGGCTGACCTCGTTTGTGCTGTTCAAGGACCGCAACATGGCGGTGTTCTTCATCTTCGCCATGCTGCTGGGTGCAGCGCTGCAACTGACCAACGCTTACGGCGACACCTTCCTGCACGATTTTGCCCATGTCGACGCGTACAAGGACCTGATCGCCGTGCGCTACCCGGCGATCATCATCTCGATTTCGCAGTTCTCCGAAACCGCCTTCATCCTCACCATCCCGTTCTTCCTCAAACGCTTCGGCATCAAGGCCGTGATGACGATGAGCATGCTGGCCTGGGTGCTGCGCTTCGGGCTGTTCGGTTTCGGCAACCCTGCCGGTGGCCTGTGGATGATCGTGCTCTCCTGCATTGTCTACGGCATGGCCTTCGACTTCTTCAACATCTCCGGCTCGCTGTTCGTGGAGAGCCAGGCCGATCCGAAGATCCGCGCCAGCGCGCAGGGCCTGTTCATGCTGATGACCAACGGCGTGGGCGCCGTGCTCGGCAGCTTGGTCGCCGGCTTCGCGATCGACCACTTTTTCACCGACCACAGCTGCAACGACGCGGCGGCGATCTGCAAGGACTGGCATGGCATCTGGCTGGCTTTTGCCGGCTACGCGCTGCTGATGGCCATCCTGTTCGTGCCGCTGTTCAGGCACAGGCACAAGCCGCAGACACTGCGGGTTCTGCCGACGCATTGAGGCCGTTCCGGGTCTGCCACGGTCCGGCCGGCTACAATGCGCGGATGCTCATCGGCCCCTACCTCATCGACCCGCCCGTGGTGCTCGCCCCGATGGCGGGCGTCACCGACAAGCCGTTCCGGCTGCTGTGCAAGCGGCTGGGCGCGGGGCTGGCCGTGTCGGAGATGACCCATGCCGATCCGCGGCTGTGGCATACGCGCAAGTCGCTGCAACGGATGGACCACGCCGGTGAACCCGAGCCGGTCAGCGTGCAGATCGCCGGCTACGATCCGTCGATGCTGGCCGAGGCGGCGCGCTTCAACGTCGCCAACGGCGCGCAACTGATCGACATCAACATGGGCTGTCCGGCCAAGAAGGTGTGCAATGTTTGGTCCGGCTCGGCGCTGCTGCAGGACGAGCCGCTGGTCGCGCGCATCGTGAAGGCCGTGGTCGATGCGGTCGAGGTGCCGGTGACGCTGAAGATCCGCACCGGCTGGGACCGGCAGAACAGGAACGCGCTGAACATCGCGCGCATCGCCGAAGACAACGGCATCGCCGCGCTGGCCGTGCACGGCCGCACCCGCGCCGACAAGTACGAAGGCGACGCCGAGTACGACACCATCACCGCGGTGAAGGCCGCCGTGCACATCCCGGTGCTGGCCAATGGCGACGTCAACACGCCGCAGCAGGCGCGGCACGTGCTCGACATTACCGACGCCGATGCATTGATGATCGGTCGCGGTGCTCAGGGGCGGCCGTGGATTTTTCGCGAGATCGCGCATTACCTCGCCACCGGCAACTTGCTGCCCGAGCCGGAGCCGGCCGAAGTCGCCGCGATCCTGCTCGGTCATCTCGAACAGCTCTACGCGTTCTACGGCGAGCAGGCAGGCGTGCGCATCGCGCGCAAGCACCTCGGCTGGTACGCGAAGGATCGCCCGGAGAACGCGGCGTTCCGGCAGGTGGTCAACCGCGCCGAGAGCGCCGATGAACAATGGCGCCTCACCCGCGATTACTTCGCCGCACTGGCCAGCGGCGAACGGCTGGCGGCCTGATCGCCACACTTGATCCTGGAACCCGTCGATCGACGGCATCAGCTGAACAGCCGTCCAAACGGCTGAACAGCTGGCAACCCCTTGGCGGGCTGAACGACCTCGGGCTGCAAAACCGGGCGTGTCGATGTATCATGCCGACCTTCTTTATCTTTCTATCCGCACGAAAGGATATATACCGCGATGTCCAACTACCTGTTCACCTCCGAATCGGTCTCCGAAGGCCATCCGGACAAGGTCGCCGACCAGATCTCCGATGCCGTGCTTGACGCGATCATCGCGCAGGATCCGCGCGCCCGCGTCGCCTGCGAAACCATGGTCAAGACCGGCGTGGCGATCGTCGCCGGCGAGATCACCACCAAGGCGTGGATCGACCTCGAAGCGATCACCCGCAAGGTGATCGTCGACATCGGCTACGACTCCAGCGACGTCGGCTTCGACGGCGCCACCTGCGGTGTGATCAACCTGATCGGCAAGCAGTCGCCGGACATCAACCAGGGCGTGGACCGCAAGAACCCGGAAGACCAGGGTGCCGGCGACCAGGGCCTGATGTTCGGCTATGCCACCAACGAAACGAAGGACATGATGCCGGCGGCGATCTATTACTCGCACCGCCTGGTCGAGCAGCAGGCCAAGGTGCGCAAGGCGAAGAAGTCGCCGCTGCCGTGGCTGCGTCCGGACGCGAAGAGCCAGGTCACCTTGCGCTACGAAAACGGTGTGGCCACCGCGATCGACGCCGTGGTGCTGTCGACCCAACACGATCCGGGCGTGAAGCAGAAGCATCTGGTCGAGGCGGTGCGCGAGCTCATTCTGAAGCCGGTGCTGCCCGCCAAGCTGCTGCACAAGGGCACCAAGTTCCATATCAACCCGACCGGCAAGTTCGAGATCGGCGGCCCGGTGGGCGACTGCGGCCTGACCGGCCGCAAGATCATCGTGGACACTTACGGCGGCTGGGCCCGTCACGGTGGCGGCGCGTTCTCCGGCAAGGATCCGTCCAAGGTCGATCGCTCGGCTGCCTACGCCGCGCGTTACGTGGCGAAGAACATCGTCGCCGCCGGCATCGCCGATCGCTGCGAAGTGCAGGTGAGCTACGCGATCGGCGTGGCGCATCCCACCTCGATCTCGGTCACCACGTTCGGCACCGGCAAGATCAGCGACGACAAGATCGAGAAGCTGATCCGCAAGCACTTCGACCTGCGCCCGTACGGCATCCTGCAGATGCTCGACCTGATCCACCCGATGTACCAGCAGACCGCCAGCTACGGCCATTTCGGTCGCACGCCGGCGAAGGTGAAGGGCGCCGACGGCAAGAGTTACACCACGTTCTCGTGGGAACAGACCGACCGCGCCGAGGCGCTGCGCAAGGATGCGAAGCTGAAGTAAGTCCGCATCACATGCGTAAAACGAACGGGCCGCCCTGTGCGGCCCGTTTCTATTTCAGTCCCACCGCTTTCCCAAAGCGTGACACTAACTCGTGCTGTGCGGCAGGTGCAGCCCGCAGCGACTGCCTAGCGCGTTTGACCCAACCCGCACCACGAGCGGCCAAGTCTTCCCACGCATCCACCAGCACACTGGGTGCACGCTGCAGATGCCATTCGATCAGGCTCAACGCCTGGGAAATATCCTTGGTGTATTTCGCGTGCCGCGGGCCACGTTCGGCAGCCACCAGCAGTTTGTGCAAGGCATAGCGCGCGGGGTCGGGCACATTCACCAGACAAGCATCGGCCCGATCCAGCAGCACGGCCTGCCCTGGCCTCTCCAGCAGATAATCAAGGAATTTCAGCGGCGTCAGTGCCACGCCGATATCCGGCATCAGCACATCCTTGCTGCCACGTCGCATCACGGTCAGGAAGTCGATACGCAAATCAGGTTTCTTCTCGCTGACATAGTTGCTGGCAAAACCGCGACTGCCTCCAAGTGCTGGAAGAAAACCCATCTCCAACGACTTCAACGCATCGTCCACATCCGCATGGAGATTGACGGGCAACGCCATGGCGACGTTGCCGCCCATACCCGCATGCGCAAAATCGAGATCGAGCCTGCGCGCGCCGTCACCCCACGCCACTCCCAACTGGTTGCCCATCGCCAGGAACGCCTGGGTCCCCACCAGCAATCCGCCGGCACGAAAAAACTGGTAATCGGCGAAGCGCTTGACGATGCGAAAGTGCTTTGCCGGCGTCGGCGCATTGCCCTGCGCGAATGCCGCGTTGGCCTGTCGCGCAACAGCGTCAAATGCCGGCGCCGGTTTGCCACGCGCGTTCTCGATGGCCTCGATCGCCGCCCCTTCCGGCCCCAAGTAGTACTCGCGCTTGCGCCCATCGATTTCCTTGAACTGCCAGTACGCGTAGCGACGACCCTTGATCGTCTTCCAGCCCACCGTGCCGGTCAGCGACGCTGGCGAGCGCATGGTCTCGGCCACTTGCACCAGCTCCTGCAACTCGGCGTATGCGGCCTGGGCGGCGACGGGTAGTTCGCGGTACAAGGCCATCTTGAAGGCTCCGGCGGATGCTGCGGTTATACCACTCGCATCGAATGAGTGGTATAACCGCGATACCTTTTCTGCTTCGGTTGACGGCCAGCTCATGCGCCTTGACCCGCTGTTCAACGACGTCGACCAGACTCCGCAACTTGTGACGACGGCGCCACAACGAACGAGCGGACCGAGCTGTCTGACACATCCCGCCGCGCCATGACTGTTGTCCGCTGCTCACAGAAGCTGCTCAAACGTTTGCGCCAGCCGTCCGCGCCAGCGGAGCCGGCGCCGCATGACAATCCGCTTGGCGAGTGGTGCGCCGACATCGACTTCATCGACCGCCAGCCGTTCGTGCTGCTGATGAACGCAGCCACCGGCGCCGTGCTGGTGGTGCCCGGTCGCGCCGCCGATTTGAAATGCCTGCATATCATGGCGGCGGAGCAGCTACAGTTTCTGTTCGCCGCCTGCGGTGTGGGCGGCACGCTCGCCGAAGCCGAACTGGATGCCTGGCGAATGCCGCCAACGTTCACGCGCAACGGCAATCGCAGCCTGGTCGCATCGATGAACCAGCGCAAGTACGAAGCGTGGACGCAATTCGCCTGCAGCCGCCTGACCGCGTTCGAGGTGGCGCTGCGCATGCTGGAGACGCCGTTCTCGCGCAGGGATCTGGGTCGCGGCTTCCACTTCGCCGCCGACTTGCTGCGCGCCCGCTTGCTGCCCTCGGCGAAAGTGATTCCGCTTCACGCGGCACGCGGCCTGCATTGAGCCGCACACTCGGGAGGTCGCCGTGGCGATGAGTTGCTTCGCTGAGCAGCGAGGCGTGGTTCTGGCGGCCCCCCCGGACAAGGCCTGCCGCGGATACGCTCAAGGTGCCTTGTTGTCCGGTGCCTGATGCCGCGTCGCCACCAGCACATGAGACTTGTGGTTGCTCTTGCGGTGTGCGAGTTGCGCGGCGGCATGTCGATGCGGCGCCTGGCGGTGATGGAGGCAGCTGGCGCCGCGACGATGCGTGCAGGTGGCACGGGCAATCGCGACGTGGTGACCACGCAGATGGCGACGATGGTGCGCCGGCACCGGCACGGACCCGGCCTCGGCGCTGCTGATCGGGGAAAGCGCCGCCAGCACCTGGCGGGCCATGCTGGAATGAGGATCCGCGGCGCGGGCCACCACGATCGCCGGTGTCGGGCGATGATCGAACCCATCGTCCAGCAGGCGTGCCATCACCTTGTCGCGTGCCGCGGCGGTTCGCCCGCCCATGACCACGCCGAACAGGCGATGGCCGTCGCGCACGGCGGTCGAGGCGAGATTGAAACCGGATGCGTCGGTAAAGCCGGTCTTCAGGCCATCCATCCCCGGAAAATGATCCATCAGGTGATTGTGACCGCGCACCAACCGTCCGCGGAAAACGAACTCCTTGGTGGCAAAGTAGTGCGTGTCGTTCGGGAAGTCGCGATAGAGCGCCACCGCCAGCGTCGCCATGTCGCGCGCGGTCGTCGTGTTATCGGGGTCCGGCAGGCCGGAGGCGTTGTCGAAATGCGTGTGCTGCATGCCCAGCTGCGCGGCCTGGGCGTTCATCAGGTCGGCGAAGTGCTGTTCGGAACCGCCCAGCCCTTCCGCCACCACCGTCGCGGCATCGTTGGCCGACTTGGTCACCATGCCGAGGATGCAGTCCTTCACACTGATGGTCTGACCGCGGCGCAGGCCAAGCTTGGTCGGCGCCTTCGCCGCTGCCCAGGCCGAGACCGGCAACTTCTGGTCAAGTTTCAGCTTGCCGTCGTGCAGCGCCTGCAGGGTGAGGTAGAGCGTCATCATCTTGGCCAACGAGGCCGGGTAGTTCTGCTGATCGGGATTGACCGCATCCAGCACCTGACCGGTGGCCGGGTCGACGACGATGGCGGCATAGCCGGCATGAACCACGCCGACAAGGCTGCCCAGGCAGCACGCGAGTGCCGCCAGCAACACTGTTCGAAACCGCCGCCGCAATCGCGCCGGCTTGATGGACTTGACTGCCAACCCCTGCTCCTCGGCATGTTTGATCGCGACATCGCTGCGCGTGGCGCCGACCATAGTGCATGGCGAGCGCAATTTCCATAGATAACGCACGAAATTCGTCGCCCAAACATATGTTTTTCAAACGTTAAGCGACGGGCTGACGACGTGCGCCCGCACCGCGCCGTGCCGCTGCGCACATGCCCGGGCGTACACCCCCGGAACAGGCCACGTCCCCCGGGATGCGCGAAGATCCGCCCCCGACGCGGAGATGACCACAGCACGGACGCTCGCCGGCCCGGCTTGGCGGAGGATGCCAACCACTACAATGGGCGGATGTCTCTTATCCAATTGCAACGCGTCGACTTCAGCATCGGCGGCCCACTCCTGCTCGAACATGTCGATCTGTCGATCGAGGTCAACGAGCGTGTCTGCATCGTCGGTCGCAACGGCGAAGGCAAATCCACCCTGATGAAGCTGATCGCCGGGGAGCTGCATGCCGACGACGGCGAGGTGCGCATCCAGAACGGCATCGTGGTCGCGCGAATGGCGCAGGAAGTGCCGCAGGACACCGCCGGCAGCGTGTTCGACGTGGTCGCCGAGGGGCTGGGCGATCTCGGCCACCTGCTGGCGCGTTACCACCATCTGATCGCCGAAGGTGACTTCGACGCGCTCGGCGACGTGCAGCACCAGATCGAGGCGCAGCACGGCTGGGACCTGGACCGCCGCGTCAGCGATGTGCTGACCCAGTTGGAGCTGCCCGGCGACACCGACTTTGCTGCGCTGTCCGGCGGCATGAAGCGCCGCGTGCTGCTGGCCCAGGCACTGGTGCGCAAGCCCGACGTGCTGCTGCTGGACGAGCCGACCAACCATCTCGACATCGAGGCGATCGGCTGGCTGGAAACCTTCCTCAAGCAGTTTGCCGGCAGCATCCTGTTCGTCACCCATGACCGCAGCTTCCTGCGTGCGCTGGCCACCCGCATCGTCGAGATCGACCGCGGCGCGCTGACCGACTGGCCCGGCGACTACGACAACTACCTGCGTCGCCGCGAGGAGCGCCTGCACGCCGAGGCGCAGGCCAACGCGCTGTTCGACAAGAAGCTGGCGCAGGAAGAGGTGTGGATTCGCCAGGGCATCAAGGCCCGCCGCACCCGCAACGAAGGTCGCGTGCGCGCGCTGAAGGCGCTGCGGGTGGAGCGCGCCGAGCGGCGCAACCTCGGCGGCAACGTGAAGATGAACGCGGCCAGCGCGCAGGCCTCGGGCAAGAAGGTGATCGACCTCAAGCACGTGCATCAGGCCTACGACGGCCGCGTGCTGATCGACGATCTGTCGACCACGATCATGCGCGGCGACCGCATCGGCATCATCGGCCCGAACGGCGCCGGCAAGAGCACCCTGCTGAAAATCATGCTGGGCGAACTGACGCCACTGCGCGGCACGGCCGAGCTGGGCA
Source organism: Rhodanobacter sp. B05 (assembly GCF_002001085.1). Lineage (GTDB taxonomy): Bacteria > Pseudomonadota > Gammaproteobacteria > Xanthomonadales > Rhodanobacteraceae > Rhodanobacter. Next base: position 43,094 of record NZ_MUNU01000012.1, read on the forward strand.
CCGGTATCCAGATCGCCTACTTCGACCAGCATCGCCTGCAGCTCAACGATGCGCTCAACGCGCTGGACAACGTGGCCGAAGGCCGCGAGTTCATCGAGCTCAACGGCCAGCGCAAGCACATCATCGGCTACCTGCAGGATTTCCTGTTCTCGCCCGACCGTGCGCGCGCGCCGATCACCCGCCTCTCCGGCGGCGAGCGCAACCGCCTGCTGCTGGCCAAGCTGTTCGCGCAGCCATCCAACCTGCTGGTAATGGATGAGCCGACCAACGACCTCGACGTCGAGACGCTCGAACTGCTGGAAGAACTGCTGACCGACTACCAGGGCACCCTGCTGCTGGTCTCGCACGACCGCGCGTTTCTCGACAACGTGGTGTCGAGCACGTTGGTATTGGAAGGCGAAGGACGGATCGGCGAGTACGTCGGCGGCTACAGCGACTGGCTGCGCCAGCGGCCTACCGCACGCACACCGGCGACGACCGGAAAACCGGCTGCAGCTGCGCCGGCACCTGCCCCGCCAGCCGTACCGAAGCGCAAACGCAGCTTCAAGGAACAGCACGAACTGGAGCAATTGCCCAAGCGCATCGAACAGTTGGAGAACGAGATCGCCGCGAAGGGCGAAGCGATGAACGACCCCGCGTTCTTCAAGCAGGACAGCGCGACGATCACCCGGGCCAACGAGACCGTGGCCAAACTGCAATCCGAGCTGGACACCGCCTACGCCCGCTGGAGCGAACTGGACGGCTGAAAGACGGCGCGCCCGCGGATCGACGGCGTATCATCCGCCCACCCCCTCGCGCGGAAATCGCCATGTACACGCTCTACTACAGCCCCGGCTCGGCCAGCATGCTGGTGCACCTTGCCCTGCTCGAGATTGGCGCGCCGCACGTGCTGGAGCACGTCGATCTCGACGCCGGCCAGCAGCGCAGCGCGGCCTACCTGGCACTGAACCCGAAAGGCGTGGTGCCGACCCTGATCGTCGACGGCGTGCCGCACGGCGAAGCCGCGGCGCTGGCGATGCTGCTCGCCGAACGCCACCCCGACACCGCGCTCGCTCCGTCACCCGGCAGCGCGCAACGCGCCGACTACCTGCAATGGATGCTGTACCTGGCCAATTCGCTGCAGCCGCGTTTCCGCGCGTGGTTCTATCCAGGCGATCACCTGCCGAGCGCCGCCGACCACATCAAGGAGGCCGCACGCATCGGCATCGAGGCATGCTGGACGCGCATCAACACGCACCTGGCCACCCACGGCCCCTACCTGCTTGGCGACAACTTCGGCGTGGTCGACCTGTACGCGCTGATGCTGATGCGCTGGTCGCGCAACATGCCACGGCCGGCCACCAGCTGGCCGCATCTGGCCGAGTTCGCCACGCGATTGAAGGCGCGCCCGTCGTGGAAGCAATTGTGCGACAGCGAAGGGCTGACCGAGTGGGCTTGAGCCCATGAGCGATTCGCCCGATGCCGATGCCTGGGCCGTCTATCTGATCGAGTGCGCCGACGGCCGCGTCTACACCGGCATCGCACGCGACCCCGAGCAACGCTACGCCAAACACCTCGCCGGCAAAGGCGCCCGCTTCACCCGCTCCAACCCGCCGCGGCAGATGCTGGGCTGGGTCTGGGTTGCCGGCCACGGCGAAGCGCTGCGCCTGGAGATCGCCTGGAAGCGGTTGTCGCGCGACCAGCGCATCGCCGCACTGCGAGCGGGGATCCGGGAAATGAAAGGGCGGGAGCTGGGGCAGGAAACGCGGGCGTAGACGACGGCTTTGCTTCCCTCTCAGCCTTTGTCGACGATGTCCGAGTAGCGCTTCAGATGATCGATGAACGCCCGCAGTTTCGGCGTCATCTGATGGCGGCCGGGGTAGTAGAGAAACATGCCCGGTGCGATCGGCGCGAACGGCTCCAGCACGCGCACGAGCTTGCCGGCCTGTACCGGGCCAGCCGTGATCGGTTCGGGTACCTGGGCAAGCCCCACCCCTTCGATGGCCGCGCCGAGCATGGCTGAGTAGTCATGGACAATCAGCGATCCGGCGACGACCGCCTCGATCGGCCCGCTGTCGCCGACCCCGTTGTTGCTGACGAACGACCATGGCGCGATCGACCCGTTCGAGCGGCGGATGCGGATGCAGGCATGCTCGCGCAGATCGTCGACACGCTCGGGCCTGCCCTTGCGACGCAAATAGTCGGGGCTGCCGACGACCGCGAGTGGAAACGACGGCGTCAGCCGCACCGCGACCATGTCCGCCTCGACGAACTGACCAAACCGGATGCCGGCATCGAATCCGCCGGCCGCAAGATCGAGCAGCGCCGGACTCGCGGCGATCTCCACCTCGACGTCGGGATAGGCCTGGCAGAACGACGCGATCAGCGGCTCCAGCAGGATCGGCACCACCGCCGGCGGCACCGTGAGGCGCAACAGCCCGGCAGGCCGCTGCCCGAGATCACGCGCCACCTCGCTCGCCGCAACCAGTTCCTCGAAGGCGGGCTTTGCGCGCGAAAGGAACCGCTCGCCGGCCTCGGTCAGGCCGACACTACGGGTCGTGCGTACAAAGAGCGTGGCACCAACACGTGCCTCGAGTACGCGTACCGCCTGGCTCATCGCCGATGGGCTCACCCCGAGTTCTGCCGCCGCCTTGCGAAAGCTGCGGTGCCGGGCAACGCTCAGGAACGCCTCGACGCCATCGAGCGCGCCCTGCCTCACTGTGAAGTTCTGCTTCATGCCTCATCCACATTGTCGCGAATAGTCGTACGCCGGAAGCGGTAGTACCTTTTTTTCAGCGGCGTTCGAGGCCGCGTCAGCCTGCATTCGACAGGAGGCCACATGTCACCGGCTACCATCTTCCTGCTACAACTGTTTCTCGGCTACGTCGCGTGGTTGCTGTGCTTCGGCGCGTACATCTGGCCCAGGCTCAAGTCGATGGATCGGGTCGAGGCGCAGCGCGCGATCGCCACGCTGCACAGTTTCCGCTTGTTCGGGCTGGTCTTCATCCTGCCTGGCGTGATCGGCCCGAACCTGCCATCCGGCTTCGCGACGTTCGCGGCCTATGGTGACCTCGCCACGGGAATACTCGCCATGCTGGCGCTGCTTGCGGTGAGAAAACGCGCGCTCTTCGGGCCGCTTGTCCTTGGCTACAGTCTCGTGGGCATCGTCGACCTCGTTGTCGATTACTACCACGGTATCCGGCTGGGCCTTCCCGAACTGGCTGGCCAGTTGGGAGCGACCTACGCGATCCCGATCATTTATGTTCCCTTGCTGATGGTCACGCACCTCGCCGCGCTCTACCTGCTGGCGTGCCCTCAGCCCAAGGTGGCTCGGGTCGTCATAGGCGATGCGGCAGCGTGACTGGTCGGATCAGGCACGCAACGTGGCCGCCCGAGCGCCATCGCATCACTCGATAACGTGCCGCGCCGCTTCCCCGCCGTGCACCGCGCCGGTCACCAGCCGCTTGTCGAAGGTGGCCAAGCGGGCGCCGTGCTTCACGGCCAGCGCCAGCAGATAGCTGTCAGTGACCTGGCCGGACTGCAGCAGGCGATCCCGGTTAACGAGCGGGGAATCCAGCAGGCTGAGATCAGCCGGCCAGAAGACATGCCCCGGCTGGTTGCACAGGTCCATCAACAGTTCCACAGCCTGTGCGGTCGTAGCCACTGCGTTGGCGTAACGCGGATGCGACATGATGCGCAGCGCACCATTCTGGGTCAGGTTGCAACTGGCCCACGACGCCCGCGCCGTGGCAAACCACGCGTGCGCAACCGCGTGTTGCGGGTGGATCGGGTCAAGCAGGGCGAGCAACACATTGACGTCCAGCAACCAGGTCGTCTCCGGCTCGGACCAGGCGCCGCGGGATTCGCGCACCGCCGGCCTGGCCTTGCGGCTCACGGTGACCACGGCGTGTCGTCGCGCAGCGCATTGATCTGATCAAGCGTCATCGGCCTGGCGCCCGGACGCACCGGCATCAGGCGAATCCCGTTGCGGTATTGCGGCGAGGATGCGGGCGGCACCAATCCCTTGCGCGCCAACTCCGACACCACTTCGCCCAGCGTCTTGCCTTGTTGCTGCGCCAAGGCACGCGCCGCAGCCATGACATCTTCATCGAGTTTGAGAGTGGTACGCATGACGCAATGCTCCGCAAGAATGCATCAAACATCACGCATCACGCATCATGTGTCAAGCAGTTCCACACGCATCACTACTCACCCGGCTTCTCTCACCCAGCTTCTCTCACCCGGCTTCTCTCACTCGGCTTCTCTCACTCGGCTTCTCTCACTCGGCTTCTCTCACTGGACTTCTCTCACTCGGCCTCTACCATCCGACTCATTCACTCGCCCGTCGCGGATTCCAGCGGCAACCACAGCTGCGCCACCGCACCCGCCGCGCCTTCGCGAGCGAGCAGGCTGACGCCGCCTTCGTGCGCCTCGACGATCTGCCGTACGAGTGCCAGCCCAATACCGGAGCCACCTGGCTTGGTGGTGAAGAACGGTACGAACAGGTTGTCGCTGAGCGGCGGGCCGGGGCCATCATCGACCACCTCGATCAAGCCGCGCGCTTCGTCGCGATACCAGCGCACGCTGACCTCGCCGCGCGGCGACGGCGCGGCTTCGACCGCGTTACGCAGCAGGTTGATCAACGCCTGTTCGAGCTGGTCGGCATCCGCCTGCACGATCAGCGCCACGCCAGTTTCGATGCGCACCGGCAGGCGCTGCTCCAGCCGCACGACTTTCGCGACCAGCGCCGCCACATCCACGGCGCGCTTGTGCGGCGGCGGCAGCCGCGCGAGCTGGCTGTAGCCAGCAAGAAACCGTGCCAGCGCGCCAGCACGATTGCCGATCAACTCCAACCCGCCGCGAAAATCCTCGCGCCAGTCCTCGGGCAGCGGATCGCGCGCGACCAACGTCGCCAGCGTGCCGGCCATCGACTGAATCGGCGCCAGCGAATTGTTCACCTCGTGGGCGAGCACACGCAGCAGCCGTTGCCACGCCTGGCGTTCCTCCTCGCGCAGCACGCGGTCGACGTCGTTGATCACCAGCAGGACGCCGCCGCGACCGCCGCTGCGCAAGGACGCGTGGCGGATCTCGAAACGGCCAGTACGGCCAGGGAACGCATGCGTGAGCAGACACGCAGCCGGCCCCTCCAGCAACGTCGCCAGCCCCAGCTCGGCCGCGCTCAGACCGAACAGGCGATGCCGCTCGTCGCCGAGCAATCGTTGTGCCGCCGGATTCAGCAGACGCAGGCGCTGGTTCTTGTCGAACACCAGCACCGCGCTGTCCAGCGCCGCCAGCGTCTTGCCCAGCAGGTGCGCCGATTCCTCGAACTGAAGGCGTTCCTGCTGCAGGCGCTCGGCCAGCGCGTTGATGTCGTAGATCACATCGCCGAGCACGCCGCCCTGTACGCCACGCAAGCTGTAATCGCCTTCGCGCAACGCTTCGAGCAGGCCGGACAGCGTGTACAGCGGATAGGTCACGCGGCGCTCGTGCCAGCGCGCCAGCAACAAGGTCAGCACGATCACGGCGATCGACAGTGCCCAGCGCAGCGAGACGTCCAGCGAACCGGACAGCAACACACCCAGACCAAGCAGCGCCGGCGTCGCCACCAGCAGGCTAACGGCCAGCACACGCTGCCCGAAGCGCGGCATGTACCCGGCGCGCCGGTTGCGTGGATCAGCCGGCATCGGCATCGTCGGTCGCATCGCGCAGATCGTGTTTTTCCAATCGCCGATACAGCGACTGACGGGTGATGCCCAGCGCGTCGGAGGCGCGCTGCAGGTTGCCGTCGTGGCGTTCCAGAGCGCGCTTGACCAGCCAGCCTTCGGCCTGCTCCAGCGTCATGCCGTCGATGTCCTGCGCCGACTCGGCGGCATCGCCAAACGCCAGCGCCGCGGCGCTCACCTGGTCGTGCTCGGCCAGCAGCGCCGCGCGTTCCATCAAGTGCTGCAGCTCGCGCACATTGCCAGGCCAGCGCCATGCCACCAGCGCGCGTTCGGCCGACGACGCCAGCCGCAAACCATGACGACCGTAGCGTTGCGCGCTGCGCGCGAGGAACGCGCGCGCCAGCGGCAGGATGTCCTCCGCGCGTTCGCGCAGCGGCGGCAGGCGCACTTCCAGCGTGTTGAGGCGGTACAGCAGATCCTTGCGGAAGCGGCCGGCGGCGACCTCGGCCTGCAGATCCGCATTCGTCGCCGATACCAACCGCACATCAGCAGTCTGAGTACGTGACGAACCGAGTCGCTCGAACTCACCATCCTCCAGCACGCGCAGCAACTTCGGCTGCTGCGATGGCGGCACATTGCCCACCTCGTCCAGGAACAGCGTGCCGCCGTCGGCCAGCTCGAAGCGGCCGATACGCTCGCTCTTGGCGTCGGTGTAGGCGCCGCGCACGTGACCGAACATCTCCGACTCGAACACACTTTCGGCGATGCCGCCCATGTTGACCTTGACCAGCGAACGCGCAGCGCGCGCGGAACGCTGGTGCAGCAACTGCGCGATCACGCCCTTGCCGGTGCCGTTCTCGCCCAGCACCAGCACGTTGGCGTCGCTGGGCGCGATGCGCTCGACCAGCGCCAGCACGCGGCGCATTGCCGGCGATTCGGCGATGAAATCATCGTCTGCCTCGCCGCGCAGCAACGCGTTCTCCGCCTCCAGCCGACGCTGCCTACGTGCACCCTCGCCCAGCGCGATCTGCGCGCGCAGCACGCCGAGCAGACGCACGTTGTCCCATGGCTTTTCGATGAAGTCGGCGGCGCCACGACGCATCGCCTGCACCGTCAGCGGCACGTTGCCCCACGCCGTCATCGCCACCACCAGCAGCTCGGGCGCGAACTGGCGCAGACGCTCGAGCAGATCCAGCCCCTCTTCGCCCGAGGTGGTATCGCGGCTGTAGTTGCAGTCGATCAGCGCACAGGCGAACTCGCGTTTGCGCACCGCCTCCAGTGCCGCCGCCGGATCGGCCACGCCCACGCTGGCGATGCCCTCGGACTTCAGCAGCAGCCGCAACGCCTCGCGTACGTCGGCCTGGTCGTCGGCAAGCAGTACGGTGGGGTTCGCTTCGCGTGGCATGCCTTCGTTCATCCTTGCAGTGTAGTGGTCACTCGTAACGCAACGCGACGGCCGGATCGACGCGCAACGCACGCAGCAACGGCACCAGCGCGGCAAGCGCGGACATGCCGAGCACCAGCAGCAGCACCGGCACGAACACCGCCGGATCGTGGGCGCGGGTGCGCAGGTTCGGATCGGCCAGCAACTGCGACCACGGCAGCGCCAGCGCGAAGCCGATGGCCAGCCCCAGGCCAAGCTGCCACACCAGTTGCTGCGCCACGGCGCGCACGATGGCGCCATGGCCCGCGCCGATGGCACGACGGATGCCCAGCTCGCGGGTGCGCTGCGCCACCGCGAAGGACAGCACGCCGTACAGGCCGGCGGCGGCCAGCAGCAGCGCCACCAGGCCCAGCGCGCTGAACACGTCGGTCAGTACCACCATCCCCGCACGCTGCATCGCCATGTCCCTGGCCTGGGTCCAGGGCGCGTAGATGGCTGCCTGCGGATCGACGCCGTGTACCACGTCGACAAGGCGCGGCACGAAGGCGTCGGCATCCGCATGCATGCGCACGTTCAGGCCCACGCCTTGCATCGGCTCCGCGGTGGCCGATTGATCCAGCGGCATCAGCAGGCCCGGCAGCGCGCGTTCCAGCATGCTGTCCATCTGCAGCGTTTCGACCACGCCCACCACCGTCACCGTGTGCGCCCAGGCCTTGCCGGGGTAGAGCACCAGCTTGCGGTTCAGCGCATCGGCATGTGGCCACATCGCAGCGGCCATCTTCGCGTCGATTACCACCACCGGCGCACTGTCCGCGGCATCCCGCGCGCCGAAGAAGCGGCCTTGTAGCAACTTTACGCCGAAGGTGCCGAGGAAATGCGCATCGACGATGCCCATCTGCACGCGCGGCCAGCCCGTGTCGGGCTGCGGCTGCCTCGGTAACGAGACATCCTCGTGACTGCCAAGAATGGCGCCCGGCACCGTGTTCGTGGCGCTGGCGTCGACCACGCCCGGTTCCTGCCGCAGCCGCGTCACCACGCTGTCGAAGAAGCGGATGCGTTGCGCGTCGTTCGCATACGGTTGCGCCGGCAGGGATACATTGGCGGTCAGCACCTGCACGGCATGCGCGGCGCCCACCACTGGCTGCGACAACAGGGCGTCCAGCGCGCGCACGAAGGTGCCCGCGCCCACCAGCAGCACCACGGTCAACCCGACCTCGGCCACCACCAGGGTCTTCGCCACTCGCGCGAAACCGCCGCCCGAGCCCTTGCTGCCATCGCGCAAGGCATCCTGCAGGTCGGGCCGCGACGCGCGCCACGCGGGAATGCCACCGGTCAGCAAGGTGCTGAGCAAGGCCACCAGCACACCGAAGCCGATCACCCAGGCGTCGATGCCGTGCGCATTCGGCATCGTGTCCGGGTGGCTGGCAATCCAGGTCACATCCAGCCAGCGATCGCCGGCGTGGGCGATCAGGAAGGCCAACGCCAGCGCCGCCGCCGACAACAGCACGCTCTCCACCAGCGCGCCGAACACCAGCCGCGCACGGCTGCCGCCCAAGGCGCTGCGCAGCGCCAGCTCGTGCCGACGCTGCAGGGTCTGCACCAGTTGCAGGTTGGCCACGTTGATGCACGCCAGCAGTAGCACCAGCACGCCGGCGCCGAACATCAGCCAGATCCAGTGGCGCAGATCCAGCGGCGAGAACGTCACCGACAATGGGTAGATGGTCAATCGATCCATGTGCTGCCCCGAGGACATGGGCATGGCGCGCTGCAGGCGGCCGGCCCAGGCATCCAGCTCCGCCCGCGCCTGATCTAGCCCTACGCCCGGCGCCAGCCGCGCGGCCACGCCAATACCGCCATGCTGGTTGGGTACAAGGCGCAGCGGCAGCCACGCCGCCGTCGTGCCGATGGGAAAGTGAAAGCTCGCCGGCAACACGCCCACCACGGTGTACCACTGCGCATTCACCTGCACGGCGCGACCAACGATGTGCGGGTCGGCGCCAAAGGCATGCCGCCACAGCGGCTCGCCGAGCAGCATCACCCGCGGCGCACCAGGCACATCGTCGGCCGGCTCAAAGCCACGCCCCAGCAGTGGCTTGATGCCGAGCACATCCATCATCGATGCCGTCAGCAAGCAGCCACCGTAATGCACGGCGCCATGCCCGCTGTCGAGATTGAGGTTGGTGCCCGCATACGCACCCATCGCATCCATGCTGCGCAACTTGCCGTGCAGCGCAAGGTACTGCGCGCGATCCATCCCGCCGATACCGTTGCTGGTCGGCTCGCCCACCGCCACCAGCCGACCGGCGTGCGGAAACGGCATCGGTTGCAGGATCACCGAGTTGACCATGGTGAACAGGAAAAGCATCACCCCCAGCCCCGCGCCCAGCACCACTACCGACAACAACGCATACCCTGGCCGCTTGACCAGCCTCCGCCACGCCTCACGAAACTCGCGCACGATCATTGTCATTCTCCCCTCAAGGCGCGCATGGGATGCACGCGACCGGCGCGCATGGCGGGAATCAGGCAAGCCAGCAGGCCGGCGAGCGCCAGCACGACGCATACGCCGGTCACTGCCAGGGGATCGAACGTGCCGATGCGCCCGACCAGCGACATCGACACGGCCATCGACATGTTCGCCAACAGGCGCGACGCGCCCAGCGTCACGCCGACGCCGATCACCAGGCCGATCGCAATCTGGATCATGCCGCCGCGCAATACCATCCGCGTCAGGCGCGAAGGCGAGGCACCCAGCGCCGTGCGCACGCCGAACTCGCGTTCGCGTGCGGCGATCGCCACCGCCATCACCGCGTACATGCCGGCGACGGCGAGCAGCAACGACAGCGAGGCAAACAAGCCGATCAACAACATGCTCAGGCGTGCATCCGCCGTGGTCTGCCGGACGATGGCGTGCATGGACTTGAGGCGGGCGATCGGTTGCCCGGGCGCAACCTCAGCGATGGCCTGCTGCACACCCGCGCGCCAGTCGGCAGGATTGCCTTGCCCACGCAAGGCAAAGCGCAGTGGCTCCATACCGAGCAAAATGTCCAGGGTCTTCTGCGGCATCTGCGCCAGGGGCATGTACAGCATCGGCTGCTTGGGTTGCAGCGGGCCGCGCTGGTAGGTGTCGTCGACCACGCCGACGATGTGTACCGGCACGTCGGGACCGTTGCTGACTTCCACCAGGAGGGTCTTGCCCACCGCGTGGCCGTCGTAGTAGGCGTCGGCCAGATCCTGGCTGACCACCGCCACCGGCTCGCTGCCATGGCTATCGTCGCGGCTGAACACCCGACCCTGGCGCAAGGCGATGGAGAACAGCTCGAAGAAACCGCTGCCCACACCATGAAACTGCACCGAGAACTCCTTGCCGTCCGGTGTCTTCACACCGTTGTTGAACTGGTCGTACAAGCCGTCGCCAGCCGGCAGATTGGTGGTGACAGCAGCATCGGTGATACCGGGTATCACATGCAAACGCTGCACCAGCCGCTGCGACAAGGTCGATACCGACGCGAGGTCCGGATAATGGGCTTTCACGGGCGCCAGCTCGAAGGTAAGTACGTCATTGCTGGCAAAACCGAGCCGCGTTTGCGATGCCGAATACAAGCCATGCGCGATCACACCAGCCGAACACAGCAAGGTCACCGCCAGCGCCACCTGGGTCACCACCAGCACCCGTCCCAGACGGCCGCTGCGGGTTCCCATACCGCTGCGCCCGCCTTCGCGCAATTCATCCACGCGGACCGCGCTTCCACTGCGCCACAGGCCCAGCACGGCAGCCAGCAACGCGCCCAGCAGACCCACGGCGAAGGCCAGAATCCATGCCGGCGCGCCAATGCTGATCTGGTCACCATGCAACCACTGCTCGGGAATGAACCGCTGCAGCAAGGCCAGTCCCGAGAGCGCCAACGCCATGCCAAGCACGGCGCCCGACAGCCCGACCAGCAGGCCTTCGGCCACCGCCGGCAGCAGCAGCCGCAACAACGGTGCGCCCAGCGCGCTGCGCACCGCCGTATCGTGGTTGCGCGACAGCGTGCGCAACAGCATCAGGTTGGTCAGATTCAGCAGCGCGATCAGCAGCACCAGCAACGCGCTGGCCACGAACAGCATCAGTAGCGACCGCTCGCCACGATGCAGCGTGGTGTTGAGCGTGGCGGCGCCAAACCACGGCTGCTTCCAGTTGCCGCCCATGGCCATGTCCCGGTACATTGCGCGCTCGCGCGCATCCACTTGCGCCCCGACCGACTGCATGTCGACGTTCGCACCCAGGCGCGCGATCGCCATGTGTCCGCTGTGGTTGTAGTCGTGGCTGGCCGGTGGCAACGCCATCGGCAACACGATGCCGCCGGCATCGGAAACCGTATCGAACGCTTGCGGCAGGACGCCGACGATGGTGGTCGGGGTGCCTTCCACCTGGATGCTGCGACCGATGATGCCGCGATCGCTGCCGTAGCCACGCTGCCACAGGCCATGGCTGAGCATCACGGCCGTCGGGCCGTTCGGGCGATCTTCCGCCGCACTGAAGTTGCGCCCCAAGGCCGGCTGCAAACCCAGCGCGGCCAGCAGACCCCGGTCGATATAAGTCACCGGCACCTGCTGCGGCGCACCGGCGCCGGCGATGTTGGCCACCGAACCGGGACGTTCCAGTCCCAGCGCCGTCACGCCGGTGAGTCCTTTCAGGAACTGGTACTCATGTGGCGAAATCGGGCCGACTTCACCGTTGAATACCTTGCCCAGAACCACCAGACGCGAGGCCTGCGGAAACGGCAAGCGTTGCAGCAGCGTGGCATTGATCAACGCGAACACCGCCACGCTGGCGCCGATGCCCAGCGCCAGCACGCCGGTGGCCAGCAGCAAAAACCCTGGACGGCGGAAGCTTGCGCGCCAGGCACGCCATATTTCGGTCAGCCAGCTGTTCACGCGCCGGTCTCCACGCGCTGGCCGATCAGCGCATCCAGCCGCTGTTCGTCTTCGTGGCGCAGTCGGTCGTAAGTTTCCTCGTCGACCACGCGGCCATCGAACAGGCGGATCTTGCGCTGCGCGAGTTCGGCGTAGCGGGCGTCGTGGGTGACCATGCAGATGGTGGCGCCGCCTTTGTGCAGTTCGTCGAGCAGGGCCATCACCGCCTCGCCGTTGCGCGAGTCGAGGTTGCCGGTGGGCTCGTCGGCAAGCAGGATCGCAGGCTTGCCGACCAAGGCGCGCGCCACCGCCACGCGCTGCTGCTGGCCACCGGAAAGTTGTGCCGGATAATGCCGTATGCGATGTGCCATGCCGACGCGCTCCAGCGCCTCCTGCACGCGCTCGCGCCGTTCGGCGGTGCCGATGCCGCTGCGGTAGGTCAGCGGCAGTTCGACGTTTTCCTGCACGCTGAGGTCGCCGATCAGGTTGAATGCCTGGAAGATGAAGCCGATCTCGGCGTTGCGGATGCGCGCGCGCTCGGCCGCGTTGAGCGCGGCGACATCGTGGCCGTTCAGCACGTAGCTGCCGGCGCTGGCGGTGTCGAGCAGGCCGAGGATCGACAGCAGGGTGGTCTTGCCGCAGCCGGACGGGCCGGAGATCGACACGTACTCGCCGCGCTGCACGTTCAGGTGGACGTCGCTGAGCGCGTGGGTTTCCACCTCGTCGGTCTGGAACACCTTGCGGATGCCTTCGAGGGCGATGACGTTGGTCGTGTCGTTCATGGTGACTCCGCAGATGGCACAAGGGTTTTTGGAACGTCGGTGGTAGGAGCCCACTCGCGGGCGATGCTTTTGGGGGATTCGGGATTCGGGATTCGGGATTCGGGATTCGGGATTTGCAAGAGCATCGCCCGCGAGCGGGCTCCTACGTGGGTGGAGGGGAGTCGCGATCATTCAATCTTGATCTGGTCATATTTGTCCCATTGGCTGGTGTCGGACAGGATCACTTGGTCGCCCTGCTTGAGCCCGTGCAGAATCTGCACGCGGTCGACCGACGCGGCGCCGATGCGCACCGGCGCTCGCGTGGCGATATGGCGGGACGGGTCCAGGCGGAACAGGCTGATGTCGCCATCCGCCTTGGCCAGCGCGGGCCGCCCCACTGACAGCACGTCGTGCAGCAGCGCAATCCGGATGCGGCCGTCGACGGAGAGATCCGGGCGTGCGCCCGGCGGCAGTGCTCCACTCAAGGTGACATCGACCTGCACACTGCCGTCGCGCACTGCCGGGTCGATGCGCTCGACCTTGCCGTCGATCACGCCGTTGTGGGTGTCCACGCTGACCGGCATGCCCATCGCCACGTCCTTGGCCTGCACCTCGGGCACCTGCAGCCGCGCGATCAGCACGTCGGTGCGAGCCACCCGCGCCAGGTTGGCGCCAGCGGCGACCTGGGCGCCCTCCTGCACCGCCACTTCCTGCAGCACGCCGGCGATGCCGGCGGTCACCTGGAGCGCATCGGCCTGGCGCTGGCGCAGTTGCAGGTTGCTCTGCTGCTGCAGCAGTTTCGCCTTCACCGCGTCGAGCTGGGCCTGCATGCTGCCGCCGAACGCGCGCACCCGCTGCTGCTCGATCTGCATCCGGTTCTTCAACTGGGCCAGCACGATCTGCTCCTGTTCGTAGCGCACTTCCGGAATCAGGTGCCTGGCCACGGCCTTGGCGTCGGCATCGGCCTTGACCTTGGCCGACGCGTAGTCAGCTTGCGCCTGCGCCTCGGCCGAGCGCTCGTCCAGCAGCTGCGATTGCAACTCGGCGCGCTTGGCGGCCACGTCGGCCTGCGCTGCCGCCACCTGGGCCTGGGCGTTGCGCAGGCTGTCCTGCACTTCGGGATTGGAGAGGGTCATCAGCACGGTACCCGGCTGCACCGCGGTGCCCGGCCACACCAGGATCTGTTCCACCTGGGCGGCGGTGGCGGCGGCGAGCCAGCGCGAAGTGCGCGGCACCAGGGTGCCGGTGGCACGCACTTCGCGCAGCATGTCGCCACGCTGCACGGTATCAATCCACAGGCTGGAACGATCGGCCCGCGGCAACGCCGGGCCGAGTCGCAGCAACACCACCACCAGGACCGCCACCACCACGGCACCGGCGCTCACGGTCAACCGGAGCCGACGGCGTTTGCGGAGCTTCAAAGTCGGGTTGGCCATATCCATGGGCCTGTCACAGCAAAGCCCGTGCCATGGATGCAGTGCCCGTCCCGCAACGATTCCGGCCCATGTCGGGCGATACCGTCGTTCGCCAGCGGACGCTGGTGTCCGGAAACGTACGCGTAGGAGCCCGCTCGCGGGCGATGCTTTCCCTATTCCCATTTCCACAAGAAAAGCATCGCCCGCGAGCGGGCTCCTACGACAGCGCGGGCGACGGGCGTGCTCAGCCGGTGTTCTGCAACCCTTGCGAAACTCCGTTGACGCAGGCAACCAGGGCCTGCAGCAAGTCGTCGTCCTCGCAGTCGCTGGCGCGCCAGCGCTGCAGCAGGTCGACCTGCAGCAGGCTCATCGGATCGACATAGGGATTGCGCAGGCGGATCGAGGCGGCCAGCCGCGGCGCATCCAGCAACAGTTCGCGATGGCCCTTCAGCTGCAGCAATTCGCGCCGGGTGCGCTCGAACTCGCCGCGGATCAGGCCGAACATTTCGTCGTGCAGCGGGCCGGACAAGCGCGAGAACGCCTCGGCGATATCCAGGTCGCACTTGGCGAGCACCATCTCCACGTCGTCCAGCATGTTGCTGAAGAACGGCCAGTCGTTGGCCATCTCGGCCATCGACGCCGCGCCGAACTCGCGCACGCCCTGCTCCAGCGCACTGCCCAGGCCGTACCAGCCGGGCAGGATCGAGCGGCACTGGGTCCAGGCGAACACCCACGGGATCGCCCGCAGGTCCTGCACGCCGCGCATGCTGCGCCGGCTGGCCGGGCGCGAGCCCAGGGTCATCCGTTCGATCACGTCGATCGGGGTGGCGCTGCGGAAGTAGTCGACGAAATGCGGGTGGTCGACGAAGGCGCGATAGCTCGCGCGGCTGCTCGCCGACAGGCGATCCATCTGCGCGCGCCAGCGCTCCTCGCGCGGTTCGTCCTCGCGCGGACGCAACGAGGCGCGCAGCACCGCGCCGACGGTCTGCTCCAGATTGCGCAGCGCCAGCGCGCGGATGCCGTACTTGCGGTGGATCACCTCGCCCTGCTCGGTGACCCGCAGCACGCCGGCGACCGAACCGCGCGGCGAGGACATCAGCGCCGGCGCGATGCGCACGCCGCCACGACTGGCCGAACCGCCGCGACCATGGAAGAAGGCCAGCTCGATGCCGGCCTGCTTCGCCACCTCCAGCAGTTCGACCTGGGCCCGCTGCAGGCCCCAGCGCGAGGCCAGCGTGCCGCCATCCTTGCCGCTGTCGGAATAGCCGAGCATCACCCACTGCTGGTCGTTGCGCGCTGCGAGGTGGCGACGGTAGACCGGGTCGTCGAGCAGCGCCTGCAAGGTGGCCGGCGCGTTCTTCAGGTCGTCGACGGTTTCGAACAGCGGCGCGATGTTGAGCGGCACGCTGCCGCCCTCGACCAGGCCGCCGTAGCGCGCCAGCGCCAGCACCGCCAGCACGTCGGCCGCGCTGCGCGCCATGCTGATGATGTACAGGCCGACCGCTTCGCTGCCGTAGCGGCGACGGGTGTCGCCGAGGGTGGCGAACACGTCGTACAGCGAGGTCACCACCTCGGCATGGCTGATCGCGAAACGCGCGTTGCCGCTGGCATGGTCGCGCAGTTGCTGCGTGCGCTGATCGGCGGAGCGCCCGCTCCAATCCGCGTCACCGAACAGAGCCGCCAGCGCATCGTCGTGCACGCGCGAGTCCTGGCGCACATCGAGCCGGGCCAGATGCAGGCCGAAGGTGGACACGCGGCGGATCAGGCGCTGGACGGCGTAGGCGCCTGCGTGCAGGCCATGGTGGCCGACCAGGCTGTCGGCGATCAGTTGCAGGTCGGCCAGCAATTCGGCGGTGGACACATAAGCCCTGGCGTGATCGTCACCCAGGCTCGCCCCCAGGCGCGCACCGATCAGGGTGAGCAGACAGCGATACGGCATGTCCGCATGGCGCGGGCGGATGCCTGCGGCGGCCTGCGGGAAGCGCTCGCGGTACTCGGCCAGCCGCTGCTGCAGCGCCGGCGCGACCGCGACGCGGCTGTCGGTCTGGCTGAGCAGGCGGGCCAGCGCGCCCACGTCGGCCAGATAGCGCTCGATCACCTGCGCACGCTGGGTCGTCAGGCTGGCGGCGATGGTGTCGGCGCCCACATTCGGATTGCCGTCCATGTCGCCGCCGACCCAGGTGGCGAAGCCCAGCAGCTTCGGCAGCCTTGCCGCCACGCCGTATACGGACTGCAGGGCTTCGGCCAGCGATTCGTACAACGCCGGCACCACGCGATACAGCGGATTGGCCAGGTAGAAGCCCACGTGATGGTGCTCATCCTGCACGGTGGGGCGGATCGGCGAGGCCTCGGCAGTCTGCCAGCCGGCGGACAGCGCCATGTAGATGCGGTCGTCATCCTCCTTGCGCTCCTGCGGCGTGCGGTCGCGGTCGAAGCCGTCGACCAGCGAGCGCACGATCGCCTGCTCCTTTTCCAGCAGCGAGCGGCGCACGGCCTCGGTCGGATGAGCGGTGAACACCGGTTCGATCCACACCCGATCCAGCCAACCCAGCAACTCGTCGGCGCCGACGCCCTGCGCTTTCAGCTGGCCCAGCACATCGAGCAGCGACTCCGGCTGCGGCGCGCTGCCTTCACGCTGATAGTCGCGACGACGACGGATGCGATGCACCCGTTCGGCCGTGTTGACCGCCTGGAAATAGGTGGCAAACGCCCGTGCCAGGGCCTCGGCGTGGCCAGCATCGAGACCGGCCAGCGACTCGGCCAGTTCGGCCACCGAGGCGCCCTCGCGGCGGCGCTTGATCGCGGCGATGCGCACCTGTTCGACCCGCTGGAAAAAGGCAGCGCCGCCCTGCTCGGCCAGCATCCGGCCAACCATCGCACCGAGCCGCCCGACATCCTCGCGCAGCGGGCCGTCGTGCGGCAGGAATTCGGACTCGCGGTTTGCTTCCACCCGGGCACTCCCATGCAGGCCAAGCCCCCAGCCTACCGAATCGGAACAGCCGGGGCACCACGTGGGCGGGCATAAGCTTATGTCTCCCGCTACAATGCCCCTCTTGTACTGCCCGCCGAGGGGCGCTGCGACCGTTTGATGTGAATGCGGCTCCGTCCGCTTCACCCGACCGGCCAGGCTCGGCGCGGCACGTTCCACAACGGCGCTCTCACGCGAGTCCCTTCGCAAAAGACCGGCCATCCCTGGCCGGACTCATCGAAAGGGCGACGCGAGCCCCTTCGCGAAGAAAGACCGGCGATCCATGGCCGGACTCTTCAAAAAGAGCCTCGCACTAACCGGAGATACCCGATGAACGCTGCATTGAAAGAAAACGCCCACGACTACAAGATCCGCGACATCTCGCTGGCCGAGTTCGGCCGCAAGGAACTGGACATCGCCGAGCACGAGATGCCGGGCCTGATGTCGATCCGCCGCAAGCACGCCGCCACCCTGCCGCTGAAGGGCGTGCGCGTGACCGGCTCGCTGCACATGACGATCCAGACCGCGGTGCTGATCGAGACGCTGAAGGACATCGGCGCCGACGTGCGCTGGGCTTCGTGCAACATCTTCAGCACGCAGGACCACGCCGCCGCCGCGATCGCCAAGACCGGCACGCCGGTGTTCGCCTGGAAGGGCGAGACGCTGGAGGAATACTGGGACTGCACGCTGGACGCGCTGTCCTTCCCCGACGGCAAGGGCGGTTATCTCGGCCCACAGCTGGTGGTCGACGACGGCGGCGACGTCACGCTGCTGATCCACAAGGGCTACGAGCTGGAGAACGGCAGCAAGTGGGTCGACGAGAAGGCCTCCTCGCATGAGGAACAGGTGATCAAGAATCTGTTGAAGCGCGTGCACAGCGAGCGTCCGGGTTACTGGCACACCGTGGTCAAGGACTGGAAGGGCGTCTCCGAGGAGACCACCACCGGCGTGCATCGCCTGTACCAGCTGGCCGAGGCGAAGTCGTTGCTGATCCCCGCGATCAACGTCAACGATTCGGTCACCAAGAGCAAGTTCGACAACCTGTACGGCTGCCGCGAGTCGCTGGCCGATGGCCTGAAGCGCGCGATGGACGTGATGCTGGCCGGCAAGGTGTCGGTGGTCTGCGGCTATGGCGACGTCGGCAAGGGCTGCGCGCATTCGCTGCGAGCGTACGGCTCGCGCGTGGTGGTCACCGAGATCGATCCGATCAACGCGCTGCAGGCGGCGATGGAAGGCTTCGAGGTCAACACGGTTGAATCGACCCTCGGCCGCGGCGACATCTACGTCACCACCACCGGCAACAAGGACGTGCTCACGCTTGAGCACCTGAAGGGCATGAAGGATCAGGCGATCGTCTGCAACATCGGCCACTTCGACAACGAGATCCAGGTCGATGCACTGAACGCGCTGGCCGGCGTGACGAAGATCAACATCAAGCCGCAGGTCGACAAATACGTGTTCCCCGACGGCCATGCGATGTTCCTGCTGGCCGAGGGTCGCCTGGTCAACCTTGGTTGCGCCACCGGCCACCCGAGCTTCGTGATGTCCAACTCGTTCTCCAACCAGACCCTGGCGCAGATCGATCTGTGGGCGCACAAGGACAGCTACGAAAAGAAGGTCTACATCCTGCCCAAGAAGCTGGACGAGGAAGTGGCGCGCCTGCATCTGGAGAAGATCGGCGTGAAGCTGACCACGCTCAGCACCGAACAGGCGAAATACCTGGGCGTGCCGGTGGAGGGTCCGTACAAGCCCGAGCACTATCGCTACTGATCGACTCGCCGGCGGCCAAGGCGAATACACCAGGCGCGCGGTTTCGGCCGCGCGCCTTTTTTCGGCCATTTCCGGCATGCCGGCCAGGCGCGCTTGCACCGGGTTCGGCAGCTTTTGCCAGTTGGCTTGCACTGGCCTAGGATGACGAGCCAGGCGGATTGCCGGAAGGCCACCCGGCGGGATGTTCAAGGGGCGAATCTTTATGAATCGGGCGCGCCAGCGACTGATCCACTGCAGCCGACGCCGGACAGACGATCGGCTCCGCGAGCTGGAAAGGGACGTGGCGCGCACGCCGAAGCCGGCATGGCGGACATGGGGAAGCTCGAGCCGCAGCCTGCGCCGGCGACCATGTCGGGCCAGATCATATTCGGCGCGCTGCCCGGCCGGGCATCCTTCGGCGGCGTGGCCGACCCTGCTGCTTCTCCCCCGCGAAAAGGAAGCGCGATGATGGCCACAGAACTGACAACCCGCATGCTTGCTCCCGAAGACTACCCGCGTTGGGTCGCCACGGTTGCTGCCTCGCCCGACGGCAGCGTCTACTCCCTGCCCGACTACCTCGACGCGCTCTGCACCGCCACCGGTGGGCGCTTCCGCGTGCTCGTCGCCGAGCACAACGACGGCCACATCGTGGGCGGCATCGCCCTGTTCGAGTGCGACAGCCGCTACGGCTCGTTCGTGTCGCCGCGGCGGCTGCTCTACTACAACGGCCTGGTGCTGTCGCCCCACGACTCGACCTGTCCGGGGCACGTCACCGCCCGGTACCTGCAGACGCTCGACGCGATCGAGCGTACGCTGGCGCAGCTTCGATACGGACGCCTGCGGTTCAAGAGCCGTTCCACCTGCACCGACCTGCGCACGTTCCAGTCGCGCGGCTGGTCGGTGCGGCCGAGCTACACGTATGTGGTAGACATCGGCGACATGCCCGCAGCATGGGCGCGACTCGACAAGAACCATCGGCGCCTGATCGGGCGCTGCACCGAACAAGGCCTGCAATTGACCCTGGATGACGATTTCGACGCGTTCCACCACCTGCATCTGCAGACCCACGAGCGCAAGGGCGCACCGCTGTACTTGCCGCGAGAAAGCTTCCGCCAGTTCGTCGAGACCCTGCGCGCCAGGAACCTGGGCCGCCTCTACCATGCGCGCTTGCCGGATGGGCGCGTGGCGGCGACCCAGTTGGTGCTGACCGGACCGCACCCGGTCAGCCACACCGTCTGTGCCGGCGCCGAAGCCGAGCTGCTGAGCCTCGGTGCGACAGCGTTCCTGCGCTGGAGGGTGCTGGAGGATCTGGCCGCAGCAGGCTACCGCGCCAACGACCTGACCGATGCCGAGCTCAACTCGGTCACCACGTTCAAGGCTCAGCTTGGCGGTGAGCTGTCGCTGTGCCTGGAGGTGTCGCGGCCGGATCAGCTGGGCTTTCGTCTCGGCGAAATGGCGGCGTCGCTGCCGAACCGGGCCAGGCGCGGCGTGCGACGCGCCCTGCATCGCTCCGCCGGAGGTTCGGCGTGAGTGCACAGCCGCTGTCAGGCGCCCACCTGGTTTGCGCAGCGCTCCGGCACGCCGGCGTCGACTGCGTGTTCGGCCTGCCGGGCACCCAGACCGTCAATCTGTACGAAGCGCTGCGCACCTCGTCGCTGCGCAGCATCGTGGCCACCCACGAACTGTCGGCGGCGATGATGGCGAACGGCTATTACCGCTCGTCCGGACGCGTCGCGGCGCTGCTGACGATTCCCGGCCCCGGCTTCACCTGGGCGCTGACCGGGCTAGCCGAGGCCGCGCTGGATTCCGCCGCCCTGCTGCACATCACCACGCAGCCGCCGCAGGTGCTCGGGCGTCGATTCCAGTTGCAGGCGCTGGACCAGGGCGCCATCGCGGCGGCGCTGACCAAGACCCGACACCAGATCGATCACGCCGACGAAGTGGCCTCGGTGCTGGCGATCGCGCACGCCCAGGCCGGCGCTGGCGAACCAGGCCCGGTGCTGGTGCAAGTCGCCCGCGAGGCCTTGCGGGAGTCGGCGCCGATGCCCGCCACCACGCCGGCACCGCAGGCATCGGCATCGGTCGATGCTGTCGTGATCGATCAGGTGATGGCTACGCTGGCTCAAGCCAGGCGCTGCGTGCTACTGCTGGGCCAGGGCTGCGCCGGTGCCGCCGAACCGGCCACGCGCCTGGCCGAAACCTTGTCCGCCGCCGTCGTCACCACCACGTCGGGCCGCGGCGTGGTGGCCGAGGACCACCCCCTGTCACTGGGTTTCGAGCTGGGCGGCAACGAGTGCGCCACGCTCAACGCGCTGATCGAGGCCAGCGATCTGGTGCTGGCGATCGGCTGCAAGTTCTCGCACAACGGCAGTCGCGGCTTCGAGCTGAAGATTGCGCAGGACAAGCTCATCCAAGTCGATGCCGCGGCCGAGGTACTGGGCGCGAACTATCCCGCGCGGCAGTTGGTCTGCGCCGACGCCCACGCCTTCCTGAGCGCACTGATGGCGCGGCTCGACGACGGCGTCGGACATGGCGGCTTCAGCGCCGACCAGATCGCACGGTGGCGCGCTCGCGCTCGCGCCGAGAGCCAGCGCCACCGGGTCGAACCGCGCATCCACGGCGTGCCGTCGGGGCAACCGCAGGCGTTTTTCGACGCGCTGCGCCGCGTGCTGCCACGCCACGCCTGCCTGGTCACCGACTCGGGGCAGCATCAGGGTCTGGCACGGCACCACTTTCGGGTGAACTGCCCGCGCGGTCTGATCGTGCCGACCAACTTGCAATCAATGGGCTTCGGCATCAGCGCCGCGATCGGCGCCTGTCTCGCCGATCCGACTCGCCCGGTGGTGGCGCTGATCGGCGATGGCGGACTGGCGATGTCCGGGCTGGAACTGTTGACGGCGGTACGCGAACGCCTGCGGCTGACCGTTATCGTGTTCGTCGACGGCGCCTACGGGCTGATCCGCATGCAGCAGCTGGCCACCTCGGGACATGTGTACGACACCGAGTTCAGCGGCCCCGACCTCGCCAGCTTCGCCATGTCGATCGGTGCGGCGCATGTCCGCCTCGACGGCGACGCGGACGCCACCCTGAGCGGGGCAATCGCGGCGCCGGGCGTGACCCTGGTCGAGGTGCGCGTCGGCGATACCGTGCCGATGCACTGGCTGCGCACCAAGAGTGTCGCGCGTGGTTTGCTGGGATCGCGGTGGCGCGCCTGGCTGCGCCGGCGACGCGGGTGAAGGAGGCACCATCCGACGCCACGTCCTTTCTCGCCGCGACTGCTGATGTCGCCGATGACAGAGCGGCGAACGAGGGTCGACCGCCGGTGCTAGCATGGCCGGATTCGCGCAGCGTTCAGCGCACGCACACCTGATCGGGAAAGGTGCATATGGGGAAGCAAGAGCAGCGGCGGGCGCCGGCGATCGTGATGGGTCGTGGCCCCACGGCGCTGGGCATCCTGCGCTGTCTGCAAATAGTCGGCGTACCCGCTTATGTGGCCTGCCCTGCCGGCGATCAGGTGACACGCTCGCGCTGGTACCGGCCAACGCCCGGTGCGGCGCCCTGGGATGGGGCACCCGACCCGCAGGCACTGGATCGGCTGCGCGAGATGCCGCTGCAGCAGGCGGTGTTGATCGCCGGCGCCGATGACGCCGCGTTGTGGCTGGCCGACCTGCCGCAGAGCGAGCTTGGCCAGCGCTTTTGCACCAGTACCTGTTCGCGCCAGGCACAGGAAATCCTGCAGGACAAGTCGCGCTTTGCCACCTTGCTGGATGAGACCGGCGTGCCGCACCCGCCCACCTTCCTCATCGAGCGCGCCGCGGACATCGAGGCGATGCCGTTCGAGCGGCTTGATCGGGTCTTCATCAAGCCGGTCAACTCGCAGAAGTTCAGCGACGTGCTGGGCATCAAGGGGGTCTGGGTCAGCAGTCGCGAGGAGCTGCTGGAGACATGGCAGCGCCTGCATGGTCTTGGCTTTCGCCTGATGGCGCAGGAATACGTGCCGGGCTCGGCCGCCGACCACTATTTCGTCGATGGCTTCCGCGACGCGCACGGGCGGTTCACCGGGCTGTTCGCGCGCCGGCGCTTTCGCATCCACCCAGCCGATTTCGGCAACAGTTCGTACTGCGAGAGCATCCCGCTGGCCGAAGTCGAGCCGGCGGTGAGCAACCTCACCGCGCTGCTGACCAGGGTGGGCTATCGCGGCATCTTCAGTGCGGAGTTCAAGCGCGATGCGCGTGACGGCCAGTTCCGCATCCTCGAGGTGAACACCCGCGCGTGGACCTATGTGGAGTTCGCCGCGCGCTGCGGCGTCAACGTCGTCGAGATGGCCTGGCGGGACGCGCTGGGCCTGCCGGTCGACGTCGCCTCGACCAGCTACCCTGTCGGCGAGGGTTGTGTGAGCCTGCAGCGGGACATCAACGCCGTGCGCGCGCAGCCGCGGGCAACACGCGCACCATGGTCGAAGATCCTGCAGCAGTGGCGGCGCGCGCACTACCATACGTTCCGCCTCGATGATCCGTTGCCCGGGTTGTCCAGCGCGTGGCACCTCGCCACCGCGCACGCATGGTGGCACCGCGCCAGGGCGGAGCCCGATGACCGGGACAGCAACAAGGCGGTCCCCGCACCGAAGCCCGATCTCCCCGGGCGGTGACGGCAGACGCGGCGCCAGGACATCGCGCATGCTATATCGCTTCATCGCGAAACAAAGATATATACTGCCGCGCACTGCTTCCCCGGAACCCCTGCGATGGCGTCCATCAGCTTCGAATTCTTTCCGCCCAAGACCGACGAACAGCGTGCGCAACTCGATCGCGCGGCGCAGACGCTGAAGGCGCACCGGCCCGAATACGCCTCGGTCACGTTCGGCGCCGGCGGCTCCACCCTCAGCTACACCGGCGACACCGTGGCGAGGCTGCACTCGCAGCATGGCCTCAACGTGGCACCTCACTTGTCATGCATGGGCGGCACCCGGGCCGAGCTTGCCGCGCTGCTGGACGATTACCGCGCGGCGGGCTACCGGCGCATCGTGGCACTGCGCGGCGACATGCCCTCGGGCATGGCCACCGCCGGCGACTTCCGCTACGCCGCCGACCTGGTGCGCTTCATCCGCCAGCATTGCGGCGACCACTTCCACATCGAGGTCGCGGCCTATCCCGAAACCCATCCGCAAGCCGACGATGCGCTGCGCGACCTGCACCATTTCAAGGCCAAGATCGACGCCGGCGCGAACGGCGCGATCACGCAATACTTCTTCAACCCCGATGCCTATTTCCGCTTCGTCGATGACGTGCACAAGCTCGGCGTGGATGTGCCGATCGTGCCGGGCATCATGCCGATCTCCAACTACAGCCAGCTGAAGCGCTTCTCGGAGATGTGCGGCGCGGAAATCCCGCGTTGGATCGCCAAACGCATGCAGGCGCACGGCGACGACGCCGAAGCGGTGCGCGCGCTCGGTGCCGAGGTGGTGGCGCAACTCTGCCGGCGCCTGCTCGACGGCGGCGCACCGGGGCTGCATTTCTATACGCTGAACCGGGCGCGCGCCACTCAGTCGGTATTGCAGCAACTTTCCTGATCCGCGCTGCGGCTATGCTGGGCCGATGCCACGCCCGACCTTCCCGCTGTGCCTCGCCCTGTTGAGCTTCGCCCTGCTCGCCCGGGTCACGCCGGCCGTGGCGCAGACCGAAATTCACCGCTGCATCGGCGCCAACGGCGGCGCGGTATTCACCGACCAGCCGTGCGCCGCGCTGCAGGCCACGCCGGTCAGCCCGGCGGCGGCCGCCGCCAATTCTTCAGCCGTGGCCGCTCCACCACCGACTCTGTGTGCAGCCAGCGTTGACGGGCTGCGCCAGAGCGTGATCGACGCGTTCGCCGGGCGCGACGCCAACCGCCTCGCCGGCCTGATCCTGTGGGACGGCTACGGGCGCGGCGCCGCGATTGCCGATATCCGGGCGTTGACGACGCTGATGAAGCAACCCCTGCTGGGGGTCAACACGCCGCCGGCGGCGCCGACGTCCGCGCACGCCGGCAGCGGCGACCCTGTTCTCCAGGCTGCTCAGTCGAAGGTGCCCCAACCCGCCGATCAACTGGTGCTGCGCACCGCCGATAGCGACGCCGACGGAAGCCCCGCGACGTGGCGCTTCGACATCGTGCGCGCCGCCGGCTGCCTGTGGCTGCGCAACGCGAATTGACGCCGGCCTCGCACGCAGCAGTTATCATGGGCAGTCCCCAGGAGAACCGACATGGCGCAGCAATACCCCGAATGGATCTGGCAGAACGGCAGCATCAAGCCCTGGGCCGAGGCGACCACGCATGTGATGTCGCATGCGCTGCACTACGGTTCGTCGGTATTCGAGGGCATCCGCAGCTATGCCACGCCCGACGGTGCGGCGATTTTCCGGCTCACCGACCATCTCAACCGCCTGTTCCTGTCGGCCAAGATCTACGACATGGCGCTGCCGTGGTCGCACGAGGAGCTGGCCGCCGCCTGTCGCGCGGTGATCAGGAAGAACGGGCTGGGCGCCGCCTACCTGCGCCCCGTCGCGTATCGCGGGCTGGGCGGTTTCGGGCTTTCCGCCGAAACGCCGATCGACATGGCCGTGGCTGCGTGGCCGATGGGCCCCTACCTCGGACCGGAGGCATTGAAGAACGGCATCGACGCCTGCGTGTCGAGCTGGCAGCGCTTTGCGCCGAACACGATTCCGGCCGGCGCCAAGGCCGGCGGCAATTATCTTTCCGGCCAGCTGATCGCGCGCGAGGCGCGGCGTCTTGGCTTTGGCGAAGGCATCGCACTGTCGTCCAGCGGCCTGCTCAGCGAAGGCGCCGGCGAAAACCTGTTCCTGGTCTTCGACGGCGTGCTGCACACCACGCCGGCCAGCGCGTCGATCCTCGCCGGCATCACCCGCGACACCTTGAAGACGCTCGCGCGTGAGGACGGCATCGAGGTGGTCGAGCGCGACATCCCGCGCGAGTACCTGTACCTCGCCGACGAGGTGCTGATGTGCGGCACCGCCGCCGAGATCACCCCGATCCGCTCGGTCGATGGCAAGCAGGTCGGCACCGGCAAGGCCGGACGCGTCACGCTGCGCCTGCAGGAGCTGTTCTTCGGCCTGTTCGATGGGCGCACCAGCGACAAGTGGGGCTGGCTGGAACAGGTGTAAGAAGCGCGCGCGGCACCCGACCCGCGCGCGCATGTAGGAGCCCGCTTGCGGGCGATGCTCTTGACTTGTCGCCAATCATCCCGCCATCGAACCGCCGAGAACCAAGAGCATCGCCCGCAGGGTGGCGAAGATCTGGCGTGGAACGGCCGTGGCTCACTCCACATTCCCATCCCGCTGACACTGCCCTGATGCGAAAAACCCGCCTTGCGGCGGGTTTTTCGTTACATCAGGTTGCGGCCGTGGAACAGTTCCTCGATCTCGCGGCGTAGCAGCGACTCGATCCGCTGGCGCTCCTTGAACGAGAGGTCGTCGGCGTGCGACTCGAACAGATAGGTGTCGAGATCGAAGTCCTTGATGTGCATCTTGGTGTGGAACATGTTCTCCTGGTACACGTTGACGTCGAACATCTCGTACTTCTGGCGGATGTGCCGCGCCAGGTAGTCCTGCACCGAGTTGATCTTGTGGTCGATGAAATGCTTCTTGCCCTTCACGTCGCGGGTGAAGCCGCGCACGCGGTAGTCGCACACCACGATGTCCGACTCGAAGCTGTCGATCAGGTAGTTCAGCGCCTTCAGCGGCGAGATCACGCCACAGGTGGCCACGTCGATGTCCGCGCGGAAGGTGGCGATGCCGTTGTGCGGGTGCGTCTCCGGGTAGGTGTGGACGGTGATGTGGCTCTTGTCCATGTGCGCCACCACGGCCCCGGAAATGGTGTCGCGGCCGAGCTTCTCCAGCACCGGCTCCTCGGAGATCAGGATCGTCACCGAGGCACCCTGCGGGTCGTAGTCCTGGCGCGCCACGTTGAGGATGTTGGCACCGATGATCTCGGCCACGTCGGTGAGGATCTGGGTCAGCCGGTCGGCGTCGTACTGCTCGTCGATGTATTCGATGTAGCGGCCACGCTGTTCCTCCGACACCGCGTAGCAGATGTCGTAGATGTTGAAACTCAGGGCCTTGGTGAGGTTGTTGAAACCCTGCAGGCGCAGACGGGGCAGTGGTTTGACCACGGGCGGCTCTCCATGACCGGACTTCGGTCAGCTGTAGAGGCGGGTTAGCGACAAGGGTCCCCGCGATTGGATGAAGTACAGGCGAGAGCCTGCATGACCCTTGCTGACGACACGCGACAACTTTGTCGTTGCCGAAAGACCGCGAAGTATGCGACAAACGCGCGAAAAATTGAACCTGCGAGCGACGCAAAGGTTTGCCATAATGCCCGGATTGCAGGGGCGATCACGAACACGCATGCCGCGGTTGCGGCAATCGCCGCTGAAACCTGCCGGATTGAAGGAGTTGTCGTGGCGCAACCACTCAAATATCAGTTGCAACAGGCCTTCGAGCGCTCGCAAGCCCCGCTGGGCTTCGCCCCCGACCCCGCGTCGATGGAACGCTTCCTGGCCTTGTGCCATCGCCGCCGCTACCCGGGCAAGACCGCGATCATCCGTCCCGGCGACCCGGCCAACACCTTGTACTACGTGGTCGAGGGCTCGCTGGCGGTGTGCACCGAGGACGAGCAGGGCCGTGAGCTGATCCTCGCCTACATCAGCCGCGGCCAGTTCATCGGCGAGATGGGCCTGTTCGTGGAGCAGGCCCAGCGCGAATCGATGGTGCGCACGCGTACCCCGTGCGAGATGGCCGAAGTCAGCTACGAGCGCCTGTTCCAGCTGATGGAAGGCCCGCTGCGCGAGGAGTGTCCGAAGATCCTGTTCGCGATCGGCTCCCAGCTCACCAACCGCCTGCTGCGCACCTCGCGCCAAGTCAGCCGGATGGCGTTCATGGACGTCACCAACCGCATCTCGCGCACCCTGCTCGACCTGTGCCAGGAGCCGGACTCGATGACTCACCCGGATGGCACCCAGATCCGCATCTCGCGCCAGGAGGTCAGCCGCATCGTCGGCTGTTCGCGCGAAATGGTCGGCCGCGTGCTCAAGCAGTTGGAAGAGCAGCGGATGATCGACGTCTCCGGCAAGACCATCGTGGTGCGCGGCACCCGCTAGCGACCGGGCGTCGCACTCTTTTTCGGGGCGTAGATCATGTAGACGTCGGCGCGCGCGTAGTGCGAGCCGGGCCGGATCGTCGGCTGCAGCACGAAGCCGGCGCGTTCGTACATGTGCAGCGCAGGCTTCAGGCTGCTGTTCGATTCCAGGAACAGGGTGTGGCCGCCACGCCGATGGAATTCGGCGATTGCCGCATCCAGCAGCAGTCGACCGGCGCCCAGGCCGCGGAACGCTTCGTCCACGCCCATCTTGGAAAGCTCGTAGACGCCGGGCGCTTCGTGCAGCAGGGCGCAGGTGCCGATCACCACCTCGCCCAGCCGCGCGAAGAAGATCGCGCCGCCCGGCGCCAGCACCGCCTGCTCCGGATGGCGCAACACTTTTTCGTCGAGTGGCTCGATCACGAAGTGCTTCGTCAGCCAGTGGGCATTGAGCGCGTGGAAGTGTTCGCGCAGGCGCGGTTCGAACGGCACGATCTCCACTTTCGACCGCTTCAGCGTGGCATGCCGCGCAAGAATCCGCTCGACGATCGGTCGCTCGTCCAGGGCGCGTTCGCAGGCCTGCACGGCCTGCAGCAGGTTCTCGCCTTCGTGACCCAGCGAATCCCGCACGCCTTGCCGGATCGCCGCCCATGTCGTCCCCAGGCCGGCCAGTGACCGGCATCCCTTGTCGGTCAGCGCCAGCAGGCTGCGCCGGCCATCGCCAGGATCGCCGCGCCGTTTCAACAAGCCCGCGCGCGCCAGCCTGTCGGCCAACTGGCTCACCGCGGAATGGGTCTGCCCGATCGCCGCGGCCACCTCGGTGACGGTGGCCGGTCCGCGCTCCCACAGGAAGCGCATCACCGGAAACCAGCGCGACTCGATGCCCGCACCGCTGACGCGGTAAACCTCGTCGGCAGCGGCGTAGAAGCGGTCGCTGAGCGCCTTCAGGCGGCTGCCGAGTGCAAGCTCGGAAAGCGAGGAGAGATACACGGGCGACTCCGGCAATTACGTAAGTGCTAACGTAATGCGGCGCGGAACAGCCCGCAAGTGTCGCCAGGGCTCGTCGTTGTGCGCCCGAACCCGACGATCAGGGTCCGACGATCAGGACCAGTCGACCCGACGGATCGTGCGGCCCAACGCCTTCTCGACCTTCTTGCACAGCTTGGGCGTGCCGTTGACCAGCACCGCCTCGTCCGCCGGTTTCAACATGGCCACGTCGTACATCGAGTCGCCATAGGCGACCTGCCACGCCGTCACGCCGTGCCGCGCCAGCGATTGCACCTTGCGCCGGCCGACGTTGTGCCAGGCGGGACGCATGCCCGACCAGCCGGCACGCAGCTGCGAGGCCAGCACCTCCAGGCCGGTCAGGCCCAGCTCGCGCAGGATGCCGCTGACCACGGCGTGCTCGCAGCCGGTCACCACGATCACGCGGTCGCCGGCCGCCTGGTGCTGGCGCAGGCTGCGCAAGCCATCGCGGCAGAACTGCCGCGGGCGCCGTGCCAGCATGACGGCGAAGCTTTCCGCCGCGATCTGGTAGCGCTGTTCGCTCACCCCGAGCAGCGCGATGCGCACCAGCACCCGCAGTGGCCAGCGGCGCGACAACGGCAGCAAGAGCAGCAGCAAGGGCGCGCACAACAAGGCCAGCCCCTTGCGCCACAGCGACCGGGCGTAGCGCTCGCGCACGAACAGGTAGAACGCATCGCCATGCATCAAGACGCCGTCGAAATCGAACAGCACCACGCGTCGACCGGCGTGTTCATCGACCAGCGCCGCTTCCATGGTCTCGGGCATAGGCCTCACGCGGTATCGAACAAGCGCCGCAGCTCGCTGCCCGGATCGTCGGCGCGCATGAACGCCTCGCCGACCAGGAAGGCCTGGATGCCGCCCTCGCGCAGGCGCGCCACGTCTTCCGGCGTGCGGATGCCCGACTCGGCAACCAGCACGCGGTCGTACTCGATCAGTTCCTGCAGCGCCAGCGAGGTTTCCAGCGCGGTCTCGAAGTTGCGCAGGTTGCGGTTGTTGACCCCGATCAGCGGCACCGGCAGCGCCAGCGCGCGCTCCATTTCCTCCTCGTCATGCACCTCGCACAGCACGTCCATGTCGAGTTCGGCCGCCAGCAGCGAGAGCTGCAGCAGCACGTCGTCGTCGAGGGCGGACACGATCAGCAGGATGCAGTCGGCGCCGATCGCACGCGCCTCGTGCACCTGGTAGGGGTCGATGATGAAATCCTTGCGCAGCAGCGGCAGCGCACAGGCCGCGCGGGCCTGCTGCAGGAACGCCTCGCTGCCCTGGAAGAAGTCGCTGTCGGTGAGTACCGAGAGGCAGGCCGCGCCGCCTCGCTCGTAGCTCTTCGCGATCGCGGCCGGGTCGAAATCCACACGGATCACGCCCTTGCTGGGGCTGGCTTTCTTCACCTCGGCGATCACCGCCGGCAGGCCGGCCTCGATCTTCGCCTCGATGGCGGCGGCGAACCCGCGCGTGTCCGGCTGCTCCGCGATGCGCGCGGTCAACTCGGCCAGCGGCAACCGGCTGCGACGCTCGGCAACCTCTTCCGCCTTGCGGGTGAGAATGCGATTGAGGATGTCGGTCATGGCATCTCGCTCGATGGGGTATGGATGCATCCTAATGCGCCACGCCGTCAGGCGTAACTCGTCCGCCGCGAGTCGCGCGCCGGCGCCTCTATGACGCCCCGGCCAGCCGGCGCGTAACCGCCACGAAGGCCTGCATCTTCGCATGGGCGGCGCCACTGGCGATCGTGGCGCGCGCCAGGTCGATGCCGGCGCCGATATCGTCGACCACGTCGGCCGCATACAGGGCGGCGCCGGCATTCAGGCAGACGATGTCGTGCGGCACGCCATGGCACCCCTGCAGCACATCAAGCAACATCACCTTCGATTCGTCGGCGCTTGCCACCCTGAGGTTGCGGCTGGACGCCATCGCCAAACCGAAATCCTCGGGCTCCACCTCGTATTCGCGCACCACGCCGTCGCGCAGCTCGCCGACCATGGTCGCCGCGCCGAGCGAAATCTCGTCGATGCCGTCGCGGCCCCACACCACCAGCGCGTTGCGCGCGCCCAGCGCCTGCAGCACGCGGATCTGGATGCCGACCAGATCCGGGTGGAACACGCCCATCAGGATGTTCGGCGCCCCGGCCGGGTTGGTCAGCGGCCCGAGGATGTTGAACAGCGTGCGCACACCCATCTCGCGCCGCACCGGCGCCACCACCTTCATCGCCGGATGATGGTTCGGCGCGAACATGAAGCCGATGCCGGTTTCGGCCATGCATTCGCCCACCTGTGCCGGCGTCAGGTCGATCGATGCACCAAGCGCCTCCAGCACGTCGGCGCTGCCGGATTTCGACGACACGCTGCGCCCGCCATGCTTGGCCACGCGCGCGCCGGCCGCCGCCGCCACGAACATCGACGCGGTGGAAATATTGAAGCTGGAGGCGCCATCGCCGCCGGTGCCGACGATGTCGAGCAGATGGGTCTGGTCGCCCGTCACCGGCACCCTGGCCGACAACTCGCGCATCACCCGCGCCGCGCCGGTGATCTCGCCGACGGTTTCCTTCTTGACGCGCAGGCCGGTGATGATCGCTGCCGTCATCAGCGGACTCACCTCGCCACGCATGATCTGGCGCATCAGCGCGATCATCTCGTCATGGAAGATCTCGCGATGCTCGATCGTGCGCTGCAAGGCCTCCTGCGGCGTGATCGTGGTCGCGTGCGCCTGCTTGCCCGGAAGCTCGCCCATCATGCCGCCAACCGCAGCGGCAACCCGAGGAAATTGCGCAACATGTCATGACCATGCCGGGTCAGGATCGACTCCGGATGGAACTGCACGCCCTCGACCGCCAGCGTCTTGTGCCGCAGGCCCATGATCTCGTCGATCGAGCCGTCCGGGTTTTCCGTCCACGCGGTGACCTCAAGACAATCAGGCAGCGACGACTGCTCCACCACCAGCGAGTGGTAGCGCGTAGCCTCGAACGGATCGGGCAAGCCGGCGAACACGCCATGCCCGCGATGGTGCACCGGCGAAGTCTTGCCGTGCATGATCCGCTTGGCGCGGATCACCTTGCCGCCGAACACCTGGCCGATCGCCTGATGCCCCAGGCACACACCGAACACCGGAATCTCGCCGGCCAGCTCGCGCAACACGTCCAGCGACACGCCCGAATCGTCCGGCGTCCCCGGCCCCGGCGAAATCATGATGTGCGCGGGTGCCAGCGCACGAATGCCGTTCACGTCCAGCGCATCGTTGCGCACCACCTTCACCTCCTGTCCCAGTTCGCCCAGGTACTGCACGAGGTTGTAGGTGAAGCTGTCGTAGTTGTCGATCATCAGCAGCATGGCGGAGATTCCGGGAGCAGCGCGTTCGCGGCAGGTGCAGGATGAGTACTTTACCGGTCTTGGCCGGGCGTCGACAGTGCAAGGTGAGTCGCGGAGCGAGGGAACGGCGCACCGAAACGTCGCAGACTGCCATCGGCCTCGATCGGATGCCGCAGCGTCACCCGTGACATCCATTTCCATTCTCCCGGCATCGGCTTGATGCGCCGGCTTGTCGGGCTTGTTGCTCAGTCAATTCGCAACCGGACCCCAGCGGCACCGCTTCCCGGTGAAGACGCGGAACGCAAGGCGACTTGGTTGTACGGACGCCCGGACGGTCGCCGTACTTGGGCCAGATACGGCCTGTATCGTTTACGGGCTGGTCTTTGATGCAGATCCCGCCGGTCCCTGACGCGGAGCCGGATACCCGTATCGCTCCATGATGCCCAGCACCTGCTCGACGGGCAGCGCCTCCACCTTGTGCCCATTCCGGCCGGTCATGCTCCGGGCGTGGAACAGCGAATTGATGATCGCTTCCTCGGTCGCCTCGATCGCTGCCATGAACAGCGGCGACATCGC
Organism: Rhodanobacter sp. B05; assembly: GCF_002001085.1. Lineage (GTDB taxonomy): Bacteria > Pseudomonadota > Gammaproteobacteria > Xanthomonadales > Rhodanobacteraceae > Rhodanobacter. The sequence continues at coordinate 75,939 of NZ_MUNU01000012.1, forward strand.
GTCATTGCGTACGACGGTCATCTGGCGCGTGGTCTGATCCGACTCGTAGGGAACGCGGTTCGCCTTGTTCGTCGAAAAGGCGATCACGTAGTCGCCGCTGCCGTTCGACTCGATGCCGCCGCTGCGACCCAGGCCCAGGATCGCCCGTTTCGCCAGCCGTTTCAGGTTGCGCGGATCCAGTGGCGCATCGGTGGCCACCACGATCATGCACGAGCCGTCAGGCGAATCATTGAGCGTGTCGCTCATGTAGTACTTGTGCAGGACCTTGCCGATTGGCACACCGGCAACCGTCAATACGCCCCCGAAATTCGTCTGTACCAGCACACCCACGGTGTAGCCACCGAGTTTCCCGGGCAGCTTGCGCGAGGAGGTGCCGATGCCGCCCTTGAATCCGAAGGCCACGGTCCCCGTGCCGGCGCCGACGTTCCCCTGTTCCACCGCCCCATCCGTGGCGGAAGCAATCGCATCCAGCACGTCGCGTTTGGTGACATGCCTCCCGCGGATGTCGTTCAAGTAGCCATCGTTGGTTTCGCCGACCACCGGGTTAACCGAACGTACATCGCGGTTTTCCGGAAACGCGAACGTGTAGTCGATCAGCGCATCGGCGGCGGTCGGCACGCTCAGGGTGTTGGTGAGGACAATCGGCGTTTCGATGTTGCCGAGCTCGTCGATCTGGGTCGTGCCGGTCAGCTTGCCGAATCCGTTACCCACGTAAACCGCTGCGGGCAGCTTGTCCTGAAAGATATTCCCCGCATGCGGCAGGATGGCCGTCACACCCGTGCGTACGCTGCCACCCTGCACCAGGGTTTTCTGACCGACTTCCACGCCAGGCACGTCGGTGATGGCATTCCACCTTTCGGGCTGCAGCACCCCGATCGCGATGCCGTATTGGCGCAGGTTTCCATGTTGAGCGCTTGCCGGCATGCAGACGCACGACAGGAGCGCCGCAACGATGAGGCAACGACTCATCATGGATCCATGGATTCCGCGGGAGAGTTCACCGGTCGCCGCCAGAATCGGTAGATCAGGGCACCGATCAGCAGCGCCACCGCCGCCGCCAGCAGATTGGCGACGCCTGCGCTGCCCAGCAGAACCAGCGACAGCAAGGTCGCCGCCACCGGGATCAACGGCCCGCCGATCAGCTGCAGGGCGCTGTCGCGGTGGCCATGGCGCTTGCGCAATACCAGCACCGAGGCTGCCGTGGCCAGATAGCCGAACAGCCGTGCCACCACGGACAGCAAGGCGAGCTGCACGAACGAACCGGACAACGCCAGTGCCAATGAAAGTGCACCGACGACAACGATGGCGACCGCCGGGGTGCGGAAACGCGGATGAATGCGGGTCAGCGCTGCCGGGCCAAAACCATCGTCAGCCAGCGCCAGCAGGTAGCGCGGACCGAACATGATGGTATTGCTGTTGGTGCCGAGTATCGATACCGCCGCACCGACAGTCAGCACCAGCGCCAGCCACATGCCAGCAAACCGCGCGGAGGCATCGGCCAGAGGCGTGCTCGAATGGGCCAGCCCCGGCAGCGTACCCAGTGCCACCCACTGCACCGACACATAGGTCGCGGTGACGATGACAATCATGGTCAGCATGGCGAACGGCACGTCGCGACGCGGGTTGCGATACTCGGCGGCGGCCGCCGGCATGTTCTCGAAACCGGCATAGGCAAACAGCAACAGCAGCGCGCCCTTGGCGAGGTTTCCCATGGGAATGGAACCCACTGCAAGCGGCGAGGCCTGGCTCAGATCGACGAAAAATGCGCCGATGATCACGAACATCGCCAGCGGCAGGAACTTGGCGATCGCCAGCGTCACGCCGGTGCGCGCCGCGGCGCGCACGCCGATCACATTGATCCAGGTCAGCGCCACCAGGGAGCCGACGACAATCAGCAAGCGCCCGCTACGGCCGCCCGCGGCCGGCCAGAAGTGCGCGACCGCGTCGGCCAGGCCGTTGCTCAGCGCGGCAGCGCTGGAAACACGGGCCAGCAACAGCATCCAGCCCACTTCGAAACCCGTAAACCGGCCGAACGCCTCGCGTGCATACAGATAGCTGCCACCCGCCTGGTCGAAATAACTGGCGGCCTGCGCGTAACACAAGACCAGCAAGCTCACGGCCAGCCCCGCCAGCAGCACCGCCCAGACGCTGGCCGGCCCCAGCAAAGCGGCGGCAGCCGCCGGCAACAGGTAAATACCGCTGCCAATGACATCATTGACCGACAACCCGACCAACTGCCAACGCCCGACCGCGCGCAGCATGCCGGGCTCACCCGTGGTTGATGATCCCGCAACGGCAGGCACGACCGGGGCGACTGGTTCAGCTGGCTGGCTCAAGAGCAGCTCCGTGCGTAAGGTTTCGGCGAGACCACGATGTCACGAAGTCGCAACGGGCATTGGCCATGCCATTGCAGACGTCGCTTGTCGTCGCGAACTACCTGTTGCCCCGCGGAGAGCAGGCTTTCCCGCAAGGGGCCGCCGCCATCGTTCATGCGGGTTGCCCCAACGTCAAGGCCGCAAAGATACCGCTGACGCCCATAGCCTTGCTGCTCAACGGATGAATCTCCCGGCGTGTTGCGCCCATGTGTCGATTCACGCCGCACGGCGGAGAGTCGAGCATAGTTACAAGTGCACGAAAGCCGCCAATGAAAAGACCGGCACTTTGCATAACTCAGAGTTGTAGACCATCGCCCGCAACGTGGGCACAGGGACCGCCCGCCAGCGTGCGGATGCCGCCCGCTCACCCGACCGGCACGCCCGCATCCCGCAAGCGCTGACGCAGAGGGTCCAGCTTGTCGCCATAACGCGCGCTGCGCGCGGTGTCACGACGCATCGGTTGCCGGACCTGGGCGGCACTGGGCAGGCTCAGTACGCTACGCGACGTCTTGTGGAAATCGAGGCAGGCGGGATCGAACGGCAAGCCGCAGAATTCCAGCAACTGACGGATCACCGGCTCCGGCTCGGCCACCAGGCCTTCGTATTCCAGGTCGAAAACGCGGGTTGGGTACCTGGCCGCCCAGAAGCGCGTCAAACGCAGGAAGTCGATGCAGTAATCGGCTGTCTCGTCGAGGTCGCAGGCGAAGCCCGCATTTTCGGCGAAACACTGCCGGTAGCACGCAAGACACGTCTCCACCGGATCGCGCCGGACAATGACCACGCGCGCCGCCGGCAGCATCCTCAATGCCGCGCCCACGAGATACCAGCTCACCAGGCTCTTGTCGGTAAAGCGGGGCTTGTCCTTGCGCCAGCGCGCGGTTCGCACGAGATACTCGTGACCCATGCGCTGCCAATCCTGCGCGCCGGCTTCAGGCACCCATAGTGGAAACGCAGAATTCCGGCGATGCGTTTCGGCGTCCACCACCTGAGTAAGGTCCTTGATCTCGTTGGCCCCTTCGACCTCGGGATGGGAGGCCAGAATATGCTCGACCAGGGTCGATCCGGAGCGCGGAATACTGACAATCAGGATGGCTTCATGACCCACCCGGGCATCAAGCGGGGGCGGCGCCTCATCCGCGAACACACGCAGGATGGCATCCACGCGCCGGCGCTCTCCCGCGGCGTCCCACCTGACCCGGCTGTGCCGCGACGCGTTGGCATGCCGGAACGTTTCGAAGGCCTGGGCATAATCACCCTGACCTTCGAGTGCCTTGGCAAGGGTGAAGCCGAGTAACTCTCGGGCACGGGGCGACAAGTCTCCACGGGCCAGGGCGTGCTGCAGGCATGCCGTGTCTGCAGCATCGAAGCGAACGGTATTGAGGTTCGACAGGCCGAACCACCCGTCCTCGTTGCCGGGATCGCGGCGCACTACTTCGCGAAAGCCCGCCACTGCCGCGTCGACCTGACCGAGGTTCGCCTGTGACCTCGCCAGTGAAAGCCGCGCCGGGATATGTGAGGGATCGAGTTCAAGTGCCCGTTGCAACGCGGCGGCAGCCTCTTCCGAATAGGCTTCGCGCGCGAGCGCCTCGCCGAGATTGAACCAGGCCGGCACCGATGCTGGTTCGAGTCTGCAGGCATCCCGAAAATGCGTCACCGCCTCATGGGTTTCGCCATGCTCATACAGCACGATACCCAGCCAGACACGCAGGTCGGAGTCGTCGGGCCATACCGCAAGGACCTGACTGAAGCAGTCAATGGCCCTGGCGTGATCGCCGCGGCGCTGGGCCACCATCCCCAGCATCCGAGTGGCATCCGGGTCTTGCGGGGCCAACGCCAGCACATTGGCCAGTGACTGCTCGGCCGCATCGAACTGTCGTCGCTCCCATTCGATTCTCGCCCTGGCCAGCATGCGGGCCGCCACCCGTGAGAGTGACTGCCGCGCAGGCAACTGCCCTGAAACTGTTCTTGTGTGGGATGTCATGTCGTCACTGGCCGGCGGCATTGATCGGCAAGACTACGCCGCTTGCAAACCCGTCGCAAAAAAAGCCGGGCACGAGGCCCGGCAATGGGGAGGCTTTCATTCAATCAAAAATCGTAGGCGACCGAGAAGCGGACCATGCGCGGTGCCTGGGTATTCAGCAGCCTGCCGTAATCGGAATTCGGATTATTGGTTGTTCCGAAAAAGTCGTTGACGAAGATCGCCTGCTGGCTGTCGAACAGGTTGAACACCGCGAGGCCGAAGTCGAGCTTGCGATCAGCCCACGCCGGCTTGTAGTCCACATTGAGGTCGAGCCGGGTGGTCCACGGCATGCGGCCCAGCGAACCCGGTGGAACCGGCACCCCGCCGCACCAGTAGTAGGTGTGGGAACCGTGCAATGCCAGCTGGCCAGGTCCGTAGCCGCCCCTGCACATGCGGGGCGTACCGGAAGCAGCGTACAGATTGCCGCCAACCGTCCATTCCGAATCGATCGCATAAGCGCCGAAGACCTTGAACTGGTGCCTGCGGTCATTGGGCAGCACGCCGGACGACCACTCCATCCTTTCAGGGAAATCCCATGCCGTCGTGAGCGATTCGTAGGAGCCGCTCTGTTGCGAATAAGTACTGACCGGCCCTTCCGTATTGCCCCAGGTCCTGGAGAACACGTAGTCGATCTTGGCCATCCACTTGCCGTCCCAGTCGTGCGCCAGCGACAGGTCCAGGGAGTAATAACGGCGTTCCGGCCCCTTCGTGAAGCCCTGATCTGCTTTTGTAAAGGTGACCGGAACAAGGGAGCCGTCCGGCGCCTTCATCAGGAGGTTGTTGGTAACGCCCGGATTGATCAGGACGAGGCTCTGTGACCAGTCACTGCAGGAATCCGGCGTCATCCAGGAATAGCCTTGCGCCAGCCCCGCCGCACACTCCCGTTGCTCGTCGTCATAGTCATCGATGATGCGATTCATCTTCTGGTAGGTACCCGTTGCACTGGCTACCCACTTCGTTCCCAGCATCTCGAACTGCTGCTGCGCGCCTAGAACGTAATTGTCTGAAAATTCGGCCTGGATGTTTTGCGCCGTGGATACTCTCGGATCTTTCGGCTGGCCATATTCGTTGTCGATCGACACACCGGTCGACGGCGTCTGCGGCAAGGGTGTGAAACCGATCGGCTCGCCGGTCGCCGGGTCGATACCCGTATAGGTACCGTACAAATTGGTTGCCGTCACAGGTGCGGCAATGGACGTTGCCGTGGTCAACGGCAGCGCGAGGTAATAGCGACCGGCATTGCCAAACACCTTCAACGTCGAATCACCGTGCACGTCCCAGCTGAAACCCAGACGCGGCGCCCATTGCGGCTTGGTCAATCTGATGTAGGGCACGCCAGACCCGTCGAAGTTGGTGAACTGGTCATTGCGCATGCCAAGGTTCAGCAGCAGGTTCGGCGTAACCTGCCAGTTGTCCTCGATGTACTGGGCGCGCTGGATGACCTTCACCGATGCGGATGAGCGATCGATACGCTGCATTACATAGTAGCAATGCGTTTTCCCATCGGACCCGGTCGTGCAATCAGGTGACGGGGCGACATACGGCGGACTGCCGGGACCGGTGCCAAAAAGCGGCGTGCCCGGATCGCCACTGCCGTAGACCCACGCATAACCTGGCCCGGTCATTTCGGCGCCATCATTGAAATCCCAGGAGTTGATGTTGTCGATGCCAGCCTGGAAATCATGGTTACCCAGCTTGTAGTCCAGACTCAGGCGATAGCTCGTGACATTGACGCGATGCGACGGATCGGACTGCTGCGAGTTTGTCTGCGAGTTGACAATACCCCCGGGCGGGACGAACGCAGGGTTCTGCACGGAAGGGCTGCCGACATGCGGCAAGTTGGGATCGAACCCCGGATAGCCAGGCTGCTCGGTGTAATACTCCCCACGCGTCTTGCCGAGCATCGCATTGAGGGTCAGGTCGTCGGTGAGATAGGACGTGTAGTTGGCCGTCCACATGCTGAACTTGGTCTTGGCCGTCTGATCGAGGTTGGAAAAAGTTCCGGTCTTCAAGGCGTCGTAGTCGAAGTTGTAATCCGTCTGCCACGTCTTGTTGGAGCTCTGCAGACCGGTCACGGTCAGCAGGTTGCTGTCGTTGATATTCCAGTTCAGTTTCGCGTAGAGCTTGGGCGCGTGCATCTTGTAGTCGTACGCGAATGGACTTTCGACCGAGCCGATGGTGGTGCCACTCGTGTTGTCCTGTTCGGCGGCCAGGAAGAAGAACAATTTGTCCTTGATGATCGGGCCGCTGACGTAGGCGTCGTAAACCGTTTCCTGGGCATGATTGCCCTTGTTGTATGTACTCAGATCCCCGGGGCTCAGGCCCGGGTCGGTCTCCAGTGGATTGGCAAAGTAGTAGTTGCGTTTATCGGCTCTCCACGGAGTGCCGGCTGGCTCCCACTGGGCACGCACGCCAAAGTGCCACTGGTTGGAACCACTCTTGCCGATCTGGTTGATCACGCCACCGATGGAACGGCCATACGTGGCGCCGTAGCCACTGATGAAGGTCTGTTGCTGCTCGATGGCACCATAGGGAAGCTCGATACCGCCCTGCGCCGTGAGCGCATCGGTGACATTCATGCCGTCGATGTAATACGCATTCTCGGCAGTCGAGGCGCCTCCAAACACGTTGATCGGCGTACCCAGCGGACCAGAGCTCAGCTGGGGTGAGCCCATGTTGACACCGGGCGCCAACATCGCGATGTCCGCAGCGGATCGCTGCAACGGCAATTGCCGCAGCTGCTCGGCCGTAATCGTGGTGACCTGGTTGGTCGTGCTCACATCTATCGGGGGAATCGCGTTGGCCGTGACGACGACGCCACTGAGGTTCGCGATGTTCTTGCCGCCTGACGCCGACGAAAAATCCACCGCGACCGCGCCGCCTGCCACCGGACTCACATCATCGCGACTCTGCACAACCTTGCCATCTTGCAGCAGGGAAACCGTATAGGTCCCGACCGGCAGGGTGATCGAATATTTGCCGGACGGATCCACGGAGACGGTGCGGCGGAAGCCCGCGCCGCCCGTAATTTGAATGGTCTCGTTCGCTTGAACCGGGACCGTGCCCTGGATGGTGCCGCGTGTCGCCTGCGACCATGCCGTGCCCGCAAAGCCCGAGATGACGGACCCGATGGCCAGTACCAGCGCCTTGCGCTGAAAGATGTGGCGGCGACGTGCTGTGCGTACAGGATTGGACTTCATTAGGTGTGCACCCCACTTGGTCAATGGCTTTGCAAGTCAACGGACAAACGCAACGTGACAACCCGGGGGCCGACGCTGCAAGAGAACGATGAGCCGGAAGATTGAGCGCAGCCACGGCGGCTGGAAACGGACAGGTATCGCCGCGCGGCGCTGCAGCATGGCGTCACTCCGCTGGCGGACTGTGCGCTCGGTGACGGTGCGCTTCGATCAAACATGAACGCCGCTCCCACCCCGGGTCATTCATGCCGAGCATAAACAGCAGCAGGTATCGGCCACCAATGAAAAAAGCGCCGACTTGCATAACCGCAGGTTGTGGACGTTCGCCATCGGCGCAATGCGCTGGCGCCGGATGACGCGACTCAAGGGAGAAAGCGCGCACAGCGTATCCAGTGCAATGTCGTCGCCTTGGCTACCCGGAACGGGCGTGCAACGCACCCTCAAACGGTAGCCAACAACCGCTGCGCAAGTTGACGCACGAGGCCGAGGAAACGTTTCTGCACCGCGTTCAACGGGCTGTCCGGTCGATAAATCGCATACAGCACGACATCCATGCGCAGGTCGAGCGGACGCATTTGCACGGCTTTGCCGCCGTCGCGCCGTGCGGTGAACGGATCGACCAGCGCCAGGCCTTCACCTTGCGCAACCAGTGAATGCGCCAGCTGGTAGGTCTGCACCCGCACCGGGGTACGCGGCGCCGGGGAAAGCTGCGCCAGGTGGCTCTGCAACATGTTGCCCAGTGCATCCTGCACCGCGATGCCGATCATGGGTTGACCGGCCAACGCGGTGATCGGCAAGGGACGTTTCAACTCCGCGACCGACCACCAATCCGGAGGAGCGATCACCATGACCTGCCCGCGGCACAGCGGCTCCCGGCACAGGTTCTGGCGACCGGTATCCTGCAAGGTCAGGCCGATGTCGGTTTCGTGGAGCAGCAGCGATTCACACATCACTGCCGAGTGCTGGGTGAACAGCTCCACGCTCGTGCCCGGAAAGATCTTGCGCAACAACGTGACCGCATCGGGCACCAGCGATTGAGCCAGTGCAGGCGTGCAAGTCACCCGCAACGGGCAACTGTCCGTCAGGCTCATGTTCGCCGTGAGGCGCTGCAGCTCGTTCAATTCCTGGATGATCTTTTCGATACGCTGGCGCAACAGCAGTGCCTGCTCGGTCGGCAACAGGCGTCCACGCACCCGGCTGAACAAGGCAAAGCCGAGTTGCTGTTCGGCTTGCTGCAAGGCCTTGCTGGCCGCCGGCTGCGAGATGTTCAGCAGGTTTGCCGCTCCGGTCAGGCTTCCGGTAGTCAGGACGGCATGGAACAACTCAATGTAGCGCAGGCGCATAACCGGGTTTCACCCTTGGCCACGATGGCAACGTGGCTTGAGTGCAACACAAGGCGTGCCACCCAGGCAAATCCCGCCGCCCTTGCCTGCCCGCGACGACCCACTCCGGGGAGCAGGGCCACAACCTTCAGTTATGCAAGTCGGCGCTTTTTTCATTGGTGACTTGCGCCTGCCGGTGACTATGCTCCCGGCGTATCTTCGTGGGTGAACGAAGACCCGTCGAGTGGAGTAATCAATTCATGTCCAACGCTGCCGATGCAGCCTTGCCTGCCCATTGGGGTCCGCCGTACCTGCTCTATCTGGGCAGCGCGGCCGACGATCTGGCCATCAAGACGGCCAGGGGACTTGCGCACTGGCGTCCGGATTGGTGCATCGGCCAATATCGGCGCCCCGATTGCAAGCCGACCCTCGGCCTGTTCGAAATGAACATGACCCGGGCCAGGAGCGAAGGTGCCGATACCATGGTGATCGGTGCCGCGAATGCCGGTGGGCTGATGTCGGCGGAAATCGTCGCCGATGCCATCGCCGCGCTTGACGCCGGCCTCAACGTGGCCGCGGGCCTGCACCAGAAACTGCGTGAGAACCCGGACATCGTGGCCGCTGCCCGACGCAATGGCCGCGTGCTGTTCGATGCACGCGACCCGATCCGGAACATCCCGGTCGGCACGGGTCGCCCACGCGCAGGCCGGCGGCTGCTCACCGTGGGTACCGATTGCTCGGTGGGCAAGATGTACACCGCACTGGCACTCGAACGCGCCATGCGTCAACGCGGTCTGCCGGCGGATTTTCGCGCGACCGGCCAGACCGGCATTCTCGTCGCCGGATCGGGCGTGCCGATCGATGCGGTAGTCGCCGACTTCATCTCCGGCGCGGCCGAATGGATTTCGCCGGTCCGCCTCGACGGTGGCTGGGACCTGATCGAAGGCCAGGGCTCGCTGTTCCATCCTTCCTATGCCGGCGTGTCGCTCGGCTTGCTGCATGGAGCCCAGCCCGACGCCCTGGTGCTGTGCCACGAGCCAACCCGACAGCACATGCGCGGCCTGTCGGATTGCCCGCTGCCCGAGCTGAAACTCTGCCTCGAAGCCAACCTCGTCGCCGCGCGCCTGACCAATCCCGCGGTCAAGGCCGTCGGCGTCGCGCTCAACACATCGGGCCTGGCCAGAGCGGAAGCCGCTGCAGCGTGCCGGCAAATCGGCGATTTGCTTGAGCTACCCTGCCAGGATCCTGTCACGATGGGTGTCGAGGATATCGTGGACAGCCTGCTCGCACGCTGCGCGAACTGACCGGGGCGGATGAATTTGCCTTTTCGTCGAGCGCGCGGATGCGAACATGCCGGATCCGATTACTGCCAAGGGTGAACCCATGTCCGATTCAAACACACCGAAACTCGATGCCAGGCGAGCCACACCGGCGACGGCGTTACCTCACCGCCGGTGGAGGCGACGCGCCCTGCTGGCGGCGATGCTGGCAGCATTCAGCGCGCTGACCTGCGCCCAGGATGTCAATCCTGACGCAACCGGTCGCGAGCCCGTCAGCACCCGAGCGGCACTGCAAAACGCCAAACCGGTGACCGCCAGGCACGCCATGGTGGTCAGCGCGCAGCACCTGGCCACCATGGTGGGCGTGGACATTCTCAAACAGGGCGGCAATGCCGTGGATGCCGCCGTGGCGGTAGGTTTTGCGGAAGCCGTGGTGCATCCGTGCTGCGGCAATATCGGCGGCGGCGGGTTCATGACCATCCACCTCAGGGACGGTCGCAACCTGTTCCTCAATTTCCGCGAGAAGGCTCCGTTGAAGGCCACGCCGACGATGTTCCAGGACGCCGACGGCAACGTCGTCGAGGGACGCAGTACGGACAGCTATCTCGGCGTGGGTGTGCCAGGCACGGTCATGGGTTTCGCCACCGCGCTGAAAGCCTACGGCACGATGTCGCTGAAGCAGGTCATCGCGCCGGCCATCAAGCTGGCCAGCGAGGGCTACGTGCTCAAGCAGGGTGACGTCGACAGCCTCGACCCGCGCAGCGAGGATTTTGCCAGGCATGCCAACGTGGCGGCGATCTTCCTCAATCATGGCCAGCCGTTCGCGGTTGGCGAGCGGCTGGTGCAGAAGGACCTGGCGCACACGCTGGAACTGATCGCCAACGGTGGCACCAGGGCGTTCTACGAGGGGCCGATCGCCCGCGCCGTGGTCAAGGGCAGCGACGCCAATGGCGGCATCCTGTCGCTGCGCGACTTTGCCGGCTACACCGCACAGTGGGAAAAGCCGATCACGTGCGAGTACCGCGGCTACACCGTCGTCTCGGCGCCGCCGCCGAGTTCCGGCGGCACCACACTCTGCGAAATTCTGCAGATCATCAAACCGTATCCCTTCGCCCAGTGGGGCTACGGCTCGGTAAACACCGTGCATTACCTGGTCGAGGCCGAACGCCGCGCCTTCGCCGACCGCAACACTTACCTGGGTGATCCAGCCTTCGTGCACAACCCGATCGACAAGCTGCTCTCGGCTAGTCACGCGGCCAAACTGCGCGCCACCATCCTGCCGGACAAGGCCACGCCGTCATCCGAGATCACGGGCAGTCTCGGCGCGCCCGAAGGGCAGCACACGACGCATTACTCGGTCGTCGACAAGGACGGCAACGCCGTCGCCGTCACCTACACCGTCAACTTCCTGTTCGGCAACAAACAGATCGCCGGCGATACCGGTTTCTTCCTCAACGACGAAATGGACGACTTCACCTCCAAGCCGGGGGTAGCCAACGGAGCGGGCCTGGTCCAGGGGGTGATCAATCAGGTGGAACCGGGCAAGCGACCCTTGAGCTCGATGACGCCGACCATCGTGCTGCGCGGCGGCAAGCCGTTCATGCTCACCGGCAGCCCCGGCAGCGCGACCATCATCTCGTCCACGCTGGACAGCATTCTCAACGTGGTCGACTTCGGCATGAACATGCAGCAGGCCGTCAATGCACCGCGCGTACACCAGCAGTGGTATCCCGATGTCGTTTACGCCGGCGAGGGCCTGCTTACGCCCACGTCGCAGCAGGCCCTGGAAGCGATGGGCTACAAGTTCCAGCGGTTCAGCGGCGGTGCCGTCGAGGCGATCCTGGTCAATCCAAAGACCGGCCTGCTGGAAGGCGCCAACGACCCGCGTCGGCCGGCCGGACTGGCCGCCGGTTATTGATCGGACAATCCGGTGCGACGCCCCGGGAATGCCGGAGCCCTTCCCTCCAGCCATCGGGGCGCGCAGCATGTTCGCGTACAGGCGCGCCGGTGTCGTCATCAACGGCAGCCATGCCGATCCCGAAAACCTGCTCCGGAGTTCAGAACCCTTGCATGAACGCGAAGACGGATTTCGCCGGCTACACCGTCGGCTATGACATACCCGCTCTGCCAGGCATGGTCGAGGCGGATATCCAGACTCCGTGCCTGATCCTCGATCTCGACGCACTCGAGCGCAACATCCGGAAAATGGGCGATTACGCGAAAGCGCACGGCATGCGCCATCGCAGCCACGGCAAGATGCACAAGTCGGTCGACGTGCAGAAGCTGCAGGAAAGACTGGGCGGCGCCGTGGGCATCTGCTGCCAGAAGGTTGCCGAGGCCGAGGTCTTCGCCCGCGGCGGGATCAAGGACATCCTCGTCTCGAACCAGGTGCGCGACCCGCTCAAGATCGACCGTCTCGCGCAGCTGCCGAAATACGGCGGCCGGATCGCCGTCTGCATCGATGATGTGGCGAACGTGGGCGACCTCTCGGCCGCCGCGCAGAAGCACGGCACGACGCTCGAATGCCTGGTCGAGATCGATTGCGGCGCGGGCCGCTGCGGCGTCACGACGAGCGAGGCCGCCGTCGAGATCGCCAGGGCCATCGACGCCGCGCCCGGCCTGATATTCACCGGCATCCAGGCGTATCAAGGCGCCATGCAGCACCTGGAAAGCTACGCGGAGCGTGAGGCCAAACTCGATGCCGCCATCATCCAGGTGAAAGCCGTCGTCGCTGCCCTGCAGGCGGTCGGACTGAAGCCGGACCTGGTCTCGGGCGGTGGCACCGGCTCGTATCGCTTCGAGTCCGGTTCAGTCGTCTACAACGAACTGCAATGCGGCAGTTACGCCTTCATGGACGCCGACTACGGCCGCATCAGGGACCAGGACGGGAATCGCCTCGATCATGGCGAATGGGAGAACGCACTCTTCATCCTGACCACGGTGATGAGCCACGCCAAGCCCGATCTGGCGGTCTGCGATGCGGGTCTCAAGGCGCAGTCGGTCGATAGCGGCCTGCCCTTCGTCTACGGCCGCGACGATGTGAAATACATCAACTGCTCGGACGAGCACGGCGTCATCGAGGACAAGCGCGGTGTTCTGCGTGTCAACGAAAAGCTGAAGCTCGTTCCCGGCCATTGCGACCCGACCTGCAATGTCCATGACTGGTACGTCGGCGTGCGCAACGGCAAGGTCGAGGTGGTCTGGCCGGTCTCGGCTCGCGGAAGGGGCTACTGAAGATCGGCGTCGCCCAACCGGCAGTCCTCGCCCCGGGCTGCTCTGGTTCCCATGCGTTTGCCGCGCGGGTGAAACTCCGAACTCACGAACCATGCACCAGTGGTTTGGGGGCGAGCACCTGCTTCAGGTAATCGGTCGTGCCGGGCACTCGGATCAGGTGCGGGTATTTCAGGCCACCATCGTAGTTGACGGTGTAGGAGCTGGTGACGCCATCGCCCTGCGCGCGCATCTGCAGTGGTTGCCTGCTCTGCTGTGCCTTGGCGATTTCATCGCGCAGCACGGGCGTGCTGTACTGCCGCCCATTGACGGCGATGAGCTTCATGCCCGGTGCGAGCCCCGCCTTGAAGGCCGGTCCGCCCCACCGCACGTCCTCGATTTCGCCATCACTCTTAAGGAACAGTCCCACCGAGAACATGGCATTGACACCTTTGCCGCTGAGTTCACCGTTGCCGACGTTCTCCAGCGCATTCTGGTAGCGCGAAGGCTTGTCGGTGTAGACCAGACGCCAACCGCTGGCCTCGATGCCGGACAGCAGCGGAACCTGTTGACCCACGCCGTCCAGCCAGTTGTGCAGGAAGCCGCCCCAGTCGTACGGCTGGACTGCATTGAGCGCGTTGACGATGTCGTCGAAGGTGTAGGTGCGGGTGACGAAGCTGCCATTGTCGACACTGAAAAACCGCCGGGCGAAATCGTCGAGGGAATGCTTGTCGCCACTCAAGCCCCGGATTTTCATGTCGACGGCGAGCCACAACAATTGGCCTTCGCGATAAAAGTCGGTCTCCCGTCGCCAGTTCGACCATGCATTCGGCGCGCCATAGAGCAGCTGCGCGGCGGTGGTGGTGTCAACCAGCGGGCGCCAGGCGCGACCGGTCCGGTGCGCCATGGCGGCGGCGCGGTAAGCGACCGCCTCACGCCAGGTGTCCGGCGACCACAACCCGCTGCGCGCGGTCAACATGTCACCGAGGTAAACCGTAAGTCCCTCGTATACCCATATCATCTGCGCGTGTTCGGGGCGCTCGAAGTCGGGCTGCCACAGTTCGGCCGGGCGCATGAACTTGCCGTTCCACGAGTGGGTGTACTCGTGCGGCAGCAGCGAGCCGTCCAGCATGAAATGGTCGGCGTCGGCAAACATCTTCGTGCCGCCGCGCGCGCGATCATCGCTGGACTGGTGGTGCTCCAGCCCACCGCGCGAGGTGTGGTCGCTCAATACCAGCAGGAGGTGATAGTCCTCGTAGTGATGAGAGTGGAACAACGCCTGCGCCTGCTCGATCAGATGCCGAAAGTCGGCAATCTGTGCATCGGAAGCGGCGATGGCAGCGGCATCGTCACCCACCATGGCCAGGTAGCGATGTACGGATGAGCCGGTCGGGGTGAGGTCGACCTGACGGAAATATTTCCCGGCGATCACCGGCGAATCGACCAGCGTGTTGAACGGCACGGGCTTGAACGTGATGCGCTCGCCGCTGCGATTTGCGGTGCGCAGCGCACTGGCATAGTGCCAATCGGCGGGGATGACCAGGGTCGGTTGATACATCTGCAGCCTGGTCGGATAGCCGGCCTGGTACAGCGCGACATGATCCCAGGTGAGATCCAGCAGCTGCGGCGTGACGCGGTCCTCGTCCGGGAACTGGAAGCGGATGTCGATCCGGTCCGTACCGGCAGGCACCGTCAGATGAAAGGTAAACATGTCCACTTCATCGCGATGCCAGGCGATGCGTTTGCCACCGGCCGCGATTTCCAGGCCCATCATGGTGCCGATCGGGCCATCCGGTGAGTGGTCACCGGGGATGTATTTCGGGTAGTAGAGCGTCAACGGTCCTGGCCGCACCGGCATGACCTCGTGCACATAAAGAACTTTCTGTGCCGGATTGGGCAGCCGCACCGTGATCGCGACGGGGCCGGCGGGAACATCCGTCGATGCCTGCCCCGCGCAGGACATCGAGGCGACGAGAGCAACCGTGCCCAGAAGCCATGACAGTCTTTTCATGCATCCTCCGAAGTATCCGATGACGTTATTGCACGTTGAATTGAATCGCACCCACCTTCCCGCATGTCCCGGCGATCAAGAACCTGCCGCCACGCGTTACTGGCGGCGCGGTGCCAGCAGCGCCGCAGACAATCCCGCATCGACCAGCTGCGCCGGCAATGGCAGACCCAGCGCCAGGTGCGCGCAAGCCTCGCCCATCGCGGCGCTGGTCTGGATGCCATAGCCGCCTTGTGCAGCGACCCAGAAGAACCCGGGCGCATCCGTCGCGAAGCCGCCGACCAGATCGCCGTCGGCGACGAACGAACGCAGGCCGGCCCACGTCCGTCGGGGTCGACGGATGGTCATGCTGGTGGCTTCCTCGATGCGATGGATGCCCAGCGCGATGTCGTACTCCTCCGGTTGCACGTCGTGCGGCTCGACCGGATCGGCATTGGCGCACGAGCCCAGCAACAGGCCGGCATCCGGTTTGAAGTAGAAACTCTCGGCGAAATCGGTGACAAACGGCCAGCCCGCCGTGGCCAACCCCTGCGGCGGATCGAACACGAAGGCGGAACGCCGCTTCGGCGTGATGCCCAGTGGCGTCACGCCGGCCAGCATGGCCACCTGATCGACCCACGCACCCGCCGCGTTGAGCAGCAGCGGTGCGCGGAACGTCTCCTCACCATCCTCCACCTGCCAGCCGCCCGCCACGCGCGAGATCGCGCGAATGGCCACGTTCAGGCGCAATTGACCGCCACGGGCGCGCAGCCCGCGCAGGAAACCCTGATGCAATTCGTTGACGTCGATGCTGGCCGCGCCGGGTTCGTGCAGCCCGATCTGCGCGAACTCGGGTTTCAGCACCGGCACGGCGGCACGCACGCGGGCCGCGTCATGCAGCTCGATGTCGCGGGTGAACGGCAGGATCGCCTCGTACAGCGCGCGCACGCCGTCGATCTGCTGCGCGCTGCCGATGATGGTGGCACCCAGCGGACCGAGGATGGGCTGCGCCGCGAAACCTGCCGGCGGCGCCACCAGGAACGGTCGCGTGGCGCGCGTCAACGCGCGCACCTGCGGCGAGCCGTAGGTTTCGCTGAACAACGCCGCCGAGCGGCCGGTCGAGTGCATGCCGGCGTATGCCTCACGCTCCAGCACCAGCACCCGTGCATGCGGCGCAAGAAAATAGGCAACCGACGCGCCGGCCATGCCGGCGCCGATCACGATGACGTCCACTTCGATCATGTTCGTGTGCTTTCCGTATCGCGCCGCGACTGCCGCGCCACCACGCTGGTGGCCGTCATGTCGGCGGTGACATTGCCGAACGTGGCCAGCGTGTCGGGCAGGGTGTCGACCGCCAGCATCAGGCCCAGCGGCCCCAGTGGCACGCCCATTGCCTGCGCCACCGGCAGGTTGGTGGCGATGAAGGTCACCTGCCCCGGCAGCCCCACCGAACCGAGGCTGATCACCACCGCCAGCAGCGCGCCGGTCAGCAGTTGCGCCGCGGAAAGGTCGATGCCGTAGGCCCACGCGATGAACGCTGCCGAGGTGACGTACTGCACCGGACTGGTGAGGCGGAACAGCGAAACCGCCATCGGCAGGGTCAGCGCGGTGACCGGCTCCGGATAGCCGAGCTTGCGATCCGCGCCTTCCAGCATGGCCGGCAACGACGCCAGCGAGGATTGCGTGCTGAGCGCCACCACCTGCGCCGGCACCAGCGCGACGATGAAGCGGCCGATGCGCTCGCCGCCGAAGAACACCGCCACCGGCAGCATCATCAGCGCCACGGAGAGATACAGCAGGCACTCCACCAGCACGTACACGCCAAGCGCACTGAGCATGCCCAGCCCGGCCCGCGCACATACCGACAGGATCAGCGCGAACACGCCCAGCGGCGCCGCCCACAACACCCAGCGCACGATCACGATCATCGCGTCGGCAATCGCCTGGAAGAATCCCACCAGCATCGTGCGTTGCGCAGCCTGCAAGCGGGTCATCGCGAAACCGAGGAACAGCGCGAACACCACCAGCGGCAGCATCGCGCTTTGCGCCGCCGCCGCGATCGCGTTGCTGGGCACGATCGCGACCAGGGCGTCGATCCAGCCCACGGGCGCGCTCTGCGCCGCCGGCAGCACGGCGACATGATCGAGCGCTGCAGCCAGGGTCGGATCGTGCGGAAACAACGTGAACACGAATGGCGCGGCCAGCGCCGTGAACAGGGCGCCCACGGTCAGCAGCACGATGAATACCACGATCGCCCTTCGCGCGATGCGGCCGGACGCCGCCGCGTCACTGGCGGTGTTCACGCCGACCACCACCAGCGCCAGCACCAGCGGTACCACGGTCATCTGCAACGCGTTCAACCACAGTTTGCCGATGGGTTGCGCCACGTTCGCGACATCCAGCGCCACCGTCGGATGCCACGCCGCCATCGACAACCCGATCACGGCGCCGCTGGCCAGTCCGGTCAGCACGCGGCTGGTGGCGCTCATCGCGACGAGCCCTGTGCAGCGATCACCGGCAGTTGCCAGGCGCCGCGGACCTTCAGGTAGACGCCTTGCGGCAGCAGCACGAAGATCGGCTTTCGCTGCGGCTGCAGCCATGCGACCAGCGACTGCATCACCGCCGGCGCCATCGCGGTGCAGCCGACGGTGGTGTCGGTCGGCGACGTCCACAGATGGCCGAAGATGCAGCTGCCTGCGCCCGGCTTCTGTTGCCAGTTCTGCTCGATCTCGAAGCCGAGACGGTAGTGCTGGTCGCCATGAAGATGGATGTCGCGACGCATCGGCTCGGTGGAACCCTTTACCGCAGCGGCACCGACCACGCTTGCATCGACGATGCGGTTGTAATGCGTGGCACCCGAGACGTCGACGCAATAGTCCGTTGCGGAAAGCGCGCGATACGGCATCGTGGTGGCGGCGCCGGCGGCATAACCGAATACCTGGCCGATGCGGAACACACCGGCCGGACTGCGACTGTCGCCCTCGTGCTTGACCGGCCCGTCGTCAAGCGGCGCATTCAGCCCAAGTCCCCAGCCCGCGCCGTTGCTGCCGATCGTCACCGGCGCGGAGATGCCCGCCGCGACCCAGCCGTGGCGCCCACGCGTGTATGTGTTCAGCACGCCATGATCGGCATTCCAGTCGGCCACCGTCACCAGCACCAGCTGGCGGGACTGCTGCCAGCTCCCCGCCTCGTTGGCCGACGGATCACCGACCGCCGCGCTGGCGCACAGGATCAGCAACAAGGTGCCGGTAACCAGGCGCGAACGGAGAGAGCGTGGGAAAGTCATGCGGATAACTCGCCTCGGAGGCAGGTGAGGATCATGGCTCAAGCATCAGCTGGATGCGTTCGAGATTGGCCAGCAAGGTGGCGCCACGACTGTCGTGCCCCTCGCACAGCAGCACGAACACGCCGTCGAGCAGATGCTGCAACGCCGATTGGTAGAGCAGTGGCTGGATGTACGGCAGCTCGTCGTGCGCCGAGACCACGAGGGCCAGATCGGCCAGCGTGCGCAGCGGATTCGGGGTATGGCGGGTCACCGAAATCAGCTTGCCGCGGCGCTCGCGGAAGTAGCGGCTGATCTTGCATAGCGCCGGGTGGTTGCCGTGCTCGGAGAAAACCAGCAACACGTCTCCCGCACCGGCCGCCGAGGCATTCGCGGTCATGCGCGCGGTATCGAAGTCGTGCACGGTGAGGATGCCCAGCAAAGACAGCCGCAGGGCGAAATTCCGTGCGTAGATGTCATCCTCGCCCAGACCGATGATGAAGACCTTGCCATCCCGGCCAGCCTGGTCGATCGCCCTGGCCACGGCACGTATCGCTTTCGGCGGGTTGATCAGGCGGGTGGCCTCTTCCGCCTCCGACTTGCGCCGCCACAGATTTTCAGCCGGCGATTCGCCGGGCCCGCCGGCAGCGGGAGCCGCCTCGGGTGCGTCGCCATTGTCGGCGCGGGCAATCGCCTCACCGACCGAATATTTCAGGTCGGGGTAACCCTTGTAGCCCAGCTTCTGGGTGAACTTGACCACGCTGGACTGGCTGATGCCCAGCGCATTGGCGAGTTGCTGCGACGAATAGTCGCGAAGCAGCTGCGCGTTCTCCAGGATGAAGTCGCCGACACGACGTTCCACCGCCGACATCCGGTCGCGCTCCGAACGGATCTTGACCAGCGGCGACATCAGTCTTTGATCTCTTCCAGTCCGCGGATCTCGCGGATGCCCAGCCCGGGAGCATCGGTGACGGAAATTTCCGATTCGTTGAAGATGACTCCACCGACGACAGGATTGAACTGGCACAGCGACGGGCCGTCCAGATCGACCTTGGTGATCACGTCCGCCCTGGCCACCGCCAGATGCACGGCCGCCGCCACGCTGATGCTGGTTTCCAGCATGCAGCCGATCATGCACTCGATGCCGTGCATCGCGGCGAGGTCGGCGATGCGGATGGCATTGGAGATGCCGCCGGTCTTCATCAGCTTGATGTTGATGATGTCGGCCGCGCGCAGCCGGATCAGCTCCGCCACCTCCAGCGGGCCGAACACGCTCTCGTCAGCCATCACCGGTGTGTGCACACGTTCGGTGACATAGCGCATGCCATCGAGGTCACGCGCCTTTACCGGCTGCTCGATCAGCTCGAGCTTGATCCCGGCCTCCTCCAGCGTCTGCAGCGCATACACCGCCTGCTTGGCGGTCCAGCCCTGGTTGGCGTCAAGGCGCAACAGGGCGCGGCCCTCGACCGCGGCATAGATTGCGCGCACGCGCTCGATGTCGACGCCGATGTCCTTGCCCACCTTGATTTTCAGCGATTCGAATCCGCGCTCCACCGCGGCGACCGAATCGGCCACCATCTTGTCGATGTAGTCGACGCTGATGGTGATGTCGGTGGTGATCGCAGGGTCGCCACCGCCGAGCAGCTTGTACAGCGGCGCGTCGTAAAGCTGGCCCCACAGGTCGTAGATGGCGATCTCCACCGCTGCCTTGGCGCTGGTGTTTTTCTCCATCGAAGTCTGCACCAGCCGGGTCAGCCGGTTGAGATCGCCGATGTCCTGTCCGATCAGCCGCGGCGCGATGTAGTGACGAATCGCGTCGACGATCGAGCCGTGCGTGTCGCCGGTGATCACGGCGGTGGCCGGCGCTTCGCCGTAGCCGATCCGGCCACTGTCGGTATGCACCATCACCACGATGTCCTCGACCGTGTCGACCGTGCGCAGTGCCGTCTTGAACGGCGTCTTCAATGGCACGCGCAGCATGCCGAAGCGGATATCGGTGATTTTCATGCTCGTCAGTTTCCCGAGGGTTCGTCTGCGTGCGGCTGGACATGCACGATGCCGGTCATGCGATCGACCAGCATTTTGCGGTCTCGCTGATCATCGGGCGCCCCCTGGAGCGTTTGGCATGACGGCTTCCCCATTGCACGGTATGGAATAGTGATTCTTATATCACAAGTACAAAGAATAAATTATTGACGCTGCCTGGTGGGCATGTTACACAGCGGTCGCGGGACGACAACCGTGGGGAACAATGTGCAACCGAACACGACTGCGTCTTTCATGATGACGACATGCTCACGATGACGGCCCGCGCACGGCCCAGGCATGCGCATGTCGCCGGCTGGCTGATGCTGCTGTCGCTGATGCTTCCCGGCGCCATCGTCATGGCTGCCACCCCCGTCGCAGCGGAGATCGACACCTCCCCGGGCAGGATCGTCGCACTGGTCGATGCCGGTCAGTTCCAGGCCGCCGAAACCGATATCGACGCGGCACTGAACGGGGCCGCCCTGTCTGCGGACAGGCGCAGGGCCTTGCAGTTTCAGCGCGAGCGCATGCGTCGCATCGATCTGGATTTCAGCCTCGACGCGGACCAGCTCAAGGCACGGGTGCGCGAACAGATCCCGGACCTGAGCGACGCCGAATTCGCGACCTGGGACGCGCACGGGCTGTTCGAGCACATGCTCATCGATGGCCACCTGCGTTACTTCAAGCGCGCGCCATCCAATCTGTTTCGGCTCAGCGCGGAAGCGGCGGCGCGGCGCAAGCTGCCCGCGCCATTCGACGACGCTCCGATGGAAACGCTCAACCAGCACCATCGCGATATCCGCGACGCGGCCCTGGCTACGCATCGCAGCAGCGTGCTGCCGCGGCGCGTGCGCATCACGCAATCGTTGACCGTCAATGCCGATTCGGTGCCAGCCGGGCAAACCGTGCGCGCCTGGATCCCCTATCCGCGTCCGTTGCCCGGCCAGCAGGAAGACATCCGCTATGTCGACAGCGAGCCGGCGCAGCACCTGATTGCGCCAGCGTCGACGATGCAGCGCACGGTGTATTTCGAAAAAATCGCACAGGCCGGGCAGCCGACGAAGTTCTCGGTGACCTACGAGCTGACCCTGTACGCGCAGTACCACGCCATCGACGCCGACAAGGTGGTGTCGGCAACCATCACCCCCGCGCTCGCGCCATACGTGGCCGAACGTTCGCCGCACGTGATGTTCAGCGAACCCATGCGCGTGTTCTCCCGCCAGATCGTCGGCGACGAGAGCAATCCGTATCGCATCGCGCAGAAGCTGTTTGCCGCGGTCGACCAGATACCGTGGGCCGGCGCGCGCGAATATTCGACCCTTTCCAACATCAGCGACTACACCCTGCACGCCGGCCATGGCGATTGCGGTGAGCAGACCCTGTTGCTGATCACCTTGTTGCGCATGAACGGCATACCGGCACGCTGGCAATCCGGGGCGATCTTCGCCGACGGCGGTTACAACGATATTCACGACTGGGGCGAGCTCTATCTGGCGCCCTACGGTTGGGTACCGATGGACGTCACCTTCGGGCAGTTGCATCCCGGCGCGCACGCGCAGAACGGCGACGCCGCGCTTCGGTGGTTCTACCTGGGTGGCCTGGACGCGTACCGGGTTGCCTTCAACAGCGATTATGCGCGGCAGTTCGCCCCGGCCAAGACGCATTTTCGCTCCGACACGGTCGACAACCAGCGCGGCGAGGTCGAGTGGCAGGGTGGCAACCTCTACTACAACCAGTGGAGTTACGACTTCGCCGCAAACGTGCTGCCGCAACAGCCCGCAGACGCAGGCCGCCACACTCGCTGATGCCAACTGGCCACCTCGCCACGCAACGACATCCACCCATCACCGCCGAACCCGACGCCCGCACGGCCCCAATGAACAACTCGATCACCTGCCGGACGACCGCGGAGAACACGGTCGACGGCAACCAACGATTCGATGGCGTTGACTTGAACGCGCTGGCGCGCGACGTCGGCACGCCGAGCCATGTCTATTCGGCAACCGCCGTGCGCCAGCGCATCAGCGAGCTGCAAGCCGCCTTGCGCGGACTCGATGCCGAGATCTGTTTTGCCGTCAAGGCAAACAGCAATCTGGCGGTCCTGCAATTGATGAACGAAGCCGGCGTCGGCGCGGACATCGTGTCCATTGGCGAAATGCAGCGCAGCCTGAAAGCCGGGATTCCGGCGACCCGCATCGTGTTTTCCGGCGTGGGCAAGAGCGAAGACGAAATCGCGGCAGCCTTGCTGGCCGGCGTGTCCCGCTTCAATGTGGAATCGCACGACGAATTTCAGACGCTGCAGCGGGTCGCCTGCGCGCAACAGCGGATCGCGAACGCCGCCGTACGCATCAACCCGGATGTCGACGCGCAGACGCATGCCAAGATTTCCACCGGCAAGTCGGAAAACAAGTTCGGCGTCAGCATCGACGAAGCACGACGTTGGTTCGCCGGGAGCGCAAGGCATTCGCACGTCCGGCTGGATGGCCTGCACGTGCACATCGGGTCGCAGATCCTGTCGCTGGAACCCTATCGCCTGGCACTGGATCGGGTTGCCGGCTTCTGGCGCGAACTGGTGCAGGCCGGACATCCGGTCAACAGCATCGACGTTGGTGGCGGCCTCGGCGTGTGCTATCACGCCGGCACCGATCGCCCGATGACGGCGACCGACTATGTCGACGTGATCCGCGCCGCCCTGGCCGGCTATCACGGCAAGTTGCTGCTGGAGCCGGGACGCTGGCTGGTCGCCGAGGCGGGCCTGCTGCTGACTCGCGTCATTCGCGTCAAGCACGGTGCGAGCCGCAACTTTCTGGTGCTGGATGCGGCCATGAACGACTTGGCGCGGCCGAGTCTGTACGACGCCTGGCACGACATCGTGCCGGTGCACGGCGATCCCGGGCGGCCGGTGACGACGTACGACATCGTCGGCCCGGTGTGCGAAACCGGCGACACCTTTGCGCGTGCTCGCGAGCTGCCCGAATGTGCGGCGGGCGAGCTGCTGATGATCAGGGCCACCGGGGCGTACGGCGCCTCGATGGCGTCCACCTACAACTCGCGGCCACTGGCCGCCGAAGTCCTGCTCGACCGCGGCCGCTACGCCATCGTGCGACGGCGCCAGACCTTCGAGGACATGATCGCCGGCGAGCAGCCGGCGCAGAACTGGCAGACCCCATGAACAAGATGGCGAAATTCGGCCTGTTGGCCCTGGCATGGATTGGCTGCACCACCGCCGCGCAGGCGACCGCACCGAAAACAGGGCCGGACGCCGACTACGACCGCCTGGTCGATGCGGTGGTGGCACGCTACCACCTGCCCGGCATCGCCGTGGGCGTGATCGAGAATGGCCAAGTCACCTACATGCGCGGTGTCGGCGAGCTGGCCGACACCGGCCGGCCGATCAATCCGGACACGCTGTTCAAGATCGCTTCCAACAGCAAGGCGATGACGGCCACCGTGCTGGCGAGGCTGGTGCAGCAGGGCAAGCTGCGCTGGGACGATCCGGTGCGCAAGTATTTGCCGGGTTTTGCCATGTACGACCCGTGGGTCACGCGCAACATGCAGGTCGGCGACCTGCTGGTGCATCACAGCGGCCTGCCCGAGGGCGGTGGCGACCTGATGCTGTGGCCGCAGCCGAATCAGTTCACCCCGCAGGACATCATCGCCGGCCTGAAATACATCAAGCCGGCCTACAGCTTCCGCGCCGGCTACGCCTACGACAACCTGCTGTATGTAGTCGCCGGCGAAGTCGCTGCCGCAGCGGGGGGCGCACCCTATGCGCAATTGCTGCGACGCGAAGTATTCGATCCACTCGGGATGACACGCTGCCAGATCGGCACCTGGAACCGCGACGCGGTAGGCAACGTGGCCCAGCCGCACGGCCGCCGCGACGGTCGCAACGTGGTCATCGACGCCGACGACGCGATCATCCACCCCACCACGATGGATGCCGCCGGTGGCATTCGCTGCAGCCTGCACGACATGCTGACCTGGGCACGCAACTGGCTGGCGCCGACGCCGCAGCAATTGCGGTGGCTGACCCCCGCGCAGCGGCAGCAGGAATGGACGCCGTACACGCCGATGCCGATTTCCGCGCGCCGCCGCGCCTGGGACGGCACCCGTTTCTATGCCTACGGGTACGGCTGGCGCATCGCGGATGTCGACGGCGAACTGACCGTGTCGCATACCGGCACGCTGTCGGGCATGTACTCGGCCATGACCTTGCTGCCTGATCGCGACAGCGGCTTCGTCTTTCTCATCAACGCCGAGGCCGAAGACGCGCGCACGGTGTTGAACGAGGTGCTGCTGAAGCACTTCACCGCGCCGGGCAAGGCGCGCAGCGTGGCCAGCTACGCCGACGAACTGGCGCGCGATGCACAGGCGCGCCACGCCTCACGTGTGCCGGACACCTCATCGCGCAAGCCCGCAAGCGCGGCCGATCTCGCTGCGGACCTGGGCGTGTGGCGCGACCCATGGTTCGGCGAAGTGTCCCTATGCGCCCGCGATCACGCCGTGCGATTCGCTTCCGCCAGGTCACCGATGCTGACCGGCAAGGTGATGCGCGTGGGCGATCGCTACCTGGTGCACTGGAACCACGGCGACGCCGAGGCGTGGTTGCGCTTTCCGGCAGCGGTCGATGGCGTCCTGCACATGGCCAAGGTCGACCCGGACGCGGACTTCAGTTACGACTACGAGGATCTCGCGTTCAAACACATCGCTGACTGCCCCTGAACCTGCGCGCCGCTTTCGCGCCGAGTTGGAGAGACCCATGAAACATCATCACTTCGCCTTTCTGCTCTCGTTGCTTGCTCCGATCGCCTGCCTGTCGATCGCGTCCCGCGTGCACGCCAGCACGCAGCCAACGCTTTCGCCGGCAACCACTGCGGCCCAGGCCGATCTGGTCGAGATTCGCAGCCTGGTTCCGGACATGGCCGAGGACATCAAGTATGCCGGCAGCGACAACTTCGTCGGCCGACCGGTCGACGGCTACCGCGCCGCCAGGTGCTACCTGCTGCGGCCCGTCGCCGAGGCGCTGGCGCGTGTCGAACACGATCTGCGCCGCCAGCACCAGCGCCTGAAGCTGTTCGACTGTTACCGTCCGGCGCGCGCCGTTGCCGATTTCGTGCGCTGGGCGCACGACCTGTCCGACCAGCGGACCAAGGCCGCGCACTATCCGCTGATCGACAAGAGTCAACTGCTGGGCACCTATATCGCCTCGGTCTCCGGCCACAGCCGCGGCGCCACCACCGACCTCACCCTGATGCAATGCAATGCACGGGGCGGCCACTGCCGACCGCTGGACATGGGTACGCACTTCGATTACTTCGGCACGCTGGCACATACCGATGCGACAGAGGCCACGGCGACCCAGCATGCCAACCGGCAGCGACTGCGCGCGGCGATGCAGCGCGAGGGCTTCGTCAACTATTCCATGGAATGGTGGCACTACACGCTGGAGCCCGAGCCCACGCCGCACACCATCTACGACGTGCCGGTCGAGTAGCCGATACCAAACACAAGCCGGAGGAACCGTGACATGCAAATCAAGCCGATCTTGCTGCTGGCCATGCTGTCGATTGCCTGCGCGCAGGCGCACGCCGACGACACGAAGGCGGCGCAAGTCGACGCGATCATGCACGAGTACGCCGGCGACGTGCCAGGCGCCTCCCTGCTGATCCTCAAGGACGGCAAGCCCGTGCTCAGCCGCGGCTACGGCATGGCCAACCTGGAAGATCATGTCGCCGCCACGCCGGTCACGGACTATCGCCTGGCCTCGGTGACCAAGCAATTCATCGCCGCGGCGATCCTGCTGTTGCGCCAGGACGGCAAGCTGCACCTGCACGATTCGGTGCGCCAGTGGTTGCCGTCGCTGCCCGCCAGCGACGCCGGCGTCCGCATCGAAAACCTGCTCGACCACACGGGCGGCCTCACCGATTACGAAGACCTGATCCCCACCGACTTCAAGGGCCAGGTTAGCGACGCCGACGTACTGCGCTGGCTGTCGGCCGATAGCGGGCATTACTTCCCACCGGGCCAGGGCTATCGATACAGCAACAGCGGCTATGTGCTGCTCGGACTGATCGTCGAACGCGCCTCGCACATGACCCTGCCGACCTTCCTCAAGCAGCGTATCTTCGACCCGCTGGGCATGACGCACACGCTGCTGTACGAACACCACCGCGGCCCGCAGGTGCCGCATCGCGCCTACGGCTACAGCGAGGAGAACGGCAAGTGGACGCGCACCGACCAGGACGCGACGAGCGCCACCCGGGGCGATGGCGGCATCTATTCGTGCATCGAGGACATGGCGAAGTGGGACGCCGCGCTGTACGACGACCGCCTGCTCAGCGCCGCCTCGCGCAAGCTGGCCTTCACCCCGCATGTGAAGGTCACCGGCGAGCCCTATGAGGCGTACTACGGATTCGGCTGGCGCATCAGCGGCGACACCATCTGGCATTCGGGCGAGAGCATCGGCTTCCGCAACGTGATCGTGCGCTGGCCGAAACAGCACTTCACGATCGTCCTGCTCAGCAACCGCAATGCGCCCGAGCCCTACCGCACGGCGCTGGCGATCGCCAGGATCTACCAGCCGTGACGAAGCAGGGAGATGCCCACATGCGTGAACCGTTCCGCCGCCGCGGCTTGCTGCTCCGCACGGCCGCAACGTTTCTGGTCGCGCTGCTCGCCGCCTGCGCCCATGCGCCCGCGCGCAACCCGCTGGCGACCTGGGTACCGTCGAAGAACCACGATATCCGGCGACCGGTACTGATCGTGCTGCATTACACCGAGCAACATTCGGTGCAGCAGAGCCTGGATACCTTGCGCAGCGCGAACAGCGGCGGCCCGGTCAGCGCGCACTATCTCATCGGCGCAGATGGCCATGTCTACCAGCTGGTTGCCGACCAGCTGCGCGCATGGCACGCCGGCCCGGGACGCTGGGGCACGATCACCGACGTCAACTCCGCCTCCATCGGCATCGAACTGGACAACGATGGCGCCACGCCATTCGCGCAAGCGCAGATCGACAGCCTGCTGCGCCTGCTCACCGACCTCACCGGACGCCTGCAGATCCCGCGCACGCAGATCATCGGCCACCAGGATCTCGCGCCCACGCGCAGGGATGATCCGGGCCCGCTGTTTCCATGGGCGCAACTGGCCGCCGCGGGGTTCGGGCGCTGGCCGCAAGGCACCCTGGTCGATCCGCCCGCGGAATTCGACCCGTGGATGGCAATGGCCGTGCTCGGCTACCCGCTGCAGGATCGCGCCGCCGCGGTGCGCGCATTCCACAACCATTTCCGCGGCATCGGCGGCGAGACGCTCGATGCGCAGGATCTGCGCATCCTGTACAACCTGGTGCAGCAGATCGAGGTGGAAGGTGGCGGCGATTGAGGGTCCGCCGGGCTGGTCTACACCTGCAATCGATCCGCTGGCCGCGCCACCAGCGCATACAGCGCCGGCATCAGGAACATGCCGATCAGCAGTCGCGACAGCATGCCGGCCACGATCACCAGCGCGAACGGGCGTTGCGAATCGGTGCCGACACCGCTGGCGATCGCGGCCGGCAACAGGCCCAGCGCGGCCACCAGCGCCGTCATCGTGATCGGGCGCAGGCGCAGCACCGCGGCCTCGTGCACCGCCTTGCCGATCTCCATGCCGCCCAGCCGCAGCTCGTTGACGCAGGAGATGTAGACCACGCCGGTCAGCACCGAGACGCCGAACAGCACGATGAAGCCGATGCCGGACGATACCGAGAACGGCGTGCCGGTGAGCCACATCGCCACGATCGCGCCAACGGGTGCGGACAGCAGCACGCCGATCACGGTGATGAACGGGAACTTGAAGTTGCCGTAGAGCACGAACAGCAGGCCGAAGATCAGCAGCAGGGTGAGCGGCAGGATCACGTTCATCTGCGCGCGCGAGGCGGTGTACTCCTTGTACTCGCCGCCCCACTCCAGCCGATAGCCGTGCGGCAGTTTCACGTCGCGGGCGACCTGCCCGATCGCATCGTTGACGGCACCGGCGAGGTCGCGTCCGGTCACCGAGAACTGCACGCCGATGTAGCGTGAACCGTTCTCGCGGTAAATGAAGGAGGCGCCGTTGGCGACGCTGATGTCGGCCAGCTCCTTCAGCGGAATCTGCTGGCCGCCCGGCGTGGCTACCGGAATCTCGCCGATCTGCTGCGGGTTGTCGCGATACTGCGGCTCAAGGCGCACCAGCAGGTCGAACTGCTTCTCGCCCTGCGCCACTTCGGTGGCCACGTCGCCGCCGATCGCCGCCTCGATCAGCTTGTTGATGTCGTCGACGTTGATCCCGTAGCGGGCGATCTTCGCGCGATCGATCTTGATCGCCAGATTCGGCTGGCCGAGTTCGTGCACCAGGGTCACGTCGGTGATGCCCCGCACCTTCTCCATCACCTGCTTGATCGCCTTGCCCTTGTCCTGCAGCGTGTGCAGGTCGGGCCCGTAGATCTTGACCGCCAGCGAACTCTTCAGGCCGGTCTCGGCCTCGTCCACGGCGTCCTCGGCGGGCTGCGTGTAGTTGAACTGGATGCCGGGAAATACCTCCAGCTTCTTGTTGATGGCGTCGATCAGGTCCTGCTTGCTGCGGTATTCGCCGCCCCACTGCGAGTACGGCTTGAGGCCGACGAAGAATTCGTCATTGAAGAAACCGGTGGAGTCGGTGCCATCGTCCGGTCGCCCCAATTCCGAGGTGACCGTGGTGACGACGGGGAACGAGCGCAGGATCTCGCGTATCTGCGGCGAGATCTTCGATGCCTCCTTGAAGGAAATGGTGTACGGCATGGTCGCGCGCACCCACAGCGAGCCTTCGTCCAGGTGCGGCATGAACTCGGCGCCGATGCCGCGCATCATCAGCAGCGCCAGCGCCAGCAGCAACGCCGACGCCGCGGCCACCCCCCACGCACGCGGCTGCAGGCGTTCAAGCGACCGCACATACCATGACTTGAACTTCTCGTAGATCGCGTTGCGCCGTTCGCGCACGCCGCGACGCATGAACAGCGCGCACAGCACCGGCAGCAAGGTCAGCGTGACGAGCAGCGAGCCGACCAGGGCGAAAATCATGGTGTCGGCCATCGGCTTGAACAGCGTGCCGGAAGGCCCGTTGAGCACGTAGATCGGCAGGAAACTGGCCACGATAACCGCCACCGCGTAGACCAGTGGCCGGTCGACTTCCGACGCGGCGCTCTGGATGACCTCGCGGATGTTGAACTCGGATCCTTGCCGCGCGGCCAGCTCGCGGAAGATGTTCTCGACCATGAAGATCGCGCCGTCGACCAGGATGCCGAAATCCACCGCGCCGATCGACAGCAGGTTGGCCGAGGCATTCTTGAGATCCAGGCACACGAAGGCGAACAGCAGGGCCAGCGGGATCGTCACGGCGACGATCAGGCCCGCGCGCACGTCGTACAGGAAGAAGATCAGCACCCCGATCACCAACACCATGCCCAGCAGCAGGTTGTGCATCACCACGCCCTTGGTCTGCTGGATCAGGTCGGTGAGGTCGTAGAACGGGTGGACCTTCACGTCCCGGGGCAGGATCTCGCTGTTGAGCTCGCGGGTCTTCGCCTCGACCTGCTGCAACACGTTCTCGGTCTTCGACCCGGTCAGCGCCAGGATCACGCCTTCGACGGCATCGTCCTGGTTCATGTAGCCGAACTCGCCCAGCCGCGGCGCGATGCCGATCTGCACCGTGCCGACGTTCTTCACCAGGATCGGCGTGCCGTCGTGCACCGCCAGCACCACATTGCCGATGTCCTGCTCGGTTTCGAGCCGGCCCAGCCCGCGCACGTAGAAGAACTGCCCGCCCTGCGAGTAGAAGCCGCCGCCGGCATTGCTGTTGTTGGCGGCCAGTGCCGATTCCACCTGCGCCACCGAAAGCCCCAGCGCGGCGATCTTCACCGGGTCGAGCAACACCTGGTACTGCATGGTGCCGCCACCGAAGCCGGAATCGTCGGCCACGCCGGGCACCGAGCGGTACTGCGGCGCGACGATCCAGTCGTCCAGCGTCTTCAGTTCCATCGGCGAGCGATCGGTGCTCTGCAGCACGTAGCGATACACCAGTCCGGAAGGCGGCGACATCGGCGACATCGAAGGCGCCACGCCATTAGGCAGGGTGATGGCGGGTATCCGGTTGTAGACGCGCTGGCGCGCAAAATACGGATCGGTACCGTCGGCGAAGGTCAGGGTGACGTCGGACAGGCCGTAGAGCGAAATGGAGCGCTTGGTGACCAGCCCGGGAATCGCATTCAGGCCCAGCTCCACCGGCACCGTGATCAGCCGTTCCACCTCTTCCGCCGAATGCCCCGGCCATTGCGTGACGATGTCCACCATCGGCGGCGACAGGTTCGGATACGCATCCATCGGCAGCACGTTGTAGGCCCATACGCCGGCCGCGGCCAGCCCCAGCGCCAGCAGCACCACCAGCAGGCGTTGCTGCAGCGCGAAGGCGACAATGCGGTTGATCAGCGACGTCGAACGCGGCGACGTCTCCTCGGCTGGCGTCTGCTCGCTCATTGGGTCTGGATGAAGTGCAGGAAGATCGCGCCGTCCACCACCACCTTGTCGCCGGCGTGGAGCCCTTCGGGAATCAGGAAGCGATCGCCGACGCGCTCGCCAAGCGTCACCGTGCGCTGTGCATAGCCGCCGTCGGTCGCCGCCACGTACACGAACGGCAGGTTCTCGTCATTGCGCAGGACTGCCGACACCGGCACCAGCAATCCCGTTCGCGCCTCGCTCGACTGGATGCGCACGCGCACATACATCTGCCGCTTCAGCGCGCCATCGGGATTGTCGACCAGCACGCGCGCGTCGACCGCACGCGTATCGGGATCGACCACGGCGCCGACATTGGTGACCTTGCCATGGATCCCCGTGCTATCCGTACCGATGTCGACCAGGGCATCGTCCCCGTTCTTCACCGTGTCCAGCTCATCGCCGAACAACTGCGCCATGACCCACATCTGCGAGGTATCCGCGATGGTGAAGCATGGCGTCGTACCCGCCGCCAGCAGCTGGCCGGGCGCAATCGACTTCTCGACCACGGTGCCGGCGATCGGTGCGCGGATCACGCCCTGGCCGTGCGCCACCGGTTTGCCTTCGCGGATCGCGGCGATGGTCTGCTGATCGACATGCAAGGCCAGCAACGCCTGCAGTGCGGCGTCGCGGTCGGCGTCCGCACCGATCGCATCGGATTGTGCCTGCGCATGCTCGCGCTCGGAGATCGCCTGGTGCGCGAACAGGTCGCGATCCGTGGCCGCCACCTGGTCGGCGGCATGCGCTGCGGCGAGCGCCTTGCGATAGGCGCCGGCGGCCGCCGCGAAGTCGGGGGAATTCACCCGCGCCAACGGCTGGCCCTGCCTGACCTTCTCGCCCTGGCTCACCAGTACTTGGGTGACCGGGCCGGAGAACGGCGCCAGTACCTGGGTCGCGCGGTCGTGGTCGAAATCCACCACGCCGCTGGTTTCGATGCCACGGTGGAAGCTGCTGCGCGCGATGGCGAGCAGGTGGATATGCTCGCGCTGGGCCGAAGTCAGCGTCACGTTCTGCGGCGTGTCGGCGGCGGTCGTGGCCTGCGGCTCGGCCTTCGACGAGCAGGCAGCCATGGACATCAATACCGCCAGGGCAAACACCGGCAACAGTGCGGCAGAGATCCGCCGCGTCGACCGCGCCATGGAAGGAAGTTCACTTTTCATCGCTATCCCGAGTGGCAGCGGCGTGGTTTGGAGTGGACAAGGTGGCGGTCCCGCCGTCGGTCGTGGTGTCATGCCACCAGCCACCGCCGAGTGCCTGGAACAGTGCCGCCGTATCGGCGTAGCGGCTCGCCTGCGCCTGCACCAGCGCGATGCGAGCCTGCCCATAAGCCTGTTCCGCGCTCAGCAGCGACAGATAGCTGGCGTAACCGTCGTGGTACTGGCGCTGAGACAGATCCAGCGTGAGCTTGGCCGCATCGGCGGCACGGGCCGCGGCCTGCAGGCCTTCGGCATCATGCTGCAGGGCGGCCAGCGTATCGGCCACGTTCTGGAACGCGGTCAGCACCGTGCCGCGATATTGCTCGGCCGCCTCCACATAGGCCGCCTTGGCCGCGCGCTCCTGATGCAGCAGGCTGCCACCATGGAAAATCGGCGCAGCGATATCGGCGCCGATGCCCCAGAAGCCCGTACCGGCCTTGAACACCTGGCCTATCGCCACCGCGGTGCTGCCGGCATTTGCGCTGAGGGAGATATTTGGCAACCGATTCGCGATGGCCACGCCGATATTGGCGCTGGCCGCGTGCATGTTCGCCTCGGCCTGGCGCACGTCCGGACGCTGCGCCACCAGTCTGGACGGCAGGCTCAGCGGCAGGTGTTGCGGCAGGTGCAGACTGGCCAGGTCGAAAGCCTGCTCGGGTGCCTGGCTCGGCAGGCGCCCAGCCAGCACGGCCAGCAAGTCGTTTTGCCGATCCATCTGGGTCAGCAGCGGCGGCAGCGTCGCCTGGAGCTGGGCCAGCTGTGACTCCTGCGCAGCCAGATCGAGACGGCCGGCGTACCCCTTGTCCAGCTGGTAGCGCAGGATCTTCACCATCTTCGTGTTGATCGCGATCAGCTCACGAGTCGCCTCGATCTGCGCACGCAATGAAGCCTGCTGTACGGCCGCAGCCACCACGTTGGTACTCAACGTGATGCGGGCGGCGATCATCTGAAACCGCACGGACTGTTCCTGCGCCTTCAGCGATTCCACCGTGCGTCGGTTGAGGCCGAACACGTCCGGTGCATACGAGATGCTGAGCTGCGGAGTGAAGAAGCTGTACAGATACTCCTGGGGTACGACCGGATAGTTCGGCCCGGGCGCGACCTGCTGCGACTGCATCTGGCGGCTGGCCGAGAACCCCCCGTCGACGGCCGGATAATTGGCGCCGCGCTGCGCCCGAGTATTTTCATGCGCCACCGCCAGCGCCGCCTGCGCGGCCTTCAGATCGGGGTTGTGCGCCAGCGACTGCCGGATCAGCGCGTTGAGCGCGGGCGAATGGAACAGCGTCCACCACTCGGCGGGAATATCGCCGCCACGAGCGAATTGCTGGGATTCCCCACCCGCGATATCCGGCGTAGCCGCCGTACTCGTTGCCGGTTGCGCGGTGTAATCGCTGACGTCGGGAGCGGCGGGGCGCTTGAAGTCCGGGCCGACTGCACAACCGGTCAGCAGCAGCGCCAGCAGCGCGGGCAAATACCGCCAGAGCGCAAGCCACGACACGCCTGATCGCGAAATATCTTCGCGTATCCCATCCCTTGCGCCCGCAGACCCCGCAACCTCATCGATCCTCGGTTGGTTCATGCAAGCGTGTCTTCAGGATCGGAGGAAAGGGACTGCGAAGCTCGTAACGATATAATATATCATCGTACGGCAAAAGCCCTGCCGGAAGTCATGCCCGGCCACCATCGAGGCGACGCGCCTGCCGGCAAGCCGCCCGAAACCGTTACAACCCCTTCGCCGCCTGCGCCACCGCGCGGAACAGCGCGCGACCCTTGCTCATGGTCTCCTCCCACTCGGCGGCGGGATCGGAGTCGTAGACGATGCCTGCGCCGGCCTGCACATGCAGGCGGCCGTTCTGGATCACCGCAGTGCGGATCGCGATGGCGGTGTCGGCGTCGCCCCACCAGCCGATCCAGCCGATCGCACCGGCGTAGATGTTGCGCTTGTACGGCTCCAGCTCCTGGATGATCTCCAGCGCACGGATCTTCGGCGCGCCGCTGAGCGTGCCGGCCGGGAATGTGGCCTTGAGCACA
The DNA here is from genome assembly GCF_002001085.1 of Rhodanobacter sp. B05. GTDB lineage: Bacteria > Pseudomonadota > Gammaproteobacteria > Xanthomonadales > Rhodanobacteraceae > Rhodanobacter. The sequence goes on from NZ_MUNU01000012.1 coordinate 110,388, forward strand.
TCCATGTAACTCAGACCCGGGCGCGGCGTGCCCTGCACCTGCGACACGATGTGCATCACATGCGAATAGCGTTCGATCGCGAAAGAGTCGCTGACCTCGACCGTGCCGGTCTCGCTGATCCGGCCGATGTCGTTGCGACCGAGGTCGATCAGCATCACATGCTCGGCGCGCTCCTTCGGATCGGCCAGCAGTTCGGCTTCCAGTGCCTTATCCTCTTCCTCGGTGGCACCGCGTTTGCGCGTGCCGGCGAGCGGACGCACCACCACCTTGCCATCCATCAGCCGCGCCAGGATCTCCGGCGAGGAACCCACGATCTGCGTTTCGCCCAGGTCGACGAAATACATGTACGGCGACGGGTTCAGCGCACGCAGCGCACGGTACACGTCGACCGGCCGCGCATTGAAACCCACGCTGAGCCGCTGCGACGGCACCACCTGGAAGATGTCGCCGGCGCGGATGTATTCCTTCGCGCGCTCGACCATCGCCTCGAACTCCTCGCGGGTGAACGAGGATTTGAAATCGCCCTCGTCCAGCGCGACCGATTGCGTGAGCTGCGGATACGAGGCGCCACCCTGGCGCAGTCGGTAGACCAGTGCATCCAGCCGGCGCTGCGCGGCGGCATAGGCCTGCGGCTGCGCAGGATCGGCATGCACGATCAGGTACAGCCGGCCCTTGAGGTTGTCGAACACCGCCACTTCCTCGGCCAGCATCAGCAGCACATCGGGCGTGCCCAGCTCGTCCGCGCGATCCCACTGCGCCAGCCGCGGCTCGATGTAGCCGATCGTCTCGAACCCGAAGTAGCCGACCAGGCCGCCGCTGAACGCGGGCAGTTGCGGCAAGCGCGGCACGTCGTACTGCTGGCGCAGCTTCTCGATCTCGGCCAGCGGATCGTCGAGATGGCGCCGCTCGACGACTTCTCCCGCATCTTCCACTTCAAGTTCGTGCCCGCGCAGGCGGTACACCCGCTTCGCCGGCAGGCCGATGATGGAATAGCGTCCCCAGGTGGCGCCGCCCTCGACTGATTCGAACAGGAAGGTGTACGGGCCGTCGGCCAGCTTCAGGTACACCGACAGCGGCGTGTCGAGGTCGGAAAACACCTCGCGCACCAGCGGGATGCGCGTATGCCCCTGGGCGACCAGCGCGTCGAATTCGTCTCGGGAGATCACGTGGGCGTTCCGGATGGCCGAACGGAAAGCCGTCATTGTAGGCGATGCGTGAGCCGGCCACGCGACGCGCGCTTGATACGCCAACGGGGGCGGTCTAACCTCGGCGGACAGGCAACAGGGGACAACTTGGTGAATCAGTACTGCGTCGTATTGTGCGGCCTGCAGGCCGGGGCGACTGACGACGCTTCCGCGTGGCGGCCGGTGGCGGCCGCACTGAAACTCGATCAGGACGATTTCGCGCGACGCGTGGTCGCCGCATTGCCGCGGGTCGTGCGGCGCGAGCTGGACCAAACCACCGCCGAGCGCGTCGCGCAGCTGCTGCAGGCCATGCACGTCGATGCGCGCGCCCTGCCCGACGACCGGCAACTGGCTTACATCGACCGCGCCGGAACGACGCGCGGACCGCTGCCACAATCCTCGCTGGACGAGTTCATCCAGCCGGGCGAATCGTACCGGTTGCGTGGCGACACGACGTGGTCGCCGTGGCCGGTGCCGGTCGACCACGCGGCAACGGCCACGGCAACCATCGACCATGAAAACATCGACGAAACGACACCGTCGTCGACGCCGGACGACGGGGACATCAACGACACGCCGGCACGGTCACCCACGGACTCCGCCCATGGCGACGGCGGATCCGTTCCGGATGAACTGTCCGACGATGCCTACGGTGAACCGCCACACGCCACGAGCACCTCATGGTCCCCCGATACGTGGAACGACCTCGACGACACCGCCGCGGAACCGCTCGCGGCCGCCACCCGCGACGAAGCAAGCCACGCGACGCCGCCACCCGTGCCTGCGCCCGCGCCGCCCGACGATCCGGAAACCGCGGCACCCACCGTGGACAGCGGAGAAGCCGGGCATGACGGCTCCCTCATCGATCCGCCGCAAGAAACCCCCGCGTCCGACGATCCGGAATCCTTTGCTCCGATGGCGCCCGAGGCCGTTGAAGCCGGAACACCTGCGCCCTCGCGTGCGGGTCGTCTTGTCGTGCTGCTGGTGCTCGCGGGGCTGGCAGCATGGGCGTACTTCCACTGGACCGCAGGCACGCATGTGAGCGGACCGCCCGCAGTACCGGCAGCCATCCGGCCGTCGAAGAGCAGCAGCGGACAGCCAGCGACACCGACGCCTTCCGCCTCGGCCGCGAAGGCGGCATCGACCACCCATCCGGCGGCCGCGGCGTCGGCAGTTGCGACCCCGGCGTCCACCACCGCAACCCCGCCAGCAACGGCATCGTTGCCGGCGCCGGCCACCACCAACGCGGAAACCGCGGTCGCGACATCTTCGTCCAGCCCAGCACCAGCTGCCGCCGGCACCAGCACGACCGTGCCTGCCCTGCCATCTCCTGCCACAACGACATCGAGCGCGCGGCCAGCAACGCCAACGCACTGAGCGGGTGGTTGGAAAGAGCATCCCTGCATGGCCCGGATACATCGGGCCACGCACATGCCACGCCTGGCTGCGCTTGTCCGGCAGCCACCAGCGCACTAATCTCGCTGCCGGGGGATCGGAACAGAGTCCGGGGATACGGTTGCTTTTGACGGCTTGCAGTTCGCCGGAAATCTGGCCGGACTGGCATGCGCGAGGCAGTTTTCCAACCAACATCCTGCAGACGAAGCGCCTCCATGACGATCACGCGGATGCCGGCTTCGGGGCCGACGCCGCGTGGTACATCGAGTGACCCACAGGGAGTTCGACGTGAGCAACAGCGAGCAGATATGGATCGGCCAGAATGGTGAAAAATACGGCCCGTACAGCGAAGCAAATGTCCGCCAGTGGCTGAGGGAGGGCAAGCTCGCCGCGGATGCGCTGGGCTGGCGCCAGGGCATGGCCGGTTGGATCCCGCTGGCCGAATTGTTTGCTGACGAGGCAACCGCTGACGGGGCGATGCCGCCACCGCTGGCGAGCGCGCAGGTACCGCCGCCGGGAGCCGGCGCGAGGGCGTCAACGTGGCCTGAATCGTTTTCCGCAAGACGGGACGAATCCCCTGGTGCTGCGTCGGCCGACCGCGCCGTCATGCCCACGCCACCGTCACTGCACTGGGGATTGGTGTGGCTGTTCACCGCGCTCACGCTTGGCATTTTCGGCCTGGTGTGGCCGTTCATCCAGGCCAACTGGGTGCGCAAGATCGATCGGCAAAGCCATGCCACCCTGCTGCTTGGCCTGGCCACAACCTGCTTCGTCATCGGCTATCCGCTGTATTTCGCTGGTCTCGCGTCCATGCCTCACGGCAATACCGGCCTGGTCGGCTTCGCCGCACTCCTGCTGCTCGCGTGCTGGGTGCTCTATCTCGTGGCCTATTTCTCGATGGCCGGCTCGATGCGCGACAAACTCGCCAGCCGGGCACTGCCGCTGGACATTGGCGGTGTCACGTTGTTCTTCTTCACCATGTACTACCTGCAGGCCCAGCTGAGCTGGCTGGAGCGCTGGAAGCGCACGGGCCAGACCACGCCACGCGCCTCCAAGGGCGTGTTCTGGGCGATCTTCTGCATCGTGCCGTTCGTGATCGCGATCCTCGCCGCCATCAGCATCCCCGCCTATCAGGACTACCTGATCCGTTCGCAGGTTGCCGAAGGCGCCGTGCTGGCCGACGGCGCCAGGACGGCGGTGGCGGAGTACTACGCGAACCGGCACGCCCTGCCCGCCGACAATGCCGCCGGAGGCCTGGCCCAGAGCAGCTCGATCACCGGCAGGTATGTCTCCAGCGTGCAGGTGTCCGATGGCACGATCACGGTGAGTTTCGGCACGCTCCAGGCGAACCGGGTCATCCGCAACGACGTGCTGGTGCTGAGCCCTTCACCGGACAGCAGCGGGCAGCTCCGCTGGCGTTGCGGCGGCATGGAAACCACGGTGCCCCAGCGATACCTGCCGACTTCCTGCCGCGAGCCCTGATCGGAGCAGGCATGGATGCACGTGCGCGTGCGTCCATGCCGAATCAGGAACCCGAGGAGTCAACCGCCCAGCCGCTGCCGCGGCATGCCGCGCAGGCGCAGCGAGAACGCCACGCCACTGCCATCATCTAGGTTGCGTGCGCTGGCGATACCACCATGCCGCTCGGCGACCAGCCGCACCACATACAGGCCCAGGCCCAGATGTGGCGCATCGCCGGGCGTGGCCTTGTCGCGCAGGCTGACCAGGGAATCGAACAGCCGACCCTGCATGGCCGCCGGCAGCATCGGGCCCTGATTCGCCAGTTCGATCTCGGCGCCATCCGCCGTGGCGCTCAGGCTCAGTCGCAACCAGCCGTCGGGTGGCGTGAATGACAAGGCGTTGTCCAGCAGTTTGTCCAGCGCCTGCGCGATAAGCTCGGGCGCGCCGTGCAGCGGCAACGGCGATTCCGGCAGCCGGCACTCGAGCCGGCGCGTGCCGATCAGGGGCCGATAGCCGTCGGCGCAACCGCGCACCACGTCGCGCAAATCGACATCCTCCGGCTCGGCCGTCTCGATCGAGCGCTCCATCCGGCTGGATTCGCTCATCGCGCGAACCAGCGCGCCCAGCCGCGCCACGCCATCGCGGGCACGCGCCAGGTAAGGCCCGGCCTGGTCCGGTAGCGCCGCATGGTCCTGCAGGGCATGTTCGAGGTTGTCCAGCGACGACTTGACGATCGCCAGCGGCGTGTTGAGTTCGTGCGACAGCTTCGAGGCCAGGGTGCGCAGGTAATCGGTATAGCCGCCGACCACGACGAACAGCTTTTCGAAGCTGCGTGCGAGGTCGCCGATCTCGTCCGGCGTATCCGTCATCGGGAAGCGGCCCGGCCCCAATTGGCCGTCCAGACGTCCATCGTTTAGCTGGGCGCGCTCGGCCGCGTTGCGCAGCCGCGCCAGTCGCAGGCTGAGCCGGGTCGCGAATGCCAGCAGGATGCCGCCGGCCACCAGCAGCACGCCGAAGCTGGTCAGCAACAACCCGAACAGGGCGCGATTGGCCAGCAAGGGTACCGTGCGGCTGGCCTGCTCCAGCAGCAGCATTCCCTCGACCTTGCCGGATTGTTCGATCGGCACCGTGGCAGCCAGCACCACGCTGCCGCGTTCCTCGCCATGGCGCCACACGGTGACGGCCTTGCCGGCGCGCGCCTGCCTGACTTCGGCCGTATCCAGCTGCGGCACGTCCTGCGACCACAGCTCGGCGTCCTCCAGTCGGGTGGCCAGCAGCGAGCGATACACCAGCGAGGCGAACCAGCCCGGCTGGCCATCGGCACCGGGCGCACTGTCGAGCCTGCCGCTGCGCGCCAGCAACCAGCCCGACGGCGACAACACGCGCGCCTGCACCCGATCGGGCACGAGCTGGGCCAGTTCGCTCGACAGCGCGGCGGAATAACGGCTGAGCGGGCGCGTGTCCGATGCCATGCGGTCGCCATCGGCGTTCGCGTCGTACGCACCCACGCCCAGCGTGAGCAAATCCATCTGGCGCGGCAGGCGCAGTTCGACCTGGTAACCGCTGCCGTCCTCCTGCCAACGCGCGGTGAGCTGATCCGGCAGGCCGGCCAGCGCCGGATCGAGCGGCAGCGCGGTCAACGGTCCCGGCGCCGCGCTGGCCAGCAGGTAACGCCGCTGGCCGGCGGCATTGCCGAGGGTGAGGATCAGGTGATCGGCCAGCAGGGCGTTCGGATCCTCCGCGTCGGCGCGTGTGCGACGCGCATCGGCCACCCGTGCATACAGATAGAGACCATCGTCATCCTCGGCCAGCAGCAACTGGCCGCGCCGTGCGAACGGCTGGCTCCACGGCGTCAGCGGCGCCCAGTCGTCGCCATAGCCATCCACCGTGATCGGTCCCGGCGCCGACTGCACATACCAGCTCGGACCAGCGGCCGGCGGCACCGCATGAGTCACCACCAGGCTGCGCGCCACCACCTGCGCCGAAGCCTGCAACGCCTGCGCCTGGCCGTCGCGCAGCAAGGCCTCCATCTGCCGCACATCGAACCAGCCCGCCACCGGCAGCGCCAGCGTGCACAGCGCCACCAGCAGCAGTTTCCGGCGCAGGGTCATGCCACAACCACCGACTGCCGAGCGCCGGGATCAGCCGGCATGCGCGGATGCCGGCAGGTAGCGCTGGTAGTGCGTCGCCACCACGACCTGCATGAATGCATCGAGCAGGGCGCGCCGCGACGGGTCGTCGTGATCGAAACTCATCGACCAGCTCAGTCGGATGCCGCTGGCCTGGCCCGGGTCGCAGAACACGACCACGTCGTCGACATGGTCCGTACCCTCATACACCGTGGCCGCGCATGGCATGTCGCGAGGGTGCACGGCAATCCCCGTCACCCGCGCCGCCGGGTCGGCCTGCAGGAAATGCGTGCGGTCCGCCTGGACCTCCGCGTCCAGCGTGGCCAGCTTGCGCGGCCACACGTTGAGCACCATCACGCGTTGTGGCTTGCCGCTCCATTCGCCCTGGTACAACACCGCATCGACCCCGATCGCCTGCGCATACGTGCAGCAGTCGCGCGTCCAGCCCGCCGGTGTCGTGACGGCAATCGCCCACGCCGGTGCGGCGCCATCGCGAGCACCATGCGCCAGCACGCTGTCCGGTGACGAGGCTTGAGCGAGGGTCGCGACCGCAAGCAGTACCAGGCTCAGGATCACACGCTGCATCACGGCTTCCACCGGTAACCCACGCCGTGCACGGTCTCGATCGCGTCGAATTCGGGCGCCACCACGATGAATTTCTTGCGGATGCGCTTGATGTGCGAGGTGATGGTGGCGTCGTCGACAACCAGTTCCGCTTCGCGCATCAGCTGGTCGCGGTTCTTCACGTGGCCGGGAAAACGGATCAGCGTGTGCACCATCCAGAACTCGGTGACGGTGAGCGGCACTTCCTCGCCGTTCCAGCTGATCCGCATGCGCTCGGATTCCAGTTTCAGCGGACCGTGCTCGATCACCGTCTCGCTGGACGCCGGCGCCTTCAGCGACTCGATCCGGCGGAACAGCGCCGCGATGCGCGCGGCCAGCTGGTGCAGGCTGGTGTCCTTGCTGAGGTAGTCGTCGGCACCCAGGCGCAGGCCGGAGATCACGTCGAAATCCGAATCGCGCGCGGTGAGGAAGATCAGCGGCAGCGTGGACGATTTCGCGCGCAGCTCGCGGCACAGGTCGAACCCGCCCTCGGGTTCGTCGCCGAGGCCGATGTCGATGATCACCAGCTCCGGCAACTTCATCGCGAAGGCGCTGGAGGCCGCCTGGCGCGAGCCATAGCCGCGGGCGTCATAGCCGAAACGGTTCAGCGCCTCGACGTAGTTGGCGCGGATCAATGGTTCGTCTTCGACGATGGCAATGCTGCGGCCCATGGCGTGCTCCCTGATGGATGATCGCAGCGTGCTATGCGCGCCGCGCCGGCGCAAGTCGTCCAGCGCAACTGCCAGCGTTTCGCCACATGCCAGCGGCAAATCGCCCGGGTTGCGCCGTGCCTTGCGCCGCAACCGGCGGTTTGATGTGACCGAAGGTTCGCCACCGCGAGGACAGCCATGAAGACCGACACCAGCCAGCACGATCCGTATGCCGAATTGCGCAGCTTCGAGCCACTGCGCGTCAGCCTGGCGCTGGGCGCCCTGCTGCTTGGCCTGCTGCTCGGCATCCACTGAGGCGATCGTCATGTCTCGGCCCATCCATGATCCATCGAGCTTCAACCCGTTTGCCGTGGAAGGCGTCCGCACGCCCGGCGCGAAGGGAATCGCGCCGGGCGCGGGCCAGGACGAGCCCGACCCGGACTGGCAGCCGCTGTAATCCCCCGTTCCGTCCGACATGGTGGTTCCTTTCCCCTCGCTTGCGAGGGGATTTTTTTGGCCGTCGCGCGGGCCGCCCGCGTTTCGCCACGAATGCGCCGCGTCGCGACGCCGGCGCGCCGCTGTCCCGGCCGCTGCGCGTGCGGCAATGCCGTCGTGCCACCGGCACTCAACAGAGGGAATCACCATGCACACATCACCCCGATTCATGTCCGCGCTGTGCCACCTGCTGGTGCTTGGCGGGTTGCTGTTCGGCCTGGCCGCGCACGCCACCGCGCCCGGCAGCGGCGAGCTGCGCCTGCACGACCGCGGCGGTCACGGCCACAGTCTGGCCAGCCTCGATACCGACGTCGATTACCGCATCAGCGGGTTGGTCGCCGAGGTGCAGGTGCGCCAGCAATTCCGCAACGCCGGCAAGGACTGGCTGGAAGGCGACTATCTGCTGCCGCTGCCGCCCGGCGCGGCGGTGTATTCGATGTCGCTGGACATCGGCGAGCGCCGCATCGTGGCCGGGATCCAGCGCAAGGAGGCGGCGCAGAAGGTGTTCGCGCAGGCGCGCGCCGACGGCCGGCAGGCGGCGCTGGTGGAGGCCGACAACGGCAACCTGTTCCGCACCGCGGTGACCAATGTGGCGCCCGGCGCGACGGTGACGATCGAGCTGCATTACTGGCAGCGCATCGACTACCGCGCCGGCGAATTCTCGCTGCACTTTCCGCTCACCTTCACCCCGCGCTACCACATGCGTGAGGGCGCGCAGCCGGGCGATGCCGGCATCACCACGGCGCAGGTGTTCGCCGACGACGATGCGCGGGCGCCGTTGCGCACGCATATCGCGGTGCAACTGGATGCCGGCGTGGCGCTGGCGGCGGTGGACAGCCCCAGCCACGCGATCGTCAGCACGCAGCATGGAAAGCGCTGGGAGATCCGCCTGCGCGATGCCAGCGTGCTGCCCGATCGCGACTTCGTGTTGCGCTGGCAGCCGAAGCCGCAGGCCCAACCCAACGTGGCCAGCTTCAGCGAGGACATCGACGGCGCGCACTACGCGATGCTGATGCTGCTGCCGCCGCAGCAACAGGCGCAGCGCCTGCCGCGCGAACTGATCCTGATCATCGACACTTCCGGCTCGATGGGCGGCGAATCGATCCGCCAGGCACGTGCGGCGCTGGACCTCGCGCTGGGCCAGTTGCAACCCGGCGATCGTTTCAACGTGGCGGAATTCAACTCCATCCTCAACCCGTGGCGCCCCGAGGCGGTCGCCGCCACGCCCGCGGCAGTGCAGCAGGCACAGGCCTGGGTCGACCAGTTGCAGGCGCGCGGCGGTACCGAGATGGCGCCGGCGCTGAGTTTTGCGCTGGCCGGTCATGCGCCGCCCGGATACGTGCGCCAGGTGCTGTTCGCCACCGATGGCGCGGTCGACGATCCGAACGGGTTGATGCAGCTGATCGATCAGCAATTGGGCGACTCGCGGCTGTTCCCGATCGGCATCGGCAGCGCGCCCAACGCCGATTTCCTGCAGGCCGCGGCGCGCCACGGCCGCGGCAGCGAAACCCTGATCGCCGATCGCGCCGTGCTCGATGCGAAGATGCATGAGCTGCTGCAGAAACTCGATCATCCAGCCATGCGCGAGTTGCATGTGGACTGGCCCGCGGGCACGCAAGCCTACCCGCGCCAGCTGCCCGATCTCTACCTGGGCGAACCGCTGCTGGTCACCGCGAAACTGGCGCAGCCGATCTCCCGGGTGCAAGTACATGGTCAGCTGCCCGACCGGGCCTGGACGGTGCCGGCCGATCTGTCCGCGTCCACCGCCGCCCAGGGACTGGATCGGTTGTGGGCCCAGGCGCGCATTGCCGACCTGATGGACCAGGTGGCCCGCGGTGGCGAATCGGCGGCGCTGGTCAAGGAGGTCACCGATACCGCGCTGGCCGCACACCTGGTCAGCCGCTACACCAGCCTGGTGGCCGTCGATCGCACGCCGGCGCGCGCGGCCGACGCCACGCTCAGACACGAGCAGATCCCCAACGTGATGCCCTCCGGCACCCACTTCGCGCAGACCGCCACCCCGGCCGAGCTGGAATTGTGGCTGGCCCTGTGCGCACTGCTGCTGGCGGTGATCGCGTGGTTGATGCAACGGGTGCGGCGATGAAACGGCAACGGGGTTGGCGCTGGTTGATGTTCGGGGCGCTGATGCTGGCCGCCGGGCTGGGCCTCGATGGTGTCTGGATCCACGCCAAGGCGGCGCTGGCGCAGCTGCTGCTGGCGCGCGCATGGGCACGCTCCGATCACGGACGCGAAACCCGACGACCGTGGCCATGGGCCGACATCGCGCCGGTGGCCCGGCTCAGCGTGCCGCGACTGCATCGGGACCTGATCGTGCTCGATGGCGACAACGGCCAGGCACTGGCGTTCGGGCCCGGCTGGACATCGGGCAGCGCCGCGCCGGGCAGCCACGGGCTGAGCGTGATCAGCGCGCATCGCGACACCCAGTTCCGCTTTCTGCAGATGCTGTGGCCGGGCGACCGGTTGCACCTGGAGGGTCCGCACGGCGGCAGCGATTACCGGGTCATCGGCCACCGCATTCTCGACAGCCGGCACGAACGCATCCCCGCCGCCAACAGCATGGACGGCCTGTGGCTGGTCACCTGCTATCCATTCGATGCGATCGTCCCCGGCGGCCCGCTGCGCTATGTGGTTCAGGCAAGTCGCATGAACCTGAACAAGGCCACCAGCGGATCATTGCCGGAGTCGGGAACCATTGCCGATCGACCCGGTCAGAACCTGTGATTGGCCCCCGTTCCTCTTTGCCGTGGAACATGCCGATGCGATCGTTGACCCTCCCTCTGCAACGATCGCATCGGCGCAAGCCAGTCAATGGTGTTTCCTCTCACGTCTCCGACGACGTTTATCCCGGCGCAATGCGCCGGGATTTTTATGTGGGAGTCGTTCGTGCCGGCGGATCAGCCGATCGCGTTGCGCATGGCGACGGACTTGCTCATGCGATCGCCTTGCGCATGGCGGCGATCTCGGCACGGTAGTCCTTGGCGTGGAAGATCGCCGAGCCGGCGACGAAGGTGTCCGCGCCGGCAGCGGCGATCGCCCCGATGTTTTCCGCGGTGACGCCGCCGTCCACTTCCAGCCGGATCGCACGGCCGCTGGCCTCGATCCGTGCACGCGCCTGGCGCAATTTCTCCAGCGTGCCGGGAATGAACTGTTGCCCGCCGAAACCGGGATTCACCGACATGATCAGGATCAGGTCGAGCTTGTCCATCACGTAATCCAGGTAATCCAGCGGCGTGGCGGGATTGAACACCAGCCCGGCCCGGCAACCGGATTCCTTGATCAGGCCGAGCGTGCGGTCGATGTGCTCGCTCGCTTCCGGATGGAAGCTGATCAGGCTGGCGCCGGCCTCGGCGAAGTCCGGCACGATGCGGTCCACCGGCTTGACCATCAGGTGCACGTCGATCGGCGCGGTGATGCCGTAGCCCCGCAACGATTTCAGCACCATCGGACCGATCGTGAGGTTCGGCACGTAGTGGTTGTCCATCACGTCGAAATGCACCCAGTCGGCACCCGCGGCGAGCGCGGCGGCGGTGTCTTCGCCCAGCCGCGCGAAATCGGCGGCGAGGATGGACGGGGCGATGATCGGGGCTTGCTTGGGCATGGTGGTCCTCGGTGCAGCAACTGGCCGATTCGGCACGGGGATGTGCCGACGCGACGAGTGCGCGGGCACTTGTCGCGACAAGCTGTCGCGGCTTCGCCGCTGCAGCTTGTTTGCAAACCGCGGCAGGATGCCCGGTTTTGCAATATAGGTTACTTGAATCCGCGCGCTTCCTTGACGCGGTCGTAGGCGGCGTTGATTTCGCTGGCACGCGATTCGGCGCGCTTGCGCATGTCGTCGGGCAGATCGCCGAGGCGGTCGGGGTGATGTTCGGAAATGAGCTTGCGGTAGGCACGCTTGATCGCACGTTCGTCGGCGTTGCGGTCGATGCCAAGCACGGCATAGGGATCCGGCCCCTGCGGCGTGCGCTGCGGCGGCACGTAGCCACTGCCGGTATTCCAGGCGCGGCCATGGCTGCTCTGGCCGGAGCCGGTACTCCACGCGTAGCCCTTCATCGCCATCAACGCCATCAGCTCCATGTCGCTGACGCGCAGCGCAAAGGCGAGCTGGCGCAGGATCGACATCTTCTCGGGGCCGGGGTTGCCTTCGGCCAGGACCGTCTCGATCACCACGTCCAGCACCGGGAACGCGTGATCGCGACGCATGCCGACCCAGTTGCGCAGTTCGGCGATGGTGCGCGTGGCATCGAACTCCGGCTGCTTGCCGACATTGAAACTGGCGACGGCCTGCTTGCGCTGCTCGATGCCCAGCTTCATGCGCGTCATCAGGCGCTCGGCCACCGCGATCTCGGCCTCCGACACCCGGCCATCGGACTTCGCCACCGCGCCGAGCAGGGTGAACAACGGGCCCACGTAGCCGCCGGCTTCGGGCGTGGCCTGCTTGCGCTGGCTGTGGCGCAGGTTGTCGAAGATGAAGCCGATCACCGCACCGACGACGGCACCCGGCGCATGCCCGATCAGCAGGCCGAAGATCGCGAACCAGACCGTGTAGGTGAAGCTCATGGGCGCACCGGCGCCTGCGCGCTGTACCAATGCGCCAGGGCGTCGAGTTCGGCATCGTTGAGCGGGCCGATCGCCGCCCGCATCACCGGCACGCTGCGGCGGCCGTCGCGGTATTGCTTCAACGCATCGCGCAGGTAATCCAGCTGCTGCCCGGCCAGGTTCGGCACGCCGGGCATGCTGGCGTGGCCGGTTTCGCCATGACAGGCCGCGCACAGGCCCAACCGGGTCGGCTTGACCGGGGCCTGGGCAAAGCTGGGCAAGGCGGCGAGCGAGAGCGCCGCGATCAGGAAGATGCGCATCGGCAACACATGGGTCCAAAGGTCGCCAATTCTAGCAGTGCTCCCGAAATCCGCGACGCGGCAGCGGCTAGAATGGGCATCCCGCCACCACGTGGAACCCGCTGCCGTGCCCACCACCCTGCCGCAATCGAAGCTTCCCGGACTCGAACTGGTCCACCGCGGCAAGGTGCGCGATGTCTACGCGTTGTCCGACGATCGGCTGCTGATGGTCGCCACCGACCGGCTGTCCGCATTCGACGTGGTGCTGCCCAATCCGATCCCCGGCAAGGGCGAGATGCTGACCCAGATGTCGAATTTCTGGTTCGGCAAGACTGCGCACCTGGTGCCGAACCACCTGCTCGACGTGCCGCTGGCCGAGGTGCTGCCGCCGGGTACCGACCTCGCGCTGTACGAGAAGCGCGCGGTGGTGACGCGGCGGCTGAAGCCGGTGCCGGTGGAGGCGATCGCACGCGGCTACCTGATCGGTTCGGGCTGGAAGGATTACCGGGCGACCGGCGCGCTGTGCGGCATCGCCCTGCCCGCCGGCCTGCAGCAGGCGCAGCAGCTGCCGGAGCCGATCTTCACGCCCTCGACCAAGGCCGCCGTAGGCAACCACGACGAGAACGTCAGCTTCGATGCGGTCATCGACGCGGTCGGCAGCGAGCTGGCCAACCAGGTGCGTGAGGCCACCTTGACGATCTACCGATGGGCCGCCGCCTATGCGGCCGAACGTGGCATCATCATTGCCGACACCAAGTTCGAGTTCGGCACCGATGCGAGCGGCAAGCTGTACGTGATGGACGAGATGCTGACGCCGGATTCCTCGCGCTTCTGGCCGGCCGACGAATACCGCACCGGGATCAGTCCGCCCAGCTACGACAAGCAGTTCGTGCGCGACTGGCTGGAAACCCAGGACTGGAACAAGACCGCGCCCGGCCCGGTGATCCCGGACCAGGTGATCGCCCGCACCGCCGCCAAGTATGCCGAGGCCCTGCAGCGGCTGGCCGGCATCCGGCTCGACTGAACCATTCACACGGGGGAATGCCATGCGCACCATGCAGGACTGGCTCGACAGCTACAGCGGCGACCACCGCAACCCGACCAACCAGATCTTCCACTGGTTCTGCGTGCCGCCGATCGTGTGGTCGGTGATTGCGCTGCTGTGGGCGATTCCCGTGCCGATCAGTCAGCTGCGCCCCGGCTCGTGGGCGGTGCTGGTGATGGTGGCGGCGTTCTACTGGTACTGGCGGCGCTCGCACCGGCTGGCCGTGGGCCTGCTGATCGTGTTCGCCCTGCTCGGTCTGCTCACCAACTACCTGTACTGGCGGCTCGGCGTGGCGCAGTTGTGCTACTTGGCGATCGGGGTGTTCGTGGTCGCCTGGATCGGCCAGTTCATCGGGCACAAGTTCGAGGGGCGCAAGCCGAGTTTCCTCACCGACCTTTCCTATCTGCTGATCGGCCCGGCCTGGCTGATGGCCAAGCTGTTTCGCAAGCTGGGGTTCAAGCAGGTCACATGACCACCGTGCTCACCGTGATCAGCACCCTGCTCTGGTGGGTGCTGTACAGCAGCATGGCGGCGCTGGTGTTTGCCCTGATCGGCTGGTCGGTGCTGCGCTGGATCGAACGCTGCGCCGTGGTGTTCAACCGCGTCTATTTCGCCAGCCTGCTGTGGGCCATGATCGGCCTGCTGCTGGTCGTCTGCACCGCCGCGTACGAAGGCCGCCTGCATCCACCCTATGCCGCGCTGCTGAGTTCGGGACTGCTGCGCATCGTGCTGGTCGTGGACATGCTGGTCGGCGTGTTGCTGCTGTGGCGGCTGGTGCCGCGCATCGACGCCCGCCGCATCCGTCCCGGCAGCGCCTGCATGGCGGTGGCCGCGATCATGGCGATCAGCTTCGGCGTGGCCACCAGCCTGGCATGAGCTGGCGACAATGAGCTCACGAGGGCGGTTCACACCACCCTCGCAATTCCGGACTTGCGGTCGTACTCAGTGCACGCCGAACATCGCTGCGCCGAACACCATCGCGAAGATGAAGCCGATGATCAACGCCAGCACGATGCCGATCACCATGTAGATCAGCTCCACCAGGCAGGCCTTGCCAAAGCCGATCTGGCTGCCGTCCGCAGCCGGCAACAGGTAATTCACCACGGCAGCACCGACGAGGAAGTTCACGATCATCGACAGCACGCCGCCGCCGGCTCCGCGCAATACCATGCCCAGTACCAGCGAAACTACGAACACGACCACGAAGGTCAATACCACCGCACCCAACGCACGCAGATAGGACGGCATGATGCCGACCACCAGCCGGAACGCCACGCTGAGGATCAGCGCGCCGACCAGGATGCCCACGACGATCATGACCAGGATGGCGAACAGGCCCATGCCGGCCAACGCAGCAAACGAAGTACTCATGACGTCCCCTTGCTAGTGGAAGGAAACCGCCCGGGGGCATCCCCATGCCCACCGCTCTCCCCGGCGGTGGCGCCAGCCTAACCGATTCCATGCATGGAGGCATGCGTGCGATCGACACGGGTGAAAGGCTCAATGGAAATCGCGCGAGCGGCTGTCCAGCGAGCCCAGCCACGCGCTGATGTCGACCAGGCGGCGGGCGATCAGGTGACTCACGCCGTCGACGCATTCCCACTGCCCTTCCACGCCGAGCAGGCGCGCTTCCAGATACGCGCGGCGCTGCCGTTCCGCCACATGGCTCCACACCACCACGTTGATGAAACCGTGCTCGTCTTCGATGGTGATGAAGGTCACCCCGCTGGCGGTCTGCGGACGCTGGCGCTGGGTGACCAGGCCGGCCGCGCGCACCGGGCTTTGATGCGGCTGGCCGCGCAGGCTGCGTGAATCGACGTAGCGTGCCGCGCGCAGGCGTGAGCGGATCAGTTGCAGCGGATGCGGGCCCAGGCTGAGGCCGGTGCGCGCGTAGTCGGCATGCAGATTTTCCGCGACCGATGGCGCCGGCAGCACGATGGCGTCCTCTGCTGGACTGGCTTGACCGAACAACGGCAGTTGCGGTTCGACCCCGGCCACCGCCCACTTCGCCCGATGCCGGTGTCCGGCCAGTCCACGCAGCGCGCCCGCCTCGGCCAGCAGTTCCTGCTGGCGCCGGTCGATGCCGGTGCGCGCGCACAGGTCCACCACGTCATCGAAGCCGCGCACGGCGCGCGCCGCCGCCAGCCGCTCGGCGACGTCCTGGCGAAAGCCGCGCAGCTGGCGCAGCCCGAGCCGGATCGCCGGCTGGGCGCGGCCGCGCGCATCGTCCTCCAGCGTGCAGTCCCAGTCGCTGTAGCGCACATCCATCGGCCGCACCGCGATGCCGTGGCGCTGCGCATCCTGCACGATCTGGCTGGGCCCGTAGAAACCCATCGGCTGTGCGTTGAGCAGGGCGCAGGCGAACACGGCCGGCTCGTGGCATTTCAGCCAGCAGCTGGCGTAGACGATACCGGCGAAGCTGGCGGCGTGGCTCTCGGGAAAACCGTAGCTGCCGAAGCCCTTGATCTGCTCGAACAGGCGCGCGGCGAACTCGGCGGTGTAACCGCGTTCGAGCATCCCGGTCGTGATCCGTTCGCGATGGTGTTCCATGCCGCCATGGCGTTTCCATGCGGCCATTGCGCGGCGCAGTTGGTCGGCCTCGCCGGCGGTATAGCCGGCCGCCACGATCGCCAGTTTCATCACCTGCTCCTGGAACAGCGGCACGCCCAGCGTGCGTTCGAACACGTCTTTCAGATCCTGCGACGGATAGTCCACCGCCTCCTCGCCGCGCCGGCGACGCAGGTAGGGATGCACCATGTCGCCCTGGATCGGACCGGGCCGCACGATCGCCACCTGGATCACCAGGTCGTAGAAATTCGCCGGCCGGTGCCGCGGCAGCATCGCCATCTGCGCGCGGCTTTCGATCTGGAACACGCCGAGGGTGTCGGCGCGCTGGATCATCCGGTAGGTTTCCGGGTCTTCCAGCGGCAGGGTCGCCAGTGTGTAGTCCTGGCCGCGATGCGCGCGCAGCAGATCCAGGCAACGCCGCACGCAACTCAACATGCCCAGCGCCAGGCAGTCCACCTTCAGCAGGCGCATGGTGTCCAGGTCGTCCTTGTCCCACTGGATGATGGTGCGCCCGGGCATCGCCGCATTCTCCACCGGCACCAGTTCGCTCAATGGCGCGTCGCTGATCACGAAGCCGCCGACGTGCTGCGACAGATGCCGCGGCATGTCGAGCAGCTCGGCGGTGAGTTTCAGCACCCGCCGCAGCACCGCGCTGTGCGGATCGAAACCGTATTGGCGCAACAGCTCGTCCAGCGATGTCTCGCCATCCCACCAGCCCACGATGCCGCTCAACTGGTCGACCTGGTCCGGTGGCAGGCCCAGCGCCTTGGCCACGTCGCGCACCGCGCTTCTGCCGCGATAGCAGATCACCGTGGCCGCCAGCGCGGCACGCTTGCGGCCGTACTTGGCGTAGATGTACTGGATCACCTCCTCGCGCCGCTCGTGCTCGAAATCCACGTCGATGTCGGGCGGCTCGTTGCGCTCCTTGCTGATGAAACGTTCGACCAGCAGGTTCGTCCGCGCCGGATCGACCTCGGTGACGCCCAGCGCGTAACACACCGCGGAGTTGGCCGCCGAGCCGCGACCCTGGCAGAGAATCCCCTTGCTCCGGGCAAAATGCACGATGTCCTGCACGGTGAGGAAATACGACGCGTACTGCAGTTCCTCGATCAGGCCCAGCTCGTGCTCGATCTGCGCCTGCACTTTTTCCGGCACGCCGCCCGGCCAGCGCCAGCGCATGCCCTGCCCGGTGAGCTGACGCAGCCAGCTGTCCGCGCCATGTCCTTCCGGAACCAGTTCGGCGGGATAGCGGTAACGCAGTTCGTCCAGGCTGAAGCGGCAGCGTGCGGCGATCGCCACACTTTCACGCAACAGTGCCTCGGGATAGATCGCCGCCAGCGCCTCGCGCCGGCGCAGGTGGCGCTCGCCGTTGCGGAAGACCAGCGCGCCGGCGTCGGCGATCGGCAGACGATGACGGATCGCGGTCAATGTGTGCTGCAGGGCGAGGCGACGCCGCACATGCATGTGCACGTCGCCGGCGGCGACCAGGGGCAGGTCCAGTTGCTGCGCCAGCGCTTGGAGTTCGTGCAGTCGTCGCGCATCGTCGGGACCATGGTGCAGTTCCACCGTCAGCCACGCCCGCGCGCCAAAGGTGGCACGCATCCAGCGACCATGCGCAAGATCGGGCGCCCGCGCGGGCAGCCACAGCGCGAACGTGCCCGGCACGCCGTCGGCGAGATCGGCGCAGCCCAGTCGATAGGTGCCCTTGACCGAGGCGCGGCGACCGCGGGTGATCAATTCGCACAGCGCGGTGTAACCGGTCTTCGACTCGCACAGCAGCACCAGCTTCGGGCCTTCGTCGAGCTGGAATTCGGCGCCCACGATCAGCCTCATGCCGGTGGCGCGCGAAGCCTCCAGCGCGCGCACGATGCCGGCCAGCGAGCATTCGTCGGTGATCGCCAGCGCGCTGTAGCCGCAGGCCTGCGCCCGCTCGAACAATTCGCGCGCACTGGAGGCGCCGCGGCCAAACGAGAAGTTCGACAGGCAATGCAGCTCGGCATAGGCGCTCATGCAAACCACCCGTGCAGCATCCAGCCGACCCGCTCGCCCGGCGCGCAGAACGCCCATGCGCGCTGGCCCTGCGCGGTTTCCACCAGGTAGTAATCGCGGCACACCTCGCCGCCATCCCACCAACCGGTTTCCAGCCGCTCCGGCCCGGCCAGAATGCGTGGCGCCGAACCACGCAAGGGAATCGGTCGCTCCAGCAACCAGGTCGGCCGCGGGTGTGGTTCGCACCTGCCGTCGTCGCGGCTGGCGATGATCTGCGCGCGCTCGGGGCGCGGATCGCTGGTGCTGCCCAGCTGATACACCGCGTGATCGCCCAGCCGTGCACGCAGGCGTTCGCGCAGTTGCCCGATCGGCAGCGCGTTGGCGGGGCGCTGGTCGAACAGGTCGCGCCCGGCCGGCACGAAGGCAGGCAGGTCGCGCGCGATCAGTCGCAAGGCGAGTACCGGTTCGGCCAGCTGCATCTGTTCCAGCCGTCCGCGCGCCACCTCGAACAGCATGCCGGCATCGCGCTCCGGCGCCAGCAGGCCGACCGGCACGTCGGCATGTCCCCCGCGATGTTCCAGCTGCAACGTGAAACGCTGCACGCCACCGTCGCGACCGGCCAGCCACGCCGCGAGATCCGCCATCATGCGGCGCACCGGGAAGACCAGCGCCGCGAGATTCTCCACCTCGTGCGACAACTCGACGCGCAGGTCGAAACGGTCCGGCGGGCGAAAGCTGTCCAGTCCGGCTGGCGCAGCGCCGGTCAAGCGATCCAGCGCCAGCAGCAATTCCGCGCCGAAGCGTCGGCGCAAGCCATCCCGCGGCATCCGCAGCAACTGGCCGAGGCTGCGGATGCCCATGCCCGGCAATGCCGCGCTGGCGGCAGCCGGCAAACGGCTCTTGTGCAGCGGCACGCGTTGCAACGCGTAATCCAGCGCCCCCGGCGTCAGCACCGCCTGGCCGTCGGCAATCCCGGCCAGCACATGGGCAGCATGCGCGGTGGGCGCGACGCTGATCCGATGCCGAAAACCCAGTGCAGCAAATTCGTCGCGCAGCAGGTTTTCCAGCCGTGGCCAGGGACCGAACAGGCCCATGCTGCGACTGACTTCCAGCACGATCGCATGCGGCAGCAGACAGACCTCGGAGCTGTAGCGGTAGGCCACCGCGGCAAGAAATTGTTGCCAGCGCTGCACCGATTCCGGTTCGTACGGCAAGGCATCGAAGCGCGCCAGCAAGGCCTGTGCGGCGCTCAGCCGCTGGCCGATGCGCAGGCCGGCTTCACGCGCGGCGGCGTTCGCCGCGACGATGCTGCGCGCGTTCGCCGCGCCGGCCACCAGCACCAGCGGGCCAGCCGTGGGCCGCCGGCGGAGGACTCCGTCCAGCGCCAGTTGCGGCAGCAATACGCAGGCCCACAACATCGTCGCCGGCCATCAATGCAGCGCGGCGTACGGCAGCGACACCGGTTGCGCCGGCACCACGCCACCGCGGCATTTGCGTATCCATACGCGATCATGCGGCGTCGCTTCCAGTTCCAGCCGCAAGGCCGCCGGCGAGGCATTGCCCAGATGCCGTCGATCGCGGAACGCGAACGCCAGCGCGCGGCCACCGTCGGCCGCCACCTGCAGGCGGCGCAGTGCGCGATCGTCGGCCTGCCGTGGCCACGCCAGCACCGCCGCGCAACTGCCCGAGCGCAGGCATTGCTCCATCGCCCACAACACGTCGGGCTCCGCCGCAGCGACGATCTCGACCCGGCGCATATCCACGCCACGCTGGCGCCAGCCGGCCACGCAGGGCGCATACGGCGGCGTCACCAGCACCAGCGGACGCGCGCCCCGGCTGAGCCGCGCCAGCGTGGGCAATACCAACTGCAATTCGCCCACGCCATCCAGCGGCAACAGGATTTCCGACAGCGCGGCCGCCGGCCAGCCGCCGCCCGGCAGCACCGCATCCAGCGCTGCCCAGCCGGTCGGCTGCTCGCCAGTCGGCATGGGCTCGACACGACCGCGCCAGACCCGGCGCGCGTCCAGCAAGGACGACAACGGCACCACCGCACTCATCAGCTGCCCCTCAGCAATCCGGCGAACAGGCCTTCGATGGCGAAGTCCTCGCTGGGATCGGGATCGATCGGCCGATAACCGGGACTGTTCGGCAGCAGCCGGATCACCCCGTCCTGCCAGTGCAGCCGCTTGATCGTGAAGCGATCGCCGCCGACGCGCGCCGCCACCACCTGGCCATGCCGCGCCACCGGCGTGGCATGCACGCCGACCAGATCCTGGTCGAGGATACCTTCGTCGCGCATCGAATCGCCGACCACCCGCACCAGGTAATCCGGTCGCAGGCGGAACAGCCAGCGCGACACCCGCAAGCTGCGCTCGATCCGCGATTCGGAAAACAACGGCTCGCCCGCCGCGATCCGACCCACCAGCGGCAGCTCCATGGTGTCCGCATCCAGCGCATCGGCCGCATCCACCAGGCGGATCCCGCGCGAGCGGTTCGGTTCGATCGCCAGCCGCCCCTTGGCCTCCAGTGAACGCACGTGCTTGAGCACCGCACTGACGTTGGGCAGCCCCATCGCCTGGCCAATCTCCTCCAGCGTGGGCGCCTGCCCCGCCTGCGCCACCCGCGCGCGGATGAACTCGAGGATGTTGGATTGGCGGCTGGTCAGGTGCAGGCTCATGCCGGCCATGTTTTCACCTTTTCAGGTGAAAATACAGTGCCGTGACGGATACACCGATTCGAGGCGGATACGCCCCCAACGCCAGGCATGACCGATGGCACGGCGTGACTCCCAGCCCATGCCGCGCGCCGACGCCGGGCACATGCTGAGGTCATCGTCGCAGCAGCGACTCTCGTGGAGTCCTCGACCATGCGCCAGCTCGCCCTTGCTCTCGCCCTCCTCGGCATCGGTATCCTCGCCTCGCCGGCGCATGCACGCGCCCACGGCATGCAACTGCACGCCGCGTGTTCGGTCGACAGCGATTACGAGCTTGCCGTGCGCGACGATGGCCTGCAGTTCACCCGCGACGACGGCAGTCCGCACGACATCTTCATGCATGACGGCCAGCTGCGCGTGGACGGCCAGCCACTGGCCGTCAGCCGGGACGATGCCGCATACCTGCGCCAGTACGAAGCGAACGTGCGCGCCCTGCTGCCCCAGGTGGCAGCGATTGCCCGCGACGGCGTCGGCCTCGGTTTCGACGCGCTGGCCACGGTCGCCGCGACGTTCGCGGACAGCGCGGACGAACGCGCACGCGTCATCCGGCAACTCGGCGACCAGCGCCGGCAAGTGCTCGCCAGGATCGACCAGGGCATCGGCCACGGCCGCTGGCAACAACACGATTTCGACCAGATGATGGACGAGGACATGGGCGACGCCGTCTCCACCCTGGTCAGCACCGTGGCCTCGCGCGCGGTGAAAGCCGCGCTCAGCGGCGATCAGAGCCAGGTCGCCGCGCTGGAGGCACGCGCCCAGTCACTGGAAAGCAGTATCGAGAAAGCCGTCGAGGCACCGGCCGAACGCCTCGGCAAACGCGCCGACGCGTTGTGCCCGCGCCTGGTCGAACTGGATCAGTTGCAGCACCAGCTCCACGTCCGCCTGCCCGATGGCAAGCCGCTGACGCTGATGTCGATGCAGCGCACGGACGAAGGCGCCGTGGCCGATGCGCGGACGCCCTGAGCCAAGGCGGTCATTCGGATCGGAATCGCATGACGTCAGCAGCTTGCCCGCTTTGGTGAGCTGGCGGCGCAGTCGCACGACGATCTCGTATGCCGCATTGATTTCCTTCGTGCGCGCCTCAGCAACGCAGCGGATGTCCTCCTCCAGCGTGGCTACCTTGCAGCCTCACGCTGGAGGAGAGTCAAGCACATGCGTGACATCGGCGCGCGCGACCTCCGCGTGCCGCGACCCTGCCATGTCACGAGGCAACGGCATGGTCATGAGGCCCTCCAGGTACCGCTGACCGGCCGCCTTCGACTCGCAATTTCTTGCAGCTCGACAAACGCCTGTTACTGGATATTCTTGGTTCGCCGATAGATGTCACGACAGCATCTTTCGACACGCGGCATCGGAAAAGCAGCCGTGCCTGCTGCGCATGACCTGAAACCGGGCGGACGCAGATACGGGCAATCAATCTCGATTCCAAACAAGGGAATAAACATGCGTTTGATGCGATGGGGTTTCGCAGTCTTGCTGCTGGCCGGGTTGACCGGCTGTCAATCGTCGTTGATGGTGAGGTCGTCCGCGGGTGCGGCGGAACCGGCACCGGCTCCAGGCAAGGCGCTGGTCGTGTTCATGCGACCGTCTTCATTCGGTGGCGCCATCCAGTCGTCGGTGTACGACACTCACGACAGCGCCGACACCTTCATCGGCATCGTTTCGACCAAGGACAAGATCGGCTACCAGGCCGAGCCCGGCGATCATTTGTTCATGGTGATCGCCGAGAATGCGGACTTCATGATTGCGCACCTGGACGCCGGCAAGACCTACTACGTGCTGGTCAGTCCGCGCATGGGCGTATGGAAGGCACGCTTTTCGCTGTTGCCCATCCACAACCGGGCTGACGCGAAGTACAGCACGCAGTCGGCCGACTTCGGCAAATGGATGAGCGAGACATCCTGGGTCAGCGTGACGCCGCAGGCGACGCAGTGGTACAGCGCCCACGCGGCCGACATCCATGCCAAGAAGATGGATTACATGCGGAAGTGGAACAAGGCTGGCGCGCAACAGAAAGAGGAATTGACCCTCAAGGCCGACGACGGCAAGTAACCGCCCGAAGCACTTCGGTCCTGAACAAGACGGCGCTGCAGCAATGCAGCGCCGTCTTCGTCATGGCCATGCCCTTGCGCACCAGCGCCCAAGCGGAATGATGGCCGTGGGCAGCAAATTCAGGAAACGGAAAAGCGCGCTGCCGCTCCCATCAGCCGAGCCGGCGAGCGATCACGAAGAACACCAGGTTGCCCAGGCCGGTGGCTCCCGCCAGCACCGCGACCATGCCAGGGGTGACTTCCTGCCAGCCGAACCACTGGATCAGGCCGAAGCCGGCGCCGACGGCGAGCAGCACGATGCCCCAGCGCAGCGAGGCATGGCGGCGACGCTGTTCCTCGTCGCGCATGATCGAGTTGACCAGTTCCTCCGAGCCGCCGGCACCGATCATGCGATGGCGCACTCTTGCGTCAACGCATACCTTGATCGCGTAGGCAATGCAGATGAACAGGCTGATCGGGATGAAGTCACCGAAGTTCATGGAGCTCTCCTTGGAAGTGAAGGCGAAATGCCTGACTGTCGGGACCATGGATACGGCCACGCCCGCGACGGTTGCAGCGGCGCACTTGCAACCGTCCGGCCATTGCGCGTATCCGTAGTCCCATGGATGACACCCGCCAAGCCGACCGCGAGCTGGCCGACGCCGTGCTGGCCAAGCGGCCGGGCGCGTTCGAGCGCCTCGTGCGCGAGTATCAGGGGCTGTGCTGGCACATCATCCAGCGCATGGTGCGCAACCCCGAGGACGCGCGCGAGCTGTGCCAGGACACCTTTCTCCGCGTGCACCAGTGCCTGCACCAGTACCGCGGCGAGAGCGCGCTGAAGTCGTGGATCGGCCGCGTGGCCTGGACGATCGCGCTGCGCCATCTGCAGCACAAGCGCATCCCGCTGGTGGACAACGCCGAAGCCGGCGAAGGCTCGCTGCTGGACAACCTCGGCGACGGCTTCGACCTCGAGGCGGCATGTGCCGACGAGGAAACCATGCGCCACCTGCACGCGGCGATCGAGTCGCTGCCACCCTTGCAACGCACGCTGCTCACCCTGTATTACCTTGAAGAGACGTCCATCCCGGAAATTGCCCGCATCACCGGCCTGGCCAGCGGCACCATCAAGAGCCATCTGTTTCGCTCGCGATTGCGTCTGCGCGGCACACTGGAAACGCGGACAGGAGTCGCAGCATGAACCACGAAACCAACGACCACGAAACCGATGATGTGCCCCGTTTCGATGATCCGCTCAGCGAGCGCGAATGGCTGCGGCAGGAACACGCCATGCGCCGCGAACGACTGCATCTCGATCCGGCCGGCGACGATGCCCGCTCGCGGCGTTATCGGCTGCTGGCACGCGCACTGCGCACGCCGCCGCCGGGTGCGTTGCCGATCGACTTCGCCCGCCGGATGAGCGCCCTGGTTTCCGCGCCGGCGCCGGGGCGCGCACCGGCCATGCGCTTCGAAAACGCGCTGACGGCCGCCCTGGCCGGCGTG
The DNA here is from genome assembly GCF_002001085.1 of Rhodanobacter sp. B05. GTDB lineage: Bacteria > Pseudomonadota > Gammaproteobacteria > Xanthomonadales > Rhodanobacteraceae > Rhodanobacter. The sequence goes on from NZ_MUNU01000012.1 coordinate 135,006, forward strand.
CTGGTGCTGGCCGCCGTGGCGGCGACGATCATCTACGGTGCGGCGTGGTGGCCATCGTTCCAGGCGCTGCTGCCCGCACCCGCCGCGGCGCAGTGGTGGCTGGCGCTGCTCGGCTGCGTGGGCCTGAGCTGGCTGCTAGGCGCGTGGTCCCGGCGGGCGGAATCGGCGAGCTGAGCCGGCCAGTCGCCAGCATGCCGGCAACGGCTGAGCCGGCCCGGCCATGCGTGGCGGCCGACGGCGCAGAGGTTATCGGCACTCTTTCAACTGGACGCCGTAGGCGCGGGCCCGCTGCTCGACCTCGGCCGCCGTCGCAAGCAGGTGGCGGTCGTTCCGCCACTGGCCGCGGCGATAACCGCCAATGCCTTCGTGGTAGGCAAGGTAGAGCTGGCGGGGATCCCACTTGGAAATGCCCAGCTCGCGATGGATGCGGTCGGTATACCAGCCGAGGAAATCGAGCGAATCGTCCATGTCCTTGCGGCTCTTGAACCAGCCACCGTTCGCTTTCCGGTACTCCTGCCACACCGGATCCTGTGCCTGCGCATAGCCGTACGCACTGGATCGTCGCGGCAACGGAATGAACAGGAACCGCGGCCGATCGGGACGCGCCTTGCGGCGGAATCCGGATTCCCGCTGCACGAACGCCATCAAGACGTTGACCGGCGTGCCCCAGCGCTTCTGCGCCGCCCGCGCATCGCGGTACCAGCCCGGATGCTGCTCGAAAACCTGGCAAATGTCATGGCTGTTCCGCGGCGGCACGGTGGCGCAGCCACCCAGCGCGAGCAGGCAGGCCACAACCAGTGCCGCGCCGAGGCGCCGTGCCGTCATCGGGTTCCATGGTCCTTTCATGCCCGAAGGGTAGCAGTGGCCGCGGCACAGGCAGGAAGGCGCATGCCGGCCTGCAGGATATCGGCGCGATCGCGGCATCCCGGTTTCACCTTGTTCCCGACGCAGTCGAGCTGCCGCGTCGCGCCGTTTTCCTAGCTGCGATTGCGCCGGCTCAGGGCGGTGACATACGCCACGTAAAACGCCGTGGCCACCAGCGGCAGCGCATACCATGCGTATGAGATGGCACCGCCGCCGCGCCAGTGCAGGAAGATCACGATGCACGCGCTCAACACGCACAATGCCGGCAACAGGAACAGCGACATATCCAGAATCCGGAGCTCCCGCTTGCCCGGCGAGCCGCCGCTGGCGAGGCCACCACCGGAAAAGGCCACCAGCATGAACAGGAAATTCGCCAGCATCAGCTGCAGGATCGTGCCTGCCAGGGTCCATCCGAATGACATGTTGGCCTTCCTTTTGGTATCCGGACACCGGCCCGGTCGCCCTGACAGTATGCCGCGAAGACGGCGCGCGGCATGTACCGCTTGTCGTTGCCAGCAGTCGCACCCGTGGAAGCGATATGCTCACGGCCGGCCACTGAATTGCGTGTCTGGCGCGGCCGCAGCATCATGAAGATGCGCGGGTGGAAATGGCGTCACGGCCAATCCGATGCCACCGGCCACGGAACCCGCAGCCCGGGTGAAGCCGAACCTGATGTCCCTCGGGGCCGGACTCGATCCTGCTCCGGACGCCCTGTCCTTCGAGCCGCTGCAAGCGAATGCCTGCACCCGATGCACTGAAACACCACCGGAGGATAGCGATGCGCATCGCAAGCGTGGGTCACGCGGTCTTTGCGGCGGTCATGATCGCTCTCGGCATCATGGGTCTGGTCAGGGGCGATTTCGCCCCGCTGTGGCAGCCCTCACCCGTGGATGTGCCCGCGCGCGAAGTACTGGTCTATCTGTGCGCCCTGGTCTTGCTGGCATCCGGCACCGGCCTGCTCTGGCAGCGCGCGGCCGCACCTGCTGCGCGTGCGCTGCTCGCGTATTTCCTGCTCTGGTTGCTGTTGTTCAGAATGCCCGCCATCTTCCGCGCACCCACCGCGCAGGATTCCTGGTCGGGCCTCGGCGAGGCCGCCGTGTATGTGGCGGGCGCCTGGGTGCTGTACGCGTGGTTCGCAGCCGAGCGGCACAGGCGGCTTCTCGGCTTCGCCACCGGCGACAAGGGTCTGCGCATCGCGAGAGTGCTTTACGGGTTGGCCATGATCCCGTTCGGTGTGGCTCATTTCCACTATGCCAGCGAGACCGCCGCGCTGGTGCCCGGCTGGCTGCCATGGCATCTGGCCTGGGCGTATTTCTTCGGCTGCAGCTTCATCGTGGCAGGCATCGCGATGCTCCTTGATGTGTACCCGCGACTGGCGTCTGCGCTCTCGGCGGCGCAGATGGGCCTGTTCACGCTGCTGGTGTGGCTGCCCATCATCGCGGCGCCCGGCCCCAGAAACGCCTTCGAGTGGAGCGAGACCATCATCTCCGTGACGTTGACCGCCGGCGCCTGGGTGGTGGCGGACTCCTGCCGCGGCATGCGCTGGCTCGCCCTGCGCAGGCGCTGAAGCGTCGCCGGGGTGGCAGGAATCGCGCCTGATACCACTTCGCGGCTGCCGTGCCCGAAACCTGAGCCCCGTGATGCCGGAGCGATGCGACGATGACCGACTATGTAGCCCTGCTTCGCGCCGTCAATGTCGGCGGCACCGGCAAGCTGCCGATGAGCGAACTCAAGTCCATGGGCGAAGCTGCGGGCTTTGCCGACGTACGCACCTGCATCGCCAGCGGCAACCTGCTTTTCACGAGCAGGCTGGGCGAAGCCACGGTGCGGAAAAAGCTTGAGCAGCAACTGCACGGCTACGCGGGCAAGCCGGTCGGCGTGCTGATACGCACGGCCGCCGAAATGGCCCGGGTGCTGGCCGACAATCCGTTTCCGGAGGCGCCGGGCAATCGCGTGGTGGCGATTTTTCTCGACAGCCCGCCGCCTGCCGACGCGCTGGACGACGTCAGGCACCGGAAACTGGAGCGACTCGCCTGCGGCACGCGCGAAATCTACGTGCACTATGGCGACGGCATGGCCGATTCGCGTCTGACGATTCCTGCCGCCAAGACCGGCACCGCGCGCAACATCAACACCGTCGCCAGGCTGGTACAGCTTTTCGCGGCGCACTAGAGCAGCCTCGCAGAGCCGGTTTCCGCTCGACTTTCTCTGCCAGGCGCCTGGCATTGGCAGACCGACGGCTGGCTGCGATGATCACCTCTTTGCCGGAGCGATAGCGATGCGAATCCACGCCGCAACGATCCTGCCCGCGCTGTCCGCGATCGTCGCCCTGATCATCGCCGGTTTGTTCGTCGTGATTGGCAACGCACAGGGGTCACCCGCGCACTATCGCGTAGTCGGTTACGCCACGAGCTGGAACCCGTTGCAGGACAAGGACGCCGGCAAGATCGACACGCTGATCTTCGCGTTCGCGCAATTGCAGCAGGGCCGGGTGACGCTGGATGCCGCGAGGGCGCAGCGACTGCGCCAGCTGATCGCATTGAAGGCAACGCATCCGCGGCTCACGGTGGAAATCTCGGTCGGCGGATGGAGTATCGGCGGCTTTTCCGAAGCCGCGGCCACCGCAGCCGGTCGCCGCACCTTCGCGGACAGCGCCGCGCAACTGGTGGCCGAGTACGACGCCGATGGTCTCGACGTGGATTGGGAGTATCCGGGGCACCATGAATCGGGCATCCAGTCCAGTCCGCAGGACCGCGCCAATTTCACCCTGCTGCTGCAGGCGATTCGCGCCAGCCTCGATCGGGTCGGTGCCGCGCACGGCCGCACCGGTGCGAATCACTACACGCTGAGCATCGCGGCCGCCGACGGCCCGTTCGTCAGCGGCATCGACCTTGCCGCAGTGGCACCGAGCCTGGACTGGTTCAACCTGATGACCTACGACTTCGTCAACGCGATGACGCCCACCACCGGCCACCACAGCGGACTGCACGCATCGAAGCTCGCACCGGCCGATGCGCGCAGCACCAGCCGCGCGGTGCGCCAGTTCATTGCCGCCGGCGTGCCCGCGCGCAAGCTGGTGATCGGCGCGGCGTTCTACGGTCGCGAATTCGCCGGCGTGCAGCCGGCACATCACGGCCTGTACCAGCGCTACGACCACTTCCAAGGCACGCTGCCATGGCCTCAACTGAAGGCGGATTACATCGGCAAGCAGGGCTACGTGCGCTACTGGGACACCACCGCGCAGGCGCCATGGCTGTGGAACGCCAAGACGCGCAGCTTCATCAGCTATGACGATCCGCAATCCATCGCCGCCAAGGCAGCCTTCGTCAAGGCGCACCATCTGGGCGGCATCATGTACTGGGAACAAAGCCTCGACCCGAGCGACGAACTGCTCGACGCGGTCTGGCAGGGTCTGCAATAGCCCATCCTTCGTGGACTTCCGGGTTGGGCGCCGCCAGGCGTGCGCGACTCGCACACTTGCCGGCACCGGCTTCGGAAACTTCACCACGCCCGTGCCAGAACCCCGAAGTGCCTGAGCCTTGAATCGGCCCGGTTTGCGATAGCATCGTGTGCAGTCGTCGGTCGAAGTCGGGCGCGACGAACGGGGTCGGCGACACAGGGGAACGGCGGATGTTTGGTTACTACCTCGAACTGGCCGTGCGCAGCCTCAGGCGCAGCCCCGGCCTCACCGCCCTGATGATGCTGACGATCGGCTTCGGCGTGGCCGCGTCGATGACGATGTATGCGGTGGTGCGCGGCCTTTCCGCCGATCCGATTCCGTGGAAATCGTCGCAACTGTTCGTGCCGCAGATCGACTCGTGGGGACCCGGCGATCGCTTCCATGACGAGCCCCCCGATGCGCTGGACTATACCGACGCGATGGCGCTGATGCGCCAACATCGCGCCACCCGGCAATCGGCGATCTACGCGATCTCGCCGTCGGCGATGCCGAACAGCTCAAGCCGCAACCGCAGCCCGATCGCGCTCGATGGCTATGCGGTGTACGGCGAATTCTTCCCGATGCTGGATGTGCCGTTTCATTACGGCCATGGCTGGAGTGACGACGACGATGCCAACCAGTTGCCGGTGGTGGTGATCGGCGACAGGCTCAACCGGCAGATCTTCGGCGGCGGCAACAGTGTCGGCAGGACGATCGATATCGACAACCGCGACTATCGCATCGTCGGCGTCATGCGCGACTGGAATCCGCAGCCGCGGTTCTTCGATGTGAAGGGTGGCTACTACAGTATCGACGGCCCCGATGTATTCCTGCCGTTCCAGCACTCGGTGGCGATCCACATGATCAACGCGGGTTGGGACGGTTGCCGGAAAGGCACCCCCGATCCGCAAGGCGATTTCGTCGAGCTGCAACACTCCGATTGCGTATGGATCGCCTACATGGCCGAGCTGGGTGATGCGGCGGCTGTACGACGGTATCGGCAATATCTCGACGATTATGCAAGCGATCAGCAAAAGGCCGGCCACTTCCGCTGGGCGCCGAACAACCGACTGCGCGACCTGCCGGCGTTTCTCGATGTCGAACACCTGGTACCCGGCAACATCCGCGTGTCGCAGCTGGTGGCGATCGGTCTGCTGATTGTGTGCCTGGTGAACACGATGGGTTTGCTGCTGGCCAAGTTCCTGCGACGCAGCGGCGAGATCGGCATACGCCGGGCGCTGGGGGCCTCGCGCGCGGCCATCCACGCGCAGTTCCTGATCGAGGCGGGCGTGATCGGCATCGGCGGCGGCGTGCTGGGTCTGCTGCTCACCGGCGTGGGCGTGCTATGCATGGGCCAGGTGCTGTCCTCGGCATACGCAAACCGCGCGCATGTCGATACCTCGCTGCTGATGCTCACCCTGCTGACGGCGGTGATCTCGACCCTGCTCGCCGGCATGTACCCCACCCTTCGCGCCTCGCGCGTGCCGCCGGCGTGGCACCTGAAGGCACCGTGAGGATCAGGCCATGAGGATCAAGCCCATCGGGATCGGGCCATGACTGTTCATCCGATCCTGGCTGCCCTGCGCCGGCACAAGGTCGCCGTGCTGCTGATCGGGCTGCAAATCGCGCTGACCCTGGCGATCGTGGCCAATGCAACCTTCATCATCGGCCAGCACATCCAGCGCATGAATCGCCCGACCGGTGCCGACGAGAAGGATCTGATCCGGGTCTTGCAGCAATGGCCGGCGGCACCCGCCGGCAATGACGCGGCCTCCATCGAGCAGCTCGATGCCCTGCAGCGCACAGATCTCGCCGCGTTGCGGAGCCTGCCGGATGTGCAGGACGCCGCCGCATCGACCAGCATCCCCTTGCTGGGCGGCTATACGACCGGCGACATCGCCCTGCATGCGAATCAGCAAGGCATCGCCGTGCATGCGGCCTATTACTACGGCGACCAGTACCTGCGACCTACCTTGGGTCTGCGCCTGATCGCCGGTCGCGACTTCGAGGCGAACGAGATCCGCCACGGGCGGGCCCGCGCCGACTCGCCTGTCATCATCGTGAGCCAACCCGTGGCCGCTGCACTCTTTCCGAACGGCAACGCACTCGGCCAGACGGTGTATCAGGATGGCAAGCCATCCACCATCGTGGGCATCGTCGAACAGCTGCAGACACCGATGAGATCGGACAGCACCTGGGCCTACAACTCGGTACTGGAGCCGTTGCGCTCCGATGACGCCTATGCGGGTTATGTGGTGCGTGCACGTCCGGGGCGCGAACAAGCGGCCTTGCGTGAAGCGCGCAAGGCGCTGTTTGCCGTCAACCCGATGCGTCTCATGCCCGAGCCCTGGGCCGGCGTCCACGCGTTTTCCGAGATACGCGCCAGAGCCTATCGCTCGGATCGCGGCATGGTGCTGCTGATGAGCGTGATCAGCGTCATCCTGCTGTGCGTCACCGCCGCAGGCATCGTCGGGCTGACCAGTTTCTGGGTGGGCCAGCGGACCCGGCAGATCGGCGTGCGGCGAGCACTCGGTGCGCGCCGGCTCGACATCCTGCATTACTTCCAGCTTGAGAACCTGCTGATCGCCGGTGGCGGCTCGGCGGTCGGCGCGCTGTTTGCGCTGGGCCTCAACACGTGGCTGATGACGCACGTCGAGATGACGCGTCTGCCGCTGCCCTGGGTGGCACTGGGCGTGCTGGTCATGCTCGTGCTCGGTCAGCTGGCGGTGCTGGTACCGGCACGTCGAGCGTCCAGGGTGCCGCCGGTCGTGGCGACGCGATCGGTTTGAGGTTTGAACAATCGGTTGTGGGACGCTGCAAAGGACAACGGGATCGGAGACACTTGAACCGGCAGATGTCCCTGTTCGCTCTTTCGTTCAAGAGCGGTCCCGAGAGAAATTGCCCTGGTGTCAGTTGCGTGCACCGTTGCAAGCCATTTGGACAGGGCTGGATGCTAGATTTGACAGACGCAATGGAATGCGTCCAACCATCACTTCACTCCAACGGGGAAAATCATGCAAAAGAAGACTGTTTTTGCCGGCCTCACGTTCCTGGCCCTGTGCTTTTCGGGTGCCGCCTTTTCGCAAGCCGCTCTCACGGGCCTTGGTCAGTCATGGCCCAACACGACGGATGTCTCGGTCAGCCCGAACTATCATGTGTTTGTCTTTACCTCGGGAGGGGTCCGCTACATTCAGGTGAACGATTTCTACGGAAACATCCTGGGCAGCGTCGGAACAGCCAACGGTCAATTCATCACCTTGCCCATCGGACGTTTCGCACAACGGGTTTCGACGCCGCAACAGCCGGCACCGGCCTCGAATGCAACCCCTGCAACTGCGCCCGCCGTGGTTTACAACGATGGCGCCACGACCGTCACCGCCACGCCCATGAGCGACGGCACGCTCCAGCTCAATGCGGCAGCGTCGACATCGCAATGCGACCCGGTGGATTGCAACATCAAGAAGCAGTAAGCGCTCGCATCCGGCCCGGCGGCATCAGTCGCCGGGTTGAATGGGATCGAGCAACAGCACGCTCACCCGCTGGCCGCTCGCCATGGAGCGCACCCGAACCTTCCCTTCGAACGTGGCCGCACGGTCCACGATGGCCGCGTGGCCCATCCCGCTGGTGGTGCGTTGCAGTCGCGGGAGCAGCGAATCCCAACGGATGTGCGGCAATCGAACGGGATTGGCGCGCACATCGATTTGAATCACCACCCATCGTCGTCGATGCTGCCCGCAGCGGATGATGACGTGGACATCCGATACATCCCTGCCAAGGCAGCGCTCCGCCACGGCTTCGCCAATGATCCGGTACACCGCCAGGTGAATGGCATGCGAAAACGCGCTGAGTTGTCCGCGCTGTTCGCACCAGTAGACCATCCCGGCCTCGTCCAGCATCCTGGCGAACGGCCCTTCACGGAATGATCTGGGCAACCCGCGTTGACCGATCTGATTCGGATACAAACCGTCAGCCAGGCGATGCAACTGGTCCTGCGCAGACAGCGCCTGACGCTGATAGCTGCCATCGTCATTGACGGGCCGCAGATGGCTCAGCCGGCTCGCCAGCATCAGCAGGGCGGAATGAAAGGAATCCCGGATCTGGTCCAGCGCCAGGGCCGTGTTCCTCAACTGGACCTCTCCCAGGTTTACATTGCGTTGCGCCAGCGCCAGGGCATTGCGCATGTCCGCACGTTCCTGCTGCACGCGCCGATCCAGAAGAGCGATGCGCGCCCCGGCCAGAAGCATGGTTGAAATCGCCATCGCGACCAGTATTTCTGCCTGAAGCGTCGCGTGATCGTTGCGAGCCGGCATCAGAATCATGATGCCGAAGCTGGCCAACGTGCCGCCGATGGCCGCGCCTTTCCACCCATGACGAAGCGCGAGCCAGATCACGGGGAGGAACATCGCCATCTGCGCAATCTGCTGGGCACGCGGATCGCCCTCTCCCATCCAGACCATGAACGCGAACGCCGGCAACGCAAAGAGGACCGCATCAAACACCAGCCGGCTTTCAAGGGTGTCGTGAACTAGTTGGCGCCAGCTGCCGTTTGCCTCCAGGAAGAGCTGGCGGAACACCAGCGTGATGGGGGTGATGGTGAGGATGCCCAGAAAATTGCCCAGGATCAGCTGCGCAGTCAGCTGCCCATACCGGAGCACATAGCCGGGCGGAAACGGAGTGATCAGGATTTGACCCAGGCTGACGACCGTGGCGGCGCAGGCGACCAGCAGCGAACAGAGCACCAGGGCACCCATGTTGATCGAGAGCCGTTGGGGAAACAGTTGCCACCGTTCGCGGAACAGCCAGACGATCGGGATGAAGTAGCAGATCGAAGGCACCAGGTTCACGATCGACCAGAGCAGTCCGAACTGGTCGTAACAGGTGATGCTCACGTAGGCCAGACGCGCTGCATCGCCCGCGATCAGTGCTGGCCAATACTTGTATTTGGTCAGCAGAAGGACGCTGAGATGAAACCCAGTGAGAATGATCCAGTGCGGGATCGACAACTGGCGAAAGAGAACCAGCGCGGCGCAGTAAGCGACGGCGATCGTGAGGTTCCTAGTCCAGGCTTTCGCCCAAAATCCACCCTGCATCATTCCACCCCCTCTATGGAAATCCCTGATGCCCACCAGCCAGCTGAACCACCTGATTGCATGGCCATGCGCGTGAGCCCCCAAAGACGCCTGCACATGGACTTTCGGTAATGCACCTTAGCTTACCTCAACGCAGCCCGGGATTCAGACTCGCAAAGTGTGCGCTGGAGCGTGAAGAAGATTTTACACGGGAGCCGCGCGATGGCTGGGGCACCGGAAGGTCCTGGAAGGGCCTTCCACAGCACGGAGGCCGGCCACGCCCCCTTCGCGATGGCGTGTATACCCGGGTTTCGCCTCTCTCCCCCGGCTCTTGCGTCGCCGGCGCCGCTTGCGCGCGCATGTCCTGGGCGGGTTCCACGGGCCGCCTAGCGACCCGCAAGCATGGCACGCCCTGGATCTCGCCCAACTCAGTAACCCTGATCAGGTCGTTCCCACGACACTTCGTAAAGCTTGCGTCGGGCAGCGACGCGAAAGGCACCGCCGAGCGGTCGCACACGCGTGACATGCCATGCCCACAGGTCCGGGACCCATTGGCTGGCACATGCCGCTTCCAGCTCCGACGGCTGCCAGGCATGTACCTCCTCGACATCCACCATGGCGACCGCGATACCGTCGGGGTCCGTTTCATCCTCCCCGCTGAGGAAGATGCGGTTCTCGACGATCAGCAGATCCCGCAACGGCAACTGCGGCGGGCGCCAGCTGCGGATCTCGAGCGTCTTGCGCCCCGCCGCGATGTTGGCGCCATTCGGAGCAACGATGGAAAGTGCGAGCATCGGGCTTGGACCTGTGGCCGATGGAAGGCAGCAAGGGGGTCGAGCGGGCCCATGGTAGCGACGCGCCCGACCTCACGCTTGCCGCGACAACCGGTACACCACCGTCTCCAGCGCGCTCACCCCTTCGGCAACGAAGCCCGGCTGCTGCGCGAGGATGTCGCGACGCTCCAGGGTCTCCACCTGCCAGTCACGACCATACAGCTCGCGCATCTCCGCTTCCGGCACGGCGAATGGCGGGCCCCGCTTTTCGTGCGGCGGATACTCCAGCGTGATCAGCAGAGCACGGCAGCCGGCCGGGAGCAGCGCATGCAGCTCGCGCACATAACGACGGCGCAGCGGTGGCGGCAGCGCGATCAATGCCGCGCGGTCGTACACCGCCGCGCAGTCGGCCAGCACGTCGGCGTCGAGGCCGAAGACGTCGCCACAGATCAGCTCGATGTTGCCGGCCCGGTAGTGGCGGCCGCGGTGCGAGTGGTGCACCTGCGGTGCCAGGCCGTGTTCGTCAAAGAACTGCGCCACCGCCAGCGGCGACAGTTCCACCCCCAGCACGCGGTGACCCTGCGCCGCCAGCCAGACGATATCCAGCGACTTGCCGGCCAGCGGCACGAACACCCGGCTGCCGGGCGAAAGCGCCAGCGCCGGCCAGTGCTCGAGCAGCAGTGGCGTCGGCCGGTCCTGGTGGAAGCCGGTGCGACCTTCGCGCCAGCAGCGCTGGTGCCAGAAGTCGGGGTCCATGGGGTGGCTTCTGTTGGTGTGGGAATGACCCCCGACACCATCTTCGCCATTTTCTCGCACTTGATCCAGGCGCCCCTGATCGGATTCAGCCGCCCGAACGTGCGCCACTCCGCGCTGGCCTGGTCGACATCGCCTCTCTCATCTCCCGCCAACGCATGTATTGCTGCTTCTTGACGGGATTCGGTTCTTCGTACCCTTGCAACCAGAAACGGAACCAGTCCAGATTCCGCACATTGACCGCAACCTTGTGCCGTGGCTGAAACTTGATATGGGCCTCATCCGGAAACACGTACATATCCCCTTGAAATCTCCGCACCAGCGGCAGCGCGTACTCCAGGGAGACTCGATACTCCTGCTCCGCCATCTGGAAAAGTATAGGGATATGGATCTTGTCAAGACTGTACGTTGGCGAGACGGTTCGCCAACGTTTCGGTGTCTCTTCTGGCGCACCCAACTGCCACATCTTTTTGAGCCCGGATCGGAAACCAGGTCTGAGGCTGTTGAAAAGGTAATAGGTCTGATCGGTCACCGGTGTACTGACTGAGGCTACGGCAAGCACGTTCGAATGGATCGCCGTCCAGAGCGTCACCTCGCTTCCATAACTCAGCCCTCCCATGCCCACTCTGCTCGGGTTTATGCGCCCAGCCGCAGCCAAGTACTTCACAACGCCCTCGACTGCTAGCTGTCCTTGATCGATTCGCTGGACAAAGTCGTGATATCCAGGAAGTCCGTTGATACAAAGTGCAGAAATTCCATGCTCGGCCAGTGACTCCAGCGGCCACTCATTACCCACCCCGCCGCGCAGGAAACCATCGCAGCTATAGAAGTTGACGAACAACGGCGGTGGCTTGTTGGCATCGATATTGCGCGCCTCGAACAGGAAGCCCGTGAACTCGCGACCCAGCTTATCCTTCCACCGAATCAGCTTCGACGGTACCGTTGAGGCGATATCCTCCGCCAACTTCTTGTTGGGGTCGAAGAGCACGCTCCGCTCATCGGTGGACAAGTCGACCATGTCCAGATGCGGGGGGCGATCCGCCTCGGCGGCGACACAGACAAGTGTGGCTGAAGACACAGCGCAAGGAATACCCCAATCACGCTCGCTATCTCCGCTCAGTAGTCCATCCGCCACCACGATCGGGCGCACCTTGCCGCTAATCACGTTCCAGGCGAAGATCGATTGCGCTTCCCCTCTTCCATAGTCTCTGACGGTGAAGAGAACTTCATCCGACCCAAGCCGCCACTGGATATCACTGATCGACTTCTCCGTGCACAACTCAGCCAGACACTTCACCGGTGAGGCGGAACGCTTCCCAGGCAGCATGGAGAGCTCGACATCGGGCTTCCGACTGAGGCCTTGCCCGTTGCCAGCGTGAGTCAGCAATGCAATGCGGCCATCATCACGATTGAGCGTCAGCTTCCAGGGATGAGACAAGGTGCTTGGCAGGTCCGCGATCTGCAATGAGGGCACTGGTACATCCGAAGAAGGCATATCCCGGGTGGTCATCGTTGTGAGATCGACCACCTTCCAGTGATCGGGCACTTCGGCCAGCAACGGTCCGGTCGAATACCAGTCTCCCAAGAACCTTTGCGTGGAGGGCCGCCCTTCGACTCGGCTGGAGCGCAGCAGCCCGGCGGACATCACCACCTTATCGTCGATATGCACACCCACGTCATACTGGGCCTGTTCCGCGGCAAGCACCTGTTCGCGAGTGGCGCCTACGCTGTACTCCAATGACTGGCCATCTTTGCTCAAGGCAAAGTTGCGTACGTCGGCCGGATCGTCCGTCACCAACTGCGAGCCGGAGCCGTTCGCTGCTGCACGCCAGACGGCTATCCTTCCTTTTAGATGGGCGCGGAAGTAAATCCACCGGCTGTCAGGCGACCAGACTGCCGGGGAAGCGAGGACCACGCCATTTACGTACTCCCGCAAAGGAACACCGCCGTCCGACACGGAATGCGGAAGGGAGCGGCGCTCCAAGCGCTGCACGTACCACGTGGTGTCGTAAGTGTTGCGCTCGATCGACGTTCTCACAGCGCGGAACGCCACGTACCGCCCATCGGGCGAGATCACCGGGTTGCCCAAGTCGGTCACTTCCATCAGGCGCCGCGGAGAGATCGTCGCCGCAGGAGACGTCGCGGCGACAACCACGCCCAATACCAGCGCAAGTGCCGAAACCCAACGCGGGTAGCGCTTAATTGAGGGCTTCGAGCGCAAGTGAAACATTACGGCTACCCACAAGGCCAGTTGATGAAAAAGTTTCATGTCCTCTCTCCTACCAGTGCTTGGATACGGAAAGGCTCACGAAGCGTCCCACCGCCGAATAGTTGGTGGAATCGTAAGGCGCGTAGGTCAATGAGGTGACGGTGTACAACGGGGGAGCACGATCAAGCACGTTCTGCACCGACAACTCCAGTGCCAGATTCGACCATGCGTCCTCCCGCGCGCCGGTGTTGTAGTGCAGCGTGGCGTCGAAGGTGGTGAATGAGGCGCCCTTCCTGCTGTCGGCGGTGTTGGTCACCCCGCTTTTGTAGTTTCCAAACAGCGAAGCGGTGAAGCCGCCCTGCTGCCACACCGCCCCGATTCGGCTGTTGATTCTGGCCGGATTGAACAACGTACCGGCCAGTTCGTAAGGGCTTTGCGCCGCCGTCAGCGACTGTCTGCTGTCCAACCAACTGGCCGAACCGCGGATCGTCAACCGCCCCATTCCCAGATCGAACAGGTACGACCCTGACAGATCGACCCCTTTGATCCGCTGCCGGGATGCATTGACATATCGGCTATCGGCGATCGCCACGACCTTACTTGCGTCGTAAGGTGTGCCAACGTAGTTGTAGAAGTTGCTGGCGCTTGCAAGCGCTGCCGCCTGCGCGACCTCGGTTGGATCGTAATCGACAAAATCGGCGTAGATCGGATTGCCAAGCACATTGGCTTCGGTGATGGGCTGCAGAACCCGCTGGGTATAGTCGATATCGAACCAAGTCAGCTCCGTATCAAGGCTTGACAACGCCTCCGGGTGGAATGCCAGCGAGGCACTCCATGTCCGGGCTCGCTCCGGGTGCAGGTCCGGGTTGCCACCCGACAGCGCTAATACCGTGGCATCTGCGGGGTAGCCTGTGCCTCCATACGATGCCGCCGGATAGTAGAACGCGTTCCCGGCGGAATAACGCTGCAAGAGCGTCGGCGCCTTGAATGACTTGCCCCATGAGGCTTTCAACGAGAAATCGGCGCTGGGCGAATAGACCACCCCGAGCTTGGGCGTGGTCACCCTCCCGTAATCACCATCTTCGGTGCGGACCGCGCCTGTCAGCGCAAGTTGCTGTATCCCGCCGATGCTCTGCTCCGGCCCCACCAACGGCAGGCTCAACTCGACATAGGCAAAGCGGCTGCTCTCGTCGCCATCGGTGTTGACCTTGTTAGCGTACAGGTACAGAAAGTCGTTGTATCGATAGCCTGCGCCAGTAGCGAGCCTCGCTTCGCCGCCAGGCAGCGTGAACAACGGGCCTTCCGCGCCGATCTCGTAAGTCAAGCTTTTGTTCCTGTACGCAGTGAGGCCGTTGGCAATGACCGCCCCGTCCTCACTGCTCACCGCCAGTTGAGCAACCGAATTCTTCTCTTTCCCCACGGCCCCGCTGAGCGTGAGCGTCCAGTCCCCCGGCAACCATACTTCGAGACTGGGCGCCAGCAGAGTGGCCTTCGTCTCTACGTTGTAGGGGTAGTAAGCGCCTGGGTACGCCAGCGCTGTGTGGATATCCCGATCGCTGCTGAGCGCGTCCAGATGTATTTCAGCAGCGTCTCCCAACGACTGATGCAGGCTGAACAAACCGCTGCGCAGATCATTGCCCTGCCATAGCGTCGAAGGCCGGTACATCGATTGGGTGTAGTCACGCTGATCGGAGTAGATCGGATCGTTGGAGGTTTTCTCCCCTGCCACAATCAAGCCTCCCGTGGCCCAGGTTGTGCCGGCGGTGGCGTTGTACTCGCGCGTTATCAACCCACCATCGGTGGCGCCCCCATAGCGAGCGCTCACGGTCACGCCATCGAAGTCACGCTTGAGGATTAGATTGGCCACGCCCCCCACCGCATCGGAGCCGTAAATCGCCGAAGCACCATCCGGGACGATCTCAAGACGCTCCACCGCCTCCATCGGAATCGTGCTGATATCAACCGCCTGTGCATAGCCGCCGTAGGACATGCGGCGACCATTGAGCAAGGTCAAGGTCGCATCCGGCCCCAGCCCGCGTAGATTGATGCCCGAGCCGCCGGTGATGTTTTGATTGCTGGCTGACCCACCTGAGTGCATTGTCACCCCCGGATTTTGCCCGCCGTTAAAATTTTGGGGGATGCTGCGGATTACCTCGCCGAGACCCGAGAAACCTTCCTCCTGAATTTGCTGGCTACCGATCGTGATGACCGGCGATGGTGTCGTACCACCGCGGATACGCGTACCGGTAACGGTGACGGTTTGCAACGTAGTCGGCTCGGGCTTCTGGTCTGCTTTTTGGCCTGTTGCGGAAACCGGCTTCGCCGAGCGATGCGGTGGATTAGGTGGCCCCTGCTTGATCACCACCGTTCCCGCATCGGTGAATTGATAGGTCAGCCCCGTGCCCTTGAGCAGCACGTCCAACATGGCGCGTGGCGATGCAGCGCCGTCGTAGCCGGACGCAGTGCGCCCTTGTACCAGGGATGGGTCGTACAGCACCTGCAGGCCGCTCTGCCCAGTGAACTGGTTTAGCGCCGCCCCCAGGGGACCGCCGGCGATATGGAAGCTTTGCGTGACGGCAGCGGCCTGGGCGAGTGCGCCCGGGCTTGCCATGGCGGCCGACAATGCAGCCGCCAGCAGTGTGACGCACAGGCGCTTGCGGCAACGATGCCTGTTCTTCGATATGTGCATATCCCCTCCCCTTCGAGTTTGTCGTGCCGCGGACCGAGCCGCGTTCCCATGACAAGAACGACGTGGTGAAAGGAAACCCCTAGTCGAAGCAGCTTCGAATAAACCGGCTTTTGTAGGAGCGCACCCTGTGCGCGAAAGCACGCTACCGCGTGGGTGCACGATTCGCGCACAGGGTGCGCTCCTACAGAGATCCTAAGCTTTGAAGCAACGCTCATCTCCGACTTTCAAGCGGGCTCAACGGCGATACAGGCGAATCTCGCCATTGCCGCGGTCATGTTCGGCGCGAATCGGGTAAACGCTCTGCAGCGCGCGCACCAAGGCACTCGTGTTGCCAATGCGGAACTCGCCACTGATCTTGAGTTGCGCCAGCGAAGGATCCGCGATGACCAGGCGATCGGGTCCGTAGCGATTGGCCTCGGCCACGGCGTCGCCGAGCGGCGTGGCTCGGAATACCAGCCTGCCCTGCGTCCAGCCTGCGGTCATGGTTGGATCGGCACGCCCCCTGGTCCAGGCACCATCGCCAGCCACGATCTGTTCGCCAGCCGTCAGCTCGGCCGTGTTGCCGTCGCGTGCAATCGCAACCGCACCTTCAAGCACCGCGACCACGGTTTGGGCACCGCTGTCGCGCACGTCGAAGCGCGTGCCGATATCCGAGATGGTATTGCCGCCGGCCTGCACCACGAACGGACGATTGGCATCGTGGGTCACCTCGAACATCGCCTCACCCCGACGCAGCCATACGCGCCGAGTGTGCCGACCGAGGTCGACATCAAGCACGGTATCGGTGTTGAGCACGATCCGGGAGCCGTCTGCCAACACCACGCTGCGTTGTTCGCCATGCGCCGTGGCATAGCTGCTGGCGGAGCTGCCGCCAACAAACCACCAGGTGGCAAAACTGGTACACAACACAACGGCTGCAAGCGAAGCGACAGCCAGCCAACGCAGGCGACCGTTGCGGCTGGGAGTGGCTTGTGCAGATCGCCTCGCTTCCTGCCGCCATTGCACAATCTCCGGGTCCTCGGCGAGCTCATCCAGTCCGCTCCATAATTGTTCTGCCTGGGCGTAGGCCTCGGCATGCGTGGTCTGCGCCGTACGCCATGCGTCGAAGTCGCGGCGCTCCGCCGCCGAGCAATCGCTGGCGCGCAGCCGCGCAAGCCAGCGCTCGGCCTGTCGGTGAATAGCCTCTATGTCGTGTTCGCGGTCCATGCTCATTTGAACGTCCTCCCGCGGTGTTCCCCTATCGCGCAGCGGCAAACAGCAAGTGCATGGGCGATCTGGTTCTCGACGGTGCGCTCGGAAGTGCCAAAACGGCGTGCGATGTCGCGATAACTCAGCCCCTCGAAACGATGCAGCACGAACACCTCACGGCAACGCGGTGGCAACGTGCGGATGGCCTGCTTGATCAACCCGAGATCCTGCCGCCCCGCCAGCAGGCGATCCGGCTGAGGCTCGCCCGAGACGAGCTCATGACCGTCCAACGGACAATGATCCTCGGTACGCTGCACCTTGGCACGTCGCCAGCGATCCGCGACCACGCTGGCAGCAACGTGAAAAAGTAGAGCCCGCACCTCGCCGGCATCGCCAATACCGCGATAGCGCAGCATGCGCAGGCAGGTTTCCTGCACGGCATCGTCCGCAGCGTCGGCGCTGCCCAGCTGGCGCTGCAAGTGGCGCCGCAGGCCCGGGATCAGATCCTCCAGCAATCCGGCGAACGGCGCGTCGTCGGCTGCCGATGTGGCATCCGAAGTCATCCGATCAGCCTGCGCAGGGCCATGACGTAGGGTCAGCATGGTTGCTATGTAGCAGGTCCGGAAATGCAACGGTCAAGTCTCCGTTTTCCCCTATGACCAAGCTCCTTTGTAAGACATGTTCTGGGCACGTAGCACTTCAAAGCCCATCCCGATGTATGCGCCTTTGACCAAATTCAGCCGCCCGAATGTGTGCCACTCCGTACTGGTCCGGTCGACACTGCCTCTCTCATCTCTCGCCAATGCGCATATTGCTGCTTCTTGATGGGATTCGGGTCTTCGTACCCCTGCAGCCAGAAGCGGAACCAGTCCAGATTTCTTTCGTACACCGCAAGCTTGTGCTTTGGCTGGAACTGCTGATGCGGCTCGTTGGGGAATACGTAAAGGTCCGCCATGTTCTTCCTGATCATGGGTATGACGTAGTCGGTCGCCTGCATATACTCCTGCTCTGGCATCTGAAAGAGGACCGGCGCAGATATTCTGTCCAGGTTGTACACCGGAGACAGCACATGCCATTGCGCTGGCGTTTTTTCAGGCGAGCCAAGCCCCCAGAACTCTTTCAATCCGCTTGTAAACCGGTCCCCTTTCAGGGATCCAAACAGATAGTAATTGGGCGACATCGACACGGAACTGACTGAGGCAGCCGCCAGAAGCCGCGACTTCATTGCGACCCACATCGTGACCTCACTTCCGAAGCTCAATCCACCCATCCCCACTTTGGCGCAATCGATCTCGCCATTTGCCGACAACAGCGCGACCGCGCGCTCGGCGGCCGCGAGTCCTTCGTTGTAGCGATCGACAGGATCGAGAAGATAAGGGGCGGCATTGATGCAGAGTGCCGATATTCCGTGCGCTGCCAAGCTTGCGAAGGGCCATTCATCGCCCACGCCGCCACGCACGAATCCCGCGCATCGATAGTAGTTCACGAACAACGGAGGCTTGGCTCCAGAACTTATCTTCGCTGGATAAAACTGCCCCGTGAACAGCTGGCCTTTCGCATCCTTCCAATGCAACAACCTTACCGAACTGTATTTCGCCATCGCCTGCGCGAGCGCCGCATTGGGTTCAAACAGCACCCGGCGGGTTCCCGTCTTCAGGTCGATCCGCTCCAAGCGCGGCGGCTGACTGGCCGTCGCGCTCACACATACCATCGCGGTATGGGAAGCCCCGCATTTACTGGACGGATCCCGTCCACCATTGAGCAGGCCCGACGAATGCGCCACCGGAAGCACGGCTCCGGCCCTGACATTCCAGCGATAGATGGATTGCGCCAATCCTGCCGACGGATCCGTTACGGTAAACAGCACCTCATCGCTGTGGGGGCGCCATTGGATCGACGTGATTGCCTTTCCCGTGCATGCCGCGGCCTTGCATACGATCTGTTGCGATCCCTTTTCGGGCAATGTCGCAGACAACTTGACATCCGGTTTGTCACGCAGGCCGTTCCTTTTGCCAATTCGGGTCAAGATGGCTACACGGTCATCTCCCGGTGAACGCGACAGGAGCCAGGCCTCGGGGTATCGCCTGTCTGCATTGGATTCATCACCCACACCACTGGCTTCGGCGGCGTCCAGGTCCCGCGTTACCTGCTTCTGCAGATCCACTGCTTTCCAGTGGTCGGGAACATCGGCCGGCAATGGAACACGGTCGAACCAAACTTTGCCGTAACGCTGGGTCGCCATGCGTCCCCCTACGAAACCGGAGCGAAATAGCGGCTGCCCTATCGGTACGGAGGCGTCGATGTGAATGCCCTGGTCGTACTCGGCCCGCTCCGCCGACCGGACCTCCTCGCGGGTCGCGCCGACGCTGTACCTGAGGACACGTCCGCCCTTGCCCAAGGCGAAATCGCGCACGTTCGC
Organism: Rhodanobacter sp. B05; assembly: GCF_002001085.1. GTDB lineage: Bacteria > Pseudomonadota > Gammaproteobacteria > Xanthomonadales > Rhodanobacteraceae > Rhodanobacter. Next base: position 154,409 of record NZ_MUNU01000012.1, read on the forward strand.
CGCGTCATGCGTCATGGGTTCCGCGCCCGAACCGTTCGCCGCCGCACGCCACACATCGATCTTTCCGTCGACCATGGCACGGTAATAGATCCAGCGCTCATCCGGAGACCACACGACAGTAGCTGGCAGAGGAATTCCTGCAGAGTCACGCAGGACCACGCCGCCGTCCGCGATTAGGTGAGGAAGCGAAGCCCCGTCGACATCCTGCACATACCAGAATGCATCGTAGGTATTGCGTTCGACCGAAGCCTGCTCGACCCGGAAGGCCACCTGCTTTCCATCCGGAGATACGACAGGATTACTGAAGTCGGCCACCTCCAGCAGATCGCGAGGTTCAACCGTCTGCGCATGGGCGACATACGAGAGCCCGCTCATGAGCACGAGAATTGGCAAGATCCTGATCCTCATTGCCGTCACCAATGCTTGGACAACGACAGGCTCAGGAAGCGCCCCACCGCCGAATAGTTGGTCGAATCGTAGGGCGCGTAGCCGTTGGCGTAGTTCACCGAGGTGGCGGCGTACAATGGCGGTGCACGATTGAGCAGGTTCTGGGCCGACAACTCCAACGCCAGATTCGACCATACGTCCTCGCGCGTGCCAGTGTCGTAGCGCAGCGTGGCGTCGAAGGTGGTAAACGAGGCGCCCTTCCTACCATCCGCGGTATTGGTCACCCCGCTCGTGTAGTTTCCAAATAGCGAAGCGGTGAATCCGCCCTGCTGCCACATCGCCCCGATGCGGCTTTTGATCCTGGCCGGATGGGCCAATGTGCCAGCCAAGTCGTAAGGGCTCTGCGCCGCCGTCAGAGATTGTGTACTGTCCAACCAACTGGTCGAGCCCCGGACCATCAACCGCCCTGAGCTCAGGTCGAATTGGTACGACCCTGACAGGTCGATCCCTTTGATCCGCTGCCGGGCTGCATTGACATACCGGCCATCGAGGATCGCCAGGACCTTGCTGGCGTCGTAAGGTGCACCAACAAAGTTGAAGAAGTTGCTGATGTTTACGTTTGCAAGCGCCGTCGCCTGCGCTGCCTCGGTTGGATCGTAATCGACAAAATCCGCGTAGACCGGATTGCCTAACACGTTGAAATCAGTGAGCGGTTGCAGAACACGGTCGGTGTAGTCGACATCGAACCAAGTCAGCTCCGCCTCAAGGCCGGTTAGGGTCTCCGGGTGAAATACCAGCGAGGCACTCCGTGTCCGGGCCCGCTCGGGGTGCAGGTCCGCGTTGCCACCCGACAGCCACAACACCGCGGCATTCGGGGGGTAACCGGCGCCAAATGTCGCCGCCGGGTAGTAGATGGCGACCTGGGCGAGAGAGCGTTGATCAAGTGTGGGCTCCTTGAACGACTTGCCCCATGAGGCTTTCAACGAGAAATCGGCACTGGGCGAATAGATCACACCAAACTTGGGCGTGGTTACTCTTCCGTAATCGCCATCTTCGGTGCGAACCGCGCCTGTCAGCGCAAGTCGCTCAATCCCGCCGATGCCCTGCTCCGGCCCGATCAACGGCAGGCTCAATTCGGCATAGGCAAAGCGGCTACTCTGGTCTCCACTGGCGCCGACCGTGCCGCGGCTGGTGATCGAGTACAGAAAGTCGTTGTACCGGTAGCCTGCACCCGTGGCCAGCCTCGCTTCACCCCCGGGCAGTGTGAACAACGGCCCTTCCGCACCGATCTCATAAGTCAGGCTTTTGTTCCCGTACGCGACGCCGCCAGCAGTGACCGCCCCGTCTGTTCTGCTTACCGTCGGTTGAGAAATTGAATTCTTCTCTTTTCCCCGAGCCCCGCTGAGCGTGAGCGTCCAGTCGCCCGGCAGCCATATTTCGAGACTGGGCGCCAGCAGGGTGGTCTTCGTCTCTACGTTGTAGGGATAGTAAACGCTGGGGTATGCCGACGATGTCGTGATGTCCCGCTCGTTCCTGAGCGCATCCAGATGCAGTTCCACGGCCTCTCCCAGCGACTGGTGCAGGCTGAACAAACCGCTGCGCAGATCGTTGCCCTGCCACAGCGTCGAAGGCCGGTACATCGATTGGGTGTAGTCACGCTGGTCGGAGTAGATCGGATCGTTGGAGGTTTTCTCTCCTGCCACGATCAAGCCACCCGTGGCCCAGGTGGTGCCAGCGGTGGCGTTGTACTCGCGCGTGATCAGTCCGCCGTCGGTGGCACCGCCATAACGCGTGCCGGCTGTCACACCATCGAAGTCGCGCTTGAGGATCACATTGGCCACGCCGCCCACCGCATCCGAGCCATAGATGGCCGAAGCGCCATCCGGGACAATCTCGAGGCGCTCCACCGCCTCCACAGGAATCGCGCTGATGTCCACCGTCTGGGAAAACCCGCCATAGGACATGCGACGGCCATTGAGTAGGGTCAAGGTCGCATCCGGCCCCAGCCCACGTAGATTCATGCCCGAGCCGCCGGTGATGTTTTGATTGCTAGGCCCGCCTCCCCCTGCGCCTTTCGCGACTCCCGGGTTCTGTCCCCCGGAGAAGTTCTGCGGCACGCTGCGGGCCACTTCGCCGAGATCCGTAAAACCTTCCTGCTGGATCCGCTCGCTGCCGATCGTGATGACCGGCGAAGGCGTGGTGCCACCGCGGATGCGTGTGCCGGTAACCAATACTGTATCCAAGGTCGTTGGTTCGGCTTTGGCACCCTCGGCGCTACCTGTCGGCTTCCTCGCCGATTTGTTCCCGGAACTCGGTGGCTCAGACGCCGCATAAATCGTAACCGTCTTCGCATTGAGAAACCGATATTCCAGGCCGGTGCCCTCCAGCAGCTTCTGCAACGTCGCCTCTGGCGACAGGCCGGCCGGCGCGCCCTTGGTGCGCACGCCGTCGGCGATCTTCGAGACATAGACCAGCTGCAGGTGCTCGCGTTGCGCGAAGGCGTTGAGTGCCTGGTTCAAGGGCATGGCCGGGATGGCCGAGTCGGATACCGACTGCAGGAATGGTGCCGCCATTACCGGGGCGGCAATGCCAGCACCGAACAGTGACGCCAGGCAGCACATGGTCAGGACGCGCATACGCATGAATCGATTCCCCCGCTGGAGTTGGTGATACGGCACATCACCGCCAGTCCCCCGACCGGCCTGCCGTGATGCGCTCTCTAGTTACGAGGGTTGGAGCGAAAAACCGGGTACCGCTTTTTCGATTGGCCGTCTATTCGTATGGATCGCGGATCATTTATGGCGCCGCTGCGAACCCCGGCTGGCGACGACAACCAATTGCTGGCCATGAGTTTCCACATGCACGTCCGGCAGGCTGTCGAGGAAGGCAGCGAAGGTGGACACGTCGTGCGCATCGAACGTACCGCTGATGGGCAGCATGGCGATGCGCGGATCGCTCACGCTGATCTGCAGGTTGTTGTAGCGGTTGAACTCCGCCGCCACGGCGGCGATGGCCTGATTCTCGAAGGCGATATTGCCCTGGGTCCAGGCGGTGGCCCGCTGCACGTCGATCGGGCCTTGCGATTCCACTTGGCCAGAGGCAGCGATACGTGCCTGGTGACCGGCCGTGAGATCGACAATGGGACGACCCTGCAGCGCTGAGTGGTAGCGATCCAGGCCGAACCAGCCAGTGGATGGCGCAGGCACCGCGCGCCATACCTGCACCTGGCCTTCCGCCACGGTGACGGTGGTGTCGGCTCTCTGCCGGTAGATGTCGAACGTCGTGCCGATGTCCTTGATGAGCAGGCCATCGACCTGCACACCAAAGGGGCGTGCCGGATCTTTCGCTACCTCGAAGTAGGCCTGGCCGCGGGTAACTTCGACGCGCCGTTGGCGCCGGTCGAAATGGACCGCGATGGTGGAGTCGGAGTTGAGCCGCACGACCGTGTTGTCGGGCAGTTGCAGGCTGCGCTGCTCGCCATGGCGAGTGGCATAACTCTGCAGCTGCGGCTTGTACACGAACCATTGAAGACCCGCGAACAGGGCAACTGCCGCCAGCGCCGACATCGCGATGCCGACTCCCCAGCGCGCGAAGGGGCGGCGCGGCGCGTGGGATGCGCGATGATCGCGGCCAGCCCTCCTCCGGTATTTGCCCGTTGCACGTGCGTCGGGCGCGGGCGTGTACGCGGTGCCATCGAACGAAACCACGCGCTCCGCCATGTCGGCCTCGCGCAGCAAGGGCTGCAGCGGCGTGGTGTTTTGCCGTGCTGCACCGCCGATATCCCGCGCCATACCGGCGATGGACAGATATTCGGCCACGTGCACGGGCGAGGCGCGCAGCCAGCACATGAAGACCTGTTGCTGCGATGGAGCAAGCTCGCCATCGCGATGCGCCACGTACCATTCGGCCGCCTGTTCGGCGATGAGAGCGTGCAATTGTTCGTCTGGTGTGCGCATGGCGGCTACTCGTACCGGGCCAGGCCGCGGCGGCACAGCGCCAGCGCCTTGACGACGTATTTCTTGACCATGTGCGTGGACACTCCCAGTTGCACGGCGATCTCCTCGTAGCTCATGCCGTCGCGGTGCTGCATCAGCAGCACCGCCTTGCAGCGCGGCGGCAAACGGTCGAGCATGGCGGCCACCCGCTGCTGGCGGAAGTCGCGCTCGGCCTCGTCCTCGGCCGAACCTTGCGGGGCTTCCAGCTCCGGCAACACCTGCGCGATGTCCACGCCGAGGCCGCGGCGCTTTTGCAGCACGGCATGTTCCTTGACGAGGTTGGACGCGACGGTGAACAGGTAGGCTTCGGGGTTGGCGATGGGGTTGTCGTCGCCGCCATCGATGCGCAACAGGCGCACATAGACCTCCTGGGCCAGATCCTGCGCATCCCAGGGATGCGCCACCCGGCGCCGGAAGAAACCGTTGAGCGCGGCTTGATGCGTGGTGAACATCCGCGCCCAGAATGTACGTTTGTCGGGCTTCACGTCCCCTCGCGGGTCGGCAGCCGTACAGCGGCTGCCTACACTATAAGAGGGGTGCCGCGGAATATCGGGTACCTGTTTTTTCGCCGCTGGCTCGTCGCGGAGTCGTGGTGCAGTTCCCCGCTGCGGGGAAATTCATCTCAAAGCGGCTGACGCTTCGACTTCGTGCCGACGCAAGAAGCTGGGGAATCGGGACGATTCGTCTTCTGTGCGTCGCACATGGCTTCCCAGTGCTTGTATTGCTCCGCCTTTGCGGGATTCGGGTCTTCATGCCCTTGCAGCCAGAAGCGGAACCAGTCGAGATTGCGCTCATAGGCAGCCAGCTTGTGCTTGGGTTGGAACTTCTGATGCGGCTCGTTGGGGAAGACGTATAGATCAGCGCGATGTTCGCGTATAAGCGGGATCGCGTAATCCAAGGCATGGATGTACTCCTGCTCCGGCATCTGCATCAGGATCGGCGCCTTGATCTTGTCCAGGTTGAGCGTCGGCGAAAGCATTTTCCAGCGCGCGAGCGTCTTGTCCGGCGCACCGAGTTGCCAGAGCTTCTTGAGCCCGCTGAAGAATTGCTCCCCCTTCATGCTGCCCAGGAGGTAGTAGTTGAGCGACGTCACGGGGGATGTCACCGATGCTGCGGCCAGCAGATCGGATTTCATCAGCGTCCACAGGGTCACCTCGCTACCGAAACTGAGACCGCCCATGCCGACCCGGGTGCGGTCGATCTCGCCGTTCGAAGCCAGCTTCGCGACCACGCTCTCGACCGCCGACAGGCCCAGGCCATAACGCACGGCCGCATCGATGTGATATGGCGCCGAGTTGATGCAAAGCGCGGAAATTCCACTCTCGGCCAGCGAGGCCAGCGGCCACTCGTCGCCCACACCGCCGCGCAGGAATCCGGTGCAGCTGTAGTAGGTCACGAACAGGGGGGAGGGCGAATCGCCTTTTTTCCTGGCCGGGAAGAACCAGCCTGTGAATTCCTCGCCGCTCGCGTCCGTCCAGCGCAGCAATTGCGATGGCGCCGATGCCGCCATGTCCCGCGCCAAGGCCGGATTCGGATCGAACAGCACCTGCCGATGTCCACTTTCCAGGTCGATCCGTTCCAGGCGCGGCGGGCGATCCGCCTCGGCGACCACGCAGGCGAGTGCTTCGGCAGACACGCCACAATCACTCGATCGATCCCGTCCTCCGCTGACCAGGCCACGCGCCTGCACGACCAGCCGGACTTGGCCGCTGCCCACGTTCCAGCGGAAGATCGATTGCCCCGTCCCCTCGTGGGGATCGGTCACGGTGAACAGCACCTCGTCGCCACCGGGGCGCCACTGGATGCCGGTGATCTCCTTCTTCGTGCACAGTTCCGACACGCAGCGCACTGGGCGCTTGTCCTTCGGTCCGGAAAGCACGACCAGTTCGACGTAGGGCTTGTACAGCAGTCCGTAGCCATGGCCGGTACGCACCAGCAGCGCGACACGGCCGCTCTGCGGATCGGACGCGAGCTTGAAGGCATCCGGATTCAGTTTCGAAGGCTCCAGCCGGGGAGACGGTATCTCGGAATCCGCAAGATCCCGCCGCTTCCGCGTTGCAAGGTCGATCGCCGTCCATCGATCCGGCCTGTCGGCAAGCAGCGGCGCATGGTCAAACCACACCTTCCCATAGCGTTGCGTCGCCAGGCGGCCTTCGAGGTTGCCGGAACGGAACAGGTTCTGCCCGAGCGGGACAGTGCTATCGATACGGATCCCCCGATCATATTCGGCCTGCTCAGCCTCGATCACTTCCTCGCGGGTGGCACCGACGCTGTACTTCAACACCCGGCCATCGGCATCCAGTGCGAAATCGCGGACATTGGCAGCGTCGAGCGTCATGGGCTCCGAGCCGGAGCCATCGACGGCTGCACGCCAGACGTCGATCTTCCCGTCGACCAGCGCCCTGTAGTAGATCCACCGCCCGTCCGGCGACCAAGTGGCGGGAGCGGGCATGGCTTGCCCCGCGGAATCCCTCAACGTCAAGCCTCCGTCCGCCACCCGGTGTGGCGGCGAATCGCCGCCTAGTTCCTGCACGTACCAAATCGTATCGTAGGTATTCCTCTCCACCGAGGCTTGCTCGGTACGGTACGCAACCTTGCTCCCATCCGGCGATATGACTGGATTGCCGATATCGACAACTTCCAACAGACGCTTGGGTGAGATCGTTTCGGCGTGCGCGGGAACGGAAAAGGCAAGCAATACCGCTCCTGCCGCCAGTAAAGTCTTGACGAACGAATGCATTGGTTTCTCCTCGGATCATGCCGACTCGCGGCATGCTCGACGGACCCGTGGCACCTGTTGCTTCGCGCCAGGGGCAGACAAGTTCTAATCGTGGAACCGGCTTACCAGCGCTTCGATATCGAAAGGTTCAGATAGCGGCCGATCGCCGAGTAGTTCGTTTGATCGTAGGGGGGCACGTTGGCAGCAGCGTCGGCAGAGGCCTGCGTGTACAACGGCGGCTCCCGGTCGAGCAGGTTGTCGAGCGACAGCGCCAGGTCCAGGTTCGACCAGGCATCGCTACGCTCGCCAGTGTCGTAACGCAGGGTGGCATCCAAGGTCGTGAAAGAAGCGGATTTCACCCCGTCGGTCCTGTTGGTCACGCCGCCCTTGTAGTTGACGAAAGTCGAAGCGATGAAGCCCCCCCGGTTCCAGACCGCGCCGATACGGCTACTGACTTTCGGCGGATTGAACAGTGTCCCCGACAAATCTGCAGGATCCTGTGTCGGGATGACCTGTTGCGTGCTGTCTAGCCAGGTCGCCGAGCCACGCAGCGTCAATCGTCCCGGACCGGCATCGAACCCATACGATCCCGTCAGGTCGAAGCCCTTGATCCGCTGCCGGGCCACGTTGGTGAATTGCATCTTGACGATCGCGACCACCTTCTCTGGATCGTAGGCCACGCCCGCATAGTTGGCGAAGCTGCTGGCGGCCGCGATGGCTTTCGCCTGCTCCCCGGCCGTCGGGGAGAAGTCGATGAATGCTGCGTAGTCCGGGTTGCTGAACGTCTGCGAAGAATTCGTGATCGGCTGCACCACGCGATCCGTGTAGTCGATGTCGAACCAGGTCAGCTCGGCTTGCAATCCGGGAAGCCTCTCGGGATGGAATGCCAGCGAAGTGGTCCACGTCCTGGCGCGTTCCGGCTTCAGATCGGGATTACCTCCATAGAGGAGCAACGTGGTGGCATCGGCCGGGTAACCGCTTCCCCCAAGGATCTGCGGGGAATAGAGATACGCGTTCACCTTGTAGTACCGCTGCAAGAGCGTAGGCGCCTTGAAGGACTTGCCCCACGACGCCTTCAAGGTGAAGTCGGCGCTGGGGCCGTAGATCAGGCCGAGCTTGGGGGTCGTGGTGTTTCCGAAACTATCGTAGTCCTCGCCACGCATGGCCCCGGTCAGCAGCAGGCGATGCACGCCGGTCACGCCCTGCTCCGGCCCGATCAGCGGCAAATTGATCTCGGCGTAGGCAAACTTCGCGCTTTCGCCGTTTCGCTTCAGACCATAAGGATCGGCCCCGGGGATGGAGCCTTCCATAAGAAAATCGTTCTTCCTGTAACCGGTGCCAACTGCAAGCCGTGCATCACCGCCCTGCAGGGCGAAGAGCGGGCCTTCGGCACCCACTTCATAACTCCGGCTTTCGTTGCAGGCACAGATGCTTTCCACGAGCGTGGATACGCCGGTCGCGATGACCCTCTGCGTATGATTCAGTTCCGCCTCGTCCTTTCCCCAGGTTCCGCCGACGGACAAGGTCCAGTCTTGCGGCAGCGAAAACTCGATGCCTGGCGAAATGAGCGATGTCGTGGTTTTGTTCGCGATATGGTGGTTGCGCCCGCTCCAGTTGTAATACTGCAGCATCCCGCGCTCGGTCCTGAGTGCATCCAGTCGCAGCTCGACGTTCTCGCCCAGGGCCTGGTGGGCACTAAGCAACCCGCTATGCAGATCGCTGCCTGGATAGAGCGTCGCCGGCTCGGGAATGTGATCGGTGTAACGGCGCTCGGATGCATAGATAGGGTCGGCGTCGGAGTACTTGTAGGTGGCAATCAGCCCGCCATTCGACCATGTGGTGCCTGCCGTCGCGGTGTACTCGCGCGTCGCCAGACCGCCATGGGCCGCGCTTCCATTGAGCATCCCGACGGACACTCCGTCGAAGTCGCGCTTGAGGATTACGTTCGCCACGCCGCCCACCGCGTCGGAACCGTAGATTGCCGACGCGCCATCAGTGACGATCTCGACGCGCTCCACCGCCTCGATCGGAATTGCACTGATATCGACCGCCTGCACGTAGCCGCCGTAGGTCATGCGCCGGCCATTGAGCAGCGTCAAGGTGGCATCCGGCCCCAGACCGCGGAGGTTGAGTCCCGAACCACCGGTGAGATTCTGGTTGACGTCTCCCGCTCCGGCAATGTTTCCGCTGCCGGCCCCGGGATTCTGCCCTCCCGAAAAGTTCTGCGGGATGCTGCGGATCACCTCGCCAAGGTCGGTGAATCCTTCCTCCCGAATGTTCTCGGCACCGATCGTGATCACCGGCGACGGCGTGGTGCCGCCACGAATGCGGGTACCGGTAACGGTGACGCCTTGCAGCGTGGTCGGCTCAGGCTTCTGGTCGGCTTTCTGGCCCGCTACCGGAGCAGGCTTCGTCGAGCGAGGCGGAGGATTCGGCGGCGTTTGCTTGACGACCACGGTACCGGTACCCGTTACCTCATAAGTAAGTCCGCTGCCGGCGAGCAGATGCCGCAGCGCCGCATCGAGCGAGTAGTGTCCGGCAAGCGCCGGTGCCGTGCGTCCGCGCACCAGTTCCGGGGGCACCATGATCTGGCGGTCAGCGGCCAGCGCCAGTTGATTGAGTGCCGTGCTCAGTGGCTGGCTGGAAATCGCATAATCGCGCGAATCGCCAACGTTCTGCGCACGCACCGGCGCGGCCTGTGCCAAGGCGATCGCCAACGACAGCAGCCCGAGCGCCGGCAGGCGCCGCAAACCTTCCACTCCTCTCGCCGCCGCGGAACCTCGCTTGCGCGCACCCTGCCTCCCAAATGACTTCGACTCGTTGAACATGTGTCCTCCCCCGAAATGATGCTGGCTTGTTAGTACCGGTGCATCCCCACACACCGGTTCATTCGCGGCATCCAGGATGTTCCTGGCATGCCTCGTTATCGGGTAGACGCAGTTGTACTCACTTACCTCACCCTGCTTGCCTCAATCTGGAATGCTCTGACCATGTATGGATGTTCCTTCGCTCTGCGGACTCCGTGTACTTGGCGGGATTTCTTTCCGTGTGCCGATTCGACGGCAACACGCACAACACTTCTGCAAAGCCGCGGCATGGTTTAGTAGACGCAGCCCAACGCGTTTACCTCACCTGCAATCGGGTCGCTTCGTCGCCACTTGCGACACCGCCGGACCACGCGTAGCGTCGCCCCCTATTACCGCATCCCAGCGCCGCCATGCCGGACATTACGACGAATCACATCGCGCCTGGTGAGGGGGATGCCGGTACCGGGCAAGGCATCGACCTGCTGGCATGGCGCTATCGAAGCTCGCTGGTGCGCTATTTCCTGCTGCACCTAGGCAGCAGGGAGGATGCGGAGGATCTGGCTCAGGAAGTGTTTGTGCGCTTCGCGCAACAGAAATCCACGCAGCCGATCGCCAACTTCGAGGCATTCCTGTTCCGCATTGCCGCCAACCTGTTGAGGGATCGTTTCCGCCGCAACAAGACGCATCACGTGCAATCGCACTTCCCCATCGACGAATGCACGAACGAGCAACTGGGTGAGGCCCTTTCCGAAGAGCGCGTCTACGAAGAGCAGGAGCAACTCCGCGCGTTTCTGCAGGCACTGGAAGAGTTGCCGCCGAAGTGCCGGGCGGTGTTCCTGCTGCAACGTTACGAAGGCATGAGCTACAGCGCCGTCGCGCAGCACCTGGGCGTGAGCGTGAGCGCGGTGGAAAAACACATGATGAAAGCGCTGCTGCATTTTGACGCGCGACTGGATAGGACATGAAGACGGACGAACTGCACATCGCGAGCGTGGGCGACCCGGCGCGGCACGAAGCCGCCGCCTGGTTCGCGCGACTGCGCGCGGATGACGTCAGTGAGCGAGAACGTGAGGAGTTTCAGCACTGGCTGGCGGACAACAGTCGTCATCGTGTGGTCTATGAGCGGCTGGAAGCCCTGTGGTCCAAGCTTGGCGCACATGCCGATCGGCCCGAGGTAGGCAAGGCGTTGCGCGAAAGCGAGCTGTTGCAGAGGCGCTCCGCCGGGACGCAAAAGCCACGCCGACGGCAGGCGCCGGCGTGGCTTGCCGCCGCGGCATTGCTGATCGTGGTACTTGCCGGCGGCTGGTTCACGTGGCGCGCGCCACAGGCCGGCGTGCGCACCTACGCCACCGGCATCGGCGAACAGCGCACGCTGGTGCTCGAAGACGGCTCGCGCGTCACGATGGACACCGATACGCGGCTATCGGCATCGTTCTCGGCAAAATCGAGACGGCTGGTACTGGAAAAGGGGCGCGCCTTCTTCCATGTAGCCAAGGATGCCGGGCGACCATTCCTGGTGACGGCACAAGGCGGCGTGGTGCGGGCGGTCGGCACCCGGTTCGATGTCTACGAGCACGACGACGTGGTCGAGGTCACCCTGATCGAGGGCCGTGTCGAGGTCACTCCCGAAGGCGGCTCACAAGATCCCCGTGAACGCCCAACGACCATGACGGCCGGGCAGCGGCTGCTGATGGGCAAGACGTACGTCACGCCCGTCATCGAATCCGCCAACACCGGAACAGCCGTCGCGTGGCTTTCCGGCAAACTGGTGTTCAACGACACACCGCTGTCGGCGGCCCTGACCCAGTTCAACCGGTACACCACCTCCAAAATCGTTATCGGTGATGCCGCAGTCGGGCAACTGCGCGTCAGCGGGGTGTTCCGCGACGACGACAGCCATGCCTTCATCGACGCGTTGCGCAGTTCCTACGGCATATCCATCAGGCACGGCAACGCGGGGAGCCTGACATTGTTCTCCGGAAAAGCGGTTCAGCGGCATGCTTCCAATGAGTGAGCGACATCTCATCTGATCAACGTCCGCACCGAATCGCACCTGATCGAAATGCAGAGCGAGGAGTATCTGGCGCTGACGCATCAGGCGGAATGCGCCCCCGACTCGCCGGAGTCGAACGGTTCAGGAGCCCACACGGACAAAGGCCAAGCACCAATACTTTGCAAAGCCCGCACTTGATCCAGGCGCCTCTGATCGAATTCAGCCGCCAGAACGAGCGCTACCCGGCACCGATTTCGCCGCCACCGCGCCTCTCATCTCTCGCCAATGCGTGTATTGCTGCTTCTTGACGGGATTCGGGTCTTCATACCCTTGCAGCCAGAAGCGGAACCAGTCGAGATTTCGCTCATAGGCGGCCAGCTTGTGCTTGGGCTGAAACTTCAGGTGCGGCTCGTTGGGGAAGACATACAGATCGGCACGATGGTCGTGCATCAGCGGAATCGCGTAGTCAAGCGCTACCACATATTCCTGTTCCGGCATCTGCATCAGGATCGGTGCCTTGATCGTGTCCAGGTTGGCGGCAGGAGAAAGAATCCGCCAGCGATTGGGTGTTTCACCTGGTGCGCCTAGCTGCCAAAACTCTTGCAACTCCTTGGCGAAGGCCTTGCCTCTCATGCTTGAGAACAAATAATAGTTACGGGACATTCCGACCGAAGTGACCGACGCGGCGGTGAGCAGATCGGATTTCATCACGGTCCACAGGGTGACTTCGGTGCCCAGGCTAAGGCCCCCCATGCCGACCTTGGTCCGGTCGATCTCCCCCTTCGATGCCAAGAGGTCGATGACGCTCCTGACGGCCGAAAGGCCCTGTCCGTACCGCTCGATCGCATCAAGACGATAAGGGGCCATGTTAATGCACAGGGCTGAAATTCCCTCCCCGGCCAACGAGGCCAGGGGCCACTCATCGCCCAACCCGCCGCGCAGGAAGCCCGTGCAATCGTAGTAAGTCACAAACAACGGAGAGGGGCCATGGTCCGTCCCCCGCGCCGGAAAGAACTGGCCGGTAAATTCCTGACCTTTCGCATCCGTCCAGCGAAGCAAACGAGACGGTGCCGTCTTCGCCATATCCAATGCCAGGGCCACGTTCGGGTCGAACAGCACCTGCCGTCCCCCTGTCATCAGATCGATCCGTTCCAGACGAGGCGGCCGGTTCGCTTCGGCGGCCACACATACCAAGGCTTCAGAAGATACACCGCAGTCACCGGATTGATAGCGACTGCCGCTGAGCAAGCCTGTCGATTGCGTCACAAGATGCACCGCGCCAGTTCGAACGTTCCATCGGTAAATCGATTGTGCCTGTCCCTCATGCGGGTCAGTCACGGTGAACAGCACCTCATCACTGTGCGGTCGCCACTGGATGGCGTTGATCGCCTTTCCTGTGCACAACTCGGTCTGACACTTGATGGTTCGGGACGAACCTATTTTGGGCAGCATGGCGAGTTGCACATCGGGCTTTCTTCTGAGTCCTCCCCTATTACCGATCCGCGTCAGCAACGCAATCCGGCCTGTATCCGGATCAACCGCCAGCTCCTCAGGCGTCGGCAACGCGCCGGGCAGCTCCGATGCCGTTGGTGGCTTTGGTGGGCGCTCGGAGGAAGACAGATCTCGCGTCTTCCTGGTCTCCAGATCGACGGCTTTCCATTGATCCGGGATTCCTGCCAGCAGCGGAGTGCGCCCCCAACCTTCAGCACCCGAGAGAAAGCGCTGCGTTTCCAACCGACCATCAATATTACCGGAGCGGAAGAGGCCGCCCTGGCCGACGGGCACGGTGTCATCGACATGTATGCCGTTATCGTATTCGGCCTGCTCCGCCGCGATAACCGCATCGCGTGTGGCGCCTACAATGTATTTCAGGGTCTTGCCATCAGTACTCAACGCAAAGTCGCGAACATCCGCCGGATCGCTTGTCACGGGTTCCGCGCCAGAGCCATCCACGGCTGCGCGCCAGACGGCAATCTGGCCATCCACCAAGGCGCGGTAATAAATCCAGCGTCCGCCGGGCGACCATTCGGCATGGCCCGGCACCGAAACTCCTGAGGTAGTGTGTAACAGAACACCGCCGTCCGCGACCCGGCGGGGCGGTGATTTGCCATCCATGGCTTGTACGTACCAAAAGTTATCGTAGGTGTTGCGCACAATGGAGGCTTGTTCAAGCCTGAATGCGACGCTGCTCCCATTCGGCGAAATTACAGGGCCACTAAGGTCAGCGACTTCCAGAAGCCGGCGGGGAGAAATTGTTTCCGCATGAGAATGGCTGATGAACACCATCAGTAGCCCTCCCCATATCAGGGTCTTTTTCACAAGGTTTTTAACGATCATGAGGATGACCTGAGCAGGAATAAATTCCGCGCGCCCCAATAGACGGGGCGGGATAGTCGCTTCGACGCAAGAGCGGCAGGGACAGGAACTGCTGAGAAAGCTGTTCCTGATGACGACCGGTATTAGAAGAAGTGCTTCGACACCGAGAGACTTAGATAGCGGCCGATTGCCGAGTAATTGGTCGGGTCGTAGGGTAGCGAGTAAATGCTTGACGTTGGAGTAGTGAAGGGCGGGGCCCGATTGAACAAGTTCTCCGCCGACAACGCGAACTCCAAGCCCGCCCAAGCGCCGCCGCGCGGGCCGATGGCATAGCGTAATGTGGCGTCGAAGGTGGTGAACGAGGCCGATTTCTTATCGTCCACCGTGTTGTTGGTCACGCCGCTTTTATAGTTGCCGAAGACCGCCGCGCTGAAACCGCCGCTGTTCCAGACCGCACCTATCCGGCTGTTGACCTTGGCGGGGTTGGACAAAGTGCCCGCCAAGTCAAATATGCGCTGCGCTGCACTGCTTTGCTGCGTGCTATTCAGCCAACTGACCGAACCGCGAATTGCCAGCCAATCGCCGCCGAGATCGAATCGGTATGAAGCCGATAGGTCGAGGCCCTTGATCTGTTGCCACGCGACATTTGCGTATCGGTTGTCGACGATCGCAAACACCTTGCTGGGATCGTAGGCCGTGCCGGTATAGTTGTAGAACTTGGCAGTCGTGAGAATATTTGCCTGCTCTGCGGCTGTCGGCGAAAAATCGATGAATTGAGCGTTGGCGGGGTTGCCAATGATCGAACCAGAAGTGTTGATCGGCTGCACCACGCGATTGGTGTAGTCGATGTGGAACCAAGTCAGTTCCGACTCCAGGCTGGGCAACATCTCGGGATGGAACGCCAGCGAGGCGCTCCAAGTCCGCGCCCGCTCGGGTTTCAGATCGGGGTCGCCACCGCTGAGGTAGAACGCCGTAGCGTCAGTGGCCTGACCGGTGCCGCCGAGCGCTGCCGCAGGCAGAAGTGGGGCGTTCTGGGCAGAATATCGCTGATAAAGCGTAGGCGCCTTGAAGGACCTGCCCCAAGACGCCTTCGTGGTGAAGTCGGCGCTAGGATCGTAGATCAGGCCGAGCTTGGGTGTGGTGACCCTGCCGAAGCTATCGTAGTTCTCGCCACGTACGGCGGCAGTCAATGCCAGGCGCCGCACGCCAGTGATGTTCTGATCCGAACCGATCAGCGGCAGATTGAGCTCGGCATAGGCAAAGCGGCTGCTTTGGTCGCCCTGAATCGTGTCGGTCCTCGTGCTGTAGTCGAGTTGCCAGTATTTGTCGTATCTGTAGCCGGCGCCGACCGCGAGCCTCGCATCGCCACCGGGTAACGCGAATAGCGGACCTTCGGCCCCGACTTCGTATCCACGGCTCACATTGCACATGCAATAGTCCTGACCAGGCACAAGCGTGATTAGCCCTGTCGCGAGATCCACGTTCGTTTCAACGCTGTGTGCTTTGCTCTTGCCCCAAGTTCCGCCGACAGTAAGCGTCCAGTCGTTCGGCATAAAGAACTCGACGCTCGGCGATACCAAGGTAGTCGTGGTATCAGTCGCAATGTGGGAATAAGGCGGCGTGCTGCGGACGTAAAAGTAATTGTCCTGCTCACGTTCGGTCCTGAGCGCATCCAGGTGCAGTTCGACATGATCACCCAACGACTGGTGGACACTGAGCAGGCCGCTACGCAGGTCGCTGCCCGGATAGATCGTTCTGGGATCGGACAGATAATCGGTATAGCTCCGATCTGCCGCGTAGATCGGATCGGTGGAAGTCTTCATCCAGGTTGCGATCAGCCCGCCAGTCGACCAACGGGTGCCTGCCGTGGCGTTGTAGTTACGGGTGACAAGCCCGCCATCGGTAGCGCCGCCATAACGTGTACCGACAGTTACCCCGTCGAAGTCACGCTTGAGGATGACGTTGCCCACACCGCCCACCGCGTCGGAACCATAGATTGCCGAGGCACCATCCGGAACGATGTCGACACGATCCACCGCCTCCACTGGGATCGCATTGATGTCGACCGCCTGTGAAAATCCGCCATAGGCCATACGCCGACCATTGAGCAAGGTGAGCGTGGCGTCCGGACCCAGTCCACGCAGATTGAGGGCCGAACCGCCGATGACATTCTGATTGATGAGTGATCCAATCAAATTTCCGGCTGGAACCCCCGGATTCTCCCCGCCAGAAAAGTTCTGCGGCACGCTGCGGATCACCTCACCAAGATCAGTGAACCCTTCCTCCTGAATCTGCTTCGCATCGATGGTGACCGTGGGCGATGCGGTATAGCCACCACGGATACGCGTGCCGGTAACGGTGACGCTTTGCAGCGTGGTCGGCTCAAATTTCTGCCCGGGCGTCTCCGCCTGCTTGTGCGCAGACGCCGCAGGTTTTGTCTTGGCCGGTTTTGCGGCGTTGCCCGACTGCCTGATCACAACCGTGGTGTCGTTGACGAAACCCCATTCCAGTCCGCTGCCCGCCAGCAGTTTCTGCAACGCTTCACGCCATGTCTGCTGACCACTGATAGTAGGTGCCGTCTTGCCGCCCACCAGCTCCGGCGAATAGACGATCTGCAGCTTGCTCTGCGTCGCCAACTGGTTGAGCGCGTCGCCCAGGCTGCCTGCGGTGATGCTGTAGTCCTGCGGTGTCAACGCCATGTTGCGCTGCTGCGCATGGACTGCATTGCCGACGGCGAGCGCGGCCAACGCCACAAACAACCCCACATGCAGGCGATGTCGCGTTGGAGTTCCCCGCTCTGCACGCTTGATGCTGGAATGACCTTTCATGCAATCCCCCATTGGACAGGAACATCGGCCGCCAATAACCGCTGTCGTGCAGCAGGCATCGGGCCGTCGTGAACCTGTAATGCAGCAGGGTTGGGGAGACCCTACCTCTTGCGACACACGATACGTCGATCCTTGCACGGGATGAGCGCGCGCTGCTCCCGAATCACTTGCGGGTCAGCACGATTTCGCCGGCAGTCACGCGTTGGCTTGCATCTATCGACCAACCGTATTCCAGCGCCAAGGCGAAGGACTTCTGGTCGCCGGCCTTGAAGACGCCGCTGATGGGGACGCTCGCCAAGGCGGAATCGCCCAGGCGCAGCTTGGTGCTGGAGTAGCGGTTCATCTCAGCCACCACGGCATCCAGTCGCCACGCCTTCACCACCAGGTTGCCCCCGGTCCAGCCACGCGCACTGGCCAGTTCACTTTCGGAGACTGCCTGCAGCGCACCGAGTCGGCCTGACGGCTCGATGGCGATGCGCTCGCCCGGTTGCAGCGTGGCCGAGCGGCCAGGACCTCGTGCGTCAGCTGCGACCACGACCTGGCCCTGCAGGAGCGTCACGATGCTGTCGCTCTCCCCGACACGAACCTGGAAATGGGTGCCGGTCGCGGTTACCGAGCCATCGCCGACATGCACGACGAAGGGCCTTGTCGTGTCGTGTTGTACCT
This sequence comes from Rhodanobacter sp. B05, assembly GCF_002001085.1. Classification (GTDB taxonomy): domain Bacteria; phylum Pseudomonadota; class Gammaproteobacteria; order Xanthomonadales; family Rhodanobacteraceae; genus Rhodanobacter. The sequence continues at coordinate 172,120 of NZ_MUNU01000012.1, forward strand.
CGAAGTCGGCCTGGCCATGTTGGAGGGTCAGTTGGCGCGTGTGCTTGTCGATCTGTGCGAGCAGTTCGCTGTCCGTATCCAGCACCACCCTGGAACCATCCGCCAGGACGACGGTGCGCTGTTCTCCCAGCGCAGTGGCATAGCGAATCCCCGCGACGTCCCTGGGCATGAGTGCCCATAGCAATACGGTTGCCGCCAACACCACCGAGGCCGCAGCCGCCAAGGCGGGCCACCAGCGCCGGCGGCGAGGCCTACCCAGCCGCACGGCGGGGCGCATGGCCTCCTGCAGTGCGGCGGCGATGACAGGATCCTCACGCAGATCAGCGCTGCGATCCCAGACATCCGCGACCTCACGGTAGGCTACATCGTGCAAGGGACTGGCGGCGCGCCAGCGGTTGAACGCGGCACGCTCCAGCTCATTGCAGTCGGGCGCGAGCAATCGCGCGAACCATTGTTGCGCGGCGGTGCGGATCTCGGCATGGGTGAATGTCGTCGTCATGGGATTTCGGTCATCTGCTGCCATGGCGGATCCAGCACCGGCCTGCAGCATGTACGTCAGGCTGGTCTCCCGTCACGAATGCCTGTGCGCAATCTCTACAATGCATCAGCGTTCCCCGACCCCACCTTGCTGCATAGCGCCGCCAGCGCTTTGGTCATGTGTTTTTCGACGGTTTTCACGGAAATATCGCAGTGGCTGGCGATCTGCGCATAGGTCATACCCTGCATACGACTGAGCAGGTATACCTGTCGACAGCGTATGGGCAACGACATGACCGCATCGCGCAACCATGCCTGCTGCTGCTCGCGCTCGATCAGTTCTTCCTGTGTCGGCTCCGCGGAGGCCAGCTCCACATCGTCCAACGATACCTGCCGGCTGACCCGGCGAACGCTACCGCGGCGAAACTGTTCGTTGGCCACATTGATGGCGATGCGATACAGCAACGGCTTCCACGACGCGTCGGGCTCGGTCTCGCGATAGCGCATCAAACGCATCAGGCTTTCCTGGGCGGCATCCTTGGCATCTTCCTCGTTGGCAACGCGCAGGCGCAGGAAGTGCAACAGGCCGCCATAATGCTCGCGCGAAAATACCTCGAAGCTGCGCATCCGCTCATGCGGCTCATCCTCCGTCACCGGCAGGTCTCGTGGCATTTCCAGGAAACTGTCGAAGCCATGGGCCATGCCTGGCATCACCCCATACCGTGCGTCAACGATCTATATCCCAGCGGCCAGTGCCGTGCAAGATGCACTGATCAGGGGGCAATAGAGTTGAAATGCACTGGCGCCGGAATACCCTACCTGGTCCGAGGGAGGTCCTTGGAATCCGGCAGTGAAACGGGTCGGCCGGAGCCTGCCGTTGTGCGCATCAGCGTAATGCCTCACAGCCGCTTCCAAGACCCACAGGACACTTGGCTGCCGCGTACCACAGCACTGACCGATCAGCCCAGTCGCTGCGCGGTCGTCGTCCAGCATGGCAGGGCGGCCACTGGCCAGCAGCAAGCTGTGCCGGTAGATACCGCTGTTCCGTTCGTCCGCAACGAACAAAATGCCAGAGATATTTTTTTGCACGAAGAATTTCAAAGCCCGCCGAATAGAAATGTTCCCGGTCAAATTCAGCCACCCGAATGAATGCCACTCCGTGCCGATCTGGCCGGCACTGCGTCTCTCATCTCTCGCCAAATGCGGTATTGCCCGACCTTATCCGGGCTCGGGTCTTCGTATCCCTGTAGCCAGAAGCGGAACCAATCCAAGTTGCGATCATAAACGGCCAGCTTGTGTCGAGGTTGCGACTTCTGATGCTGCTCATCGGGGAATACGTATAAATCGGCACGGTGCCTTCGAATGAGGGGCACTATAAAGTCCAGTGCGTACCTGAACTCCTGTTCGGGCATCTGCATCAGGACAGGAGCACGCATCCGCTCGATATGGTAAGTCGGCGAGAGCTGCCGCCAGTGATCCGGTGTTTCCTCAAGGGTACCGAGCTGCCAATAGCGACGCATGCGCGAGTGCTCCTCCTCCCCACCCAGGCTCATCATCAGGCTACCCATCGGGGTGACCACTGGCGAGCTCACCGATATGGCGCGAAGCAGATCGGAGTGCATCGCGGTCCATACGGCGACCTCGGACCCAAAGCTCAACCCGCCCATGCCGACGCGGGTCGAATCAATGGCCCCCTGCTTCGCCAGCAGTGTCACCGCCCCCTCGACCGCCGATAGCCCTTGCTGATAGCGAGCGATCGCATCATCCGACAAGGGTGCGGCGTTGATGCAGAGTGCCGCGATGCCGCTCCTTGCAAAGGTGGCAAGGGGCCACTCGTCCCCCACACTGCCGCGCAGAAAACCCGTACACCGGTAGTAGACGATGAACAGGGGTGGCGGCCTGCCGTCTCTCGCGGTCGAAGGATAGAACTGCCCGGTGTAACGCCTACCCTGCGCATCGGTCCAGGTGACGAATTGAACGCGTACAAACTTCTTCATGTCCTGCGCGAGCACCTGGTTGGGAGCGAAGAGAACCGTCCGACTTCCCGACTCCAGATCGATACGTTCCAGCCTCGGTGGCACATCTGCTTCGGCAGCGACGCACACCAGGGCCGAGGCCGAGGCTGCGCATGGCTCCGGCCCCCAGCGCCCACCTCCTGTTATCTGACCACGCGAGCGGACCACCGGCTGCACATCGCCGGTGACGACGTTCCAGCGAAAGATCGACTGCTCCAGTTCGCTGTCACGCTCGGACACGGTGAAGAGGATCTCGTCGCTTCCCGGTCGCCAGGCGATGTCGGTGACCTGCTTGCCCGTGCATGGCTCGGCCGTGCACTTGACCAATCGGCCAGACTTTATGCTGGGCAGCATGGACAGGGCAACGGAACGCTGGCCTGCCCGCCCTTGCTGATCGCTTTGCTCACGAAGCACCGCAATTCGCTTGCTTCCGCGATCCTCCGCAACCCGCACGATCTCACCGCCAGCAGGCGGCAGGTTGGCAGCCGTCACCGGAGACTCAGGGTATCGACCCGATGCCAGCTCGGTCGTGACGCCGGTGGAAAGCTCCAGTGCCTTCCAGTGGTCAGGCACACCGGACAGTAGCGGCAGACGTACACCGCCCTTGAGTCGTTGCGTCGCCAGGCGCCCGCCCTGGAATCCCGAGCGGAACAGCGCTTCTCCAAGCATCACAGTCCGATCGATGTGGACACCCCGGTCATACTCGGCGAGCTCGGCATCGATAACCGTCTCGCGTGTGGCACCGACACTGTAATAGAGCACCGAACCGTCAGGATTCAACGAGAAAGTTCGCACGTTTGCTGTCCCGTACGTGAGCTGCTCGGTACGCGAGCCGTCCGCCGCCGCGCGCCAGACCTCGATTCGCGCGTCATGGACCGCACGGAAGAAGATCCACTTTCCGTCGGGCGACCATACAGGTAGCTCCGGCTTGGACGACCCACCGCCGTCCGGCAGCATCTCGCCACCGTCACCCAGACGCCGCGGTGCCGATGTGCCGTCGACAGGCTGCACATACCAGACCGTCTCATACGTATTCCGCTCGATCGACGCCTGCTCGGTCCGAAAGGCAACGAGCCGCCCATCCGGTGAAACCGATACATTCTTGATATCGACAACCTCGACAAGCTGGCGGATGGTCGCAGCGATTCCATACGGAACATGGAGAAGCAGACCCAGCAATCCCGCACACGCCAACGCACGCACGGTCCCTGCAGCAATTTTCCCGCTCATGACTACCTCGTAATTTGGTAAGCGACGCCAGCCGGGCAAGCTGCGGCGAGGCCGACAGATCGGACTGGCGCCCGAAGTTGAGGAGCACCCTGACTTCCCTGCAAGGCAGGAAGGCGCTGTCCGGCCAGTCCACCCATCCGGCACCCCGCCCTGCCCGCACTGCGGATCACACAGGCCTGTCACCACCGCTTGGACATGGACAGGCTCACGAATCGACCGATGGCCGAATAGTTGGTCGAGTCGTACGGCGGCTGATCCGACGAAAGAACCACGTAGGACGGCGGCTCCCGGTCCAGCAGGTTCTGCGCAGACAGCGCCACCTCGATGCCTGACAGGGCACCTGTCGATTGACTGGTGACGTAGCGCAACGTGGCATCGAACGTCGTGAACGAAGCCGTCTTGCGGCCACTCACGCGGTCCGTCACACCGCTTCTGTAGTTGGCAAAGGTGGAGGCTGAAAAGCCGCCCTGGCTCCACACTGCACCAGCCCGGGCGTTGACCCTAGCGGGATTGAAGAGAGTCCCGGCCACGTCGTAGGGCGCCTGCGTGGCTGAGTTCTGCTGCGTGCTATCGAGCCAGGTTGCGGAACCGCGCACCGTGAGCATGCCGGCACCGAGATCGAAGCGATTGGACGCACTTAAATCCAAGCCCTTGACGCGCTGACTGGCAACATTGACGTACTGGTTGTACAGGATGGCCACAACGTTATTCGGGTCGTATGGGAGGCCTGAGTAGTTGTAGAACGCGGCAGAAGAGTCGATTGCGCTCTGGGTCGCCTGCGGCGTCGGCGCGTAATCGATGAACTGGACATAGTCCGGGTTGCCGATCGCACGGCTGTAGTCGGTGATCGGCTGCACCACGCGGTTGGTGTAATCGACGTCGAACCAGGTCAGCTCCGCCTCCAGCCCCTTGAGCGATTCCGGGTGGAAAGCCAGGGAAATGCTCTTGGTGGTAGCGCGCTCTGGCTCCAGATCCGGATTGCCGCCAGAGAGTTCCAGCGCAGCGGCATTGGGCCCGCCAGTCGACCCACCGTAATAGCTTTCAGGATCCAACACGGCCGACTTGGCCTGGAAGCGCTGGAGCAGCGTCGGCGCCTTGAAGGACTTGCCCCAGGACGCTTTCAGGGTGAAGTCCGCATTGGGGCCATAGATAAGGCCCACTTTGGGCGTGGCGACGCGGCCAAAACTGCTGTAGTCCTCCCCCCTCACCGCAGCCGTCAGGTCCAGACGACGGATGCCGATGATCCCCTGCTCCGATCCGACAAGGGGCAGGCTCAGCTCCGCGTAGGCAAACCGACTGCTTTCCTCGCCCCGTGTGGTGTCGACGCCCACCAGCAGGTTGTGTTGGGTGTACTCGTTCTTCCTGTAGCCGGCACCGACTGCAAGGCGGGCGTCGCCACCCGGCATGACCATCAGCGGACCTTCCGCTCCCGCCTCCCAGGAGAGCGCGCGGTTGCAATAGCAGTCACGGACGAAGGTCTGGGACGCGGACGAGCCGATGTCCACGATTGATTCTCGCGGGATGCTTTCATCCCTGCCCCAGCTACCACCCATCGACAGCGTCCAGTCGCCGGCCAACGAGATATCCAAGGTAGGTGCGACCAGAGAGGTCTTCGTTTCAGTGTTCACGTGAAAGTAGTAGGGGGCCAGGCCCGAATTCCAGGGATACATGTCCTGCGAACGCGTGGTTCTCAGCGCATCCAGCCGAAATTCCACGGACTCCCCGAACGACTGGTGTGCGCTGACCAGGCCGCTGCGCAGCTTGCTCTGCGGATAGAGCGTATTGGGATCAAACATGTAATCGGTGTAATCACGCTGGCGCGCATAGATCGGATCGGTCGAGGTGTCCTGGAAGGTGGCAAGCAGCCCGCCGTTGGACCAGCGGGCGCCGGCGGTGGCGGTGTACTCCCGCGTGGCCAATCCGCCATCTGTCGCGCCGCCATAGCGCACCCCGACCTTCGCCCCCTCGTAATCCCGCTTTAGGATGACGTTGCCCACACCGCCAACTGCGTCCGAGCCATAGATGGCCGAAGCCCCGTCCGGGACGATCTCAATGCGATCGACCGCCTCCACAGGGATGGCGCTGATGTCCACCGCCTGCACGAAGCCGCCATAGGAAAGGCGCCGCCCATTGAGTAGCGTGAGGGTCGCATCCGGCCCCAGCCCGCGCAGGTTCAGCGACGAGCCACCCGTGATGTTCTGGTTTGCAATGCCCCCTGCCCCGGCTGTCGCGCCAACGACAACACCCGGGTTCTGCCCTCCACTGAAATTCTGCGGCACGCTGCGGATGACCTCGCCGAGGTCCGTGAACCCCTCCTCCTGCATCTGCTCGCTGCCGATCGAGATCACCGGCGACGGCGTGGTGCCGCCGCGGATGCGCGTGCCCGTAACGGTGACAGTTTGCAGCGTGGTCGGCTCAGGCTTCTGATCGGATTTCTCCGTCTGTTTATGCGGAGACGCGGCAGGTTTCGCCTTGGCTGGTTTTGCAGCCTTACCGGACTGCTTGATCACGACCGTGGTGTCGTTGACGAAACCCCACTCCAATCCGCTGTCCGCCAGCACTTTCTGCAACGCTTCACGCCATGTTTGCTGGCCGCTTACCGCCGGCGCCGTCTTGCCGCGCACCAGTTCCGACGGGTAGATGATCTGCACCTTGCTCTGGCTGGCGAGTTGATCGAGCGCATTGGCCAGATCGCCTGCGGAAATGGCGTAGGCCTGCGGCGCATCGTTGCGCTGCGCCCAGGCCGGCGCGGTACAAGTCACCAGCGCCAGCAACAGCACGCCGCACAACGTGCGGCGCATCGGTGCCGAACGCTGGCTGCCAACGTTTCCCTTCGATGCCTTCATCGAATCTCCCCCGTATCAGGTTGTGGTGTGCGCCCGCTCTGATGCGGCGGACGCGCTGGACTCCTGATCTGCTGATGCGCGCGGGGATGAAATCCCTACCTACTTCGGAAAACGATCTACTTGCGCTGAAGCACAATCTCGCCCGGCGTGCGGCGGTCGACGCGGATGGGCCAGCCGTATTCCAGCGACAGCAGGAACGAGTGCTGGTCGCTGGCTTTGAAGCTGCCGCTGATCGACAACGTGCCCAGGCTGGGGTCGCCCAGGCGCACTGGAACACTGGTATAGCGGTTCATTTCCGCTACCAGACGTGCCAACGGCCATTCCCGCACGACCAGCATGCCTTCGGTCCAGCCGCGGGCCCTGGCCAGTTCGGTATCCGCCAGACGTTCGGGCGTACCGAGCCGGCCATCCGACTGGATGGCGACGCGTTCACCGGCATGAAGCGTCATCTGCTCGGAACTGCTCGGCTTCGCGTCGCCGGCTACCACGACCCGCCCTTCCAGCAGGGTGACCGTGTCGATGCCGGCCGCCGCTCGCACCTGGAACTGCGTGCCGGTAGCGGTGACGGTGCCGTCGCCGACGTGCACGACGAACGGTCGTGCCGTGTCATGGCGCACCTGGAAATCGGCCTGTCCGTGCAGCAGCGTCAGCCGGCGCTCGTGCTTGCCGTACCGCACTTGCAGGTCGCTGTTCGTATCCAACACGACATGGGAGCCGTCGTCCAAAGCCAGCGTGCGCTGCTCGCCCGTCGCGGTGGCGTATGTGACTACCGGCGCGTTTCCAGGCGTATTCCACTCGTAGTAGCCAACGCCGATCGCCAACACGAGGCAGGCGGCCATCGCCAATGCCGGCATTGCACGCTGCCGCCATGAGCGTTCGGGTGGCAAACAGCGCGCCTGGTGCAGCAGGTGCTCCAGGCTCGGATCGGTGCCAAGCGCGGCGCTGCGCTGCCAAACGTCGCTCACCATGCGATAGGCCGCGTCGTGCGCCGGCTCGGCCGCACGCCAGTGCTCGAAGGCCGCGCGCTCGCCCGCACTGCAGTCGCTCGACTGCAGGCGCAGCAGCCAGTGCTGCGCAGCGCTGCGGACTTCGGGTTGAATGTTGCCGCCGGTCATCGGATTCCGTCCATGCGGGTATTCATGTAGATGCACCGGATTCCCAAACCCCTGCCTTGTCGCACAACGCGACCAGCGCGGTGGCCAGGTGCTTTTCGACCGTCTTCACGGAAATACCGCACCTGCGCGCAACCTCGCCCTGGCTCAAGCCGTCGATCCGCACCAGCACAAACACCTGTCGGCAGCGTGGCGGCAACGACAGCATCGCTTCGCGCAGCCACGCCTGCTCCTGCGCATGTTGAATCGCCAAGTCGAGCGGTGGTGCAGGGTCCGCCAGCTCGACCGTTTCCACCTGCACGTTCTGCTTGTCCCGATGCGACTGGCTGCGCCGGTATTGCTCGTTGAGCAGGTTGCGGGCGATGCGGTAGAGCAGCGGTCGCCATGCTTCGGCCGGCTCGCTATCGCGATAGCGGAGCAGCCGCGTCAGGCTCTCCTGCGCGATGTCGCGAGCATCTTCCTCGCCGGTGCGCAGACGCAGAAACTTCAACAGCGGGGGGTGTTGCTCGCGCAGGAAAGCGTCGAAACCCTGCAGGCGATCGCGCAGTTCTTCGTCCACGGAGAAGTCCCGTGGCATTTCCATGAGGCTGTCGTACCCGTGGGCCATCTGGCGCTGCTGCCTGTCGTCGACGAGCGAATCTTTAACCCATTGGCCGGTGCTACGCAACGCGTCCGCTTCAAAATGCCAGCGAATGCCGGAAGGCCATCCATATACAGATGCACGAGCATCTGGAATCCCTACCTTTGGAGCCTTGCGAACGAACAGGCCAATGGAAGGCACCGAATGGACAGGCCCCATCCATGGCGTCACGGCATGAGCGTGCGCGTCAATCACGCGTCCAGCGTGCCGGTCCGCCTTGCTAACGACCAGCGAGCGCTGCAAGGTCCGCGCGATATCGCCGCGCTCGCCCATTGCGCGCAGGATGCGCTCGGCCTCCGGTCGCAGCATCCAGCATATGACATGGTCCTTCTCCAGGAATTGTCCCTGACACAAATGGCACTTACCGCCGTCATCCCCGCGAGGCGCTTCTCAACAGCGAAGCTGGTCAAGCGGGGATCCAGCGTCTTTCGCACGCCCGACAATCTTGAAGGCACTGGATTCCTGCTTTCACAGGAATGACGAAAGTGGAGGTTTTGCGCTTAAGTAAGTGCCTTCGTCCCTGACACCATTTTCCTTTTCGCCCTTTTCCCGGCCAGTTGGTCGTAAGATATTGCGAGCCACAGTGTAGGGCGAGCTGCAGCCTGCGCCCAACTGAAAACAATGGAGTGCTCAACTTCATGATGGCCAATGTCGTTCGTACATATGTGCTCGCCGTACTCACCTGGGTGCTCGCCACTTGGACGCACGCTTCGGCGCTGCCGGCAGCCACACCATGTAACGGCAAAGACCTGGCGCCGGCCACGCTCGTTGGATTTTCTGGCAGCGATGTCACCGCCACGATCAAGGCCTTGGATAAAGTCAAAGCCCAAAGACGAGTTCGAGACCACTGCCATCTACAAGGCCAGGCAAGCCAAGTAAAAGCGGGACGGGTTCACTTCCCAGTGGCTGAAGAGCTGGACCCCGCTCTCGCCGCAAGTCCGATCCTTTGCGTGACACAAAATCCTTGTACCTCCAACTCAGGCAACCATCCGCAGACATGGAGTTGAGCTATGGATGAGATCCACTCCAAGAGTGTATTCGTGTACGGACAGGTCAAATGCGCCCTGCGGTCAGGGCGCTACGCACCCGGGCAGCGGATCGATCCCGCCACACTCGCCGCAGAGTTCCACACCAGCCCCACGCCAGTTCGATTCGCCCTGTACCGTCTGGTCGGCGAGGCCCTGATCGTCGATCATGCCCGCGACGGACTGCACGTCCCGTTGCTCAATGAGGTCACACTGCGCGATCTCTATGACTGGATGGAACGCCTGTTGCTGATGGCATGCGATATCGGCACAGCGCCGGCAGCCCGGAAGACAGAGCTGTTGGAGCTTGCATCCGCCGACGAGGATCTCGTCAAGCTTACGTGGCAACTGTTCGACACGATCGCCCGCGCGACCGCCCATTGGTCCTTGCACCATGCCGTCAAGCAGGCCAACGACCGGCTGGCGCCGATACGCGGGGCCGCGCAAGGATTGCTCGAGCACCGTTTCGAAGAGCTTTCGAAACTGAACCGGCACTGGCAGGCACACGACATGCCGGCCCTGAAATCCGCACTGCGCGACTATCACGAACGCCGCAAGCAACTCGTCCCATGCATCGTGGCCCTGCTGAGCGAGCGCAGCGAGCACCTTCATTGACGCGCGTCAGCCGAAGAAGCATGAAAGCTTGAATCGGTACTGCGGGAAGCCCATCGCACTCTCGGAATAATTATCAGATGACAACGCAATAATCATTTGAAAATCAAGAACCCCGCCTCCTACGCTGCTCGCGTCATGGAACTGCCATGACGCGAACGTAGGAGATAGAGATGAAGACGAACGAAAATATCCGCAACGACACGTCGGAAGACGTCATCGTGCTTGGCGTTGCCAGCATCGAAACCAAAGGGCCTGGCGGAGCCATCGAGAGCTTCGGCGGCGCTCCGCTTGGCGGCATCTCCGATGCATAACCAACAAGGCGCGCCGAAAGGCGCGCCTTTTATCTGGAGTGATGCAAATGACCCAACTCAGACTGCATCGTGACCTGTCCTACTGCAGAGTCGATGACCACCTGATCTTCCTCGACATCCAGAACGACCGCTACTTTCGTCTCACTGAGTGCATGGAGTCTGCGTTGGCCACTTATCTGGATGGTGATGTCCCAGACAGCAGCATTCGTAGATTGATCGAACGAAAAATACTGATCGACGAACGAGTCGAGCCCGATTGCACACCTCTCTCATTCACAAAAACTCCTACGCGTAGTGCGATGGAAGAGGTTGTTCATCCCAGGCGGGCAAGCGTCGGCGAGCTACTGGACACCTTCGCAATCGCCTGCTCAATACAGCGACAACTGAAAACCCATAGTCTGAAGCAGACCCTTCGAAATCTTTCATCTTTTCGAGAAAAGCGGACGTCTCAAGCTTCAATGTCTCGCCCAAGCGAGGCCAATGTCCTGGAGGCAGCTGCTGCTTTCCGCAGCTCGCGCTTGTACGTCCCAATAGATACGTGCTGCCTTCTCGATTCCATCGCGATGGTCAAGTTCCTGGCCAAGCGTGAACTGCACGCCGATCTCGTCTTCGGCGTGACAGGAAACCCGTTCTCCGCGCACTGCTGGGCACAACACGACACCACGGTTCTGAATGACGCCTTGGGACACGCGTTAGCCTTCACGCCCATAAAGGTGATCTGATGGACAACGATTACATCGCCATTTTAACGCCCGCCGAAGAAGGCACCGACGCGAAATTTCCCACCCTGACTGACCCGCTCTATGCGATGGGTATGCGCGTCCATTATGCGTCGGGCACACTGTCCCTGTTCGGCACGGAGAACATGTCGACGTTGTCACTGCCAGGCGGCGGGATACTCATCGGCCACCTGTTTACGCAGGACGGGATCGCTGTCCATGACGGCGCAGGGTTCCCAAGGCTTTCAACTCCAGCGCAGATCCAAAAGCACATCTTGGAAAATTACTGGGGCTCTTACCTCATTATCCAACCCGATACACGAGATCCCGGCGGGTTCACGATGACGCGTGCCCCGTCAGCCGCCGGTAATCTTCCATGCATCTGGTCAATAAGGGACGGAGCTGGCTTCCTTACGTCAGACGTTTCCCTGGCGATCCGAGCCCTTCTCTACCGAAAGCAGATCAACTGGGACTTCATCGCTCATCGTCTGAGGTACCCCGACATAAAAACGGAGCGCACTGGATTTGCTGAGCTTGTCGAGTTGCTGCCTGGGTGTTCGCTGCGTACAAGTGGCTCCAAGGTATCGGTCCAGCAAGCGTGGTCGCCCTGGGATTTCGTCGCTCGTGAACACCGCTACCGTGACTTGCACGATGCTGCAGACCAGATCCGTCACGCAGTCGAAAGCGCCGTCCACGCATGGACGGGCATGGACCGGTCCATATTGCTGGAATTATCCGGCGGCCTCGACTCCTCCATCGTCGCGGCATGTCTACGGAATCGCCATGCGCGCGTCATCTGCTGCAACCTGGTTACCCCGGTTCCCGGGGTGGACGAGCGGCAGTACGCTCGCCAGATGGCCAGGAAGCTCGGCGTCGAGCTCCACACAGAACGCCTTGGCTTCGATAAGGCACGTTTCGACTTCACACCATCTCCCGACTCCGTAGCTCCTACGATGGGACCATTGCAGTACGTAGTGGACAAGGCCATGGAGACCGCCGCCGAATACCACGGCACCACCGCTTACTACACGGGAGGAGGAGGTGACTCGGTGTTCTGCTATCTCCGGACCGCAGCCCCCAGTACTGATGCATGGAGAGCCCATCGTTTCGGCACCGCCATCACCGCCGTAAGGGACTTGGCCAGCCTGCACCAATGCACATTCTGGAAGGCAGGCCGCTTTACCCTCTCCAAACTGCGGCGACCGCCTCAATCTCCCGTCCATCAAGATCCCGCATTCCTTGCACCAGGTTCGGCATATGTGGAGCCGGAAGCGCACCCATGGTTTGCGGCTCCCATGAATGCGTTACCGGGGGACCGGGAGCGAATATTCGATCTGGCTGGGAATCAGCTCTTCGAGAGCCAGGCAGCACGTGGATACAGGCGGCCTTTAAGGTTCCCACTGCTATCACAACCCGTCATGGAAGCCTGCCTCCGCGCACCGAGCTGGATGTGGATCGCCGGGGGCAGGAACCGCGCGGTCGCACGAACCGCGTTTTCCGACCTTTTGCCAGCCGACGTGCTGAACCGCCAAAGCAAGGCGACCTACATGAGCTACCTGGGCGCTATCTATGAACGAAACAAGCATCAGATCGAAGACTTCCTTCTGTCAGGTCGCCTCAGGTCACAAGGCCTTCTGGACACATGCGCCATCAGCTCCTTCGTTTCAAAGCCTTTGCCGCCGCGCGATAGAACCTTCCTGAGAATGTTCGACTTGTGCATGGTCGAGAACTGGGTCCGCCATCAGCACTAGGGTGCGCCCTGTTGCACAATGTGCCTCTGACGCATACTCGAACGCATTGAACGCCAGCGGGCGTATTGCTCTGCCTTTGCTGGGTCCGGGTTCTCATACCCCTGCAACCAGAACCGGAACCAGTCCAGGTTGCGCGCATACACGGCGAGCTTATGTCGGGGCTGAAACTTGTTGTGCGGCTCGTTGGGAAAAACATAGACGTCCGCTCGATTATTCAGCATCATCGGAATGGCGTAGCCGAGTGCAAACATGTATTCCTGCTCAGGAAATTGCATCAGTATCGGGGCGCGGATCTTTCCCAGGTTTAAGGTCGGCGAAATCTGTTGCCAGTGCGCCGGCGTCTCGTCCGGGGCTCCCAGTTGCCAATTCGATCGCAGCACCGACCAGAATGACTTGCCGATGTTGCTGCCCAGCAAGTAATACATCGACGACGGGGTAGGCGACGCCACCGACGACGCTGCAATCACATCGGAGTGGATGAGCGTCCACATCGTTACTTCGCTGCCGAAGCTGAGCCCACCCATCCCAACCTTCGATTTGTCGATCCGGCCTTCCGATGCGAGCAGATGCACCACACTCTCCACGGCCGACTGCCCCATGCTGTAGCGTTTATCGGCGTTGGGCGAGAACGAGGGCGCGTTAATGCAAAGCGTGGAGATGCCCTGTTCCGCCATCGTGGCCAACGGCCACTCGTCGCCGGCCCCTCCCCGGACGAAACCAGTGCACCAGTAGTAGGTAACGAACAGCGGCGGTGGTGTGTTACCACTCCCGCGCGCCGAGTAGAACTGACCAGTGAACGTCCTCCCTTTCGCGTCCGTCCAGCGCAACAGTTGTGTCGGAATCCTGGCGAGGTCCTGTGCCAGAGCCTTGTTGGGGTCGAACAGCACCTGTCGCGCGCCGGTTTGCAAGTCGACCCTTTCCAGCCGCGGCGGGCGATTCGCATTGGCTGTCACGCACGCCAGCACCTTGGATGACGCGCCACAGGTGCCGGATTCCCAACGCTCTTCCCCACCGAACAGACCACTGGACGTGGCGACCAGATGTACCGCACCCGTTTCTACATTCCAGCGATAGATGGACTGGGCGAACCCCTGGTCGTACGGCGTCACGGTGAAAATCACTTCGTCGGTCCCGGGGCGCCACTGCACACCACTGATCCTCTTGCCGATGCACGCCTCCGCCACGCATTTCACCAAGTGGCGCGCGTCCCGGGCCGGCAACATGGCCAGCCCGATCCGCAGCCGGTCCGTCCTTACTCCCGTGCGCGTCAGCAGCGCGATACGTCCACTTTTGCGATCGCGTGCCAGTTTCCAGACGTGAGGCACCTGCTTGGCGAGATCCGACGCTGCCAGCGCCGCAGGGAGCCTTTCGGACGGTGCGAGATTCCGCACCACCCCACTCGCCAGATCGACCACCTTCCAGCGATCTGGCACATCGGCGGTCAGGTCGACCCGATTGAACATGAAACCGAGACGCTGGGTGGTGGGGCGCCCTTCGATATAGCCGGATCGGAACAGGGGCTGCCCTAGTGGCGTGGATCGGTCGACGCGAATGCCACGGTCGTATTCGGCCTGCTCCGCCGCAGCCACTTCCTCGCGAGTCGGCCCGACGCTGTACTTCAGTACCTTGCCGTCATCGCTCAGTACAAAGTTCCGCACATCGGCGCCGCCGCTGGTCATACGCTCGGCGGCCGTGTCGTCGACCGAAGCACGCCAAACGTCGATGCGGCCATCCAGACGGGCGCGGTAATAGATCCAGTGCCCGTCCGGCGACCAAACCACCGTAGCCGGCAATGCGACACCGGCAGAGTCGCGCAAGGGGACCCCACCATCGCTCACGCGCTGCGCCGGCGACGATCCGTCCACCCGCTGGATATACCAAGCGGTATCGTAGATATCGCGTTCGATCGACGCCCGTGTCACTCGGAACGCGACATACGCTCCGTCCGGTGACACCACGGGGCTGCTGAAGTCCGCGATCTCCACCAGCTGCCGTGGCGACACCGCGAATGCCTGGGTGGTTGCGGCGAGCACGCCCAGCAATACTCCTGCGCACAGAACACGCCCGGCGATGGCTCGGAATGAAACCAAACGCCATGACCTGATTCCAGTTTCAGTAGGACTATGTACGGCCCGCTCAGTACGGCCCGGTTCACGACGCCGCATCACCAGTGCTTGGAGATAGAGAGGTTGAGATAGCGGCCGATCGCCGAGTAGTTGGTCGAGTCGAACGGCGCATATATGCGCGCGGTGGCAGCGCCATAGTGCGAAATGACGTCGTAAAGAGGCGGCGCCCGATCAAGGGCGTTACGCACCGACAACTCCAATGCCAGGTTGGACCACGCGTCATCGCGCGTACCGGTGTCGTAGCGTAGCGTGGCGTCGAAGGTGGTAAACGAGGCGCCATTCCTGCCGTCGATGGTGTCGGTGACCCCGCTCTTGTAGTTTCCAAATACCGAAGCGGTGAAACCGCCCTGCTGCCAGAGCGCCCCAATCCGGCTGTTGATCCTGGCTGGGTAGAACAGCGTGCCTGCTAAATCGTACGGGCTTTGCGCCGCCGTTAGGGACTGTGTGCTGTCCAACCAACTGGTCGAGCCACGGACCGTCAACTGCCCCACGCCCAAGTCAACTCGATACGATCCCGACAAATCGACCCCCTTGATCCGTTGCCGGGACGCATTGACATACCGGCCATCGGCGATCGCCACGACCTTGCTGGCGTCGTAAGGTGCACCTACGTAGTTGTAGAAGTTGCTAACGTTTGCAAACGCCTTGGCCAACACTGCACTGGCGGGGTCGTAGTCGACAAAATCCGCGTAGATCGGATTGCCGAGCACATCGTTCGTGGTAATGGGCTGTAGAACACGCTGGGTATAGTCGATATCGAACCAGGTCAGCTCCGCCTCAAGGCCGGATAGCACCTCCGGGTGAAATGCCAGCGAGGCACTCCATGTCCGTGCCCGCTCCGGGTGCAGGTTCGCGTTTCCACCCGTCAGCCATAACACCGTGGCATCCTTTGGATAACCGGTGCCCCCCAACGCCGCCGCTGGGTAGTAGATGGCGTTCTGGGAGAAATAGCGTTGCAGGAGCGTAGGCGCCTTGAACGACTTGCCCCATGAGGTCTTCAACGAGAAATCGGCACTGGGCGAATAGATCACACCAAACTTGGGCGTGGTCACCGTGCCGTAGTCGCCGTTCTCGGTGCGTACCGCGCCAGTCAATGCAAGTCGCTCAATTCCGCCGATGCCCTGCTCTGGCCCGATCAGCGGCAGGCTCAACTCGGCATAGGCAAAGCGGCTGCTCTGGCCGCCATCGGCGTAGGTTGTGTTACTGCCCAAGTACAGGAAGTCGTTGTCGCGATAGCCTGCACCGCTGGCCAGCCTCGCTTCGCCGCCAGGAAGAGTGAACAACGGACCCTCTGCGCCGATCTCGTAAGTGAGGCTCTTGTTGCGATATGCGCCGTGGCCGTTGGCAATGTCCGATCCGCTCGACTTGTCCACTGTCGGTTGAGCAAAAGACGTCTTGTCTTTTCCCATGGCCCCGCTGATCGTGAGTGTCCAGTCGTCCGGCAACTGTACTTCGAGACTGGGCGCCACCAGGGTGGTATTCGTTCCCGCCTTGTAGGGATAGTAAACGCTGGGGTATGCCGTCTCTGTATAGCTATTCCGCTCGCTACTGAGCGCATCCAGATGCAGTTCGACGACCTCCCCCAACGACTGATACAGGCTGAACAAGCCGCTGCGAAGACCGTCGCCCTGCCACAGCGTCGAAGGCCGGTACATCGACTGGGTGTAGTCACGTTGGTCCGAGTAGATCGGATCGCTGGAGGTTCTCTCCCCCGCCACGATCAAGCCACCCGTGGCCCAGGCGGTGCCGGCGGTGGCGTTGTACTCACGCGTAATCTGACCACCGTCGGTGGCACCCCCATAGCGCGTGCCGACGGTCACACCATTGAAGTTGCGCTCGAGGATCACATTGGCCACGCCACCCACCGCATCGGAGCCATAGATGGCCGAAGCGCCATCCGGCACGATCTCGATACGATCCACCGCCTCCACCGGTATAGCGCTGATGTCCACCGCTTGGGAGAAGCCGCCATAGGACATGCGTCGACCATTGAGCAGGGTCAGGGTCGCATCCGGTCCCAGCCCGCGCAGGTTCATGCCCGAGCCACCAGTCAGGTTTTGATCACTGGGCCCACCTTGCGCTGCGCCTGCCGCGACCCCTGGGTTCTGTCCACCCGAGAAATTCTGCGGCACGCTGCGGATCACCTCGCCGAGGTCCGCGAAACCTTCCTGTTGAATTTGTTCGCTGCCGATCGTGATGACCGGTGATGGCGAGGTGCCGCTGCGGATACGCGTGCCGGTGACCTGCACACTTTCCAGATTCGTGACTGGGGGTGTCGGGTGCGTCGTGTCTAATGCGTGGGGCGTGGCCGTGGAGCCAGCTGCCCTCGCCCGCCCTGCCGCGCGCCGGATAGCTACGGTTCTGCTATCGACCACCTCGTAGTCCAGACCCGACCCGTTGAGCAATCTGGTCAGCGCTTCGCGCCAGCTCATGCGGCCACGAACCGCCCTGCCCTGTTTGCCCGCGACCAGCTCGGGCGGGTAGTCCAGCCTCAGGCCGCTTTGTTTGCCGAGTGCGTCGAGACCCGCGACAAGTTTCCCCGCGGGTAGATCGAAGTCGGCTTTGACCTGCGAATCGGTCACCGCTGCCCTGCCCAGCGCGATCGCGTCCATAGTGGCCACCTGGGCCTGAGCCAGCCCGGTCGTGCCGGTGGCGACGGCGAGCAAGGCGATGGAAATGGCGTTGCGTAGCGTGCTTGTCTTCATCCTCTGCGTTCCCCTTGGTTGGCCCTTCTGACATGCCGGTCCGGTCGTGCTCGAGAGTTGGCACGGTCGTCGGGCAAGATCTTCCATTTATGGCTTGCACAGGCGGCGGCTATATCGCCAGCGGAAACGCCCATCGCCACTTCGTCGGCCCCGCGATCGGGCGCCATGCGCCTGGCACCGCTTCCGCCCCGAGGTCACCATTAATGCCTGTGGTCTTCAGCGGCGGCTCTTGGCTACGACTGCCATGCGGCATGACCCCTGTGCCGCGTCCTGCAAGCTCCAACGCGCAGACCCGATCCATACCCCTAGCCGGGTCGGCCACTACAACCCCTTTGTTTTTCGACATGCAATGTCTCCGGTTGGTGGTCAGCACCCCTGGCCGACCTGTGGCAGGTGTGTCCCGCCGGGCGTCCCGCTTGTTCCTGGTAGATCCCCGAGTAGCTCCCCGATAAGTAAAGACGTGCACGCCACGCCCGGCATGGGTCAGTCGGCAAATAGGCGTCCCGCGGAAATGATCATATCTGATTTTCAGATATTTGGAAACCAGATATAGGTTGGGTGCGGCCTACCATCTGAGAAGCCGTGATGCCTCCCAAATCGATCCACAAAGCTGAGTACAAAGTGCTGCAGGGGCTGCTACGCGAGATGCGGACCAAGGCCCATCCAAACCAGGCCGATTTGGCCGCACTGCTGGGGAGAAAGCAGTCATATGTCAGCGACGTCGAACACGGTTCGCGAAGGATGGATCTGCTCCAACTACGCGAGTTCTGCTTGGCCTGCGACCAAGACTTGGTCGGCTTTGTAAGGCGGTTTGAGGAGGAGATCGCTGGTGGGCCTAACCGATTCGCCCTTTAGGAGGAGCGGATCACGAACATATCCATTCCTATATATCTGTTTTTCAGATACCGAAAAACTGGATATAGGGTGGGCGTGGCCTTCCAGTCATGACGCCGCAATGCCCGCCAAGTCGATCCACAAACCAGAGTACCAGACGCTGCTCGAACTGCTAATCGAAGTCCGGGACAAGGCTGGTCTGAAGCAGGCCGAACTGGCCGCGTTGTTGGAGCGATCACAGTCCTATATCAGCGACGTCGAACGCGGTGGACGACGGCTGGACCTGCTGCAACTGCGCGAATACTGCCAAGCCTGCGGTCAAGACCTGGTTGGCTTTGTAAGGCGGTTTGAGAAGACGATTGCTGGTGGTGGACCGAGCTCAACAGGTCGGCCCCCTCGCTAGCGGGAGTGGCTCAAGAACAGGACACGTTGGCTTGCCTACCAAGAAATGAGTCTAATCTGTCTTGGAGACTATGCCTTCCCAGTCGTCGCCTCCTACTCTACCGAGCACATGTGATCGCGTCTCAGCGAACATTCGCCGCCCGCAAGGCCAACGGACTGACTCAGGAGCAACTGGCCGAGGGGCGGAGTTCCATCGACATACTTAACGCAGCCCGAGCGCTGCGTTAAGTATGTCGATGGTCTTGAACGCGCAGCCCTGGTCTTGGTCGTGAACATCACCGACCTGCTGCAGGTGCCTGAATATGAAAAGCGGTGAGGTATTGAACGACGACGCTTCATTTTTGACCACCCGCTCAGTGGGGCGCGAGAATACCTGACCCTAGTCGTCGCAAGCGCCTACAGAACACCGGTCCAGGCGCTGATATCCACAACGATTTAGCTGCGGGAACGTGGCAACCATGGACGAGCATATCGACATGGAAAGCCCACTCTCCCGAGCCTACTGGTGCGGCAACTTCAGCTGCAGCGATGCAGAGCTGGCCAGCGCAGTGCGCATCATGGATAGCACAGCAGTGGGCCTTGTCGGGCTCTACCTAGCCACGCGTCGATCCGAATCCTGTGCCGTCGATTAGCTTGACCTTGCCGTGGATCGATGATGGGTAAGTGGCGAAGAACAGGTCTGGTTCACTTCCTCGGCGGAATCAATTGACTGACCTCGTTCTTGCACTGTGCCGCCTGGAATTGCACTCCGTCGGCGGTTCCACCCGAAGCTCTTCGTGCCGACTGGCTTACGCTTAGCAGCTTGGTCGGATCGGCCAGACCTTCGGATGCAGATTGCGTTGCTGTCGGCTGCAGAACCCCCAGCAGAGGGTCAGCCACCGCGGATGATCCGATCATGAATCAGGCCCGAGGCTCCGTGCGAGGTACGACTCAAAACGCACAGCCGTACATTCATGATGAGCATGAGAGTTTGGAGCTGCAGGGCCGGTGAGCCACCCGGACCAGAACGGTCGAGGTATGGATGTCCGAGGTAGCGCGACGCAAGAGCAGCTACTGAGACTGGCGCGATCTTAAAGCTCTGCATGGAGCACAGCTGTCGGCGGTCGGCGGCAAGACCGGCACTTACTTTTTGGCACTAAGGAAGTGCTGCGGCCAAAATTGGTGCGACACTGAACGGACGGTAGGAAAGTAAGGTCAGCTCTTGGTGTATGTGATATTTATTCGCTTGGGCTGAGAAGCTGGGGACAGCGCCTGTGAAATCTTGGAGTGTTTGGGTAATGCCGGTAGGAGTTCGGCGAGTCCTTCATGGGACTGAGTTCGGCAAATGCAGGTCTTCGGACTACTTGTCTTGCAGACGCGCGCATGGGTGGCCCACTCCAACCGTCGATTCGGAAAGTACTGCCGGAGCTTGGGGATGGTAATCCCAATGGCCCGGCTCAAGTTCTACCGGCGGGTGCAGGCGCTGGAGTTGTTGATCAAGAAGGGCCAGACGCCAAGCTGCCTGATTCGGACTCTGACCTACCTCTGGCAAAGGAACTCCTATCCAAGTCTGTTGCCGGAGCGTGCACCTTGGGCATCGTCCAGCCTCCTCTCCAATCCATCCGTCAACGAGTTCGTGGGTTGGCTGGGGCAGCAGCCGTTCGAGGAGGCTGCCTACTGGCTTGCGACCCTTTATTCCAGACTGGTAGATCGTTCCATACGGTCAGAGCGAGCGATGTTCTTCACTCCACCGCTACTGGCGGAGCGGGTGATTGACGGCCTCCAGGGCAATGGCGCATCGATCGTTGACCACAAGTGGCATGACCCTGCATGTGGCGGATCGGCTTTTCTTGTCCCGCTCGCGCTGCGGATGAAGTATGAACTTGGCAAGAGGAAGCTCCCAGCCAAGGAACAACTTAAGCATATTGAGCGGAATCTGAGCGGGAACGATCTGGATGAGGAGCTGCTCAAGCTCTCCAACTCGTTGTTGAAAATGGCCCTCTATCCACTGATAAAGGCATCAGGCTACGTTCCCAACTTCAAGCTATCCAATGGCGACGGACTTGGCCCAGGGGGAAGCGTAGCGCGCAAGCACGATGTGGTGATATGCAATCCGCCATATCGAAAGCTCCGATCGGAAGAGGTCGAACGCTATCGAGACAGATACGATGACATCATGGAAGGACAGCCGAACATCTACGGCCTGTTCATTCGTCAAGCCCTTCGGTTGTGCCGGACCGGAGGGCTTGTTGGGCTTTTGACGCCCACAAGTTTCCTTTCCGGCCGATCCTTCTCCAAGTTGCGCAAGCACCTGATTAGCGAAGCGAGCATCCTGCAGTTCGACATGCTCGGCAACAGGACATCGATGTTCATTGACGTCCTCCAGGAAACGACGATCAGTGTACTGAAGACGCAGAGGGTTCCCGAGGGGACGGAGCGAAATGCGAAAGTGAACGTCCTTACGGACGATGGGACATTCAACGACGTAGGACGTTGCTGGTTGCCAAGTAATGGGGATCCGTGGCCCATCCCAAGGGCGGAATCGGATGCTTCACTGCTCAGGCTTGCCGAGAAGGCCAATTTTTCGCTGTTGGACTATGGATACGTCGCGAAAGTTGGACACCTAGTTCCTTTCAGGGACACGCGCCGCCGATTCAAGGAGTATCCGAAGTCGACGCCCGGCACTAAAGCAATCGTCCCTTTGGTCTGGGCAACCGACGTTGCGCCCAATGGGGAGTTCAAACACGGGCGAGACCTCAAGAACAAACAGAACGAAGCCTATGTGGAGATCGGAAGCCTGAAGGGGCAAGGTGTCGTATGCCAAGCCGCCGTACTTCTGCAACGACTGACTTCCAGCGATCAGCGAAGCAGGCTTGTTGCCGCGCCTGTACTGGCGAACTGGGTCAAGAAGCATGGAGGATTCGTTTGCGAGAACCATGTGATATCCCTTTTGCAAAAGGAAGATTCATTGGTTCCGGTTGAGACGATGGCCAAGATTCTGAACTCCCAGCCGGTTGACCGGGTCTTCAGATCCATTTCGAGCGCAAATAACGTTGGCATTTCTGAGCTCAATAAGCTGATGCTGCCAAGTCCGGCGGAGGTTCTTCGCCTCTTTGCTGCAGGCACTGAGATTGATCGCGCCGTACTCTTGGCCTATGGATGGGATGAGGCATGAAGCGTCGGGCCGCCAGCACTTCGAGCCACTTGTCTAAGATCCGGTCGGCGCAGGAACGTAAGCGAGCGTTGATCACGAAACTCCTCGCGCGCAAGGGAAGCGATCCGTCGCCGGCAACTTCGCAGCCAATGAGGCCACCGGATCAAACGACGGAGGATAGCCGCCCATTCCGGAAAGAGCTCGATCCGGCGCGGATAGGGCTTCGTCTGCGGGCCGATGACACGAATGTCGAGCTCCACGCGAATCGGGCGATTGGGTTACTCGCCGCAGAACTATTGCAGGCTTCGGAGTCACGAGAGTCACGAGTCGTCTTGCTTTGGCCGGGCTCGCTGCGGGCATTGGCCCTAGCGCATGCGGTTGCAACTGTCGCCCGATGGCACCAAGGCAACAAACAAGGCATTCGGACTTTGTTGTATCCGGCAAAGTCGAACTTCCTGAGCGCCTTGAACCATGCCCATGTGGATCGGTCGGATCTCCTTGAGTTGGCCCGAGAGCTCTTTGAGGACTCTAATAAGCCCAATCCAAAGGTCACGCATCCTTTTCGGGAGAAGGATGCGTTTTGGTTCTCCTTGAACGATCTCAAGCCCGAGGTGGCGGACAGGATTCATCCGAGCTTAGCGGAATTGCTTCCGCACTACTTTGCTAACAAGGATTTCGAAGGTTGGCGCTCTTGCGATGGGGATTTGCTTCGTCACATCAAGGCCAATCTTCGAAACCACGCGGATCGACGCGTGTTGAACGAAAACGCTATTCGCACGCTCAGCAACCCGGACAGTGCGCCAGACTCGATATTCACTGTCAGTTGGAAGGCATCTCGTTCGGACATCCGGGCCGCATTACGGGATCTGGAGCATGCGGTAAAGCCAGATGTACTTGTTCTCGATCTCACACGAGCGTTGCGTCGTGACAACCCACTGTGGAAGTCGAATGCAATCATGTTCCTTGAGTGTTTCCGGCGGGCTTATCCGGAGGGCACGCCTCCCGTACTCGTCGTGACCGATGAGCCTTACGTTTGGTCCCAACTGACGAAGGAACTGAGGAAGAGTGCAAACAAGAGAGGAGAGGTCGCACGATGGTTGCTTTGCTCGGAGCCCGCGGTCAGCGGCATCGTCTGTACGGCTGCACGCAATGGTAGTGGCCTCACGACAGTGGAGGATGCGGAAGCACGCATACCATCCAAAAAGGACATTCAGGTCGCGATCACTGATACGGAGGCTGGTCGAGTAATAGCCCTGCTTGATCATGTGCGGGAAGAGTTGCTCGATCCGGATTGGGAGCACACCCTGGAAGAATCGGCGAAATATCTGGCTAGACTGGCAGCACTTCCGTCCAGTACCCGCGTGCTGATGATGTGGTTGAACGAGACGAACGTCCCGGAAGATGTGCGGAGGAACTTCGCCTGGCCGGTGTACCGGTCAAAGCTAGAGCAGATACTTCATCATCCGGCGTTCAAGAAGCGCGCCCCATTGAAGCAGGCAATCCACCAGGGGAACGAGCTGTGGGAAAACTATGCAAACGGGACACCCATGGCACGCAAGCTTGCCGAGTTGATCGAGGAACATACACGCGGCAACGAACGGTGTTGTGTGGCATTCACCAAACCCACTGCAAGACGCTTGGCCGAGCGTTATTTCGAGACTTACGACGGTTACCCTGAGGGTGCCGGTTTCGAAGTCCTCCGCGACTGCGTTCGTTTCGTGGTGACGCGGGATCTCGAAGGGGATTTTCGACGCGACAACGCTGAGACAGTCATCTTTGCTGGCCTTGATGAGGAATCCCTACGCTATCTCCTCGTTGAGGAAGGAATCTCGTCGCCTACCTACGTCTTGCTAACGCGGCGCAACGCAGCCTATCTCAGGGCCACCCTGAGATCGATCAATTCGATTCCAGGTTTCGAGCCATTACGAAGTCGTGTCGAAGCGATTCTTGGGCAGCTTCCGGACTTCCCGGATTTGGACGAACGCTTGATCTTCAATCGCACAGACTTCGTGTTACCGACATTCTCCTTCGAACAAGGGCTATCCGCATCGCTTGCCAACAGCGATGACCACGATGAGAACGCATGGGAGATTGTCCTCGACAACGGTATTCATATTCGCCGAAGCCCGCAGTCGACCATGTACTTATACGATCCCGCGTTGTCCCATACGCCAAGCCGCGGCTTTAGGCAGATCGGCGTGTCAAGGTTAATGGAGGGCGATCGCCTCTTCGTGATGTCGGTCGAGCTCCGCGAAATGACAGAAGCAGCCCTCAAGGAAGCAGGAGCCCCCATTTCTAACGATCGTGGATTCGAGAGCGAATTGCGTCAGTACCATGACCGCATTGGAGAGATGGTGAGGAACGTGCCTGGATCCACGCTTTCCGAGAAGGCACGCGGAATCTCGGCCAGGATGGAGGAAAGCATCGCACCCGGTACACAGATGCCTACAGAAGCCCGGATCAAGAGCTGGATGGACGTCGAGAGGTTTCGCGGCCGCCCGTTTGATGAGTCCAGACCAGGGGCGCCGAGAGATGAGGCGCACTTCAAAGCTTTTGCCGAAACCATTGGGCTCGACACCTTCGAGGCCGTGTACTTTTGGCGGGCTGTGATACAGCCGTTACGCGGTGTGCGCCGTGCGGACGGACGCCGAGTTTCCGACGCATATGCTGATCTGTTGCTGGATCCAGAGTCTGCAATCGTGCACAAGCGATTGAAGTACGCCGTCGTGCAGGCGTTGTTTGCACGCGCCAAAGAGAGCGTTCACGTAGTCGAGGCGATCAGAAAACCTGACAAGGAGCCATCATATGGATAGCAGTGTCGTCCGGGCTGACCCAGGAAGTATCAGCACGACGCTTAAGGAGGCAGTAGTCGACTCCTTGCTCAATGTCGTTTTCTCGCGCATCAGCGGACACGGGCCGGAAGGCGAGACCTTGTTCGGTGCTCGACCCAGGGCAATCTTGTCATCGGCCTTCCTTCTGCCGCCGCTCCCTTTGCAGGGGCCAGGGGACGAGGTTACTCAGCCGATCAGGATTACGGCCCATGGTATCGACCTCCAGATATTCCACCAGGAAGAAGGGGTCATTTCAGTCAAGCCAAGCTTCCAAGTCTATGTTCGGATCTTGCCTAGCGTCGATGACCTCAAGCGGCCAGATTGTGCCCCAAGGTTTCGGCTACAAAATGCAGTCCGACAGACATTGCGGAATCAGACGGACACCGAGCTGAAAGTCCGCTGGGAGGTCATCTCGGCGGGCAAACCCTTCCGAGAGCGTTTTCGGCATCCAGAGTGGAAACAGATCGACAAATCTGTCCGGGAAGAGATCCTTAGCCGACTGGGGTTGCCGTCGAACATCACCACGCTCTTCTCCGTGGAGGAGTCAGGAGAGGGCGACGATTCCACCGAGCCAGCTCCTGAAGGTGTTGTCGTCGACGGCAGTGCAGCTGCACCATTGAACGATAGCTTGTTCCGGCCAATGGATGTGCCACACAAATGGCTGCGGATCCCGTTGGATCCCGAACTGATCCCCATCCTTGTGATCGACCCGAAGCTTTCGCCAGCGGAGCTTTCGATGCGAGTCGATCATGCGACCCAAGAGTTGAACGAAGCAATTCGGATCACGGTGCAGCGATGGGCGGAGTCCGATGTTGGGAGGGCATGGTGTTTTCGGAAGAACGTGAACGTTCTTCCTTCGGAGTATCGAGGCTGGCAGCAGTTCCTTGACACCATTCGCTCCAACACACGGCTGGAGCTTGCATTGCCAGATATCTCGCTGCAGTGGCAGATTCGGCTGTCTAGGGACTGGCTGAATCCGCTGAGATCCAATCTGCATGTGAGCTTGGAAAATGCCTCGACTGAAGTGAGGCGCGGCGCCGAGATGACCGATCAAAGTGTCTTCCAGGCCCACCTCGAAGTCAGCGTGCCGGTTTGCCTCCATGCTCCTCTGAAACTTGGCCGTGTCGAGGCGTCTTACAGGTACAACCGGTACCTCGAGTATCCAGCCCTTGGATTCAATGGAGGCGTCATTGCCACTCGAAAGGCAAGCTCTCCACAACTGACGCTCCAGACCACATGGTGTCCGCGCTACACCCAGCCGCGTGTCGTACCCAAAACATATAAGGGCATCAATCCACGGGTTCGGTTATTGAGCCAGAGCGATGGGCTTAGCGCCATCTTGCCGCTGGAAACGGCGCTCGACGCGTGGTTCGAATCACTCGATCAGCGAGTCGATCTCGCGGCTGGCTTAAGCGAAGATGACGATGACGGCATAGCGCGAGAGCGGGCAGGCTTTCTCCGAGACAAGGAAGGTTGGCGAAGGGAAATCAGTGCCGTCAAGGCGGGACTGAAAATTCTTCAGGATTCAGCAGATATCTGGGCGCAAAGTCGCCAGCGGGGGCACCAGTCTGACGAACGCGCCAACGTCTACGAAGCGTGGCTCGCAATGAACGAGGCTATGGCAGATGTCCTAAGGGATCGCCTCAAGAATGACAAAGGCGAATGGCGACTTTTCCAGATCGCCTTCGTGATCGCGAACATCCCGGCAATGGCAAGTCGCATGCCGTCATTCATGGACAGGTACGACCGGACAAGGGATGACACGGTCACGCTCCTTTACTTCGCGACCGGCGGCGGTAAATCCGAAGCATTCTTTGGGCTACTCGTCTTCTCACTGTTCCTGGACAGACTGCGCGGCAAGCGTATTGGCATCACCGCCATGGTTCGTTATCCGCTGCGTCTACTGACGATCCAACAGGCGCAGCGATGCGCGAAGGTTCTCGCCAGGGCTGAGCAGGTAAAGAAAAGGCTGGGCATCGCTGGAGATCCGTTCTCCATTGGCTTCTGGGTCGGCAGCGGCGGTTCGCCCAACCATCACAAGGCGCCCGGCGTTTCGGACATACCAGATATTAACGACCAAGCCGCAGATGCTAAGACGGAACGAAGGTTGTTAGATCGCGAGGTCAACTACGAGCTGCAGAAGGCTGCATGGAACAAAATCCCAAGCTGCCCTTTCTGCGGCGCGGAGACCGTGCTGCGCACTTTCTCAAGCCGCGGTGGCACGTTGGCACACGTTTGCTCGAACGCAGGATGTGACGCCAACAGTGGAGGCTACGCCCCACTTCCATTCTACATTTGCGATACAGACATCTACGATCTCGCGCCTTCTGTGCTGCTGGGTACGGTGGACAAGCTTGCGCTCATTGGCCAGTCCCCACGCACGCTGCGCCGCATCTATGCGATGTTCGGCGCAGCCCCTTGGTTCAATCCGGTTACGAACCGGCTTTACATCCCGAACGAGCCGCGGGAGTTCGAAGGTGGCCCTGAGTCGAGGGGGTACGAGGGCGTGTTTCCCGCCTACCCGAACGGCAAGCACCTTTTCTACGACCCATTTCCCAGCCTTATCATTCAAGATGAGGCGCACCTGCTCGACGAATCTCTTGGGACTTTTGCTGGACTTTTCGAGTCCGCACTGGACACGATTCTTGAGGAAATCGCCAAGCCGCTCCATGAGATTGTTGTCTTCGAGCCAGGCGGCCGGGTTCGTCGACGCGCGAAGGTTATCGCTGCGTCTGCGACGGTATCGGATCCGGATAGGCAACTGGAACATCTTTACCAGCGCCCCGTCCCAGCTATGCAATTCCCGTATCCGGGTGAAGAGCTCTACGAGTCCTTCTACGCACACCCTGCTGAGCCGGATGAGCCGGAGCGCGGTCAAATTGAGGATATCGAAGTGCGGGCGAAGTGTGCCCGTGTCTATACGGGATTCATGACGAATGGTCGCGCGCACACCGCGACGACCGTTTCCATTCTTTCGAACTTTCATACAGTGATAACTGAGTTCCTGCAGTCGTTGACTTCAGGGCACGAGGAGTTAATCGAAACCGTGCGATCCCAGCTGATCGATGCGATATCTGCATCCCAGCTAGCGCCCTACTATCGATCAGCTCTCACTAAAGCATCGGCCTCCGAGCTTGCGACGTTGATTGATCTCCATCGGATTGCGCTGACCTACGTCACCAATAAGAAGGGTGGCGACCAGATCATGGCGGCTGAGTTCGAAGAGACCCGCAAGCGACATGCTGAACGCAAGTTGGTCATCAAGGATCTCAGAACCGACCTGATTACAGGCTCAGTGTCGCAAGGCGATATCCAGAAGACAGTGCAGGAGGCGCAATCCAGACCGCAGCCCGGAAAGCCTCTGGATGACCTCGACACAGCTCTCCGTTCTGTGATCGCTACCTCGGCGGTATCCCACGGCGTGGACGTGGAGGAGTTCAACTCCATGTTCTTTGCCGGCCTGCCATCGGACATCGCCGAGTACATTCAGGCTTCATCGCGCGTCGGCCGTACGCACGTTGGCTTCGTTGTACTGATTCCGACCCCTCAGCGGCGCCGGGATCGGTATGTCATTGAGGTCTTCGACAGCTACCACCGCTTCCTGGAGCGAATGATCTCGCCGGCAGCGATCGATCGTTGGGCCGGGCGCGCCGTCGAGCGTGTGCTGCCGAGCTTCATTCAGGCGTATCTCGCGGGAATCACCTACATCCGTGATGTTCTCACTGCGATTCCCGATGAAAAGCACCGTGTGCGAGACCTTTCGTGGATTCCGAACATCATTACTCAATACAACGGCCACGCGACACGCGGGCCCTTGATTGCTGGTCTTTGCTCGTTCGTCGAGCATGCAATCGGACTGGACAATGACGACTTCGCGCCGGGCGGGAAGCAGCACTACCAAGAGCTTATCCGGGAACGGGTTGAGGCGATGTTGAGCGGTTGGGCGCGGGACATACTCGGCGAGAGCCGCGGCCTTTGGGACTTTTTCAATTCTCAGGCAAGTGTCATGAAGCGACCCATGACGTCTCTGCGAGATGTCGACGAAGCGGGGTACATATCCTTCGGTCACCGCGATTTAGATGGTGGGCGCCGAATCGACGACCGCGCAGTCCGACGCGTCATGGGGCTTATCCGCAGGGGCGTTGCCGAAGGCAGCGATCAAGGAGACTAAGCATGGCCAACAGATATAGTCGACGCGGTGGCGAGGAAGTGCGGGAGCCATCGGCATCCAAGATGACACGGTCTCGCGGCCAGTTGGGGACTGTGTACGCGCCGGGCGCCCTCTTCACGTTTGAAGGCGGCCTAGGTGCATGCATGTCGCTTCCCGATCAGAGCCAAAATCCCACTCGTGCCGACATCGCCCCTGAAACGGGAATTCAGATTCATCTACGGCTACGAGAAGTTTGGCAGAGCTGGTTCTCGCGGGCTATGCAGGGTGGGACGCCCGACCATCCCGTGTTGCCGGTACTGTGCCTTGATGCCACTTTGTTGCGTGATGGCGTGTTTCATGCGCCTGCGCACAGCCGATTCGAACTCGTCGACCCTAGGGCGATGTGCTACGTGCCTGCTCCGATGGACTTCGTCTGCAATACGTGCGGTCGGTTCCGAAAATATGAAACGGTTCGGGAGACTGCTGCAGACTTGGATCAGCTGAAGACGCAGAACTGCGACACGCGGTCGAATGAGAACAAGGGCAGGTGCCGCTGGAGGCAATTGGATGTCATCTTTGTGCATTGGTCCGGGAACTGGGAGCCTCCGATGCCTGGGCGCTGGGAGTGGAACTCGCATGAGCAGAAGGTCTCCAAACCCTCGGGTACCTGTCCCTTATGCCAAAGCCGGAAGTTCTACCTAATCGATAAGTCTCCCCGCATCGGTGAATGGGTCTTCGAATGCGAGAATGGACACAAATACGGCGACAGCTGGCTCCAGAATGATCGGGTGACGACTGAACTGCTGGGTGATGAGGCCAATCAACGGCCGCCGCGCTGGCGCCGAATGGAACCAATTTCGTACCGCGCGACGCCTGCCTTCTATCCTCACTCCGAACAGTTCATTGTCCTATCTGCGGACCAACGCGACTTGCTGGAAATGCTTCAGGAAGGGAACGAATCCGACCTGGCTGGGTTCATTTCCGAACAGTTCGGCTTGGGAGCACGTCCACCCAACGACGCTGAAGTCGTTGAAATCCTGCGGCGGGCGGGACATTCCGATAGGGTTTCGCGGTATGAGCGCATGGCGTCGATGCGCAATTCGCCGAATATTGCCAGCACACCTATGGCCGAGGAGCTCTCCGTCCAGCTGCGAGAGATGGTCGCAGAATGGAGGACCACTCCGGGCTTGGTACCCATCCAGCATGAGTCGCCGGCTTGGCTCGATGCACTAATCCGTCGACGGACTGAGTTCGGCAGTCGGTATGACCCATTGCGCCTGGCTGTCGAGCATGAAGCCCTCTACCGAAGCAAAATCCACGCTACTAGCCCAGTCGATGGCCGATCTCCGTACATAAGATTCGCCCATCCCGACAAGGATCTTGCCCCAAGAACCCAGACTGAACTCTCGGCTCAGCAAGCTCGAACGTCGCAACTGCTCGACATTCTGGGAATCGCCGACATGGGATTAGTCCGGGAGTTCGATCTATGCCGATTCACTCATGGCTTCACCCGGATGTCGACGGATCCGTTGATCGAGAAGTCCGATCAGCAGGCGTTGATGCTGCCTGTCCGCTTAAATCTCTTTCAGGAGCTTGGGAACGGCAAGATACCGATCTATGTGGTCAACCAAGCTAACGAAGCCATCTACGTGCGCCTCGATCCAGGAAAAGTCTATTCGTGGCTGCGATCGGTCAAGGTCACTGATCTCCCCGACCTGGATGCACCCAGCGAGGCCAAGCTTGGCGCCCACCTCCTTCAAAGTGCAGCGCCATTCGGAAAATTCTTTTCCGACCTCACTCCTGGACCGGCAAATGCCTATCGATACGTCTATACCCTTCTGCACACCTATTCGCACAGCTTGATGAAGGCTATCGCGGAGTTCTCTGGCTTGGATCTGGGTAGCCTTGGCGAATACTTGTTCCCCGCTGATCTTGCTTTTGTTGTGTATCGGAATGGTACGACCATGGATCTGGGCAATCTGTCGGCACTCTGGAGAAATTACAACACGACATTCTTGGAGCACTTGGCGTCAGCCAAAACGCTGATGTGCGGTGCCGGAAGCTTGTGCGATTCTTCCGGTGGCGCCTGTCCAAGCTGCATCGTCACTCCAGAGACTTCCTGCATCGCAGGCAATCAGTTGCTGTCTCGATCCGTGTTGCGCGGAGGGCCTGCGCCAAGAGAGGACCTCCCCAAGCACGGACTTGTCATCAATGGCTATCTGGACACTGCATCGGGACACCCCATCTTTTACTGAGTTTCACTTCCTTCACCTTGCATCGCATGCGTTGATCCCTTCAACGGTCCACGCTCTCCCTTAGGACGAGCTCAAATTTTTGAAGCGAGTTTTTCGACAGAATCGGCCAGAAGCGGTCGCTCAATGTTGGACTTAAGCGGTGCCGTCAGGCGTCCGCTTGGAGGAAGAGTTAAAAGGTGCCGATTTCATAGGCCTCGTATACTTCCTGATTGATTGAGACGCACCGCTTGAGGACAATCAAGCTTGCTTCAACCAGATTGATGTCACGCTCGCGATTGACGTACTCGGGTGACCACACCTTTGCTCCGTGGAACAGGTTGTTCCTGATCCGCCGAACCATGAGAAGTACCTGCTGAGCTTTCGAAAGGTTTTGATCAGGCGGAGTGTCTTCCAGTCAACCCTCCCATTACGCAACACCTGCTTGCGTGGCGGCTCGGTCAAAAGAGACTGGACAGCCTGCTTGAAAGTCTGATCGCCTACGCGCCGGAAATGCCAATCAATGGCGACAGCAAAGGCATCCCAATTGGCATCAACGGATGATGCCCCACCTTTCGCAAAGCCGGATCCTTTGAGGGCGTATTCGCAACGCGCAAATGTTCCAAGGAATTCGTACGTCAGCTCCTGCGGCAACAGCATTCTGGGAAAAGGAGGGGCATCGGCTTACGCCTTCTAGGAAAGGGAGTTCACGCATACGGATTGATTCCGCCGTAATCTTTGATGTGCTTAGCAATCTCGCCGGCGTACCAAGAGCCCTCTCTTTCGAGCATTGAAAGCTCCGATAGAGCGTTTGGCCCCTCGTTCATCGCAAGGATCAGCCCGGCGTACTCGCGAAGTTGCATATCAATTTTCCTAGATCCAACAACTTCTCGCAGCATCGTTGCTGCCTTCGGCAGCGACGAAATGATCGCTTCGACCGATTGGCCGAGCGTGCCACGTCCGATCTGTTCTTCTGGCTCAATGAAAGACAGTAGCTTAATGACGTGCTCAATCGTCAATTCTGAGAGAAGGCCTTGAGCGTATTGGCGCGTGGGCGGCGATAGCGGCTCGCCAACGCTGAAGATGTCGTCATGCCACGGAATGTGAGCAATCCAGTAAATGAGCACTGGTGGGATTTGGGATGCTGGCCGCTCAATAAACGTCCGAACAAGCTCTTCCCATACCGCTAGGTTGTTAGGAAAGCGCCGAAACAGGACCAGAAGGCCGAGATATGCTTCGTCCACCTTGTCCGAACGTGCCAGTCGAAAACCCTCATCAATCTCAAGGACAGGCGGTTGACCGAGAACGACGCGCACGAAGAGCGTTTTGAAAGTGCCACCGTCTAATCGGTTCGCTTCTGTTGCCGAAAATCTCACTGATGCTGCATTTGGGTTGGACTTTAGGTAGCGCTTGATGTCCACCCAGTGTGCGCGCTGCAGTGTTGGTACGTACACAAGTCCAAACACTGGGAGCGGATGCTTCGCCCAGTACTCACGATGGCTACCAATCGGAAATGCGCATTCGCTAGACTCCATGGTGAAGTAGGACATGCCGGATTTGAGTTGGACAGCAATCTGCTTGTTCAGCGGACGCTCGTTCTCGATGAACTCAATGAGAGCATCGATTCCGAGATCACTTTCCTGCTCGATCTTGATGAAGAGGCAGCCGTTTGCTTCAACTGCACTACGGATGAAGTTGATACCTTCCTTCGCGGTGATCGCAGAGCGTTTGTACGCGGGCATGTCTCTCCTAATGACATCGAATGCTTGAGTTGAACGGCACGCGCGTCCGCTTGGGCATACTCCGTCGACCAAGAGACTCTGACGCAACTCCTTAGTTGTATCGAGAGCCTATCCTCGCGTGGTCAGGCTAACAACCAGACGTATGACCGGGCAGAAGATGGGCGCGAAGGTGGCTCTATGGGTCGACATCTGCCCATCGCAGCTTGCCGGGCCGTCATCGAGCCAGCAAGGGCATACATCGGCTATCAGTAGTCGCGAATTAGTTCGGTCGTGATGATCAGAGCCCAAATTATTGGGCCTGAGGCGCTCGTTTATCGTTTGGCTTTGCAGCTGCTGAACGATCGCCCCTGTCTTGCTTAACAGTCGGATTGGTCCTCTTCACCGTGGAACTGGAACTAGAGGGCTTATCGGGCGACACAGCTGCTGCTGTTGGATGGAGAATCGTCCACAAACAAACGGCAAGCAATACCGAAACAGCCGCCCCTCCAAGCATCGCAGTCCAACAGAAAGATCGCTCGGCGCGTCCAACCGGGACCGTCACCAGCTTGGCGTACTCGCTCTCCGGGAGAAACCGATAGAGTTTCTGGTGCCATTCACTACGCAACGTCCGTTGCAACCGAATGAACTGGCTTCCCGAGAGAATGACCTGCAAGACATAGATCGCGATAACAACCATGACCGCTAGGATCAGACCAGCTGGGGCGTTGGTAGCGACACGTGCCGCAACCAGACCAAGTCCTGTTGCCAGCGCCCCAGCAACTGCAGCAGCCAGCTGCCGACTCAAGTCGGACAGCTTGGCGGTCTCGTCAGTCACTGTCTTGCGAAGGTCTCCCAGCGTTTTCA
Source organism: Rhodanobacter sp. B05 (assembly GCF_002001085.1). GTDB lineage: Bacteria > Pseudomonadota > Gammaproteobacteria > Xanthomonadales > Rhodanobacteraceae > Rhodanobacter. The sequence goes on from NZ_MUNU01000012.1 coordinate 205,858, forward strand.
ATGTATCTCGGCTGGTGTCAGCCAACGCCATTTGATAGGCAATCTGCGCACAGTCCCATGCATCGGCGAGATGATCCCGCAAGAACACCGGAACGTCTTCGGACCTTGCGCTGGACCGCGCCAACTCGGTGGCCAGCAGGATATGGCGCATCTCTGCTTCGCGTTCGCTCTCGAACACCCATTGCGCGGCGACTTGCAGGCTATTGAATGCCGTCAGGTCCAAGGAGGTGCCATTTCCTGCGATAACCGACAAGGTCATACGTGGAGGTCCGCGAAACTTGAGCGCACCGCTCTCCGAATCGATTTCATCGGGCAGGCAACGCACCAGCGCAACGCTCGCTTCATGTGCCCATATTTGCACAGCAGGTACCGCCCACTGATCTTCGTTCAAGGATTGGACGAGCCAAGGACGGATATCATCCGGCACTTGCCGCGTGGCACCGTACTCTCGAACTAGCGTGCGTGGACTCTTCGCCGGGATCGAGTGCACGGGTATAGGCGTCGCCCCCCAAGGCTGAAAACTGCGAGTCTGTGCCAAGATGGATTTGGACAAACGCGCGACATGCCACTGTGAGGCGCCGTGCCCTTGCTGCAGCCAGCGTGCAAAGGCTTGGTTACTAAGCAGTTGCAGCGTGTCTTTCGCCGCGACCGGTTTCTGGATGGAAAGCCGGAATGGGCCGAAGTCCTGGTCGGGGCGTTCGTCGAGAGACCACGCGCTGCCCGCACTGTCAAACAAACCGATTGCCCACCCCAATGCATTGCAAAGCGACATCAGCGTGGCCGTGTTCGCTGCCGACAGCCCGGAGACAGTGGCGGTCGTCTCCGTTTCGACGATGAACGCCTCGCCGGCGTCGACGAGGCGGTCGACCGCCTCAGCGAGCAGGATCACGGACAACGGAGTCCTCCACAATGCGATCGGTCGTGATGGTGATCACTTCGCCTCCCCCATTGGGGTTGCGCTCGCGGCGTACGGTGACAGCATCCGCCTCATCCGGATACAAGACGGTAACGCCTTCCGTGGTCACGAGTTTGCGCAAAGGGGGCTTGCGCAGGATTTGCCGGTCCGGCCGAAACACCAATCCAGTCAGCTTGTGCGTGCGCAACTTTTGTGCGGTCCGAGTTTGCAAGAGACCCCGGACTTCTTCGTCTCTTGGGTGACCTGCCGCTGCCAGAACGGCCTCGACGACGGCCTGCTCGTTAATTTCCTGCCGGTCTCGAAGCGTAGCCTTAGCCGCACGCATGGCGCGTGCGACATCGTTCCCAGGTAACACATCCTTGGATTCCTGGAAGGTCTTACGCAATGTCTCGACCAGCGCCTGGTTCAGCTCGTTGTCATTACGGCTTCGCTCGACATCTAGGAAGGTCGCGAAATAGTCGGCAATTTCGGGGGCGGGCTTTGAACGGTCTCTCGCAGCCACCGAGACCTCTGCTTGGCCATCGACCACACGAATCAATGCCGATTTCTGAATTGCCCTCTTGTCATCGATGAACGCGTGAATGATGCGCCGTAGCCGTTGCTGACCATCTTCGTCCTCCGTTTGCTCGATTGCTTCGCGGTAGTCGTACTTGATCATGCTGTACAGCCGCGTATTTGGATGATCGCTACGAAGTGCAAATATGAAGAACGCGCCGTCGCGGGTGGAGGCTCCATGAAAACGCGAGAACTCGCGCGACAATGCCTGTGCCCCCGCTTCAAAAGCGTCGTCGCCACAGGCGATGCGCTCAAGGGCGCTGCGCGTGTTGGAGACTTCCTTGAACGCGTAGACCGCCGCTACGTCGGTCTCCAGGACTCGACCGACAAAAAAGGCGGCATGTTCGACCTGACGCGCAGGCTCCGGCGCGAAATTCTCCTCGCCAACCACATGCAAGATCATGGCTTCGATTTGCAGGCTTTGACGCTCGACATCGGTTAGAAACCCCATGGATGTTCTCCTTTCCCTTTAGGGGTTCCCGCCTCGGTGCGGCCCTATGACGACGCAATGTACCCTAGAGATCACCAGTCTCAACAGCTGCGATCTGTAGGCGGCCCACGAAATCTCTAAGGCGCCTGAATAATGGACCGCGCACAGCGTCCGGTTGGGTCGATCTCTGCCCGTCGCAGGCTTGCCCGCGCTCATCGGGACTTCAAGTGCAGCCCACAACCGATAGCAATCACGCTGAAGTACCCCAACATCCCGGGCAGCCCGGTCTTGGGCGATCGCTGCTGATTACGGGAAAAAGGGCCCAAAGGACCCCACTTGGTGCTCAACTTGTCCACTAGCAACTTAAGTGGTTCGTGCTAGCGACTTATGGGGTCTCAACTAGTGCCTTTTAGGTGTCCCCACATTGGTTCAGCTCCTGATTAACGGCCTCATGCACTCACCCGCACTTCGAATACCCGCAATTCAAACACGTCTGACACCCATCCATCAGCACCAGCGCCTGCGTATTGCACTTCTGGCACAGCGTGGCACCGGGCGGGAAGCCCGAGGATTCGGAAGCATCGCCACCCTCACCCCGGCCCTCTCCCGCCCCGGCGGGAGAGAGGGATTTGGCTACGTCAGAGTTTTTTTTTGCCCCCGCCGCCTCGTAGGCAGCGCGCTTCTCCACAATCAACTTCCGCGTCGCCTCATCCATCTCCGGATCATGGATCAGCCCGATGTTCTTCATGTGCTGTTCGATCACCGCGCCGATCTCGGCCACGATCGACGGCATGTAGACGCCGCCCGCCTTGAAGTAGCCGCCGCGCGGGTCGAACACGGCCTTCAGCTCTTCGACGATGAAGGTGACGTCGCCGCCCTTGCGGAACACGGCGGACAGAATTCGGGTGAGCGCCACGATCCACTGGAAGTGGTCCATGTTCTTCGAGTTGATGAAGATCTCGAACGGGCGGCGCTGTTCGTACTTGGTGCCGGCGTTGAGCACGATGTCGTTGATGGTGACGTACAGCGCGTGCTCGAACAGCGGCGACTTGACCTTGAAGGTGGAGCCGACCAGGGTTTCCGGCCGCTCGACACTCTCGTGCATCTGGATTACTTCGGCTTGCTTGGGCGCCGCGGCACCGGCCTGTTTGGCGGTGGCGCTGGCGGTGCCGGCGGCAACCTTGTCTTCGGGCTTGACCACGTTGTAGCCGGTGATCTTCTTTTCGATCTTGATTGCCATGGGGTCACTTCTTCTTTTTATGGTGAGCCGCGGTGGATGCGGCATGCTGCGTGAAAAACATCCGGCCCGGCATGACGCCGGGCCGGATGGGGTACGGCTTACTTCTTCTTGCTGACGGCCTTCTTCTTGACGGCCGCCTTCTTGCTGGCAGTGGACCTCTTGGCCGTCTTGGCGACGGCCTTCTTCTTGCTGGCGGACTTCTTCGCTGCCGCCTTTTTCGGTGCGGCCTTCTTGCCGGCCGTCTTCTTGCTGACCTTCCTTGCGGGCCTGGCGGCTTTCTTCACCGCCTTCTTCGCCACTTTCTTCGCGGCCTTGCGCACCGCCTTCTTCGCGGCCGCCTTCTTCTTCGGCGCGGCCTTCTTCACCGCCTTTTTCGCGGTCTTCTTCGCGGCCGCCTTCTTCACGGCTTTCTTCGGCGCCGACTTCTTGGCGGCGGCCTTCTTTTTCGGGGCAGCCTTCTTCGCCGCAGCCTTCTTCTTTGGCGCAGCCTTCTTTGCCGCGGCCTTCTTCTTCGGCGCGGCCTTCTTCGGTGCCGCCTTCTTCGCGGCAGCCTTCTTGCGTGCCGGCGCCTTCTTCGCCGGAGCGGCAACCGGGGCGGCCGGCGCCACCTCGGGCAATACCGGCAGCACCACGGCGGGTGCCTCGGCGGCCATTGTGCTGTTACCTACTTCAACTTCGTTGTCGATGGACATAACTGGTGTTCCCCTCCGATGAATGTCATGACGTGCCGTGGCCCTCGGGAGATTACGCGTGCTCAGAACTTGCCGTAATAGCCCTCCTTCAAGGCATCGAAGAGGTTGGCGGCGGAGTGCATCTCGCCGTCGTACTCGACCTGCTCATTGCCTTTCAGTTCGACAACACTACCGTCCTCCAGCTCGAAGCGGTAGAGGGTGTTTTCAAGATCGGAATCCTTGACCAGCACACCCTGGAATGCGGCGGGGTTGAAGCGGAACGTGGTGCATCCCTTCAGTCCCTGCTTGTAGGCGTAGAAATAGATGTCCTTGAAGTCTTCGTAGGGGTAATCGGTGGGCACGTTGGCGGTCTTGGAGATCGACGAGTCGATCCACTTCTGCGAGGCGGCCTGGATGTCGACGTGCTGTTTGGGACTGATGTCGTCGGCCGCGACGAAGTAGTCCGGCAGCTTGTTGGCGGCCTCGTCGGTGAACGCCTTGGCGTCGGCGTTGATCAGGGCGCGGTAGGCGAGCAGCTCGAAGCTGAGCACCTCGACCTTTTCCTTGGACTTCTTGCCTTCGCGGATCACGTTGCGCGAGTAGCTGTGCGCGAAGCTGGGCTCGATGCCGTTGCTGGCGTTGTTGGCCAGGCTCAGGCTGATCGTGCCGGTGGGCGCGATCGAGCTGTGGTGGGTGAAGCGCGCGCCGGTTTCGGCCAGCTCGGCGACCAGGTTCGGCGCCACGCTGGCGATGCGCTGCATGTAGCGACTGTATTTCGCATGCAGCACGCGGCCGGGGATGGCGTCGCCGACCTTGTAGCCGTCCTTCGCCATTTCCGGGCGCTTGCGCAGCATGTCGCCGGTGACGATGTAGTCGCGCAGCAACACCGGCGCGGCGCCCTTCTCCCTGGCCAGCTCCAGCGCCACTTCCCAGCCAGCCACGGCCATCTCGCGCGAGACGTCCTCGGTGAAGGCCACCGCCTCGTCGCCGCCGTAACGCATCTTCAGCATGGTGACGGTGGAGCCCAGGCCGAGGAAGCCCATGCCATGGCGGCGCTTGCCGATGATCTCGTGGCGCTGCTGCTCCAGCGGCAGGCCGTTGATCTCCACCACGTTGTCGAGCATGCGGGTGAACACCTTGACCACCTCGCGGTACTCGTCCCAGTCGAAGCGCGCCTTGGGACCGAATGCATCGCGCACGAAGGTGGTGAGGTTGATCGAGCCGAGCAGGCATGAGCCGTACGGCGGTAACGGTTGCTCTCCGCACGGATTGGTCGCGCGGATGTGCTCGCACCACCAGTTGTTGTTCATCTCGTTGACCTTGTCAATCAGGATGAAACCAGGCTCCGCGTAGTCGTAGGTGGACACCATGATCATGTCCCACAGGTGCCGCGCGCGGATGTGGCTGTAGATCTTGCAGGCGACCAGGCCGTCCGCGCGGTCGATGTAGTTCTCGTGGGTGGGCCATTCGCGCCACACCACCTGGGCCGGATCGGCGAGGTCGACCTCGTCCTTTTCCTTGACGTGCACCGGGAACACCAGCGGCCAGTCCTGGTCGTGCTCGACCGCGTCCATGAAACCGTCGGTGATCAGCAGGCTGAGATTGAACTGACGCAGGCGGCCGTCCTCGCGCTTGGCGCGGATGAACTCCTTGGCGTCCGGATGCGAGATATCGAACGTGCCCATCTGCGCGCCGCGGCGGCCGCCGGCGGAGGACACGGTGAAGCACATCTTGTCGTAGATATCCATGAACGACAGCGGGCCGCTGGTGTACGCGCCGGCGCCGGAGACGTAGGCGTTGCGCGGCCGCAGCGTGGAGAACTCGTAGCCGATGCCGCAGCCGGCCTTCAGGGTGAGGCCGGCCTCGTGCACCTTCTCCAGGATGTCGTCCATCGAGTCGCGGATGGTGCCGGAGACGGTGCAGTTGATCGTGCTGGTGGCCGGCTTGTGCGCCAGCGCGCCGGCGTTGGAGGTGATGCGGCCGGCCGGGATCGCCCCGCGGCGCAGCGCCCACAGGAAGCGCTCATACCAGTGGCCGCGCAGCTCGTCGCTGATCTCCACGTCGGACAGGGCGCGCGCCACACGCTGATAGGTCTCGTCGATGGTGGCGTCGACCGGCTCGCCGGACTTCGCCTTCAGGCGGTACTTCTTGTCCCAGATGTCGTAGGACGCGGGTTGCAGCGGGATTTCCACGACGGCATCACGACCTGTGGCTGGATGGGTGGCTGGCGCACGCACTGTGCTCATCGGTTACTGACCTCTCGGTGTGGCCTTGCGGCCCCCGTTGATTTTTATTGGAATGCGACGACGTCGCTCGCGCTGCAACCGTGGCGGTGACTTGTTGCCGGGATGGCCTTGCAGCCCGCCCGTCACGGGTTTCCGACAACAAACGACTCCCCCTCAAGAGTGCCGTGATTGACACCAGTGCTAGTCTCAACTCCGGCGTTCAAGCACAAGATGTTGTGGTTGGTTTCGGATAGGGAAGTTAACCCCGCCGTCCCGGGAAGTAAAGTCCCCAGGCGGCCCTCCGGCCGATGGAACCCGCGCGCCGCGGACCGGTCGAACCAGCGCCGCCTTCACCCCACCCAAGGAGAGCCCCATGTTGCCTCGCCACCTCCGCCTGCCGTCCTGGCTGACTGGCCTGCTGGCCGCCGCCGTGATCGCCCTCGGCCTGTTGCCGGCCGGCAGCCGCGCCGCCACCCTGCCGGGGGCGGTCGACGGCCAGCCGATGCCGTCGCTGGCGCCGATGCTGACCCGGGTGACCCCGGCGGTGGTGAACATCTCCAGCACCACGCGGGTGCCGGTGCGCGACGCGTATTTCGACGACCCGATGGTGCGCCAGTTCTTCGGGCTGCCGGCGACACCGCGCGAACGGGTCGAGCAGAGCCTGGGCTCGGGCGTGATCGTGGATGCGGCCAAGGGCTACATCCTGACCAACAACCATGTGGTCGCCGGCGCCGACGACATCAGCGTGACCCTGCAGGACGGGCGTACCTTCAAGGGCAAGCTGATCGGCACCGACCCGGCCACCGACGTGGCGGTGGTGCAGATCCGCGCCGACAACCTGCACGCGCTGCCGATGTCCGACTCCTCCACCCTGCGCGTGGGCGACTACGTGGTGGCGGTGGGCGAACCGTTCGGACTGGGCCAGACGGTGACGGCCGGCATCGTCTCGGCACTGGGCCGTTCGGGCCTGGGCGACTCCAGCTACCAGAACTTCATCCAGACCGACGCCTCGATCAACCCGGGCAACTCCGGCGGCCCGCTGGTCAACCTGCGCGGCGAACTGGTCGGCATCAACACGATGATCTTCTCGCCCTCGGGTGGCAACGTGGGCATCGGTTTCGCCATTCCGAGCAACCTCACCGCCGAGGTGATGAAGCAGCTGATCGCGCACGGCAAGGTGGAGCGCGGCAGCCTGGGCCTGCAGGCGCAGGCGATCACCCCGCGCATCGCCCAGGCGCTCAAGCTCAAGAGCAACAAGGGCGTGGTAGTCACCGGCGTCAGTGACGGCTCGGCCGCCGCACGCGCCGGTCTGCAGCCGGGCGACGTGCTGACCTCGCTGGACGGCAAGCCGCTGCAGAGCGTGCAACAGCTGCGCAACACCGAAGGCCTGCTGCCGCTGGGCAGCACCCTGCAGATCGGCATCGTGCGCGATGGCCAGCCGCGCCAGGTCAGCGCCACCCTCACCGCGGAGAAACTGGCCAGCATCGACGGCGGCCAGCTCGACCCGCGCCTGGCCGGCGTGCGTTTCAGCGAGCTGAGCCAGAATCAGCGCGACCAGGGCTGGTACGGCGCGGCGATCAGCGCCGTGCAACCGGGCAGCCGCGCCGCCCAGGCGGGGTTGAGCAGCGGCGACGTGGTGATCGGCGTGGGCAACCAGCGCATCACCAGCCTGCGCATGCTGCGCGGACTGGCCGGCGTGCACCTGCGCCAGCTGGTGCTGGTGGTGGCCGATGCCGACGGCAGCCACTACGTGCTGATCAACTGACGTCGGCGGCAGCTGCGGATTGCGGGAACCGGTGGCGGGCGAAAAGCGGACGTGGATCGCCCGGCAGCCGTGCTCCGGCGCACAACCCGGCCGCGGCCATGGCGCAAATGCATGAAAGTGCTTGATGTTTTGTGTTCAGGCCGATGAAATACCCTAGGTCGGCTGCCATCCGGCCGCACCTGCGGGCGATCCGCTCGTCTCATGCCATCAGTTCTTATCACGCCGGGGTTTCCCACGATCATGTCCGTTCGTCTTGTCCGCCTGCTGTCCGTCGCTCTGTTCGGGGCCTGTCTTTCCACTGTCGCGCTGGCCAAAACCCAGCATGCGGCCAACAAACCGGCGCAGGGCAGCAGCAGCCTGGTCTGGCGCGGCGACGACGCCACCGCCAATGCGGTGATGAGCGAAGTGTCCGCCGCCTGGACCAAGGCCGGCCACGGCCGCGTCGAACTGCAGCCGTTCAACACCGCCTCCGGCATCGATGCGGTAAGCAACGGCACGGCCGACCTCGCTGGCAGCGCGCGTCCTTCCGACGGCAGCCCGCAGAACGCCCGACTCACCTTTACCCCGGTGGCCTGGAACGGCCTGGTGATCATCACCCAGGCCTCCAACCCGATCAGCAACCTCACGCTGAAGCAGGTGCACGACATCTACTACGGCAAGATCCACAATTGGAGCGAGGTCGGCGGCCGCAACGCGCCGATCGACGTGTATGCGGTGGCCAGCCCCGGCGACGGCATCGAGTACAGCCTGCGCAGCCTGCTGTTCGGCCGCGGCAACCAGCCGGTCGCGGCGCCGCGCCTGTATGTCAACACGCGCAAGCTGGAGGAAGGCATCGCGCTGAACCCGAACGGCCTGGGCGTGGCCATGCTCGCCGGCATCAGCGGCAACTCCAAGCTGAAGGCGATCCCGATCAACGGTCGCGCCGCCACCCCCGCCAACATCGCCAACGGCAGCTATCCGCTGTTCGTTCCGCTGTACCTGGTGACCAATCCCGCCGGCCCGAAGGCCGCCCAGGCGCAGGCCTTCATCGACTTCCTGCAGACCGAACCGGCCAAGGCCGCCCTGCGTCGGCATGACGTGCTGCCGTACCAGGACGGCATGCAGCTGGCCGCGATGGACGACGCGCGCCGCAGCACCATCCTCGCCGAAGTCGGCGCGCACGTGAACCACATCCCCCGCCCGGGCAACGCCGGCGAACGCTCGCAGGCCTCGCTGGCGGCAGTCAATACCGTGGCGGCGGCGCAATTGCGCACCACGACGGGTCATGCCAGCCGGCCGGCCGAGGAGCGGCAGAGCGGGCTGGACCATGTCGAAGGCAGCGTGGCGAACGTCAGCGTCAGCAGCCTCGGGCACGCCCGGGGCAGCGCCACCACGGTCAACACCGCGCAGACCAGCGGCACGGCGTTCCGCGGCGTCCGCGCCGACGCCAGCCAGACCACGACCCAGGCCGGCGGCAAGACCTATACCGTGAGCAGGGGCGATACCTTGTCCCTGATTGCCAAGCGGCACGCCGTCGAGGTGGCCCAGTTGCGCGAATGGAACCATCTGAAGAGCGACCAGATCCGGCTGGGCCAGGTGTTGCGCGTCAGCAACCAGTAAGCGGCCGGGAGCGGTGCCGATCCTCGCGCTCACGCTGGATCTGGACGATACGTTGTGGCCGGTGCTGCCGGCGCTGGAACGCGCCGACCAGGCCGTCGACGCATGGCTGCGGCAACATCACCCCGAGATAGCTCGCGCGTGGCCGATCACGGCCATGCGCGAGCTGCGCGCCCGCGTCGCCGCAGAGCGGGAGGATCTGGCGCATGACTTCACCGCGCAGCGCCAGCTCACCCTTCGCCACGTGTTCGCCGACGGCGGCATCGTCGACGCGCCGATCGACACGCTGTGGGAAATCTACTTCGCCGCGCGCAACCAGGTGGAGCTGTATCCGGACAGCCTGGCCGCGCTGACGCGGATCGCCGCGCGCTGGCCGCTGGCCAGCCTCACCAACGGCAATGCCGACCTGCAGCGCATCGGCATCGGGCAGCACTTCCGCCACCAGGTGTGCGCGCGCGAGCATGGCGTGGCCAAGCCCGACCCGCGCATCTTCCTGGCCGCCGCCGACCTGCTCGGGGTCGCTCCGGCCGAGGTCTTGCACGTCGGCGACGACCCGGCGATGGACATCTGCGGTGCGCGCGACGCCGGACTGCGCACCGCCTGGATCAACCACGAGGGCCGGCCCTGGCCGACCGGGATGGGGCCACCGCCCGAACTCGATCTGCCCGACATGGCGGCGCTGGCCGACTGGCTGGACGCAGGTTTTTCCGACGGCTGAAGCGCTGCGCGGATTGTTCTTGCGCGCCGGCGCGCTCATCATGGGCTATTGCTGACGAAGGATTGTGCATGTCCGCCCTGATCGAACGCCGCCCCGGCCAACGCCACGGCATTGCCATCGAAACCACTGACGCGGCGCACCTTGCCGCGAGCCGACGACGACTCACGGCGACGCAGCGACGCTGGCTCGGCGAGAACGGCTTCGAGGCCACGCCGGGTTCGTTCGTGCTGCTGCCGGATGCCGCCGGCAAACTCGCGCGCGTGCTGGTCGGGGTGAATCCGGAAGACCCGCTGGCGGCGCTGGCCGGGTTGCCGTGCAACCTGCCCGACGCGGACTACCAGCTCGCCGGCGAAGGCGTGCTGGCCGATCCTTCGCTGGCGGCGCTGGGCTGGGCCCTGGGCGCCTACCAGTTCACCCGCTACCGGCCGGCGACGCGTGCCCCGGCGCGACTGATCTTGGCCGCCGACGAGCTGGCGCGGCTGGCTCCCTTGGTCGAGGCGACCCGGCAGGTACGCGACCTGGTCAACACGCCGACCGAGGACATGGGGCCCGAGCAGCTCGGCGCCGCGATCAAGGCGCTGGGCAAGACGCATAAGGCCAGGGTGCGCGACTGGGTCGGCGACGAGCTGCTCAAGGCGAACTTCCCGACCATCCACGCGGTGGGTCGCGCCAGCCATCGCGAGCCGCGGCTGATCGAGCTGAGCTGGGGCGCGGGCGACGATCCCAGGCTGGTGATCGTCGGCAAGGGCGTGTGCTTCGACACCGGCGGCCTGAACCTCAAGGGCGGCGACGGCATGCGCTGGATGAAAAAGGACATGGGGGGCGCGGCGCACGCGATCGCCCTGGCCGGTCTGATCATGCAGGCGAAGCTGCCGGTGCGGCTCACCTTGCTGGTGCCCGCGGTGGAGAACGCGGTGGCCGGCAATGCGATGCGTCCGGGCGAGGTGATCACCACCCGTGCCGGTCTCAGCGTGGAGGTGGACAACACCGACGCCGAAGGCCGGCTGATCCTGTGCGACGCGCTGGCCTACGCCGCCGAGCAGCGGCCCGACCTGATCATCGATTTCGCCACCCTCACCGGGGCCGCCCGCGTGGCGTTGGGGCCGGATCTGCCGGCACTGTTCGCCAACGACGACGCGCTGGCCGCGGCGGCGTTGCAGGCCGGCACCGCAGTGGCCGACCCGCTGTGGCGGATGCCGCTGTGGCGGCCCTACCGGCGCATGCTCGACTCGTACCTGGCCGATTTCGCCAACGCCGGCCCGTCGCGCCACGCCGGCGCGATCACCGCGGCGCTGTACCTGGAGCGCTTCGTGCCCGAAGGCATGCCGTGGCTGCATCTGGACACTTACGCCTGGAACGATGCCGACCGCCCGGGCCGCCCCCGCGGCGGCGAGGCGATGGGGTTGCGCGCGATCTTCGCGCTGCTGCAACAGCGTCATCCACCACGATGACGGCGGTCATGCGCAATGCCGATCGCACGGATGCCTTTCCTTGGAGTTAATTTTCTGTAACAGTCGTTGCGGGCGGACAGCGGCGGCGTTGTAAATCCGGCAGTCCAATCCGGGTCGGCAGCCATCCCCGAGGCCACGTCCAGACGCAGAAGCATGCATTTACCACGGCCAGGTCGAGCAAGGAGGTGCTTCGCCTGGCATTTCAGGATGCGGTTCCGCATCCAGCGTTGCGCACAAGAATCGCATCGCAGACCGCTGTACTTTGGGAGGGGCACACACATGAAATACCACTTGAATCACCTGTCGCTGGCCGTGCAACTGGCGCTGGGCGTGGGCCTGTGCACGGCAGCCGGTGCCATCCATGCGCAGGATTCGACCGCGGGCGACAGCCCGGCAGCCCAGCAGACCTCCGCGCAATCTGCCACGCCAGAGAAGGCCAAGACCCTCAAGGCCGTGGTTGTCACCGGCTCGCTGATCCGGCGTGTCGACGCCGAGACCGCCAGCCCGGTAGTGACGGTGGATCGCGCCACGATCACCAACGCCGGCAACCCGACGATGGGCAACGTGCTGCAGCAACTCCCCAGCATTTCCGGCAAGGCCACCAACCCGCAGAACAACAGCAACGGCGGCGGCATCGCCAGCCCCTCGCTGGAAGCGGGCGGCGGCGCCTCGCGCATCTCGCTGCGCGGCCTGGGCATCGAGCGCACTCTGGTGCTGATCGATGGCCAGCGCATGGCCAACCCGGACGTCAACATGATTCCGCAGAGCATGATCGAGAGCGTCGACGTGCTGGCCGAGGGCGCCTCCACCGTGTATGGCTCCGACGCCATCGGCGGCGTGGTCAACTTCAAGCTGCGCAAGGACTACCAGGGCGCCGAACTCAGCATCAACGAGGGCATCTCCGGCCACGGTGACGGCCAGCGCCATGGCTTCACCCTCACTGGCGGCATGAATGGCGACCGTTTCAACATCGTCGGCGGCCTCAGCTTCAACAAGTACGACCCGGTGCTCGCCACCCAGCGCAAGTACTCCGCGCACCAGTTGTACCTGTCCAGCGGCGTGGCTTCCCCGGCCGGCTCCAGCACGATCCCCACCGGCAAGATCCAGACGCCCGCGTCGATCGCCGCCAAAGCGGCAGGAACCTGCCCGACCCAGTACATCACGCTCGGATCAGGCAACGGATCGAGCGTGAGCGACTACCGCTGCGACCTCGGTGGTCCGGATGCCTACAACTACAACGCGTTCAACTATATCCAGACCAAGCAGCAGCGCACCGATGCCTTCGTGCTCGGCAGCTACAAGCTGGCGGACAACCTGACGTTCTTCTTCGAAGGCTTCTTCAACCATACCCAATCGGCCGGCCAGGACGCGCCATCGCCGACGGCCGCCGGTGTCACCAACGACGGTTGGTATGTGTCCAAGAACAACCCGATCAACCCGTTCGGCGTCACCTTCGGCACCGATCCCGCCGATCCGACCGATCCGCTTGGTGGCTATGGTTTCAATACCCGCCTGACCGGCGTGGGTACCCGCCTGCACACCTATGACACCAAGAACGTGCAGGTGAACACCGGCCTGCGCGGCGCCTTCGGCAACAGCAGCTGGAGCTGGGCCGCCACCGTCGACTACGCCCATGCCAACCGCCTGCAACGCGACTACAACGAAGTCAACATTGCGGCCTTCCAGGCCGCGATCAACAGTGGCGTCAACGTCTTCGACCAGGCCAACCAGACCGCCGCGCTCAAGGCCGGCGTGGACAACCCGGTGTACGTCTTCACCAACTCCACCAAGCAGGTCCAGCTGGACGCGAATGGCGAATTGTGGGAACTGCCGGCCGGCACCATGCAATTGGCCGTCGGCGGCCTGTACCGCCAGCGCACCATGAACTACACGGTGACTCCGGACGCGGTGCTCAATCTGAACACCGGCGGCTGCGAAGTGCTGCAGGAAGCCTGTGGCTCGCCCGGCCATGGTCGCGACAACGTCAAGGAGCTCTATGCCGAAACGCTGATTCCGTTGCTGTCGCAGCAGCCATTCGCGTATTCGTTGAACCTCGATCTGGGTATCCGCGCGTCGGACTACAGCACCACCGGCACCACCACCAACAAGAAGATCGCCATCGAATGGCGGCCGATCGCCGACCTGCTGGTGCGCGGCACCGTGTCCCAGGTATTCCGTGCGCCCAACCTGGACGAACTCTATGACGGCGTCACCCTGGTCCAGCCCAGCCCCTCCGACCCCTGCGCGCATCTCGACGCAGCCACGCTCGCCCAGCACCCCGTGGCCTGCCAGTACGTGCCGGTCCAGTGGGCTGGCAACAGCCCTCTCCAGGTCAACACCTACTACGCGGGTGCCAACACGGTGGGTGCAAAGCTCAAGCCGGAACAGGGCAAGTCGATCGACCTCGGCTTCGTCTATAACCCGAGCTGGATGGAGGGCGTGTCGACCAGCGTCGACTTCTGGCATATCTACCTGCGGGACCTGCTTACGCCGATCGAGGCGTCGACCGTGCTCAATGCCTGCTTTGCCAACGACAGCAGCCCGTTCTGCTCGCTCATCCACCGCCTCGACAACACCACCAAGCAGCCGGGCAATATACGCGTGATCGACACGCCGGTCGTGAACCTGGGCAACCTCAGTACCAGCGGCGTCGACTTCACCCTGAACTACAAGATCCCGCATTTCGACCTTGGCAGCATCGATCCGGGCAATTTCAGGGCCGCCCTCTCCTCGTCCTATACGGCCACCTACAAGAACAACTCGGCACCCGGTCTGCCGGGCGGCGAAACGATCGACTACGCCGGCACCTACACGACCCAGTTCGGCAACCTCTCGCGCTGGCGCGGCACGCTCACGCTCAACTGGCAGAAGGACAACTGGAATGCGCAATGGCAGTCGCGCTACATCAACCACGCCACCAACCTGCACGCCGACGTCGTCACCGGTGCCAATGCACCGATGGGATCGGTGATCTACCACTCGATCCAGCTGGGCTACAAGGTGCCGTCGATCCACACCACGTTCGATATCGGCGTGGACAACCTGTTCGATCACGCGCCACCGCTGGTCTACCAGAACGGCGGCAACTACAACGTCGACGTCTCCACCTACGACGCGATGGGCCGCTACTACTGGGCCCGGGCCACGCTGAAGTTCTGATCGGCCGACCACGTCGCACCGCTCCACCGCAAACCTGAGAGGTTGTGATTTTTCAACCTCTCAGCCCGGCCACGGCGAGGGCATGGATGCCCGAGTTGAGGCAACGCAGGAGCAGTTGCCCGATGGCCGGTCGCGGATCGGGCACGCAAGTGCCTGATTCGCGTGAGTGAGTCCGGACATGTGCCGGACTCACGATAGAAGAAAACCACAGGAAGTGGTTTTCTTCACAAACCCTGAGGGCCGCGAGATACTTCGCGGCCCCTCTTGCATAATGGTGGCTCGCACACTCGACTAAGCAGGCATGCCAGAGCCCACCAACAGCCTTGCAGACGCGATCATCGCCGCCTACCAGGCTGGCGACATGGAGCGTGTCGTCGCCCTCGGCGAACGGACCGCGCCGACCAGCGAAGCGGCCCTGCTGTGGCTGGGCGTGGCGCGGCAGAGCACTGGCTGCTACGCGCAGGCAGCGATTACCTTCCGGCAGCTGGCACAGCTGCGGCCGGAGATTTCCGCCTACTGGAACAACCTCGGGCTGGCCTGCCGCCAGTGCGGCGACCTGGCGGGCTCCGAGCAGGCCTTGATGACGGCCCACTCGCTGGCGCCGGACGATGCCGAAGTGCATTACAACCTCGGCCTGCTGCGGCTCCAGCAACGGTGCTGGGTGCTTGCGCGGCAGTCGCTGATGGAAGCCGTGCGGCTTGCCCCAGCGTTCATCGACGCGCGTCTGCAGGCCGCGCATGCCTGCCATGTCTGCGGCGACAACGATGGTCAGCAGGCGATGCTGGCCGGCGCCACGGACTGGCCGGCGCAGGCCGGCGAACAGGCCTTGCTGCTGGCCGCGATGCTCTCGGCGCAAGGCGATCTCGATGGCGCACTGCAGAGTCTTGCGCGCGCGCAGCTGCCCGATGGCAGCGCTGCCGCCGCCCTGCAACTGCGCATCGCCGCACAACGGGTGGCGCTGTACGAGCGCAGCAACCAGCTGGAACGCGCGCGCGAAGCGTTGCAGCAAGTGCCGCTGGACCGGCTCGAACAGCTGCCGCCGGACGCCGATGAAACCCGCGCCGAAGCCTGGAGCGCACACGCCGCGATCGCCGTGCGCGATGCGGATCACGCCGGCGCCGCGACGCATTGCCGCCATGCGCTGATGCTTGAGCTGGACGAACAGCACCGCGCCGCCGCCGCCTTCGGCCTCGCCGCCGCCAGCGATCGTCTGGGTCGACACGCCGAGGCCTTGCAGGCGCTGCAGGTCGCACACACCGCGCAACTGGCGATCGCCCGGGACGTGGTGCCCGAGTTGATGCAGCCGCACAGCCCCCCGCTGGCGATGACGGCGCAGCGGGTCGACCGCGCCATGTTCCAGTCGTGGACGCCGTTGCCCGTGGCGGCGGATGTGCACTCGCCGATCTTCGTGGTCGGTTTCCCGCGCTCGGGCACCACGCTGCTGGAGCAGATGCTCGATGCCCATCCGGACTTTCGTTCAATGGACGAGCGCGCCTTCATCCACGATCTCACCGAGCGCATGGAACTGGCCGGCCAGCGCTACCCCGACGACCTGGGCAAGCTCACCGCAGATGAAGCCGGGCAACTGCGCGCGATCTATTTCCGCCGGGTCGCGCAGGTCGTGCCGGACCTGGGCACGCGCCAGCTGGTGGACAAGAATCCGCTCAACATGCTGTGCCTGCCGATGATCATGCGGCTGTTCCCGCGCGCACGCATCATCCTGTGCCTGCGGCATCCCTGCGATGTGCTGCTCAGCTGCTACATGCAGCCGTTCCGTTCGCCCGCCTTCATGGTGATGTGCTCGTCGCTGCAGCGCCTGGCCGAAGGCTATGTGCAGGCCTTCGAGCAGTGGCAGCAGCACATGGAGGTTTTCGCGCCGCGCCTGCTGGAATGGCGTTACGAATCGGTGGTCGGCGGCTTCGAGGACAGCGTGGCCGAACTCGGCGAATTCCTCGGCGTCGAGGACGCCGCGCCGATGGCGCGGTTTTCCGAACATGCGCGCGGCAAGCGTTACATCAGCACGCCAAGCTACGCCCAGGTGACCCAGGGCATCAGCCGCGCGGCGGTGAATCGCTGGCATGCCTATCGCGACGTATTCGAGCCGGTGCTGCCGACCTTGCGCCCGATCATGCAGCGCCTCGGCTATGTCGACTGATGCGAGAATCGGATCATCATTGCCGTCCCTGCGAGGCAACGGACCACCCATGAGCAACTCGCCTGACAAAACGGCGGACGCCTGCCGCACGGCGGCGCGACAACAGGCGCTTCGAGGCGACCGGGGCGCCGCGGAAAGATCATTCCTGAGCCTGCTGGAGCGGCATCCGCAGGATGTCGAGGCACTGCGCTTCGTGGCCGATTGCCAGTCGGCGCGAGGGGAGCATGCGGCAGCGATGCAGAGCCTGCAGGCCGTCACCAGGGTGGCGCCGGAAGACCCGGCCGCATGGGTCCAGTTGGCCGCCACGCAGATGGCGGCGGATGATCCCCGCGGTGCCGTCGCCAGCTTCGGCCGCGGGCTCGCGCTGGCGCCGCGGATGTTCGTGCCGCGCCTGCAGCTGGGCATCGCGCTGGAACAGCTGGGGCAGCCGCACGACGCGTTGAAGGCGTACTTCATGGCCATCGAGAGTGCGCATGGCATGGGCCGCTGGCAGGACGACGCCACCACCGCGCCCGGGCTGCGCGATACCGTGAAGCACGCCGTCGACTACGTCAACCGGGAGCGGCGGGCACTGTTCCGCCGCGCGCTGGATCCGCTGCGCGAGCGCTATGGCAGTGCCCAACTGACCCGCGTGGAGCGCAGCCTCGCGATCTATTTCCTCGACCTGCCTGCGAACATTCCCGACCCGCGACAGCGGCCGAAGTTCCTGTATTTCCCGGACATCACCAGCCAGCCCTATTACCCACGCCACCGCTTCCCCTGGCTGGAAGCGCTGGAAGCGGCGACCGACAGCGTGCGCGACGAGCTGCGCGCCGTGCTGTCGGAGGAACGCGCACTGGAATCGTTCCTGGGCGAAGCGCCGCCGGATGCCATGCAGGGCATGCTGGGTTCGTCCGGCGATCAGGAGCCGGCGTGGGATGCGTATTTCTTCCATCGCCACGGCGAGCGCCGGGACGCGCACCGCGCCCGTTGCCCGCGAACGGCAGCCCTGCTCGATGCGCTGCCGCTGGTACGCATCCGCGACCATGCGCCCGAAGCCTTGTTCTCCGTGCTCAGTCCCGGCACGCACATCCTGCCGCACACCGGCGTGACCAACACGCGACTGGTCACCCACCTGCCACTGATCGTGCCGCCGGATTGCGCGATCCGCGTAGGCGGCCAGGAACACGCGTGGCAGGAAGGCCGCTGCGTGACATTCGACGACACCTGGGAGCACGAGGCGTGGAATCGCAGCGGGCAACGGCGGGTGGTGCTGATCGTCGACAGCTGGCATCCCGACCTCAGCGAGGTGGAACGTGCCGCCGTGACCGACCTGGTCGAGGCCATCGGTGATTTCAACCAGTCCTGCAAGCTGCCCGACACCCCGCTGCAAGCGGGTCGATCAAGTACGATGAGCGTTTGATTACGACGCAAGGATGGGAGCAGGCGATGCAGGATCGACCTTCATTCGACGACCTGATCGAGCTGTTCGACAAGTACGGCGGGACGCCCGAAGTCTATTTGTCGCAGCACTACCGGCGCTTCATCACGACCCTGGACGAGTTCTGCTCGACCTGGACCGACCGCGGCCGCAACCGCGTGCTCGACATCGGCGCGCACTGGCTGCACCAGTCGATCATCTGGCGCCAGGCCGGCTTCGAGCTGACCGCGGTCGATCTGCCCGGCACGTTCGAAGAGCAGAGCGTGATCGACATCGCGGCGGATTTCGGCGTGCGCCTGCTGAAGTGTCCGAACCTGGAACTCGCGCGGGAGCTGGAAGCGCTGCCGGATGATACGGCCGACGTGATCCTGTTCACCGAGATCATCGAACACATCACGTTCAACCCGGTGGCGCTGTGGCGCCAGCTCTATCGCGTGCTGGCACCGGGCGGCCGCATCGTGGTGACCACGCCGAACTACTACTCCGCCAAGGGCCGCGCGTGGCGCCCGCTGCGGTTCATCACCGGCATGGGCGGCGGCATCAGCGTCGACGAGGTGCTGGCCGTTCACACCTACGGACACCACTGGCGCGAGTACAGCCGGCGGGAAATGTTGCGCTATTTCAAGCTGCTCTCGCCCGACTTCGTCGTGGTCAAGGCACGTGCAATGCCCACCTACGCGCTGTCCGTCGTATGGTGGAAACGCATGCTGCAACTGGTGCTCGACCGAATCCCCCTGTTGCGACCGAACCTGCACGTCGAGATCGCATTGCCGGCGAAGAACCAGGGCATCGTGGCCCGGCCACACTGGTGACACCCGCGACGGCGCGAATCAGGCGAGCATCCTGGCAACGGCGGCCCTGCAACGGCGTGGGCGCCGCCGGGCCGACGAGCCCGACGGCAAGCCGGATCAATGCACGACGGCGGGTTCGGCGGCGGCAGGCTTGCCCGGGGCGGCCCCATCCGCGCTGGCCAGCGTGCTGAACTTGCCGCCGTAGGGCAGCACCTCGCCGGCCAGCCCGGGATCGGCCTTGATCATGCCGATCGCGTCGAACAGGATGTGCGCGGTTTCGTTGAGCTCCACGTCCTTGGCCTTCTTGGCATCCTTCTCTTCCTTCAGCTCGCTCTTCAGGCTGCGCTCGTTCGCGTTGAGGCCGTCATCGAGCGTGTCGCCAGCGTCGATCAGCGCGGCATCGCTGCCATCGATGGCCACGTGCCTGGCGCGAAAGTCGGTCTGGATCTTTTCCTGCTGCTTGCGCTCGGCCTCGCGCGTGGCCAGGTTCAGCGAGATCGAGGTCATGTCACGCATCTTCCGGTACTGCGCCAGCTCGTCGAGCATCAGCTTCCAGGCCGGCGACTTCGCCACGCGCTCGACATGCCGCTTGTCCAGTTGCGGCAGGAAGGCGTTGAGGTTCGCCACCGGCTTGTAGTCGGCGGGGGCGATCTGCGTCCATGGCAGTGCGTTGTCATAGGTCGACTCGCCGAAGTCCTTCTCGTCGCCGTTCTTCGGGTATTCGATGTCCGGCGTCACGCCCTTGAGCTGGGTGGAACCGCCATTGATGCGGAAGAATTCCTGGATGGTCATCTTCAGCTCGCCGAGCTTGGGTTTCTCGCTGTCGCTCTGGGCGAACTTGTCCAGGTCGACCAGGGTCTGCACCGTGCCCTTGCCGAAGGTCGGCTCGCCGACGATCAGGCCGCGGTGATAATCCTGGATCGCCGCGGAAAAAATTTCCGACGCAGAGGCCGTGCCGCGATTGACCAGCACCGCCATCGGGCCGCTCCAGGCCATGCCCGCCTCGTCGTCGCCCTGCACCTGGACCTCGCCGTGCGAGCCGCGCACCTGTACCACCGGACCCTTGTCGATGAACAGGCCGGTCATCGAATCGGCCTCGGCCAGCGAACCGCCGCCATTGTTGCGCAGGTCAACCACGATGGCCTGCACGCCTTCCTGCTTCAGCTCGCCGATCAGCTTGGCGACGTCGCGGGTGGTGCTGCGGTAATCCTTGTCGCCGGCGCTGCGCGCGCCGAAGTCGGAGTAGAACGAGGGCAGGTCGATCACGCCGATCTTGCGGGTGACGTCGCCGTCCTTGATGTCGATGACCTTCTTGCTGGCGGCAGCATCCTCCAGGTTGATCTTGTCGCGCACCAGGGTGATCAGCTCATGCTTGCCGTCCGGGCCGGCGTCGACCGGCAGCGTTTCCAGCCGCACCACCGTGCCCTTCTTGCCGCGGATCAGCGCGGTCACGTCATCGATGCGCCAGCCGACCACGTCGACCATCGTGCCCTTGTCGCCCTGGCCCACCGCCACGATGCGGTCGCCGGGCTTGAACTTGTGCGACTTCATCGCCGGGCCACCGGGAATCAGCTTGACGATCATGGTGTAGTCGTCGCGCGATTGCAGCTGGGCGCCGATGCCCTGCAGCGAAAGGCTCATGGCGATGTCGAAGTTCTCGGCCGCCTCCGGACCGAGGTAGTCGGTGTGCGGGTCGGTGGATTCGGCGTACGCGGTCATGAAACTCTGGAACGCATCAGCGCTGTTGAGCTGCTTGATCCGTTCGATGTAGCCGCCGTAGCGCTTGTCCAGCGTCTTGCGGATGTCGGCGTCGTCCTTGCCGGCAAGCTTGAGGCGCAGCCAGTCGTTCTTGGTGCGCTTGCGCCACAGGTCGTCGGCGGCGGCCTGGTCCTTCGGCCAGGCGGCATTCTTGCGATCGACGTCGTAACTCTCGTCGCGAGTCAGGTCGAAACCGTCCTTCAACAGGCTGCGCGCATAGGTCATGCGCTGGACCGCGCGCTGCACGTAGAGATTGAAGATCGAGAACGGCGCGGACAGGTCGCTGTTCCAGATGGCGTCGTCGAGCCTGGTCTTCAGCGGCGCGAACTTGTCCATGTCCTGCTGGGTGAAGAACACCTTGTCGCCATCCAGCTGCTTGAACCAGGCGGTGTAGATGCGCGCCGACATCGCATCGTCCAGCGGCTGCGCGTCGTAGTGGAAACGGGTCAGGAAACGCGCGGACAGTTGCGCAGCCTGCGCCTCTTCGGGTGTCGGCTGCAGTGGCCAGGTGGCCGCCTTGCGCGGTTTGGGACCCGCACCGAGATCGGCGGCCGACTGCGCGAACACGCAGCTGGCGGAGAGGGCAAACAGCAGGACCAGCGCGGGACGGAATTTCATGGATGCTCTCAGACTGACTCGGTGACGCCGGCTGCATGGGCCTGCAGGTCGGCATGGTAGGACGACCGCACCAGCGGACCGGAGGCGACGTGATGGAAACCCATCGCCTCCCCTGCCACGCGCAGTGCGTCGAATTCTTCGGGAGTCCAGTAACGCACCACCGGATGATGGTGCGGCGTGGGCTGCAGGTACTGGCCGATGGTGATCATCTCGACGTCATGGGCGCGTAAATCGCGCAAGGTCTCCAGCACCTGCTCCTGCGTCTCGCCCAGGCCGAGCATGATGCCGGACTTGGTCGGCACGTCCGGATGCTGCGCCTTGAAGCGCCTGAGCAGGTCCAGCGACCACTGGTAATCGGCGCCCGGACGCACTTCGCGGTACAGATGCGGCACGGTTTCCAGATTGTGGTTGAACACGTCCGGCGGGAAATCCTTCAGCACTTCCAGCGCGCGTTCCATGCGGCCCTTGCCGCGGAAATCGGGGGTCAGGATCTCGATGCGGATGTGCGGGCTGGCATGGCGCACGGCGCGGATGCAACTGGCGAAATGGGCCGCGCCGCCGTCGCGCAGGTCGTCGCGATCGACCGAGGTGATCACCACGTATTTCAGCCGCATGTCGGCGATGGTCTGTGCCAGCCGCGCTGGTTCCAGCTCGTCCGGCGGCTGCGGACGGCCATGCGCCACATCGCAGAACGAGCAGCGCCGGGTGCACACCTCGCCTAGGATCATGAAGGTGGCGGTGCCCTTGCTGAAGCACTCGTGGATGTTCGGGCAGGACGCCTCCTCGCACACCGTGACGAGGGAATTTTCGCGCAGGCGCGCCTTCAGCTGCTGCACCGCATTGCCCTGTGGCAGGCGTACGCGGATCCAGCTCGGCTTGCGCAGCGTCGGCACGGCGGTGTCGAAGCCGGCACGATTCAGCGCGATCTTGTCGTTGCCAAGCTGCTTTTCCGCGACGGGCGCGCCGGCGACGATGCTGATCGGAATGACCTTGGAGGAAGATGCAGAGGTTTCGCTCATGTAGAAGGCTCAGACCGCTGCGCGAGCGGGGAGTTCGGGAATCAGGGGAGCGGCCGGTTCGGCAGCGAAGCCGAACTGCCGGCAAAACTCGCCGATCAGCACCTCTTCGACGTCCGCCAGCCGCGACGAACCGCCCAAGTCTAGCAGTTGTGTGACCGCCAAACCCTTGTAACCGCAAGGGTTGATGCGCTGGAACGGCTCCAGGTCCATGGCCACGTTGAAGGCCAGCCCGTGGAAACTGCAGCCGCGCCGCACGCGCAATCCCAGCGCGGCGATCTTGGCCTCGCCCACATACACGCCGGGGGCGCCCTCGCGCCGGACCGCGTTCACGTTCCAGTGCGCCAGCGTGTCGATCAGCGCCTGTTCGATGCGGTGGACCAGCTCGCGCACGCCCACCCCGACCCGGCGCAGGTCGATCAGCGGGTAGCCCACGATCTGGCCCGGGCCGTGATAGGTCACCTGGCCACCGCGGTCGACCGGAATCACCGGGATATCGCCCGGCGCCAGCACGTGCTCCATCTTGCCGGCCTGGCCCAGGGTGAACACCGGGTCGTGTTCCAGCAACCACAGCTCGTCAGGTGTATCGGCGGTGCGGTTGTCGGTGAACGCGCTCATCGCCTTCCAGGTCGCCGCGTAGGGCTGGCGACCGAGGCGACGGATTTTTAGCGGGAGGGATTCGGGATTCGGGATTCGGGATTCGGCGTTCACGGGCTGTCTTGCGGTGTTTTCTGAGAGTGATGACGGCACGCCCGAGATGGCGTCGGTCCACCGCCTTTGCAAATCCCGAATCTCCAATCCCGGCCGTTCACATCGTGTAGCGGATATCCGGGCTCTCGCGCAGCGCCCGATGCGCCGCCTCGTACTGCTCACGGCTGTCGCAACGGAAACTCACCGTGACCGAGACGAAATTGCCGCCGCCGGAATGCCGGTGCCGCACGCTTTCGTGCAGCACGTGCAGGCCGGCACGCTCCAGCAGCTGCGGCACGTGGGTCGGCAGGTTGGCGCTGGCATGGCCGACCGCGGTGATCTCGAACTCACCGGGAAACTGGAAGCCCTTGCCGTCCCGCTTCGCCCCGCTGAAGTCGATCGGCTGCATCACTTGCCGCCCGGGGCCTGTTCGGTGTTGCCGCTGTCGTGATGGAACCACAGCAGGATGCTGTCCCACAGGCGCGAGAAGAAGCCGCCCTGCGGTGCATCGTTCAGCGCGATCAGCGGCACGCTCTGCACCGGCTGTCCGTCCAGCGTGACCCGCAGCGTGCCGACCTGCTGGCCCTTCTTGAACGGGGCGATCAGGGTGGCGGGGATGTCCATGGTCGCCTTCAGCTTGTCGTACTCGCCGGTCTTGACCGTGACCAGCACGTCGCTGGCCACGCCGATCGGCAGCTGATTCGCCGCGCCCTTCCACAACCGCGGCGTGGCCAGCGGCTTGCTGGTGTCATACAGCTTGTGCGTCTCGTAGAAGCGGAAGCCGTAGTTGAGCAGGGCCATCGCCGAATCCGCGCGCGCCTTGTTGGTGCTGGCGCCCATCACCACGGCGATCATGCGCTCGTCGCCGTGCTTGGCCGAGGCATCCAGGCAATAGCCTGCCTCGGCGGTATGTCCGGTCTTGATGCCGTCCACCGCCGGATCGCGCCACAGCAGCTCGTTGCGGTTTTGCTGCTTGATCCCGTTCCACTCGTATTCCTTGATCGCCGAGATGGCGTAGTCGGTGGGGAAATCGTGGATCAGCGCGCGCGACAGGATCGCGATGTCGCGCGCCGAGCTGTAGTGGTTGGCCACCGGATAACCCGAGGCATTGGAGAAATGCGTGTTGACCATGCCCAGTTGCTTGGCATAGGCATTCATCAGGTTGGCGAAGGCATCCTCCGAGCCGGCCGTGTGCTCGGCCAGCGCGATCGCCGCGTCGTTGCCCGACTGCACGATCATGCCCTTGAGCAGATCCTCCAGCGGCACCTGGCTGCCCAGCTTGAGGAAACTGGTGGAGCCGTCGGTACCGGCGCCGCCGCCACGCCAGGCGTGCTCGCTGATGGTGACCATGTCGTTGGGATGGATGCGGCCGTTGGCGATTTCGGCGGAAACCACGTAGTCGGTCATCACCTTGGTCAGCGAGGCCGGCGCGCGGCGCGCGTCCGGATCCTTCGAAGCGAGGATCTGCCCGGTGGCGTAGTCCATCAGCACCCAGCTTGCGCCATCCACCTCCGGCGGCGGCGGCACCGGCGCGGGCGGCACCACCGGGCGCGGCACCGGCGACGGGTGGGGCGGCGCCGTCTGGGCCGCGGCAACACCTGCCAGCATGACGGTGGCGGCAACAAGCATCAGGGAACGTCGAAGGAAATTCATCGTGGTTTCAAGTCCGGTTTCTTAAGTTCGGCGTGGCGGGCGCCGGGGTGAGGGAGAAGCTTGCGCAAATCCTGTTCAGTCTACCGCGACCTGGGGTTGCGGCAGGCCCATCTGTTCAATCCGGTGGCTGACCTCGTCGGCGCGCTCCACGCTGGCCAGCGGACCGATCCGCACGCGACGCAGCTGGCGTCCGTTGACTACGCTGTCGACGACCTGCACCGTACCCAGGCTGGCCTCGCGCAGGCGTTGCGCCAGCCGGTTCGCATTGGCCACATCGGCAAATGCGCCCACCTGCAGGTAGATCCCGGGATGTCCGCTTGTGACCGCGGCAGGCGGCGGCAGTTCCTGCCCGGGATGGGCCGGATCGATGCCGCGCACCTCGACCAGGCCGGTGCCCTTGGGCCAGATGCCGATCTTCACCGCGGCAGCGTAGGACAGGTCGATCAGCCGGTTGTCGTGGAACGGACCGCGATCGTTGACCCGCACGATCACGCTCTTGCCGTTCTCGAGGTTGGTCACACGCGCATAGCTCGGCAGCGGCAGCGTGGTGCTCGCGGCGGTGAACGCGTACATGTCGTAGGTTTCGAGATTGGACGTCTTGTAGCCGTGGAACTTGTTGCCGTAGAACGAGGCGATCCCGCGCTCGTCGTAACCCCGCGCCGTCGGCAGCACCCGATAGGCATGCCCGAGGACGGTATACGGCGACTTGTTGCCGTAGAGCGAGTGGGCTTCCACCTTCGGCACCGGCTCGGGCAATTTGCTCACATCGATCGGTGACGGCACGCTGTCATTGCCGTCCCGGTAACGGCTGGACTGTGGCTGGTTGAGATCGTCATGGAAGCGATCCGCGCGGGCATCGACGCGGCCGCCAGCGGTGCCGGCGGTGCCGCCGGCAGGCGCGGGCCGCGTCTTCGTGCCGCTGCAACCGACCAGCAGCATCGTTGCCAGCAGCGCTGCCGCGCACAGCCCTCTCATCGTGCGGTGTCCGCCTGCGCCACGCCGGCGGCGATCGCTTCGGCCAGTTGCTCCACCGCCATCGCATACAGTGGGCTGCGGTTGTACCGCGTGATCACGTAGAAATTCTGGAAGGTGAACCAGTACTCCGGCCCGCTCGGCCCCTGCAGGGTCTGCAGGCTGGTCAGCCGACCCGGCGACAGCGGCTGCAGCGGCGCGTAGCCCCAGGCCTCGAATTGCTCCAGCGGCCACTGCGGCGTGGCGTCCTTCACCGCGACCGCCTGCGCCGACGCATCCGGCTGGGCCCGCGCCACTACCGGCGCACCGCTCTCCCAGCCATGCTGGTGGAAGTAATTGGCGATGCTGGCGATGATGTCGTCGGCCGAATCGTGCAGATCGATGCGGCCGTCGTGATCCTCGTCGACCGCGAAGTCGCGGATGCTCGAGGGCATGAACTGGCCCCAGCCCTGCGCGCCCGCATAAGAGCCCATCAGCGTATCCAGCGGCCCCGCCAGCTTGCTGTCGGGCAATTCCAGCAGCGTCTTCAGCTCTCCGCGGAAAAATTTGGCGCGCGGCGGGTAATGGAACGCCAGCGTGACCAGCGCGTCGAGCACCTTGTAATGGCCGACGATGCGGCCGTAATTGGTTTCCACGCCGATGATCGCCACCAGATACTGCGGCGGCACGCCATATTCGCCGGCGACCCGATCGAGCAGCGCACGATGCGCCTGATAGAACGCGACTCCGCCATCGATGCGCGCGGGCGTCATGAAGATCGGACGATAGTCCTTCCACGGCTTGCCCTCGGCCGGACGGCTGATCGCATCGAGGATGCTCTGCTGCATCTTCGCGCCATCGAGCAGCGCAGCCAGCGCCTGCGGATTCTTGCCGGTATCGCGCGCCACCTCGCGCACCAGCTCGGCCTGGCCCGGATGAACCGCAGCCAGCGCCACGTTCGTCGCACCGATCCACAGCAGTCCCACGGCAAGCAGGCGGCGGAGCGGATTCAAGGCGGAATTCTCGGTCATGCAGGGCCTTCACTGGCGAAATAATCTGGATCGCCGAGAGCCTATCATGCAGGCTAGGGCAACTTCGGGCGAGCGGCGGGCACGCCCATGGCAACACTCAAATGTGCGTCTTGCGATTGGCATGGATCGACATCAGCACGCCGAACCCGGTCAGCAGCGACACCGCCGACGTGCCGCCATAGCTGATCATCGGCATCGGCACGCCGACCACCGGCAGCATGCCGGCGACCATGCCGCCGTTGACGAACACGTAGACGAAGAAACTCATGCCGATCGCGCCGGCGAGCAGCCGCGAATAGGTGTCGCGGGATTCCATCGCGATCCACAGGCAGCGGCCGATGATGAAGGCATACAGCGCGATCAGCGCGCAGACGCCGATCAGGCCGAACTCCTCGGAAAACACCGCGAAGATGAAGTCGGTGGTGTGCTCGGGCAGGAAGTCCAGCCGCGATTGCGTGCTGTGCAGCCAGCCCTTGCCGAACACGCCACCGGAACCCACCGCGATCTGCGACTGGATGATGTGCCAGCCGTTGCCGAGCGGATCGGATTCGGGGTTGAGCATGGTCAGCACGCGGTCGCGCTGGTACTGATGCAGGAAATGCCAGCCCACCGGCACCATGCCGACCACCGCGCCCACCAGCAGGCCGATGCGCCACCAGGCCATTCCGGAGAGAAACAGCGCGAATGCGCCCGCCGCGGCCACCAGCACCGCGGTGCCCAGATCCGGTTGCTCGGCGATCAGCCCTGCCGGAATCGCGATCAGCAGACCGACGATCACGATATCCTTCCAGCCCGGCGGCAGCTGGCGCGGATGCAGATACCACGCCACCATCATCGGCATGGTCAGCTTGAGCAGTTCGGACGGCTGGAATCGCATTACGCCCAGATCCAGCCAGCGTACCGAGCCGCGGCCTTCGCCGAGGATCGCCACCACCACCAGCAAGGCCGTGCTGCCGGCGTACAGCCACGGCGTCCAGTTGCGCAGCACCGACGGAGGAATACGCGAGACCAGCAGCAACAGGGCGCCACCGAGCACGAACCGGGCGGCCTGCCCGCCGACCAGGGCGAGGCTGCCATCGCCAGCGCTGTAGAGCGTGACCAGGCCGACGATCGCCAGCAGCAGCAAGGCGGCCATCAGCGGCAGATCGATCCGCGGCCGGGTCAGTATCCGACGCAGGAATCGGCGTGAGCGCGCATACAGTGCCTCGATCATGGATTGGCTCCGCTGGATGCCTGGGCCGGCAGGTCCTCGATGTCCGGCGCCGGCACGGCCGTCGTTTCCGGCCGCGCCAGCGCCGGCGACGCGTCGGTCGGCAGACGCGGACTGCCCGGGATCACGCCATCATGGGTCTTCAGCCACGCATCGAAGATCTTGCGCACGATCGGCCCGGCATCGGAGCCACCCCAGGCACCCGCCTCCAGCACCACCGCCGCCGCGATCTGCGGGTTGTCCGCCGGCGCATAGGCCATGAACCAGGCGCGATGCCGCGAGGCCAGATAGGCGGTGTTCTTGTTGGTGTTGTACGCGTCGGTGGTGCGCGAGTAGCGTTCGGCGGTGCCGCTCTTGCCGGCGATGGCGTAGGGGAATCCGCTGTTGAGTCCCTTGCCGGTGCCACCGGTGATCACCGCGCGCATGCCCTGGTTGATGACGTCCCAGTCCGACGGTTTGACGATCAGTGACGGCCCCGGCGGATTCGGCAGTTGTTGTTGTTTCGTATCGCCCACGGCCCGGGTCGCCATCACCAGACGCGGCAGATAGGGCACGCCATGTCCGGCCAACGTGGCCACCGCGTGGGCCAGTTGCAGGGGCGTGACCGCCCAGTAACCCTGGCCGATGCCGGCGATCACCGTCTCGCCGGGATACCAGGGTTGCTTGCTGTGCGCCGCCTTCCACGCACGCGATGGCAGGATGCCGTCGGATTCGCCGATCAGGTCGACGCCGGTCTTGCTGCCGAAGCTGAAGCGGCTCATCCACTGACTGAGCCGATCGATGCCCATGTCCAGTGCCAGCCGGTAGAAATACGTGTTGGTCGACTTCTCGATGGCGGTGACCATGTCCACCGTGCCGTCGCCGCCGCGGGTATCGTCGCGATAGCAGCGCTTCTGCCCCGGCAGGCAGAACTGGCCGGTGGAAAGCACCGTGTCCGACGGCCTGCGCAGGCCGAGTTCGAGGCCGCCCAGCGCAAGGAAAGGCTTGATGGTCGATCCCGGTGGATAGACGCCGCGCAAGGCACGGTTGTACAGCGGCTTGTCCGGATCCTTCGTCAACGCGCCGTAGTCGGCCTGGCTGATGCCGTTGACGAACAGGTTCGGATCGAAGGTCGGCACGCTGACCATCGCCAGCACCTGGCCGTTGCGCGGATCGATCACCACCGCCGCGCCAGGTCGACCATCGAAGGCGGCTTCGGCCGCTTTCTGCACACGGACGTCGATGCTCAGGTACAGGTTCTTGCCCGGTGTCGGCGGGTGGGTTTCCAGCACGTGCTGGGTGCGGCCATCGGCATTCACCTCCAGCAGTTCGTAGCCGGGCTTGCCATGCAGCAGGTCTTCGTAGGAGCGTTCGATACCACTGCGACCGACATGGCTGGTGCCCTGGTAGCGGTCCGGATCGAGCCGCTGCAGATCGTCCGCGTCGATGCGCCCGACATAGCCCACCACATGCGCGAACAGGCCGCCGAACGGGTAACGCCGGGTCAGGTAGGGCACCACGTCGACATTCGGGAAACGCCAGCGATTGACCGCGAAGCGATCGATCTCGTCCTCGGTCAGATGCATTTTCAGCGGCACGCTGTCGAAGCGCCGGCTCTGTCTGAGTTGCTTGTTGAACGCGTCGATATCGTCCTGGCCCAAGGGCACCACCTTGCCCAGCCGGGCCAGCAGGCCCGGCATGTCCTTGACCTGCTCGGGCACCACTTCGAGGCGGAACGCAGGCACATTGTCGGCCAGCAGCACGCCATTGCGATCGTAGATCAGCCCGCGCGCCGGCGGAATCGCACGCGGCTTGACGCGATTGTTGGTGGAACGGGTGACGAACTCGGCGTGACGCGATACCTGCAGCACCACATAGCGGCCGACCAGCCCGCTCAGCCCCAGCAGGATCAGCACGAAGCCGGCCAGGGCGCGACGCCGGAACAGATCGCTCTCGCCGCGGGCATCCTTGATCGTGCGCCGGATCTTCATCTCACTGGTTCATGTCTCATTGATTCATGTCTCATTGGATACGCAATCGCGCGCGCAGGTCGTCGAGCAGCAGGAACAGGAACGGCCACAGGGCCGCACCGACGAAGGGCGAGATCCACCAACTGGCGGGCGGCAACGAGGCGCCGGCCAGCATGCGCACGATCAGCAGCAGGATGCGATCGTTCAGCAGCAGCGCCAGTACCGCCAGCGCCTGCTGCCACATCGGAAAGAAGCGCAGCCGCGAGCGAAAACGCAGCGCAATGAAGACCAGCGCGCACAGACGCAAGGCCTGTTCGCCAAGCAGCACGCCATTGAGCAGGTCGGCGCACAGGCCCACGCCGAAGGCCAGGCCGAGATTCACCCGATCCTCTGCTTCCAGCGACCAGTACAACAGGACCAGCGCCGGCCAATACGGCTTGAACGGCTCCAGCACACCGGGCAGCGGCACCAGCATCGACAGCAGGGCAGCCACCAGGGTGCCGACGAACCACCACTGGCTCAGTCGTTGCCGGTTCATCGCGGCGCCCCGCTGTCGATTGAAGGCTTGCCTGGTGGCGAGACCAAGCTTGCGGCCGCGGCCGGTCCCGACGATGTGGACGGCCCCGCCGGACTGGCCGGAGCCGGCGGGCCTTCCGGCTCGGCCTGGTCATGCAGCAGCAGCACGTCGGTACTGCGATCGATCTCCGCGGCCGGCCGGGCCAGCGCCACCTGGAACATGCCGGTGGCGGCCGGCGCCACGTTGTCGATCCGGCCGACCGGGAAACCCGGCGGGAAGCGTCCGCCGATCCCGGAGGTCAGCAAGTTGTCGCCCACCCTGATGTCGGCGGCCAGCGGCAGGTTCGGCAGACTCAGCTCATCCCCGTCGCGCGAGCCATAGGCGACCGTACGCAAGCCGGTACGCGCGATCGTCACCGGGATCGCATGCGATGGATCGGTGATCAGCATCACTACCGCGGTGTGCGGCAGCACCTCGATCACCTGCCCCATCACGCCATGGGCATCGATCACCGGCTGACCTGCCCTGACCCCGTCGCGCGAACCCATGTTCAAGGTGAGCCGGTAGCGATAGGCGCCCAGGTCCACGCCGATCACCCGTGCCAGTTGCACGTTGAGCCCGAGACTGTGCTGGGTATCGAGCAGTTCCTTCAGGTGCTGGTTCTGCGCGGCCACCGCCGCCATGCGGTTCAACTTGGCGTTGGCCAGCAGCAGGTCCTCGCGCAGGCGCTGGTTGTCCGAGGTGAGATGCTGGCGGTCGGCGAACGCAACGCTGAGCGTGCGCACGCTCGCGGCGGGCAGACCCGCCAGCCGGTAGACCGGCTCCACTACCGCAGACGCGGCCGAACGAAGGCGCCACAGCCAGCCATTGCGCTGGTCGAGCACCATCAGCACCATCGCCAGTGCGAGATAGATGATCAGGCGCAGCGTGCCAGCCGCGTTGCCGGCAAACAGAGGGGAGGATTCGTCGCGCGCGCGCGCCATGGCGGCCCCGGCTGCCGCGCGTTATTCGGGCGCGAAGAAGTCGCTGCCGTGCTGATCGATCAGCTCCAGCGCCTTGCCGCCACCGCGCGCCACGCAGGTCAGCGGATCGTCCGCCACCTGCACGTGCAGGCCGGTCTCCTCGGAGATCAACCGATCCAGGTCGCGCAGCAGGGCACCGCCGCCGGTCAGCACGATGCCGCGCTCGGCCACGTCGGAGCACAGCTCGGGCGGGGTCTGCTCCAGCGCCGACTTGACTGCGGCCACGATGCCGGCCAGCGGCTCGTGCAGCGCTTCGAGGATCTCGTTGGAGTTGATCGTGAACATCCGCGGCACACCCTCGGCAAGGTTGCGCCCGGAAATCTCGATCTCCTTGACCTGCGCCTGCGGGAACGCACAGCCGATCTGCAGCTTGATCCGCTCGGCGGTGGACTCGCCGATCAGGGTGCCGTGGTTGCGCCGCACGTAGTTGATGATCGCTTCGTCGAAGCGATCGCCGCCGACGCGCACCGATTGCGAGTAGACGATGCCGTTGAGCGAGATCACTGCCACTTCGGACGTGCCGCCGCCGATGTCCAGCACCATCGCGCCGCGCGCCTCGTGCACCGGGATGCCGGCACCGATCGCCGCCGCCATCGGCTCCTCGATCAGGAACACGTCACGCGCACCGGCACCTTCGGCCGATTCCTTGATCGCGCGTCGCTCGACCTGGGTCGAACCGCACGGCACGCAGACCAGCACGCGCGGGCTCGGCCGCAGGAAACGCGACTTGTGCACTTGCTTGATGAAGTGCTGCAGCATCGCCTCGGTCATGGTGAAGTCGGCGATCACGCCGTCCTTCATCGGCCGCACCGTGGCAATGTTGCCCGGTGTGCGGCCGAGCATGCGCTTGGCGTCGCTGCCGACCGCTGCGATCGTGCGCGGGCCGCCGGGACCGCGATCCTGGCGGATCGCCACCACCGACGGCTCGTTCAGAACGATGCCCTGCCCACGCACATAGATCAGCGTATTGGCCGTGCCGAGGTCGATGGAGATGTCGTTGGAAAAGATCCCGCGAAACTTCTTGAACATGGGTCCGCCGTGGTCCGGCCTGGTTGAAATCAAGCTCACCAGTCTAGTCAGCGCACACCGCATTCGCAAGGGAAATAGCGTTAAGAAAGCCTTGCGCAACACGACCCTAGACACATTTCCTGGATCGCGGGTTGAGCTCCGCACCGATCCTGAAAGTCGCCAACCGGGATCGATCGCGTTAGGATTGCACCCTTTGGTCGCCGCCTTCCGGGGCGGTGACGGCCACCGCGGCAGCCGCGGCCTTTCTCAAACCTAGCCCGGGGGTTCCCGCACACCATGCCTGCCGTCATCTGCGGATCGCTGGCCTATGACACCATCATGGTGTTCCAGGACCAGTTCAAGAACCACATCCTGCCGGATCAGATGCACATCCTGAATGTGTCGTTCCTGGTGCCGGCGATGCGTCGCGAGTTCGGCGGCTGCGCAGGCAATATCGCCTACAACCTCAAGCTGCTCGGCGGCGATCCGCTGCCGGTGGCGGCCGTGGGCCAGGATTTCGGCCCCTACCGCACGCACATGGAGCAGTGCGGCATCTGTCTGGAAAGGGTGCGCGTATTCAACGACCAGTTCACGCCGCAATGCTTCATCACGACGGATCTGGACAACAACCAGATCACCGCCTTTCACCCCGGCGCGATGTCCAGCGCGCAGGAAAACCACGTGCGCGACATCCCGCAGATCGATTTCGCGATCGTGGCCCCGGATGGCCGCGAGGCGATGCTGCAGCACGTGAACGAGTTCGCCGCACGCGGTGTGCCCTTCATCTTCGACCCGGGCCAGGCGATGCCGTTGTTCAACGGCGACGAGTTCCGCTCGATGATCGGCAAGTCCACCTACGTGATCGTCAACGACTACGAGTCCCAGTTGCTGCAGGCCCGCACCGGCTGGAGCGCCGACGAGATCGCCAGTCGCGTCACCGCCTACATCGTGACCCAGGGGCCACGCGGCTCGATCATCCACGTCGGCAGCGAGACCCATCACATTCCGCCGGCGCGCGAACGCCAGGTCGTGGATCCGACCGGCTGCGGCGACGCGTATCGGGGCGGCCTGATCTTCGGCATCATGCAGGGCAAGGACTGGCCGACCATCGGTCGCATCGCCTCGCTGATGGGAGCGCTGAAGGTCGAGCACCCGGGTACGCAGAACCAGCGTTTCAACTACGCCGAATTCGCCGCCGCTTTCAGCGAGCAGTTCGGTTACGCGTTGAACTGAGCTTCCCTGCGGGCGGCCTCGCCGCCTTCAGTCGACACGAAACCCGATGGTGGCGTTCACCGCCGCCTGCCAGCCACGATACAGGCGGTCGCGATCGGGTTCGTCCATCGCCGGCTCGAAGCGGCGGTCCAGCTGCCACAGCCGGGCGATCTGTTCGCGGTTGTCCCACACCCCTACGGCCAGGCCGGCCAGATAGGCCGCGCCCAGTGCCGTCGTTTCGCCAATGCCCGAACGCAACACCGGTACGCCGAGCATGTCGCTCTGGAACTGGGCCAGGAAATCATTGGCGATCGCGCCGCCATCGGCGCGCAGTTCCTTCAACGCGATACCGGCATCGGCCTCCATCGCGGTCAGCACGTCGCGCGTCTGGTAAGCCATCGATTCCAGGGCCGCGCGTACCAGGTGTTCCCTGCGCGTACCGCGTGACAGGCCGAACATGGCGCCGCGCACATCGCTGCGCCAATACGGCGCACCCAGGCCGACAAAGGCCGGCACCAGATACACGCCGTCGGTTGACGGCACGCTCTCGGCGCAAGCCTGCGATTGATCGGCGCTGTCGAGCATGTGCAGGCCATCGCGCAACCACTGCACCACCGAACCGGCAACGAAGATGCTGCCCTCGAGCGCGTATTCCACCTTGCCATCCACTTTCCAAGCCACCGTGCTCAACAGGCCGTGCTGCGACGGCACCGCGACACTGCCGGTGTTCATCAGCATGAAACAGCCGGTGCCGTAGGTGTTTTTCGCCATGCCCGGTTCGAAGCAGGCCTGTCCGAACAAGGCCGCCTGCTGGTCGCCGGCGATGCCGCAGATGGGAGTGTCGCAGCCAAAGAAATACTT
Source organism: Rhodanobacter sp. B05 (assembly GCF_002001085.1). Taxonomy (GTDB): domain Bacteria; phylum Pseudomonadota; class Gammaproteobacteria; order Xanthomonadales; family Rhodanobacteraceae; genus Rhodanobacter. The sequence goes on from NZ_MUNU01000012.1 coordinate 240,446, forward strand.
CGACTCGATGCGCCCGTAAACTTCGCTGCAACCGCGCACTTCCGGCAGCATGGAGGCGGGTACGCCGAACAGTTCCAGCAGGTCCGGGTCCCAGCATTGCCGGTGGATGTTGTAAAGCAGGGTGCGCGAGGCATTGCTGATGTCGGTGACGTGCACCTTGCCGCCGGTGAGATTCCACACCAACCAGCTGTCGATCGTGCCGAACAGCAGCTCGCCGCGTTGCGCGCGCTCGCGCACGCCTTCGACATGCTCGAACAGCCACTTGAGCTTGGTCGCGGAAAAGTACGCGTCTAGCAACAAGCCGGTGCGCTCGCGTATGAGTGCGTCGACGGATTCGCTGCGCATGTCCCGACATATTTCGGCGGAATGCCGCGACTGCCACACCAGGGCGTTGTACACCGGCTCGCCGGTGCGGCGATCCCACACCACGGTGGTCTCGCGCTGGTTGGTGATGCCGATGCCGGCCACGCTCGCAGCCTCGATGCCGGCGTTGTGGATCGCTTCGGTCAGTGTGACCTGGACGCTGGTCAGAATTTCCCGGGGACGGTGTTCCACCCAGCCCGAGCGCGGGAAGATCTGCTCGAATTCCCGCTGTGCTGACGAGACGACGCGCCCGTTCGCGTCGAACACCAGCGCGCGCGAGCTGGTCGTGCCCTGATCGATCGCGATGATGAAGCGCGAATCCCGATTCACGCCGACGCCTCCGCCGCTGACAACAGCGATCCGCGGGCCAGTGCGGGATAGGTCATATCCAGATAAGCCTGAAGATGCATCCGCTGATCATCGTTCATGCGCAACCCCAGCTTGGTGCGCCGCCACAGGATGTCCTCGCTCGCGCGTGCCCATTCATGGCGGACAAGGTAGTCGACCTCGCGCTGATAGAGTCCGGCCCCGAAATGTTGCCCGAGGTCCGCAAGCCCGGCGGCGGTACCCAGCAAGGCCGCGGTGCAGGTTCCGTAGTGGCGCAGCCAGCGGTATGCCAACGCCACGGGCAGCCACGGCCAGCGCTGCACCCATGTCGCCATCAACCGTTCGGCATCGACGAAGTCGCCGCCCGGCAGCGGGTCGCCGCTGGCCGTCCAGGCTGCTCGCTCCAGGCCCAGCGCCCTGGTCAGGCTGTCGACCGCCTCCTCACCAAGACGCCGGTAAGTGGTGATCTTGCCACCGAAGACATTCAACAGAGGCGCGCCCTGCCTTTCATCAAGTTCGAGTCGGTAGTCGCGGCTGACCGATGCGGCGTCGCCACCCTCGTCCAGCAGCGGACGCACGCCGCTGTAACTCCAGATAACGTCTTCGGCGCGCACCGGACGCTTGAAATACCGGCTGACGGCATCGCAGAGGTAATGAGCTTCGTCCGCTTCGATGTGCACGCTGGCCGGATCGGCCCGATAGTCCACATCCGTCGTGCCCACGAGGGTGTAGTCGGTCTCGTAGGGAATCGCAAAGACGACGCGTCGATCGGGCTGCTGGAACAGGTACGCATAGTCATGATCGAACAAGCGCGGAAGCACGATGTGGCTGCCCTTCACCAGGCGCACCTGCGCATGTTCACAACGACCGAGTACATCACTCAGAAAGGGTCCGGCCCAGGGACCGCAGGCATTGACCAGGACTTTCGCGCGCACGCTCCGCAACTCCCCGTCAGGGCCCTGCAATTGCGCATGCCATACGCCTTGTTCGACTTCAGCGGCCACACAACGCGTATGCACGCGAATATCCGCACCGCGATGGGCGGCATCCATGGCGTTGAGCACAACGAGGCGGGCGTCCTGCACCCAGCCATCGGAATACACGAAGCCGCGTGAGTAGCTGTCCTTGAGAGGCACGCCGCTGACATGTTGCCTCAGGTCCACGGCATGTGAATCGGCAAGCGTGCGATGCCCTGCACCGAGGCTGTCATACAAGAGCAAGCCAAGCCGGATCATCCACACCGGGCGAAGATGTGATTCGTGCGGCAACACGAACATCATCGGCCAGCTGATATGCGGTGCCAGGCGCAGGATCACCTCGCGTTCTGCCAGCGCCTTGGCCACCAGTCGGAACTCGTACTGCTCCAGATAGCGCAGGCCGCCGTGGATCAGTTTGGTGCTGGCGCTGGAAGTATGCGCGGCCAGGTCGTCCTGCTCGCAAAGCGTCACAGACAGGCCCCGTCCGGCCGCATCCCGCGCGATACCCGCGCCGTTGACGCCACCACCGACTACCAGGATGTCCGTGTCGTCGTGCAAACCGTCCCTCGTATGTGCCTCGCGATCGTTACTGCGCACGCTAGCACGCGGCCGATCGCTGAGGCCACGCAGTGGGCGAGCCATTTACAACCAGGGATCAAATCGCGGCAGCAACGCCGACCAAGAAAAAACCCCCACCGTTTCGGGTGGAGGTTTTTTGGATAAAGCCCCTGGCGGTGACCTGTTGCGGGTCGCGACCTACGGTCGCCACCGCACAAAAGAAAAACCCCCACCGTTTCGGGTGGAGGTTTTTGGATAAAGCCCCTGGCGGTGACCTGTTGCGGGTCGCGACCTACGGTCGCCACCGCACAAAAGAAAAACCCCCACCGTTTCGGGTGGGGGTTTTTGGATAAAGCCCCTGGCGGTGACCTACTC
>NZ_MUNU01000010.1 GCF_002001085.1 Rhodanobacter sp. B05
CCTGCACCGCTACCGCCGATGGCTCCGCCTCCGCCACCGCCCCCTCCGCCACCGCCTCGTGACACGAGCTTCTCCGCGCGACATGTGGACATCGACACGACGAACCACGCGCAAAACGGCTTCGCGCTGATCGATGGCGACTCGACGGTCACCATCAATGGCTCGAACGCAGATCTCGATGTCGTGAGGAAACTCCACGCGACCAACAAGTCGATGCTGTGGTTCCGCCGCGGCGACCAGTCCTACCTCATCCGCGACAAGAGCATGCTGGAACGCGCCAGCCGCATCTATGCGCCGGTGACCACGCTGGCGCGTCAGCAGGGCGAACTCGCAGGCCAGCAGGGCGCGGTCGCCGGCAGGCAGGCAGGCCTTGCGGCACAGGATGCCGCCTTTGCACAGCGACAGGCCGAGCTGGCCGGGCGTCAGGCGGAAATGGCCGCCCGCGTCGCCACACGCGAAGCGGCGGGATCGGACGAGCACGCACGCGAAAACGAACAGGAGGCGCAGCGACGCGAGATGGATGCCGCCCAGGCAGAACTCGACAAGCGCCACGCCGAACTGGACGCACGTCAAGCCACACAACAACGGGCGCTGGAGACCCAGCAGGCGGGCTTCGAAAAGCAGCAGCAGGCACTCGACCGCCAGCAACAACAGGCACAGCAGCGTGCCGAGCTGGCGATGAATCAACTTCTGGACGAAGCCCTGGCCAAGGGTCTGGCTCAGAAGACGAGCCTGCGCTGACCCCGGACGCGCATGCCCGCTCGACGCCGTATTACCACGGCGTCGAGACTCAGCTCAGTCCCAGGGCCACGCCTTCAACTGGTACTCCATCGGCGGCGTATTGCCGGCCAGGTAGCGCACGAAATAATCCCAGCGCCGACGCGTGATGTACGGCGTGGCGGCCGCATAACCGTGATGCACGTTGGGGATCGCGATCATGTCGAAGTCGCGGTTGGCCTTGATCAGGGCCTCGACCACCAGCAGCGTGCTGGACGGCGGCACGTTGTCGTCCAGCGTACCGTAGGTGAGCATCAGGCGGCCCTTGAGGTTCTTTGCGAAGCTCTGATTGGCCTGGGCGTCGTAGTTGGTCTTGCCGTCCTTGTCGGTGACCAGCAGGCCCTGCCACTTCTCGGCCCAGTCGTCCTCGTAGTTGCGGTTGTCGTGGTTGCCGCTTTCGGCCCAGCCGACCTTGAAGAAATCCGGGTAGTGGAACATCGCGCCCGCGGTGGCGTTGCCGCCGCCGGAATGACCCCAGATGCCGACGCGGTCGAGGTCGATCCACGGATAGCGCTTGCCCAATTCCTTCAGCCCGGCCACTTGGTCGGGCAAGGTGTTGTCCTCGACGTGCTCGAAGTAGGCGTCATGGAAGGCCTTCGAACGCCACGGCGTACCCATGCCGTCGATCGCCACCACGATGAAGCCCAGCTCGGCCATCGCCTGGTGGTCCTTGCGTGAGGCGAGGAAGCTGCGCCCGCTCACCGAGCCGGTCTGCGGGCCGGGGTAGACGTAGTCGATGATCGGGTACTTCTTCGAGGCATCGAAGTTCGATGGCTTGAACATCATGCCGTACAGGTCGGTCTTGCCATCGCGCGCCTTCACCGTGAACGGGATCGGCGCCACCCAGCCGGCAGCCCGCAGCCGGCCGATGTCGGCACGCGCCACAGTGGCGAGCAGGTGCCCGTCGTCCGCGCGGCGCAGCACGGTCACCGGCGGCGTGGTCGGGGTCGAATACGCATCGACAAAATGCCGGCCATCGGGCGACAGGCTGATCGTGTGGTCGGCTGCCTCCGGCGTCAGCAGGGTCGACTGGCCGCCGTCGAGACTGACCTTCCAGAACTGCTGGTAGTACGGATTCACGCCCGGCGTGCGGCCCACTCCGCGGAACCATACGGTACGCGTCTTCGGATCGACCTTGAGTACTTCGGTGACATTGCCGTCGCCGCTGGTGATCGCGTGCTTGAGCTTGCCGGTGTCGAGGTCGTAGAGATACAGGTTACCCCAGTTGTTGCGCTCGCTGAACCAGATCGCTTCGTGGGTCCCGGGCAGGTAGCGCCAGTTCACCGCGCCGTTGCCGCTCTCGTAGTACGTCGGCACCACCTCCTCGAACACCGTGCGCACCTTGCCGGTTTTTGCGTCGGCAATGCGGAACCACTCATGCCGGTGGTCGCGCGAGGTGGAGACGAAGGCCAGCGTCTTGCCGTCCGGCGCCCACTTCGCGTCGTCCCAGCCGCCGTTGGGGCCGCAGCTGACGTCGTCGCACAGGCTGGAGCGGTGCTGGTCCGGCGGCATCTGCAGGCGCACGACCTTGTGCGTGGGCACGTCGATGATGACGCGCTCGATCATCGTGACGTGCTTGTCGCCGACCAGCGGATACTTCCACTTCAGCAATTCGGGGTGCCCGACCTTCGTCCTGACCAGGTACATCTCGCCGGTCTTGCGCTGGTCCTGCTGGAAGGTGGCGATCTGCTTCGAATCGGGCGACCACTCGACGATCGCCTTGTCGGTGTGCTTCCAGCCGGCATTGTCGGTGGCGTAGCCGAAATTCTCCACACCGTCGGTGGTCAGCTGCGTCTCCTTGCCGCTGGCTACGTCGCGCAGCCACAGGTTCCAGTCGCGGATGAAGGCCTCGCTCTGCTTGTCCGGCGACAGCGCACCGGGCTCCTTGCCGGTCTTCACCAGCGTGGCGCGATCGACGCAGCTGGCCTCGGCGGCAGCGAGGTCGCACAAGTAGTGCTTGCCGTGCAACGTGACATCGATGCGGCCGTCCGGCTTGGCCGCGTAGCCGGTGACCGGCAATTTCTTCGCATCGACCGGCTTGCCACGGACCTTGCCCAGCGCCGCGGCGAGTCTGACCTGATCGAACAGCGGCGCGGTCTGGCCGCTGGCCGCATCCATCCGCACGAAGTGATCGCCGCTGGCGTCATGGTCGACATACCAGAAATGGCTGTTATTCAGCCAGTTGACCCTGGTCACCGCGTGATCGACCAGCGGCACCGTGTTGTAACTCATGAAGCGCTCCGCCTGCGCGTAATCGCTCGCGCTCAACGTGCGCCCCTGCGCGGCGACATTGCCGGACAACAGCCCCATCACCAACACGCCGAACAGGCGCGACTTGCCGATCATCGAATGCATGCCTCTCTCCATGGAAACCCGGATGACGCGCGACGGCCGTCGGCCATCGCCGCGTCGAACCGGCTGATGCTAGCGCGACATCGCCGCCGCAACCCCGTGCCAGAAGTTGCTTTCGTCACGCCGGCATGCCGACTGCGGCAAACTGTGCCGCTCTCCCACCGTGGCCACCCGGCTGCGCCGAACCCTCAAGGTGACCCCATGTCGCAGCGTCTCAGAGTCATCGGCAATTACCTCTCGCCCTATGTGCGCAAGGTGCTCGTATGCCTTGAGCTGAAAGAGCTGGACTACGAGGTCGACCCGATCGTGCCGTTCTTCGGCAACGAAGAATTCACCCGACTCAGCCCACTGCGGCGCGTGCCGGTGCTGATCGACAACGAACTGGTGCTCAACGATTCTTCGGTGATCTGCCAGTACCTGGAAGACAAGCACCCCACGTCGTCGATCTACCCGCGCGACATCGCCGATCGAGCGCGCGCCCGCTGGCTGGAGGAATACGCCGACACGCGGCTGGCCGACGGACTGATCTGGCGGCTGTTCTACCAGCTGGCGATCAAGCGTCATGTCTTCCACGAGCCGGTCAACGAGGCAGTGGTGCAGCATGCGCGCGAAGTGGAGATTCCCGCCGCGCTCGACTATCTGGAAAGCCTGCTGCCGGACGGCGGCTTCGTGTTCGGCGCACTGTCGATCGCCGACATCAGCATCGCGAGCTTCTTCCGCACCGCCTCGTTCGTACGCTACGACATCGACGCCGAACGCTGGCCGCTGATGGCCGCCCTGGTGGCGCAGGTGCAGGCACTGCCCGCGTTCCTGAAACTGGCCGGCTTCGAGGACTGCATGCTGCGCCTGCCGCTGGCCGAACAGCGCGGCGCCCTGATCAGCGCCGGCGCACCGCTGACCAGCGACACGTTCGGCACCAGCGCGCCACGCCCCGGGCCGCCGCGCGCGTCATAAGACATGCGCTCGCATCCGCGGGAGCGGTCTCAGCGTTGCGTGGCAGTCAGCTCCACCAGCCAGTCGATGAACACGCGCAACCGCGCCGGCATCTGCCGCTGCTGCGGATACAGGATGGTCATCGGCAACGACGGCGGCGGATGCGCCGGCAGGATTTCGCGCAAGCGGCCGCTCTTCAGTGCCTCATCGATGCGATAACGCGGCATCTGCGCGATGCCCAGGCCGGCCTCGCAACAGCCGAGGTAGGCATCCACGCCGCTGACGCTGATGCAACCAGGCAACGTCACGTCGCGCCGTTTGCGACCGACCATGAATTCCAGCGGCTCGGCGCGATGGGTGGTCGGCGACACCCAGTTCACCGCCAGATGGCCGTCCTGCAGCGCGGCCAGCGACTCGGGCAGGCCATGCCGGCGCACGTAGGCGGCGCTCGCCACGGTAACCTGCTGCAGCGTCGCCACACGCCGACCGATCATCCCCGAATCGCCCAGCTCGCCGATGCGCAGCACGCAATCCACGCCTTCGCGCACCAGGTCGACGAAGCGGTCGCCGGTGCCGATGTCCAGCTGGATTTTCGGATAACGCGCGAAGAAATCGCGCAGCGAAGGGATCACCAGCAGCCGTGCCAGCGTCGCCGGCAGGTCGACCCGCAGGCGACCCTTCGGCTGCACCAGCGCCTCGCGGAAATCGGTCTCGACCTCGTCCATGTCGGCCAGCAATCGCACGCAATGTCCGTAATAGGTCTCGCCATCGCGGGTACTGCGCACGCGGCGGGTGGTCCGCTGCAGCAGCTGCGCACCGAGCCGGGCTTCCAGCCGCTTGATCGCGTGGGTGACGGTGGCGCGCGGCAGGTTCAGGTCATCGGCCGCGGCGATGAAGCTGCCCAGTTCGACGATCCGCGTATACAGCCGCATGGCTTCGAGACGGTCCATGGCGATTGTTGTTCAAGATTAAACGGTGATGACCATTATTGAATATTTATCCGGCCATCGTCACGGCGCACCATGCACCCACCTTCACCCACCGGAGCGACAACCATGCAGACCCGCACCCTCGGCAAGACCCACAACGGAAAGCCCGGCCCGCAAGTCTCCGCCCTCGGCCTCGGCTGCATGGGCATGAGCGCGTTCTATGGTGCCCACGACGACGTCGAATCGATCGCCACCATTCATCACGCGCTGGATCGCGGCCTCAACCTGCTCGACACCGCCGATATGTACGGTCCGCACACCAACGAGGTCCTGGTCGGCAAGGCGATCAAGGGCCGACGGGACCAGGCCTTCATCGCCACCAAGTTCGGCATCGTGCGCGACCCCGCCAACCCGGCCGCACGCGGCGTCAACGGCCGCCCCGACTACGTGCACGCCGCCTGCGACGCCAGCCTGCAGCGCCTCGGCATCGACACCATCGACCTGTACTACCAGCACCGCGTCGACCCGAACGTGCCGATCGAGGAAACCGTCGGCGCGATGGCCGAGCTGGTCGGCGCCGGCAAGGTGCGTTACCTGGGCCTGAGCGAGGCCTCCGGTGCCACGCTGGAACGCGCATGCAAGGTGCATCCGATTGCCGCGCTGCAGAGTGAGTTCTCGCTGTGGACGCGCGATCCGCAGACCAACGGCATGCTCGCCGCCTGCCGCAAGCTCGGCGTCAGCCTGGTCGCCTACTCGCCGCTGGGCCGCGGCTTCCTCACCGGCGCGATCCGCTCGCCGGACGATTTCGACGCCGACGACTACCGCCGCAGCAGCCCGCGCTTCATCGGCGACAACTTCTCCCGCAACCTGCAACTGGCCGAGCAGGTGAAGTCGCTCGCTGCCGACAAGGGCTGCTCACCGGCACAGCTGGCCCTGGCCTGGGTACTGGCGCAGGACGACGAGGTGCTGGCAATCCCCGGTACACGCAAGCGCAGCCGGCTGGACGAAAACCTCGGCGCGCTCGACGTGCAGCTGAGCGCCGTCGAACTCGCGGCGATCGACGCGGTGTTCCCGCCGGATGCCGCCGCCGGCAACCGCTACGCCGACGCGATGATGCACATGGTGAACGTGTAAGCGCCCCGCATTCCGCGTAGGAGCCCGCTGGCGGGCGATGCTCTTGCCCCGGACCTCCAAAGCAAGAGCATCGCCCGCCAGCGGGCTCCTACGGGAACGAGGGATGCCGGCGGGGAAGCGGCTAAACTTCACCGCATGAGCACTCCCGAACATTCCCCGCTCGGCAAGGCCACCGTCTACGCCGACCGCTACGACCCGAGCCTGCTGTTTCCGATCCCGCGCGCCGACAAGCGCGCGGAGATCGGCGTGGCCGAGCCGCTGCCATTCCACGGCGTCGACATCTGGAATGCCTACGAGCTGTCGTGGCTCGACGGGCGCGGGAAGCCCGTCGTGGCGATGGCCGAATTCCATGTGCCGGCAGTGTCACCGAACATCATCGAGTCGAAGTCGTTCAAGCTGTACTTGAACGGCTTCGCGCAGGAACGCATCACCGATGCGGACGCGCTGACCGCCACGCTGATGCACGACCTGTCGACCGCCGCCGGTGCCGTGGTCAACGTGCAACTGCGCCACGCGAATGCCGTGGCACTTCCCGTCGTCGATCTGGACGGCCATCTGCTCGACGGGCAGGACATCGCCATCGACCACTACGGCCCGCCCGACGCCGGCTTCCTGCAGGCCGACGCCACCGCCACACCCGTCGCCGAAACCCTGGTCTCGCACCTGCTGCGCTCGAACTGCCCGGTCACCGGCCAGCCGGACTGGGGCAGCGTGCAGATCGCCTACCGCGGTGCGCCGATCGATCACGCCGGCCTGCTGCGCTACCTGGTCTCGTTCCGCACCCACAACGAATTCCACGAACAATGCGCGGAACGCATGTTTGTCGACCTCATGCAGCGCTGCGCGCCGCTGCAGCTCAGCGTGTACGCGCGCTACACGCGACGCGGCGGCCTCGACATCAACCCGTTTCGCAGCAGCACGCCGGCCACCCCGGGCAACCCGCGCACCGTGCGCCAGTGACCCCGACCGGCCGACGTCACGGCGCCGCATCGAAGGTGCTGACCCGGTCCGGATCGCCTGCCGGCGTGAGGGCAGCGTGAAAGTTCAAGCGCGAAGACACGCCCGCTAATCGACGCTTCATTTGCCCCGCGTTAGCCTCGGCACCCTGACCCCGGTGCATGGATCACGCGGCGGCGAGCGCCACGAAGTGGCATGCACCCACTCATTGCCAGTGGAGTTCCGATGAAACGACCAAGCCTGACCACCCCTCTCCTGCAGATCGCCGGCCTGGGCGGCCTGCTGCTGCTCGGTGCCTGCGGCAAGCACGAAGCCCCACCAGCCACGGCACCGCCTGCCGCCAGCAGTGCGGCCGCGGCCGCCACCGTGGCGGCGCCAGCAGCGCCGGCCAAGCCGGGCACCGCGATGCCGGCGGCCGCGCCGGCAACCGCCGGCACCAGCGCCGCGGTGGCACCGGCTGCGGCTACCTCGGCCGCGCCTCCCTTTGCATTCGGCAAACTGACCCTGGGCGATGCGGTCAATGCGGGCCACGAAGTAACCCGTGTGGCCGACCGTTTCGCGTCGGATGACAAGACACTGTATGCCAGCGTCGCCACGGTCGGCAGCAGCAGCGGCGCCACCTTGAACGCAAAGTGGAGTTACCTGGAAGGCGGCGGCCAGCTGGTCAGTAACATCAGCCAGTCGGTCGCCACCGATGGTCCGGCCATCACCACCTTCAAGGTGCAGAACCCCGACCTGTGGCCGGAAGGCAAGTACAAGGTCGAGATCTCGATCGACGGCAAGCCCGTCGCCAGCCAGGATTTCAATATCGGCAAGCGCTGAGCGGGCGGCGCAGGACGCACCAACGGACGATGTCGGGCAGGCGGCCGGGTCGTCCCGGCGACCTTGCGCGATGGCATGACCAATGGTGCAGGCGCGGTCGAGCGCGGACGCCTAGACTGGGCGCTGGCCTTCTGCCCGGGGAATCCGTATGCGCCTGCATTCCGTATTGTGGATGCTGTTCGGTCTGGTCGCGTTGCCGCTGCAGGCAACGGCATCCACGAAAGTGGCCATGTCGCAACCGTCGGTATCGCCGGACGGCGGCCAGATCGCCTTCGTCGCGAATGGCGGCATCTGGACCGTGGCCAGCGGCGGCGGCAACGCCCACCTGCTGGTGGCCGATGATGGCGGCGCGGACTCGCGCCCGCTTTACTCGCCCGATGGCAAACAGCTGGCGTTCCAGTCCGATACCGGCGGCGAAGGCAGCGGCATCTATCTGCTCGATCTTGCCAGCGGCACCCTGCGTCGGCTGACCTGGGCCGACGGCAACAACCAGCTCGATGCCTGGTCGCGCGACAGCCAGTGGATCTACCTGAGTTCCTCGCGCGACAACGTCGGCGGCATGGCCGGCGTCTATCGGGTGCGCGCCAGCGGCGGCACGCCGATGCCGGTATCGATGGAGAGCTACCGCAATGAATCGATGGCGGCGCCCGCGCCCGACGGCGCGTCGCTGGCCCTGGTCGGCGGCGGCATGGGCGACTGGCAATGGTGGCGGCACGGTCACAGTCATATCGACCAGGGCGCGATCTGGCTGTTGCGCGACGACGGCAGCCACCAGTACACCCGGCTGACTCCCGACGACGCCCGCACCGAATGGCCGATGTGGGCGCCGGATGGCCGCGCGCTGTTCTACATGAGCGACCGCAGCGGCGCGGAGAACATCTGGCGGATGCCGCTGGGCGGTGGCAGCGAAGCGGCCGTGACCCGTTTCACCGACGGTCGCGTGCTGTGGCCCAGCCTCTCGGCAAACGGCAGGGTGCTCGCTTTCGAGCGCGACTTCGGCATCTGGACGCTCGATCCGGCCAGCGGACAGACCACACCGCTGGCGATCGAGCTGTCCGGCGCCATCAGCGGCCCGCAGGCGAAATACGAGAACCTGAGCCACGGCTTCAGCCAGATCGCGCTGTCGCCGGATGGCAAGAAGCTGGCGCTGATCGCCCACGGTGAGGTGTTCGCCACCGACGCGGACAAGGGCGGCCACGCGCGCCGGCTCACCCGCACCGCGGCGGCGGAATACGACCTGGCCTGGGCGCCGGACAGCCGCCGCCTGGTCTACGGCTCGGAACGCGACGGCCACGGCCAGCTCTATCTGTACGACTTCGCCAGCGGCAAGGAGACCGCACTCGCCAGCGATGACGGCGAGGACACCGCGCCGCGGTTCTCCCCCGATGGCAAGCAACTGGCCTTTCTGCGCAACGACCGCGAGCTATGCGTGCTGGACCTGGCCAACGGCAAGCTGCGGGTGCTGGCGAAGGCGCCGATCGACCTGCCGCGCCCGCTCGATTCGAGCCAGCCGTTTGCATGGTCGCCGGATGGTCGCTGGATCGCCTACCTCAGCTGGGGGCCGCGCATGTTTCGCAACGTGCAGGCAGTATCGCTCGCCGACGGCAGGCAGGTCGCGTTGAGTTCGCTGGCCAACACGGGCGCCGACAACGTGCTGTGGAGTCCGGACCGTCGCAGCCTGTTTTTCACCACCGGCCAGCGTACCGAGGAAGGGCAAGTCGCGCAGGTCGACCTGCTGCCGCGCACGCCGGTGTTTCGCGAGGACCGCTTCCAGGATCTGTTCAAGGCGAAGCCGGCCGGTGACAAGCAGCACGACGACGGCAAGGCCGCACCGGACGACCAGCCGGCCAAGGGGCCGGTGCGCATCGCCGCCGACGGCATCCGCGAACGGCTGAGCCTGCTGCCGGTGGGGCTCGACGTGGGCGCGGCGCAGATCAGCCCGGACGGCAAGACCCTGCTGCTCACCGCCGAGGTCGCCGGCAAGCAGAACCTGTACAGCTGGTCGCTCGATCCGCTGGCGAAAGAGCCGCCGGTGGCGACCCAGCTCACCAGCACGCCGGGCGACAAGGAGGATGCGCAATTCAGCCACGACGGCAAGCGCGTGTTCTACCTCGACGCCGGCAAGATCCAGTCGCTGGCGCTGGACGGCAAGAACAAGCCGGAGACGCTGGCCGTCGACGCCGCGCTGGAAGTGGATTTCGACAGCGAGAAGCGGGTGGTGTTCGAGCAGGCCTGGAGCTGGCTGCGCAACACCTTCCATGACCCGGCCATGCACGGGGTGAACTGGAACCAGGTGCACGTCACCTACGCGCCGCTGGTGGCCACGGCGACGACGCCCGCGGCGCTGTACCGGCTGCTCAACCTGATGGTCGGCGAACTCGATGCCTCGCACTCCGGCGCCCGCCCACCGCAACACCGCGAGCCGATCACCGGCTGGCTGGGGTTGACGTTCGATCGCGCCGCCTACGAACAGCATGGCCACTTCCGCATCGATGACGTACTGCCGCTGTCGCCAGCCGACGTCGCCGGTGGCATCAAGCCCGGCGACTACCTGCTGGCGATCGACGGCGAGCCGCTGGCCGCCAACAGCAATCTCGCCGAGCGCCTGGCCCATCGCATCGGCGACAAGGTCAGCCTGCGCATCGCCGACGATGCCGGCGGCGCCCATCCGCACGACGTCGCAGTCAAGCCGGTCGACAGCCATGCGCTGGCCGACCTCGCCTATCGGGCCTGGACAGTGGCCAACCGCGCCTACGTGCTGAAGGCCAGCAACGGTCGCCTCGGCTACGTGCACCTGCGCGACATGTCGAGTGCATCGCTGCAGGATTTCTACAAGGACCTCGATGCGCAGAACGCCACCCGCGACGGCGTGGTGATCGACATCCGCAACAACTTCGGCGGCTTCGTCAACGCCTACGCGCTGGACGTGCTCTCGCGCCGGCCCTATCTCAACATGACCTTCCGCGGCTTTGACAAGTCCGAGCCCGCGCGCAGCATCCTGGGCCAGCGTGCGCTGGAGCGGCCCACGGTGCTGATCACCAACCGGGTCACCCTGTCCGACGGCGAGGACTTCTCCGAAGGCTACCGCGCACTGGGCCTGGGCAAGATCGTCGGCGAACCCACCGCCGGCTGGATCATCTACACCTCAGCGGGCAAGCTGATCGACGGCGGCACGGTGCGGTTGCCCTTCATCACCATCACCGACAACCACGGCCAGCCGATGGAAGGCCATCCGCGCCCGGTCGACATCCCGGTCAGCCGGCCGCTGGGCGAATCCTTCCAGCACAGGGACAGCGACCTGGACGCCGCGGTGCACAGCCTGCTGAGCACACTCGGCGGCGCGAATTGAACCTTTGAAAGCCCCTCTCCCGTCGGGAGAGGGGTGGGGGTGAGGGTTCGGTCGGAGCGTAATGTTTACCTCGGCCCCGCACCCTCATCCGGTGCTTCGCGCCACCTTCTCACCCGCAAGGGGACTCCCCAAGGTCGCCGACGGGAGAAGGGAGGACCATGGCCGCTCAGAACTTGCCGCTGACACTGACGCCGAAGGTGCGCGGCGCACCGGGAATGAAGGTCGGCAGACCGAAGTTCTCGCCGGTGTTGCCGCCGTCGATCAGGTATTTGCGGTTGCTCAGGTTGCTGCCCCACAAACCCAGGTCCCAGCGGCCATTTTCGAGGCTTACGCCGGTGCGCAGGTTGAGCAGGCCGTAGCCGGCCTGTGCGTACGCGGGGTTGTTGTCGTCCTCGAAATACACCCGCGAGTGCCAGGTGTAGCTGGGCCGGAAATAGAACGCGCGGCCGTCGCCCAGCGGGACATTCCACAACAGGCCCAGCGATGCCGAGTTGTCCGGTGCCAGGCGCAGGTGGTTGCCCGCGTATTGCTGCGGGTTGCCGTTCTGGTCGGTGCCGTCGAAGCGCGCATGCAGGTAGCTGTAGTTGAAGAACGCGCTGACGTTGTCGCCGAACGCCTGTTGCAACGAAGCCTCGAAGCCCGGCGAGTGCGCGCGGCCGGAGTTCACCGCGATGTACTGCCCGTTCCGGTACACCTGACTCTGGAAGTTGGTGTAGTTGTAGTAGAACGCCGAGAGATCGTAGGCAAAGGTGTTTTCGAACGCCACGCCCTTGATGCCCACCTCGTAGTTCCACAAGGTTTCCGCCGGCAGCACCGCCTTCGTATAGCTGCCATCCGGATTGACGTTGAAGGTGAGCGCATCCGGCCGGCGCCCGCGCGACACGCTGACGTAGGCATTGACGTCGTCGTTGACGTGCCAGCTGCCGATCAGCCGGCCGACCATCGAGTTGGTGCTTTTCGCATTGGTCAGCAGGCCGTGGGTCGGCGCGAACAGATCATTGGGCGCGGTGATGCCGTTGACGCCGGCGCCGAACAGCGCGAAAGCCGAACCGATGCTGGCTGCGTTGGCGCCGCTGGCGTCGAACACCTGGTAGCCGGCGGTGATGTTCTCGTGCGACACGCGCAGGCCGCCGGTGATGTCGAAGCGGTCGCTGACGCGCCAGGTGCCATCGGCAAACAGCTCGGTCGAGCGCGTGCTGCCGTGGTTCTCGAAACCCTCGCTTTCGTTCGGGTTGAGCGGGCTGTTGAGCAGCGGGATCACGCTGTACGGCTGGTTCGGCTGGAAATTCGAGGTCAGCAGCGGCGGGTCGGTCGGGCCGAACAGCAGGTTGACCACGCCCGGATCGAGACTGCGCGCCAACGGGATCAGGTCGACCAGCAGGCTGCGCTCGTCGGTATGGAACGGCACGACCTGGCTGCCGTTCTCGTAGAAGTAGTTGGCACCGACGAAACCGGTGAAGCGTCCGCCGCTGTCGTAGTTGAAGCGCACTTCCTGGCTGGCCTGGTGACTGCGCGAATGATTGCCGAAATTCAGCATGTCGAGCTGCGAGCCGTCGGCGTCGAACGACTCGGTGGAGTCGAGCCGGCGCAGGCCGGTGATCGTGTTCAGCGTCCAGTTGTCGTCGAGGCGGAAGCTGCCCAGCGCGGTGAGGCTGTAGATCTTGCGCCGGATGCCCAGCGCACTGCCCTCGTTGAGATCGGCATCGCCGAACAGATCCGTCGAACCGTTCCGGTTCGGCAGCAGGCTGCGGAAATCCGTGCCCGGCGGGGTGTCGAGCTGATAATTCGCGATGACGTCGATGCCGCTCTGGTCGCCGGTCTTCACGTGCAGGCTGGCCCGGATCGCCCGCGTGTCCTCGCCATTGAGCTGGCCGCCGGCGAGGTTGCGGATGTAGCCATCGTGCGCGCTGTCGTAGATCGCCACGCGCCCGTCAACATTGGCGCCGAGCGGGGTATTGAAATAGCCGGTGAGCATGCGGCTGCTGTAGTTGCCGAACTCGGTGGTGAAGCCGCCCGCGGTGGTGTCGCTGGCCTTGTTCGAGATCAGCGAGAGCGCGCCGCTCTCCGCGCCACGACCAAACAGCGTACCCTGCGGCCCGCGCAACACCTCGATGCGATCCATGTCGTACAGCGCCACGATCGAACCGACCGCGCGGCTGATGTCCACCCCGTCCTGGAACACCGACACCCGCCCCGGCGTGTTCGACGCGGTATCGTCGGAGGTGATGCCGCGGATCGCGATGCCCGGCGTGTTCGGACTCTGCACCTGCACCTGCACGCCCGGTGCGTAACGGCTCAGGTCATCCATGTGGGTGATCCCGAGTGTCTTCAGGAAATTTCCCGAATACGCCGAGATCGAGATCGGCACGTCGATCACCTGCTGCTCGCGCTTCTGCGCGGTCACCACGATCCGGTTGAGGTTGATCGCGTTGGCCGACGACGGCGCCGTGCTGGCGGGAGCGGGCGCGTCCGCCTGCTGTTGCGCCTGCACCGCCAGCGGCGCCAACCCCAGCAGCAGGCAATGGACCGACAGGGACAATCGACGATGGCGCAGCTTCGACGCAGACGCACCGCTATTCGAATTCAACATGGTTTCCCCTGCAAGGCGTATCGCTACGCACCCATGAACATGAAAGGTCACTGTCGGCCGATTGTGACAGCGGAATGTCCCGGCGCGCCCGCCGAAACCCGCCGCATCCGGCAGGTCAACACGGGTGTTGCCGCCACATTCCCCTCGGGCGAACGCTACTACGGATGAAGCGCAGCAAGCTTGCTGCGCTGCGGTAGTGGCTGGTTCAGTGCTGCAGCGCTGACTGGATGCCGTTTGCCAACATGGCCAACCGCCCTTCTCCGCCACCGTGGCTACCTCACGCGACCGATTTCATGGCGTGGCTGGCGTAATCCACCATCGGCTCGAAGACCGGGTCGCACTTGCCTGATCAGCGCGTGGTCATGGGTCGGCATTCCGTACGGTCGTCACGGCATGGCGCACGACTTCCCGGGTCACTGCATCCAGGACTTGAACCGATCCGATGAACCGAACAAAGGCGCTGCGCGCCGGAGATCCGCTTTCCTGGTCACCGTCGCGACGAGATCGTTGCCGATGTCCAGACATTGGTCCGCGATTGTCGCCACGCCGGGCCGATGCGACACCACAATCAGCACCGTCTGCGGCAGACGGCGCTTCAGCGCTGCAAGAACCACGATCTCGGAGGCTGCATCAAGCGCACTGGTAGCCTCGTCCAACAGGGCAAGGAAAGGCTGGCGCAGGATGACCTGGGCCAGCAGCAGTCGCTGCAACTCGCCGCCGGAAAGCCGGCTCGACGAGCTGTGCAGTGCCGTATCGAGTCCGCGCTGCGAACTCGCCAAACGCTTGTCGAGTCCCACGTCCGTCAGCACGCTGCGCAACATTTCATCGGTGGCTTCGGGTGCCGCCCACAACAGGCATTCGCGCACGGAATGCTGCCAGGGCCGGACACTCTGGCTGACGTAGGCACCATGCCGCACGAGCTCGCGGTACTCGTCAAAATCGATCAGCCGCCCATCTGCGCGTGCCACAAACGCCTCCGGCGTCATCATGCCGGCCAGAACGTCGACCAGGCTGCTCTTGCCGATGCCGGAGTCACCGGAAACCAGAGTCAGTTCTCCGGGCACCAGCATCAGGTCGCCGACATCGAGACCGGCGGTGGGCGGTATCAAGCGCATCCGCTCGATATGCAGCGCACTACCGGAAGTCACCGCGCGCGATGGCGCCACGGATGACCGGGCCGAATCCAGATTCATATAGCGCTGCCACAATTCGAATGCCGGCGCGGCCGAACGCAGCTGCTGAAAACTCTGCCGAGTCGACACCAGATAAGGCAGCAGGCGTCCGAGCAGCAGACACACCGCGATAAGCGACGACTGATCGATGCCGTGCCAGCGATGGGCGAGCACGAACAGCGCCGCAATCCCCGCGGCTGCCAGCAGTTCGAGCATCAGCCGCCCGGAAGCCACCAGCTCCAGTTGGCGCCGGTAGCCGTGGCACAGCCGCGCGGAAATGGCGCCGTAACTTTCCTTCTCCACATCCTCCTTGCCGAACGAGCGGACGTGGCGCAGGCGCCGCGGAAAATCCTCGCTGTGCCAGAACAATCGCGTCATGTCCACGACGTACTGGCGACCGACCAACGATTGCTCGCGGCCATAGGCGCGCGATGCCAGCAACCCCAGAGCTGCAATCAGCGGCGCCGCCAGCATCAAGGGTGGCGATACCCAGAACGCGAAACCGAGACTGACGGCGGCGGTGACGCCGGCGATCAGCAATTGCTGCAGGGCGCTGAAACCCTGCACGATGAGCTCGACGTTATGGGTGAGGACGTTGGCGATTTCCGCCGACGTCGAATCCGCCAACGACGTCAGGGGAGCGTCGACCAGGCGCGCGTGTACCCGACGGCGCAGGCTCATGCCGTAACGACCTACCAGGCGCGCGCCCAGGCGCGCCGCCTGCCAGCGCAGCAAGGCAAACACAACCATCGCTGCGGCGAAGATCAGCGCCTGCATTTCGACACTACGATGTGCGTCGAACAACACGCTGCCGAACGGCAACGTATGCCCCGGCTGGACCAGCGGCACCAGCAGCACCGCCGCGAGACTGCCGGCAAACGCCGCGCCCAGCGACAACACCACATACGCCGCCGTTTCCGCGAGTTCGCTGGCGCTGAGCGTGCGCATCAGCGAACGCAGCAGATCGAGGACCCGATCCGATGCCGACGATGACTGGCCCGACATCCTTACAGGCCCGCGCCGCTGGCCGGCGGCATCGACCGCGGCATCATTGGCACTTCGTGGCGATTCAGAGCGGCACTACTCCGGGCAGGTTTTCCCATGTCGGTAAGTGCGGCCGGCACGGGAAAAGGTTGCGCAACGCCGTCGCGTTGCCTGAGCGGCTTACGGCGTCTTGCCAGCCTGCAGGTGCTGCACGATGGCCAGCGACCGTTTCACATGCTCGTCCGGCCGCAGATGATCGGTCTCCGAGGATAGCGCGGCGACGATCTTGCCGTGGCTGTCGATGACGAAAGTGGTGCGCGGGATGAAGGCGTGATCGATCGCCACGCCGCGCACATCGTTCATGCCCGGCTGCGCCGCGATGGCCTTCAGGTCGTAGGAAAGCGCGACCTTGACGTCGGCATCGGAAGCGACCGGAAACTTGCCCGCGCAGTATTTCGGATCCGCCGAAAAGGCATCGAGGCGCTCGATGCTGTCAGCCGACACCCCGATGATGGTCGCGCCGGCCGCGTCGAACTTGTCGCGGTTGACCGCAAAGGTATGCGCTTCGAGATCGCAGCCGCCCGTATAGGCCGACGGATAGAAGTACACCACCACCGGCCCCTTCTTGAGGGCGTCAGCGAGGGAGAAGGTGAACTCCTTGCCAGCCTGGCTGGCCTGGGCCGTGAATGTCGGTGCCGTGGCGCCGGGCCCGAGTGCGGCAACAGCCGGTGTCGCCGAAGCCAGCGCGATCAGCGCGCCGAGTGCCATCGATCCTGCAAGACGCTTGTTCATTTTTGTGACCCTCATTGAAGTGACCCTTTCCAGTGTGGCACCGGACGCGTTCGACGGCATCATCCCAGAAGCCGGCTCAACGCGGTGGCGGCATCCCGCGGATGGTGCCCCCGGCGTAGCTGATGAGCACCCAGCTGCATCATCTGTTGTTCGAAGCGATGCCAGCCCGGCTGTCCGGACGCATACGCCTGATCGGCGCGCAGCCCGTCGGCGATTTCGTGCTGCGGGATAACGCTCAACAAGACATCGGGATCATCCGCCGGTTGGTCGCAAACAAACACCACGCCGACCAGCTCCAGTGGAACCGCTGCGAGCCGGCCATGGCCTTGCCGCAAATCGGCCTCGAACTTCTCGACGCCGCTGCGGCGGCGGATGACCGGCGCCTGGTTGATCCATCGCCGGGTTGCTTCGTCGCTGATGAACCGCAGCGCATCGGCCTGCACGTGCAGGTAATTCGCGACACCGGTGGCGAGCATGCTCTCCGGTTGCACGAAGACAGCATCCTCGGCGAGAAAATCCAGCCCCTGCAGCAGGCTGTGCAAGGCCAGCGTCGATTTGCCCGAGCCGCTGGCTCCCAGCAGGAGGATGCCGCGCCCCTGCGCGCCGACGCAGGCGCCATGCAGCGGCACCAGACCCAGTCCGCGCGTCGCCAGGGTGAAGACCGCGAATTCGATGAGTTCGTAGCGCAGATGATAGGGATGGCCGAGCATGTCTTCGGATGCCACCACCAGGCCGCGGCGCTGTTCTGGCGCCAACACCACATAGTTCGACGCATCCATCACGCCGCAGAGCAGGCCCGCGCCGGATTGCACCCGCACCATCGGCGGTTCGGCAGGATTCGGCGAAACCTGTCGCGGCAACAGGCGCAGCTCGATGCGAAATTCCGGCGCAGCCATCGGCAGGTGGTGCGACGGCAGGCCGGCGTAAGCGGCCTCGACCAGATCCAGCAGCACGGCGCTGGTGCTTTCGAAGCGAAAGCATCCACCCAGGATCTGCCGGCACACCGAATGGCGGCGGTCGGCGGGCCGCTCGCAAAAAGGGTCTGCGCCGGCGTCTTGAACGCCAGCGCAGAAACCAAGGCCATCGTCGTCGATCAAAAGTTTCAGCCTTCCGATTGCCGGGCACCGCTTTGCGTCGATGCAAATGGGTCGGCCCGTAGGTGCCGCCTCGCCAGGAAAAGGTTGCGTCGATGACCGTTTGCAGCGCACGGCATCCGAATATTTTTCGCACAAAGGCAACCGAAGCCGCCCGCACAGGCACCCACGTCCAGTCAACGTTGATCGTTGGAGCCGGCACCCCCGGCACCGATGCGCTGGCGCCGCTTGCCCCACGGCTTACGAGACCCTTCGCGATGCTGAATATCCAGGTTGGCCACTCCTACTTCCTGAGTTACGACCGGAAGCAATGGGAGCGCGGCAAGCCCTATCCCCCGCTCGCCACGATCCAGGTCGCCGCGCTGCTGCGGGAGATGGGACACGCCACCAGCCTGTTCGACGCGATGCTGGCCGACGGCGTCGAGGACTATCAGGCATCGCTGCAGCCCGCACAGCCGGACGTGGTGGTCATCTACGAGGACAACTTCAACTACCTGACCAAGATGTGTCTCGGCCGCATGCGCGAGGCAGCCTGCCAGATGATCGCCGAGGCGTGCACTCATGGCGCCCGGGTGATCGTTGCAGGCTCCGACGCTTCCGACCATCCGGATGCCTTTCTCGCGGCAGGCGCCGATGCCGTGCTGATCGGTGAAGGCATCGCGGCGCTGGTCGAATTGATCGAACGGCTGGACCGCGATCCGCAGATCGCCACCGCACAGTGGACATCCGGCTTGGCTGGTGTCGCGACACTGGTGGATGGACAGACGCAATTGGTACGCCTGGGCGCACAGCCGCCGGATCCGCGACTCGCCGGGCGGCCCGCGTGGGATCTGGTCGATATCGAACGCTATCGCGCGATGTGGCACGAACGGCACGGCTACTTCAGCCTCAACATGGCCGCGTCGCGCGGCTGTCCGTTCCGCTGCAACTGGTGCGCCAAGCCGATCTGGGGCAACCACTACAAGCAGCGCGGTCCGCAGGACATCGCGGCGGAGATGACTTACCTGAAGCAGACATTCCGACCCGATCACATCTGGCTGGCCGACGACATCTTCGGCTTCCACGTCGACTGGGTGACGGAGTTCGCCGAGCACCTGCGCGCTGCCGACGGATCGGTGCCGTTCACCATCCAGACCCGCGCCGACCTGATCAGCGAGCGCATGGCCAATGCGCTCGAGCAGGCTGGCTGCGCAGAGGCCTGGATCGGTGCGGAGAGCGGCAGCCAGCGCGTGCTGGACGCGATGACCAAGGGCACCAAGGTCGCCGACCTGATCACCGCCCGCATGCGGCTGGGCGAGCGCGGCATCCGCGTGGGCTTCTTCATCCAGCTCGGCTACCTGGGCGAGCAACTGGCCGATCTGCTGGCCACCCGCGAACTGGTTGCGCAGGCCGCGCCGGACGACATCGGCGTCAGCGTTTCCTATCCGCTGCCCGGCACGAAATTCTACGAGCGGGTCAAGGCCCAGCTCGGCGCGAAGACGAACTGGCAGGACAGCGACGACCTGGCCATGATGTTCCGTGGCGCCTATGACTCGGACTTCTATCGTCGCGTGCGCGACCTGCTGCACGAGCAGGTCACCCTGCAGCAAGCGAAAGTCGGCATGGAACCGGAGCGTTACCGTCAGGACACTGCAGCGCTCGATGCGCGATGGCATGCGCTGATTGCCTGCGAGCAGGCACACCGCAACGAAGACGCCACCATGCCGCCCGCGACGGAGCAGGGCCATCCCCAGGCGCTACGTCATGCTGCCACCGCTCAGAACCGTTAGAGCCGGCCTGCGCCGCACCACCGAAGCGCTTGCCGCGGAGTTGGCGCAGCCAGGCAGCACGACGCCGGAATGGAGCGATCTCGAATGGCGACTGGCCGCGGCCGCCGCCGCCGCACACGGCGTGTCGCCGCTGCTGTGCAAAGTTTCCCGCTGGCAAAACCCGCAGTGGAGACAGTTTCTCGAGAGCCAGCGCGAACATGTCGAGCTGCGCCATCGACGCATCGCGTCACTGCTGGAACGCATCGACAGCGGCGCACGCGCCTCCGAGCTGGCCGTCGTCGCGCTGAAGGGCTCCGCGTTGCATGCGATGGGCATCTATATGCCGGGTGAGCGGCCGATGGCCGACATCGATCTGCTGGTCCGCGAGCATGATGCCGCGCCGACGATCAAGCTGCTGCAGGAGCTCGGCTACGTGGAGTCGTTCGTTGCGTGGAAGCATCAGGTCTTCAAGCCGGCGACGGGCCAGCCCGCCGCAGGACTTGGCGAACATCGCGACACGCCGGTCAATATCGAATTGCACACCCGCATCCAGGAGCGGCTGCCGGTATCGGCGATCGACATCACCGGGCAGATCTATCCACGCGAGCCTGTGCCCGGCCTGAATCCATATCCGTCGAACGGCGCCTTGATGAATCACCTGCTGCTGCACGCGGCGGGCAACATCTGTGGACGCAGCCTGCGCCTGCTGCATCTGAACGACATCGCGCTGCTGGCCACGCGCATGGGCGCGGACGACTGGAACGTGTTGTGGGATGAACATGCGGCCGACGCTCCATGGTGGGCGTTGCCACCGTTGCGCCTGGTTGCACGCTACTACCCGGGCGCAATTCCCGACGTCGTACTTGTCCGGCTCGAACGCAACTGTCCTCCGCTGTTGCGGGCCATCTCGCGTCATCAGACGCTGACCCAGGTGTCGTGCTCGGATCTGTGGCTGCATGCGCTCGCCGGCATCGAATGGTCGCGTTCCTTGCGCGAAGTCGGACATTACGTCAGGAATCGCGTCAAGCCTCCACAGGAAGCCGTCAGGGAGCGTGCCGACATGGTGCGGACGCAGTTGTGGCTGCAGGGACAAAGCTGGGTTCGGCACAACCAGGGCCGGCGCATCCTCACCCTGCTCACCCGGCACGTGCCGCGCATGGACACGCTGTACGTGGTGCGCGCGGCACTGGACGTGCCGGCTTCCGCGACCTGACGCCGGCCTGTCAATGACTCGACACGCAACCGGAGAGCGATGGGCAATGGACGCGCAGCACGCCTGCCCTGTCGGCGAAGATTCATCGCTGTCAGGCATCCGGCTGCGCTGCCCCCGTTGCGGCACCGGCATCGACCGACTGGAATGCCCTGCATGCAGGTTCTCCATCGTGATCGACGACGGCATCGCGCATGCGCTGCCGCCGGAGTCGATTGCGCACCACGCCCGCTTCATCGCGGATTACGAACGGATACGGGAGTCGGAGGGCCGCGGCAGCGCGAGCGCTGACTTCTACCTTGGCCTGCCCTACCGGGATACGTCCGGAAGAAACCGCGAGCAGTGGCAGATGAGGGCGCGCAGCTACGACTACCTTGTCCGGCATCTGCTGGATGGCACCGAGCGTGGCAGCCGGATCCTGGATCTTGGTGCGGGCAACGGCTGGATGAGCTATCGCCTGGCGCTGGCCGGATATCGACCCTGTGCCGTGGACCTGCTCACCAATGATCAGGATGGACTGGGCGCCGCCCGGCACTATCGGACGCGCCTGCCGAAACTCTTTCCGCGTTTCCAGGCCGAGATCCGCCGGCTTCCATTTGCCGACGAACAGTTCGATGTCGCCGTGTTCAATGCCTCGTTTCACTACGCCGAAGACTACGAGGCCAGCCTGCGCGAAACGCTGCGCTGCGTGAGAACGGGCGGCCTGATAATCATCATCGATACGCCGTGGTACGCCCGCGAAGAAAGCGGCAGACAGATGCTTGCCGAGCGTCGCGCAGCCTTCCTGCAAAGTCATGGCGTGGCGGTCGATGCCATCACCACGCTCGCCTACCTTACCGACGCGCGCCTGCGCAGCATGGAAGATGCGCTGTCGATCCGCTGGCAAGTACATCGTCCATGGTACGGCCTGCGTTGGGCGATGCGCCCCCTCGTGGCGAAACTTCGTGGCAGACGGGAGCCCTCGAAGTTCCGGCTTTACGCAGCGCGCAAAGGCGCATGACCGTGACGAAGACCATGAGTGGGCCAGCAAGGTAATCGACGACGTGCATACCGGAGAGCAGTACCACCAATTCATGCTGGCCTCGCCGCGAGACCGGCGGGTGCGCGAAAGGTTTCAGAAGCTGGCGCTGGATCTGCTGCCGGCGGGAGCAGCCGTGCTCGACTTCGGCGCCGGCACCGGTATCGATGCCAAGACCTATGCCGCCGACGGGCACCTGACTTTCGTGCATGAACCGTCGGCAGCGATGTGCGAATATCTGGTTCAGTACTGTCGCGACGAAATCACCCGCAAAACCATGATCGCCGTGGCGTCGCCACTTGCCTGCAAGGTGCAGGCCGTCACGGCGAACTTCGCCGTGCTCAACCATTTCGCGGATCACACGTCACTTTTCGAGGAGCTGTCGCACGTGGTCCACCATGGCGGCTTTGTCCTGGCCAGCATGCTCAACCCCTATTACCTCGGTGATGCGCGTTACGGCTGGTGGCGGGCAAACGTCATGAATCTTCTGCGCCGTGGCCACTACGCCATCGCCAGCGAAAGCCGCATCCATCGTTTTACGCCACGCATCGTGGCGCGGGCAGCGAAACCGCATTTCCTGCTGGAACGCCTCATTCCGCATGGCTTCGGATGGGCTACCGATCCGTACATGTTCTTGCAGTTCCGGCGGACCTGACATGTGGAAGGACTGGATAAGACCGTACGTGCGCCCCCTGCCGCAATGGTCGGTGGTTGCCGTGGCGCCTCCGCAACAGGTGGTCACGGCCACCTTGCATTGGGATGGCCACTCGGCCGATGTCACCGCGGATCACACCGTGGCTTCGCTCGTGCCACTGGTGATCGCGACCAGTCTCGATGCCGGTCAACATCCGGTACTCGAGTACCGCGACAGCGCCAGCGGAAAGCTGCTCGGATTCTTGCGTCTGGTGCAGGCGACGTCGATCGTTATCGAAAAATCGACGCTCACGCTCTACCACGTCGCCGCTGGCGAGCACCGCTGTCTCGGCTGGCCGCTGCGCCCATGGAACGGTTGGTTGCAGAACCGCCTCATGCGGAAGAGTCGCGCACCGCAGCACTTCGCCCCGGAGCCTACCGCAGTACAGCAGCTGATGATCGCCTACCTGTGCCCGCGGCCGGTCGTGCTTGTCTCGGTCGACGCGCCGGGTCACCAGAATATCTTTCCCATGGACTTGATCGGCCCGCTGCAACGGAGCGGACTTTTTTCGCTAGCGCTGCGTAACACCAACATTTCCGTACCCGTCATGCGTGAAGTGCGCCAGGTTGCGCTGTCCAACATGCCTGCGCCGATGAAGGCAGCCATTTACAAGCTCGCCGAGCATCACAAGCACCCGCTCCAGGACTGGAGTGCGCTGCCGTTCCCAGTTCGACCGTCGCGGGAATTCGGCATTCCTGCCGCTGCCGCGGCGCTGCGCATTCAGGAGCTGACCATCGTGCATAGCCAGGAGGTCGGCTCGCACATGTTGTTCCTTGGCCGCATCGTTTCCGACGAACAGCTGGAAGAAGGCACGCAGCTGCATCACACGGCAGGCTTTCATCAGGCCTACCGTCGCCGGCAGCGCGCACCGTTTGGGGAGGCCTAGCCCGTGCAATCACTTACATGCGAAGTATCGCCGAGCAAACGCAGGTAGATCGCTTCAAATGCGAGGGCCGTGTAATCGGCGTCCTCGCGGATCGTTCGAGACTGCGCCGTCGCGGCCACGCGCAGCCGCAGCTCCTCGTCGCCAAGCATTCGCTGGATGGCGTCCGCGAGTGCCGGCGCGTTTCCGACGGGCACAGCCAATGCCGCCGCAGGCGACCACTCCACGAAGTGCCCGACCGCTGTGCCGACTGCAGGCACGCCTGCCACTGCGGCCTCCAGCAGGGCCAGCGGGCCAGCCTCGTGCAACGACGACATCACCAGCAGGTCGGCGCCCTCCATCATCGGGCGCAATTCGCGCTGCGTCTTGAATCCATGGAAGTGCACGTGCTGTTCCAGCCCAAGCTGGCGAGCCAGTCGTTGCATCTCGCCTTGCAGCGTGTCCACGCCGACGATGTCCATCTGGAATTCCAGCCCGGTCTCAGCCAGCACCGCCAGCGCCCGCA
This sequence comes from Rhodanobacter sp. B05, assembly GCF_002001085.1. Classification (GTDB taxonomy): domain Bacteria; phylum Pseudomonadota; class Gammaproteobacteria; order Xanthomonadales; family Rhodanobacteraceae; genus Rhodanobacter. The sequence goes on from NZ_MUNU01000010.1 coordinate 23,944, forward strand.
GCAGCGTCGGCTGATCCTTGACGCGGTTGAGGCTGGCAACGTGGATCAATCGCGCCCGCGTCGCGCCGCGCGTGCGCGGCGCGAGCGGCGGCCAGGCCTGCAGGTCGACGCCGAGCGGCACCCGCTGCGCCTTGAGGCCGAGCGCCTGCAGCGCATCGATGATCGGCGCGCTGGCCGCGGTGATGACATCGGCGCCGCGCAGGATCACTGCTTCGCGCAGCCGTCCCTTCCACAGCCGTCGTCCACCGTAGTCGATCTCGTGCAGGGCGACCAATTCGCCACCGGCGATGTGCACCAGGCTAGGCAGCCGCAGAAGTTTTGCCGCGGTGACGGCAACCAGGCTGCAGGAGCCGGAGAAGATCGCGTGGATCAGATCGAACGGTGCGCGGCGATGTTCCGCGCGGATCGCCGCGATCGCGCGCAGTCGCGTCCAGCGCTCGCCGATGTTGTGGATGGTGGCGCCGGCGAGTTCCCAGCGGCCCGCGACGGCTTCCTGCTGCAGCGCGAAGACATGCACTTCGTGCCCCCGCGCCAGTCGCTCGATCAGCGCCAGCAGTACCGGGATCACGCGGAATTCGCCACTGCGATCCACGCCACCCGGCACCACCAGCGCAAGCTTCACGGCTTTCTCCGTCGCCGGTCGTCGCGAACCTGCTCGTAGGCGGCGGCCCATAGGCGACCCACCGCGGCGAACGACAGTGTCGCGTCGAAATGCGCGCGCACCTGTGCCGGCGACGGTCGGTCAGCCGCGGCATCGACCAGCGCCTCGGCCAGCCGTACCCCATCGCCGCAGGGCCACAGCTTGCCGACATGACCGTTGCGGGTCAGCGCGCGAAACGAAGGAATGTCCGTGACTACCGGCATCGCGCCGCAGGCCAGCGCTTCCAGCAGCGCGTAGCCGGAGCCCTCGGAGTGGCTGCCGGAGACAAACACGTCCGCAGATTGCATCAAGACCTCGACCCGCGCATGCGCCACCTTGCCCAGCAGGTGCACGCGCCCCTTGAGCCGCGGATCGTGTTCGATGCGGTGCCGCACCTGGTCGAGCAACGGCGCGCTGCCAAACGCACACCACAGCTGCAGGTCAGGCAGCTGCGCTGCCGCGCGCGACACGCCGTCGAGCACGCTCAGCGGATCCTTGCCGGCGCTCAGATGCCCCACCCACAGCACGCAGGGATCGCCATGCAGCCCGGTCTCGGCACGCGCCTGCTCACGATCGCCCAGTGCGAAGCGACAGCTGGATTCCGGTATCGCGAACATTCGCGCCAGCGGATCGAACAGGCGCGCGCGGGTGAACGGTTGCGCCTGCTCGGGCGCGGTGAAGACCACGCCGGATGTGGCCGCATGCCAACGCCGCCACTGCGGCCTTCGCCACCAGCGCGGCGGCCGGTCGGCGTGGTCCTGCATGATGATCGGCAGCTGCGGCAGGCATTGCGACAGCGCAAACGCCTCTTCGCCGAAAGCCAGTCCATGCCCGTGCAGCACATCGACCTTGAGGTCGTCGAGCAGGCTGGCGAAGCGGCGGGCGCGGTTTCTCGCCACTTCCAGTCCGCGGATGTCGATGAAGTGGTAGTCGACGCCGTGACGCGTGATCAGATCCTCGCACGCCGCCGCCTGGATCACCGACACCCGGGTGCCGGAACTGGCCACCACGTCGGCGATGTCCACCAGCGAATGCCATTGCTCGAGCACCTGGCTCGGTGCGAGATCCGCGGATGCCGGCAGAAAGTTGAGCTGTGCGACGTGCAGGGCCGCCATCGCTACGCGCCGGTGATTTGCGGCGTGCGCAGTTGCACGAAGCGATTGGCGATGTCGAGTTCCCACGGATGATCGTAGCGCCGGTGGCGATAACGCCACGACGCCATTGCGCTCAAGCTGCGCTTGGCCCAGCGCGGTGAGCGCACGTCTTGCACGGTGGGATAGCGGCAACGCAGCACGGTGACGAAATCATAGATGCGCTGGCGCAGCTTCTCGCTGAGCCAGGGCGCGTCGGCATGGCAGGCGTAGTCCACCCACTTGCGTTGTGTCCACTCGTCCGGCGTGGAAGGGAAGACCACCGGCTCGCCATGCAGGTCGAGCAGGGGCGCGGCAGGATGTTTGCCGCGTTCCCGTTCGTGCTTGCTGCTCTCCGGCAGCGGCGTGTAGATGTAGGTGATGATTTCCGACGCCGGGTTGATCCGCTTCAGCTCGCGGATGAACTCGAAGGTCAGCTCGGTTTCTTCTTCGGTGTTCACCGGCGGCGCCAGCATGAAAGAGAACTCGGGAATCACGCCGTGGCGCCGGCACAGCTCGGCCACCGCCAAGGTCTGGTCCGGGCGCGTGCCCTTGCGGATTTCCTTCAGCATCGCGCCGCTGGGTGACTCGGCACCGATATAGGCCATGCGCAGTTTGCTCCTGCGCACCAGTTCCCAGGTGCTTTCGGAAAGCTTGAGCAGGGCATCGGCGCGCGCGAAGCACCACCAGGGCATTTCGAGCCGGGCCATGATCTCGAGCATCGGGATCATGTCCTGCTCGCGATCGAAGAAGTTGTGGTCGTAGAACAGGATGGAATCGGCACCGAGTTCGTACTTGAGATAATTCAGTTCGCGTTCGAGCCGCTCGGTCGCCGGCAGCGAGGTCGCGCCGCCGAACATCGCCGCTACGCCGCAGAACGTGCAACGGAAGCGGCAGCCGATCGAGGCCTGGTGCACGGCCGTGCGGCGCCCGAGAAAGGTGCTGGCGAGATACTTGTCCGGATCGCCCAGCTTTTCATACGGCAGCACCAGCGAGGGATCGCCGTGCTGGAAGCGGCGATTGGGGTTGTGCACGATCTCGCCGGCGCGACGCCAGGACAGGCCGCCGATCCTGGCCAGCGCCTCGTCATCGCCACCGCGGCCCAGCGCCGACACCAGTTCGACCAGGCTTTCCTCGCCCTGCCCGCGCACTGCGTAATCCACATACGGCGCCGCCAGCGTGGTGTCGGTGTAGAGCGTGGGGAAGTAACCGCCCCAGATGATCGACATCGACGGATAACGCTCGCGGATCGCCTTCGACACGGCGATCGCCGGCGCCAGCTGCGGGCCGCCCATGATGCCGATGCCGACGGCGTCGTAGTGTCGTTCCCCGGCCGCGGCCAGGGTCGCGTCCACCAGCTCCCGATCGATATTGCCATCCACGATGCGGCTGTCGCCGAAGCGGTCCAGCGCGGCGGCCAGGTTCAGCAGCGACAGCGGAAAGCGCGGACGCGTGGTGACCGTCGGGTTGACCAGCAATGTGTTGGGACGATGAGTCATCGGACGTCTCTGATTTCAGGCGAGCCGGCGCAGCTGGAACACCAGCGCCACCGGAACCTCCAGCGCCGTGCGGTCGAAGTGCGCACCGGCGGGGATGTCGGCCGGATCGAGCATCGGTTCCAGCACGCGTTCGATCGCCAGTCCGAGCGCGGTGCAGGCCGCATGCCAGTGGCTGTACAGATGCTGCGTATGTCGCACGGCGTAGTGCCGGTCGCCGGCCTTGAAATCGCGCCGCCAGCCCAGCGCGTGTCCGATCGGATGCACGTCGCTGCACAGCAACGTGCCGCCGGGCCGGGTCACCCGCTGCAGTTCGGCGAGCGACTGGTGCAGGTTGTCGAGATGTCCGACGACCAGGGCACAGATCGTCAGGTTCGCCCGCGCATCCGGAACCGGCAGTGCGGCCACGCTGCCCTGGATCAGATCCACTTCGGCATCGGGTTGAAATGCGGCCAGCTCGGCGCCGGCACGCACGAGCATCTGCGGCGAAAGATCCACACCGATCACGCGCGCCGCGCCACGCTGCAGCGCATGCAACATGTAGCGTCCGCTGCCGCAGCCGACGTCGAGCACCGCCTGTCCCGGCAGATCCTCGGGCATCAGGGCGAGCATCGCGCGCTGCTCGGCCTGCATCACCGGATTGTGCGCATGCGCCGGATAGCCGGGTGCCCACAACGCGTAGGCCTCCGCAGGTGCGAGGATCGGCGGGCGTGTCATCAGTAGCATCGCGCTAGGATGGCGAGATCGCGCTCGCCCTCGTTCCGTTTGACGCTCAGTTCGAGCCCGGGTTCGAGCGCAATCAGGGCGGGATCGGCCAGCAGCGTGGCCAGCAGTTTCGGCCTGCCGTCCAGCGTCACCGGCACGGTGTCCACGCCGGCAGCTGCAAACCACTCGGCGAAATCGGGATCGGCAATGCGCGGAACGCCGTCGCGCACCACCGCGCGGATCTGGTTGCGCTCGATGCCCACCAGGCTGCGGTGTTCATCGCCGCCACGGTCCTCAACCACCACCAGATCCGCCGGCGCACCCGGCCCGAGGCTGCCGCGCAACGGCAGACGCAGGATGCGTGCCGCGTCGACCGTGGCCAGTTCAAGCAACGGCGCGGCGCCGAGTTCGCCGCGCGCCGCGATGCCACGCATTTCCTCCAGCAGATCGCGCGCGCCGCTGAGCCGCGAGTCGCTGCCCAGTGCCAACCGGCCGGCCGCGTGCAGACGCCGGGGATCGAGCGAGCGGCCAAGCAGGGCGCGATTGCTGGTCGGACACCAGATCACCGCGGCATCGCTGGCGATCACCCGGTCGATGTCCTGCTCACGCAACCCCACGCCATGGATCAGCACGCTGTTGGCTGCCAGACATCCCAGTCGATCGAGCTCGGCCAGTTCGGCCTGCGCGGTCGCATCGGTGCCTTCGGCCAGATGGATCAGCCAGGGGCGATCGGCCGGCGTGGCGGCAAAGCTCTGCTGGACCGGTGGGCCATAACCGGGCCAGCCGAGTGCGTAACTCCAGCCGTAATTGCGCAGCAGGCTGACGGGAAAATTGGTCGCGTCGAGCGCCGGATGCCAAGGGTCGTGATGCGCCACGCAGGTAGTGCCAGCGAGCAGGTTCTTCAGCGCGCCGTGCCATAGCCGCAAGGCCTTCGACACCTGCAATGCGGCGGCCACAGCCGGTTCCTCGAAATGCACCTGGAACGCTTCGATCCAGGCGTAGCTGTTGGGAAACGGTGCGCCGGCTTTCAGGGGCGGCACGGTATTGACGTGCAGATGTTCGTGCGCGTTGATCAGGCCGGGAAAAATCAGGTGATCGCGCAGATCGACCCGATACGCCCGCGCCGCCAGCGATGAGCCGATCCGCCCTCCGCGTATTGGCAGCGGCGCGCGCGAGCAGTTGGCCGAGGTGACCGATACCGCACGGCACAGGCTGACGTCCATCGCGGCCTGGAGGATGTCCACGGCTTCAGCGCCTCCGCATCACGATCAGGAAATGGTCGCCCATGTCGCGCAGCAGCGGCATTGCGCCGAAGCGGTCGTCGAGCCGGCCCAGCCGCTCGCACCAGCGACGCCGGCGCCGGTAGTAATCGACCAGGTAAGGCGGCGGCATGAACAGGCTCAGCGCGCGATAGCTCTCAAGCGAAAAGTGTTCGGCGAACGCGCGGTAGAACTCGCGCGGCAGGTAGTAATAAGTCCAGATCGTCTGCTGGTTCATCCCCACCGCCGTCGCGCCGCGCGCGGCACGCACGCCGGCCCGCCTGAAGCGGCCGCGCAGCGCGTAATGACCCAGTTCCCACGGGCAGATCCGGCCCATCACCGAGAACACCAGGCTGCCGCCGGGACGCAGCAGGCGCGCGCATTCGGCCGCGACGGCGCCAAGGTCCGGCGCGCAATTCAGCGGGCCGAAATTCGAATAGATGCAGTCGAAGCCGCCCTCGAGTTGGTCGAGCTGCTGCACGCCCAGATGTGCCGCCGTGACACGGGATTGCAGGCCCGCAGCTTCGGCGCGCGCCCGCGTGCGCTCGACCATCCGCAGCGACCAGTCGGTGGCCACCACGTGGAAACCGCGCCGCGCGAATTCGAGCGCGTCGATGCCGGTGCCGCATCCCAGATCGAGCAGGCGGGCACCGGCTTGAAGCCTGCTGTGCACGGCATCCCACAGGGTCAGCCGCATGCGCTGGATCAGTTCGTTGTTGCCACGCGGGCCGTCGTAGTCGGCGGCGACACTGTCGAAGGCGCGCTGCGTTTCGAGCAGCTGCGCCTCGTTCAACGGCGCATTGCGCTGGCGACGCGATGGCGCGTTCGCGGCAGCCACCTCCACGTGCACGACTTCAAGCTTGTGTTGCCCGTTCATATCGATCTCCATGCCGCCGCAAGTCAACCCGTGACAGTCAGGGCCAGCTTCCGGTCGATCCGTGGCATTCCTCTCGGCACGTTCATTCATCTGCCTGGTGAGTGCCGCCATCGGCCGCTTTGGTTGAATGCGACCGGTCGACAACGGCACTACGCACGCACCCGGCGCCGCAAGGCGTTTCGCGCCAGCGCGGCCAACCCGGCCAGGAAGGCCCCGAACAGGATGCCGGCGCCCCAGATCAAAGCCAGATTCGGGGATGCCCTCTTCTCGGGAACATAGACCGATCCCAGCAGCGACGTCTCATACGTGTACGTGGTACTGAGGCGATCAACGAGATCGCTTCTAGACAGCTCCAGGCTACGGATCTCCGTGTTCTTGCTGGTCAGCAACACACTGGCGAGCAGCGGGTCCTGGAGCCCCTTGCCGGCGGGCGCGACGGCCTGCTGCAGGCGATCCCGCTCGGCCTGCGCATCGCGCAGATCGGCCTGGATCTGACCAAGACGCGCGCGCGCCAGCTTCAGCGGCGTGGCCTCAAGCTGCTGGTGAATGGCATGCAGCTGATTGACCGTCGCCAGCGCGAATTGACGAGCCTCTTGCGGTGAATACGCACGCAAACTCATCCGGATCAGCGGGCCAGCGTAAGGCAACGGATCCAGCTTCATGCTGCCGCGATAAAGCCTGGCTTCGGCTGAGTCGGGCGAAACGCCGAGGCTGTTCATCACCTCGTTTTCGAATGGCACCATCTGCAGGCGCTCGAGAACCCGGGCCAGCGACTCGATCTTGAGGTCCTGTCCCGACGGCGCCTGGCCGACCTGCCCGATCTGGATCCAGGCAGTTGCCTCCCATTGGTTCTTCGCCCGATGCGCGAAGGCATAGGTGCAGATCAGGACCACGACCAGCACGGCCGCAAACCATTTCCACTCGCGCGAGAAGATCCGCCAGAGATCGATCAGATAGATTTCGTCTTGTTCCATGGTTCGGTGCTCACTGGAAGGAGGAGGGAGACAGGCTTGCTACGGCCGTTGCGGAAGCACGCCCCGGCCCATCGCCGGTCGCTTCCTGCAGCCGCCGGTTCGGCAGCCATGCCACGAGGACCTGCATGACCAGACACAGGCCGATGAAACCGACGTTCGTCCACGTGAATGCCTGCGGCGCGAACGGCGACATCACGCAGACATAGGCAATGCGCAGGAAGATCAGCAGGGAAAACAGCGGCACGGTGCGGCGCAGTCGCCGCACGCTCCACCGCAACAGGCCGTACAGCACGAAGATCGCGGCCACCGCGCCGACCGGGCCCAGCGCCATCAGGAACGGAAAGAACTCCGTGCCCACGTTGATGGTCGGCGCGTCCAGCGGAATATCCGTGCCGGCGGTCACGACGGAGCCATGCAGCGGCACCACCTGGTTGATGAGGAAGCTGGTGTTGGAGTAATGCTTGGCCAGGATCGCGCTGAAGTTGTAGGGGCCGGCGCTGCCGTACAGCAGCAGCCACTTGAAGCCCAGCGGCAACGCCCGGTACATGGCACTGAAAGGCAGCGTGATGTGATCCAGCGGTCCGGATCGCAGGATGCCGAGGACAGAGAAAACGCTGCTGCCGGCGAGCCCCAGCAAGCCGACGCTTTTCCACGGCAGCGCTCTTGCCTCGTCCCGTCGCAACACGATGAGGAGCGCAAACGAGAACACGCTGGCGAACAGCCGGTTGCGGTCGATCACCAGCACCGGGAACAGGAAGCCGATGACGATAAGCGCGTTGCGCAGCCATCGACTCCTGGCACAGAGCAGCCCGATCGGGGGCAGCACCCAGCACATGTCGGAGACGTGGCGGATGTGCTCGCGGCCACCGGTCATCACTGCATACGACGACGGCTTGTCCAGCAGTGGAATCGGGAACAGGGTGAGATCGAGCAGGCAGAACAGGACGATCAGGCCGGCGAAGGCCAGCGCGACGAACGCATCGCGGGTCCCCGCGTATTGACGCGCGCGGAACAATGCAGGTCCGGGGACCCTGACGCGCGCCCGCACGTCGAACCACACGATGGCCGTGGCGCTCGCCGCCAGCAGCAGCAGGCCCGGCAGGTAATCCGCGGGGAGATCGTAGGTGAGCCAGGTCAGCCCGCAAGCCAGCAGGATCGGCAGCCCGAGATACGCCGAGGGAAGACACAACAGCCGCTTCATGTCGCCCCCGCGGCCGGATGCACGGACGGAAGCCGCAGTTTTGCCAGCACCAGCAGCGCCAGATACGCCAGCATGTGCAGTGCCAGCGGCCACAACCGCCGTTGCAGGAACGAAATCTTGGCCCCGATGCGGTGCGACTGCGCCAGCAGCAGCGTCCTGTACGGTTCGTCGAACAGGCAGGCGCGACGCAGCGCGACCTGGCGCGACTCGGCAAGATTGGCGACCCGCGTCGCCGTGTGCCGGGTCTTGCTCAGGTTGCCGCCGTGAATACGGTAAGCGCATACGCCGGCGTCGATGAAGCCCAGCGCATCCTGCGCCGCCAGCCGCAGGAACAGATCCCAGTCTTCGATGCGCAGGCCCTCGCTCCAGCGCTCGACGATGTCGAGCGCGCTCTTGCGGATCAGCGCGACCGGCCCGCCGATGGCCCACTGGCCGATCACCGCGCGACGGATGCCGTCATCGGAGCGATAGAGTTTCTTGTCGGCGCCGTGCAGATCGCACATGCCGCTGTCGTGGATCTTCCTGCCGTCCTGATCGACGACGATCGAATCGCCGAGCACTACGCCCTTGCCCGGATGCGCCAGCAGGTAACGGACCTGCGCGTCGAGTCCGCCGGGCAGCAGATAGTCGTCGCTGGCGCCTGGGCGCAGGAACTCGCCGCTGGCACGCGCCACCAGTTCGTTCAAGGTCGCCGCGATGCCCCGGTTCTCCCGCCGCACGTACTCGATCGGAAGATCCATGCAGTGCGTCGCCACCCAGTCGGCAATGCGCTCCGCGGTCGCGTCGGTCGAACCGTCATCGATGATGATCAGCTCCTTGGCCGGGTAGGGATCTTCCAGCACGCTGTCCAGACAGCGCTGCACGAAACGCTCGTGATTGAACGCGGGGATCAGCACGGAGACCAGCGGCATCTCGTCGGCCATCGTCACAGCCTCCCCAGGTAACGTCGCGCGACCACCACGTTGAAGGCGAGGTACAACAGATAGTTGACCGCGAACGCATACATCGCACCGACCACGCCGAAGTGCGCGGTGAACACATAGACCAGCAGCAGATAGGTGCCCGCAAACACGCACTCGGACAGCACGAACAGCCGCGTCATGGCCTTGGCCAGCATCAGGTACGACAGCACGAAGGAGGCGATCTTGATCACGTCGCCAAGCAGCTGCGGGCCGTACAGCGCATTGGCGGCCACGAAGTCCGGAGTGAACAGCAGCCACGTCACCCAGCCGCGCAGCAAATACACGGTGGCCGCCAGCACGATCACCGCCGGCAGGATGTAGCGGTAGGCCGTGCGCAACTCGGCCAGCAGCGCTTCGCGCGTATGCGTCGACGCCAGCTTGGGCAGGTAGTAGATGTTGATGGCGGTGGTGAGGAACAGCAGATAGGCGTCCGACACCTTGCTCACCGCCTGCCAGTAGCCGACCTGCTCCCAGCCGAACTGCAGCGCGAGGTGATCGCGCACCGCGATGTTCACCAACGGCGGCAGCAGGGCCGAGCTGATCGTCATCACCGAGAATGTCGCCAGCCGCAAGCTCATCTCGCGGTCGTAGCGCATGCGCAGCATGCTGCGTCGGAAGTACGAGCTGCGCCACCACGCCGGCAGGCCGACGACCAGCCACAGCAGCTGGCTGATCACCAGCGCCAGCAGCGCGCCATACAGATGCAGCCAGCGCGACAGCCACACCATCACCACGATGCCGACCATCGATCCGAGCACCTGGATGAAGGCCAGCCGGCGCACGTCCATGAAACCGTTGATCACCGCGAGGATGTAGTTGAGCAGCGCGATGCCGAGCTGGGCGACGGCCAGCAGGCGGATCAGGCCGGCATACTGCGCATCGCCCAGCAGCCACAGCGCAAGCTCGTGGCTGAAAAGCACGGCGACGCCGCCCATCAGGCAGGACGCGCAGAACGCATACCACAGCGCAGCCGAGAGCAGACGCGCCAGGCGTTCCTGGTCGTCGCGGTATTCGGCAACGTACTTCACGATGGCTGCGCTGATGCCGCCGCCGGCCAGCACCGCCAGCAGCGACATCAGGCTCATGAACTGGCCGAGCTTGCCCACGCCCTCGGGGCCGGCGAACCACGCCACCAGCTTGATCGCCACCAGGCCGGCAAGCAGCCGCGCGGCCGTCGCGATGGCGGTGTAGAAGCCGGTGCGCACGATGTTCATGGCGGGCATTCGAACGACTGGCAGGCGGCGATCACCCGCTCCACCTCGTCATCGCGCAAGGTCGGCCCCATCGGCAGGCTCAACACTTCGTCGTGCAGTCGTTCGGTCAGCGGCAGCCGGACATGCCGCAGCGACGGATACGCCGGTTGCCGATGCGCCGGCAGCGGGTAATGCACCTGGGTCTGAATGCCGCGCGACTGCAGGTGCCGCTGCAGCGCATCGCGCCGGGTGCAGCGAAGCACGAACAGGTGCCAGGCGTGCAGTTCTTCGCGCACCACCTGCGGCAGCAGGATCTGCGGATGACGGATGCCATCGCGATAACGCCGCGCCACGCGGCGACGCCGCGCGACGTCGTCATTGAGGTACTTCAGTTTCACCCGCAGCATCGCCGCCTGCATTTCGTCGAGCCGCGAGTTGAGGCCCTGGAACTCGTGGCGATACTTCACGTCGGAACCGTAGTTGCGCAGCGCCGTGATGCGCTGCGCCAGCACGGTGTCGTCGGTCAGCACCGCGCCACCGTCGCCGAGTGCGCCGAGGTTCTTCGTGGGGAAAAAACTGAAGGCCGCCGCATCGCCGAATGCGCCGGCCTTGCGCCCGTCGCGCATCGCGCCATGCGCCTGCGCCGCGTCTTCGATCAGCAGCAGCTTGTGCCGCCGGGCCAGCGCCGCCAGCGCAGGCATGTCCGCCAGCTGGCCATACAGGTGCACCGCCATGATCGCGCGCGTGCGTGGTCCGATCGCCGCCTTGACGCAGGCTGGATCCAGGTTGAAACTGGCCGCATCGGGTTCCACCGGCACCGGTACCAGCCGGTTCTCGCTGATCGCCAGAAAGCTGGCAATGAAGGTATTGCCGGGCACGATGACCTCGTCGCCCTCCCCGATCGCGCCGAGTTCCTTGTAGCCGCGCAGGATCAGCGACAACGCATCCAGCCCGTTGCCCACACCCACGGCATGGCGCACGCCGCCGTACGCGGCGAACTCGCGTTCGAAAGCCACCAGTTCCTCGCCCAGCACATACCAGCCCGAATCGATGACGCGCGCGGCCGCGGCCTTCAGCTCGTCGGCATGGCGCGCATTGACGTCACGCAGGCTGAGGAAGGGAACGTCGATCCGGGCGACGTCCATCAGGTCGATCTCCATCACAGCCGCCACTCGTAGAAATCGTGCACGACGGCGCGGGCGCCGAAATATTCCTTCTGTGCGACCAGGCCGGTGTTGAGTACGCGCCCCTCCTGCTCGGTCGAGATGCCGAAGCTGAAATGGCGCCGCGTCGCATACGTGTTTTCGATCAGCTCGGCCAGCAGGAAGCTGAGCGCGTCCAGCTGCCGCCCTTCCTCCGACACGGCCATGTACTGGGTATGCACGACCCTGCCGAAATCGTAGACGAGCACGGCTGCCAGCAAGTCCTCCCCGCGGCGCGCCTCATGCAGCACGATGTGTTGCGGGAAACGCGCCTGCAGCAGCCGCAACTCCGCCAGGCTGTGGGTCGGCACGACGTCGTGTTTGCGCAGCACGTCGGTGAGCAAGGTGTGGAAGCCTTCCGGGTCGACCCCGTACCGCACGCAAATGTCCGCCTTCCTCGCCTTGTCGATGGCGTGCCGGCGACCTGATGTGAAATGGAATGCCTCCTGCAACGCGATGACCGAGGAAAGATCGCGGCGCTTCAACTGCGCGCCCAGCCGATGCAAGGCATACAGATCCTCTTCGGCGGGGCAGGCATGGAACACATGCGGGATCGCCTTGTAGACGACACGTTCCACGCCCAGCGTGCGGTAGTGGCTGCCGATCTGCCCGAACACCGCCAGCGTCGATTCGGCGCGCAGCGCGTCGCCGCTGATAAGGCCGGCATAGCTGAGGCCGCCGTGGCTTGTCACCGTGCGATCCTGGATATTCGCGGGGAACACCGCCACGACTTCGCCGCTGCGCTCGACCATCAGCGACTGATCGACGAAGCGGTCCGCGTGATAGTCCATGTAGCCGCGTCGATGCAGCAGGTTGCCGTTGCGCGAGCGCTCGACCAGCGCATCCCAGGCGTTCGCGTCGGCCTGCGCGTAGGGCCTAACCGTGAACATCCGCACCACCATCCAGGCGGGCGTGACTGGCCTCGGCCACGCCGAATCCATCCAGCCCCATGTCGTTGCCGTTGTAGAACATCAGCAGCTTGTCGCGCTGGCGGATCAGCGCGGGATAGCAGATCACCCGCGAATCCCAGCCGCTGGCGGACAGGCCCAGGCCCAGCGCCTCGTCGCGACGCTCCCAGTGGATGCCGTCATCGCTGTACGCCACGCCGGGGAAATATTCCCCGCCGAGATTGCCGCGCGTGAAGTACATGACGTAGCTGCCGCCGAACCGGTACACGCGCGGCCGGCCGATGCGGTACTCGCTGCCGCGCGGCAGCAGGCAGACCTGGTCCTCGTGCGGGATGACCGCGAGATCGTCCGTCTCCACGTAGCGGATGTGGTAGCGCGGAAACGGCTGGCCGCCGATGCTTTCCCAGTCGTCGCCGGCGGCATACCAGATGCGCCAGCGGCCGTTTTCATGGACCACCGAGTGCACCGCGCCGATGGTGCTGCGGCCGGGCCCGCGATCGAGGATCGGCGTTTCCTGCACGCGCCGGAAATGATCGCCGCCATCGGTGGAGACGGCCAGGCCGGTGAACGCGAGAAACTTGGCCTTGGCCACGTGCTGGAAACCGACATAGAACAGGTGCAGGCCGCCCGGCGCATCGACGACGTCGCCGAGGATCACGCCGTTGTCGTCGAAGCAGCCGCCGCGCCCGATGTCGAGTACCGGCTCGCTGCTGACGCGCACGATGGACGCAGGATCATCCGCGCGCACGTCGACGTAGCCGATGCGGCTGACGCCGTCGGCGTCGCGAAAACCCGCGTAGACGCGGATGGTGTCGCCGTCGATGCGCCACGGCGTGGGTGTCAGCGCCGAATGCAGCATCCAGCCGCCCACGCCATGCCGCGCGGTATCGAACACCAATCCCTTCTTGGTCCACTCGGCCATGCGTTCTTCAAAGCCTCACGTCGAGGCTGGACTTGCCAGGCAGCGCCTTGGCCGGCGAGCCGACGTAGATCCGGCCCGGCTCGGTATCGCGCGTGACCAGCGCGCCGGCACCGATCACATTGTCAGGCGCGACTTTCACGTGGTCGTTGAAGGTGGAGTTGACGCCGATGAAGCTGTTCTCGCCGATCTCGCAATAACCCGAAATGACCGCGTGCGAGGCGACGAACACGTTGTCGTGCACGACCGTGCGATGCCCCACGTGGTTGCCGCTCCACAGGATGCAGTTGTTGCCGATGCGCACGAACGGCTGGATCACGTTGCCTTCGAAGATGAAGCTGTTCTCGCCCAGCTCGGCATTGCGCCACACGAAGGCACGCGTGCTGACGTAGGTGACGCAGCGGTAGCCGCGACGTTTCGCATCCAGATAGAGGCGCGTGCGCAGGCGATTGAGCTGGCTGGACGGGATGGCGACAAACACGTCGACCTCTGCCGGCGGGTAATGCGCTTCCAGCGTCTCCCAGGCCACTACGGGGCGACCTGCCAGCGTCGATTGCGAGAGGTATTCGCCTTCGACGCTGAAGGCGACCACGTCGCGGTCGCTGTCGTGTTCGAAGTATTCGCACGCGATCTGCGCGAACTCGCCCGCGCCGATCAGGACTAGCGGCCTAGGCATGCTGCCATGTCCTCGGGATACACGGAGCCTGCGACCTCGCGCAGGAAATCGTCGTAGTCGGTGATGTAGTCGCTGCGGTCGTACAGCTGATCGGCCAGCACCATCAGCACGCAGTCTTCGCTGAAGTCGTACAGCTCGCGCCACACCATGCGGCCGAGCAGCAGGCCCTGCGAGGGATTGTCGAGCACGACTTCCACCGGGCCACTGCCGTCATCCAGCAGGAAGGTGACCGAACCACGCACCGCCACCGCCAGTTGATGCAGATAGCGATGCGCATGCCGGCCCCGATGCACGGCGTCCTTAGTGCCGAAGATGTAGTACACGCGGCGAATCACGAACGGTACGTTGCGCTCCTCTTCCAGGGCGACGAGCATGCCGGCGGCGTCGCCATGCTGCTGCAGCTGGATTCGCTCGATTTCCATGTTCTTGGCCACGCCGTGGGCTTTGAGATGACCGACCTGTTTACCTGAGTGCCGAACGGCCCGCGAAAGGTTGCTTCGCCATCGGCGGTGTCAACGCAGCAACTTCGCTTCGGATTGGTGGCCGTGCGGGAATGAGGAGCGGCCTGCATGGCCACTATTGCCGGATGCAACCTTTCGCGGCTCAACCGGCACCCAGTTACACCAGGCTCTCTACAGCACCGCACGCACGGGCCTCGCTGGGCATGAAGCAAACCATGGGCGATGCATGGAGATCGGCTGGATGGCGGCAACACCCAAAGGCAGTTTGGTGAGGATGAGGACTCGTCGGGCGACGGGTGTCATGGCGCTGTCGCTGGCGGCGCTGCTGGCCGTGACGGGTGGCCTGGGCGGCGTGTTGCTGTGGTCGCCCGGTGCGCACGCGCAGCAGAGTGCCGGCGACAGTGCGGACACATCGCACCAGCCGTCCAGCCGCCTGAGCGAAAGCGACATCGCACGCATGCTGCCATCCACCGACATGGGCGCCGGCGCATCGATGCATCACGACATGCACGCGCACGCATTCGACGACGGCCCCGCCACGCCGTTCGACGCGGCCTCGATCCCGCCGAACCCGCTGGCACCGAGCGCGGACGCGATCGGCGCGAAGAGCTGTGTCGCCTGCCACGCGCTGGAAGGCATCCAGGCCTCGCACAGCCTGCACGTAGCCTCGTTCCGCGCGGGCAGCGCCCGCTCCGGGCCACAGGCCGCCTGCGAGTCCTGTCATGGCCCTGGCTCGGAGCATGCGAAGAACCCCGCCGCGCCCGGCCTGATCATCGCCTACACGCACGATGCGAAGACCCCGATCGAAACCCAGACACGTACCTGCCTGAGCTGCCACGTCGGCGGCGCGCGCCAGCACTGGATCGGCTCGGTGCACCAGGAGCGCGGGCTGTCCTGCACCGACTGCCACAACCCGATGACACGGCAGTCGGCCGAAGGCGTGCTGGCGAACGACTCCATCAACCAGGTGTGCGCAAGCTGCCATCAGGACGTTCGCGCCCAGTTCAACCGCCGCTCGCACATGCCGCTGCCGGAAGGACAGATTTCCTGCGTCGACTGCCACAACCCGCACGGCAGCATCACCGCGCCGCTGCTGAAGACCGACACCGTCAACGAGACCTGCACCACCTGCCACGCCGAGAAACGCGGTCCATTCCTGTTCGAACACGCGCCGGTCGGCGAGAACTGCCTCAACTGTCACGCCCCGCACGGCTCGAACCAGGAAAGCCTGCTGGTGCTGCCGGTACCGATGTTGTGCCAGCAGTGCCACACCAACAGCGACCACCCGAACGATCTGCTGACGCGTCAGAACCTGCGCAACGGGCTGGCGCCGGACGAGCGCGTGATGGGGCGCAGCTGCCTGAGCTGCCACAGCAATATCCACGGCTCGAACAACCCCAGCGGTGCCAAGTTCCACCAGTGAACGAATCAGGCGAAGGCCGAGCGATGCTGAAGCGTAAACCTCTGACTGCGCTGCTGGGCCTGGCACTTGGCGTGGTCGGCCCCTTGCCGTTGCTGGCGCAGAGCGATGCCAGCGACAGCCAGCGCGTGGGCAATATCCAGTTCGGCAACAGTCTCGACCCCACCGGCTGGGGCGTGTTCGCCACGCCCGATCCGGCCGGCATGTCCTGGCTGCATGCCGGCCAGCTGCGCACACCGACCGGCATGCTCTATCCCTACCCTCACCAGATACCCGACGCGGCCCCGCTCGGCGCGGGCGACTGGACTTATACGGGGCTGGCCGAGTTCGGCTATCTCCACCTCAGCGGCGATCGCAACGACGAATTCCTCCGCATGTATTCGGGCTGGAACAACGGTGCCGCGCTGGGCATGCTCGCGCTCTCCGCGCAGAACCGCACGACCGGCCAGTACGTGGATTTCCGCGGCAGCCGGATCAGCAGTCAGGACCAGTACTACCGCCTGCGCGCCGGTCGTTACGGCGATTACCACATCGAGGCGTTCTATCGCGATATCCCGCACACCCTGAGCACCACGGCCTATCCGCTGTGGAATGGCGTGGGTTCGACCGACCTGACCCTGCCGAACGGTCTTGCCACCGGCAGCACGCCGGCCCAGGTGCAGGCCGCGGAAGCGAACCGGCCACGTCGAACCTTGTCGGTGACGCGCCAGAGCGAGGGCGTCAGCTGGGAGGGTGCGCTGACCCGGAACTGGATCGGTTACGCCGGCGTGACCAACGAGAAACGCACCGGCGACCGCGACTGGGGCGGCCCGATGTACCTGACCTATTTCTTCGTGGCTCCAGGCCCCGGCGGCCCGGGCACGCCGAGCATCCCGGGCACGTTCGGCGGCCAGTACGACACGGTGCGGCCGGTCGACTTCACCACCACCGACGTCAACCTCGGCCTGCGCAACAAGGGCGGTGCCTCGGGCTGGCTGCTCAACTTCACCCTGACTGGCTCGTTCTTCCGCGACCACAAGAGCACGCTGGACTACGCCGTGCCTTTTGCCGTGGCGCCGGGCTCCACTTCCGTGGTCACCGGCGGCACCTGGTCGCTGGAGCCGGACAACAATTACTACAACGTGCGGCTGGAGGCCTCGCATCCGCTGAAGTTCTGGCGCGGCCAGCTCTCTGTTTCGGCAGCCTACAGCAGCATGCGGCAGAACGATGCACTGCAGGCGCCGCTCAACCCGTTGTATTGCCCGAGCGGGCAGTTCCTCGGCACGACCGGTATTGCCTGCGCGGACTGGAACACCACGGCCGCGCTGTCGCGGCAGGACGGCGATGCGCGCATCGATAGCGGCCTGCTGAACCTGCGCGTGGATTTCCGGCCCACCGCGAAGCTCAGCTGGCACGCCAACCTGCGTCAACGCGACGAAAACAACATGACGCGCTACACCATGTACAACCCGTTGACCGGACAGTACGGCTATGTGCCCGAGAACGGTGCGGAGCCGATCGTCACCGGCGGCACCGAGTTGTTCCAACCAGGCAGCCCGCTGTACCAGTCGAACTTCGCGCAGATAAGCAACATCCCCTTCAGCTACGACGACCGCAAGACGGAACTGGGCGGCAGCTACCGGATCAACCGGAACAACACGCTGAGCGCAAGCTACCTGCTCGACCATCAGACACCACATCCGCGCGAACGCACCTATATCAACGACCAGCACGTCAAGCTGGGCTGGGACACCCGATCGCTCGGCAACGCCACCCTGCGTCTCAGCTACGAATACCAGAAGCGCAGTGGCGGCCCCTACAACCCCGACCCGTATCTCGCCGCGTATTCGCCATCGATGCCGGGATACCTGCTGCCCGCGGTTGGCTATACCGCGTTCACCGTCGCCCAAATGTACAAGTACGACATGAGCAACCTCGAGGCGAGCAAGCTCAAGGCGATCCTGACCAAGCCGCTGGGTACCACGGCCACCTTCACCGCCACGCTGTATGGCAACCGCCTTCGTTATGGAGCGGATATCGGACGGCAGTCCTACGACACGACCGGCGCCGACGTTGCCTGGGACTGGGAGCCGACGGCGGCGACGTCGATGAGTGTCCATGCAGGCATCGAATCGAGCCGGCTCAAGCAGGGCAACGTCAATGACAACGAGGCGCTGACCTTCTCCTCGCCGGACCAGGCCGACATGCAATTCGGCGGCCCGTTTTTCCCGTATGCGAATTTCTGGACGGCGACCGACAACGAGCGCGACGTCGACGCCGGCGCACATTTCAACCACGTCTTCTCGCCGCGCGTCCGGCTCGATCTCAGCTACGACTACACCTACTCGCGCGGCCTCAACAGCTACGACTACGCCAGCCTGGCGGCGATTTCCACGGTGTACCGATCGATCCTGACCGCGGCGACTATCGGCAACAGTTTCCCCGCCAATGTCTATCGCATGCAGACGCTCACCGCCAATCTGAATCTGGCGCTGAACCGGAGAGTGGGCATGCGCCTGTATGGGAAATACGAGTTCGGCAACCACGCCGACTGGAACTACGCCGGCTTCAACACGCCTGCCGACCTCATCGTGGGCAACCGCGTGTTCACCGAACTGGGGCCACAGCCGCACTGGCATGCCTTGCTGGTGGGTGCCTTCGTGACCGTGAAGCTCTGAGGGGGAACGCCGCCATGTCTTCCATGCACCGTGTTCTCTCTCTGGCAGCGGCCGCCGTGATCCTGTCGATGCCGGTGTTTTCCACCGCGGCGTCCGATGCTGCCGCCACGCCCAGGCCAGCAGCATGGACCGACCTGCGCCAGCAGCAGCCGATCACCGGCGATGCTCAAGCCGGCCTCGCAAAATCAGCCGTATGCGCGGCCTGCCACGGGCCGCAGGGCTTGGCTATCGCGCCGAATTTCCCGAACCTGGCCGGACAGTCGGCGACCTATCTCTATGTGCAATTGAAGACCCTCAAGAATGGCCAGCGCAGCGACCCGATCATGGGCGGTCAGGCCGCCGCATTGAGCGATGCAGACATGCGAAACCTGGCCGCGTATTACTCCTCGCTGCCGCCAAAGCCGAGTGGCCACGCCGACGCCGTCTCACGTGGAGAACAGATCTTCCTCAACGGCGACCCGACCCGTGGCGTGCCGCCCTGCCAGGGTTGCCACGGCCCGACCGGGCAGGGCCCACGCGTTTACTCTAGCGATGCACCGAAGCCACCCTGGTCGACTTTCCCGCGACTGCACGGACAATCGGCGCTCTACGTAACCAAGGCGCTGGGCGATTTCAGCAGCGGTGCGCGCAGCGGCACCAGCAACGCGCTGATCATGCACGGCGTGGCGCAGACGCTCGGCGATGCGGATATACAGGCACTGTCGACCTACATCGCAACGCAGTGAGCAGGCAATGTTTCCAGAGCCGGCAGCGTGCCCAGGATGGAGAGCCCTCCGGCTGGCCCGGCTACACTCCACGCTATTCTGTCCGCTCCCACGGCGCGGTTTTGAACGTCATAAACAGGTAGGCGCCATGGCTGAGCATCACCCACTCCGGGGCAAAGTCAGGCTGCACCACTGTGCCCCTGGCATCCGGGGGGCTGCTGTCGCCAGCATCCGCCATGGCCTCATGTCATTGGCCATGGCGGCATGTCTTTCCATGCCGCTGCATGCTCAATCAACCAGCTTCAACGGCACCGTGGCACTCAGCTCGCAGTTGGTTGACCGGGGCCAGGCGATTACTGGCGACACACCCATCTTGCAGGGAGCCGCCTCCTGGACCTTTCCGACCGAGGACACTGCATCCCAGACCCTTCCATCAGGTTGGTCGCTGGGCCTGTCGGGAAGTACGGAAGTGCGTTCGCCAAGCCGCCTGGTGGAAGCCCTGGTCCAGGCATCCCGCTATTGGTCTCTTTCAAGCGACTGGCAGATGCAGGTGAGCCTGCTCTACTACCGATATCCCGGCAGCAACGGCAGCTCAAGAACCTTTGATCGAGCCGAAGCGGGGGTCAACTGGAGCTACCGGGATGTGCTGACTTTCGGCCTGTCGGCCATCCACGTCATCGGCGCCAAGACCCAACAGCCGCGTGGTGCTGCCGACATCAATCTCCATTGGCCATTGACGCGGCACTTCTCCCTTTCCGCCGGTGCGGGCATCACCCAATCCCTCACGGCTCCCTATAGCCCCTACCATCATGTTTACACCGACTCCTACACCGACCACACCGGCTCCGCCCGCGCAAATCACTACAGCTACGGCCACGCGGGGCTATTGTGGAATAGTGGACCCTGGCAGATGGAACTCGACCGGATCGTGGCAGCGCCGGAAACACAGCAGCAATGGGCCAATCTGGATACCTCATCCTGGGTCGCCACGATTTCGTGGTCTTTTTGAGCCACAGGCAACCTTTTGGGGTTGATACAGTACTTACGTAGCGAACCCACCGCAGTCCGATCACTTCCACCGAGCCATGAACGACGACGATATCGACGCTGACGTCACCGACCGCATGCTGCTGCAACGCATGTCGACGGGTGATCGCGCCGCGCTGAGCGTGCTCTATCGCAGCTATCACGGCAGGTTGTGCCGCTTCCTGTCCCGCTTGACACGGCGCCCCGACGTCATCGAAGAAGTCATCAATGACTGCTTCTGGGTCGCCTGGCAGAAAGCCGGCAGCTTCCATGGCGACTCACGTGTTTCCACGTGGCTGATGGGCATTGCCTATCGTTGTGGGCTGAAGGCGCTGCGGCAACACGGTGACGAGCCGGTCGAAGACGACCCCCGGTCGGAACAGCGCACCCCTGAGCATGATCTGGATGAAGATCGCGAGTTGCGCGACTGGCTGAGCAAGGGGCTCGATCATCTGTCCGCGGATCAACGCGTGGTGATCGAACTGGTCTATGGCGTGGGTCATACCCTGGACGATGTTGCCGTCATCATGCAGTGCCCCGTAGGCACGGTGAAGGCACGTCTCTTCCACGCGCGCGTCAAGCTGCGCAACGTGCTTCCAGCGCTGGCAGGCAACTCGCCCAAGCACAAGGAGAACGCGCCATGACGTTCCCGAAGCATTCCGGCCGCGACTGCGTCCGTGCCTGGGACACGATGCCCTGGGTACTGCAGAACAGTGCCACGCACGAGCAAGGCGAATGGCTGGAAGGTCACTTGGCGCAGTGCGAGTCGTGCCGTACCGAATTCGCGCAACAAAGTCGTTTGCGGCAAGCCCTGTCGCTGCCCACGGATATTTCAATCGACGCGAATGTCGGATTGAGGCGCTTGCTGGGTCGCCTCGATACGCCGGATGCCGAGGAGGCGCCGTATCGTTCGCGATCGCGAAACTGGCTGAGTCGGGCGCTGGTCGCCGTGGTGCTGATCCAGGCGCTCAGTATCGGTGCCTTGGGCGTGAAGTTGTGGTCGACCGGCGGCAGTCCTGTGTATCGCACACTCAGTCAAGAGTCCGCGCCTGCAGCCCCCGGCACAATCCGTGTCGTGCCTGATGCGGCCATGACGGTGGCCGACTGGAACGCACTACTGCATGCCCTTCGATTGCAGGTCGTTGCTGGTCCCAACGATGTGGGTGCCTACACGGTCGCGCCCACGAGCTCCACCTCAACGACTCATGCGTTGCAGCAGCTGCGCGCCACTCGCGGCATCCGCCTCGCGGAGCCCGTTGCCGTCACACCATGAAATGCGGCTTCCTCACCCTTGTCGCAGTCGCGGCTTTGAGCGCGTGCGCGTCCTCGCGCCTCATGGCGTCCCCGGACAGCCACGCCAATCTCGGCCACGCATCGACCACCAGCGTGTCCTCGATGAACAGCCAGCGCGACATCGTGCTGGCTGTCGCCAACCCGCTTGAGTCACCCTCCACCAACGCCGGCTCCAGCTTGCTGGGTTACGCCGCACCAAGGTATTACGGCGCGGGTCAGCGCGCGGCCTCCACGCTGGCGGCGTTGAAGAAAAGTTACGGACTGCGCGAACTCACCGGTTGGCCGATCAAGGCCCTCGGCGTGTACTGCGTCGTGTTCGAGCCACCTTCCGGCATGACCCAGGATGCCTTGCTCAAGGCGCTCGCCAAGGACGATCGCGTGCAACTTGCGCAGCCACTGAACGAGTATTCCGTCTACTCGGAAGGACCCCGGGCCGCGCACCCGTACAACGATCCTTACGTCAATCTCCAGCGCGGCTTCGTCGAAACCGACGCCGCCCTCGCGCAAAACATCAGCCAGGGCAATGGAGTACATGTCGCGATCATCGATACAGGCGTCGACATGACGCATCTCGATCTGCAGGGGCGCATCCGTGATGCGCACAACCTGGTTGATGACGATGCGTCGGCCTTCAATCGCGACAGCCACGGCACGGAAGTCGCGGGTGTCGTCGCTGCAGATGCCGACAATCATCAGGGGATCGTGGGGATCGCGCCCAAGGCCATACTGAGCGTTTACAAGGCATGCTGGTATCAGCCGGCTCCAAACGCCGGCGCGCGCTGCAACTCGTTCACCCTCGCCAAAGCGCTGGCGGCAGTTCTTGATACAAATGTCCGTATCATCAATCTGAGCCTGGGTGGCCCACCAGATCCGCTGCTCAATATGTTGCTTGCCAAGTTGCTGAGCCAGAACCGCATCGTGATCGCGGCGATGCCGCCGGATGGAACCCTCGACGGGTTTCCCAACAACGTGCCAGGGGTCATTGTCGTTCGCGTAAATGGCGCATCGACTGCAGCGTCCGGTGTCTTGAGCGCCCCAGGAAACGACATTCTGACGACCCAGCCCGGCGGGGGATATGACTTCACTTCCGGATCATCCATGGCTGCCGCGCATGTGAGCGGCATTGCCGCTTTATTGCTGTCCCTCGCACCGAATCTGGATGCGCGCACGGTCCATGGTCTTTTGCTACGCAGCAGCAAAGTCTCCGATGGGACGCTCCAGGTAAACGCAGCAGCAGCAGTGACGGCACTCCGCAGTACACAGAAAGCTACTCCTTGAGCTGAATTGCTCACCTGATGTTGAATTTCGTGGCTCAGACGATTCAACAGGACGCCCACGACGCGGCATCGGCCCGATGCCTGATGTAGCTGCCCAACCACCGTTGCATCCGGCTGGTGCACGGGACCGAGTGGGCATGGATGGCGCTGAGATGTCGATGCTTTTCGACACTGGCACCAGTGACATCCAGCGCTCCGGCGCCCGAGTCGGCGCCATCGTCATCTCGCGCGCGTATCACCAATTCGCTTCGATCAACTCATGCGCCACCCCGCACTTCACTGTGAAATGGCGGTTGGCGAGCCTACCCTGTCTCGATCGAGGCCAGTCTGCGTGCAGACGGTTTCCACCCGGATCTCGGCACGGACGTGGTGCATTCGTCGAAGGGGGCCAAGGCTATGGAATGCTTCGCAAATTCAAAGCTGAAAGTTGCAACATGAAAATGTAGACGTAAGATGTCTGATCGCTGGCTTGCCCATGGAAACCACCCTATGTCGCGCTTAAAAGTCGTTGTTCTTTCCTTTATCGTCTGCGCCAACTTTTACGTGCCAGCCATGGCGAATACGGGCCTTAATGGAATCGTCAGGGCCGTGACCGTGCTGGACACGAATTTCGATATCGCCGACAAAAACCATGACGGTTTGCTGAGCCGGGAAGAAGCCGCCAATGGCAATGTTTCATTCATCGCGAAGAACTTCGATGCCATAGATGGCCGGCACCGCGGTCTGGTATCGAAAGACGAGGTACATGACTTCATCAAGAAGTTGCTGATGCGTGACCAGCACCCTCCGGCATCGGCATCCACGCAGCGCTGAAGGCAGCCCGGTCACACGCTGCAACATGCGAAATCCTTGCTCCCGAAAGAGTACGGCATTTGTCATCCAACGCCATTGATATCTGCGCACGATCGAGGCCGGAAAATGCGGCACAGGGTACGGGGCGCATGATCATCGCGCCTTGGCCCAGGGATCGAAGGGGAAGTCCGCCTGCATCCGCAGGAAGATGGGCATTGCCCTCGAAAGAATGCCGGAGTGGCGCGGCCACGTCATGGTTAAACGCACATGACGAACCAGGGGGATGGGAAATGGTGCGCCCGGCGGGATTCGAACCCACGACCACCGCCTTCGGAGGGCGGTACTCTATCCAGCTGAGCTACAGGCGCATTGTGTGATCGCACGCGGGTTGGCCGATGGCTGGCACCGCGGGGAGCGGAAGTATAGCCGAGTTCGCTGCGGTGGGCTGACATGCACGGCTGCCTTGGCGCCGGGGGATTTCGTGCAAGCCGGGGCGGAGCAATGCTTTTCTTCGAGTGGCTCCCGGGGAGCACTGGCCCCTCACCTCAACCCTCTCCCCGCAGGGGAGAGGAGGCGACGGCAGGCGGCGCGTCGTTTTGTTGAGGCGCGCGCACCGGCCCCTCATCCCAACCTTCTCCCCGGTGGGGAGAAGGGGCGAACGCGAAAAGCGCTTTATTTCATTGGCGCGGCTTCAGCAGCTCGGCCAGGGTGTCGGGCCTGCTGGTGTCGCGCACCAGGTGCGGGTACTTCAGGCCGCCGTGGTAGTCGATGCGCACGGTCTTGTACTCGTTGAAGTTCTTCACCAGCAGTTCGATGGCCTGGTTGTGGTCTTTCGCCGCGGCAGTGACCGCATCCTTGAGCTCGTCGGCATCGTAGTCGTGGCCGTTCACCGCGATCACGCTCATGCCGGGCGAGATGCCGACCTTGAACGCGGGGCTGTCCCACAACACGTCGCCGATGCTGCCATCCTTGCTGATCGACAGGCCCAGTGAATAGGTGAGGTCGGCATGGTGGCGGCGCGCCTCGACCGCCTTCACCGCGTCGGACGGCTGGTCGGTGTAGACCAGCTTCCAGCCGTGCGAAGCGATGCCGCCGGTCAGCGGGCCATGGCCATCCAGGCGCGTGCGCAGGTAGCCGGCCCAGTCGAACGGGGCGATGTCGTCGAGGGTCTTCACCACGTCCTCGAAGGTGTAGGTGTCGACATCCCACTTGCCGGGATTGACGCCGAAGAACGCCCTGGCGAAATCGTCGATGGAATGCTTGCCGTGGCTGAGTTCGCGCAACTTGCCGTCGACGTCCAGCCAGATCAGCTGGCCGGCGGAGTAGTAGTCCTCGCTGCCCTGGTAATTGCGGTACGGCAACGGTGCGCGCTGGGCGATGGTCGGGTCGTTGGTGGTGTCCTGCACGTTGCGCCAGCTGGCCAGGCCCGGGCGACCGCGGTCGTAGGTCGCGGCCACATAGGCCCACATGTCGTGACTCTGGGCGGTATCCCACAGGCCCGAACGCTGCGCCATCACGTAGCCCCAGAACTGGGTCTGACCCTCGTACACCCACAGCAGGGTGTCACTCATCGGCACGTTGTAGTTCGGCGTGTACAGGTCGGCGCCGCGGCGGTACTTGCCGTCCCAGGAATGGTTGAACTCGTGCGAGAACAAGTCGCGGCTCAGCGCGTTTTTCTTCCATTCGGTGAAGAAATCGGCCGAGGTGCCGTCCTCGCTGGAACGATGGTGCTCAAGGCCGTTGCCGCTCATCTTGTCGCTGAGCGAGACCAGGAAGTCGTAGTGGTCGTAGTGGTGCGCGCCGTACAGCTTGTACATCTGCTGCACCAGATTGCGGAACGGCTGCAGCTGTTCGGGCTTCACCTCCAGGTACTTCGGGGCATCGGCGACGATGTCCATGTGCACCGGCGCCTTGGCGCCCGGATCCAGGTCCAGCCGCTTGAAGTACTTGCCGGCATAAATCGGCGAGTCGACCAGGTTTTCGTAGTCGATCGGCCTGAAGTGGATCGTGTCGCCATCCTTCGATGCCACCTCCAGCGCGGTGCCGGCCTGCCAGCCGGCAGGCAGCTTCACGCTGGCTTCGGTGTTGATCTGGTTGGCGTAATGGCCGGCCGGGTACAGGGTGACGGCGTTCCACTGCAGGTTGAGCATTTCGGGCGTCATCACCACCCGCCCCTCGCGCCGGTCCTGCGGCGACAGGAACTGGAATTGCGCTTCCACCTGGGTCGCCCCTTGCGGCACCTCGACGTGGAAGGCGTAGACGTTCAGCGGGTCGCGCTGCCACGCCAGCGTCTTGCCGTTGGCGGTGATCACCAGGCCGGCCAGCTTGTCGATCGGGCCGGTCGGCGAGTGATTGCCCGGGATCCACTGCGGATACAGCAGGGTCAGCGGGCCCGGCTTGGCCGGAATCACCTCG
Source organism: Rhodanobacter sp. B05 (assembly GCF_002001085.1). Taxonomy (GTDB): domain Bacteria; phylum Pseudomonadota; class Gammaproteobacteria; order Xanthomonadales; family Rhodanobacteraceae; genus Rhodanobacter. Next base: position 50,131 of record NZ_MUNU01000010.1, read on the forward strand.
TGCACGCGGAAGATGCGATGGGCCAGGTCGGTGGCGTCCACCGTGATCTTCAAGCTGCCCTGGTACGGCACATTCTGCGGTGCCGGGACATCGGCAATCGCGCTGAAACTGGCCAGGGCGAAGGCGCTGGCGGCGAGGGCGGCGGCGAGACGGGTGAATTTCAAAAGGGACTCCAGAGGAAAGACGAAGGGGCGCCGCGGCGCCGATGACGCTGGTATCGCAGGCATCGGCGACCCCGCCGACGGCCGAAAGGGCGGGCTGGCGCGGACCTTGCCGCACCACGAAATACCCGGCGGGGTTCCCGATGCTAGTGGGGAGGGCCCGCACGAAACCCCTGCCGAAGGTCATGCCGGGGGCGCCGCGAGCGGCCGACCAATCAGGCGCGACCTCTTGGCATCTATCGTGCATCACTTGGCCAACATCCCAGCCACCCTATGTGCCGCGCCCGTATGCAAGCCCCGTCCAGCCACTGGCAATTACCCGACGACGCGTCGTTTCGCCGCGATTACGCCGGCTACCTGGCGCAGCGCATGGGTCCGATGATCCACGCGCTGATGGTGGTGGCGCTGTGCTCCTGGCTGATGGGCGTGGTCGTGCGCGGCCTGCTTGGTGCGGGGCCTGCACAGTTGTTCTGGCAGCTGGCTCCGGCGGCGCCGCTGCTGCTGGTGATCATCGCCGTCCGGGAATGCCGCGAGCCGCTCACGCTGAGGATGCTCACGCTGTTGTGCGTGGTGTTGCTGGAGATCGGCATCAATCTCACCGGCATCGACTACCACGCCGGCAGCGGACACGGGCCCTTGCCCGGCCTGCTTCTGCCGGTGGCATCGTCGGTGATCTGGTTCGGGCGCTGGGACTTTCTGGTGGCGATGGCTTTGTGCGCGCTCGGCCCGCTGCCCGTGCTGCTGCACACGGACGATGGCGTGCAGGTACTGCAATACGCGGTGTACATGGCGGTTTCGCTGTCGCTGGCAACCGTCCTGCGCGCCTTCATGGCGCGCACCATGCTGGAGCAATTCAAGCTGGAGCGCCTGCTGCGCGAGCGTGCCGAAACCGACGGCCTCACCGGCCTGCTGGTACGCAACCGCTTCTTCGATCTGGGCCGCGAGGCGCTGCAGGAAGCCCGTCGCCGGCAGCAGCCCGTATCCATGCTGTTTCTGGATGCCGATCATTTCAAACGGATCAACGACGAGCATGGCCACGCCGCGGGCGACGCCGCCCTGGTGACGCTGGCCGGACGCCTGCGCGGGCAGGGGCGAAAGGATGACCTGATCGGCCGCATCGGCGGCGAGGAATTCGCCATGCTGCTGCCTGGCGTCGACCGCGAGCAGGCGCTGGCACGTGCCGAGCAACTGCGCCTGGCCGTGCGCGGGAGCCACCATCCGGGCGGCCATCTGAGCGCCAGCATCGGCGTGGCGACCTGCCGTCCGGACTACTTCGACAGTATCGAGGGCCTGCTGGCCCGCGCCGACCACGCGATGCGCCAGGCCAAGCGCGACGGCCGCGACCGGGTGGTCACGGCCGTCGCGGCGGGCTGAACCGACTCAGGATTTCCCGGCAAGCTCGAGCTTGCTGTGCCGCATGCCGTAGACGAAGTAGATCACCAGGCCGATCGCCATCCAGATCAAGAAGCGCTCGTAGGTAATCCATGGCAGGCCGTAGATCAGCACGGCGGAAAACACGATGCCGAGCGGCGCGGTGAACCACACCGCCGGCGTGCGGAAGTTGCGCTGCAGGTCCGGCCGGCGCGCACGCAGCAGCATGATCGAGCCGCAGATGATGATGAACGCGCTGAGCGTGCCGATGTTCACCAGCTCGGCCACCTCGCCGATCGGCAGCAGGCCGGCGACCAGCGCGGTGAACAGGCCAAGAATGATGGTCGGCCGCGCCGGTGTGCCGAAGCGCGGGCTGACCTTGGCGAACCATGCCGGCAGCAGGCCGTCGCGTGCCAGCGCAAACCAGATCCGCGCTGCGCCCAGCATGAAGGCGAACAGCACGCTGGTGACGCCGACCACCGCGGCGATCGCGATGACGATGCTGAGCCAGTGCAGGCCGATCGATTCGAACGCATCGGACACCGACGCATCGCCGCCGAGCGTGCTGTACGGCACGATGCCGGTGAGCACCAGCGACACCGCGATGTACAGCACCATCGCGATCGCCAGCGACAGCAGCACTGCGCGCGGCAGGTCGCGCTGTGGATGCTTGGCCTCTTCCGCCGCCGTGGTCAGCGTGTCGTAGCCGAACACCGCGAAGAACACCACGCTGGCACCGGTCAGCACGCCCTGCCAGCCGAAGTGGCCGAGCCCGGTGGTGGCATCGACCACGCGCGCGGGAATGAACGGATGCCAGTTCGCGGTGTTGATGTAGAACACACCCACCAGCACCACCAGCAGCACGCCGATCACCTTGATCGTCACCACGGCCGTGTTGAAGCGTGCACCCCATTCAGTGCGCACGGTCAGCAGCACCGCCACCGCCACCGAGACGCCAGCGGCAATCACGTTGAAACGGTGGCCGTCGCTCGGCGCGGCGATCGCGGTTGCGCCGTGCGTGCCGAACACCTGCTGCAGGTAGTACTGCATGGTCTGCGCGCTCATGCTCTGCTGCGCCCACTCCGGCAGATGCACGCCGGCGGAGGTCAACAGCACCTGCACATAGCCGGACCAGCCGATCGCCACCACCGCGACCACCAGCGCGTATTCCAGCAGCAGATCCCAGCCGATGATCCAGGCGACGAACTCGCCGAGTACCGCATAGCCGTAGGTGTACGCGCTGCCGGTGACCGGGATCAGCCCGGCGAACTCGGCATAGCACAGCGCCGCACAAGCGCTGCCCAGTCCCGCGATGATGAAGCTGAGCGCGACCGCCGGCCCCGCATTGGTGGCCGCCTGCTGGCCGGCCAGCACGAAGATGCCGACGCCGATGATGCCACCGATGCCGATCGCGGTGAGCTGCCACAAACCCAGCACGCGGCGGAAATCCCCCCGTGAACCCACCTCCGCCTGCAACTGCTCGACCGACTTGTGCCGCACCAGGTTGCTGAAGAAACCCATATGGAGCTCCCCTTGGAATCGGCGCCCAGCATAGCAAGTCGGACGCGTTTGGCTATACGCGACCTTCTGAATTATCGCGTTATGGACGTCCAGACGTCCATATGGAAAATCTGGCGGGAATGCCCGCGCGGCCGGAACCAGGGCCATTCAAGCCGGCGACGACAAATCGGGCAGCCACGCGGCCGTCGCTTGCCGCCCGTGCTGCAGCGCACCTGTACACGGCACCGGCCGGCGGGTGAACATACGGCCACGTATCTGGCAGTCGCCCACGGCGGATGCCACCGTCATCCGACCAGGGGAACCCGCCTCATGCGCATCCGTCACCACCGACTCGCCGTCGGCATCGCCTGCGCGCTCGCCGCCTGCGCGCCCGGCGCCGTACCTCTTGCATCGGCGCAGGATGCCGCCCCGGCCCCGGCCAGTTCCAGCGTCCACGCCACCGAACTGGGCAAGATCACGGTCACCGCGCAAAGCCGCAGCCAGGAAGTGCAGGATGTGCCGATCGCGATGGACATCGTCACCTCCAGGCAGTTGGGCGTGATCGCCGCCACCGACCTCAGCCAGACCAACCTGTTCGTGCCGGGGCTGGTGGTCGACGGCAGCGACCCGACCCAGCCGACCTATCGCCTGCGCGGCATCGAAACCAACGACTTCGGCATCGGCACCGATTCGGCGGTCGGCGTCTACGTCAACGGCGTCTACCAGACCCGTTCCGGCGGCGCGCTGATGGCGCTCAACGACGTGGCCCGGATCGAGGTGCTGAAAGGGCCCCAGGGCACGCTGTTCGGCCGCAATACGGCCGCCGGCGCGATCTCCATCGTCACCAACGAACCGACCGACAAGTTCGAGGGCAACGCGCGCGTCCGCTATGGCGAATACGGCCGACGCTACGGCGATGCCCTGCTCAACGTGCCGGTGAACCAGGACCTGGCGGTGCGCCTGAGCGTGCTCGACAACCAGAGCGACGGCTATCTCAAGGATGCCGTGACCGGCCGCCACTACGGCAAGGACGACGAGTGGGGCGCGCGCGCCGTGGCACGCTGGCAGGTCACTCCCGCCACCACGGTGCACCTGTCGTGGGATCACGACCGCCTCAAGCAACCCTCGCGCATGGACGTCGGCCTGATCCCGCTGTCGTCCACCGACCTGTACCAGCGCGCACCGTTCCCGGCCGATCCAGCCACCTACTACAACCCGATCCACGCGCCGTTCTTCAACGACAGCGACGGCGGCCGCGAGCGCCGCCAGTACAACGGCTGGACGCTCACCCTCGACCATAGCTTCGATTGGGGCGGCTTCACCTCGACCACCAACTACGCGGCCTACAACATCTCGCACGTCGAGGACGGCGACGGCACCAACCACATCACCACCCACCTCGATACCGGCGTGATCAGCGACGGGCGCACGCTGTACCAGGAATTCAAGTTCAACGGCAGCAACGAGCGCGTCGACTGGGTCAGCGGCGCCAGCTTCTACATGGAGCACGCCAGCCAGACCAGCCTCGCCACGGTCAACACCGATACCTACGACACGCTGGCGATCAACAGCGGACTCGGCGCCAACTTCACCCCGGACGGCACCCTGTTCCACTATTTCGATTCGCTGCTGCAGGCCTTCAACCTGCCCTACCGCCTGCTCGGTGATTCGTGGACCGAGACGATCAACAACAACGGCCGCTTCAATTCGTATGCCGTGTACGGCGACGCGATCTGGCACGTCACCGACAAGTTCAACATCACCACCGGCCTGCGCTACACGCACGATCGCAAATACTTCGACTGGTACACGCCGGTGCGCTACGCGCCGCAACTGGACGCCACCATCGCCCAGCTGCAGGCCGCCGGCATCCTCGCCCTGGCGCCTGCACTCACCGGCGGCAAGCTCAGCGAGCAGGCCTTGCTCGCCATCCTCACCCAGAACCAGATCTTCCCCAACGCGGTGGGCCAGCTGGTCAGCAAGGACAACCGCTGGAGCGACATGAGCCCGCGCCTGGTCGCCGACTACCACTTCACCCCGAACCTGATGGGTTACGCCTCGCTCGCCAAGGGCTACAAGGCCGGCGGCTACAACGGCACCGAGCCGGGCTCGCAGTTCGCACCGGAAAAAGTGTGGAATGCCGAGGTCGGCGTGAAGAGCACCTTCCCCGAGCAGCACCTGCTGCTGGACGCGTCGGTCTATCACTACCGCTACACCAACAAGCAGACCCTGGTGGTGGTGCCCTCGACCAGCGGACTGGGCGTACCGACCTACCAGGTCAGCAACACCAGCCAGGATGCCACCGGCCTGGACCTGCAGGTGCAATGGCAGCCGCTCGACGACCTGCAGTTCGGCTTCAATGGCAGCTACATCGACTCCAAGTATTCGACCGCCAGTATTCCGGCCGGGCTCGACAGTGCCGGCAATGCGCTCTACCTCGACGTGTCCGGCGAGCCGGTGGACGAGCCGAAGTTCTCCTACAGCGTGAGCGGCGCGTACACCTGGCACGGCGTCGCCCGGGGCGACCTGGTGTTCCATGCCAGTTACGGCTATCGCGGTCGCATGCGCTGCAACGATGCCTCGGTGTACCAGGGCAAGTGCGCGCTGCCGACCAATTTCGATCTCGGCGCGGCGCAACAGCGCACCGATTTGCGCATCGACTGGAACGCAGGCGACGGACACTGGGGCTTGGGCGCCTACGTCAACAACCTGTTCGACCAACGCTACGTCAGCGGACTGGGCACCATCTCGCAATCCGTGCTGGGCACGCCGTACGCGTATGTCACGGCGCCCCGGATGTGGGGCGTGGAAGCGCGCTACAAGTTCTGAAGAACGGCATGCCTCGCAGCGGACGCGGCAAGCTCAGCCGGTGACCGCGTCGTGGTGCAGTGCTTCGCGCGGGCGCAGGCCTGCCATCCACGGCAGCGCCAGCGTGCTCGCGCCGAACAGCACGGCGATCGCCACTGCGGCGTAGCCGTCCAGATGGGCGACGCCGAACCAGCGCCCCAGCAGCAGAGGAAGCGCGGCGGTCAGCAGGGTGCGCGCACCTTCCAGCCAGAACGCTGTGCGCCGGCTTTCCATCAGTGCACCGAGCACGCACAGGCTGACCACCATGTACAGCGCATAGCCGAGCAGGGTGCCAAGGCTGGCGTGCGCGGTCAGCCCCAGGAAATGCGTGGCCATGCCCAGCAGCAGGGCAAACTGCAGCAGGCAGTAGCCCGCCAGCGCCGGCGGCATCGGCGGGTTGAAGATCGCCCGGCTGATGTCGTAGGCCGGCTTGGGGAAACGCGTGGCCACGTCGGCCGGGCGCCAGCCCGGCGGCCGGAACCACAGCTGCAGCTTGTCGCGCCAGCGCTTTGCGTGCCAGGCGTCCACCGCCGCCGCCCAGTACACCTCGGCGTTCGCCCACAGCGGGTTCCAGCTGCGCAGCGGCGAGCGGGTGCCGTAGACCGGGCGGTCGACGTCATCCTCTTCGACGAAGGTACCGAACAAACGATCCCACAGGATCAGGATGCCACCGTAGTTGTGGTCGATATAGCGGTCGTTGGTGGCGTGGTGCGCGCGGTGGTTGGACGGCGAGCAGAACACGCGGTCGAACCAGCCCAGCTTGCCGATCTGCTCGGTGTGCACCCAGAACTGGTACAGCAGGTCGATCAGCGCGATCACCACGAACACTTCCAGCGGATAACCGAGCACCGCCATCGGCAGGTAGAACACCCAGCCGAGCAGGCCGCCGGTGCTGGTCTGGCGCAGCGCGGTGGAGAGGTTGTATTCCTCGCTCTGGTGGTGCACCACGTGCGCCGCCCACAGGATGTTCACCTCGTGCCCCAATCGGTGCAGCCAGTAGTACAGGAAGTCGTACAGCAGCAGACCGCTGACCCACACCCACAGGCTGGTCGCCGGCAGCGTGAACAGCGCGACGTGCTGCACGCACCACGCGTAGATGCCCAGCGTGAGCAGCTTCATGAACACGCCGGCGATCTGCGACATCACGCCCAGGCCGATGCTGTTGATGCTGTCGTTGCTGCGATAGGCACGCCGGCCGCGCAGCCGCGCCACGATGAACTCGATCGCGATCAGCGCGAAGAAGAACGGCGTCGCCCAGGTGATGATCAGTTCCGAGGTATTCACGTCCGGCCACCTGTCTGCATCGCACCCGCCTCGATGGAAGCCTCGTCCCGCCCTACCGAGCGGGCGATGAACCACAAGGCGGCATAGTAACTGCCGAGCACCCACAGCGCGGCCAGCGGAATGGCCGCGTGGAAACGGTTCCAGGCCAGCAGGCTGTCGCTGAGCATGAACAGCAGGCCACCGATCGCCGCACGCCGCGCCGGCCGCGCCAGCGCGTCGCCGGCGTGCCGCCAGGCGCGGCCCAGCGCCTGCGCGCCCATGCAGGACAGCACCAGGCCGTACACCGCCACGGCCGGGTGCAGCGCCGCGGGAATGGACGGCCAAAGCAGCGCCAGGTTTGCCCCACCGAGCAGCAGGCAGGCCAACCACGCCAACGGACGCACTGCCAGTCGACTGTCGCCCAGGAACGCGCCGATGAAACAGAAGTGCCCGCCCAGGAAAGCCACCAGCCCCGCCACGAACAGGTCTGCCGGCAACATCAGCAGCACGTCGCCGGCCAGCGAAAAAACCATGCCCGCGACGATCCATGCGCGGTAGCGCCGCGACACCGGCGCCCAGGCGGACGCTGCCGCGGCGAGGATCAGCAGCGTGGCCAGCGGCTTGGCGATCCAGTGCAGCCACTGCCATGCCGCCTCCCCTCCGCCAGCGCCCAGCGCACCACCGAGGATGGCGGCGGCGGCCGCGCAGGACACGGCCAGCGCGATCCCGCGCGTGCGCGATGAGGGAGCGACAGAAGCAGGCATGGCGACCATGGGTTGGCGGGCGGCGACGATGGCTCGATCATAGCGATCTTTCGCACGCTCCGTACGCCTGCGTGTGTTCACGGCCCGGCGACCGGCCGGCACGACTCAGCGCGCGTCGACCGCCTTGCGCCCGCTCGCCGGATCGTCGGTGAAGAACGCATCGATGCCGGCATCGAGATAGGCCTCGATCTGTGCAATCAGGCCAGCCTGGTTGAACGCGCATGGATCGTCGCCCCGCCAGAAGTCTTTCGCCAGGAACTGGTTCTCCGGCCGGAACGTGTAGGGATGCACTTCCAGTCCCGCCGCGTGCGCGTCATGCACCAGGCGGGTCGGCCGGCCCAGGCTGCCGTCGGCGCGCCACGGCATGATCGCCTCGATGTCCGGGCCGATCGCGTCGGCGTAGCGGGCGATGTCGCGCAGTCCGTCCGGCGTCACCATCCGCGCGTAGTCGAGCCCGCCACCCGCGGCGACCACGTCGTACGGCTGCGCGGCGGGCGCGTCCAGCAACTGCAGCAGGCGGATGTTCGGGTGACCGGGACCCAGCTTTCCGCGCAGATACTTCAGGTTCGCGATCTCGAACGACTGGATCTCCACCGGCGCCGTGCGCGTGTACGCGTGCGCGGCCAGTATCGCCAGCAGCCGGTCCTCCATCGCCAGGCCGATACGCTGGAAATGACTGCCGTGCTTGATCTCCGGAATGATGCCGAGCGGACGCCCCGCCAGGGTCGACTCGGTGGCGACGAAATCGATGATTTCCTCCAGCGTCACGATCTGGAATTCGCCGTCGTACGTGGTGCCGCGCAACTGCGGCAGGCGCTCGCGGGCGCGCAGGGTCCTCAGCTCGGCGAGCGTGAAATCCTCGCTGAACCAGCCGGTCACGGCGTGACCGTCGATCGTCTTCGTGGTCCTGCGCCCGGCAAACCCGGGATGGCTTGCCACGTCGGTGGTACCGCCAATCTCGTTCTCGTGGCGCGCCACCAACACGCCATCCTTCGTCATCACCAGATCCGGCTCGATGAAGTCCGCACCGTCGACGATGGCCCTGGCGTAGGACGCCAGCGTGTGTTCCGGCCGCCATGCCGGCGCGCCGCGGTGACCGATCACCAGCACCCTGGCGGCGAGCGGCATTTCACGATGGTGACGGGCGACCGGCACGGACGATATCCCGGCGACGGAAAGGATTGCCCAGCATAGGCGCTATCCGCATGCCGCGCTGTGCGGAGCAGGTCAGTCCGGGCGATACAGCTGCTTGTAGAGCCGGCTCACCTGCTGCTGCAGGTCACCCGGGCGTTGCGCCGCGTCGAAGGCCTCGTTGAGTTGCTTCTCGGTCTGGTGCAAGGCGCGCAGAAAATGCTTGTCGGCCGCCGACAGATCGAGTGCAGCCATCTGCTGCTCCAGATCCCGCGCTTCGTCGGCGGCGCTGAAACGCTGGTCGTTCGATCGGTTGCTGGAAAGCATGGACTTGTCCGGGACGCGTTGGCTCATGCGACACGATCAAGCAAGACACCTGCCAGCGCCGACGCACTCCGGCCGGCTTTGGGCCGAGAACGGCCGGAACGCCGCCAGCACGGGCCATACCGGCCGATCAGGGCCTCTCCGCCGCGCGCACGGCCGGCATCGCACCGCGACACCACCAGGTCCGTTGCTGACGTGCAGGGTCAATCGCGCGGAACAGGGCGAAACGAAGTCGCACGCTCACTGATATTCGTGCAGCCGCCCGAAGATCCAGCCGTAATAGGAGTCGAGCAGGCCCGGTACGGCGCAATCGTCGTACAGCCCGTCGCAGCGTTCACGCAGCTGGCTCAGGGCCGCGAAGTACGGGTCCTGCGGCAGGCCGGCGGCCTGCAGCACCATGCTGGGCAGAAACGCGATGTCGAGCATCGGGTAGTGCGGCAGTGGTGGCCCGTCGAAGTTGCTCTTGATCATGTAATAGGTGAGGTAGTCGCGATACAGCTGCAGCGCGGGCGGCAGGCTGCGCGGCAGGTCGCGGATCATGCCGTCGAAGGACGGCTGGTGGTCGCCGAAGTGCATCAGCACGGTCGGCTGCGCGCGATCGAGGAAGTCGCGCTCCAGCCCGCGTATGGCCAGGTCCGAATCGTGCAGGCGCGACAGGTAGGTATCGAAGTTCAGCGCCACGTCCGGTTTCAGCCCGTGCAGCAGGTTGCGGAACGGCGCGGGGAGACTGGACATCGGATCGTCGTCGTGCGGACCGTGCTGGTTCAGGGTCAGGATCATCACGAACACCGGCTGGCCCGGCTTCTTCACCCTGTCGTAAACGCGCTTCGCCGCGTCGAACATCTGCTTGTCGGTCTCCTCCCACTCGTCCAGGCCCAGTTCGCTGACGTCGTACATGTGGTCGAAGCCATAGGCCCGATAGGCGTTGCGTCCGTTGATGAAACTGCCGACGGTCGGGTAGATCGCGATGGTGAGGTAGCCGAGCCGGCGCAGCATCTGCGGCAGCGCATCGCGCACGCGCGGCGCCAGCACGTACGGCGCATACATGCCGCCAGGCCCGAAGATGTCCTGCGGCATGCCGGTCAGCACGGCGAACTCGCTGACCCAGGTGCCGCCGCCGAAGGTATGCGTGCGCAGCACGCCGGTGCCGCGCGTGCGTGCGTCGGAAGCGAACATGCCCAACCGGCAGGCGGGCACGCTGCAGTTGGCATAGATAGACGGATCGAAGGTGCTCTCCTCCAGCACCTGCACGATGTCCGGATAAGGTGCCGGGCGGCTGCCCGGTCCGCTCTGCGCGGTCGCGCCCCAGGCCTGTTCGGCCACCGCATCGCTGCTCATCGGCGGCAGCCGCACCGCGGCGTCGCGGAAGCTGACGAAGAAATTGGTCAGGTGCGCGTCGTCGGACAGCTTCTCCCAGGTATTGCGCGCATGCACCACGGCAAACGGGCCGTTCGGCAGCATGCACCACCAGAACGCCAGCACGCCGAACGCCAACCCGGCACTGCGCACGATCAGCGCCACGCGCGGGCGCATCCCGGCCAGCAGGCGCCAGTCCCAGCGCCAGGTCAGGTACAGCAGCGGCGGCAACGCCAGCAGCAGGCCGATGCCCAGCAGATACAGATGCGGATAGTGACGCAATGTATCGAGCAGGCTGCTGCGCACGTAATAGATGAAGTCCGATGGCATCAGCTGCTCTTCGAGATAGCGCAGCTTCATGACCGCGATGAACTTCAGCGCGAGGAACAGGCCGCCACCGACCAGCAACGCGGTGGCGAGGCGCGCGAACAGGAACAGCAGGGCGCCGACCGTGCACAACATCAGGGCCGCGATGAAACCGCGCTGCAGCGGCAACGGTTCCTGCCATGCGGTGAGCGCCAGGCAGACGGTGAAGATCGCCAGTGCTGTCGCGCATGTTGCAGGGCCGCGCGCGCGGCGCCATGGAATTGGACGCATGAGCTGGAAAGTCCCCCTGCAGGACCGGATGTCACCGATGCGTCATCTTACGATCATGTGGCGGTCGCCGGCAGTTTTCCCGCCGAACCGTTACACCGGCGTTGGGAATCCGGGTTGGGCGGCAACCCCCGGCCTCGATCTGCTAATTTTGATCGCTCGATTGTGCAGGCCCACGGAACGCCCATGCTCCCGACTTCAAGAATCCTCCCGCTACTGGCCATCGGCGCCCTCCTGCTCGCCGGTTGCTCCGGGCTGCCCTGGAAATCCGGCAAGGTGCCGGACGGCGCACGCGCGAAAGTGGCGATCCTGGAAACCACGGACATTCATTCCAACGTGCTCAGCTACGACTACTACAAGCTGAAGCCCGACCCCACGGTGGGTTTCGAACGCACCGCCACGCTGATCCAGCGCGCCCGCAAGGAGTTTCCCGACAACTTCCTGTTCGATGCCGGCGACACCATCCAGGGCAGCGTGCTGGCCGACTACCAGGCGCTGGTGAAACCGGTCGCCTGCGACCAGGAGCTGGCGGTCTACCGGGCGATGGATGCGGTCGGCTACGACGGCGGCACGCTCGGCAACCACGAGTTCAACTACGGCCTGGGCTTTCTGTCGCAGGTCACCGGCACGCCGATGAACGTGGACGGCGGCCACGACAACCGCTGCGCCGGCCCGCACTATCCACTGGTGCTGGCGAACGTGTTCAGCGCGCGCGACGGCAAGCCGATCTTCAAGCCGTGGACGATCGTCAGCAAGAACATCCAGGCCTATACGCCGGATGGCAGCGCGATCAGGGTGCCGCTGCGCGTCGGCATCATCGGCTTCGCGCCGCCCCCGATCATGCAGTGGGACCAGCACAACCTGGCCGGCAAGGTCACCGTCAGCGGCGTGGTGGAGGCCGCGCAGAAATACCTGCCCGAACTGCAGGCGCAGCATCCCGACCTGATCGTGGCGATCCTGCACGGCGGCCTCGACACCCATCCCTATACCAACGCCATGGAGAACGGGGGCTGGTATCTCGCCGGGGTACCGGGCATCGACGTGCTTCTGCTCGGTCACTCGCACACGCAGTTTCCCGGCCCGCGCTACGCCGGCATGAAGGACGTCGACGCACGACTTGGTTTCGTCCGCAACGTGCCGGCGGTGATGGGCGGCTTCTTCGGCAAGGACCTTGGCGTGATCGCGCTGGTGCTCAACCGCAAGGACGGCCGCTGGGTCGTCGACCTCGACAACACCCACAGCGAAGTGCGCCCGATCTGTCCGGAGAAAAACCAGTGCGTGCCGGCCGACCCGGCGATCGCGCCGCTGGTCGAATCCGTGCACCAGGCGGCGATCGCCCATGTCAACACGCCGATCGGCAGCAGCAGCGTGCCCATGAGCAGCTACTTCGCCGACGAAGGCAACATGAGCGCGCTGGCACCGGTCAATGCCGCGCAGATCGACTACGTGCGCCGCGAACTGCCCCGCACCCATCCCGAGCTCGCCGGCGTACCGGTGCTTTCCGCGGCAGCCGCCTTCCGCAGCGGCTTCGGCGGCCCCGACGACTACACCGACGTCGCCGCCGGCCCGCTCACCCTGCGCAGCGCCGCCGACCTGTATTTCTATCCCAACACGCTGGCCGCGGTGAAGACCGACGGCGCCGGCCTCAGGGCGTGGCTGGAAAAATCGGCCGAACGCTTCAACCGCATCGACCCCGACCAAGCCGGCGAGCAGGCGCTGATCAACAGTCATTTCACCGGCTACAACTTCGACCAGATCCAGGGCGGCATCCACTACATCATCGATGTATCGAAGCCGGTCGGCCAGCGCATCACCTCGCTCACCTACAAGGGCAGGCCGGTCACGCCGACCGAGCCGTTCATCATCGCCACCAACAACTACCGCGCCAGCGGCGGCGGCAACTTCCCCGGCCTCGACGGCGCCAACATCGTGCTGGCCGCACCCGATGGCACGCGCGAGATCCTGGCGAAGTGGATCGAGCACAAGCGGCAGATCGGCGCGAGCGACCTGGAGCCCACGTCATGGACGTTTGCGCCCTTGAAGACGCGGGGCACGGTGGTGTTCACGGGGCGGGCGGACAAGCTCGACGTGGCCAGGGCGGCCGGGCTGACAAACATCCAATGGGTGAAGGACAACGGCGACGGGACGGCGGTTTACCGGATTGACCTGTCGCATTGAGGCTGGCCGGGGGCCAGTGCCTTGCCCAAGCCGCCAGGTGCACAATACGCGGCAAGCGCACCAAGGCGCGACGCTGCAAGAAGAGAACGAAATCCCATGGCCACCATCCTCGACATCCGCCGCACCGAGCTTGCCCACACCATCGAGCGGCTGCGCGAACAACGCGCGCAGATCGACGAGAAGCTGCGCAAGCTGGAACAGGAGCTCGAGTCGCTCAAGGACTTCGTGCCGGCGACCGACGGGGAGTGAGGCACGCCCTTGCGCAAAGACGCGCCCCTGTCTCACTGTTCCCCCTACCGTCCACCAGCAGTCAAGTCGCCGTGCCCAAGCCCTCCCTGACACGCCGTTCGTGTCGACAACTCCTCGCCTTCACCCTCCTGCTCCTGCTGGCGCCGCTCGCCTGCGCGCAGCCGCCGCGCACGGTGCTGCTGCAGGACCTCACCTGGACCGAACTGCGCGACCGCATCCAGTCCGGCAGCACCACCATCATCATTCCGATCGGCGGCACCGAGCAGAGCGGCCCCTATGTCGCGCTGGGCAAGCACAATGCGCGGGCGGCGTGGCTGTCGCAGAAGATCGCGGAAGGGCTGGGCAATGCGCTGGTGGCCCCGGTCATTGCCTATGTGCCCGAAGGCAGCTACGCGCCGCCGAGCGGCCACATGCGCTTTCCGGGCACGATCACGGTGCCGGATGCCGCGTTCGAGCAGGTGCTGGAAGCGGCGGCGAACAGTTTCGCGGTGCACGGCTTCCGCCATATCGTGCTGCTGGGCGACCACGGCGGCTACCAGAAGGATCTGCAGCGCGTGGTCGCGCATCTGAACAAGCGCTGGGCCGGCTCGGCCACGCGCGTGTTCGCGCCGCCGGAATACTACGCGGCCAGCTCCTCCGGTTACGACAAGATCCTGCGCCGGCAGGGTTTCCGCGATGACGAGATCGGCACCCACGCGGGCCTCGCCGATACGTCCCTTCAGCTGGCAGTCGCGCCGCAGATGGTGCGAGTGGATAGACTGCATGGCGCCGGCAAACCCGATGCCGCCGACGGCGTCTATGGCGGCGACCCGCGCCGCGCGACCGCGGCGCTAGGCCAGCTGGGGGTCGACCTGATCGTCAGGCAGACCATCCAGGCAATCCGGAAGGACATCCGGGAACACTGACACGCCGCCGCACTCGCGCCGACTTCCACCCGACCTTGCTGACCAGGACATTCGCCATCAACACGCATCTACCCCGCTTCTGGCATGGCGCCGCCTGCGCCGCCGCGCTCGCTTTCAGTGCCTTGCTCGGCACCGCAGCGCATGCCGCCACCGCCGTGACCACCGTGCCCGGCATGCCGCCGGTGCTGAACCCGGCCAACCTGTACAGCGAGTCCGGCGCCGACGCCTTCAGCCCGGCGGTGAAGGGCGCGCTGCAGCGGGTGTACGTGCCGAATATCCGTTCGGACGACGTCTACGTGATCGATCCCGCCACGTTCAAGGTGCTGTACAAGTTCAAGGTCGGGCGCAGCCCGCAGCACATCGTGCCCTCATGGGATCTCAAGACGCTGTGGGTGACCAACAACGCCGAAGGCCGCAACGACGGCAGCCTCACCCCGATCGATCCGATGACCGGCAAACCGGGCGAGGCGGTCGCCGTGGACGATCCCTACAACATGTACTTCACCCCGGATGGCAAGGAAGCGATCGTGGTGGCGGAGGCGTTCGCGCGGCTGGATTTCCGTGATGCGCACACGATGGCGCTGAAGAGCCGACTCGAGGTGCCGGGTTGCAAGGGCATCAACCACGCCGACTTCTCGATCGACGGGCGCTACGCGATCTTCACCTGCGAGTTCGGCGGCAGGCTGGCCAAGATCGACATGGTGAACCGCAAGGTGCTCGGCTACCTGCAACTGGACAAGCGCACCGGCATGCCGCAGGACGTGCGCGTCTCGCCCGACGGCAAGGTGTTCTACGTGGCCGACATGATGGCCGACGGCGTGTTCCTGATCGACGGCGACAGCTTCACGAAGATCGGCTTCATCCACACCGGCCCCGGCACCCACGGCCTGTATCCGAGCCGCGACGGCACCCGGCTGTACGTCACCAATCGCGGATCGCACCGGATTCACGGCGCGCGCCGGGGCAAGGGCAGCGTCTCGGTGATCGACTACGCCACGCGCAAGGTGGTGGCGAACTGGCCGATTCCCGGCGGCGGCAGCCCCGACATGGGCAACGTCAACGCCGATGGCAGTGTGCTGTGGCTGTCGGGACGCTTCGACGACGTGGTCTATGCGATCGACACCCACACCGGCAAGGTCAGGACGATCAAGGTCGGCATGGAGCCGCACGGCCTGACCGTGTGGCCGCAGCCGGGGCGCTATTCACTGGGGCATACCGGGATCATGCGCTGAGCGGCAGCGCGCCCTCGGCTTTTCCGGGCGCGCCCCGCACGCGCATCGATCCACGCGGGATGACATGAGCATCGATCCGCTCAGCGAGGCGAAGATCGTCGACGCATGGAGCAGGAACGCCACGCCATGGACGATCGCCGTGCGCGAGCGGCAGATCGAGAGCCGCCGGCTGGTCACCGATCGGGCGATTCTCGATGCCACGCTCACCGCTTCGCCAGATTCGGTGCTCGACATCGGTTGCGGCGAAGGCTGGCTGGCCCGTGCACTGTCTGCGCATCGAATCCATGTGACCGGGATCGACGCCATTCCCGCGTTGATCGACCAGGCACGGCAAGCCGGCGATGGCGATTTCCGCGCGATGTCGTACGAGGACATCGCCGCGGGCAGGCTCGATGTCATGGTCGATGCGGTCGTCTGCAATTTTTCGCTGCTTGGCAACGAATCCGTGGACGGCCTGCTCGGCGCCGTCCGTTCGCTGCTCAAGCCGGGCGGCCGCCTGCTGATCCAGACCCTGCACCCGCTCGTCGCCTGCGGCAACCATCCCTGTCAGGACGGCTGGCGCGAGGGTTCGTGGACGGGTTTCGGCGCCGGCTTCAGCGATCCGGCACCGTGGTATTTCCGCACCCTGGAAAGCTGGCTACGACTGCTCGCCGACAGCGGGCTGCGACTGCGGGAGCTGCGCGAGCCGCTGCATCCGCAGACCCGAAAACCGGCGTCGGTGATCTTCATCGCGCAGCCGGCGGATGGGTCACTGCCGTCGCGCATATAGCCAGAAGTTGCAAATGAACCTGTTGACCGCATTGCAGCATCCGCTCTAAGGTCGATGCCATGTCGCCGCTTTCCACGCCAGCACGCATGCATCCTGCCCCGGTTTCCCCCGGGCACGTGCGGTTGCCGGTCGGCGTCAATGCCTGCTCCATCGCCACCACGATTACGACCACCACCACGACTCGGTCGGGGTGGGTGTCCGTGCGCGAATAGGTTCTTCACTACGCAACGGCCCCGCCCTCGATGAGGCGGGCCGGTGCACTCCCCAGCACAAGCCGATCCGCCAGCGAGCACGGGCCTCAACCGGAGGTCATCGTGAACGTCTGTGCATCCGAATTCGTCGAACACCTGCAGCGGCTCCCGCTGCCCTTGCCGGCAGCGGCGACCACCCGGCGTCGAAAGGTCCTGGCGGTCGGCGTGATCGGCCCCGGCCGGGTCGGCGGCGCCCTGCTGGCACAGTTGCGTGCCGCACAGCCGCGGCTGGTGCGCGACGGCGGACTGGAACTCCGGCTGTGCGGCGTGGTGGCCAGCAAGCGCATGTGGCTGGACTGCGACGATACCGAACTCAACGGTCGCCACGACGGCGCGCAGATCTGGCGGCCGAACGACCTGGATGCGTTTGCCGAACACGTCCGCGGCAACGACGGCCGCCACGCGCTGCTGATCGACTGCAGCGCGAATGACGAGGTGGTCGCGCATTATCCGCGCTGGCTGGCTGACGGCATCCATGTGGTGACGCCGAACAAGCTGGCCGGCAGCGGCCCGCTGGCGCGCTGGCAGGCGATCCGCGCGGCGTGCGCCGGTGGCGCGCGTTTCCGCTACGAGGCGACGGTCTGCGCCGGCCTGCCGGTGGTGCAGACCCTGCGCGACCTGCTCGATACCGGCGACGAATTGCTCGCGGTCGAAGGCATGTTCTCCGGCACACTGGCCTGGCTGTGCAACCGCCACGACGGCCAGCATCCGTTCTCGGCACTGGTGCGCGAGGCGCATGCGCTGGGCTATACCGAACCCGACCCGCGCGACGACCTGTCCGGTCTCGACGTGGCGCGCAAGCTGGTGATCCTGGCGCGCGAGGTGGGCTGGCCGCTGTCGCTGGAGGATGTCGACCTGCAAAGCCTGGTACCCGCCGCGCTCGCCAGCCTGCCGCGCGAATCGTTCATGGAGCGCCTGCACGAACTGGATGCGCCGATGGCGGCCCGGCTTGCCGAAGCCCACGCCGCCGGCGGCGTGCTGCGCCATGTCGCCGATCTGGATCGCCACGGCCGCGCCAGCGTGCGGCTGACGGTGCTGCCGGCCAGCCACGCCTTCGCCCATTCGCGGCTGACCGACAACGTGGTGCAGTTCCGTACCCGCCGCTACTGCGATAATCCACTCCTGGTGCAGGGCCCGGGTGCCGGGCCGGAAGTCACCGCGGCCGGCGTGTTCGCCGACCTGCTGCGCATCGCCGAATCGCTGGCGGTGCAGGCATGAACATCTTGTTGCCGGAACCGCACATGTCGCCAGATCGCTCCATCACCCCGCGCGTCGCACGCGCCTTCGCCCCGGCAAGCGTCGGCAACGTCGGCGTCGGCTTCGACCTGCTCGGCCACAGCCTGGCCGGCGCCGGCGATCGCGCCGAAGTGCGCCGCATCGACGAACCGGTGGTGCGCATCGCAGCCATCCGCGGCTGTGTCGACGGCTTGCCGCTCGACCCGCTGCACAACACCGCCGGCACCGCGCTGCTATCGCTGCAGCGTGCGCTCGACCTGCCCTGGGGTTTCGAACTGGTTCTGCACAAGGGCATCGCGCTGGGTTCGGGCATGGGCGGTTCGGCCGCCTCCTGCGTGGCCGCGCTGGTCGCCGCCAACGCCTTGCTGGAACAACCGCTGCCGCGCGAAGCCCTGTATCCATTCGCCCTCGACGGCGAGGCGGTGGCCAGCGGCAGCCGCCACGGCGACAACCTCGGCTCGATGCTGCTCGGCGGCCTGGTACTGGCCACGCATGATCGCCTGCTGCGCATTCCGGTTCCCGCGGCATGGCATTGCGCCCTGGTCCATCCGCATCTGGTGCTGGAAACGCGCAAGGCGCGCGCCGCGCTGGCCGGTCACTACGAGCTCGGCGAATTCGTGGCGCAGAGTTCCAACCTCGCGTTGGTGCTGGCCGGCTGCTACCGCGGCGATGCCGCCCTGGTGCGCGCAGGCCTCAAGGACGTGCTGGTCGAACCACGCCGTGCGCCGCTGATTCCGCACTTCGCGCAGGTGAAGCAGGCCGCGCTCGACCATCGCGCCCTCGGCGCCAGCATCTCCGGCGCCGGCCCCAGCGTGTTCGGCTGGTATGAAAGCCGCGCCGACGCCGAGGCCGCCGGCAGCGCGATGCGCGAAGCGTTCGCGATCGCCGGGCTGGACAGCGATATCCGGGTATCCCCGATCGACGGGCCAGCTGCCAGCCTGGTTGAATCCGACGAGGTCCAGCCATGACCCCCACCCTTCGTAGGAGCCCGCTCGCGGGCGATGCTCTGGTTCTTGATCGGTGGCGGGGATCAAAGCAGAAGCATCGCCCGCCAGCGGGCTCCTACGTCAGCACGCGCGGTGGCAGTCCGGCGGTGCCGATCAGCCAGGCGATCGCCGCCGGGCTGGCCCCGGACGGTGGCCTGTACGTGCCCGAGGCATTGCCGTCGATCGATCCGGCTGCTTTCGATCCACACGGCTCGCTGGCCGATACCGCCGCCACCTTGCTGATGCCGTTCTTCGCCGGCGATCCACTGGCCGCTGAACTGTCGGCGATCTGCGCCGAGGCCTTCACCTTCGACGCACCACTGCGTCCGCTGTCGGCGCATCCCGATACGCTGTTGCTGGAGCTGTTCCACGGCCCCACCTCGGCCTTCAAGGATTTCGGTGCACGCTTCCTCGCCGCCTGCCTGCGCCGCCTGCCGCGCAACGACGCCCGCCCGCTGACGATCCTGGTCGCCACCTCCGGCGACACCGGCGCGGCAGTGGGGGCCGCATTCCATCGTCAGCCGAACACCCGCGTGGTGATCCTGTACCCGGACGGCCTGGTCTCGCCACGCCAGGCCCACCAGCTCGGTTGCTTCGGCGACAACGTGCGGGCGCTGCGCGTGGCCGGGCGCTTCGACGATTGCCAGCGCATGGTGAAAGCCGCGCTCAACGACGTGGCGCTGCAGGCGCAGGTGCCGCTGTCCTCGGCCAACAGCATCAGCCTCGGCCGACTGCTGCCGCAGATGAGCTACTACGCCCACGCCGCACTCGCATGGCGGCGCGAACACGACACGCCACTGAATTTCATCATCCCCACCGGCAACCTCGGCAATGCGATGGCCTGCCTGTGGGTACGCGCGATGGGCCTGCCGATCGGCGAGCTGCGCCTGGCCTGCAACGCCAACGCCACCTTGCCCGACTACTTTGCCGGTGGCGAATACACGCCTCGCGAAGCTCTCCCGACCCTGGCCAACGCGATGGACGTGGGCGCACCGAGCAACTTCGAGCGGCTGTGCTGGACGTTTCCGGATGGGGCGCAGCTGCGCCGGACACTGTCCGCCAGCAGCGTCGACGACGCCACCATCCGGCACACCATCGCCCACCATGCGCGCGAGCACGGCGAAGTATTCTGTCCGCACACGGCGACCGCGATGCACGTGCACGACCGCCTCCGCGAACAGGGCGAGCGCGGACCATGGGCGGTAGTGGCCACCGCGCATCCGGCCAAGTTCGAGAGCATCGTGGAACCGCTCATCAACGCTCCGATCGCCGTCCCGAAGCCACTGGCCACGATGCTCGCACGCCCATCCCGCGCCGAGTTGATCACGGCGACCGACACTGCCCTGCACGAGGTACTGAGCGGCGCCGGCACGGCCTGACTGACGGGGCGCGCGCCGGGCATGGTTCCCGCGGCGCAGGTCCGGTTCGCAAGTCGGCTGCGTCCATCGCGAATTGTTGCGATGGTTTCATTTGTATCCATTTGGACACCTAGCCGTCCAAACACTGTTCTGGCGACTTAGAAGCTTTCGTCATAAAGATTTTTGTTGACAGAGACCCTCGGCATCGCTTACGGTCGATCCATGTCGCAGCGCAACAGCCATTGCCGCACCGCCGAAATGAACCGTCTCGCGACGGTCGACGGCCTGCTTCAGCTCGGCGGCACGCTCCTTCTTGCCCTCGTACTCGTACTCCTTATTACCAACGGAGGTGCGGGCTGAGGGCATGTGTCCAGGTAGCTAGAAAAACCTGAAAACACCCAAAGAACCCCGCACCCGGTAACGGATGCGGGGTTTTTTTATGCCTTCGGCGACGCCCACACAGCGGAGCCATGATGAAAAACCCCGACCAGCAGAACACCCCCGCCAGCGACGACGATGTAGTCGCCGAACGCGTGCGGATCTTCGACACCACCTTGCGCGACGGCGAGCAGGCGCCCGGTTTCTCGATGGACCGGCGCGCGAAACTGCGTATGGCGCAGCAGCTCGAGGCGCTGGGCGTGGACATCCTCGAGGCGGGCTTTCCGCAGGCTTCGCCGGACGATTTTGCTGCAGTTGCGGAAATCGCCGGGGCGCTGAACAACACCACGGTATGCGCGCTGGCGCGCTGCCAGGACGGCGACATCGACAGTGCGGCCCGTGCGCTGAAGACCGCGCGCCATTCGCGCATCCACCTGTTCCTGTCGACCAGCCCGCTGCATCGCGAGCACAAGCTGGGCATGAGCAAGGCGCAGGTGCTGGAGACCGCAGTGCGCGCGATCGAACGCGCCCGCGGCCACTGCCACGAGGTGGAGTTTTCGGCCGAGGACGCACTGCGCACCGAACCGGAATTCCTGGCTGAAGTGTTCAGCGCGGCGGTCGCCGCCGGCGCCAGCACGCTCAACGCACCGGACACGGTGGGCTACACCACGCCGGGCGAGATCGTCGAACTGTTCCGCTACCTGCGCCAGCACG
This sequence comes from Rhodanobacter sp. B05, assembly GCF_002001085.1. Taxonomy (GTDB): domain Bacteria; phylum Pseudomonadota; class Gammaproteobacteria; order Xanthomonadales; family Rhodanobacteraceae; genus Rhodanobacter. Next base: position 71,698 of record NZ_MUNU01000010.1, read on the forward strand.
TGCGCGGCGCGGACAAGGTGGTCTTCTCCAGCCACTGCCACGACGACCTCGGCATGGCGGTGGCGAACAGCCTGGCCGCGGTGAGCGCCGGTGCGCGCCAGGTGGAGTGCACCATCAACGGCATCGGCGAGCGCGCCGGCAACGCGGCGCTGGAGGAAGTGGTGATGGCGCTGAAGGTGCGCGCGCCGCACTTCGGCGTCGATACCCGCATCGACACCCGCCAGCTGTATCCAAGCTCGCGCCTGCTGACCGAGCTGACCGGCCAGGCAGTGCCGCGCAACAAGGCGATCGTCGGCGCCAACGCATTCGCGCACGAGTCGGGCATCCACCAGCACGGCATGCTGAAGCATCGCGGCACCTACGAAATCATGCAGCCGCAGGATGTCGGCATCGCCGAAACCAGCCTGGTGATGGGCAAGCATTCCGGCCGCGCCGCACTGCGCCAGCGGCTGCAGGCGCTGGGTTACACCCCGGACGATGCGGCGCTGGACGACATCTTCACCCGCTTCAAGACGCTGGCCGACCACGGCCGCGAGCTGCACGACGAGGATCTGGAAGCGCTGGCGCTGGGCCACGATCCGCACGCCAGCGGCCCGTGGCACCTGCTGCAACTGCATGCCAATTCGCACCTCGGTGGCAGCGCCTCGGCGTCGGTGAAGCTGCGCCATGACGATGGCCGCCAGGTGGGCGAAGCGGCGATCGGCGATGGCCCGGTGGATGCGGTATTGCGCGCGATCGAACGCGCCACCGGCACGCCGCTGGACCTGACCCGCTTCCAGATCGATGCGCTGGGCGAAGGCGCCGGCGCCCAGGGCCATGCGCAACTGAGCGCCCGCCATGCCGCGCGCACCTGGCGCGGTCATGGCAGCAGCACCGACATCGTCGAAGCAGCCGCGCTGGCTGCGCTGGTCATCGTCAATCGCATTGCCCGAACCACACCAGCCACGGCCGCCACGCACGCCAAGGGAGCCACCGCATGAGCACGCCATTCCTGTGGCACAACGGCCAGATCAAGCCGTGGGCCGAGGCCACCACCCACGTCAGCGCGCACGCGCTGCACTACGGCTCGTCGGTGTTCGAGGGCGAACGCGTCTACGCCACGCCGCGCGGCCCGGCCTACTTCCGCCTGGCCGAGCACACCCGCCGGCTGTTCGAATCGGCGCGCGTGTACGAGATCGAGATCGGCTACAGCGAGGACGCGATCAACGCCGCCTGCCTCGACGTGATCCGCGCGAACCGGATGCCGTCGGCCTACGTGCGGCCGATCGTGTTCCGCGGTGCCGGCGGACTGGGCGTGCTGGCGAAGGACGGCGCGCCGGTCGAAGTGGCGATCATCGCGTTGAACTGGGGTGCGTACCTGGGCGAGGCGGCGGAACGTGGCGCCGATGTCTGCGTGTCGTCGTGGAACCGTCCCGCGCCGAACACGCTGCCGAGCTGGGCCAAGGCCGGCGGCAACTACCTGTCCAGCCAGCTGATCGGACTGGAAGCACGTCGCAACGGCTACGACGAGGGCATCGCGCTGGGTCACAACGGATTGCTCAGCGAAGGTGCCGGCGAGAATCTGTTCCTGGTGAAGCGCGGCAAGCTGCTCACGCCGCCATCCAGCGCCGGCATCCTGGCCGGGATCACTCGCGACGCGGTACTCACGCTGGCTGCTGATCTCGGCATCGCGGTGGAAGAGCGCGACCTGCCGCGCGAGGCGCTGTACTCGGCCGACGAAGTGTTCATGACCGGCACCGCCGCCGAGATCACGCCGGTGCGCTCGGTCGATCGCAAGGCGATCGGCAAGGGTGTGCCAGGCCCGATCACGCAGCAGTTGCGGCAGGCGTTCTTCGGTTTGTTCGATGGACGCACCGAGGATCGCTACGGCTGGTTAAGTTTGGTTAATGCGGTCGTCCCTGACCGCGAAGATCAAGAACCGGCCATCCATGGCCGGACTCCTCATCAACAGCCGGTTACCACGGAGGTCGCGGCATGACCTCACGAACCCTGTTCGAAAAAGTATGGGACGCCCACGTCGTCGCCGCCGAAACCGCCGACACACCGGCGGTGATCTACGTCGACCTGCACCTGGTGCACGAAGTCACCTCGCCGCAGGCGTTCAGCGAACTGCGCGAGCGCGGCCTGAAACTGCGCCGGCCCGATCGCATGCTGGCCACGCTGGATCATTCCACCCCGACCCTGCCGACCAATGCCGACGGCAGCCGGCCGTATGCGAACGCCGAGGCGCAGGCGCAGGTGACCCAGCTGGAAACCAACTGCCGCGAGTTCGGCGTCGAGCTGCACGGTTGGGACAGCGCCGACCGCGGCATCGTGCACGTGATCGGACCGGAGCTGGGCGCCACCCAGCCGGGCATGACGATCGTCTGCGGCGACAGCCACACCTCCACCCACGGCGCGTTCGGCGCACTTGCGTTCGGCATCGGCACCACCGAGGTCGGCCACGTGATGGCCACGCAGTGCCTGCTGCAGCGCAAGCCGAAGACCATGGCGATCCACGTCGACGGCCAGTTGCCGCCGGGTGTTGGCGCGAAGGACCTGATCCTGCACATCATCGGCACGATCGGCGTCGATGGCGGCACCGGCTACGTGCTGGAATATCGCGGCGCGGCGATCGAGGCGCTGACGATGGACGAGCGCATGACCGTCTGCAACATGTCGATCGAGGCGGGCGCGCGCGCCGGGTTGATTGCGCCGGACGAGACCACGTTCGAATGGCTGAAAGGTCGACCGCGCGTGCCGCAGGGCTCGGCATGGGACGCGGCGGTGGCGACGTGGCGCGCGCTGCGCAGCGACGCCGGCGCACATTACGACCGCGAGGTACGCATCGATGCCAGCACGGTGAAACCCACCGTCACCTACGGCACCCATCCGGGCATGGCGATCGCGATGGATGCGCCGGTACCGGCGGCCACGAATGCGCAGGAACGCCGCGCGCTCGACTACATGCAGAGCAAGCCCGGCCAGCCGATGCAGGGCACGCCGGTCGACGTGGTATTCGTCGGCAGCTGCACCAACTCGCGCCTGTCCGACCTGCGCGAAGCGGCGCGCGTGCTGCACGGTCGGCACATCGCCAGCGGCGTGCGCATGCTGGTAGTGCCGGGCTCCGAAGCGGTACGCCGCGACGCCGAGCGCGAAGGCCTGCATCACGTATTCACTGCCGCCGGCGCCGAGTGGCGCGTGCCGGGCTGCTCGATGTGCATCGCGATGAACGGCGATCTGGCCCAGCCGGGCCAGCTGGTGGTGTCCACCTCGAACCGCAACTTCGAAGGCCGCCAGGGCAAGGGCGCACGCACCGTGCTGGCCAGCCCAGCGACTGCCGCTGCGTCGGCGATCGCCGGGCGCATCGCGGATCCACGCGAGTACCTGGTGGAAGCGGCATGAAAAGCGGGAGTGAGAGGAGAGGAGTGAGAAGTGAGAGAGAGCAAGTCCCGTACGTCGGCAGTTCCTCTTCGCATGTCCTTGCCCTCCGCTCTTCTCTCACTTCTCACTCCTCTCCGCTCACTCCTCACTCGCCCCCTCTCATTTCTACCAAGAGCCAACCATGCAGCCCGTAACCCACATCCACTCCCGCACCGCCGTGCTGATCGACGAAAACATCGACACCGACCGCATCATCCCGGCGCGCTTCCTCACCACGACCACGCGCGAAGGGCTGGGCAAGTTGTGCTTCCACGACTGGCGCTACCAGGCCGATGGCAGCGACAACCCGGCGTTTCCGTTGAACCGACCGCAAGCACGCGGCTGCTCGATCCTCGTCGCCGGGCGCAACTTCGGCTGCGGCTCCTCGCGTGAACATGCGCCGTGGGCGCTGCTGGATTACGGCATCCGCGCGGTGCTGTGCAGCGAGATCGCGGACATCTTCCGCGGCAACGCGCTGAAGAACGGTCTGCTGGCGATCGGCATCGACGAACTGGAGCACCGCTGGCTGCTCAAGCACCCCGGCACCGAGCTCAGCATCGACGTGCGCGAACAGTACATCGCGCTTCCCGACGGCGGTCGCATCCCGTTCGCTCTGGAGCCGTTCGCACGCCACTGCCTGCTCAACGGCGTCGACCAGCTTGGCTACCTGCTGCAACACACCGACGCCATCACTCATTACGAACGACAGGAGCAAGCGGCATGAAGGCACGCATCGTCACCCTGCCCGGCGACGGCGTCGGCCCCGAGGTCACTGCTGCCGCCGTGGCCGTATTGAAAACCGTTGCCACGCGCTACGAGCACGTGTTCACGTTTGACGAGCAGCAGATCGGCGGCGCCGCGATCGACGCCACCGGCGAGCCGTTGCCGGCTGCATCACTGGCTGCCTGCAAGCGGGCCGACGCGGTACTGCTCGGAGCCGTCGGCGGACCGAAGTGGTCCGATCCGAACGCACCGGTGCGCCCCGAACAGGGCTTGCTGGCGCTGCGCTCCGCGCTGGGCGTGTACGCCAACCTGCGTCCGCTGCAAGTGCACCCGGCGCTGGCCGATCTGTCGCCGCTGAAGAACGAGAAACTGCAGAACGTCGACGTGCTGTTCGTGCGCGAACTCACCGGCGGCGCCTACTTCGGCGCCAAGACGCGCACAGCCGACACTGCCACCGACGAATGCAAGTACACCGTGGCCGAGATCGAGCGCGTGGTGCGCCGTGCATTCGAACTGGCGCGTGCGCGTCGCCGCCACCTCACCTCGGTGGACAAGGCGAACGTGCTGGAAACCTCGCGGCTGTGGCGCAGCACGGTGCAGCGCCTCGCCACCGACTATCCCGACGTGAAGGTCGAGCATCAGCTGGTGGATTCGATGGCGATGCTGTTGCTGACCCGCCCGAACGCCTACGACGTGGTGGTTACCGAGAACCTGTTCGGCGACATCCTCACCGACGAGGCCGCCGCGCTGGCAGGTTCGCTCGGCCTGCTGCCGTCGGCATCGCTGAGCGATGGCCGGCGCGGGCTGTATGAGCCGATCCACGGCTCGGCGCCGGATATCGCCGGCACCGGCGCAGCCAATCCGGTCGGCGCGATCCTGTCCGCCGCGTTGCTGCTGCGTCATTCGTTGCAACTGGAGACCGAGGCGCTCGCGATCGAAGCCGCCGTCGACCAGGTGCTGCGCGACGGCCCGCGCAGCCGCGACATCGGCGGCACGGCCGGCACCGATGCGGTGGTGGCTGCGGTGCTGGCCGCGCTCGACCGCCATGCCAGCTGCGCCATCGTCTCCGCCGGAGCACGCGCATGCGCATGAACCGGCCCTGCTGCGCGCCACCCTTTCCCAAGCGGATACATGGACGTGTCCGTATTTTCTGCCGCCCCCTGCGTGTTGCCGACACCGCACGGTTTGCGAACGCCGCGATGGCGCCCCTCTCGCGCTCCGTCCAGTCACCCTCCCCGGCACGCAGGGGGCGCTTTTTTCTTGCGCTTCGATCAGCGCCACGGCGAGCACCCGCCCCTCATCCGCCCCTTCGGGGCACCTTCTCCCCACAGGGGCGAAGGGATTTTGTCCTTCGGAGATTTTTTGATGCGTAGCGACATGATCAAGAGCGGCCCCGACCGCGCGCCCGCCCGCGCCATGCTGCGCGCCACCGGCCTCGACGACGAAGCGATCGCGCGACCGCTGGTGGCGGTGGTGCACACCTGGTCGAACGTGAGCCCGTGCAACCTCAACCTGCGCGAGCTGGCGGTCGAGGCGGCGGCTGGCATCCGTGCTGCCGGCGGCACGCCGGTGGAGTTCAACACCATCGCGGTCACCGACGGCATCGCGATGGGCACGCCGGGCATGCGCGCCTCGCTGATCAGCCGCGAAGTGATCACCGATTCGATCGAGCTGGCAGTGGACGGCCACTGCCTCGACGCGATGGTGGTGCTGTGCGGCTGCGACAAGACCATCCCCGCCGCGGCGATGGCGATGGCACGGCTGAACATTCCCGCCGTGGCGCTGTACGGCGGCACGATCGCGCACGGCACCCACGACAGCCATCCGATCACCATCCAGCAGGTATTCGAAGCGGTCGGCGCGCATGGCGCCGGCAAGATCGGCGACGAGGAACTGACTGCGGTGGAGCGCGACGCCTGCCCCGGCGCCGGCGCCTGCGGCGGCCAGTTCACCGCCAACACGATGGCGATGGTGCTGTCCACGCTGGGCTTGTCGCCGATGGGCTTCAACGACATTCCCGCCACCCACCCGGCCAAGGGCGCCGCCGCGTTCCGCTGCGGCGAACTGGTGATGGAATGCCTGCGCGAGAACCGCACGCCGCGCGAACTGATCACGCGCACCTCGATGCGCAACGCCGCGCGCATGGTCGCCGCCACCGCCGGCTCCACCAACGCGGTGCTGCACCTGCTGGCGATCGCGCGCGAAGCCGGTGTCGAATGGTCGCTGGAAGATTTCGAACCCGCTTCGGCACACACGCCGGTGATCGCCGACCTGCTACCCGGCGGGCGCTATACGGCGGTGGAAATGTTCGGCGCCGGCGGCAGCGCGCGGGTGGCGCAAGAGCTGATCGCCGCCGGCATGCTGGAGGACGCACCCACCGTCACCGGCCGCTCGCTGTTCGCCGAAGCCGCTGAAGCACCACGCGCCGAAACGCAGGACGTGGTGCATCCGGTCAACGCGCCGCTGAAGCCGCGCGGCGGCTATTCGATCCTGTACGGCAACCTCGCACCGGAAGGCTGCATTCTCAAGCTTGCCGGCAAGGGCGCCACCCATTTCGAAGGCCGCGCCCGCGTCTACGAAGGCGAGGAACAGGCCTTCGCCGCGGTGCAGGCCGGCGCCATCGGCAAGGGCGACGTCATCGTGATCCGCAACGAAGGCCCGGCCGGCGGCCCCGGCATGCGCGAGATGCTGGGCGTCACCGCCGCGCTGATCGGCCGCGGCCTCGGCGACGACGTGGCGCTGATCACCGACGGCCGTTTCTCCGGTGCCACCCACGGCTTCATGGTCGGCCACATCGCACCGGAAGCCGCGCGCGGCGGTCCGATCGCGCTGCTGCACGAAGGCGACCGCATCGTGATCGACGCCGCCCGCCGCGAGATCGCCACCGACGCCGACCTGGCCGCACGCCGCGCCCACTGGCAACCACCCGCGCCGAAGGTCAGCCGCGGCGCACTGGCCAAGTACGCGCTGCTGGTCGGTTCCGCCTCTGACGGCGCCACCACGCAGATTTCCCCGCCGCACGAAGTGGAGCCCTTCTCCCATCGGGAGAAGGTGGCCCGAAGGGCCGGATGAGGGTTCGGCATCGCCGCGACTTCTCACCATTACCGAACCCTCACCCCAACCCCTCTCCCAAAGGGAGAGGGGCTCAATCAGGAGACACCGCATGAGCCCCCAAACTTCGAACACACTCGCCCAATCCCGCATCGCCGTGCTCGGCTACGGCAGTCAGGGCCGCGCGCACGCGCTGAACCTGCGCGACTCCGGCCTCGACGTCGTGGTCGGCCTGCGCCCGAACGGCCCGACCTGGCACAAGGCGAAAGCCGACGGCTTCAAGGTTGCCGAGCCAGCCGAGGCGGTGAAGGGCGCCGACCTCGTCGCCGTGCTCACCCCCGACATGGTGCAGCCCACGCTGTACAAGGAAGCGATCGAGCCGAACATCAAGCCCGGCGCGGCGCTGCTGTTCGCGCACGGCTTCAACGTGCACTTCAGGCAGATCGAACCGCGCGCCGACATCGACGTGATCCTGGTCGCACCGAAAGGCCCCGGCGCACTGGTGCGCAGCGAGTACGAGCGCGGTCGCGGCGTGCCGTGCATCTGGGCCGTGCACCAGGACGTCAGCGGCCAGGCCGAGGCGAAGACCAAAGGCTACGCCGACGGCATCGGCGGCGGCCGCGCGATGATCATCAAGACCGATTTCAAGGAAGAGACCGAGACCGACCTGTTCGGCGAGCAGGCGGTGCTGTGCGGCGGCGCCAGCGAACTGGTGATCAAGGGTTTCGAAACGCTGGTGGAAGCCGGCTACCAGCCGGAAATCGCCTACTACGAAGTGATGCACGAGCTGAAGCTGATCGTCGACCTGTTCTACGAGGGTGGCCTGGCGAAGATGCTTCAGTTCGTTTCCGAGACCGCGCAGTACGGCGACTACGTCAGCGGTCCGCGGGTTGTCGACGCCGGCGTCAAGGCGCGCATGAAGGAGGTGCTGACCGACATCCAGGACGGTACCTTCGCGCGCAACTGGACGGCCGAATACGCCGCCGGCCTGCCGAACTACAAGAAGCTCAAGCAGGCCGATCTCGACCATCCGATCGAGAAGGTCGGCGCGAAGCTGCGCGCGCAGATGCCGTGGTTGCAGCCGAGCGCAACGAAACCCGCCGTCGAGCCGCTGAAGAAAGTGGGCTGAGAGTTTGTGATTTTTCAAACTCGAAGCCCGGCCAGGGATGGCCGGACGCGGATCGGTCACGTCAGTGATTGATTCGCGTGAGCAGGCCCGGGCATGTACCGGGCCTGCGACGGGAAAATTCCACAGGAAGTGGAATTTTCCACAGGCTCTTAGCCCGATCCGGGCTGTTGGCGTGCATCGCGGCGGCCCATCACATCACTGTCGAAATACACGAGGTTTGCCATGAAACGCTTCCATATCGCCCTGGCCGTTGCCGACCTGGACGCTTCCATCACCGATTACAGCGCACGCCTGGGCCAGCGACCGCAGGCCGTGGTCGCCGGAACCTACGCGATGTGGCGCACCGACCAGCTCAATTTCTCGATCAACCAGCAGCCCGAGCACGCCGGCGAGCTGCGCCACGTCGGCTTCGAGGATGACGATGCGCACGGCTTCACCTGCGAGGCCGACGTCAACGGCATCGCGTGGGAGAACTTCTCCGCCCTGGCGCAGGAGCTGCGCATCATTTCGACCTACGGCGTGCCGGCGCACGAGCCGGTGGCCGAAGAGCTGATCCGCAACTAGAAGCCCGCACGGCTTGCCGATCCACCGTTGCACGAGCCGCCGGCCCATCCGGCGCATCCAGGAAATGCATTGTGACTACAGCACCCCTGACAGCCAGCGCTGCCACTGCCTTCAACGTCGATCAACCGCCGCGCGCGAGCACGCCGTCCAGCGGCGCCGAGGCGATCGTGCAGGTACTCGCCGACGAAGGCGTGGACGTGATGTTCGGCTATTCCGGCGGTGCGATCCTGCCCGTGTACGACGCGGTGTTCCGCTACAACGCCCTGCACCCGCGCGAAGACGGCAGCGAGCCGATGCCGCTGATCGTGCCGGCCAACGAACAGGGCGCGGGGTTCATGGCCGCCGGTTATGCGCGCGCCTCGGGCAAGGTCGGCGTGGCGATCGTCACTTCCGGGCCAGGCGCCACCAACATCGTCACGCCGGTGCGCGATTCGATGGCCGACTCGATTCCGCTGGTGGTGATCTGCGGCCAGGTCGGCACCGCGGCGATCGGCAGCGACGCGTTCCAGGAGGCGCCGGTGAGCAACATCATGGGCGCATGTGCCAAGCACGTATTCCTGGTCACCGATGCATCCCGGCTGGAAGCGACCTTGCGCACCGCGTTCACCCTGGCACGCAGCGGACGTCCCGGTCCGGTGGTGGTCGACGTGCCCAAGGACGTGCAGAACGCCGACGTCGCCTGGCAAGGCAGCGGCGAATTGCTGTTGAGCGGCTACCGGGCGCGCCTGCGCGCGGTGGAGCAATCCAGCCTGAGCGATGCCGACTGTGCCGCGTTCTTCGCCGCGCTCAAGCAGGCACGGCGACCGCTGATCTACGCCGGCGGCGGCGTGATCGCAGCCGGCGCGGCCGGTGCGCTGCGCGCCTTCGTCGACGCGTTCGGCGTGCCGGTGACGACCACCCTGATGGGACTGGGCGCCTTCGACACTACCGACCCGCTGGCCCTGCACATGCTCGGCATGCACGGCACCGCGTACGCAAACTACGCGATCGAGGATTGCGATTTCGTGCTGGCGCTGGGTGCGCGCTTCGACGATCGCGTGGCCGGCGTGCCGGACAGGTTCGCGCCACACGCGAAATTCATCGCGCAGATCGACATCGACCCGGCCGAGATCGGCAAGGTCAAGCCGGTGGATTGGCAGCATGTCGGCCCGCTGGTCCGGGCGCTGGCGCGACTCACCGAATACGGCACGGCGCACGCGATCAAGCCGGCGCTGGCCGGCTGGCATGCCGAAGTGGCCGCGCTCAAGCGCCAGCACGCCATGAACTACGATCGTGCCAGCGCGCTGATCCAGCCTTGCGCCGTGATCGAGGCGATCAACCGCCACACACAGGGGCGTGCCATCGTCAGCACCGGCGTCGGCCAGCACCAGATGTGGGCGGCGCAATACTTCGATTTCCGCGCACCGCGGCAATGGCTCACCTCCGGCTCGATGGGCACGATGGGCTTCGGCCTGCCGGCGGCGATCGGCGCGCAGTTTGCGCAACGTGACAAGCTGGTGATCGACATCGATGGCGATGCCAGCATCCGCATGAACATCGGCGAGCTGGAAACCGTGACCACCTACAACCTGCCGCTGAAAGTGGTGGTGCTGAACAACCTCGGCGACGGCATGGTGCGGCAGTGGCAGAAGCTGTACTTCAAGGGCCGCTTCGCCGCCTCCGACAAGAGCCTGCACAAGAAGGACTTCGTGCTCGCCGCGCAGGCCGATGGCTTCACCTGGGCACGCCGGCTGGAACACACCGAGGACCTGGAATCGACCATTGCCGCCTTCCTCGCCTTCGATGGCCCGGCCTTCCTCGAAGTGATGATCGACCCGGATGCCGGGGTATACCCGATGGTCGGGCCCGGCGCCAGCTACGCGCAGATGATTACCGGCGATTTCATCGCGTCGCGCTCAGCACCCACCGTTCACGAGGACACACCGTCGCACATGTTTTGAGCACTTGATCTGTCCCTTCTCCCTCGGCGACCAAAGGGAGTCCCCTTGCGGGTGAGAAGGTGGCCCGAAGGGCCGGATGAGGGTTCGGGCGAGCCGCGACACCCCGCTCCGCCCCGAACCCTCACCCGCCTGTCGGCACCCTCTCCCGAAGGGAGAGGGGTTCACTAACCGGAGCCCCCGCCATGAAACACACCTTGTCCATCCTGATGCAGAACGAATCCGGCGCCCTGGTGCGCGTGGCCGGGCTGTTCGCCGCGCGCGGCTACAACATCGACACGCTCACCGTGGGTCCCACGCACGATCCGGCGGTATCGCGGCTGATCCTCAGCCTGCAATGCGACGACGACGGCCTCGCCCGGATCGTGCAGCAGACCCGCAAGCTGGTCGACGTGCTGCAGGTCGCCAACCCGACCACGGCACTCGCCGCGTGAATGCGGTCGCGCCACTCGTCGCCGATGATGACGGCGACCTGCTGGCGCAGATCCGCGCCGCGCGCGTCTACGAGGTGGCGCACGAGTCGGCGCTGGACGAGGCCCCGCTGCTCAGCGCCCGGCTTGGCCAGAGCGTGCTGCTCAAGCGCGAGGACCAGCAATCGGTGTTCTCGTTCAAGTTGCGCGGCGCGTACAACCGCATGGTGCAACTGGACCCGGCGCAACGCGCCTGCGGCGTGGTGGCGGCATCGGCCGGCAACCATGCGCAGGGCGTGGCGCTGGCCGCGGCGAAGCTGGGTATCCGCGCCACCATCGTGATGCCGGTGACCGCGCCGCAGGTAAAGGTGGATGCAGTGCGCCGCCTTGGTGGCGCGATGGTCGAGGTAGTGCTGACCGGTGACTCCTACAGTGATGCGCAGGCCGCGGCCGCGCGCTTGCAAGCCGCCAACCACGCCACCTTCGTGCACCCGTTCGACGATCCCGCGGTGATCGCCGGCCAGGGCACGATCGCGCTGGAGATCCTGCGCCAGCATCCCGGCCCGCTGCAGGCGGTGTTCGTGCCGGTCGGCGGCGGCGGCCTGCTTGCCGGCGTCGCCGCCTGCATCAAGGCGCTGCGGCCGCAAGTGCGGGTCATCGGCGTGCAGGCGGCGGACTCGGATGCGATGGCGCGCTCGCTCGAATGCGGCGCGCGCGTCAGCCTGGACGAGGTCGGCCTGTTCGCCGACGGCACCGCCGTGAAGCAGGTCGGCGAACTCACCTTCGCGCTGTGCCGCAAGCATGTCGACGCCATGCTGCGGGTCGATGCCGACGCGATCTGCGCCGCGATCCGCGACATCTACCACGACACCCGCAGCGTGCCCGAGCCATCCGGTGCGCTGGCGCTGGCCGGTCTCAAGCAGTACGTCGCGGCCCACGGTACGGGCGTTGGCGCGCTGGTAGCGATCGTCTCCGGCGCCAACATGAATTTCGACCGCCTGCGCTTCGTCGCCGAACGCGCCGAAGTCGGCGAGCAGCGCGAGGCGGTGTTCGCGGTGACCATCCCCGAGGAACGCGGCAGCTTCCGCCGCTTCTGCGCCACCCTCGGCCAGCACAGCATCACCGAGTTCAACTACCGCATCGGCGACACCCGCGCCGCGCACCTCTTCGTCGGCGTGCAGATCGCCAGCCGTGCCGAACGCGAAGCGCTGGCGGATGCGTTTCGTGCAGAATCCTTCGACGTGCTCGACCTCACCGACGACGAACTGGCCAAGCTGCACCTGCGCCACATGATCGGCGGCCGCTCGCCGCTGGCCCGCGACGAGCTGCTATACCGCTTCGAATTCCCCGAACGCCCGGGCGCCCTGGTGCGCTTCCTCGACCAGCTGCACCCGGACTGGAACGTCAGCCTGTTCCACTACCGCAACCACGGCGCCGACCACGGCCGCATCCTGGTCGGCATCCAGGTGCCACCGGACGAACGCGCGTTGTTCCAACGCTTCCTGGTCAACAGCGGCTACCCGCACATCGACGAGAGCGCGCATCCGGCGTACCGGTTGCTGTTGCGCGAACCGTGAAGGCACATCCCGCCTGAATCTGTTGCCTTTTCGTATCCGGATTACTCGTCGATGTAGTCGCCGGAATTGAGCGTCAACTGTTCTCGCTCGTCTTGAGATAGCCGCTCCCATCTATCCAGTCCCGCGGCTTTGAGCTTGCTCACAGCGGAGGCATTCGAATACAGAGATTCGCCAGCAGCGGTCATGCCCATGACTTTTGTTTCACCGAGCCACGTCTTGAATTTTGGATTATTGATTCCGTATTCGGACGGACCGGCATTTCGAATAGGCCGGAGCTGATACCCGACATAAGCAATGAACCGGGACAACACATAGTAGCGTTTGCCAGCCTGCACATCTGCACTCAAGACATGTACCCCCATGTCATTGGCCATGAACATGTGCTTCCCCGGGTCCACAAGAACAGCCACCTTCCCTTTCGACGGGAGAACATTCAGAAGTTTGGCATTGCCTCCCGTAATATCGTACAGAGGCGTCTCGGCCATGCCGCCAAGCGGCTTGAACGGCTGGAGAAAAATGATCTGGGCCTTGTCCGGCGGAGGAGAATTGATTGTCTGATCGGTAGAAAGCGCGGTGCGTTGTGGTGCAGGCCCGCTTGCGCAACCTGCGAACGTGAAGACGCAAAAAGCAGTAACAGTAAAACCAGAAAGCTTCATCGATCACTCCCCTGAAATATCGTAGAAAACCGCCTCAAGAATCACGTTCCAGCTTGATCGCCGGCGAGTTCAATTCTGAAGCGCACCACCCAAAGCGGTAGAGTTGCGCAGGTGCGATAGCCTGCACGGCTTCACCGCCAAGTGGAACTGCACATGAGCTACGCGCACCTGAGCCAAGACGAACGCTATCAGATTCAGCATCTACATGGGGGGCGAATTCAATTCTGAAGTGCACCACCCCAAGCGGTAGAGCGGCGCAGGTGCGGTAGCCTGCACAGCTTCACCGCCAAGTGGAACTGCACATGAGCTACACACACCTGAGCCAGGACGAACGCTATAAGATTCAGCATCTGCATGGCGGCGGATTTTCAGCTCACGAGATCGGCGTGGAGTTGAAGCGCGCCGGCGACGACGATCAGTCGCGAGCTTCGACGTAACCTGGGTGACACGGCCAAGTATCAAGCGCGCGCCGCCCACCGGCAGAGTGCAAAGCGCCGGCATGCGGCGAGCACGCAGAACGACCTGAGGGTCAGGTCTTGTTTTGACACATTGCAGCCGAGTTTCGAGTTGACAACGATCCGGCAGCCTCCGAATTTGACATGGCATCGAGTCAGGTGGAGTCGAAATCTGCTATCTGAAATTCATCCAGAATGCCCCGCGGTGAGATTCGCTCAGCCCATCCCCCCATTCACCCCGATCACCTGCCCGTTGATATAGGCGGCCGAGTCGCCGCACAGAAACGCCACCAGCGCCGCCACTTCCTCCGGCGTGCCCGCACGCTGGGCCGGCACCACCTCGCGGATACGTTCGGGTGGAAACGCCGCGTCGGCCATGCGTCCTTCGATCACGCCCGGTGCCACCACGTTGACGGTGATGCCGCGCGAGGCCATCTCGCGCGCCAGCGACTTGCTGGCGCCGTGCAGGGCGGCCTTGGCGGCGGCGTAGTTGGTCTGGCCGCGGTTGCCGAGCAGGGCCGCCACCGAGCTGAGCGAGACGATGCGGCCGAAGCGTTGCCGTGACATCGGCAGCAGCAGCGGCTGGGTCACGTTGAAGAAGCCGTGCAGGGACACGTCGATCACCCGATGCCACTGCTCGGCGCTCATGCCGGCCATCGGCGCGTCGTCGTGGATGCCGGCGTTGTTGATCACGGCGTGGATGGGGCCTTCGTCGAGCAAGGCCGCCAGCGCCGCGTGGGTCACCTGCGCATCGCTGACGTCGAAGGCGGTGGCCTGCGCGCTGCCGCCAGCCTCGTGGATCGCGTTCACCACGGCGTCGGCGCGATGCAGGCTGCGGTTGGCGTGCACGATGACGTGGTAGCCGCCGCTGGCCAGCGCCAGGCTGATCGCGCCGCCAAGTTCGCCGCTGCCACCGGTGACCAGCGCGCGTCGAGGAAAAGTTTTGGCTGACATGCGATTGACCTCGGCTCAGACTGGATGGATCACCGCGGCACGCCCGCTGGCGAGCAGCCGGCCGCGGTGTTCGATGCGGAATGCATACTGGGCGCCGCCATCGTCGGCGTAAAGACAATCGGCGTGGACGTCCAGATGGCCGTCCAGTCGATCGACGTATTCCTCGAACAGCTTCACGTCGCGCAGGCTGACCAGGCGCCCCGCGCGCGCGCGCGCGACACCGCGCGCGCGCGCCAGCAGGCCGCCATGCACGGCCATCGCTTGCGCGCCGTACTCGGCCAGGTGCACGGCATGCAGGCCAAGTTCGCCGCGCAACGGGTTGTCGGCGCGCGCATGGCCGGCGCTGATGGCGTGGATCGTGTGCTCGTCCCATGCGCACACGGCATCGAGCAGGCACATCGCGCCCGTGTGCGGAATCATTACGGCCCAGTCAGTCTTAAGGAGCCTGCCGGACCTTGGTTGGCCGGGCTGCGAATCCGTCTGTGTGGTCCATATTCCTGCCGCTTTTTGGTCCATAGAACCACTATGGACCGGCAAATCGTCAGAAATCTGTCCTCCCACAGCCGACTTCTCGCCTCGACCACCAAGGCCCGACAGGCTCCTCGCATGCGGCGCCATCAGGATCGAAAGGCAGAAGTGGAAGGCCACGCCCAGGCTCACGGTGAGCCCGATCGCTCGCAGCACCGGGATGCTGGCCCAGGCCAGCATGCCGAACACCAGCAGCGCGGACAACACGCAGACGATGGTGGCGTGCAGGGTACGTCGCTGTTCGGCCGGGTCGCCGGTATCGCGTTCGAAGAACAGCGCGTAGTGCAGGCCCAAGCCTCCGGCCAGGATCAGCGCCACCAGATGGAACAGCGAGATCTCGATGCCGGCCACGCGCTCCACCGCCAGCACCAGGAAGGTGGCCAGAGTCATCGGCGCCAGCACGTGCCAGGCGCGGCGCAGGCTGCGCAGGGCGATCGTGATGGTCAGCACCAGCAGGATGCTGGCGACCAGCAGCGCCTGCAGGATGCGCGTGCGGTAGGCCGCCACCAATGATTCGGAGGCGGCTTTCAGGTCGAGCAGGCGCACCTTGCCGGCGCTGTTTGCGCCCAGCGCCTGCAGCGCCGCCACGTCGTGCACGCCACTGACGGTACCCAGACCAAGCCAGTGACCGTCGCGCTTCACCAGCATGGCGGCCACGCGCTGGCCGAGCGGTGTCTGTGCGTAACGCTCCGGTGTGAGTGGTGGCAGCTGGCGCGCCGTCTCCACATCATCGATGAACGGCTGGAACAAGTCGGCGCGGAACGGCAATCCTTGCAACGCTTCGTTCAATGCACGTTGCAAGGTGACGCGATCGGGCAACTTCTGTTGGCGTTCGCGCTGCACGGCCACGCTGGGCAGATAGCGCGACGGCAGTTCGACGGCATCGACGGCGTGCTGCGCCACGAGCGCGTCGACTTGCGGCTGCAAGGTTTGCGACAGCGCCAGCACGTCCTGCTCGGTCGACGCCTCGAGCACCAGCAGATAGCGCACGTCCGGCGCGCCGAGCGCTTCGCGCAGGCGCGCGTCGTGCACCAGCATCGCTGGCGGCACCGGGGTCAGCGCGGCCAGGTTGTTTTGCCAGAACGGGCCTGGCGCCAACGCCAGCATCACCACGATCGCCAGCGCCACCAGCAGCGGGATCCAGCGTGGACGCGGTAGCCGGTCTGCCCAGCGACGTGCCCTGATCAGCCAGCCCATGTCCGCCACGTCGCGCACGCGCTGCGGCAACAGATGTGGCAGCAGGTAGCGCGTGCTGAAACCGGCCGCCAGCAGGCCGACGATGGTGAACACCGCCAGCTGCTTCAGACCGTTGACGCCGGAGGCATAGAACGCGAGATAGGCGATGCAGGCCGAGGCGATCGCGGTGAGCAGCAGTGGCCACAGATCGCGCACGCTTTGCACCGCATCCTCGCCCGCGCGGCGATGGCTCAGCACGCGGATCGGATACTCCTGCGCCACGCCGAGCAGGGTGAAGCCGAACGCCAGCGTGATGCCGTGCACTTCGGAAAACGCCACGGTCAGCGCGGCGATGCCGGCCAGCGCGGCGCTGGCGATCGGCAGCGCCGACAGCAGCAGCGAACTGATGCTGCGATACGCCAGCAGCAGCAGCGCGATGAAGCCCACGGTGGAAATGCGCCCGATCCAGTCGGCCTGGTGTCGAGTCTGCGCGCCGATCACGACGCTGAAATAACCCGGCCCGCTCAGCTCGAGCTTCGCTTCCGCACTGCCGGGCAGCGCGTGGAAGGCCTGCTCGATGCCGTCGATGGCGTGTTGTTGCGCGCCCGGATCGAAACCGGCGGCCACCGTCTGCACCAGCAGCAGTGCTTCATGGCGTGGCGTGAACCACACGCCTTCACGCAGTTCGGGCGATTTCGCCGGTGCCCAGCGCTCGGCCAGCTTCAGCATCTCCAGCGTGGGATCGCGCGGCAGCAGGCCTTTCAGCAGGCTCGCCGCGGGCGAGGACAGATCATCCAGCCGCTGCTGCAACTGGTCGCGCAGGTAGGCCTCGTCCAGCGGCTGGGTATCCAGTGTGGGCGACAGCAGGTAGCGATACGGCAGCAGCTGCGGATCGAGCGCGGCAAGATCGAAGTTGCCGTTGAGCACCTGGCTGTAGCGCGGATCATGCTGCAGCGCCTTGACCAGGCCCTGGCTCAAGCCGGCAAGTTGCGCGTCCGGCGCGCCCGAGATGGAAAGCAGCAGCAAACGCGAACCCGGCCCGTCGCCGACCTGCTCCATCAGCAGGCGCTGATCGGGCGTGGTCGGTGCCGGCATGAAGCTGCGCAGGTCGGTGCTGATCTTCAGTCGCTGGCTGACCACCCCGCCGAGCCCGGCCAGCGCCAGCAGCCACACCACCAGCAGCGTGGCACGTGCGCCGCGGCGCATGTCAGGGCTTGCCCCGGCACAGCGCCTGCAAGGCTTCGCGCGTGGGCTCGGCCGGCATCTTCGCCGCCAGCGGACCGAGCAGGTCCACCGCCAGATCGCCATCGGCCTCCTGCATGTGCATGCAGCGCGACTGCCTGCCCACGCCGTCGATGCGGATGCTGGCGACAGTCTTCGCCACGCGCGCATCGCGCGGCACCAGGGTCAGCGTCCATGCGCCGACCGCATCACCGCCTTGCCGGATCTCGAATGCCTGCTGCAGGCGCGCGGCATCGCCGCTGAGCAAGGCCACGAAACTGTCCAGCAGCACCTGCAACTGCGGCGCGCGCTTCAGCGAGAAGTGCCGCGGCGACTTGCCGTCGCGCTGCTGGGTCACTTCGCCGTCGGCGATGGTCGCGGTTTCGTGCTGCGGGTGATCGACGCGCCGCTGCAGCTTGTCGCCGCCGAGCCAGGACAATTGCCCGGATACCACCAGCGGCCGATCCAGCACCTGCAGGAAGCGCGCTTCGGCAAAAGCCGTATGCGCGGGTGCCGGCTGGCCGAGGGCAGCGATCAGCGCTTGCGACGAAGACGATGCAGCCGCCGGCTCAGACGCCGACGCGGTGACCGTCCACCACGGCAGCAGCAGGCTCAGCAGCAGGCATGTCTTGCCAGAAATCATAGAAGTTGAACCAGTTGTAGGGAGCGACGTGGATGTAATGTTCCAGCCGTTGCGCATAACGCGTGATCAGCGCATCCAGCGCCGGCCCCCGATCATGCCGCGGAATCTGCACCCGTTCGCTGAACGGCTCGAACACCAGACGATAGCGGTTGCCGCCCAGATACAGGCCGAAGCACAGCACCACGGGAACCTGCAGCGTATGTGCCAGCAGCCATGGGCTGACCGGGAACGGCGCCGGCGAGCCCAGCAGCTCGGCCCGACGCAGCACTTCATGGCCACGGCCGCGATCGGCCAGCATCGCCACCACCGCACCCTGGTGGCAGGCTTCGGCCATCGCCAGCGCGATGCTGGTGCCATCCTGCGCCGCATCGATCACGCAGGCGCCCACCTCGGGCGCCAGCGCTTCGAGCAACTCGGTCATCGCCGGGGTCTTCTGCTTGTCCAGCACCACCCGCAGCGGCATCGCCGGCCGCCGCGCGCCGATCGCGCGCAAGGCCTCGAAGCTGCCCTGATGCGAACCGAACAGCAGCACGCCGCGACCCAACGCGATGCGTTCGTCCAGCAGATCGAGCCCCTGCGTCTCCAATTCGAACGGCTGCTCGCCGTGCGCCAGCAGGAACACTCGATCGAGTATCGTGGCGGCGAATGCGTGGATGTGTTTCAGTACCTGCCATGGCGTGGCCGGCCGGCCGAACACCCGCTGCAGGTATTGCGCCGACGCCAGTCGCTCCGGCCCACGCCGCAGGTAGAAATACCCGGTGATCGGATACAGGCAAAGCCGCGCCAGCCGACGCCCGCCATGCAGCGCGATCGCGCGGATCAGCCAGATCGCGAAGCGGCCACCACCTTCCGGCCGGCTCTGCCAATGTTCGTGCTCGCTCATGCCGTTCCCTCGACGATGCCGCGCGCCAGCAAGGTGCCTGCGCGCTCTATCCTGAATCCGATCCGCGCCGTATCCGCGCCGACCTGGCTCAACTGCAGCTGCGCCGACTCATCCGGCAGCAGCGGCGCCATGAACTTTGCCTCGATCACCCGGCTCAGCCGCTCGCCGCGCCAGGCGCGCAAGGCCAGCGCCACCTGCTCCAGCATCAGCACGCCGGGCACCAGCGGTCGGCCCGGGAAGTGCCCCGGCAGCGCGGGATGCGCGCCGTCGAAACGGATCGGCTGCGCGTAATCACTCATGGCGCCACCGCGCGGTGGCCGCGCAGCAGCTGCGGCCAGTGCAGCGCCAGTTGCAGCAGCATCTGGTGCAGGCCGGGATGGCTCAGATGACGCAGGCGCCAGCGACGGTAGATATATTCCAGTCCGAACGCGACGCCTAGCAGCACGTAGCAACCCAGGTGCAGCCACGCGGCGGCCCAGCGCTCGGGAACCTGCAGCGGCGGCGTCACGCCGACACGCAACAACAGGCCGCTGTGCGATGCGCACAGCAGCAAAAACGTCAGCAGCAGGGCCTGAGCGGCGAGCAGGAGCGTCCAGAACCAGGTGACCTGACGCGCATAGCGCAGCACGCCAGGTTGGCGCAGCCGCTCCGGCCCCTCGATCGCCACGACGAAACGCGCCACCAGCGGCTCGGCCGTACCCAGGCTGCGCCCGAACCAGCACGCCAGCAGCGCGTTGATCAGGATCGGCACCGCCTCCAGCAGCAGGTCGGCCACGCCATGGCGCGACAACATCCAGATGCCGGCGAGCATGGCCAGCCACGCCAGCCAGGGCAACACGCGATGCGACAGCAGACGCGGCAGCATCACCACGGTCAGCAGCAACACCAGCGCCAGCAACGCGAAAATCTGCCGCTGCGTCACCGCGCCGGCAATCGCCAGCACGGGATAGGCAAGCAGCAACAGCAACGCATAACGCCGCGTGGTCGCTGCGTGGTTGGGCATGGCCTGGTTCACGCCGGAATCCACCTGGGCTTGACCGCAGGCGGCAGCTTGCCACCGATCGCGCAACATGGCGTGACGAAGACGAAAAGAGTACGCCAGCGAACCGTCGGCCTCAGCCGGCGCGGCTCTGCTCGACGTGGGCGGACAGGTTGCGCAGGCTGGCGAAGATCTGCCGGTTTTCCGGATTGTCCGAACGCAGCTGGAAGCCGTAACGCTTGGAGACCGCCAGGGCGATTTCCAGCGCGTCGATCGAATCCAGTCCCAGCTCGCCGCCGAACAGCGGGGCGTCGGGGTCGATCTGCGTCGGATCGACGCTGTCGAGATTCAGGCATTCCACGACCAGGGTGGCCAATTCGTGCTGCGCCGCAGTCTGTTCCGCCATGCTCGATTCCGTACGTCAAGTGCATTGCCTCCCCCCGGTGGCAGTGGCGCCGGAGTGTAACATAGCGCCCTTGTCGGTCCCGGTTGTCGAGCATGGTTCAGGGATGTGAAACCCCTCAGATTGAAGCGCAGGTGCGGCGGGCACCGCGCGTGTCCTATCGCATGGCGCAGGCGGCGACGGTGCTGGACGAACCCGGAACTCTCGCCGTGTTCGGCTTCTCGAGCTCCGCTCCCGCCAGCGCCGATCCGCGTTATCTGGAAGTCGCACTGGACAGCTTCGATGCCCCGGCGCCGCTGGAGCTGTGGCAGGTCGACGCGCCGGTGGAATGCGGCGTCGAGGGCGCGCTGCGCTGGTCGGCCGGCGGCGGCTGGCTGTTCGCCGCGATCGAACTGGACGAGCTCGCGCATGGCGGCGCCTGCGCCACCGCGAAGCTGGCCTACGAGTTGCTGCATCGCTTCGTCGACGCGCGCGGCGCCCAGCATGTGCTGCGGGTGTGGAACTATCTTGGCGCGATCAACGAAGGCGAAGGCGACGCGGAACGCTACAAGCGCTTCTGCGAGGGTCGTGCCGCCGGCATGGGCAACTTCTTCGCCGAGGGTTTCCCGGCCGCCACCGCGATCGGCCACCGCGACACGGCGCAGCGGCTGCAGGTCTACCTGCTGGCCTGCGATCGCTCCGGCAGCCGGGTGGAGAACCCGCGCCAGGTCAGCGCCTGGCGCTACCCCCGCCAGTACGGTCGCACGGCGCCCAGCTTCGCCCGCGCGATGATCCTGCCGGCCTGCGACGCGCTGGCAATCTCCGGCACCGCGGCGGTGGTCGGCCACGCCTCGGCGCATCAGGACGATCTGGACGCCCAACTGGAGGAGACCCTGACCAACCTCGAGGCGCTGCTGGCCAGCGCCGGCATGGCCGCCGGCTTCGATACCCGCTCGCCACTGAAAACCTACGTACGCCACGCTGCCGACGCCCCGCGCGTGCGCGCGTTCCTGCAGCACCGCCTGCCCGGCGTGCCGGTGCTGCTGCTGCACGGCGACATCTGCCGCAGCGAGCTGCTGGTGGAGATCGATGGTTGGCGCTACGCCTGATACAGAGGCGGCCGAGCGACGCTGCGAATGGCACTTCATCAAGCCTGGTTTGCCGAGGTTCGTCAGCCTCGGTGTCTTTGCCCACGCTTCCCGCGACCCCTCCATCCCGCTCATGACCATCATTTGACCCGCGCTGCCGAATCGCCCGCTCTATACTCGCCGCAGCATCGGGGCAGGGGGCGGCAGTGGAAGGGTTCTTCGCTCGACTGAGAGAACGCAAGTTGGTGCAATGGGCACTGGCCTATGCAGCCGGGGCATTTGCGTTGCTGCAGGGGCTCGACATCATCGCGCAGCAATTCGGTTGGCCGGATGGCATCCGACGCGGCATTACGCTGGCACTGGTGGTCGGATTCTTTGTCGTGCTGGTGCTCGCCTGGTATCACGGCGAACGTGGCGTGCAGAAGGTCACCGGAACCGAGTTGCTGATTCTGGCGTTGTTGCTGGCGATCGGCGGTGGAGCGCTCTGGCGCTATGCGCAAGCGCCTTTATCCGTTCCGGTTTCAGTTGCCGCCGTCGCGACCGCGCAAGCCGTGCCAGTCCCAACCGCAGCCGCAATGTCGATCCCGGCCAAATCCATCGCCGTGCTGCCGTTCGAGAATCTGAGTGGGGACAAGGACAACGCCTATTTCGCCGACGGCATGCAGGATCTGATCCTGACCAAGCTCGCGGACATCGGCGATCTGAAAGTCATCTCGCGCACCTCCACGATGCAGTACGGCAGCCATCCGCAAAACCTGAAAGCCATCGCGCAGCAGTTGGGCGTAGCGACGATTCTCGAAGGCAGCGTGCAGAAGGCGGGCAGCCAGGTGCTGATCAACGTGCAGTTGATCGACGCGCGTAGCGACAATCATTTGTGGGCCGAGAGTTATCAACGCACACTGGACAACATCTTCGGCGTCGAGGGTGAAGTCGCGCAGAAAGTCGCCGATGCGCTGGATGCCAAACTCTCGCCGGCCGAGGTGCAGGCCATCGCAAAGGTGCCCACCCACAACAAGGCCGCCCTCGACGCCTTCCTGAAGGCCGATTATTACCTGGGTGATTCCAACCGTACCTACGACAAGCAGGAGCTCGAGCATGCCGCCGCGCTGGCCGACCAAGCCACGCAACTCGACCCCGATTTCGGCGATGCCTGGGATCTGCTGTCACTGGCGTACCTGAAATATGACGACTATGGCGACCGTAGCCGTATCCCGCAGGCAGAAGCCGCCGCGCGCCATGCGCTGGCGCTGAATCCGAACGATGCCCACGCGCATGGAACTCTCGGTTTGGTGCTGGGCATCAATGGCGACACCGCCGCAGCCATCGAGCAAGGCCAGGAAGCCGTACGGCTGCATCCCGGCGTTGGGGAACTTGCGGGTCTTGGAAATTCTTACGGCGGCGCCGGCCGTTTCGCCGAGGCGGTGACCACCTATCAGCGCGCCATCCGGCTTGCGCCGAAGAGCAACGGCGCGCTCGGTTTCCTGGACAACAATCTCGCCGATTACTACATCGCGCAGCGCCACTATGCCGAGGCGCGGGATACCTTGCAGGGTGCAGCGTCGCGCGACCCGGCGAACGTGTCCGTGGCGACCAACTTGGCAAGCACATGGCAGTTGGGTTGGGGTGATCTGGCGGCCGCGCGCGAAGTGCTGCAGGCGGCGCCGACGCCAGTCGCGTCATCCGGGATACTTTCGGATGCGTGGTATTGGCAGGATCTTTACCAACGCGATTACGCGGCGGCGCTGGCTGTCATTGTCAGGGCGCCGGCCGCATGGTTCGCCAACCGGTATTACCCACACGCGCTGTATCAGGCGCAGGCGTATCAGGCACAAGGCGACACTGCGAAAGCGCGCACGGCCTTTGCGACAGCACGCACACAACTCGAAGCCTGGATCAAGGCCACGCCGGACAATGCGGTCCTGCATACCCATCTTGCCCTCGTGCTGGCCGGTCTGGGCGAGAACGATCATGCCATCCACGAGGCGCAACGCGCGGTTGCACTGCAACCCGTCACGAAAGATGCACTCGACGGGCCACAACAACTGGCTGCTCTCGCGGAGGTTAATGCCCGCATCGGCAACTCGGCTGCGGCCATCAAGCTGTTGAACCAACTCTTGGCGATGCCAGCCGGTGGCGTGATCTCGGTGCCGCTGCTCAAGCTCGACCCCGCCTGGGATCCGATCCGCCACGACCCACGCTTCCAGGCGCTGCTGAAGAAATACGCCAGCGCCACGCCGTCGGCTTCCGGCACCCTCATTGAACAAGGAACAACACCATGAACACGCGGCTCCGGTGTGGCGTTCTGATGTCGGTCGCGATCGTTGCGATGGCGCTCGCGCCGATGGCGTGGGCGGAACGGGGCACGACGCCGCAGACCATCGCGGGGCTGGGAACGGTGACATTCCCAACCTCCGCAGAATCGGATGCCGCGCAGACCGCGTTTGCGCGCGGCCTGCTGTTGCTGCATCTGTTCGAGTACCCGGACGCGGACGCGGCGTTCCAGCAGGCCGAGAAACTCGATCCCGGTTTCGCCATGGCCTACTGGGGCGAGGCGATGACCTACAACCATCCGGTGTGGAACGAACTCGATCTGGCCGCCGGCCGTGCCACGCTGCGCAAACTCGGCACCACGGAAGCGGCGCGCGAAGCCCGCGCACCGAGCGCGCGCGAGGAAGCCTATCTCGCTACGGTGAACATTCTGTATTTCGGCGCAGGCGACAAGCGGCAACGCGATACGCGCTACTGCGATGCGATGCGGCGACTGGCCGCGGCGTATCCACACGACAACAACGTGCAGTTGTTTTATGCACTCGCCCTGCTCGGTCGCGGCGAAGGCGTGCGCGACGTACCGACGTACCTGCGCGCGGCCGCGATTGCCAGGCACATTTTCAAGCTCAATCCGCAGAATCCGGGCGCGGCGCATTACTGGATCCATGGCATGGACGACCCGCAGCACGCCGCCGGTGCGCTGGTGGCGGCGCGCGCACTGTCGAAGATCGCGCCGGACGCAGGTCATGCCCAGCACATGACCTCGCATATCTTCATGGCACTGGGCATGTGGGACGACGTGGTCACGGCCAACGAAAACGCGACGCGCGTGATGTACGCGCACGAGAAGGCGGCAGGCAAACCGCAGGTGCGTTGTTTCCATTACGACGAATGGCTGGAATACGCCTATTTCCAGCAGGGACGCCAGCACGATGCGGAGAACCTGCTGCAAGCGTGCCGGCGCACCGGTACCGCGGCGTTGCGCGGGATGGACAAGAAGCAGGCCGCGATGTTCCGCGATCAGTTCCAATGGTCGCTGATGCAGATGCGCGCGACGGCGGTGGTGGAGTTGCATGATTGGAATGGCGCTGCGGCGCAGATGCGAATCGACACATCGACGCTTGGCGGCGAGGCGGGGTGGAATGACTTCGCCATCGGCTATGCCGCTGCGGAACGTGGCGATGCGGCGTTGGCGAAAACCTCGCTGGCTGCCCTGGACAAGCTGGCCGCGACGACCCAGCCGCCGAATCCCGATGACCCACAGCAAACCGGTTACCTGAAGATCCTGCGCGACGATCTCGACGGATTACTCGCGAGCAAGCGCAGCGATGACGCGCATGCGCTGGACCTCGTGCGTGCCGCCGCGAAGCGTTACGACCATATGGCCTTCGACTTCGGACCGCCGGCGCCGGTCAAGCCGCCGCACGAACTGCTCGGCGAATTGCTGCTCGCGGCGGGCAAACCGGCGGCTGCCTGCACCGAATTCGAGACGGCGCTCAAGAAAGCGCCCAACCGGACGCAGTCATTGCTGGGGCTGGCGCGGGCGCAAGCCGCGAGCCACGACACCGCGGCTGCCGCCGCCACCTACCAGCGGCTCGTGAAAATCTGGCACGTCGCCGATGCGGGCTTACCGGGACTGGATGAAGCGCGGCGTTATCTGGGCAGACGATCGCGTGGCTGAGTTCCTGCAACGGCTGAAGCAGCGCAAGCTGGTGCAGTGGGCGCTGGCGTACATCGCCGCAGCGTTCGCGTTGATCCAGGTGGTCGATGTTGTTGCGCAGCGCTTCGGCTGGCCCGACCCAGTCGAGCGCTTCATCATCATCGCACTCGCCGTCGGCTTTTTCGCGACGCTGGTACTCGCGTGGTATCACGGCGAACGTGGCGTGCAGCGGGTGAGCGGAACGGAGTTGTTGATTCTCGCATTGCTGCTGGCGGTTGGCGGTGGCTTGTTGTGGCGCTACGCGCAAGCACCGCGACCCATTCCGATTTCGGCTGCCGCCATGGCGACCGCGCAAGTTCCGTCTACGCGGGCAGTGGCGGCCGCGATGCCGATTCCCGCCAAATCCATCGCCGTACTACCGTTCGAGAATCTCAGCGCGGACAAGAACAATGCCTACTTCGCCGACGGCATGCAGGACCTGATCCTGACTAAGCTCGCCGACATCGGCGACCTCAAGGTCATCTCGCGCACCTCAACCATGAAGTACGCCAGCCACCCTGATGACCTCAAGACCATCGCGCAGCAACTGGACGTCGCCACGATCCTGGAAGGCAGCGTGCAGAAAGCGGGCAATCAGGTGTTGATCAATGTTCAGTTGATCGACGCGCGCAGCGACAACCATCTGTGGGCCGAGAGTTACACGCGCACACTGGACAACATCTTCGGGGTCGAAGGCGAGGTCGCGCAAAAGGTGGCCGATGCCTTGCAGGCCAGACTGACGAACACCGAACAGCAGAACGTCGCCGCGATCCCGACGCAAAACCCTGCCGCTTACGATTGGTTCTTCAAGGCGGAATACCAGGCCAACAAGGCATTCGATTCCCAGAACGCCGCGGACTTCAAGCTCGCCGAAGACGACTATCGCCGGGCGATCGTGCTCGACCCGGGCTTCGCGCTCGCCTATGCCCGGCTTGCCTACTGGCAGATGGTCGGCCACTGGTTTGTCGCGCCGCTGAACGACGAAGCATTGGCCAAGGTCAAGGCGACGATCGACCACACCCTGGCGATTGCGCCCGACCTGCCGGATGCACATCTGGCGCTCGGCTACTATTACTACTGGGGTTATCGCCGCTATGCCGATGCCGCCGCGCAATTCGAGCGCGTGCTGCAACTCTCGCCCAACAATGCGCAGGCGCTTGGAGGGCTGGCGTTCATCGATCGCCGCCGCGGCCGGTGGCCGCAAGCGCTGGCAACCCTGCAACAGGCGCTGTTGATCTCGCCGCGCGACGCCTACCTGCTCGGCCAGTATGGTTGGACGTTGTGCATCATGCGGCGATATTGGGAAGCGGATCGGCAATTGACGCGCGCACTCGCGATCGAGCCAGGCAAGACCGACAACAAGGATGGACTTTGGAGAACGCGCCTGATCGGATTGGGCGATGCTCCGGGTGCACGCAAGGCTTACGATCCCTTGCCCGGTTGGCGACTCGATACACCCATTGCAGCCGGGGAGATTGTTGCGCTGATCAATCCGATCGTCTACCCGGATGTATTCGAACGCCATTTTGATGCGGCGTCGAGCGCATGGGATTCGGCGCCGGTCGACACTGATGCGGGGCGGCTCACCCGCCGATCCGCACGCGTGGCCATCCAGGTTGTCGCAGGGCGGCAAGCGGCGATCCAGCCCGACTGCTCGCAATTGAAGCCATTACTCGACGCGGCACTTGCGAAGCATCCCGATGTCATCGGCGACCTCCAGCAGGTCGCGTGGGTGGACGTGTGCCTGGGCCGCAACGCGGATGCCATAGCCGCCGCGCGTCGCGCATCGGAAGTCATGTCACTTTCCAGGGACGCCTACTTCGGCGCGTATGCCCTGGCGGGGCTGGCCGAGGTGGAAGCCCACGCGGGCGCGAAAGACCAGGCGCTCCAGTTGATCGACCAACTGATGGCGATCCCGGCTGGTGAGGTCATGAGCGTGACCCGCCTGAAGCTCGATCCGGTGTGGGACCCGTTGCGCAGTGATCCGCGGTTCCAGGCGTTGCTCACGAAATATTCCGGCGTGCAGTCAATGGCAGCAACAAGCGGAGCATTGCCGTGACCGGGTTCATCGCGCGCCTGAAGCAGCGCAAACTGGTGCAGTGGGCATTGGCTTACGTCGCGTTCGCATTCGCGCTGCTGCAAGGCGTCGACATCGTGGCGGCGAAGTTCGGCTGGCCGGATTCGGTCGAGCGCATCCTGATCATCGCTTCGTGCATCGGATTCTTCGTCACCCTGCTGCTGGCCTGGTATCACGGCGACCAAGGTCGCCAGCGCGCCAGCGGCACGGAGTTGCTGCTGATCGCGCTGGTGCTGGCGGTAGGTGGGGGCTTGCTGTGGAAGTTTGCTGGTGTCTCGGCAAATCGCGACGTCACGGAAACCTCGACCACACTTGTTGCGCAAGCGATGCCGAGGACGACCTCCGCTGCATCAACCGCCGGCAACGCGCAAGCGCAATCGGCCGCCGCGGCCATCCCGGCCAAATCCATCGCCGTGCTGCCGTTCGAAAACCTGTCGGACAACAAGGACAATGTGTACTTCTCGGACGGCTTGTCCGAGGAAATCCTCAACTCGCTGGCGCGCATCGACGGCCTGCGCGTGATCGGGCGCACTTCCTCGTTCCAGTTCAAGGGCAAGGACGTGGACTCGCCCACGATCGGCCGGCGGCTGGGCGTGGCCAACCTGCTGGAAGGCAGCGTGCGGCGCGAAGGCGAGCGGGCGCGCATCACGGCGCAACTGATCCGCGCCTCCGACGGTACCCAGCTGTGGTCGCAGACCTACGATCGCACGGTAACCGACAGCCTGGCCGTGCAACTGGATATTGCCGAGCAGGTCGCCGGCGTGCTCAACGTCGTGCTGGACGACAAGCAGCGCGCGCGCATGCGTGCGGCCGGCGTGAAAAACGTGGATGCCTTCATCGCTTATCAGAAAGGCTGGAAGCTGTACATCGACGCGCATGCCAAACCCGGTGTCAACCTGATCGATGGACTGCGGCAGGCCAATGTCGAGT
Source organism: Rhodanobacter sp. B05 (assembly GCF_002001085.1). Classification (GTDB taxonomy): domain Bacteria; phylum Pseudomonadota; class Gammaproteobacteria; order Xanthomonadales; family Rhodanobacteraceae; genus Rhodanobacter. Next base: position 100,430 of record NZ_MUNU01000010.1, read on the forward strand.
TCGACAAGGCCACCGCGCTGGACCCCGACTTCTCCTTTGCCTATTACGCCGAAGCGGATCTTTACGAACACACGCTGATGTCCGATGGCCGCAGCCGTGCGGAACTCCTCGATGCCCAGCGCGCCGCCCTTCACACGCTGGAACGCGCAGGTGCCACCAGCCCCGATCCGCAGCAGCGCGACCTGGCACTGGCCGAACGGCAGATGCTGAGCGACGACTGGCACGGTTTGGCCGATCGCATCGAAACCGCACTCAAGCAACCGGGTTGCAGCGCACCGAACTGGATGCCGGTATTCGCCAGCGCGTTCGGCTATGGCGACCTGATCGAGAATCTCGGCGCGCGCGTCAATGTCTGCGACCCGCTGAACGGCATCAACTACCACACGCGCGTATCGGCGGCACTGGCGACCGGTCATCCCCAGCGCGCGCTGGACATATGGGCAAAAGCCGAGACGACGTTTGGTGGCGGCCCCACGCCGACGTCATCCCAGGCCATTGCGCTGACCATGCTGGGGCGGATTGCGGAAGCCCAGGCCACGCTGGACTCGATGGAACCCAGCGGAGATGGGTACTACATCGCGCAACTGATCGTGGGCGAGGCGGCTGGCACGGATCCGGCAAAGCTCAACGCCAGTCTGCAAAAAGTGGATCGAAACAGCTCCAAGTTCGAGAGTTGGGACGTCACCGATGCGGTGGTGGCGGCGTTATCCGGTGATCGCGCGGAAGCCGATCGCCATGCCGCTGCACTGGACGCGCGACCGGCGGGCGGACTGCTGCTTGCCATTGTCGTCACCGAATGTCAGTGCGGCGCGCCATTCGACCTGGACGCCACGCCCCGTTTCAAGGCGCTGCTCGCCGAATCCGGACTGCGTTGGCCGCCGCCTGAAACCATAAAGTATCCCGCTCGCGCAGCGCACCATGGTTCGCCGCCGGTTTCTGCCGCAGCGGCGGCAAAGGCGCGCGTGCATGACTGATCTCTGGCAACGTCTGAAGCAACGCAAGCTGGTGCAGTGGGCGCTGGCCTATCTCGCCGCAGCATGGGCGCTGTTGCAGGCGCTTGGGCTCGCGGCGGACAGCTACGACTGGCCGCACGGCGTCATGCGCGTTGCGTTCGCGATCATCGCCCTGGGTTTCGTGGTCGCATTGGTGCTCGCTTGGTACCACGGCGAGCGCGGCGTGCAGCGCGTCACCGGAACCGAGTTGCTGATCCTTGCTTTGCTGCTCGCGATCGGTGGCGCGTTATTGTGGCGTTACGAGCGTCTGTCGCCATCAACGAGTAGCCCGGATGCAGCGCAGCGGAATCCGGGGCTGATCGCGACAGCGCAAGCCGTTCCGATCCCCGCCAAATCCATCGCGGTGCTGCCGTTCGCGAACCTCAGCGGCGATCCGCAGCAGGTGTACTTCAGTGACGGCGTCACCGAAGAAGTCCTCAACGCGCTGGCGCAGCTTCCGAACCTGAAGGTGGCCGCGCGCACATCTGCCTTCACGTTCAAGGGCAATGCAAGCGACGTGCACGAAGTTGGCAGGGTGCTCGGCGTGGCGACGGTGCTGGAAGGTAGCATCCAGAAATCCGGTGACGAGGTGCGCATCACCGTCCAACTGGTGGACACCCGCAGCGGTTATCAACTGTGGTCGGAGAACTACGATCGCAAGTTGAACAACATCTTCGCGGTCGAGGATGAAATCTCCAACGCGGTTGCCGATAAGCTGCGCGTGCAATGGAACAGCGCGCAACCGCTGGTCGTGCAGAAGACCGTCGATCCACGTGCGCACGACTTCTACCTGCGCGGACTGACATTGCTCGCCGCGCGCGGCCCTGGCTTGCGGAATGCGGTCGCGGACTTCCAGCAGGCGGTCTCGATCGATCCGGATTTTGCGCAGGCTTGGGGGGCGATGGCGGACGCTGAAGCGCTGTTGCCGAGCTACGGGCTTGCGGATCTGTCAACTGCGCAGGTACGCGCGATGTCCTTCGCGCAACACGCGCTGGCGCTGGATGAACGTACAGCATCGGCATACGGAACCTTGGGGGTCCTCTATCTCAGGCGCTGGCAATGGGAACAGGCCAATGTTGCTTTCCAGCATTCATTGGCACTGGCACCAAGTGATGCAGAAGCGATCGACCAGTACGCACAGTACTTGTTTGCTTGTGGCCAGTTCACGCGCGCTGAAGCGGAGTTCGAACGCGCGCAAGAGCTTGATCCCTTGTCGGCGATCGTTGCGACGATGCGCGCTGGCACATTGTTTGCGTTGCGTCGTAACCAGGAAGCCAGCTCGCAACTTGGCCGCGCCCTGGCCATCGACCCGAACTTCCGGTTGGCTCACACCATCGCTACGATTACAGATGCGCAAGCTGGCCGTTTTTCGCAGGCCATGGTGCACGCACAATCAAGCTTCGGCCCCGACGCGGCAGAGCTGCTTGTACGCGGCATGGCTGATCCGGGGCTGCGCGGAAGAGTGGTGCAGGAGCTCGAAACGTCTTCCTCGCCTTCATTTGTCGCGCTGCGCAGCAACTCGTTTGCGTTCGCGCAGTTTCTGGCTTTACTGGGCGCACGCGATCGCGCTCTTGACGCTTTGGAAGACCTTGCAGCGGATCATGCCGTTCCCGAGCCGATGCAGATCTGGAGCACGGGTCTGGATTCCATCCGCAACGATCCGCGTTTCAAGGCGGTGCTGAAGAAGATGGGACTGCCGTACAAAGCGGCAGAAAACACGCATGGCTGAGTTTATCGCCCGCCTGAAGCAACGCAAGCTGGTGCAGTGGGCGCTGGCGTATATCGCGTTTGCATTTGCGGTGATCCAGGTACTGGATGTCATCGCGCAGAGATTCGGGTGGCCCGACCAGATCGAGAAGCTGCTGATCCTCGCGCTGGCGATCGGCTTTCTCGTCGCGCTGGTGCTGGCGTGGTACCACGGCGAACGCGGCGCGCAGCGCGTCAGCGGCACGGAAATCGTGATTCTCGCGCTGCTGCTGGCGATCGGCGGCGGCTTGCTGTGGCGTTATGAACGCGTGCTGCCATCCGCGATTAGCCCGGCTGCAGCGCAGCGCAATCCGGAAGCTGTCGCAACTGCGCCCGTCACTCCGATTCCCGCCAAATCCATCGCGGTGCTGCCGTTCGTCAACATGAGCGGCGATGCGAAGAACGATTATTTCAGTGACGGCATCACCGAGGAAATCCTCGATGCGCTGGCGCAGTTGCCGAACCTGAAGGTGGCCGCGCGCACTTCCGCATTTGCGTTCAAGGGCAAGGCCGAGGATTTGCGCAAGGTCGGCGAAGTGCTGGATGTCGCGACGGTGCTGGAAGGCAGCGTGCAGAAATCCGGTGACGAGGTTCGCATCACCGCGCAGTTGATCGACACCCGCAGCGGCTACCACCTGTGGTCGGAAAAATACGACCGCAAGCTCACCAGCATCTTCGCGGTCGAGGATGAAATCTCCAAGGCCATCGCGGACAAGCTGCAAGTTCAATTCGCGGGCGGAAGCGGTCAATCGCTGGTCGCCCGGAAAGCTGTTGATCCACGAGCACACGATTTTTATCTGCGCGGTCTGCCGTTGATTGCGGCGCGCGGTCCCGCGTTGCGCGAAGCGGTTGCCGATTTCCAGCAGGCGGTGGCGATTGATCCGGACTACGCGCAGGCCTGGGCGGCGCTGGCAGAGGCGCAGTTGCTGCTGCCTCACTATTTCCTGGAACCGCAGGCGACGGCTGCGGCTGCGGGCGAAGCAGCCGCCAAACGCGCGCTGGAGATAGATCCCGACACAGCCTCCGCTTACGTGGCGCTTGCGATGCACTATCGCGTGCTGTGGAGGTGGTCCGAAGCGGATGAGGCGTTCCGGAAAGCATTGAAGATCGCGCCCGGAGACGCCGAGGCCGCCGATCAATATGGCCAATACCTGCTCGCGGCGGGACGGCTGCAGGATGCGCTGGCGGAAATCGATCGCGCGCAAAAACTCGATCCGCTGTCGGGAATCATCGGGGCCACGCGTACCAACGTGCTCACCGCCTTGCACCGTTTCGACGATGCGCAGACGCAAATCCGGCGCGTGACCGATCTTCATCCCGACTACGCGCTCGGCCATTTCATCGCGGCGGATGTCGCGACTTACCTGCGCGGCTATGCGGAAGCGAAATCGCAATTGAATATCGGCGCCAGGCTCGCCGGCGAAAATCCAGACGTGTATATGCTGCTGGTGAATGGCATTGCCGATCCGGCACAGCGCGCCGCGGCGACGCGCGCGGTTCTTGCGGCATCCACCGATGCGCATCAGCGGCTGACCCAACCCGCGCGGATCAAGTGGCTGATGTTGCTGGGCGATCGCGAGGATGCGCTGGACGCGTTGCAACACATCGGCAACGAGGTGATGTTCGGACAGGACAACGTCTGGCAACCCGCCTTCGACCCGGTGCGCGGCGAAACGCGTTTCAAGGCGGCGCTGACGCGGATGGGTTTGCCGTACGCGCGGCAGGGAGCGCATTCGCCATGAGCGCGAGGCCGTCTTTTTTCGCCGAACTCCAACGCCGCAACGTGCTGCGCGCGGGCGTGCTATACGCCGGCGCGGTGTGGGCGCTGGCGCAAGGGCTCGCGCAATTGCTGCCGCTGTTCGGCGATTACGAATGGATCGCGCGCTGGTTTGTGATCGCGGGCGTCATCGGCTTTCCGTTCTGGATCGCCTTCGCGTGGTTCTACGAATTCACGCCGCAAGGCCTGAAGCGCGAGAGCGAAATCGCGCCCGGCGATTCGGTCGCGCATTCGACCGGCCGCAAGCTGGACAAGTGGATCATCGCGGTGCTGGTCGTCGCGGTGGTGCTGCTGCTGACCAACACGTTCGTGTGGCGAAGAGGCGCCGGGCTGGACGGCGGCGGCATCGCGCCGGATATCTCCTCGAAGTCGATCGCGGTGTTGCCGTTCGACGATCTCAGCCCCGCGCACGACCACGGTTATTTCTCCGCCGGCATGGCCGAGGAATTGTTGAATGCGCTGGCGAAGGTGCAGGGCCTGAAAGTCGCAGGCCGCGCCTCATCGTTCTATTACGGCAGCCACAATGCCGACCTGCGCACCATCGGCAAGGCGCTGGACGTGGCCAACGTGCTGGAAGGCTCGGTGCGCACGCAGGGCAATGCGGTGCGCATCAGCGTGCAACTGGTCCGCACCGGCGATGGATTCGAAGTGTGGTCGCAGAGTTACGACGGCGACATGCGCAACATCTTCGATGTGCAGGAGCGCATCGCGCGCGCCATCACCGATCATCTGAAGATCGTCCTGACCGGCAGCGAGCAGGCGCGGCTGGTCCCGATCGCGACCACCAGCGCGGACGCCTATGCGGATTTCGTCACCGCGCAGGCACTGGTGAACAAGCGCGTCGGAGACAGTCTGCCGCAGGCAATCGCGTTGCTGCAAAAGGCGACGACGCTGGATCCGAAGTTCGCGCGCGCCTGGTCGAAAATGGCAGTCGCGTATGCAGTCGTGCCGCAGTACACGGGGGGCGACTGGAAGGCGAGCTGGAAAATGTCCGATGATGCCGCGCATCGCGCGCTCGTGCTCGATCCGGGTGACGCGGAAGCCTACGCGACGCTGAGCTACAACCAGTTCTCGCAGCGGCATTACGTGGCGATGGTCGAGCCGATGCAGCGCGCCATGCAACTGGCGCCCGGCAGTTCCGCGGTGAACTACTGGGCCGCCAACGAGCTGGCGGCATTGGGTCACACGCATGATGCGGAAGCGCGGATCGATACGGCGCTGGCCGACGACCCCGCCAATGTCCTGCTGCTGTTCTACAAGAGCATGTTGCGCTGGCGCGAGGGCGATCAGGCCGGCGCACTGGCTTACATCCATCGCACCGGCGTGACGGATTCGCCGTTCGGTGCGCTGATGCTGGAGTTCTATGACGCCGCGCATGGCGACATGGCGGGCTCGGCCCGGGAGTTCGCCAACTCGACGAGCCAGATGGGCACGAAGATTTCCCGCGCCGATCTGCAGACGATCTATCGGGGCACCTATGGCGAGGCTACGCAGCGCGCAATCGCACTGAAAATCCTCGATGCGCATCTGGGTGACGACTGGGCGCCGACGATACTGCTGCAACTGGGCGATCCGGCGCACTCGTTCGATCTTTTCGAGCACGGCCGCAGCGGTTTGTCGGATGCCTATCTCAACTGGCTGTGGCAGCCGGAGCCGTGGTCGCGCAAGGCGCGCCAGGATCCCGCGTTCCAGGGCTTCGCGCAGCGCATCGGCATGGTCGCCTACTGGAAACAGTTCGGCTGGCCGGACCTGTGCACACCCGCGCCGGCCCAAAGCTCCGACGTATTCGTCTGCCGATGAACGTCAGACCGTCCCCCTTTTTCGAATTGCGACGCCGCAATGTGTGGCGCGCTGCGGTGCTGTACGCGGGCGCCAGCGCACGCGCCATGCTGGAGCGGCTCGCCGGGGTGCTGAATCCGAGCGCCGCCGCGCGGGGACGCGAGTTGACCGATGCGATCGCCGGTCACGGGGACCGCCACGCGTTGGCGCTTCGTTATGCCGGATCCGCTGCGAGGCGCGATTTATCGAAGTGGTCAAGAAGATGAAGACCACCGATCCGTATTACGCAAAGGTGCGTGGGGGCAAGCATGGGTGAACTTCTCGCACGCCTGAAGCAGCGCAAGCTAGTGCAATGGGCGCTGGCGTACCTCGCCGCGGGATGGGCGCTGTTGCAAGCGCTCGGTCTCGCGGTGGACAGCTACGACTGGCCGCACGACATCATGCGCATTGCGTTCGCCGTGATTGCGCTGGGCTTCGTCATCGCGCTGCTGCTGGCGTGGTACCACGGCGAGCGTGGTGCACAACGCGTCTCCGGCGCGGAATTGCTGCTGATCGCACTGGTATTGGCGATCGGCGGCGGATTGTTGTGGCGCCATGAACGTGCAGCACCTGCTCAAATCCGTAGCCCCGATGCAGCGCAGCGGAATCCGGGAAGGACCATCCCGGATTCCGTCGCTGCCGCGACTTCATCCGGGCTACCCATTGCGCCTGTGGCGGCGAGCGCGCCAACCATTCCGATTCCCGCAAAATCCATCGCGGTGTTGCCGTTCGTCAACATGAGCGGCGATCCGAAGAACGATTATTTCAGCGACGGTATCACCGAGGAAATCCTGGACGCGCTGGCGCAGGTGCCGGATTTGAAAGTCGCCGCGCGCACTTCCGCATTCGCCTTCAAGGGCAAGGCCGAGGACCTGCGCAAGGTCGGGGAGGTGCTGGATGTCGCGACGGTGCTGGAAGGCAGCGTGCAGAAATCCGGCGACGAGGTGCGCATCACCGCGCAGTTGATCGACACGCGCAGCGGCTATCACCTGTGGTCGGAGAAGTACGATCGCAAACTCACCAGCATCTTCGCGGTCGAGGATGAAATCTCCAAGGCGATCGCCGACAAGCTGAAAGTGCAACTGGCGGAGGGAAGCGGCTCAACGCTGGTAGCGCAGAAGACGGTCGATCCACGTGGGCACGATTTCTATTTGCGTGGATTGACCCTGCTGGCCGCGCGCTCGGTGGGCGAAGCGGTTGGCGTTTTCCAGCAGGCTGTCGCGATCGATCCGAACTATGCGCAGGCATGGGCGGCATTGGCGGAAGCCCAGGCGCTGCTGCCAGGCTACGGGCCCGCGTCGGCCCAAGTCGCCTACGCGGATTCGCTGGCATCCGCGCAGCGTGCACTCACGCTGAATCCGGATACCGCGTTGGCTTTTGTCGCGCAAGGCATGGTGTACGGCAACCAGATGCGCTGGGCCGACGCGGATCGCGCCTTGCGCCGGGCACTGGCGCTCGCTCCCGGCGACGCCGAGGCCCTGAACCAGTACGCACAATTCCTGGACGGCGCGGGCCAGCTCGAACCCGCGCTGGTCGAACTGGATCGCGCGCTGCAGCGCGATCCGCTGTCCGGGATCAGCGCCGCGATCCGGGTGCAACTCCGGTTGCGGTTGCATCGCGACGATGCCGCCACTGCCGCTTCGCAAATCGGGGCGATCGTGGCTGCGCATCCGGAGAGCCTGTTCGTCCACCGCGCCGCGCTGAACATCTATCTTGCCCTTCGGCGTTATCCGGAAGCGGAGGCCCAGGCTCGCGCGGCGGCTGCACTCGGCGGCACCAATCCGGAAGCCAGGGTGTTGCTGGTCCGGGGTATCGCCGATCCGGCCCAGCGCGCGCGCGCGGTACAAAGCCTGGAAACTGCATCGGCCAATGCAGAGATTCCTCGCGACGCGATCGTGCATGCCATGTTCCTGATCCAGTTGGGCGAGCGCGATCGCGCCCTGGATGCGCTGGAAGAATTCGCGGCGCGAGGCAACAGCACGGTTCCGCAATTGCTCTGGATTGAGGCGTTCGATCCCATCCGCAACGATCCGCGCTTCAAGGCGGTGCTGAAGAAGGTGGGATTGCCTTACGTGCCGCAGGATGCGGCGGCACCATGAGCACAAGGTACTCCTTGTTCGAAGAACTCAAGCGCCGCAATGTGCTGCGCGCGGCAGCGTTGTACGCCGGTGCCGTGTGGGCGCTGGCGCAGGGCATTTCGCAGCTCGGGCCGCCGCTTGGCGCGCCGGCATGGATCACGCGCTGGTTCGTGATCGCCGCATGCGTTGGCTTTCCGTTCTGGATCGCGTTCGCGTGGTTCTATGAATGGACGCCGCAGGGGCTGAGGCGCGAGAGCGAAATCGCGCCGGACGATTCGGTCGCGCATTCGACCGGGCGCAAGCTGGACAAGTGGATCATCGCGGTGCTCGCCGTGGCGGTGGTGCTGCTGCTGACCGATCGATTCATCTCGCCCAGGGGAACGGGTGGAATCACGGACAAGTCCATCGCGGTATTGCCGCTCAGCAACGAAAGCGGCGAAAGGGACCAGCAGTATTTTTCGGATGGCCTGTCGGAAGACCTGATCACCGCGTTGTCGCAGTTCGCGGGCCTGAAGGTGATCGCGCGCGATTCATCGTTCAAGTTCCGCAATTCCAGCGACGATCCGAAGACCATCGGCGAGAAACTCGGCGTGGCGCATCTGCTGGAAGGCAGCGTGCAACGCGCCGGCGACGTCGTGCGCGTCAGCGCGACCCTGATCAAAGCCGCCGACGGCACGGCGGTGTGGTCGCAGCACTACGACCGGCCGTACAAGGATCTGTTCGCGCTGCAGGACGACATCACTCAAAAGGTCGCCGCCGCGCTGAAAGCGAAGTTGCTCGACAACGGCAAGGCGGCACCGCAGGGCGATCGGCCGCCCAGCGGAAGCCTTGATGCATGGAACGCGTATTCGCGCGGACGCTTCCATGCCGTCCTGATCGATCCGGCAGACGCCCACGAGGCGATCGCGTTTTTCCAACAGGCGACCGCGATCGATCCGCATTACGCACGGGCCTATGCCAATCTGGCCTACACGTGGGCGACGCTCGGAGGCACGTTCCTGAGCGGCGAGGAACAGCGGCAAGCCTTCGTCAAGGGCCGGGCCGCGGCCGAGCGGGCATTGCAACTGGATCCCGACATGGCGATGGCGCACGTGTCGCGCGCGGTGCTGCTGCAGTGGGCGGATTTCGATTGGACCGGGGCGGAGGCCGAATACCGTCGTGCCGTGGAGCTTGCACCCAATGACAGCCTGCCGCAGTTTGGACTGGGCCTCGTGCTCGGGGCACTCGGAGACCCACGGCGGGCGATCCCATTGATCCGGCGATCCATCGCGACCGATCCCCGCAGTGGCGCCGCCTGGTATTGGCTGGGCTGGAACCTCGCTGCCGCGGGCCAGCTCGATCAGGCCGAGCTCGCGGCGCGCAAGGCCATCGAGGTCATGCCGGGCAAATCGTTCCTTCCCGCCGGGCTCGCGCTCATTCAGATCCAGCGCGGCGAAGCCAAGGCCGCGCTGGCCACGGCGCAACGGGAACCGCCCGGCACATGGCGCGATATCGCGCTGGCCTTCGCCCTGCAAGTCGGCGACGACCGTGCTGCGGCCGATGCGGCGCTGCAGAACCTGATCGCAAAGAGCGCTGACGGATCGGCTTACCAGATCGCCGAGGTGTATGGCTTGCGCAAGGACCCGGACAACATGTTCCAGTGGCTGGATCGCGCGTGGGATACCCGTGATCCGGGCATCCAGCGATTGCTCACCGATCCGTTCATCCTGCGCTACAAGGATGATCCACGCTTCGCCGCGTTCTGCCGAAAGGTCGGCCTGCCGGCCACCGGCGCCAAGGCGCTGCCGTAAGGCGGAATACGCCCGCCACTGCCGCCGCGCACCCGGTTTCGTTGCCCCGGCGGGATTCGCCTGGTCTTCCCGCCCGCCGATTGCGCTCTGCATCGGTCATGACGGTGCAAAGGCTTTCCGAAAGTGCGCATTCGCGGCACTTGTGCGGCGGGAATCGCGCCGATAGCGTGGCGTCGCTGCGGGAGGCGGCCAACCGGCCGCGGCATGGCATCAAGACTGCGCATGATGCGCACGTCGATTCGGGTAGGGAGTCACTCCTTTTCTGCGGTGGGGATGTCATGCGTTTCCATTTGAAAGCTCGGGCTGCCGCCTGTGCGGCAGTGTGTGTGTTCGCATGTGTTGCCGGCGCGGCGATCGCCGCAACGGCCGCGAATGCAGCGGGCGATGATCCATTCCGCGCCGCGGAAGCGTGGGCGTTTCCAGTATTCCCGCCGCCGCCGGATCCGCACGCGCCGAAGCCAAAGTCCGATCCGCGCAAGGTCCTGCACGTGACCGGCAGCGCAGTGAATTACACGCAGGCACAGATGGATGGCATCGATGACGCGGACTGGTTTCCGCAGGATCATCCGCCTGCGCCGCACATCGTGGAGGTGGGTCGCAAGCCGGCCCGACCTTGCGCCGAGTGCCACCTGATCAGCGGCATCGGTGTCCCCGCCACGGCGTCGCTGGACGGCCTGCCGAAAGCGTACATCCTGGAACAGGTAGCCGCGTTCCACGCCGGCAAGCGCGGCATCGGTGGCCCCGCGACTGCGCACGACATGATCGATGAAGCGCGCGCACTGACGCCGGCCGATCTGCAGCAGGCAGCCGACTGTTTCTCGGCGACGAAGTTCGTTCCGCGCGTGCACGTGGTCGAAACGGCGAGCGTGCCGAAGATGCACTGGAAATATTTCGTGCAGGTGCCGGACGAGGGCGATGCGCGCGGACCCATCGGCGAGCGCATCATCGAAACGCCAGCAAGTTTCAGTGACTACTCCCTGTCCGACGATCGCGTCCGCTACCTCGCCTACGTGCCGACGGGCAGCATCTCGCGCGGCGCGGTCATCGCCGCGAACGGCACCGGCGCGGCGGCATCGTGCGAATCCTGTCACGGCACGAAGCTGCAAGGCGTTGGCGACATTCCGTATCTCGCCGGGCGCTCGCCAACTTACATCGCACGCGAACTGATCCTGTTCCGGCTGGGACGCCGTACCAATCCCGGCGCGGCGCCGATGCGCGCGGAAGCCGCGCAGTTGACGCTGAATGACATGATCGACGTCGCCGCGTATGCGGCCTCGCGCAAACCTTGACTTCCAGTAACACGACGCGGGATGCGGCGCTGTATCCACCGTGCAATCGCCTCGGCCTTCTTCGCGACAAATCATCAACACATGGCGGGGTGATCCATGAAGAAAACCATTTCCTGCTGCGCGCTGCTGCTGGCTCTGATCTCCCCTCGGATCGCCGACGCAGCGCCGGGTTCCAGCCACTATCTCTTTGTGTGGGCGATGGAAGCCCAACATCCTCATGCCTCGGTGCCGGAGATGACGCCGGCCGACATTCCCGCGCGGCGAAGCGGTCTGGGATTGGGCAAGGACTTCCTCGCGGTGTTCGACATCCGCCCTGGTCCATCGTTCGGCAAACTCGTGGCGATGCTGCCGGTCGGAGATGCGGCGCAGGCACATCACACGAACTACGCGGAACCCCCGAACGACATCCTGTACGCCAACGACTGGCTCGGGGATCGCACTTACGTCTTCGACCTTCGCGATCCCGTGCATCCGCGCCTCGCGCGGAAATTCGGCAGTGTCGGCGCATTCGGTTACCCCCACTCGTTTGTCCATCTCTCCAACGGCAACACACTGGCAACGTTCCAGTATTCCGGCGGGTTTAACCATGCCGCAGGCGGGTTGGTCGAGTTCGATCCGCAAGGCAAGGTCGTGAAGACCGCTTCGGCAGCCGTGGCCGGGCATCCCGACGTTCGCCCGTACAGCTTGGCGGTGGACGAAAAACACGACCGCGTCGTCACCGGCAGCGCGGACATGATGGCTGCGCAGGTCAGCCATGTGGCGCAGGTCTGGCGGCTTTCCGATCTGAAGCTGATGCAGACCATGCCGCTGCCGCCGCAACCCGACTGGTATTACGACACGGCTGCGGATTCGTCCGAGCCGCGCCTGCTTGCCGACGGCAAGACGGTCGTCGTTCCGACCTTCAATTGCGGTCTCTTCCTGGTCCGGAATCTGACGGGCGACCATCCTACGCTGCAGCATGTCTACGACTTCGGCTACCGCACATGCGAAGTGCCGGTGGCCGTCGGCAATTTTCTGGTGGAAGCCGCGCAAAGCGGACACGCCATCGTGAGTCTCGACATGCGCGATCCGGAGCATCCGCGCGAAGTCAGCCGTATCCTGCTGCCGCCGGACGAATATCCGCACTGGCTGGCGCTCGAGCCGGGCGGAGGTCGCTTGGTCGTCACCGGTTACGGTGCGCTCGATACCAAGGTGCGATTTGCAACGATCGACCGCCAGACGGGCGAACTGAAGCTTGACCCGGCGGTGATCGATTTCACACGCACGTGGCCGGACGGCTGGCAAGGCAGCGCCATGCCGCACGGCGCCGTATTCAGCAATCCATGAGGACGAGGAGAACGCACATGAAGAAAATCGTTGCGGTTGTGGTGATGGTTTGCATGGGCTTGTTTGCGGGAAGTGCCTGCGCGCAACCGGCTTTGTCGGCGGCGGAACAGGCGATCCGGCCGCAGATGGCGAAGATGTTCCAGGCCGCGAACGCGCACGATACCGATGCGTTCATGGCGACGATGGTGCGCGGTCCGAACCTGGTCTTCGCCATCAACGGCACGGTCATCCATTGTGGGATCCGGGTTTCGACCCGATCCGCGACGATCCGCGCTTCAAGGCAGTGCTGAAGAAGACGGGATTGCCGTACAAGCCGCCGGAAACGGCGGCGCAGTAATCACCTGTGTTTGCAGACGACGCGAATCCGAAAACATTCCTTTGTCGATCGGGGTTTTGATGTGCGTACCGAAATTGGGAAATGGACCACCATTTCAGTAGCCGTATCGCTTGTGTTGCTGGTGACGGGCAGCTCGGTTGTCCTTGCACAGAATGCGCGGACATCGAGGAATGCCGAAATCCGCACCGCGATGACCTGGGCGTTTCCGCTCAATCCGCCGCCCGACCCGAACACGCCGCCGCCGGATATGCACAAACCGCTGCATGTGCCGGGCAGCACGCGCAGCTACACGCTGGCGCAGTACGACGCCATGTTCGGTGCACCCGACTGGTTCCCGCAGGATCATCCGCCGATGCCGCGCATCGTGGCCCGCGGCCGCAAGCCGGCGTGGGCCTGCGCGTATTGCCATCTGCCGAACGGGCAAGGCCGTCCCGAGAATGCGGCGCTTGCGGGCTTGCCCGCTGCTTACATCATCGAGCAGGTCAAGGCGTTTCGCAGCGGCGAGCGCGCCAGCGGGCGGGCGGCCACGGCGAAATTCATGCCAGCCGAGGCACGCAACGTCGGCGACGTCGATCTCCGACTCGCCGCGGCCTATTTCTCGAAGCTCGAGTTCAAACCGTGGACGCGGGTGATCGAATCCCCGACGGTGCCGAAGACGCACATCGCGCACTGGATGCTGGCGGCAGATGCCGGGGGCGCACGCGAGCCGATCGGCGAGCGCATCATCGAAACCTCTACCGACATGGAACGCACCGAATTGCGCGATACGCGCTTCGGGTTCATCGCGTACGTGCCGCCCGGCAGCATCGCGCGCGGCGCGGTGATCGCGGCGAAAGGTATCGGCGCCGCGCAAGCCTGCGAATCCTGCCACGGCGCCGATCTGCGAGGCGTCGGCAATATCCCGCCGCTCGCGGGCCGGTCGCCGACCTATATCGTCCGTGAGCTAATCCTGTTTCAGACTGGCGGCCGTAGCAATGCCGGTGCCGCGCCGATGCAGCGGGAAGCGTTGCACCTGAGCTTGCGCGACATGATCGCGGTGGCGGCTTATGCCGCCTCGCGCGAGCCCTGAGGCTCGAATCGAGGAGAACTCGCATGAAACGGTTTTGCCTGGTGGTTGTGATGCTTTGCATGGGCCTTTTCGCGGGCATCGCTTGCGCGCAATCCGCATCGTTGTCGGCGCAGCAGCAGATCGAAGCTGTCGAGGCCAACATGGGGCGCGCAGCGAAAGCACATGACGCCAAGCGTTTCATGGCGGCCTTCCAACACGGCCCGGAATTGGCTTTCGCGTTCAACGGCAGGGTCATCCATGGCTGGGATGCATTGTATGCGCAGCAGTTGAAGTGGTGGCGCGGCGGCAAATCCGACGTGGTTTACAGGCCGACTACCGCGACCGAGTTCTTGCAACTTGCGCCCGATGCATGGGTGACCACCGCGACCCTGTCCTCGCGGCGGACCGGTCCTGACGGGAAGCCGGCGGTCGGAACCTTTACGGTCACCAGCATCTGGCGGAAATTCGCAGATGGCTGGCGCATCGTGTACGGCCACGAATCCTGGGTGCGCTAGCCTCGGCAGATTCCTGGCGAACCGGACTGTGCGTGAATGCATCACTGCCAATAGAGCGAAACACAGATGCGGAAAAATCTACTTCTGCCCACTTTCATTATCTGCCGCAGCGAGCTGCTGGTGGAGATCGATGGTTGGCGCTACGCGTAGATGACGTCCTTCGTCGATCAGCGCAGCAAGTAGATCGCCGATCTGCAGCTGCGCCAACCCGCATCCCGCTTACTGCGATCGATACGAGGGATCCACGCCAGCGATGAAGGCTTTGACCTCGGCGCGAAGGTAGATATTCGCATCGACTTTGTAAGCAGCCACGCGCTCGTCGTGCAGGGACAGGTTGCGCAGCTGTTGGCCGGTTGCCGCATCGAACACGTACAGGCTGGCGCGATAGCTGACCTTGGGCGGCGTGTAGCCGCCGGAAAGATTGTCCCCTTTCACGTAGACCTTGTTGTAACTGGACACCACCAGCGGCGTGATGCTGACGGCCAGCCGATACGGCGTAGTGGCCTGTCGATCCGGCGGCGGCGCATCCAGCGACTCCACCATCCGCATGTGGATATGCCGATCGCCGGCCCAGTGCTCGAAGCCGTGGCGGATCGTGTTGCACGAAACAAATTCACCCAGGCACGACAGCTCGAGGCTGAGACGCGGCGTGCCATCGCGAGCAAACAGCGGCAACGATTGCAGTGACTGCCGGTCGGCGGCGCTGAGCACCTGGGCTGTGCCAGCGCAGCCCTGCAAGGCGACAGCGACAAGCAGACCCCCGAAAACATGCCACGATGGCTTCATGCGCATCCGTGCCACTCCCCCTGTGTTTTCGCTTGGAAATCGTGTCCCGGAAAGGATTGGTGCCAACGGCCGCGAAGCCGTGGCACGCGGCCCGACTATAGCGGCTTCTTCACCGGCCGCTTCCAGCCCTCGAACGTCTGCTGCCGGCCGCGCGCGACCGTCAGCTGCCCTTCCGGCGCATCGTGGGTGATCACCGAGCCGGCGCCGATGGTGGCCTGCGCGCCGATCGTCACCGGTGCCACCAGGGCGGTATTCGAGCCGATGAAGGCGCCGTCATCGATGCGGGTGACGAACTTGTTCACGCCGTCGTAGTTGCAGGTGATGGTGCCGGCGCCGACGTTGACGCCGCGGCCGATCACGGTGTCGCCGAGGTAGCTGAGGTGGTTCGCCTTGCTGTTCTCGCCGATGCGGGTCTTCTTGGTTTCGACGAAATTGCCCACGTGCACGCCGCTGTCGAGTTCGGTGCCGGGGCGCAGCCGCGCGAACGGGCCGATCGTGCAGGGCCCGTGGGTGACGACGCCATCGAGATCGCAGTGCGAGTGCAGCACGGTACCGGCGGCCAGTCGCACGTTTTTCAGTCGCGTGAACGCACCGATGCGCACGTCGTCGCCGAGTACCACATGGCCTTCCAGGATCACGTCGACGTCCAGTTCGACATCGCGGCCGGCCTCGACCGTGCCACGCACGTCGACCCGCGCGGGGTCGGCCATGCGCACGCCGTCGCGCAGCAGGGCGTGCGCAGCGCGACGACGGAACGCGGCCTCCAGTTCCGCCAGTTGCACGGGGTCGTTGGCGCCGGCCGCTTCGACCGGATCGGCGCACTCGACGCTGAGCGCGCCACGACCCTCTTCGGCAGCCATCCGGAACACGTCGGTGAGGTAATACTCGCCTTGCGCATTGTTCCGATTGAGCTGCTTGATCCAGCTACGCAAGGCCAGCGCCTCGGCGACCAGGATGCCGGTGTTGACCAGGTTCACCGCGCGCTGGCCGGAGTCGGCGTCCTTCTCCTCGACCACCTCGCGCACGCGGCCATTGCCGTCGCACAGCACGCGGCCGTAACCCTGCGGGTCGGCCAGCCGCGTGGTCAGCAGGCTGAACTTGCCCTCCGCTTCCAGCAGCTGCTGCAGGGTGTCGACGCGGGTCAACGGCACGTCGCCATACAGCACCAGCACTCGCGCCACACGAGGCACCTCGGCCAGCGCCTGCTCCACTGCATGGCCCGTGCCCAGCCGCTCGGCCTGCAGCACCCAGCGCAGAGCCTGCCCCGGACTTGATCCGGGGTCGGCCTGGTCCGCAAACGCCGCCCGCACCTGCTCGCCGCAGTGGCCGTAGACGATGTGGATGGCGGCCGGCTGCAAGGTCCGCGCGGTGGCGATCACATGCGCCAGCAAGGGCTTGCCGGCCAGCGGCATCAGCACCTTGGCGCGATTCGATTTCATCCGCGTGCCGGCACCGGCGGCCAGCACGATCACATGCAGCTGAGCATCGTCCATCTCGACCCCGTTTGTCGTTCAATCAAACCCCGTCGAGGATACATCGTGCGCCCGGGATCAGCAGCGCCCGGCAGTCGACTTCCACTGCCGCCGCCGCGACGCACAGGCCCTGATCGAGGCATTGCGCCGCTCACGGAGAATCACCTTGAAAGACGCCCGGTTGCCTGTCGTCGATGCGCCCGCTGATCGGGATGTGGGTGGCGAACTGATCCTCTTCGCCTGGTTCTGGTTGTGCCGCCGCCCCAGGCGAGCCGGCTACGAACCTGGCGCGGTGCCGACCGGCTCCACGCTCACCACCGGCTTGCCGGCGTGGCAGGCGAACCGGAATACATAGAACCGGTCGAAGGGCTCGTCCGCGCTGTCCACCACATGGCTGTTCCCATCGATATCGGCCGCCCAGTGAGTCACCTGCAAGGGGTTGAAGCGCCATGTCATCACCGCTACCCGGACGGCAAGCAAGAACGGCTGCCAGCGTGCCGTCGCCGCGGCATCGTCGACGACCATGCTGCGCACTTCGCGGACGCGCCCGGCGCCGTCGACGCTCACCCGGGCACGCACCCGGACCAGGGCCGGACACGCCGCCAGCAGGGCCGCCGGATACACCGGCGAATGGCGCACGATGGCGGTTCCACCGCTGGAAATATCGCCCATCGGCAACACGTAGTGTTGCATCGCGACCGGCTTCGACGGATGGCCGCCAGCGCTCGTCGCGATGGCCGCTGGCGTCCGCAGCCCCGCCGCGGCGCAACCAGCCAGCAGCAGGGGCGCGCAACACAGATGCCCCAAACGGGCATGCCGTACCGCCATCAATGTCGCTCCGGCAGATCGAGGCTTTGATGCTGGCGCAGGCCTGCACCGGGCGCAAGGCGCTACCAAACGCACACGAAACCGCAACGCAAGTCGTGCCAGGCTGTGCGTCGGCGGCAGCAACGAGACTGAGGTGGATCATGAAACGCATGACGGGATTGAACCTGCGCGGCATCGTCGCCCTTGCCGTGATTGCGGTGGGCGTTGGACCAGCCCTGGCCGCAGCGCCGGCCGCCGCACAGTCGCCGGCCGCGGCGACGCCCGCGGCGGAGGCCAGAGTGACGGTGACCTATGTCAATCCGGAGAAATTCAGCGAGGCACGCGAGTTCGGCCAGCAGGACAGCTACAACGACGCCGACTACCTGAAGTCGCTGAAGAGCCACCTGATCAAGCGGGCAATGCGGATGCTGCCACCGGACGACCGGCTTGAAGTCAGCATCACCGACATCAAGCTCGCCGGCGGCTACGAGCCCTGGCACGGGCCGAACTTCAGGTACGTGCGTTTCATGAAGGATGTCTATCCGCCGCGCATCGACCTGACGTTCCAGCTCGTCGACGGCAATGGCAAGGTGCTGCGCGAGGGGTCACGCAAGTTGCGCAACCTCGGCTACCTGCAGAGCGGCGTGGCGATGCCGACCGATACCGACCCCTTGCGTTACGACAAGGCGCTGATCGACGACTGGTTGCGGCGCGGCCCGGAAAAGCTCTAGGAGCGTGGGCCGCAGAAATCTTCCGGGCTGCAAAAGCGGCTGCGTGGTCCCGAGGCGCCGATGATCCGGCCTTGTTGCCGGATCCCGCTCAGTGCTTGAGGTTCTTGCGCAGCCGCTCCAGCGCCTGCAACTGGGCCATGGCCTCGGTCAGCTTGGTCTGCGCTTCGGCGATCTCGATCGCATCGCTGCGGTTGGCCAGCGCATCCTGCGCCTCCTTCATGGCGCGCTGCGCCGAGGCCTCGTCGAGGTCGGCCGCACGCGCCGCGGTATCGGCCAGCACGGTGACCACCTGCGGCTGCACTTCGAGGATGCCACCGGACACGTAGAACTGCTGGCGGTCACCGTTCTCCAGCAGCACGTCGACGTGACCGGGCTTCAGGCGCGTGATCAATGGCGCATGGCGCGGCGTGATGCCCAGCTCGCCCAGCTCGCCGGTCGCCACGACCATGGTCGCGTCGCCGGAGAAGATCTCGGCTTCGGCACTGACGATGTCGACGCGGATGGTTGGGGTCATTTCTTTTGTCTCGCTTTGCTCGACGGGATTCGGGATTCGGGATTCGGGATTCGCAAAAGCCGCAGGTCGCAATTCTTTCGAATCCCGAATCCCGTCTCCCGAATCCCGGAAGGTGGCGGCTTACGCCGCTTTCTTCGCACCCATCTCTTCGGCTTTCTTGATCGCTTCGTCGATGCCGCCGACCATGTAGAACGCCTGCTCCGGCAGGTGGTCCACGTCGCCGTCGACGATCATCTTGAAGCCGCGGATGGTTTCGGCCAGCGACACGTACTTGCCCGGCGCGCCGGTGAACACCTCGGCCACGTGGAACGGCTGCGAGAAGAAGCGCTCGCATTTGCGCGCGCGGTACACCGCCTGCTTGTCTTCCTCGGACAACTCGTCCATGCCCAGGATCGCGATGATGTCCTTCAGCTCCTTGTAACGCTGCAAGGTGCCCTGCACGCGACGGGCCACGTCGTAATGCTCGGCGCCGACCACGTTCGGGTCGAGCTGGCGGCTGGTCGAATCGAGCGGATCCACCGCCGGGTAGATGCCGCGCGAGGCGATGTCGCGCGACAGCGTCACGGTGGAATCCAGATGCGCGAAGGTGGTCGCCGGCGACGGATCGGTCAAGTCATCCGCGGGCACGTAGACCGCCTGGATCGAGGTGATCGAGCCGGTCTTGGTCGAGGTGATGCGCTCCTGTAGCACGCCCATTTCCTCGGCCAGGGTCGGCTGGTAGCCCACCGCCGACGGCATGCGGCCGAGCAGCGCGGACACTTCGGTGCCGGCCAGCGTGTAGCGGTAGATGTTGTCGACGAAGAACAGCACGTCCTTGCCCTTGCCGCTCTCGTCCTTCTCGTCGCGGAAGTACTCGGCCATGGTCAGGCCGGTCAGCGCCACGCGCAGGCGGTTGCCCGGCGGCTCGTTCATCTGGCCGTAGACCATCGCCACCTTGGACTCGGGCAGGTTGTCGATCTTCACCACGCCCGCGTCCTGCATCTCGTGATAGAAGTCGTTGCCTTCGCGGGTGCGCTCGCCCACGCCGGCGAACACCGACAGGCCGGCGTGCTGGGTGGCGATGTTGTTGATCAGTTCCAGCATGTTCACCGTCTTGCCCACGCCGGCGCCGCCGAACAGGCCGACCTTGCCGCCCTTGGCGAACGGGCACACCAGGTCGATCACCTTGATGCCGGTTTCCAGCAGGTCGTTGGACGCGGCCTGCTCGTCGTAGCTCGGTGCCTCGCGGTGGATCACCCAGTGATCCTTGGCGTCGATCGGGCCGACCTCGTCGATCGGGTTGCCGAGCACGTCCATGATCCGGCCCAAGGTGGCCTTGCCCACCGGCACCTTGATGCCCTCGCCGGTGTTGCGCGCCTCGAGGCCGCGCTTCAGGCCTTCGGTGGAACCGAGCGCGATCGCGCGCACGATGCCGTCGCCGAGCTGCTGCTGCACTTCCAGCGTGATGTCGGTGCCGTCGATCTTGAGTGCGTCGTACACCTGCGGCACCTGGTCACGCGCAAACTCCACGTCGACGACCGCACCGATGATCTGAACAACTTTGCCCTGGCTCATGCTGATAGCTCCGGATGAATCTCTTTAGGTTGTGTTGCGGCGCCGCTGCGCGTCGCCATGAATTTTTCAAAAGCTGCCGCGGTTACACCGCGGCCGCTCCTCCCACGATCTCGGAAATTTCCTGGGTGATCGCCGCCTGGCGCGCCTTGTTGTAGGTCAGCGTCAGCGTGTCGATCACCTTGTTCGCGTTGTCCGACGCGGCCTTCATCGCGACCATGCGGGCGGCGTGCTCGCTGGCCAGGTTCTCCAGCGTGGCCTGGTACACCACCGATTCGATATAGCGGCCCAGCACGTGTTCGATCACGGTCTGTGCATCCGGCTCGTAGAGGTAGTCCCAGTCGTGTCCGACCTCCAGCTTCACGCCGGCGTAGGCCGATTCGCCCGCCGCCTGGTGCGCTTCCATCTCGGCCGCTACCAGCGGCAGCGGCAGCAGCGCGTCGATGGTCGGCTTCTGCGTCATCGTGTTGACGAAGTCGCTGTAAGCCAGGAACACGCGATCCAGCGCATTGGCCGTATAGGCGTCCATCATCACCTTGATCACGCCGACCAGCTGCTCCAGCTTCGGCTTTTCGCCGAGATGGCTGACGCTACCGACCAGGTTGACGCCCTTGATGCGGCGGAAGAACGAGATCGCCTTCTGGCCGATCGCCACCACGTCCACCTGCACGCCCTGCTTCTGCCACTCGGCGATCGCCGGCAGCAGGCGACGGAACATGTTGGAGTTGAGGCCGCCGCACAAGCCGCGGTCGGTTGACACCACGATGTAGCCGACCCGCGCCACCTGCTCGCGCTCGCTCAGGAACGGATGACTGAACTCGGTGCTGGCCTGCGCCACGTGCGCGATCACCTTGCGCATCAGGCGGGCATACGGACGCGAGGCCTTCATCAGGTCCTGCGCGCGGCGGATCTTGGCCGCCGAGACCATTTCGAGCGCGCGCGTGACCTTGCGCATGTTCTGCGTGCTCTTGATCTTGGTTTTGATTTCGCGTCCGCTGGCCATTCGCTACTCGCTCGCTATGCTCACTCGTGGGATTCGGGATTGGGGATTCGAGATTCGTAAAAGCCGCGACTTCAAGCTCTTCCGAATCCCCAATCCCGTATCTCTATTCCCTGCCTTACCAACTACCGGTCTTCTTGTACTCGTCCAGCGACGCCTTGAAGGTGGCTTCGATGTCGTTGTCCCAGTTGCCGGTGGCCACGATCTTCTTCATCAGTTCTTCGTGGTTCTGATGCATGAAGGCATGCAGGCCCTTCTCGAACGGCAGCACCTTGTTCACCGGCAGGTCGTCGAGGTAGCCCTTCTCGGCGGCGTACACCGACAGCGCCAGCTCGGCGATCGACAGCGGCGAATACTGCGACTGCTTCATCAGCTCGGTGACGCGCTGGCCGCGATCCAGCTGGGCGCGCGTGGCCGGGTCCAGGTCCGAGGCGAACTGCGCGAACGCGGCCAGTTCACGGAACTGTGCCAGCGCCAGCTTCACGCCGCCGGAAAGCTTCTTCACGATCTTGGTCTGCGCCGAACCACCTACGCGCGATACCGAGATACCGGCGTTCACGGCCGGGCGGATGCCGGCGTTGAACAGGTCGGTCTCCAGGAAGATCTGGCCGTCGGTGATCGAGATGACGTTGGTCGGCACGAACGCGGACACGTCGCCGCCCTGGGTCTCGATGATCGGCAGCGCGGTCAGCGAACCGGTCTTGCCCTTCACTTCGCCGTGGGTGAACTTCTCGACGTAGGCCTCGGACACGCGCGACGCACGCTCGAGCAGACGCGAGTGGAGATAGAACACGTCGCCCGGATATGCCTCGCGGCCCGGCGGGCGCTTCAGCAGCAGCGAAATCTGGCGATACGCCACGGCCTGCTTGGACAGATCGTCGTAAATGATCAGCGCATCCTGGCCGCGATCGCGGAAATACTCGCCCATCGCGCAGCCAGAGTACGGCGCCACGTACTGCAGCGCGGCCGACTCGGAGGCCGAGGCGACCACCACGATGGTGTTGGCCAGCGCGCCGTTCTCTTCCAGCTTGCGCACCACGTTGGCGATCGACGAACGCTTCTGGCCGATCGCCACGTAGATGCATTTGATGCCCGAATCGCGCTGGGCGATGATCGCGTCGATCGCCAGCGCGGTCTTGCCGGTCTGACGGTCGCCGATGATCAGCTCGCGCTGGCCACGGCCGACCGGAATCATCGCGTCGACCGACTTGTAGCCGGTCTGCAGCGGCTGATCGACCGACTTGCGCCAGATCACGCCCGGCGCAACCTTCTCGACCGGCGCGGTGAGCTTGGCGTTGAGCGGACCCTTGCCGTCGATCGGGTTGCCCAGCGCGTCGACCACGCGGCCGAGCAGCTCCGGACCGATCGGCACTTCGAGGATGCGCCCGGTGGTCTTGGCGGTATCGCCTTCGCGCAGGTGCTGGTACTCGCCCAGCACCACGGCGCCGACCGAGTCACGCTCCAGGTTCAGCGCCAGCGCAAACGCGTTGCCCGGCAGCTCGATCATTTCGCCCTGCATCGCGTCGGCCAGGCCGTGGATGCGCACGATGCCATCGGACACGCTGATGATCGTGCCTTCGTTGCGTGCCTCGGCGCCGAGCTTGAACTGCTCGATGCGGCTCTTGATCAGTTCGCTGATCTCGGACGGATTCAAAGTGGTGCTGGACATGGGTCGTTATCCTGAAATTTTGTAAACGCGATGCTTTCTTTGAGAGTCCGGCATGGATGCCGGGGTTTGCTCTCCGCGAAATGGACTTCGCGTGAAACTACTGGCGAGGAGTGAGCGGTGAGCAAGAGCGGCGGCGTGATCGTTGCAACCCACTCGTTTCTCAGTTCTCTCCACTTTTCATCTGCTTTTAATTTCCCAGCGCGCCGGCCAGCTTGGCCAGGCGCCCGCGGGCGGAACCGTCGATCACTTCGCTGCCGGTATCGATCACCGCGCCAGCCAGCAGCGAGGCGTCGACCCGGGTTTCCAGTTCGATCTCGCGCTTGAAGCGGCGCTTCAGCGAGGCCTTGAGCTGCTCGGCCTGCGCCGCATCGATCGCCATCGCGCTGGTCACCTTGACCAGCAGTTGCGATTCGGACTCGCGCTTGAACGTCTCGTACAGCTCGGCCACTTCCGGCAGCAGAGCCAGCCGACGCTGTTCGGCCATCTCGGCGAGGAACTGCCCGAACGGCGCATCCTTCGCGACACCCGCGGGCAGGTGCAGCGCGACCAGTTGCGCCGGGATCACCCGCGGATCATTGCCGAGGCCGGCTACGCGCGGATCGGCCGCGACCGCGCCGGCAAACGCCAGCGCCTGCGACCACGCATCCAGCGAACCGGCGGCGTGCGCCACTTCGAACGCGGCGCGGGCATAGGGACGGGCGAGGGTGATTGCCTGGGCCATCGATCAAAGGCCTGCCGCAAGCTGGTCGAGCAAGGCCTTGTGCGTCGAGGCATCGACCTCGCGCTGCACGATCTTGCTGGCACCCTGCACCGCCAGCGCACCGACCTGCTCGCGCAGCTGGTCGCGCGCGCGCTGCGCCATCGAGGCGATGTCGTCCTGCGCCGAAGCCTTCAGCCGGTTGATCTCGTGCACCGCTTCGCCACGGGCCTTTTCGATGATCTGGTTGGCCTGCTGCTGGGCCTTGTCGATGATCTCCGAGGCCTGCAAGCGCGCCTGCTTGATCTCGGCCGCCACCTTGGAGTCGGCGTCCTTCAGCTCGGCATGCGCGCGCTCGGCCGCATTCAGGCCTTCGGCGATCTTGATCTGGCGCTCTTCGATGGCCTTGTTGAGATGCGGCCAGATGAAGTGCACACAGAACCAGATCAGGATGGCGAACGAAAGCATTTCGCCAATCAAGGTCGCGTTGAAATCCATCGCTGCGTTACCTGCAAATACGGGTTGAACCGAACCCGGGCGTCAAGACACCCGGGTCGAACCGGCGGCGCCGCGGCGCCGCCACGAGGCTTACGCGCCGGCCAGCTTGGACAGCAGCGGGTTGGCCACGGCGAAGTACATCGCCAGCGCCACGCCGATCAGGAACGCGGCGTCGATCAGGCCGGCGAGCAGGAACATGCGGCCCTGCAGCAGCGGCACCAGCTCCGGCTGACGCGCAGCGGCTTCGAGGAACTTCGAGCCCATGACGCCGATACCGATACAGGCACCAAGCGCGCCGAGGCCGATGATCAGGCCAAGCGCGATGGCGGTGAAGGACTGCACTTGAGCAATGTGAGCGATGAGTTCCACGACGGTCTCCTGAGAAATTCAAACTTGGGAAAGCAAAACGGTTGAAACGAAGGGTTCGAGAGCAGCCAATCAGTGGTGATCGTGCGCCATCGAGATGTACACGATCGTCAGCACCATGAAGATGAATGCCTGGATCGAAATGATCAGGATGTGGAAGATGCCCCACACCGTGTAACCGATGATGCCGGCGCCGTACAGCGCCCAGCCGGCCAGCCCGGCACCGGCGCTGAACAGGCCGGCGATCAGCATGAACACCAGCTCGCCCGCGTACATGTTGCCGAACAGTCGCATCGCCAGGCTCACCGGCTTGGACAGCAGCTCGACCACGTTGAGCAGGAAGTTCGGAATCCACAGCGCCGGATGCTTGCCGAACGGCGCGGTGAACAACTCATGCATGTAGCCGCCAAAGCCCTTGGCCTTGAAGCTGTAGAAGATGATCAGCACGAATACCGTCAGCGACATCGCAAACGTCATGTTGATGTCGGCGGTGGGCACGGCGCGGAAGTGGCCGATGCCGAATTTCTCGGTGATATACGGCAGCAGGTCGACCGGCAGCAGGTCCATCGCGTTCATCAGGAATACCCAGATGAACACGGTCAGCGCCAGCGGACCCAGGATGCGGCGGTCACCATGGAACACGTCCTTGACCTGGCCGTCGACGAACTCGAGGATGATCTCGACGAACGCCTGCCCCTTGCCCGGCACGCCAGCCGTTGCCTTGCGCGCATGCAGCCAGAACCACAGGCAGAACAGCACGCCGAGCGCGAGCGACACGGTGACCGAGTCGATGTGCACCGCCCAGAAACCGCCCTTGCTCACATGCGGCGTGAGATGGGTCAGGTGGTGCTGGATGTATTCGGTAAGCCCGCCCGGCTCGCTTGCCATGTGTCAACCCTTGAATCTGAACGCCAGCAGATAGACCGCGTAGGCAGCCACCAACCCCGTGACGGCGGCCAGTGGCGGCAATTTGAATTGGAACAGGATCATGACCAGCCCTCCGACGATCACGATCCATTTCAGGAACATGCCCGTCAGCAGCCGCCCCAGCGCCAGGCCTGCGCCGCCAATGTTGCTGAACATCCGCGCCGACATCGCCGCGGTACCCAGCGCCACCAACACCGCGCCCGCCGCGGCCGACACCGCTTCACGACGCCCCAGCGCAAGGAAGAGGAGACCCGCCAGCACGGCTACAGCGAACTGCAGCAACACGATGCGCAAGGCGAGGCGCCGACCCGAGGCCAGGTTGTTGAGCAAGTGACGTCTCCGCGCGGCCTGCAGCAGGCGGCACCGTTTCAGTCACCCGCCACGATCCAATCCGTAAAAGTATATCAGTGCGCCAATTGCGCGGACAAGCCGCCGCACCTGCGGCATTTCGCGCCGCGTTGGCAAAATCGACGTCTCGCGGGGCGCACCCAGCCCGACATCATCGCATGATCTTGCGCCCGCACATGCGAACGGGGCCGAACATCGTGTTCGGCCCCGTCGTCTTGCATCAAACGGCCAGCAACTGGCTGGATTACTTGGCGGACGCCTTCTTGGCGGCAGCGGCAACCGGCGCGGTGACCGCGTCATTGGCCGCCTGGCGCTGCTCCTGCACCAGTGCGTTCAGCGACTCGGCAGTCTTCTGGGTGATCGCCAGCACTTCCTGCGACACCGCCACGGCATGCTCGGCATTCTCGCGGCTCAGGCTGCTGCCCTTCTCCCACAGGCCACGCAGGCCGTTCACGTCACGGGTCTCCATCACCTCGGCGACGAACTCGGCCGACACCTTGGTCTGCTGCTCGAGCGCCTTGAGCTGCAGCTCGGCGACCTTCTCCAGACCCTTCAGGGCCAGCGAGTGCGCCTTGAAAGCGCTGTCGGTGAACTGCTTGGTGAAAGCGAAAAGCTGGTTGTTGATCTGCTGATTCATGGCATTGCCCTCGTCGAGGTCTGGGGTAGTGGGTGCTACCTTAGCAAGCTTTCTGCTGCAACGCAACATGAAATTTGAGAGATGGCCAGACCAGTCAACAAATATTCAGTTAAAACGAATATTTACATCGATCATGATTCTAACGCAACGCGTCACAAATTCGCCCGGCTGCAGCTGGCCCCGGACGTGCAAGTCTCATGCACCACCACCTTGTCCAGCCCCGCCAGACGCGGCTCCAGCCGCTGCCAGATCCACCGCGCCAGCATCTCGCTGGTCGGATTCTCCAGCCCCTCGATGTCATTGAGGTAGTGATGGTCGAGCTGGTCATAAAGCGGCTGAAACGCCGTCTTCAGATCGGCAAAGTCCATCACCCAGCCGAGCTGCGGATCAGGTTCGCCGGCCACGTGGATCTCGACGCGGAAGGAATGGCCGTGCAGACGCGCGCACTTGTGGCCAGGCGGCACGTTGGGAAGGCGATGGGCGGCTTCGAGGGTGAAGGCTTTGAAGATGTGCATGGCGGATGTCTGCGCGCAAATGGATGGGGTGGCGGCAGGAAACGAGAGAGAGAGAGAAAAATTGCATCCTGATCGATGCCGCCGAGCCTTTCGGCTGCTGAAGTTCTAACGCGAGTTGCTCAAAAAGTTCCGTTCGAGGCACATCGAGGAGATGCCCTGCATTCCATCGCGCCCGTTCATTGTAGCCGACCGCCAAAGCCGACCACACGAGAAAGGGTGAACCTTACTCATTGATGCCCTTTTCGGGTGCCGAAGGCACAGAACGCATCACCCACCCGTGCACAAGACAGGAAAAACCGTCCTTGAGGTTTCAGGAAAGGGCAGATTGCGACAAAGGCCCTCCTGATTTCGCGAGAACAACTAATAGAGCCAATGCTCGTTCCTGACCGGCAAACGATTCAGTGCGTCCCGGCAGTCACGCCAATTGGGCATCAGCCGGGTCATCAAGGCCACGAAACGTTCGTTATGGGTTGGTTCGCGCAGGTGCAAGAGTTCGTGGACAACGATGTATTCGAGACATTCCGGCGGCTTTTTGGCGAGCTCGGTATTCAACCGGATGTGGCGTGCACCAGCATTGCAACTGCCCCACTTCGTCTTCATGCGTTGCACATAGAAACGCGCGACCCGCACTCCCAAAAGTGGCTCCCACTTGGCAAGCAGCGGCGGCACAGCCTGCCTCAGATGCTCGCGATACCCTGCTCGTTCACCAGCTTCTTGAACAGGTCCTTGTAGTCGACGATGTAGCCGAAGTCCTTGTCCGCGCCGTCAAGCCGATTGGTCCGGCAGATCGCCTGAAACAGCCCATGATCCTGCATCGACTTGTCGATGTAGAGATACGTGCATGGCGGCGCATCGAAGCCGGTCAGCAGTTTGTCTACCCGCTCAGGCTGGGCAATCATGTTCATGGTGTCTTCCCTGCAGTTAGCGAGGGTGCACCGATCTTTGGTGTGCGAAAGCAACTGACCAGCTGAGCCTGAATCGATCGGCCTCCCAATACGGCCTCTTCTAGATCCACGAAGGTCGGTTCCCCAACTCTCAAATGCTCTTCGCGAGCAACTTCACGAGCGAACTTCATCGCTGGACCGAGCTGAAGTCCCTGGAACATTGTTGCTCTCATGCGACACACGGCCCATAACCCATCGTCGGCTTGCTTCAGACAGTAAATGATCATGGCTCGGATCCAGCAGAAGTGTGTGCCCCGCTCGTCGGTTCCACCAGACATTCTGGTGTCGGCTTGTGCCAGACACCTAGTCGGCTCGGGCCAGACTCACGCGGCAAGAGGCTCTCGTCTTCTTACTTAAGCAAGGCGACGCCAAAGCCTTGCACTTCCAACCTGCCGTCGTGCGAATTGTCTGTCAGGACGTCACGCTTGGTACCGGCAAAGGAGACGGTGACTGGCGTGTCCCTGGTATTCACGTACAGGGTGCGCCCATCGACCACGCGGGCAACGACGCCCCTTGGCGTATCAGGTCCGCGCTGTATATCAAGCTTGGCATAAAGCGATCGGACCAGCGGCTCGATGAACGCCGCTTGAGACGCCGTCGCGAGATAGATCGCCTCGCCCTTGCCGAAATGGTTGAGGGTGATCGCCGGACTCTTCCGAGGCGTGTTTTCAAAGCTTGCCAGTACCTTTGCCGTGCTCGGCTCAAGCACCTCGTAATAGCCGCCGGCGCCGGTCACCTCCTGGCCGTCGAAGCTGATCCTGAGTGGTTGCTTCGAACGATAGAACTGATCGGTACGCAGCCCGAAAACGTCGGCCAAGCGCCCAGGCAGTGGCGTTTCGAACCACTTGCCGGTCTCGTCAACCTTGGCTGAGTAGCCGGTCATGATCACGGTACCGCCATCGGCGACATAGCGTCGGATCGCCTCCGCCGTTGGCTTGTCCATCATGTACGTGGCTGGCAGCAGCACGAGCTTGTAATGGTCGATGGGATCGTGGGCGATATCGATCACGGCGGTGTCGATGTTGTCCCTGAAAAATGGGGCAAAGGCGGCCTTGAGCTGGTCGCTGTAGTTGTCGGTGACATATTGCTTGATCGTGTTCGGCCCAGGCGGCGGATTGGTCAACCACTCCGTCTCATAGGAATCTTCGATAGCGACCTGGGGCTGGCGATGGCGCGGAAAGCCCATCGTCTGGAGCTTCTTGAATTCACCGGCAATCCGGGTGAACTCGCCGACCTTCCATGATGGTCGACCATCATGGTCGAGCAGGCCGAACAGTGACTGCTCCTCGCCGCCGATCTGCGAATTGAATGTCCAGGCCAGGAACGTCTGGGAATAATAGGCCAGTCCGAAATACGCCCACATGCGTGATCGGCCAGGCGTACCGTAATCGCCTCCGCCGCCCGCGGTGAATTCGTTGAACCAGACCGGGGTCTGATGCCCGGCCTTGACCATCATGACCTCGAACGCGGCACTCAACGGATCGTCGGGATCGGGATAGAAGCCTTCGGCGCCGTAGGTCGAATAGTGATTCCATGACCGCAGATAATTGAAGCCCTTGGCCGGCGCATTGGGCCACAGGTTCGATACGGCTGGGAGATTGGGTGCGTAGTGCTTGCGCACGTCGTCGAGGTCATCGAGATCGGCAATGGTCACGTCAGACCAGAAGCGATGCAGGTCCAGGTTTCGTTCGTTCGGTCCAGGACCATTTCCGTAGGGCAGGTAAACCTGACTCCAGTCGTTGATCCGACGCGACCAGCGCTGCGTCGCCCACGCCTTGTTGAGCGCCGCGATCGTCCGGTAGCGCGTCTTGAGCCAGGCAACGAACCGCCCGCGGTCGCCTTCCGAATACGACATGGGCGAGCTGCCCACTTCATTGTCATAGCCAACTGCCACGACGGCCGGATTGTGCGCGTAGCGCTCGAGCATTTTTACGGCGAGTTGCCGGACAAGGCGCCGATAGTCCGGATCGCTGATATCGTCCCAATAGCGGGTTGCCGGATGGAGCCGGACACCATCCTGGTTGACGATATCGACGCCTGGATAGTTCTGATGCAGCCAGACCGGGGCAGGCAAACCGGGAATGTCGAGAATCACCTTGATTCCTGCCACGTGCATTTGCGCCAGTATCTTGTCGAACCACTTGAATTCGAACTGCCCTTCGCGCGGCTCGAACGAATCCCAGGACAGGTCGCCCATGCGCACCATGGTGAAGCCCGCCTTCTTCATGATCGCGATATCGTGCTCGATCTGCGCGGGGCTGCGATCGATCGGCTGGTAACACGTGCCAACGAACAACTGCCCCTTGCCCGGCCAGTCGGGATGACCGATGGGACTCTGCGCCTGTGCCTGCCGAACGGGCGTGAAGCCGGCACAGAGTGCAAGCATCACTGCAATGCTCACCAGCTTGGCGGTCGAACGCCTTTTGAAATTCATCTGTCGTTATCCGCTTTCGGAGGTGCGTGATCGTCGATGTAGTGCGGTCGCGCGCACGCTCAGGCGAAGCTGATTTCGAATACGCTGGCGTGACGAGTGGGCAGCGTCGCGGGTGCGTCGATGACCAGCGCCTGCCCGGTCTGCCGAAAGGCCATCGCGCCGCGATGGCCGAGCAATCTGACGTGTTGCACTGCTCTTCCATCGTAGGGATTGCCCTTTGCCAGCGAGGCAATGGCCACGTTACCCGCCGGCTCGCCGAGCGTAGTGGCGAAAAGACGATCGCCCTTGGTCGTGAACCGGATGTCCCGTGCGGTGTAGGCGACCTTTTCCTTGAACATGCCCGCGGCAGCCTCGGTCGGCCCTTCGCCGTGGATCTTCCACGGCCGCGTGCCATGGATAGCGTCCGCGTTGACCGCCATCCACGCCGTCAGGTCGGCAAGCAACTGCTCCGACTCCGGCGGCAGGCTGCCGTCGGCATGGAGCACGACGTTGAGCAGCAGGTTGCCGTTCTTGCTGACGATATCGGCCAGCATCGTGACCACATCATCGGTGGTCTTGTAGCCATAATTCTCGTTGAAGAACCAATCGGCGTTCGAGGTGTCGGTTTGCCAGGGCAACGGATTGATGCCTTTGAGCACGCCGCGCTCGACGTCCTGCACCGCCCATTCCTTGTGGAATTCGCCTGACCCTGAATCCTTGCAATTGTAGACAGCTTCCAGCTTCCCGCTGCGAGCAATACTGCTGTTGTAGAGATCGGCGACCAGCGAGCGGCCGATCACGCCGAATGGCAGACCACCGTCGGAATAGAGCAGGTCGGGCTGGTAGTTGTCGACGAGATCGCGAATCCGCTTGTACCACTTCAGCTGGTAGTCGTGATTGCTGGTGTACCAGCTGCCCGGCGTGTTGCGGAATGGCTGGTCACGATTGTCATGATAGAGGTCTTGATAGTGTGGATCGGCACCGTCATAGCCAATCCCGAGTTTCGGCCAGAACTGGTCGTAGAGATGGTTTGGATACCACCAGCAATAGCTGGCGCCGAGATGCTCGGAAACACCGAAGCGCAGACCGCGCCGCCTGGCCGCCTTTTTCCATGCCCCGACGATGTCGCGCTTCGGTCCCATCGCTGCGGCGTTCCAGCGGTGATGACGCGAATTCCACAGATCGAAATTGTCGTGATGAACTCCCATCGAGACGAAATACTTCGCCCCGGCGGCGGCATATTTTTTCATCAGCGCATCGGGATCGAACTTGTCGGCAGTCCACAGTGGAATGAGGTCCTTGTACCCGAACTCCGAAGGGTGGCCGTAGTTCTTGACGTGATAGTCGTAGTGGGGGTGCCCTGGCACGTACATGAAGCGTGCGTACCAGTCGCCTTGCCGCGGCACCGCCTGCGGACCCCAGTGCGCCCAGATGCCGAACTTGGCATCCCGGAACCACTCGGGGGTCTGGTATGTCATCAGCGACTCAACCGTCGGCTCGAAGCGGCCGAGCACCGACTTGGGTTTGTCCGGATCATCCAGCTTGGGGCGACCGGACGTGCGCGCAAAAGTGCGCGCAAAAGCGCCTGTGGAAAGCGCTGCGGCGATCGATGCAATCGATGCCCCCAGAAATTTTCGTCTGTCAAACGTGACCATGAGTCCTCTCCCATTGATTATTGGCGCTGCCGGCAGGCACAACCGTGTGGATCCCGGCGACCAGATAGACGCGAACTGGATGCCTGTGCCGGAGAGCAAGCGGCAAAAAAACCGCGATATCGGTGTCCCGGTATGGCAAGCCCGTCGCAGTCAATAGAAACCCCGCGTGACGCCTCCGTTTTTGTCGCAGGTTTCGGTGTTGGCCCGACGCCTTGCAAGTCGGGCCGCTCTTGGTGTTGAACCCGGCGCGGTCGTCTGAAACATGACGGACCGGCCGCGCTTGACGGCGATTTGGCTGACCGTGCGCGACCTCTGGCGCGGACCGTCCGGGCAGGTTCTCCGCGGCGCTCGCGATGCAGGCTCCGCAGCACGCCCGGATTAAAGGAAAAGGTCAACGGGAATCCCTGCCTTGCCCGACCCGGAAGTAGTCAAAGTCCACACGGCCACCGGCAGTCCTGGTCGAATAGAAAAAGAGGCCGAAGCGATAACCCATGAAGTGCGCTGGGTAGGAATAGGTAAGGCGCGAGGGACGACCGATGGGGGTCCAGGATTTGCCGTCGAGGCTGTAGGAGAAGCGCGCGACCTCCGGCGCAGGCTGAAATTCGCATTCGACCTTCAGGTGAACGGTTTTGCCAGAGAGGGGAACGGAGGCGATTTCCTCGGGATGATCGGAGTCGGCACTCACCATGACGATCGATCTGGCGCCGCCGCTCATCTTTACGCCAACAAAACCATAGCGTTTCTGAAAGGCGGCGATGCCGGCATAGTCGCCGTCTTTCATGCCACTCACGTCGATGCTGGTGGTGGCGGAACTGCGAGGGCCAAAGGTGCGCTGGGTGAGGGTATTCCTAGCCGAAGGTAAATCAGCGTCAATCCGGGCCGTCGTCAAACGCAGAAAGCCGGGCCGTTGCGTGACGGACCAAAGCTTGTTGTCGGGATTGTGATTCCATTGCCAAGCCAGGGGCAGGTCCGGTGCGCCGGGCCGGCGGTTGAATTCGTCGGAGGCGACGATGCCTGAGACGCCGGAGACGCCTTGTCCGCCGGCGGGGATGTCGAGCGTCATGGGCACCTTGCCGTTTTTGCCGAGAATGGGCCAGCCGTCCTTCCAAGTCACGGGCACGAGGTAGGGGATGCGACCGACGGCGCCGTTGTCCTTGAAAAGATAGGCATACCATTTGCCTTGCGGGGTGTCGATGAGGCCACCCTGGGCGATACCGCGATCATCGAGCGCGATGCGACTCTCGTAGGGACCGTCGATTGCGTCGGCGCGGCTGATGATGACGGTACGGGCCCAGCGGCTCCCGGGCGAGGCGATGTTGAAGAGGTAGTAGCGGCCGTTGATCTTGAAAAACTGCGAGCCCTCGCCCTTGAGCCCGCCCTGGTCGGCGCCGAAGACGGCGTTGACGTTTTCGACGATGACCTTGTTCACGCCTCCGGGCTTGATTCCGGAGAGATCGGGTTGCAGCTCGGTGAGCATGATGCGACCGCTCCCGTGAACCATGTAGACGCGACCGTCGTCGGCGAAAAACAGGCTGTGGTCACCCAGCGGGGGCTTGAAACTCGTCGCTTTCCACGGGCCGCGCTCCGGATCGCGCGTGGCGTAGATGTGGGTGCGTCCAGTGGTGGCGGAGAACGTCGAGGCATAGAACACGCCGTTGTGGAAACGCAGGCTGCTGGCCCAGGATCCCTTGCCGTAGGCGTTTTGTCCGTTATCCAGATTCATGGCATCGTTGTCGACCAGCCGGTCGTAGGCGTAGCCGACCAGACGCCAATTCACCAGGTCCTTCGATTTCATGATCGGCACTCCCGGACTCATGTGCATCGTCGTGCTGCTCATGTAGTAGGTGTCGCCAACGCGAATCATGGACATGTCCGGCACATCGGCCCAGATCATGGGATTGTGGGCAAGATGCATCGGTTCCGCCGCAAGGGTCTGGGACGCGGCGGAGGCGAAGACGAGGGCCATCAGGAGGAAAAGGATCAGGCGGTTCATACGGCAGGCGGGAGAGACGGCGGAAGGGCCGCTCAGGCTGTCAGGGTTTTGGGCCATGATTTTGTCCGTGAAGGCAATCTTTGCGAGTAACTGAGTACGTAGGCTATTCATATTTCGATTGGCGCTGAAGTTGAGCTGCAATTACAGCCTGGGCGACAGGTTTGAGTGACGCGGCAGCCTCCATCGCAGATGGTCACGCTCACGACCATGAATCGTGTCCAGTTTCAGCCCGGTCTGTCGTTGGCCGGCTTTCTCGATCAGTCCGGTACGGAAGCGACGTGCGTGGCGATGGTTCCTCCGGGCCGTCCTTGTTGGTCTTGTCGTCACTACTCGGCAGCCCTGCTCGCCCTGGCTTCGAGGCCGACCCAGGCTTCCTTTCGGTCTTGACCAGGACCGCGCCGGCCAGCAAGTCACCCTCTTTCCTTTTGCCAGTGAGTGATTCGTGGGCGCTGGAAGGCGTTCTCCTCATCCGTTTCATCATCCCTGCGGCCGGGTCGAGATCGCCGGTGGGGGCTGGATATGCTTTAAGTCCATCAGCCCCATGCCGGCCATCCATCGCGCCAGCAGCGTGGGCCAGATGCTCAGCAACTGATCGTGTTGGCCAAGTCCGCTGCCATGACCGCCTTCGCGAAAGATATGCAATTCAGCTGGCACGTGATGTCGATGCAACGCCAGGTAATAATTGACACTGTTTTCCGGTGGCACGGTAGTGTCCGCATCGGTCGTATAGATGAAAGCCGGCGGGGTCTGGTCAGTGACCTGCGTCTCGTTCGAGAGAAGCTCGACCATCGCCCTGGTCGGATGCTTCCCGAGCAGATTTTCACGCGACCCCATATCGGTGAGATCCTTCTTCATCGTCACCACCGGATAGGCGAGAATGGTGAAGTCCGGTCGCGCCGAGACTTTGGCGATGGCATCCTTGCCCAGCGCCGTACCCGGCCCAAAATGCGTCGACACGGTCGAGGCCACGTGGCCGCCTGCCGAGAAGCCCATGATGCCGATGTGGTCCTTGGCCAGATGGTAAGTATCGGCGTGATTCCGTACCCAGCGCATCGCGCGCCGTCCGTCGTCGATCGGCTGCGGATAGCCATGATCCACACCATGCCGGTACTGCAGCACAAAGGCAGCCACGTGCTGCTGATTGAACCATTGCGCGACCAGGGTGCCCTCCCAATCCAGCGCCAGGCCTGCATAGCCGCCACCCGGGCAGATCACGACGGCGGTGCCGGTGGGATTGGAGACAGGAATGTAGGCTGTGAGCAGCGGCAATTGCTGTTGACGCGCTCCATCAGGCGGTGATGTCCCCGACCACAAAGGCACGGTGGTGGTGTTCGCGTGCCCCATCGAAGCGATCAACAACAGCGCACCCAGCGCGCTCAGTTTCGCCCGCAACGACAAGCCGCTCGCTTTGTGGTTGGCCGTAGGTGGTTTGCGCAATGACATGATGGGGACCTCAAAAGATGGCGGGCGTCGAACCCGATGATTGCGGCGATGTCGCCGGCGGCCAGTCACGATGAATCAGCATCAGGGGAGCGATCGGTCCAGGCGATCAAGTCAAGCAATGCGCGCACGCCATCGAACTCGGCTTCAAGGCGACCGGAATCCGGATGGAGAGACCAGGGTCTCTCCGAGGTGCTGCCTCGATGATCTTCAGCGATTCGCGGCGGCATCGCGACTGTCCAGCACCGCGATGCCATACGGCTCCAGCGACACCTCGTTGCTGGCAGCCCCGTTGGCGAGCACGGGCCACATGGACGATGGCAGATTCACTCGGCGCGCTGCGGC
This sequence comes from Rhodanobacter sp. B05, assembly GCF_002001085.1. Taxonomy (GTDB): domain Bacteria; phylum Pseudomonadota; class Gammaproteobacteria; order Xanthomonadales; family Rhodanobacteraceae; genus Rhodanobacter. The sequence goes on from NZ_MUNU01000010.1 coordinate 136,454, forward strand.
AGCATGGTTGATCAGGATCACCACCTGATGTCGGGCATCGCCGCGCACACAGACTTCCACATCCTGAGGAGCACCCGGCAGCGGCGGGTGGACGTCGGCCTGCTGCAGCCATGACGCGGTGAGGCGATCGAGCAGGCCATCGTCCAGCCACGCACCCACATAGGTGATGCTGCCCTTGCCCAGTTGGCGGGTCAGTACCGCCGGCTGATCGTCCAGCCAGCCGTTGGATTTGCCGTAACGCAGGACCACCTGAGTCTGCGGCGACTCGACCTGCAGCTGTTCGGCCCAGATCGTGGCGCTGCCCTGCTCCGCTGAGCCAGCGACGGGTACCCTCTTGTCCAGCGCGTAAAACTGCGCGACGCGCCCACCCAGCACACTCGCCAGCGGGCCGGGTTGACCTTGTGGCTGCAGGCCGTTGTCGGCGTTCTTCATGCCGCTGCGCGGGCCCAGCACGAGATGGCCGCCTTGCTCCACGTAGGCTTTCAACTGCGCTGCTTCCGCGTTGGTCAGCACGTTGAGCGCGGGTGCGATCACCAGCTTGTAGCCATTCAGCGACGCATGCACGGAGACAACATCCACCACCTGTGCCTGCGCGCGCAGCGGACGATAAAACGCCTTCAGCTCGGCCACCGGATCAAAGTTGGCCGCATGGCGCTGGAAATTGATCGCCCAGCGGCTGTCGAAATCGTTGATGACCGCGACCTCGGCGTGCGGCGTGGTGCCGGCCAGCACCGCACCGGCTTTCGCGAACTCCGCGCCCACCTGCTGAATTTCGCGGTACACCGGCACCGGCGTGCCATCGGCGCCGAGCAACGTGCCGTGGTATTCCTCCTGGCCATTCGGCGCGGCGCGCCATTGCCAGTATTCGACGGCATCGGCGCCGTGGCCGACGGCCTGCCACGCCATGTCGCGCACAACACCTTTACGCAGTGCCACGTTCGTTTCGTGCCAGTTGACGAAACCGGGCTGGGTTTCCATCACCCAGAAATTGCGCCGCTTGTAGCCGCGGGCCAGGTCGTGACGCGCGGCATTGTCGACCCAGTCGTAGTCCTCGCCGGCGTCCACGTAGTCATCCCAGGCCGCCATGTCGAGCACTTGATGCACGGTGTACGCATCGAAGCCGTCGAACCACCCCATGGTGTTGGTGGTGATGAACTGGCGCGGATCGGCGTGCGGGCGGATGGCGTCGATCTGGTTGACCGAGTAGCTGCGCCAGGTGTCGGTGACGAAGCGCTTCCAGTCCAGCAGCAAGGCAGGATTCTCGTGGTCCGCGCGTACCGGAATCTGCTCGAAATTGTCGTAAGTCTGGCTCCAGTACGTGGTGGCCCAGCGGCGGTTGAGTGCGTCGATGCTGCCGTACTTTTGTTGCAGCCAGGCATGGAACTGGGCCTTGGCGTCGGGATCGAACGAGTCCGCCGCGTATTCGTTGTCCAGCTGCCAGCCGACCACGTCCTGGTTGTGACCAAAGCGCCTCGCCATCTGCTCGGCGATGTCGTGGGCGAACCGACGGTAGCGCGTGCTGGCGAAGGAGAACTGCTGGCGATTGCCATGCTCGTCGCGCACGCCATCCTCGCTGACGCGCAAGGTATCGGGGTACTTCTGCGTCAGCCACGCGGGCGGTGCCGCCGTGGGCGTGCCCAGCACCACCACGATATGGTGACGCGCAGCGGCGGCAATCGCGCGATCCATCCAGCCAAAGTCGTAGACCCCCTCGCGCGGCTCCATCCGGCTCCATGCAAACTCGCCGATGCGCACCAGATGCACATGCGCTGCTTGCATCAACGTCAGGTCATGATCCCATTGCGCCTCGGGCCATTGCTCCGGATACCACGCCACGCCCAGCAGCAGCGGTGGCGCATCGGCGTAACGGCTTGCCTGGGCATGCGTGGTGGTGACGAACGTGAGCATCAGCCCCATCGCACTCAGCAGTAGTGCAGCGCGCCTCAGGCGGGTGCTGATCGAGCGAAGACAAGTCGTTCCGTCGCGCCTTGGAATGCAGCCTCGATGGCTTTCAACTTTCGCCAGCGCGGTTGTCTCGTCAAAGATGTGCATAGGGATTCTGATCCTGCCTCTGGTCCTCGGACACCCGGTCAAGCGGTTTACTACCGCATCACCGAGGTGAGAGAGAGATGCTTCGGACGGCTATTTCTGATCGATGGCGACGACCGCAACCGACTTGGGCGGCAGTTCGAAAGTCAACCGACCGCGCTCGCTTCGCCCCGAATAGGCGACCGGCTGGATCGTGTCCGGCGCAGTGAAAGTGTTGTGCGTATCCATCTTCGGTCCGGTCAGGATCTGGCCGCTCGCCGTACCGGTCAGCCCGGTCACGACCTGCGCGGAGCGATCGGGATCGAGATTGACCAGCGCGAGGTAGAGCTTGCCGTCGGTGCTGCGCGCGGCCGAGGCATCCACCATCGGCAGGTCGTACTTGCCCTCCACATACCGGGGGCCGCTGATCGTTGCCGGGTAGGGCGTTGCGCCCTGGAACGGCACGTACATGTGGAAGACGTGATAGGTGGGCGTCAGCAACATCTTGTCGCCATCGGTCAGCACCATGGCCTGCAACACATTGACCATTTGCGCGATCGCCGCGAGCTTCACCCGGTCGGTGTGGCGGAAGAAGATGTCCAGAGTCAGCGCCGCCACTTCGGCGTCGCGCAGCGTATTCTGCTGGTAGAGGAAGCCGGGATGGCTACCGGGCTGCTGGTCGTACCAGGTGCCCCATTCGTCGACGTAGAGCGCGACCTTCTTGTCGGGATCGTATTTGTCCATGATCGCCGAATGCTTGACGATCAGCGTGTTCATGTAACGCGCCTTGCCGAGCGTCGCGGCCCATTCGTCCTTGCTGAAACCGGTCGCCGCCCCTTTGTGCTCCCAGGAGGAGCCCGGGAGGGTGTAATAGTGCAGGCTGATGGCGCCCGCCTGTTTGGCCGCATCGCGCATCATCGTGTCGGTCCAGGCGTAGTCCGCGTCGCTGGGCCCCGAGGCGACCTTGACGAAGGCGGGCGCGCCCGGCGCCGGATTGACAAACGTGGCGTAACGATTGAACAGGTCGGCGGCGTAGTCGGCTTTCATGCTGCCGCCGCAGCCCCACAATTCGTTGCCGAAGCCGACATACTTCAGGTTGCTCCATGGCTTGTCGCGGCCGTTGGCGCGCCGCTCCTGCGCGAGCGCGGAATCGCCGCTGGCGGTCATGTACTGCACCCATTGCCGTGCATCATAGGCTGGCAGCGAGCCCAGGTTGAGCGAGACATAGGCTGCCGCGCCCAGCGCTACGCTGTAGTCCATGAACTCGTTGGTACCGAAGCTGTTGTCGTCGGTGACACCGCCCCAGTTGGTGTTGATCCCCTTGGGCCGCCTGGCGGCGGGACCAACGCCGTCGCGCCAGTCGTAGGTGTCGGCGAAGCAGCCGCCGGGCCAGCGGATCACTGGCACGTGGAGCGCCTTCAGCGCCTTCATCACGTCGGTTCGATAACCATTCCGGTTGGGAATCGACGAATGCGGGCCGACCCAGATGCCGTCGTAGATGCCACGGCCGAGATTTTCGGCGAATTGCCCCTCGACCGCGGGTTCGATCACCGGGCCGGGGTGGGCCAGGTCGACGGTCAGCGTGACGTGGGCCGGGGCGATCTGCGCGATCGCCGGCGCCGACAGGAGCATGACTGCAACAGCGGCAACAAGCGTTCGTTTCATTTTTTGACTCCTGGCTTGAGTGGAAATAGGCGGGGCATGTCATCCACCTACACCGACATAGATCAATCGACGGAGATGACGACCTATTCGTACGTCAGCATTCAGTGCTTCGTGCCGCCCTTGTCGGTGGAGAAGCGATAGATGATCCGGTTGTCGTAGACCTGCCCCGGACGCAACTCGGCCGAACCGAAGTTCGGATGGTTTGGCGTGTCCGGAAAGATCTGCGGCTCGAGCACGAAGGCATCACCTTGGCGATAGGTGTGTCCGGCTCCGCCCACCGTCGTGCCGTCGAGAAAATTGCCCGAATAGAACTGCAAGCCCGGCTGGCGTGAATACAGGCGCAGAATGCGCCCGCTGGCGGGTGATTCCACCTGCGCCACAAGACGTGGCTCGGCACTCTTGGTGCGGCTGATCACCCAGTTCATGTCGTAACCCTTGCCGATCAGCAATTGACTGGAACGGCCATCACGGATGTCCTGGCCGATGGCCTTGGCCTGGCGAAAATCGAAGGGCGTCCCGGCCACCGACTGGAATGTCCCGGTCGGAATCTGTGTCTTGTCTACAGGAGTGATCTGTTCGGCTGGAATCATCAACCGCTGATGCATCACCGTGCCCGAACCGGCTCCATCGAGATTCCAATAGGTGTGATTGGAAATATTGACGATAGTTGTCTTGTCGGTGGTCGCTTGGTCAGCGATGGTTAGCTGGTTGTCCTCGCCCAGGGAATAAGTCACGGTGACCGTCATACGCCCCGGATAGCCTTGGTCACCATCAGGGCTGACATGACTCAAGGTGACACTGGCCGTCGGCCCCTGCTTGACTGAAACGATCTGCCACAGCTGCGTATCGAAACCCTTGATGCCTCCGTGCAGGGAATTGGGCCCGTCGTTGATGGTCAGCTGATAATGCGTGCCGTCGAGGGTGAATTGCCCCTTGGCGATGCGGTTGGCGAAACGCCCCACCGTGGCGCCGAAGAACTGGCGCTTGGACAGGTACCCCTGCATGGTGTTGTAGCCAAGAGCCACATTCGCCACGTGACCGTTGCGGTCGGGCGTAAAAAGGGACTGAACCCGCGCGCCGTAAGCAATCACCGTGACACTCACGCCATGGTCGTTTTGCAGCTTGACCGCCTCCACCTTGCGACCATCCGGCATCGAGCCAAAAGTGGAACGCGTCGCCGACGTGGCCAGACTGACACCAGGAAGCAGCAAAGAGCAGACCAGGGTCGGCATCAGATATCGATGGAAATTCTTCACGGGTACGTTCCTCACAAGTGGAATGACGTCGCATCTTGCGCACGTCGCGAGCCGATCGGACGCGACTCGCGCCCGGTCAGATGCCGATGTTGCGCAAACGTACGCCTGACATCAGCTTGCGTTCGATGTTCTCCAGGGTCACCCCCTTGGTCTCCGGCAAGAGCAGGTAGACCAGGATGATGAACAGGAAGTTGAGCGCCGCATACATGCAGAATGTCATCCCGGTGCCGAGTGTGCTCAGCAACGAGAGGAACGTGGCACCCACGATGAAGTTGCTCACCCAGTTGGTCACGGTCGAGCAGGACACACCAAAGTCGCGTCCGTTCAGAGGCTGGATCTCCGAGCACAGGATCCAGATCACCGGCGCGGCGGACATCGCATAGCTGATCACAAACGCGATCAGCAGTGCGATGGCGATCCAGGCAGAAAATGCCGTCCCCATGCCCACGGTGAACAGCACGCCCATGCCGAGCATGCATGCGCCCATGACGGCATAACCGATGTACAGCAACGGCTTGCGTCCCACCCGATCGACCTGACTCACGGCGATGAAAGTTGCCAACGCCATCAGCACACCGATAGCAACCGTGCCCCACATCCGATCCGACCCGGTCGCTATGCCGGCCAGGCCCAGAATCTTCGGTGCGTAGTACAAAATCACGTTGGCACCGGTGAACTGCTGCATGAATTGCAGCAGCATGCCCAGAAAGGTGGAGCGACGAAAATTCTTGTTCATGCGGAACAACGTGAAACCGTTGCCGTCCACCTGCAGGCTCAGACGAATGGCCGCCAGTTCCGCCTGGGCGACTTTGACATCGTTCTGCCTGAGCTTGAGCATCACCCCGAGCGCTTCATCGTCACGCCCCTTGGACATCAGCCAACGCGGGCTGGTCGGCAAAAAAAACATGGTTACCACGAGGATCGCGGCCAACGGCGCCATTGACCCCAGCATCAGCCGCCAATTGCCGGAATAGCTAAGCCCCGCATCGATCAGATAGGCCACCAGGATGCCCACCATGATTGCCAGCTGGTAGCTGGAGATCAATGCCCCGCGACTGCGCTCCGGTGAGATCTCCGATAGATAGATGGGCGTGATGTAGGAGGAAATGCCCACGGCGATGCCGAGAATGGCCCGCATGCCGATCAGCGTGTAGGCGGATTCAGCCGAAGCGCAGCCGATCGCACCGGCCACGAATATCACGCCACTGATGAGCAGCGTGACCCTGCGTCCGTAGCGATGGGACAGCCAGCCGCCGCTGATCGCTCCCAATGCCGCGCCAAGCATCATCGCGCTGACCACGAACTCCTGGATCACGTCCGAGGCGCTGAACGCCTTGGCGATCAACGGTAACGCGCCCGAGATAATGCCGATGTCCATACCGAACAACAGTCCGGACAGTGCGGCAATCGGACCGGCGATATAGATAATCGGCACGCTCTTCTTGCGGCGCCCCAAGGACACTTCATGCGGCGTCACCGCTGACGCTTCATCGCTGGACTGATACATGTTCTTCCCCTCACGGCCGATTGCACTGTGCTGTTGTCCACATGCGCGACACCCAACTCCCACAGGATGCCACGCACAAATTTCGACTCGTTACCTCCACGACATCAGGCCGCCGTATAGGCCGTCTTCACCGTCGTATAGAACTCGGCGGCATAGCGCCCCTGTTCCCTTGCGCCATAACTCGATCCCTTGCTGCCGCCAAACGCCACATGGGGATCGACGCCCGCGGTCGGCAGATTGACCATCGCCATGCCAACCTTGGCGTGACGTTTGAAATGGGTCGCATGCTTCAGCGATGTCGTGCAGATGCCGGCACACAGTCCGAACTGGGTATCGTTGGCCAGCGCCAGCGCATGCTCGTAACCATCCGCCGGCATGACACAGGCGACCGGTCCGAAAATTTCCTCGGTGGCTATGCGGTGTCCCGGCTCGGCGGCAAACAGCGCTGGCTGCAGGTAGTAGCCGCGAGGACCGGGATCCAGCCGCTCGCCGCCCCATAGCAAGCTGGCGCCTTCGTCTTTGCCGATCTGGAGGTAGGACAGGTCCTGATCTAGCTGTTGCTGACTGGCCACCGGACCGATGTCGGTATCCGGCCCCACCGCGGGTCCGACCTTCAGCGCGGCAAGCTTCTGCTGCAGGCGCGCGACGAACTCATCATGGACGGCCGACTCCACAATCAACCGGCTGGAGGCCGTGCAGCGCTGCCCCGTGGAAAAGTACGCGCCATTGAGCGCACATTGGACGGCGTTGTCCAGGTCGGCGTCAGCCAACACGATCAGCGGATTCTTGCCACCCATTTCAAGCTGGATCTTCAGCCCGCGTGCGGCGGCGGAGCGCAGCAAATGGTTGCCGGTGGCAACCGATCCGGTGAAGCTCAGTGCATCGATTCCGGGTGCATCAACAATCGCCTGACCCACGGTCGGCCCGCCACCGATGAGCAGGTTGAATGCGCCCTCGGGCAGGCCGGCCCGGCTGATGATCTCCGCCAGCGCCCACGCACAGCCCGGCACGGCCTCGGCCGGCTTGAATACCACCGTATTGCCATACGCCAATGCCGGCGCGATCTTCCAGGCCGGTATGGCCAGCGGAAAATTCCAGGGCGCGATGATTCCTACCACGCCCACCGGTTCACGCATGATCTCGATGCCGACTCCGGGGCGCGTGGAGGCCATACACTCACCGGGAATGCGCAGGGCCTCACCCGCAAAAAACTTGAAGATCTGCCCGGCACGGGCGGCCTCACCGATGCCTTCGGGCAATGACTTGCCCTCCTCCAGCGCCAGCAGGCGACCGAGTTCGGCCTTGCGCGCAAGAATTTCGCTGCCGATGGTATCCAGTATGTCGGCGCGCTGCTGTGGGGTCGTGGCCGCCCAGGCAGGTTGCGCCTTTTGCGCAGCACCGACCGCATCAAGTGTGCGCTGAGCGTCGACGACTCCAAACTCGCCCACCGGAGAATCGAGATCAGACGGATTTTCGTCGGCGGTAATGTTGGAGCCGGCAACCCACTCGCCCGCGATATAACTCTGGAATGTCTTGATCATGAATAGCGTTGCCTTTTGAACGAATGGGGTTAAGCGGGCTGGACACCACCTATTGAAAATTCGTCGTCGACCGCCTGCAGCGTGTTGCGCAGGGGTGCGCCCATGGCAGGCAGGTCGATCTCGAACTCATCACCGGGTTCAACCCGCACGTCATCGGCAAAACTCAAGGTCGCCGTGCCCATGAAATGCAAATGGACATCACCGGGACGACGATGAGCCGCGTATTTGAAATGATGGTATTCAAGGTTATCCAGCGAGTGGCACATGTTCGCCTCGCCGGTCAGAAAGGCTTTTTCCCAGATGACCTTGCCCTGGCGGCGTATCCGACTCGATCCGCGAAGATCATCCGGCAGTGCGCCAATCCACAGCTCTGGCCCCACCGCGCACTGTCGCAATTTCGAGTGGGCGAGATACAGATAGTTTTGTCGTTCGGTGACGTGGTCGGAAAACTCGTTGCCGATCGCGAAGCCCAGACGCCGCGGCGTTCCGGCCTTGTCGACCATGTACAGGCCCACCAGCTCCGGCTCCTCGCCGGCATCCAGCGCAAAACCCGGCGACGACAAAGCCGCTCCGGGCGCCACCACCATATGACCGTTGCCCTTGTAGAACCACTCCGGCTGCGCGCCAGGCCGACCACCTTCAGGCCGGCCACCCTCAACGCCCCAGCGGAACACACGCATCGAATCGGTCATCGCCTCTTCCTCGACTTGATGCTTCGTTTCCTGTTGATGCATGGCGTCGCGCGCCGCCGCGCTGCCGGTGTGCGTGAGACCGGTACCGGTCACCAGACAATGCGCGGGATCAGGATGCTGAAGTGGCGTCAGCACACGCCCATCGAGAAGCAATTGAGCGTAGTCAAATGTCGCATCGCGTGGACTTTCACTGATCAGCGTCGCCAGCGACTGACCCGAGGCAAGGGCCTTCTGCGCCAAGGTATAGATGGACTGGGAACCACGCAGCGCCTCAACTGTTGCGCCACTGGCATTGACCTCACCCACGCGGGGCATCCGGGCATCATCGACGAACTGGATCAATCGCATACAGACCATTCCGACAGCTGGAGAATGCGCCCGGGAAAGCCGGGACTCGCGCAGGGCGAGTCATCCATGCCTCTCCCGGTTGTGACCCATTCTGCCCGGCTCATATATATGCAACAAATATAGTTTTTCGGTCAATTGATATGAATAAATGTATGCTTTGGCAAAGGAGGAGCCGTCATGTCGCACACAAATCCCTGGTTCTTGCGTGCGCGCCTCAAGACGCGGCAACTGCTGCTGCTTGTCGCCATCGACGAGGAGGGCAACATTCACCGCGCCGCGGAGGCGCTCAACGTGTCGCAGCCGGCGGCATCGAAACTGCTCAAGGACCTCGAGGACATGATGGATGTTCAGTTGTTCGAACGCCTGCCACGCGGCATGCGCGCCACGTTGTATGGCGAAGTGATGATCCGCCATGCGCGCATTGCCCTGGCCAGCCTCGGAGAAGCCGGCTCCGAGATCGAGTCGCTCAGGGAAGGCTATGCCGGCAATGTGCGTGTGGGCGCTATCCAGGGCCCCGCCGTCACATTGATTCCCGAGGCGATCAACCGCGCGATCCTGGAGCGCCCATTGCTGCGCGTCTCGTTGCTGGTCGAGAGCAGCGACGTGCTGCTGGAGCGTCTGGAACAGAGCAAGCTGGATATCCTGGTCGCCCGGCTATTCGCCCAGCACGACAAGAGTCGACTTCACTACCAGGCCCTGACCGAGGAAAAGATCTGCGCCATTGTGCGCCCCGACCATCCGCTCCTTTCCCTGAAGCGGCCCTCACTCACCGACATGGCGCCATACGGATGGATCGTGCCACCACCGGGCAGTGTGCTGCGACACCGTTTCGAGTTGATGTTCCACAATGCCGGGCTGGCCTTGCCCGCACGCCTGATCGAGTCAACAGCACTGGTATTCGTGCTCAACATGCTGCGGCGCACGGACTACATCAGCGCGATTCCCGCCGATGCGGCTGACTACTATGTCGCTCATGGCATGTTGTCGGTCGTGCCGACGAAGCTGTCATTCAAGATGGACGACTTCGGCATCATCACCCGCAAGGACTGGCTACTGTCACCGGCGGCCCAATGCATGCTGATCGCGCTCAAGGAGGCGGCCAGCGAAGTTTACGGGCTGCCACGCCTCGACTGACCAGGCCGACCGATTCGAGATCAAGTCCAGCCCGCGTCGACAACGAACTCTTGCGCCGTGCATGCTTGCGATGCATCGGAGGCGAGGAACAGGGCCATTGACGCGATGTCTGCGGGCATGATCTTGTCCGGCAGACACTGGCTCTTCATCCATTCCTTCTCGCTCTCGGCATCCAGCCACTGCGTCAACTGCCGCTCTGTCATGACCCATCCCGGGCTGAGCACGTTGATGCGGATCCGGTGCTCGCCCAGCGATTTGGCCATGCCGCGCATCATGCCGTTCATGGACGACTTGGCCGTCGCATAACACGGGTAGCTTGCATTCTTGGTCTGCCATCCGGTCGAGCCCAGATTGATGATGGAACCGCGTCCCTGGCCACGCATGCCCGGCACCACGGCCTGGATCGCGAAAAATGCGGCGCGCTGGTTGATGCCAATCCGCTGGTCCCAATAGGCCGGCGTTACGTCCTCGAGCGCATGACGATCGTCGCTGCCCACGTTGTTGAGCAACACGTCGAACGTTCCCAGCGCCTGCGCCACATCAGTAATGGCCTGCTGCAATGAGTGCACGTCGGTCACGTCGCAACATCTCCACCACGGTGCGGGACCGAGATCCCGCATACGCCCGATCGGCGCATGGCTCGCCCTCTCATCGATGTCGACGAATGCCACTTGTGCGCCCTGGCGCGTGAATGCCTCTACCGGCGCGGCACCGATGCCGCTACCGCCACGGCGAAGAACACTCTGCGTCCGCGCAAGTCCGGATAAACCGCGTCGAGACTGGTCGCATGACGTCCACCGCCTTGAACTGATGATCCTGCCATGGTTGCTCATCCTCTCTTTTAATATATGTATATATGTATATCAATTTTAATGAAACTGTTATTTTATTTGTATCAAAATGCTCTGTAGTCTGCGCCCTGTAAAAGCGGATTTGCTTGCAGCAAGTCAGCGGATCTGCGGATCCTCAGCAAAGGGCCTTGGACGCACCATGAGCGCTACCAAAGACATAAAAAGACGTAGCCAATCCTGGTTTGGCCACTCCGGCAAGCGCGGCTTTCTTTATCGAAGCTGGCTGAAGAACCAGGGCTATCCCAGCGACCTGTTCGACGGCCGCCCGGTGATTGGCATATGCAATACGTGGTCCGAACTGACGCCCTGCAACGGGCATTTCCGCGAGCTGGCGGAATACGTGAAACGTGGCGTCTACGAAGCTGGCGGGTTCCCGCTCGAATTTCCCGTCATGTCCCTGGGCGAGACCCAAATGCGTCCGACGGCGATGCTGTTCCGCAACCTGGCCAGCATGGACGTGGAAGAATCCATCCGCGCCAAGCCACCGGAATACCGTGCAGTCAACCGATGCACCGGCACGCCCGGATGAAGGGTGCTGCAGCTTCCTGGCAAGAACCGCGGCGTCAGCGGAATCTTCCAAATCAGGGAGAACCGCCATCATCCACATGTTGAAGGGATTTGAGATGAACACCAAGCGCATAGTACTGCTCGTGTTAGGCATCTTGCTGGGTGCCGCTGCCTGCGGCAATAGCTGGGCTCAAAAGGCTGAAGGCCTGGCCAGCACCCCGCAAATGGGCTGGAACAGCTGGAACAAATTTGCCTGCAATATCGACGAGCGCCTGATCCGCGAGACCGCCGATGCCATGGTCAAGTCGGGCCTGAAGGACGCCGGCTACCAGTACGTGAACATCGACGATTGCTGGCAAGGCCAGCGCGACGCCGACGGCAACATCCAGCCCGACCCCACGCGCTTCCCATCCGGCATGAAGGCGCTGGCGGACTATGTGCATGGCAAGGGACTCAAGCTGGGCATCTACTCGGACGCCGGCGCAACCACCTGCGACGGCCGTCCCGGTAGCCGCGGCCACGAGTATCAGGATGCGCGGACCTATGCGCGCTGGGGCATCGATTACGTCAAGTACGACTGGTGCGACGCCCAAGGCCTAAACGCCGAAGCGGCCTACACCACGATGCGCGACGCGATCGCCAAGTCGGGCCGTCCAATGCTGTTCAGCGCGTGCGAATGGGGCATGAGCAAGCCGTGGGAGTGGGCCGGCCAGGTTGCCAATTCGTGGCGCACCACGCCTGATATCTATAATTGCTTCGACTGCGAATTCAGTCCCGGTTTCTCGACTGGTCTGGGCGTGCTGCGCATCCTTGACAGGCAGGCAGGCCTGCGCAAGTTCGCAGGGCCCGGCCACTGGAACGATATGGACATGCTCGAAGTGGGCAACGGCATGAGCGAGGATGAAGACCGCGCCCAAATGTCGATCTGGGCCATGATGGCCTCGCCCCTCATCCTGGGCAACGACCTGCGTTCCATGTCCGAGTCGACCCGCCGCATCCTGACCAACCCCGGTGTGATTGCGGTGAGCCAGGACAAGCTGGGTGTGGAGGCGCTGCGCGTCTTGGCCGACGGTCCGCTGGAGATCTATGCGAAGCCGCTCGACGGCGGCCAATGGGCACTGATGTTCCTGAACCGCTCCACCCAGGCTATTGATGTTCACCATGACTGGAAGGCGCAAGTCCTGACCGATGACCTGAGCAAGCGATCGGTCGATTTCAAGCAGACTGTCTACCGCTGGTCCGACCTGTGGACCAAGAAGACGGGCGACACCAGCACCACGCTGCAAGCGCGGCTTGCGCCGCACAGCGTGCTGATGCTGCTCCTGACCGGCCCTGCGAAACCATAGGGCACGCCGGGCTGCGCGGCGCGCAAGGAGTCCTTACCTCACGATGCCCTTGCCAAGCGCGGCCCAATAAATCCCGGCGCCTATCCACCGTTGCTCTGGTGTGGCCTTCTCGGTGACCACGGCCTTGGCCCGCTGCAGGCTGCTGCAGGCGCCCTGGATCAGCAACGTGCGCAGATACGCATCGCCACGACAGCTGATCTCACCCAGTCGCGCATGCCCGCCGCTGGAGTGCTGAATAGGCACCGAACCGAGCCAGGCGGCCATTTGTCGACCCTGCTTGAACTCGCAGGCGTGGCCGACCGTGGCCATGACCGCATCGGCGGTGATCGCGCCGACGTCAATGATGGCCCGCAACCGTACACAGCGCTCACTCGTCGCGCGCGCAGGTCTGGATAGACCGCATCTGACGTGGCCGCACTACGGCCATCGTGCCGAACTGACGAGGCCAGCATGGGTGTCGATCTCCCCTTATTTGCATATCAATATATGTATTGATATTACATAAATTGTTATTTTATTTGTATGAATATGCCTTGTAGGCTGCGCCCTGTGAGGCACGCTTGTTTACAAGCATTCCTGAGGATTCACGGATCCTCAGCAAAGGACGTTGGACACCCATGAGCGCTCCCAAAGACATAAAAAGACGTAGCCAATCCTGGTTTGGCCACTCCGGCAAGAGCGGCTTTCTTTATCGAAGCTGGCTGAAGAACCAGGGCTATCCCAGCGACCTGTTCGACGGCCGTCCGGTGATTGGCATATGCAATACGTGGTCCGAACTGACGCCCTGCAACGGGCATTTCCGCGAGCTGGCGGAATACGTGAAACGTGGCGTCTACGAAGCCGGCGGGTTCCCGCTCGAATTTCCCGTCATGTCCCTGGGCGAGACGCAAATGCGTCCGACGGCGATGCTGTTCCGCAACCTGGCCAGCATGGATGTGGAAGAATCCATCCGCGCCAATCCGATCGACGGTATCGTGCTGCTGATGGGATGCGACAAGACAACGCCATCACTGATGATGGGCGCGGCCAGTTGCAACCTGCCCACCATCGGCGTGTCCGGCGGCCCGATGCTCACCGGTCGCTGGCGTGGCCAGAAACTCGGCTCCGGCACCGGCGTATGGAAAATGTCGGAAATGGTGCGCGCCGGCGAGATGAGCCAGGAAGATTTCGTCGAGGCCGAGTCATGCATGCATCGATCGAAAGGCGGTAGCTGCATGACCATGGGTACCGCCTCGACCATGGCCAATATGGTCGAGGCGCTAGGCATGTCATTGCCCGAGAACGCCGCCATACCAGCCGTGGATTCACGCCGCTACCGGCTGGCCCAACTCAGTGGGCGACGCATCGTGCAGATGGTGCATGAAGACATGCGCATGTCGAAGATCATGACGCGCGAGGCATTCGAGAATGCCATTGTCGCCAATGCGGCCATCGGCGGATCAACCAATGCCGTCATACACCTGTTGGCTATGGCTGGCCGCATCGGCGTGGAGCTGAACCTGCAGGATTGGGATGACCTGGGTTCGAAACTTCCCTGCCTCGTCAATTTGCAACCCTCCGGCGAGCACCTGATGGAGGATTACTACTACGCCGGCGGCCTGCCTGCGGTGCTGCGCGAAATTGCCCCGCACCTGCACCTCGACGCGATGACGGCGAACGGCAAGACGCTGGGCGAAAACATCGAGTCGGCACCCTGCTGGAATCGCGACGTCATCAAGACCGCCAGCGAACCTTTCAAAACCGAGGCCGGCATCGCCGTATTGCGCGGCAACCTGGCGCCGAACGGCGCGGTGATCAAGCCTTCGGCTGCCTCACCGCATCTGCTCCAGCATCGCGGGCGGGCCGTCGTCTTCGAGAACATCGAGGAGCTGCATGCGCTCATCGATGATGACTCACTGGATATCGATGAGCACTGCGTGATGGTGCTGAAGAACTGCGGCCCACGAGGCTATCCCGGCATGGCCGAAGTGGGCAACATGCCATTGCCGCCCAAGCTGCTCAAGCGGGGCATCACCGACATGGTGCGCATCTCCGACGGGCGCATGAGCGGCACCGCCTACGGAACCGTGATCCTGCACACCTCGCCCGAGGCCGCGGCAGGCGGCCCTCTGGCCCTGGTGCAGAATGGAGACACGATCGAGCTCGACGTGCCTGCACGGCGAATCCACCTGGACGTGACCGAGGAAGAACTCTCGCGCCGGCGCAAGCTCTGGAAAGCACCCGACGTTCCCAAGCGGGGCTGGTACAAACTGTATGTGGATCACGTGCAGCAAGCTCACCTCGGTGCCGACCTCGATATCCTTGTCGGTAACAGCGGAAGCGATGTGCCGCGCGACTCACACTGAATAGGTGTGCCGAGACCGCCGCTCAACATGATCGCGATACTGAGGTTGCCATGTTTGGTAACACACTATACGTGTGTATAGACATCCATTCCAAAACTTCATGACTATGCAGCATTCCGCATCGAAAGACAGGAAAATGACACAAGACGACACCCTTGCATAACTGCAATATGGAAACGTGCATCGTCATTTAAGGTAAAGCACAGGCCAGTGCCACGGGAACAACATGGCGGCAGATATCGACCAACGCAGGCGTTTTATCAAAGGTGTAGCCACCACGCTGGCCTCTGTTGTGGCCATGCCGGCTGCGCGGGCATTCAGTCCTGACGTTGCCGATGCAGCAACGGCGACTGCAACGAGTACCACCATGACGTCACGTGGCAAACAAGTGCAACGCATGCAGGGTTTTGCGCTGAGCCAGGTGCGTCTGCTCGATAGCGATTTTGCCACCGCAGCAGCCGTCAATCGCCGCTACCTGCACAGTCTGCCGGTAGATCGGCTGGCTCACAGTTTCCGCTTGCAAGCCGGGCGTCTGTCTCATGCCGAACCGCTGGGCGGCTGGGAGAGTCCCGATTGCGAACTGCGCGGTCACTTCAGCGGCGGCCACTATCTATCAGCCGCAGCCTTGGCCTATGCCAGCGATGGTGACGCGCTGTTGAAAGGGCGCGCCGATGCACTGGTGACTGAGCTGGCAGCATGTCAGCAACCGAACGGCTACCTCAGTGCATTTCCTGAAAGTTTCTTTGACCGTCTCAGTAACGGCCAGAAGGTGTGGGCACCGTTTTACACTATCCACAAGATCCAGGCCGGCCTGCTGGACATGTATCGCCATACCGGCAATCAGCAAGCTCTGAAGGTGGCTACGGGTATCGGCGACTGGGTAGTGCACTGGCTCAACGGCTTCTCCGACGCACAAATGACGCACATCCTGGAAACCGAGTTTGGCGGTATCAACGACTCGATGTACGAGCTGTATGCCATTACCGGCAATGGCCGTTATCTCGATGCCGCCCATCGCTTTGACCAAGCCTCGCTTTACGATCCGCTGGCCGCCCATCGCGACGAGCTGAAGGGCCTGCACAGCAACACGCAGATCCCCAAGATCATCGGTGCCGCGCGCCGTTACGAGCTGACCGGCGAGCCACGCTATCGGCGAATCGCCGAGTTCTTCTGGGAAACGGTCAGCGAGAACCGTACCTATGCCACCGGCGGTTCCAGCAACGATGAATTCTGGAAGACCGGCCCGGGTGACCTCAAGGGGCAACTCGGACTGTATGCCGCCGAGTGCTGCGTGGCCTACAACCTGCTCAAGCTAACCCGTCATGTGTATACATGGAACGGCGATCCGCGGGCCTTCGACTATTACGAACGGACGCTCTACAACGCACGCCTGGGCACCCAGGACGGCGACGGCATGAAGCTCTATTACTATCCACTGCAGGCCGGTGCCAACAAGTTTTACAACTCGCCGTTCAAGTCGTTCTGGTGTTGCACCGGCACCGGTGCGGAGGAATTCGCGCGCTTCAACGAGAACATCTATTTTCACGAGGAACAGGATCTGTACGTCAACCTGTTTATTCCTTCCGAACTGCGCTGGCCCGAACAGCAACTGACGCTGCTACAGGAAACCACCTTTCCCCGCGAGCAACAGACACGCTTTCTGCTCAGGCTCGTCGAGCCGGTCACGATGGCGCTGAATCTGCGCATTCCCGCATGGATTGGGCCAGATGCCGCGTTACGCCTGAATGGCAAGACCCTTGATGTGTTTGCCTCACCTGGCAGCTACCTGACATTGCGTCGTGAATGGCACGACGGTGACCGCATCGAGCTGGAGCTCCCGATGGCCCTGCACAGTGAGCCCCTACCCGGGGATGAGACTCTGCACGCAGTGCGTTACGGGCCACTAGTGCTGGCTGCGCGGCTCGGCAGCAAAGGCATCACCCACGAAATGCAATATGCCGACATGAGGGCCGCACCGAAACCGGAACCCAAACCCCAATCGGCACCGCAAATCGCGACGAACGCGCCGGGAAAGCTGGACTGGGTCGTGCCCGCAAACACGCCATTGACATTTATCGCCCGGACTAGCCACGGCGAAGTGCCGATGGCACCACTGAACCAGATTCGTGGCGAACGCTATGCCGTTTACTGGCAAGCCGAATCAGCAATCGCCAGCGACGCATGAGACACCGGGCGCAGCGCGTTCCGTCGTTAGAGCGGTCATAGCCCTCAGGTTGTGCCCGCAGGAAACGCACCAGAGCCGGTGCACCTGCCGTTCCCGAACACCTATGACGTGATGGCGGGGCACGACTTCACCGCGCTGCCGGGAGCTTCGGCCCCAAACGTTCGGTGTCGAACGGATCAAGCGCGCAACGAATGGTCGGCACATGCCACGTGCACGAACCGACGCCTGGCGATGCCTCACCGTGCCAGCCTAATGGACAGGAGCGCGCATCCGTGCGCCGGCAAGTCGAGGGACAGGCGTGCGGACGCCTTCCGCGGCTGGCCGCTCCAAAGGTCGCGAGCGTCGTAGCTGCCGGAAGCCAGGCCGAGCGCGCCCCATGGCGCATCCAGCGAAACGGGCTTGTCGTCCAGATTGAAGATCGCCAGGTAGCGCTCGCCATCGCGCCGACCGGACGCCACCCAGACTCGCACGTGATCGAATCCTTGCGGCAGGCGGGTGACTGGATGATTGTCCCGGCTGCTCTGGTCGACTGCGATCACGTCCTTGTTGGTGATCAGCGCGCGCGTGGCGTTGTCCAATCTGGTCAGGTTGGCGCCGAGGACAAGCGGCGAGCGTGCGATCGCTTGCAAGGTCAGCAGCGTGCGCTGCTCGTCCATGGACAGGCGCGAAGGGCGCGCCGGGCCGAAGCCGGGGTGCGGCGCGAGCGTGCCGATCGGCAGCATGTCGGCATCCGGCCAGTGGCCGTCGCGAGCCTGGTCCGCCCATGGCGGCAGGCGATCGAAGAGGTCGCTGATACCCGACGGGAAAGTATCGGTGGGGTGGTCATGCACGAACTTCCAGCCATCCCAGACATCGTTGGTAATGCGCCACATCTGACCGTACCGGCGAATCTCCGCGGCATGCGACAAATGCGTCGGGCCGGGCGACAGGCTGAGCACGATCGGGCGGCCGGTCTTACGGATCGCCTTGGCAATCTGGCGGATCTCGCTGATCTTGTAAGGGTGATCGGCAATGCAATCGACCTTGAGGAAGTCCACGCCCCAGCGCGCATACATGGCGAGCATGGAGTCGTAGTAGGCCTGACCGGCAGGCGTGTCGCGCACGCCGTAGTTGCTGTCGTCCCAGGGGCAGGTGTCCGCGGTGTCGGCGACCTCTTTTGCATGGAAGGCGGAGCCGGCGACCGGCAGGTTCGCCGCCACCGCCTGTTTGGGAATGCCGCGCACGATATGGATGCCGAACTTCAATCCTTGCGCATGTACCCAATCGGCCAGCGCCTTGAAGCCTTGCCCATGGGCAGCGGAGGGAAAGCGGTTGGGTGCGGGAACCAGCAGGCCGTGCGCATCCATGGCGTAGTCGCGGGTCTGCAACTTGTCGGCGAATGGATTGCGCATGTACCAGCCCTCGTCGATGACGACGTAAGACCAGCCGTAACCGTGCAATCCGGCGAGAATGCGGGCGTTCGCCTTGAAATCGGGCTCATCGATCGTGAGCCCGAACGAGTCCCAGCTGTTCCAGCCCATGGGCGGGGTGGGGCTGACTTCTTTGGCCGCCGCCATGCTGGCCGTGGCCAGCATGAGCATCAGCAGCACAGCTCGCATGCGTTTGGACATCGGGTTTGCTCCATGTTGCAGATTGGCGTCGGCGGCTGGCGCCGCTTGCGCGATGCCGGCGAGGCCGGACAGCAGGAACAGCAGTGCGCTCTCGGGTGCCAGGCATGGCGGTCCCCTAGCGCCCGATCTCGCGCAGCGGCTTGCCCGCCATCAGGTTGCGCTCGATCTGTTCCAGAGTGACGTTGCGGGTTTCCGGGATCAGTGCGAAGGTAATCAGCAGGAACACCAGGTTGAATCCGCCATACAGCCAGAACGTGGCGGCGTTGCCGATGCCGTTGAGCAGGGTCAGGAAGGTGGCGCCGACGATCATGTTGGCGATCCAGTTGGTGAAGGTCGAACAGCCGATACCGAAATCACGCCCCTTCAAGGGCTGCACCTCGGAACACAGCGTCCAGATCAGCGGCCCGGCGGACATCGCGAAGCCCACGATGAACAACAGCAGCATCGCCACCGTGAAGATCTGCTCGCCATGCGTGGCGATGCCCAGGTGCATCATGGTGCCCACCAGACCCAGACCCAGCGCCATGATGGTGAAGCCGGTGTACAGGATCGGCTTGCGGCCCCAGCGATCGACCAGGCCAATCGCGATGAAGGTGGCCAGGACATTGGTCAGGCCGACCGCGGCCGTGAACCACATCTGTGCCGCCGTGGCGTAGCCCATGTCCTGGAAAATGCGCGGTGCGTAGTACATCACCACGTTCATGCCGGTGAACTGCTGCATCACCTGCAGCAGCACACCCAGTCCCACCGAACGGCGAAAGTTGGGGTTTTCCAGGAACAGGTGCCAGCCGTGCTGCGGCATTTTCAGCTGCTCCTCGATGTCGGCCACCTCGCGAGCCACCTGCACGGCATCCCCACGCAGGCCGTGCAGAACCGCCGTCGCCTCCTGCTTGCGCCCGCGCATCATCAGCCAGCGCGGGCTGTCCGGCAGCAGGAACAGACCCAGCAGGAACAGGAAGCCTGGAAT
This sequence comes from Rhodanobacter sp. B05, assembly GCF_002001085.1. Lineage (GTDB taxonomy): Bacteria > Pseudomonadota > Gammaproteobacteria > Xanthomonadales > Rhodanobacteraceae > Rhodanobacter. The sequence continues at coordinate 156,436 of NZ_MUNU01000010.1, forward strand.
CGCGATGATGCCCAGCATCCAGCGCCAGTTGCCGCTGTAGCTGAACGCGGTATCGGACAGGAAAGCCACCAGGATGCCGGTGGTGATCATCAGCTGGTACAGCGAGATCATCGCGCCACGCGTCTGCTCCGGTGCCACCTCGGCCAGGTACAGCGGCGCGGTGAAAGTGGCCACGCCGATCGCCAGGCCGAGGATCAGTCGTGCCGCAATCAGGGTTTCCGGCGACCATGCCGCTGCACTCAGCAACGAGCCGATCACGAACAGCACACCGGCCAGGATCAGCGAGCGCTTGCGGCCCAGCGCGGCGGACATCCAGCCCGCACCGAGGGCACCGATGGCGGCGCCCAGCATCATCGAACTGACGATCCACTCGATCATGTGATCGGCGATCTGGAACTCCTTCTGGATGAACTGGGTGGCGCCGGAAATCACGCCGATGTCCAGGCCGAACATCAATCCGGCCAGCGCGGCCACGGCGCAGGTAAACAGGGCTGTCGACTTGTGCTGCACGGCGATCGGCTTTTCGGCAAGGGCGTTCATGGGATCTCTCCGGATTCGGAATCGGCTCGGCAGGACGGCCATCCGCACAGGCGGGCAGTCATTGCATGGGATGGAAGCGCGAAGGTGGTCACCTCGTCGGCACCGTCGCGGTTGGCAGCACGCGCCCGGGGACACCGGCAAAACGTGCCTCACTGATACCGCGCACGCCGGCGGTGACGGCGAACAGCGCGCCGGCCAGCGGCTCTTCGCGCAGACGGTCGGCGGACAGGCCTTCGCGGGCACTGGTGATGTAGAGCGTGTCCAGCGCCGGGCCGCCGAACGCCGCGCGGGTAGGCTGCCGGGTGGGTACGTGGACGACGGTGTCTTCGCTGCCATCGGGGCGATAGCGGACCACGCGGGACATGCCCCACTGCGCGTTCCACAGGCCGCCCTCGGCATCGACGGTCGAACCGTCGGGTTCGCCCTCGATACCGGCCAGATCCACGAAGGTTCGCGCCGCACCCACGCTGCCGTCGGCGTGGTAATCGCAGCACTGGATCCGTCGCGTGGGCGAGTCGCAGTAGTACAAGGTCGCGCCGTCGGGACTGAAGGCGAGACTGTTGCTGATCGCCACCGTCGGCAGCGGCAGCCGCTCCAGCGCGAGGTCTGCATTCAGCCGGTAGAAGCCGCCGACCGGCCGCTGCGACTCCCCCTGCAGTGGTTCGTGCAGGGTGCCGAACACGAAGCGGCCCTGGCGATCGCAGACGCCGTCATTGAGTCGGGTCGGCAGCCCGGCCTCCACCGCGACGATCGGTTGCAGTTCGCCGCTCTCCATATGGAAGAACGCCAGTTGCGAGGCCAGCCCCAGCAGCAGCCAGCCGTCGGCTTCGCACAGCGCGAACGAGGCCAGCCGTTCGGGCAACGCCCACTGACGGGTGCTGCCGTCATGCGGTGTGTAGCGCCACAGCGTGGCTGCCGGGATATCGGTCCAGTACAACGCCTGCGCCCGCGCACACCACAACACGCCCTCGCCCAGCTGATTGCCCGCCGCGAGCACGGCCCGCGCCTGCAGCATCGCGCCACTCAAACCCAACCCCCGTCGACGATGAAGTCCCTGGCGGTGATCATGCGGCTGTCATCGGCCCCCAGGAACAGCGCGGCGCGCGCCAGATCCTCGGCCATCACGTGGCCGGGCAGGCATTGCGAGCGTTCGATCGCGGCCTCGCCTTCGGCATCCAGCCACAATCGCTGCTGCTTCTCGGTGATCACCCAGCCGGGCACCAGGCAATTGATGCGAATGTGCTGCCGACCCAGCTCGCGCGCCAGCCCGGCGACCAGTCCGTGGATCGCGGCCTTGGCCATGGTGTACAGCGGGTAGCCACCATTCTTGATCATCCAGCTGATGGAACCCAGGCAGATCACCGAACCGCCACCGAGTGCCTGCATGTCGTCGAGCACCGCCTGGATCGCGAAATAGTGATGGCGCAGGTTGACCGCCACGTTGGCGTCGAAATCGGCCGGCGCGGTCTGCACAAAGTCATGCCGCACATCATTGGCGGCGTTGCTGACCAGCACCGCGATCGGTCCGATCTCTGCCCGCGCCCGCGCAATCGCTTGACCCAGCGCCTCAAGATCAGTCAGGTCACAGGCGACGAACATCGGGCGATGGGCCACGCCCGCGAGGCCCTCGAGCAGCGCCTGCGCGGCCGCGACATCGACATCAAGAAACGCCACCCGCGCGCCCTGTCGCGCGAAATGTTCGACGAAGCTGGCACCGATGCCGCTGGCACCGCCGGTGACCAGCACCGTGCGATCGACCAGACTGGGGTAGCTGGCATAGGTCGGTTGCTGCATCGACATCGCGCTCACCACTCCGCCACGCTGCCATCGTCATGGCGCCACAGCGGATTGCGCCAGCGGTGACCGACGGCGGCGCGCTCGTCGACGTAATCCTGGTTGACCGTGATGCCCAGGCCGGGGCCGTCGGGGATGCGCACGAAACCCTGCTCGTAGGCGAACACGCTGCGATCGCTGACGTAATCGAGCAGGTCGTTGGCGGCGTTGTAGTGGATGCCCAGGCTCTGCTCCTGGATGAACGCGTTGTGGCAGACCGCGTCCACTTGCAGGTTCGCGGCCAGCGCGATCGGGCCGAGCGGGCAATGCAGCGCCAGCGCCACGTCGTACGCCTCGGCCATCGCGGCGATCTTGCGCGTCTCGGTGATGCCGCCGGCGTGCGAGGGATCGGGCTGGATGATGTCGACGCCGCCGATCTGCAACACGCGCTTGAAGTCGTAGCGCGAATACAGCCGCTCGCCCAATGCGATCGGTGCGGGCGAGATCGCGGCCAGCTCGGGCAGGCATTCGAGGTGCTCGGACAGCACCGGCTCCTCGATGAACATCAGCTTGTACGGCGCCAGCTCGCGCATCAGCACCTTGGCCATCGGCTTGTGCACGCGGCCGTGGAAATCCAGACCCAACCCGACGTGCGGCCCGACTGCATCGCGCACCGCCTGCACGTTCTCCAGCATGCGCTCGACTTTCGCGTGGCTGTCGACGTATTGCAGTTCCTCGCTGGCATTCATCTTGATCGCGGTGAAGCCGCGCGCCACCGCCTCGCGGGCGGCCTGCGCGGTATCCGCCGGACGGTCGCCACCGATCCACGAGTACACCCGGATGCGCTCGCGCACCGGCCCGCCCAGCAGCGCGTGCACTGGCACGTTGAGGTCCTTGCCCTTAATGTCCCACAGCGCCTGATCGATGCCGGCAATCGCGCTCATCAGGATCGGACCGCCACGATAGAAGCCGCCGCGATACATCACGTTCCAGTGGTCTTCGATGTGGCGCGGATCCTTGCCGAGCAGGTAGTCGGACAGTTCGTCGACCGCAGCGGCCACAGTGCGCGCGCGGCCCTCGACCACCGGCTCGCCCCAGCCACTGATGCCGGCATCGGTGTCGATGCGCAGGAACAGCCAGCGCGGCGGCAGCAGGAACGTGGTCAGTGCGGTGATCTTCATGCTGTGCCTCCCGCCGGCAACGCCACCCACGCCTGCGCGAAAGCGCGCGCGCGATCGGCAACCTCGGCGACCTCGCGACCGGGCGCGTACAGCGCCGAACCGATGCCGAAGCCACTGGCCCCGGCCGCCACATACGACCCCATGTTGTCCGGCGTGATGCCGCCCACCGGCAGCAGCGCCAGCCCGGGCGGCAGCACGGCGCGCCAGGCCTTGATCACCGCCGGGCCGAGCTGCTCGGCGGGGAACATCTTCAGCGCATCGGCGCCGGCCGCCAGCGCGGCGAACGCCTCGGTCGGCGTGGCCACGCCCGGCGCGCAGATCAGCCCGGCACGTTTGGCGCTGGCGATCACCGTCGTGTCGGCGTGCGGCATCACGATCAGGCGGCCACCGGCGGCGGCGACCTCGCCGACCTGCGACGGCGTCATCACGGTGCCGGCACCGATCAGGCAGCGCTCGCCCAGGTGCTCCTGTAACAGGCGGATGCTGGCCAGCGGGTCGGGCGAATTGAGCGGCACCTCCAGCATGCGGAAGCCGGCGTCGGCGATCGCCGTACCGATGGCGACCGCCTCGCCCGGAATCAGCCCGCGCAGGATCGCGATGAGCGGCAACGGTTTCAGCCATGTATCGATCACGGATTGGCTCCATTCACGCGTGGTTGCGGCAGCGCGGCCGTGGTAAGTCCGGCGCTGCGTGCGATCTGCCACAGGCCCAGCGCGGCGGCCCCCGGCGGCGGCAGTGCCATGCCCAGTTCGAAACAGCTGGCGGCGGCGGCGTAACGACGGCACAGCGGCGCGTTGCCGATCAGTTGCAGCGGCGTGGCGGGATCGATCCTGCCGGCCGCCAGCGCGGCGCGCAACTCCTCGCCGATCAGCAGGCCGGACAGGTAGTCCGGCACGGCCAGCTGCGCGAGCCGCCCGGCCAGCACAAGCGCGCGCGCGGAGAACAGCCGGCTCAGCGCGCCGGCCGCGCCGCTGTCGCGCGCGGCCACCACGCCGCGCAGGAACGCCTCGTGGTCGACCGGCGGATCGTCCGCGCCGAGGCCGGCGCCGAGAATCGTGTGATGACGCACGGCCGCGTACAGCTCGCCGGTCATGCTGGTGGTGAAGTCCACCACGCGGCCGTTGCGCACGCTGACCCACTTGCTGTGGGTACCCGGCAGTAGCAGCGCCGAGCGCGCCGCCAGCACCGGCTGCAGCGCGAGCGCGCCGAAAATCTCGGTCTCCTCGCCACGCATCACGTCTGCGGTAGCGATATGGCGCAATCCTGGAATCAAATGCACACGCCGGCCGCCGGCGCTGTCGACATGACTCAGCGCGCGCGCCACCGCATCGAGACCGGCCGGCAGGTCGACGTATGGCACTTCGCGCCAGCCGTCGCGGCTGCCGACCATGCCCGAGGCCAGCAGCGGGAGCGCGGGCCAGCCGACCAGCACGTCGTCCAGTGCGGCATCGAAGCCACCCGGCGGCAAGCGGCGAATGCCCCAGCCCCGTGCGCGTGTTTCCAGGATGCCGCCCTGTTCGTCCAGCAGATAGGCGCGCAGGCTGGTGGTGCCCCAGTCCAGGCCGATCAATTCCGCTCGTGCTGCACTGTCGTTCATTGAACCTGCTTGTCCTTGCGTACGGGGACCGCCGCACCGGTGTAGTCGACGCTTTGCGCGGGCGCGGCATCGAAATCCGTGGCGGTCGGCGTGGGTCCGGCGATCCAGCGGATGTCGAACCGGCGCTGCGCCGGCATGCCCGGATAACTGCCTTCACGCTGGCCGATGGTCAGCGTGCCGCTGGCCTCGTCGTAGCTGAGCGGGATGCGCGCGTACGCGCCGTGTTCGTAGTCGTAGGTGGTGCCCTGGTCGTGGTATAGCGAGAAGCGGCCGTTCGCGCCGGTGTAGACATAGAGCGTGATCGGCGCATCCGGTTTCTCGTTGCTGTACTGGATCGCCGGGCCGACCGGCACGATCGCGCCGGCGCGCACGAACAGCGGCATCCGCGCCAGCGGTGCATCGGCCTGGATCGTGTTGCCACCGTCGTAGCGCTTGCCGGTGTAGAAGTCGTACCAGGCGCTGCCAGCCGGCAGATAGACCTCACGGCTGCGCGCGCCGTACACGGTCACCGGCGCGACCAGGAAGGCCGGGCCGAACATGTACTCGTCGTCGATGTCGCGCACCTTCGCATCGTCCGGAAAATCCATCACCAGGCCGCGCATGATGGTGCCGTCCTTGAAGTACGTGTTCGCCGCCAGCGTGTAGATGTACGGCAGCAGGCGATAGCGCAGCTTGTCGTACCAGGCCAGTGCGTTGTAGACGTCCGAACCGACCGGGGCGAGGTTGTAGATCTCGCGGTTGACACCCTGGCCGTGCGAGCGGAACAAAGGCATGAAGCTGCCGAACTGGAACCAGCGCAGGTTAAGCTCGCGCCATTCCTTCAGGTCTTTCGCGTCAGGTTTCTCATAGCGCGTCTCCAGCGCATAACCGCCGATGTCGGTGGTCCAGTTCGGGATGCCCGACAGCGAGAAGTTGATGCCGGCGGAGATCTGGTCGCGCAGGTTGCTCCAGCGCGCCACCACGTCGCCGCTCCAGCCCGCCGCGGCATTGCGCTGCTCGCCGGCGAACATGGAGCGGGTGAGGATGAACACGCGCTTGTCCGGATAGCTGGCACGGCTGCCCTGATAGACCGCGCTGGTCGTCATCAGCGAATAGGAGTTGAAGAACGCCGCGCCTGGTCCCATCGCCGTCGGTCCCATCAGCAGCTTGCGCTCGGCGACGCTGGTGTTGGAGGTGATGTCCGGCTCGGTGGCGTCCATCCACCACGCATCGATGCCGAGGTCAGCCAGGTTTTCGCGAATCTGTCGCCAGTAGATCTGGCGCCCGGCTTCCGAATAGGGATCGTAGAAGGAGTTGAGGTAACCCGGACCAACCCAGTCCTTGGTGCCTAGCTGTACATTGAGCCGGTACATCGCTCCCTTCGCGTCGAGCTCCTGGTAATTTTTCGTGGTCGGGTAGAACTTCGGCCACACCGAAATCATCAGGTTCGCGTGCTCGGCATGCACTTGGTCGACCATTGCCTTTGGATCGGGGTAGCGCGACTTGTCGAACCGGTGCGAACCCCAGGCGTCGTCTTTCCAGTAGCGCCAGTCCTGCACGATGTTGTCCAGCGGCAGCTTGAGATCACGGTAGCGCTTGAGCACGCCAAGCAGCTGCGCCTGCGTTTCATAGTGGTCGCGGCTCTGCCAGAAGCCGTAGGCCCAGCGCGGCAGCATCACCGCCTTGCCGGTGACGTCGCGATAGCCGGCGATGACATCGTCCAGGTTGTTGCCGTCGATGAAGTAATAGTCGACCGCGTGACCCAGTTCGGAGGACAGCGACAGTTCGTTCTGCTCGGCGGCGGGCAGCGGGTCCTGGTGATCGAGTGCGATATAGCCCGACTGCGGCGTCCACTCGATGCGGATCGCGTGCTTCTCGCCGGGCTTCATCTGCACGAAGAAATTGCGATACCAGGGATTCCAGTTCTGGCGCCAATCATCCAGCACCAGCTTGCCGTCGACATACAGCTTGAAATAGCCGCTCGCGTAGAGGCGGAACTTGTGCAGGCCGGCGACATCGGACGCCACCGAACCCTTCCATTCCACCGTCTGACCCGGGCCACCGGTGATGCCCTTGGCATCGGTGAGCTCGGCCGGCCAGTGCTTGAGATCCTTGATGTATTGGTAATTGACCTCGGACTCGTCGCGGCTGAGCTTGAGCTTGCCGTCGACGTAATAGTTCGCGGTGAAGCCGCCCGGCTTGCCGTCGGCGTCGAACAGCTTCAGCTGCTTGTCGATCATCTGGTACGGACGCGGATCGCCAAAGCGGGTGATCGAGTTGTTGTCCCACAGCAGGCCGTAATTGCGGCTGGACACCACGAACGGAATGCCGATGTCCATGTTGTGCTGGGCCAGCTCGACGTCCTTGCCCTTGTAGTTCATCGTGCCTTTCTGGTGCTGGCCGAGGCCGTAGAACGCCTCGTCATCGGGCGAGGCAAACTGCTGGCGCACCGCGTAGAACAACTGCTTCTGCACAGTCACCGGGGTGAAGCTGCGTCCCTTCGGCTGCTCGGCGAGTATCAGCTTGCCGTCCTTGCCTAGGAATTTCACCGCCCCGCTATCGATCGCAACATCGGCGGTCAGCTCGGCGGTCTTCAGTAGCACGTGGCCGGCCTCGGTGCTGACGCTGAAATGCTTGTCGCCACCGGTCTTCACCGCCATCAGGCTTTTGGGCAGATCGAACGACCCGGCCGGTATCGCGGTGACGTGGATGATCGTGTCGCTGACCACCTGCAGGCGTACCTGCTTCGCCGTACCGCCGACATCGACAATCACCCCATCCGCAATCTGCCGGAAGGCGGCCTTCGTGGCCGTGGCACTGGCCGGCGCGGCGGCCTTTGCCGGATCGGCATGGCTGCTGCAACCCGAGATCAGCGCGACGGTCAGCCCAGCGGCCAGCATCTTCATGTGAGTGCGTTGCATGATTCAGTCTCCCAGCGTCAGGCTGGCTGACAGCGGTGTGTGGTTGGAGGCGTCACCCACGTAAACGGTGAAGCGACCCGGATCGACCTGCCAGCCATGTTTGGCGACGTCGTAGTAGGCGAACGAGCGGCGGTCCAGGGTCAGGCTGATGTGCATGCTCTGACCCGGCTTCAGCCTCACCTTGCGGAACGCCTTCAGCTCGCGCGCGGGCCGGGCCAGCTTCGCCGAAGGATCACCCACGTAGACCTGGGCCACTTCGGCGCCGTCACGCGCGCCGGTGTTGGTCACGTCGAACGAAACGGTGACCGTATCGCCCACCTTCGTCGAGGTCGGCGACACGCTGAGCTTGCTGAAGGCGAAGCTCGTGTACGAAAGCCCATAGCCGAACGCGAACAATGGCTGCGGCTTGTCGGGATACGTCGTATACCAGCGATAACCAAGGAACACGCCCTCGCCGTATTTCACGGTGGGATTCGTGCCGGCGGGATGCGGCGGCGCATCGTAGAAATCATGGGTGGGATTATCTTTCCACTCACGATCGAAACTGATCGGCAACTTGCCTTCCGGCGTATGCGCACCGAACAGGACCTCGGCGATCGCACGACCGCCTTCCTGACCCGGATACCAGCTCTGCAGCAGCGCCGGTACCTTGTCCAGCCAGCCATCGGTCGCATAGGCGTCGCCGGAGTTCACGGTGACGATGGTCTTCTTGTTCACTGAGGCCACCGCCTCGATCAGCGCTTCCTGGCCCCACGGCAACTGGAACGTGCGATCGAACGCCTCGCTCTCGGAGGTGGGATCAAAGCCGACCGCGACCACCGCCGCGTCCGCCATTGCCGCCATTTTTCTCGCATCGGGCGAGATCAGCTCGTCCAGCGCGATCACGCCCAGACCCATGCGGCTGTAGCTGACGTCGGGCTGGTAATCGAGACGGATGCTCACCGGCTTGCCCGCGACCAGATCGAGCGTGACGTACAACGGCGCCTGGCCTTCGCGCTGTGGCTGGCTGATCACCGGCTTGCCATTCACCAGCAGCCGGTAGGTATCCTGACTGGCGGCGGCGGTGAGGAACAGGTACTTGCCGCTGTGGCCGGGCACGAAGCTGCCGCTCCAGCGGATGCTCTGACGCTCGGTGGCCGGCGTGGTCCACAGCTCCGGCTTCCACTGGTCGACGTGCTCGTCGATGGAGGTCGCGCTGGGCTTGCCCTGGAAATCGGCATTGGCAAATGTCTGCCGCAGCAGTCCCTTGCCGCCATCCGGGCTGACGAAGCTTGACTGCTTGAATACCTCGTCCGGCGAGGGCAGGCCGCGGCTGTACAGCACATGCACCTTGTCACCGAGCTGATGGGTGATGCCGCTGAGCACGCTTTGCGCCTCGAACGTATCGACATGCGAACTACCGCCGGCACTGCTGATCGCCGGAAAGGCATTCGGACCGATCACCGCGATCGTCTTGATCGTCGAGGCATCCAGCGGCAGCACGTGATACGCGTTCTTCAGAAGCACCAGGCCCTCGCGCGCAGACTGCAGCGCCACCGCATCGTTGTCGAGGTTGAACAACGGGATCGACAAGTCCTGCTGCGGTCGATCCAGAAATCCGAAACGCACGGCGGTGCGCAAAATGCGGCGCACCTTGTCGTTCAAGACATCCTGCGACAGCTTGCCGTCCTTCAACAGCGGCAGCAGCCGCTGCGGCGTCATCGCCTCGGCGGCGGGCATCTCCAGATCGAGCCCGGCGTTGAACGCCTTGATGCCGTCATGGGTGGCGCCCCAGTCGGACATGAAGATGCCGTTGAAGCCCCAGTCCTTCTTCAGGATGTCATGGCTGATCGCATGGTTCTCGCTGAGATAATCGCCGTTGACCAGGTTGTAACTGCTCATCACCGCACCGACGTGCGCATCCTTCACCGCCATTTCGAACGCCGGCAGATAGATTTCGTGCAAGGTCCGCTCGTCGATGATGGTGTCGAGGTGGCGCCGGTCGTATTCGGAATTGTTCGCCACGAAATGCTTGATCGTGGCGACCACACCCTGGCTCTGGATGCCGTCGATGAAGCCGACCGCCATGCTGCCGGCGAGGAACGGATCCTCGCTGTAGTACTCCATGTTGCGGCCGTTCTGCGGTGCGCGATGGATATTTGCGCCGGGGCCGAGGAAGAAGTTCACGCCACGCGCGCGCGCATCGCGGCCCATCGCCTCACCCACCCGCCGCGCCAGCGCCGGATCCCACGAGGCGGCCAGGCCGACACCGGCCATGTAGGCGGTCGAGGTCCCCACCGAACGCACGCCGAACGGGCCATCCGACATCCGCAGGCGCGGCAGTCCGATACCCGGTTCGGCGCGGATGTACATGTTGTCCTCGCCACCGATCAGCTCGACTTTCCGGGCAAGGCTCAGTTTGGCCAGCATCGCGTCGACGCGATGCTCGATGGCCGGCGAATCCGCGACCGGGCCCGTGGAGACGGACGTGGCAGCCTGCACGGCGGAGCTCGCGCCGAGGCAGGCCAGCAGGGTCAGGCTCAGGGTTTTCAAGCGCATCGAATCAAATCCTTCAGTAGGTGGCCAGCTTGACGTGCAACACTTGCGGCTGGCCGGTGAAATTCAGGCCCGAATCGGTCTGGTCGCCGTTCCATTCCCGCACGAAGTGCCATTGACCGTTTTCGTAATAGCCCTGCTCGACCTTGTCCATCAGGAAGTGCTCACCGGCATGCCCCTTGGGTGGCAGGAAGCTGACGCGTGCGTGGTAGCCCGTCACCAGATACTGGTTCTTGCCCAGCTGCGCGATCAACACACCGCCGCTTGGCTTCTCGTTGCCCATGGGCGGATCCATGCCGAACTGCGGTTGGCCATAGCCCACCTTCACCCGCCAGTCGCCCAGGTCCAATGTCTGCTCGTGAGTTTTTTCCGGCTCCGAGACACCCCACACCTTGCCTTGGAAACTGAGCTTGGCGATCAGGCTCTGCATCGGCTCGAGCAATGCGTAGTTGGCGGCAAAAGGCTTGATGGTGTCGGCGTTTATCGCCTTCGCACCGAGCGGCCAGTTCGAGTACTTGGTGTAATCCATGCCGAACGGGGAAAAGCCGATCGCCTGATGTCCCAACGCGGCGAACACGTAGCGCGCATAGGCCGTGTCGTTGCCGGTCTCGCCCACCAACAGCGGATTGTCGGCGCGTCGGTAACGATCCAGCACAGTGGTGTATTTGGCGTATTCGCGCATGTAGATGTCCGGCGCCAGCAGGTCCAGCGCGGGTGCCGCCGCGCGCCAGATGTCGAGCACGTTGTCGGTGGGTCCGCCACTCGAATAGGTGCCGGGTGGACCGGGGTTGAGTGGATCGCGCAAGGCCGCGTTCGCGTACATCGGCAGGTCGTAGACTGCCTTGCCGGCGGCAGCGACCTGCTCGATGTAATGCGCAATCGCCCACGCATACGAGTATTCCGCGGCATGCTGGCCGAACACCTGTGTCCAGGTGCCGGCCGACTTGCCAACCTTGCGCAGCACCGCCACCGGCACCGGCGATTGCAGCAACCGGTCGCCCGCCGCGGAGTAATCGCGGTCGGTGTCGTAGGTGCCCGACTCGTTCTCCACCTGCACCATGATCACGGTATGGCGGTCGCCGTCGACCTTGCGCAGGTGCGTCATCAGCGCCACGAAGGCGCTGCGGTCGGCAGCCAGCGTGTGCGCACCGAATGGCGACAGCGAATCGAGCGTCGTGCCGTCTTTCTTCCGCACCCGCGGATAGCGCGCGTTGTCCAGTTTCACCCACGCCGGTGCGTAGCTCGGGTTGTTGTTTTTCCAGGTGGCAAACCACAGCAGCACCAGCCGCACGTCGTGTTCGCGCGCTTGCGTCACCAGGGTATCGAGGAAGCTGAAGTCGAACTTGCCTTCGACCGGCTCGATCTGATCCCACGCGATCGGCACCTGCACGGTATTGGCGTGGATGGCCTCGATCGCCGGCCACACCTGCGGCAGCATCGCCGGCCAGTTGCTGGAATTGTTCACCTGCGCACCGAGGATCAGGTAAGGCTGACCGTCGACCAGCAGTTCATGGCGGCCGTGCGCGCTGACGATCTGCGGCAGCGGCGTGGCAGCATGGACGAGGCCGCTGCCGGCCAGTGCGGCCGCGAACAAGGCTGACAGGAGTCGTCGTGGGAGCAGTGCAGTCATGGGCGGGTCACCAGTGATCGGTACGAAACGGCGAGGCCGGCAGGCCGGCGGCGTTGACGAGGTTGGCCGCGGCGGGGTTCTCGCTCCAGCCGTAGCGCACCGCGACCGGCCTGCTCACGTCGGCAGAGCGCACCACCACATCGTCGCCGTCGATGCGTGCCGTTGCCGCGTGGAAATGTCTGTCCGAAGTGGCGATGGTGAAGCCGGCCAGCACATCGCCGCGCGTCTTCAACGCGCTGCCGGGACTGGCGAAGTGCAGCCGGATCGCGTGGCCTTCGATCGTCATCGCGCGATACACCGGACCGCTGTACAGCAGCGACTCGCCGTAGACCACGTGGCGCGCGGCCAGCGCCAGCCGATGGCCCACGGTCTGCTTGTCGGTGGGGTGGATATTGTCCGGATTACCCACGTCGATCGTCACCGCTTGCGCGGTGTGCGGCAGCGCCAGCGCAGTGGATTGCGACTCGCGCAACATCGCCCATGGACTGCTGGTGGTGGTGTCGACGCCCGACTTGAAGTTGGCCAGCTGCACCCACAGGAACGGCAGCGCGGGCTGGCGGAAGTCGCGCCGCCATTGCCTGATCAACGCGGCGAACTGGTCGCGATATTTGAACGCATCCTGCTCGGTGGCATTGGCCTCGCCCTGGTACCAGATCACCCCGCGGATCGCCAACGGCAGCAGCGGATGGATCATCTGGTTGTAGAGCAGGGTCGCAATTTGATTGTTGTTGTTCGCCGGGACTAGGGTGACCGCTTCCGGACGAAACCGCCACGGGCCGGGAAACGCACGGCGCGCAGCATGATCGGGCTGGATGTAGAGCAACGCGGCGTCGCCGTGAATGCCGCCGCCGGCGCCCAGATCATCGACCCGGATCGCCAGGGTGTGGCGCCCCGCCTTCAGCGCGCCCGGCGCCACGCGATACAGCCGCGGTTTGTCCCAGCCATTGTCGGTGGTGCCGATCAGGCGGTCGTCGAGCCAGGCATGATCGGAGTCGTCGATCATACCCAGCCCCAGGGTGACGCCAGCCGCCGCGTCAGCCGCGTTCAGCTCGAAGGTGGTTCGGTACCAGGCGACGCCGTCCATGCCGTAGTAGCCCTGCGACTCCCAGTAGCCCGGCACGTTGATCGGCTGCCAGCCGCGTTGATCCAGATTCGTCGCCGCGTAGCGGGCCTGCTCCGCATCAGCGGGGTTCGCGCCGATCACGCCCGGCCAGCGCTGCACGAGGTGCTGACGGGTCGCCGCGATCGCCTTGGCCTCGGCGGCGTCATCACGCTCGACCCGTGCTTTTATCGCATCCGGCTTCACCCCCGCCGTTTGCGCATCCATCCACGGTTCGATCCGGCTGCCGCCCCAGTTGTCGTTGATAATGCCAATCGGAACGTGCTGGTCGGCGCGGATCTCGCGGGCGAAGAAATAGGCCACCGCCGAGAACTGCGCCGCGGTGTCGGGCGAGGCGGCGACCCAGTGGCTGGCCGACAGGTGATCGGACGGCTGGATGCTCCAGCTGTCGGGAATCTTGATCTGGCGGATCGCGCCGTCGGTGGCGTGGGCGATTTCCGCGGCGGCGTTGCGTGCCTTGTACAGCTCGAACTCCATGTTCGACTGGCCCGAGGCGAGATACACATCGCCCACCAGCAGGTCGTGCGACACGATCTCGTCCTTGCCGCTGCGCACGCTCAGTTGGAACGGGCCACCGGCGGCATGCGCCGGGAACACGGCGTGCCAGCGACCCTTGGCATCGGCGGTGACGTCGGCCTTGCTGTGATCGAACTGCACCTGCACGCGGGCGTGCGGCCCGCTCCAGCCCCATACGCGGATCGGCTTGTCGCGCTGCAGCACGGCGCCGTTGCCGAAGATCAGCGGCAGCTCGACGTGTGCCTGCGCGGCCAGTGGCGCGGCCAGCAGCAAGGCGATGAGAAAGCGAACGGCAAATGAAGTTGTGCGAGTGCGACTCATGGTGTCTCCGTCTTCGGGGAGGCAGCCGCAGTGCGCGGCCCGGACACCGCCGGGTCGCCGTAGAAAATCCCGCGTCCGCCGCTGGCGAAATACACCCGGCCGAACTGGCGCGGATCGCCGGTGACATGACCGAGCTCGCCGTATTGGTGCGCATCGTCGTTGATGCGCAGCCAGTGCGCACCGCTGTCGATCGAGCGGAACAGACCGCGCTGGCCAGCCACTTTGCCGGCCAGAAACAGGGTCGGCTCGTCGCGCCCAGCTGCGGCCCTGCCGAAGCCCAGCGAATCAGCCGCCTCGATCGTCGTGCTCTGCCACAACACGCTGCCGTCGGCACGCCCGCGCACGACGCCGGCACGCGCACTGATCAGGTACAGCTCGCCAGTGCGGCCCGGCACCGCATACGCTGTCGCGTCGGTGGGCCGCTGTGGGGGCTGGTGGAACGCCTGCGCGATCGCCCCGAGCTTGCCGCCGAGCGCCTCGAAATGGAGCCCGCCGTCGCGGCTAAGGAACAACGCCCCATCACGCAGGTCCTGGGCATAGAAGCGCTGCGGATCGACCCGGTCGGCGAACACGCGCGCCGCTTTCGGCAAGCCATGGGCCGCGCTCCAGTGCCGGCCCCAGTCGTGCGTGACATAGCCATTGCCGGCGTCGAGAGGAAACCACAGCGCGCCGCGACCGTCGGCGGCGACCGCGATGCTGCCCTCGCCTTCACCGCCGGGCTCGCTGGCGAACGCATGCCAGCTCTTCGCGCCGTCCAGCGAATACGCGGCGCGTACCGCCCCGGATGCATCGCGGATGCGCCCCGTGCGCACGACCACCTGCGGCGCGCGCCCGGCTACCTCGATGCTGTAGCCATTGGCGTAACGCGGCGGTGCGGCGAACTGCATCGGCGCGACATCGAGATCGTCATGACGGAAGCCGTCCAGATCGCCCACCGCGCTGAGCAGGTGCGCACCCTCGGCGGGACTGGCCAAACCCAGCGGCACGGTCTCCTCCAGGCCGGTGTCCTGGAACCACCAGTTCACCGTGCCGCCGTGATCGAACGCGCGCATGTTGCGCGAGGCCCACACGCCGTAGCCGGTGACGAACAGCACGTGGTCCGGATCGAACGGGTCGATCGCGATATCGCTCATCCAGTGAGGGTGATGGTCGCGCGTCCACGCCGCATTCGAGTAATCGAACGATGAGCGCGGGAACACCGCCGCCCAATGCCGGCCGCCATCGATGCTGCGGTAGATCTCGTCGTACGGGGTGTAGTGGCAGAAGGTGGTGGCGAGCAGGATGTTCGGGTCGTGCGCGTCCACCGCGATGTCGCCCCAGCCGAAGCCGCTCGGCTTGCCGTGGCGCGGGATCGGCGTGATGTCGGTCCAGCGCCGATCGGTCGGGCTGAACTTCCATACGGCGCCATCATGCATCTGATCCGGACCGGGCTCATCACCGTAGGTCAGGTAATAGTTGCCATCGGCGCCGCGCGTCATGTGGTTCGGGCGCAGGCCGATCGGCTGACCGGGCACAGCGCTCCAGTGGGCGCCTCCGTCGGTCGATCGAAACAGGCTGGTCTCGCGCGTGGAAACGCCGGCATACACGACCTGCGTCGGACGGCCCTTCGCGGCGCTGGTCGGATCGAACACCACGAACACGATACCGATCGGCTGTCGCCGCCAGCTGTTCGTCGCCGTGGCGGCCAGCGACGTCGCTACCGCCGGAAAGCTGTCCACGCGCGACCAGTGCGCCGCGTGATCAGCACTGCGCCACAGACCCGCCGTGCGCGAACCGAGAAACAGGATCGCGCCATCGTTCGGATCCACCGCCAGCCGCTCGCCATTGCCGCGACCCAGCTCGTTGCCGCCGAGCGGAAACGGCAGATCCACCCGCTCGAAACTGTGGCCGCGATCGTGCGAACGCAGGATCGCGGCGTTGCCCGCCTGCGGCACGGTGTAGGTACCCGCCGCGAGATACAGCCAGTCGGGGTCGGCAGGATCAAGCGCCAGGCTGTCGATACCCATCAGGTTGTGATCTTTCGCCCCGATCCAGTCGGTCAGCGGCACCCAGTGCGAGGCGACCGCATCCCAGCGGTAGGCGCCGCCCACGTCGGTGCGCGCGTAATAAAGCCCCTTCTCCGCCGGATGAAACACCAGTCCGCTGACGTAGCCACCACCACCGATGCGTACGTTGTGCCACGCATAGGAAACCCGTTGCGCAGCCACCGGCAGCGATGCAGACAGGCCGAGCAGCAACAGGCAGCGGGAAACCAGACGAATGATGTTGGTCGGTTTGGGAAGGCGCATCATTTCGTCAGCGAAGGCGGACCGGCAACCCGCGAGGGAACGGGTTGCCGGCCGATGGGTGAGGATCGGGGATGTCGATCCGGGGCTTCACGCTCAACACGCAGTCATTGATCTGCCCGTCCCGCGGAAGTGTTTGAAGACCGAATTTGCCGGTCCGCCTGGTATCGATCGGATTCGAGGCGGCAGTCAGCGACACGCACCTGCGACGTGAGCCGGCATGCACGTCTTGTCGAGCGGCACTGCCGATCCCGTCGTTCACTTGGCTCCCCTCCGATGATGGTTTGCTGACTGCAGGACTTGAACATGTCGACCCGCTTGCCAGCGATCGGCCGGGCGACAACAACGTTCACGAAATGGCTCGTGCATGCGCACGACCTGCTTCGCCATGAAACGTGCGACATGGTCTGAACCGTGCAACATGCATGCTCCGGTGGTGGGCGCGGAGATGCAATTACAAAATTGGCCAGGTTGCCTGATGTTTCTTCTTTTGCACTTGCCGCAATAGGCAGCTGTTTGCTGCCGTCGGATACGTGCAACGGCCCGCACGTCCCATTGGTTCAACCTGTTTCGTTACCAGGGAAACGGTGGCTGCTCTTGCGCGCGACGGCACTCGATGGCGCTGCGCAAGAGCGTGCTTCGACAAGCTCGGCAGTGGGTTCGGTTCAGATCGCCGCCATATCGAGCACCACGATGCTGCTCAATGACCCTGTGTCTTGTGCGAGCCGACGCTGGCCGCTGACGGCAGACAGGCGTAGGGACCAAACGTGGTGCCGGTGAAACCACCTGCCCTTGCGGCGCTCAGCAGGCTGGCGTCCAGCCCTCGCAGCAGTACGTGCCAGGCGCCTGCGTTGACGGCGTAAAGGACGTCCAGGCGCGGACCATCCACCTTGAATCGGATGGAGACAGCGGCGATCTTGCCGGGCAAGTCGACATGGCCGAGCGCGACACCCGCCAGCGGATCGTCCTTGCTCGCGCGCCGATACAACGCCAGCACGTCGCCCGACGCATGGCGGACGATGCCCGCCGCATAGAAATGGGTTTCGTTCTGCAACATGGCGAGCCCCGCCTGTTCGCCGAGACTGATCCCGCGCACATCGAACCGGGCATCGATCGTCGCCCGGTGATGCTGCAGCCGATGCGCCACATAGGCTGGCTGGGCGGACGTGTCGTCGCCCAGCGGCACCGCCGACGGCTGGATACGCAGGCCTTCCCTGCCGGTGGCATACCAGGGCTTGCGTGGAGGGTGGAGCGTCATCCACTGCATGGGCAAGGTCGGCGCACGGAAGCGCTCGGTCCAATGGAAAGGCCCGTTCATCGGCACCGCTTGCACCTCGCGAGGCAAGTCGGGTCGCTGTTCCACCAGGGGAACCGACTTGCCGTACGGCAGGATGACTGGCCAGCCGTCGTGCCATGTTACCGGCAGCAGGAAGGTCTCACGGCCCAGGTTGTACTGGTTCCCGCGGTAAGGCCGCGTCCCCAGGAATACCGCCCACCAGGACCCGTCCTTCAACTCGACCAACTGCGCGTGCCCCGTCGACGTCACCGGATGCGGCCGGCCGGGCGCAAGGTCGCGCTGGGTCAGTATCGGATTGCCATCCCACGGCACGTAGGGGCCGGTGACCTTGCGGCTGCGATAGATCATCTCGGCATGCTGTTCGCCGGTACCGCCCTCGGCCGTGTTCAGGTAGTAGTAGCCGCCACGGCGAAACAGGTGCGGCCCCTCGACATATTGCGGTTGGGTGGCGGGGTTCGCGCCGCCATCCACCAGCACCTTGCGCGGACCGATCATCTTCATCGTGGCGAGGTCGAGTTGCTGGATCCAGATCGCGCGATGCCCTTCGTAGCGCGGCTTGCCTTCAGGCATGCCGTTGTTCACCACCCACGCGGTGCCGTCCTGGTCGAAAAACAGCGAGGGATCGATCCCTTCGAATCCCAGCCAGACGGGGTTTGACCACGGCCCGGCGGGATGCTTCGCCGTGATCAGGTAATTCCCCTTGTCGCAATAAAAGCAGGTATTCGTGACGTAGAACGTGTCGCCGTGGTGGCTGATTGACGCGGCGAACAAGCCGCCGGTCAATTCGCCATGGCCGTAATCGATCTGGCCGGGTCGGTCGATCGCATTGCCGAGTTGCGTCCAGTCGACCAGATCCCGACTGTGGAATACGGGCAGCCCGGGAAAGTAGCCAAACGTGGAGTTGACCAGGTAGAAATCATCACCGACCCGGGTGACGGACGGATCGGGGTAGAAACCCGTCAATACCGGATTGCGGTATTGCGTCGGCGAAGGCACCGGGCCGGCATCGTCACCCCGATAGCTGATTTGCTTCACCACGACGGATGCGGCAGCCATGTGGCACAGCAGCGTGCAAAGCAGGCCGAGCATGAATCGTTTCATTGCGCTTCCCTCTTGGGCGCCGGGTGAGCCGCCGAAACATGCGACGGCTCATACGCTGCCCACAGCCTTCGCCGCCCATCACGACCGCTCGAAAATGACGCCGATCTTTCCGGACAGCTCGAAGAAACGCTTCCTCAGGCTTGCCGCTATCCCGGCCCGCGCGCTGAACTTGGCTGGGATGCGGTGAGGCTTTCCGGCGCCCGGCAAGGCACCCGACGCCGGATGCCTTGCCCCATGCCGAAACCCTCACCGACGGCTCAGGCACTGCACGATCAGAACGTCGCGCGCAGCGTCAGCGCATAACGGGTGTCGTTCACGTACCAGGAAGTGATGTGCTTGCCGGCTCCATTCTGATACATGATCGTGCGCTGTTCGGCGTTGTTGAGGTTGTTCATCTCCAGGCCGAGCTTCACGTGCTTGTTGAACGAGTAGAAGATCGACCCGTCCAGCTGGCCGTAGGCATCGGCGAATACCGGCAGCTTCCACGGAATGTTGTTGTCGGTACCGTTGTAGCCGTTCGGACCGATCGACAGCAGATACTGGCTGCGCCAGTTGTAGGCCAGCCGGATCTGCCACGGACCGTGCTCGTAGAAGCCCGCGACATTGAGCGAGTCCCTCGACAGGCCATCCGCCGGGAGGCTGCCGTAGGTGGAACCATCCGTATCCAGCGGCACCGCCGTCGTGTCGTTCGGCACATGGGTCCTGCTGCGGATGTAGGTGTAGTTCGCCGACATGCCGAAGCCCTTGACCGGAAGGAAATCGAAGAACTCGTTCCAGCCGATTTCCGCGCCATTGATCGTCGCCTTGCCAATGTTCACCGGACGGGTGATCAGATACTGATAGTTGTTGCCATCGATACCTGGATACGTCACGAACTCCGACTCGTTGCGGAAATAGTTGCTTAGCGACTTGCGGAACAGATTGATCCAAGCCATGCCGCCGCGGGCCTGATCGAAGTACCACTCCAGCGACAGATCGAACTGGTTGGCCTTCATCGGCGTCAGGTACGGATTGCTGTTGGACGTGCCCGTCAGCGTCAGCTTGTCGATCGGCAGGGTGGTGGTGCCGGGTGGCGGCGTATAGCCTGACACTACGCCGGCATTGAGAATCTGATAGGCCTGCATCTGGCTGAAGTCCGGCCGCGCAACCGCCTTGGAAAAGGCGAAACGCGTGATCAGGTTCGGCGCGAACTCCCACTTCACGTTCAAGCTGGGCAGGATGTCGGTGTACTCGTTGCGGGCGCTGATGGGCGAGGTCTGGCCCGTGCCCAGATAGGGCGCCAAACTCTGGTTGGGATACACCAGGAAGCCTTGGGCGGCATTCGTGGTCCGCACCGCACGCACGCCGATATTGCCGCTCAGATTGGCATCGTCCACCCCGAAGTCGAGCATGGCGTACGCCGCGTAGGTCTTTTCGTGCTGAAGATTGGTGTGCGCGGCATCGAGCAGCGTTTGCTTGTACGGTACGTCATACCCGCTGCCGGCGAGGTAATACGGAATGGCAGCGTTGTGGATGTCCGCGTAGCTGGCCGGGTAGCCCAGCGCGGTCGACGGCACCGGTGCATAGAACGCACCGGGTATCCCGGCGCCACCCCGGTAGAAGTTGTTGAACGTGTCCAGGTGTACCAGGCTGGTATTGACCTTGCCGTTCAAGTCCAGGCCGGGCAGGGCACCGCTGGGTATTGCCCAGCCCTGCATCCAGGTCTGGAACACGGGCACCCAGTTGTAGCCGGTATCGATGTTGTCGGCAAAGCGGTTGGTCAGGCGCACGCCTCCCCTCACCCCCTGCACGAACCCGTCGTCGAAGCTGTGCTTGATGTCGGCGCGCCAGGCCAGTTCTTTCGCATAGTTCTGATCCTGGTGATCCATGGTGAACCCCCAGTAGTAATTGGCGGGGTTGCCGGTGAAGTCGGAATCGACGCCGATGTGCGGTGGCTTGGTGCCGTTCAGCGCGACGTCGATGTAGGGCACGTTGGTGCCCAGGGACACCGTGGAATCCAGGCTGTTGGTGGTGGCCTTGACGAACTGCACCGCGCTGGTGAGTTCGGTGGCGGTTCCCAGCCGCCACTTCATCCCGGTGGAGAAGTCGGTGGTCTTGGAGTGGCTGTTGGATGCGCGGATATCGGTGCCCATCGGCATGCCGCCGGGCTGCGTGAGGCGACCGGACTGGAACACCCCGCCATTGACCTGGCTCGGCTGGCTGGCGTCCACCGCCACCTGCGTCGGGTCGTTGCTCACGAAGATCGCATCCTCGTTCCAGACCTCGTGGTATTTGCTCTGGAACGCGGTGGCGTAAAAGTCAAGATTGTCGGTGGGACGCCACTGGTAGGCCAGGTAGGTGCCATCGCGCTTTCGATCGTAGAGCAGAGTGCGCCAGTCGGCGCCGCGCGGTACCCAGGTGCCACTGGCGTTCTTGAAGAACGGCCGCACGAACAGGCCATCGGTACGCGTGGACAGTTGGGAGTCGGCGACATCGATGAGGAAACCCATCTCGCCGAGGCTGGTGTGCCAGCGATTGCTGTAGAGCACCGAGCCGGACGGCTTGTACTTCTCGACGAAGTTGCCATAGTTCTCGCTGACGGAAGCGGCGATCTTCTGGCCCTGGAAGTCGAACGGCATGAAAGTGCGCAGGTTCACCGTGCCGCCCAGGCCGCCCTCGATCATGTCGGCCGTCTGGTTCTTGTAGACGTCGACGCCGGACATCAATTCCGGCGGCACGTCCTGGAAGCTAAGGGCGCGCCCGCCGTTGGCGGAGAAACTGTCGCCGCCATTCAGTTCGGAACGCACCTGCGTGAGGCCGCGCACCTGCACGCCATTGCCTTCGGCGGAGAAGTGTTCCGGATCGCCCTGGGAGAGGAAATGGTCGATGGTGACGCCGGGAATGCGCGCCAGGGTGTCAGTGACGCTGCGATCCGGCAGCGCACCGATGTCCGTGGCGGACACCGAATCGACGAACGTGTCGGCGTAGCGTTTGACGTCCTGCGCCGCCTCGACGGATGCGCGGATGCCGGTGACCACGACCGCGCCGAGTTGGGTCGCGCCCTTTTTCTGATTCGTTCTGGCCTTCTTGGTGACCGCCTTCGATGGGACGGCCTGGTCCGCGCCTTGGCTGCCGGCGGCGGTGGGCGTGGCCTGCTGTGCCCAGGCTTGCGCCGGCACGTAGAGCATCGCCACGCTCATCGCGATGGCCATCGAAAGACCCGTGCGCCGCAGCTGCGCGGATGTCTGTTGCCGAACCTTGTTGCTGGACCGATCGTTCACCTGTTGCCCCTCCCAATGGTTGTTCGCTGACCGCGGGACCTTCACTACGGGCCGGCGCATCGACGATGGCTCCCGCTGCAACGGCATTCCCCGGATGACTCTTGCGGACGCACCACCCGTTTCTCTCGGAAACACGCCATGTGGTCTCGGCGGTGCGTTACGTGTTGCATGCTGCGGTGGCGGGTGCAAGGGCGCAATTACGAAATTGTCCAGCGCGACTCACGATTCTTCTTTTGCGTTTGCCGCAAAACAGCGGCAAATGCGGCGGTTCCGCGCCCGTGTTCGATGCGTCGCGATGGGTCAACACGGTCCGCCATCGAGACGCGCAGGCAGCTCGACATGTGCACCGCTGAGCACGCGATCACGCACTCACGATGGGGAATCCGTGGTCATGCGATGCGCGATCCTGATCGACTGCGCATCATGCGGCACGACCGCCACTGATCGGCGCTGGCTGCCGCCAGCGTTGCCGGTGTGTCGTGTTGCAGGCCAGCAAAACAGCCGTGACGTGACACACGAAAACTGTTCGCTTTCCACGGAATCAAACCCTTCGCGACGACCCGCCAGCAGGCATTGACGTCGATCATCGACCGGCCCGGCAGTTCGTTCAGCTCGGATCGAGCGCGCGGTACGTGAAATCGCGTACCACAAGGCTGCCTTCGTTCGCGCTGTAGATGCCGATCCTCAGGCCGAGGAAACCCCCGAAGACATTGTGGTGCAGGCCGGAGACTTCCATGCGCAGGCCGTGCAGGACCCAGGTCTTGCCGTCGTCATGGGAGTGATGAAAGGTGATGACGTTGCGATCATTGGTCAACCGTATGCGTACGCTGGAGGTCGGCATCGGCGAGCGCATCCAGGGCAGCTCGTCGGCGTATTCGAACGTCTTCAGTTCGCGCGGCGAGAATCCGATGCCGACGAAAGCCTTGGGGCTGTAGTACAGCAGCAGGCCGCCTTCGGCGTTGCCGACCAGGTCTAGAGCGACTTCCGCGACATAGGAGCGATCGCCGGGTATGCAGAACAGTGGCGTGCTGTCTACAGGCGAGGTTCCGGTAGACGCGAGATGCAGTCCGCCCGCTTCATGACGAACCCGTTGCATCCCGCTCGACCGGGGGTCGTGAAGGCTCCACTGCACGCCGAACTTGTTGCTCGAGAAGTCATCCGAGAGTGCCAGCCCCGCCGGACTGCTGGCACCGCCGCGTGACTTTGGCAACGGCCGCGAAAGGTCGCCACCGGTGACCTGGAACCAGCCGTCGGCGGTCCACTCCATCGGCTCCAGCAGAGTTTGCCGGCCAAGCGTGCGGAAGCCGTTTTCGTAACCGTGATACACCATCCACCAGTCACCTCCTGGCCCTTCGACCAGGCTGGCGTGGCCGCGCGACCACCATGGCTCGTCCACCGACTTTGTGCGCACCAACGGGTTATGCGGGTAGTTCTCCCAGGGGCCATGCACCGACCGTGATCGCGCCGCGATCACCATGTGGCTGGTGGGTGGGCCTGCGGTGCCGCCGACGGCACTGATCAGATAGAACCAGCCTCCGTGGCGAAGCAGCTTGGGGCCTTCGGGGGCGAAGTCCTCCACTACCCAGTCCTGCGGATATTGCCAGGGGGTATACGCATGTTCGAGCGTGCCGTCGGTGGCCAGACCGTCGTCGGTGAGCCGGATCATGCGGATGCCATTGACGAACAGATAGCGCCTGCCATCCTCGCCCACGACATGGCCGGGATCGATGCATCCGGCGATCTTCATATCGATCGGGTCGCTCCAGGGGCCTTCGATGTGCTCGGCCCGGATCACGTGGATCGACCAGTCCCCGCCGTCGACCGCTGCAGGGATGTAGATGAAGTATTTGCCCTGATGTTTGCACAGGTCCACCGCAAACACGTTGCCCAGTGGCTTGTTCAGCGCCGCCGTCAGTGGTGTCCAGTTGAGCAGGTCCGTGGAATGCCAGATGACCAGGCCGGGGCACGCCTGGAAGGGCGTGAATGTCATGTAGTAGTCGTTGCCGTCCTTGAGGATGGTCGGATCGGGGTGATCGCCGGCAACGATGGGATTCAGATAGGTCCCATTGCCCAGATCGGCGCGGCGCTGACCCTCGATGCCGGTCCGCCAGGCAGGCGCCGCCACATGGTCGGGGCCGCACACGACGGCGGTGGCTGTCCTTGCGGTGGCTGCCCTTAGCGAAAGCGGTGCGGCCGCCGCACCCACCACCAGCAACTTGAAGACATCACGACGGGACGCATCCACCATGCTGATCACCCCGGCATCTGTTCGAGTTCCTTACCGTTCGTCTCGTTGACATACTTGAGCACGAAGATCACCGACAGCAGCGCGGCGAAGGCGTAGATGCCATAGGCGGCGGCCAAGCCGATGCCGGCGAGCAGGATCGGAAAGGTGATCGTGATGGCGAAGTTCGCCGTCCATTGCGCCGCGCCGGCGGCCGCCAGCGCGGAGCCGCGGATCTGGTTGGGAAACATCTCGCCCAGCATCACCCACATCACCGGGCCCCACGAAACATTGAAGAACACCACGTAGGCGTTCGCTGCCACCAGCGCCAGCACGCCCATCGGCCCGGACAAGGCCAGCTGGCCGCCGGCCCCTGTGCCGGCACTGGCGAAGGCAAAGGCGACCACGGCCAGGGTCACCGTCATGCCGGCCGAGCCGATCCACAGCAAGGGCTTGCGCCCGATCCGGTCGATCAGCATCAACGCCACCAGACAGGCGCCGATGCTCAAGCCTCCCGACAGCACATTGATCAGCAAGGCATCACTTTCGGAGAACCCTACCGCCTGCCACAGCACGGCGCCGTAGTAGAACACCACGTTGATGCCGACCAGTTGCTGGAACGTGGCCAGGCCGATGCCGACCCAGACGATCGGCCGAATCCGCCGGCGGGTCTGGTCGAACAGGTCGCGCAGTCGCGGGCGGTGATCCGCTGCCAGCGAGCCCTGGATGTCAGCCAAGGTGAGCCGCGCGGTGAGCTCACCGTAGAGGCGCGTCAACACCTTCAGCGCCTGCTCCTTGCGACCCTTGGCCACGAGGTAGCGCGGGCTCTCCGGAATGCCCGCCAGCGCCAGCAGGAACAGCACGGCCGGAATCATCTCGATCCAGAACATCCAGCGCCAGGCCTCGAAGCCCCACCACAGCGGATTGACCGAAGCCCCGGCGATGCCCGCCAGCGCGTAGTTGCTGAGGAAGGCCGCAAACAAGCCGGAAATGATCGCGATCTGCTGCACGGTGGCCAGCCGGCCGCGATAACGCGCCGGCGACACCTCGCTGATGTAGGCCGGCGACATCACGCTGGCGGCACCCACGGCCAGGCCGCCGATGATCCGGTAGATCACGAAGGCAGTGGACGTGCCGGCGATACCCGATCCCCAACCGGAAATGATGAAACACACGGCCGCGACAATCAGCACGCTGCGACGGCCGTACATGTCGGCCATGCGCCCGGCAAAAAATGCACCGACAGCGCATCCCAGCAGCATCGAGGCGACGTTGAAGCCGGTGCCGAAGGAATTCGCATGAAAGGCCTTCTGCAGACCCTCGACCGTGCCGTTGATGACACCACTATCGAAACCGAACAGGAAGCCGCCGATCGTGGCGACCAGGCTGATCAGCACGATGAAACCGGTGTTTTCGCTGCTTTCCCGTGTTGCGACGGCAACGTTCATGCCTGTTCCCCTTGATAGAATTTCTGCGTGACCGACTGGAGAATCGACTGTAGCAGTGGGCCGGGTCCGGCTCGCCCTCACGTCGCGCGACTGCTGCCATCCGCAGCGGAACCCTCGCGGCGCAACCCTTTCAGCCGCACATAGAGTTCGCGAAACACCGGCTGGCGCTGCGCGAGATATTCCTGGTGGCGGCCCGCATGCGGTTCCAGTACCTGCAGCACAGGCGGTTGTGGGCAGGCGGCCAAGGGATCCTTGTCGCCTTCCACCGCCATCCGCGCCAGACGCGCCGCGCCCAGCGCGGGACCGACGTCCCCACCGCTGTGCAACTGCAGCGGTCGGCCGAACATATCGGCCAGCATCTGCAACCAGTAAGTGCTGCGCGTGCCGCCACCAATGACGCTGACCGGTCCGGTGTCCACGCCGGCCGCGCGCACCGCCTCGATCCCGTCGAGCAGGCCCAGGCCCACGCCTTCCAGTACCGCGTGCACCATGTCTTCGCGCCGCGTGCCCGGCGTCAATCCATAGAACAGCCCGGTGGCATGCACGTCGTTGTGCGGCGTGCGTTCGCCACTGAGGTACGGCAGGAACCACGGCCGCTGCGCATGCATCGGTGCGACCGCGGCGGCTTCGAGCATGCTGCCGATGTCCGCATAGCCACCCCACCGCGCCGCCACATCCAGGCAACTGGCGGCGTTGAGCATCACCGACATCAGATGCCAGGTATCGGGCAACGCGTGGCAGAAGCTGTGCACGGCCTGTTGCGGCCGCGCATGAAAGCCGTCGGACACCGCGAAGAACACGCCGGATGTGCCCAGCGACAGCATCGCCTGACCTGGCCGAATCACGCCCATGCCAACCGCGCCAGCGGCGTTGTCGCCAGCGCCGGCGGCGATCGCCACCTCGCCCATCGACCAGCGTCGTGCCAGATCCTCGCGCAGATGACCGGTTACCCGCGGGCCTTCGACCAACGTCGGCATCTGCTCGTTGTCCAGACCGCAAGCAGCCAGCATGATCGGGCTCCAAGCCCGTCGTGCCACGTCCAGCCACAGCGTGCCGGCGGCATCGGACGGGTCGGTCGCAAAATCACCGCTGAGCCGATAGCGCAGGTAGTCCTTCGGCAGCAGCACCTTGTCGATGCGGGCGAACACTTCGGGTTCATGCTTGCGCAACCACAGCAGCTTCGGCGCGGTAAACCCCGGCATCGCCAGATTGCCGGTGATCGCGCGGAAGTCCGCCAGGCTTTCCAGCTCGGCGCACTCGGCGTCGCTGCGCCCGTCGTTCCACAGGATCGCCGGGCGCAGCACCTGGCCGCGCGAATCCAGCAGCGTCGCTCCATGCATCTGCCCGCTGAGCCCGATCGCCTCGATCGCCGCGGGAGCAATATCCAGCTGCACAAGCTGCAGCAATAGCTGGTCCATCGCGCTCAGCGTGGCTTGCCACCACTGTTCCGGATCCTGCTCCGACCAGCGCGGATGCGGCTGCGACACGCTCAACGGCGCGAGCACGCTGGCGCGCAACGCACCGTCGCGATCGAGCAGCACCGCCTTGACAGCGGAGGTGCCGAGGTCGATGCCGACGAACATCAGCCGGACACCGCGTGCGGCCGGTCGTGCGTCGTCATCGCCATCAACCGTGGATGAAGCGGTTGACCAGATTCTCCAGCCGCTCCTGCTCGCCGCTGACGTGATGCGGGTTGAAGCCTTGCGCCAGTGCCTCCTCGCTGATGCTGGCCAGGCTGCTGGAACTGGCCAGGATGCGCTGGCCCAGCTCGCCGTCCCAGCCGGCGTAGCGACGTGCCTTGAGTTCGCCGAGCAGGTCGCGCTCGACCATGTCGGCGGCGCGCAGCAGCGCCACCGCCAGTACATCCATTGCGCCGATGTGGCCATGGAACAGGTCGGCCGGGCTGCTGCTCTGGCGACGCACCTTGGTGTCGAAGTTCATGCCGCCCTTGCCGAAGCCGCCGGCCTTGAGGATCTCGTACAGCACCAGCGTGCATTCCTCCACGCTGTTCGGGAACTGATCGGTATCCCAGCCGTTCTGCGGGTCGCCGCGGTTCGCGTCGATGCTGCCGAACACGCCCAGCGCGATCGCGGTGGCCACCTCATGGTGGAACGAGTGCCCGGCCAGGGTCGCGTGGTTGCCTTCGATGTTGGTCTTGATCTCGCCTTCCAGCTCGAAGTCCTTGAGGAAGCCGGCGACGGTAACGACGTCGTAGTCGTACTGGTGCTTGGTCGGCTCCTGCGGCTTCGGCTCGATCAGGATGTCGCCGTCGAAACCGAGCTTGTACTTGTGCTCGACCGCCATGTTCATGAAGCGGCCGAGCTGCTGGCGTTCGCGTTTAAGGTCGGTGTTGAGCAGGGTGTCGTAGCCCTCGCGGCCGCCCCACAGCACATAGTTGGCACCGCCCAGCCGCTGTGTGGCGGCCATCGCGTGCGCGACCTGGGTCGTCGCGTAGGCGAACACTTCCGGCTGCGGATTGGTCGCCGCGCCGGCCGCGTAGCGCGGATGCGAGAACAGGTTCGCGGTGCCCCACAGCAGCTTCACACCAGTCTGCGCCTGCTTCGCCTCCAGCACGTCGACGATCCGCGCGAAGTTGTCCACGTACTCGCGCAGGCTGTCGCCCTCCGGTGCCGCGTCGGTGTCGTGGAAGGTGTAGAACGGCGCGCCGAGGCGGGCGAAGAAATCAAAAGCGGCATCGGCCTTGGCCAGCGCATTCGCCATCGGCTCGCCGGCGGCCTGCCACGGCCGCTCGAAGGTGGGCTGGCCGAACATGTCGACACCGGGCCACACGAAGCTGTGCCAGTAGCACACCGCGAAACGCAGGTGCTCGGCCATCGTCTTGCCGAGCACGCGCCGGCCGGCGTCGTAGTGGCGGAACGCCAGCGGTTGTTCCGTGTCCGGCCCTTCGTAGCGCACCGGCGCGATGGAATCGAAATACGACATGGAATTTCCTTGCGATGAACGGGTGGTGGGGACGGCGGCAGCGCTGCCACGACACCTTCGGGGAACGGGGTTGGACGCTTGCGGCGGCCGTTTCATTCGGGACGGATCTCGTCGACCATGCATGCTGAATCGCGATTCATGCTGCGGGCAGCACGGGGGCAGCGCAATTACGAAATTGCCCAGAGCGACTGACGTTTCTTCTTTTGCACCTGCCGCAAAGCCCCCGCACCCCCCATCCGGCCGTGCTAGCCTCGGGTCGAGCCGGGCCTGGCCCGGAGCACAATTGTTGGTCCTGGTGCGGGCATGCCGCCAGACCACCGCATGGTGACCGAGATGAGCAATCCACATGGTGTCCATCGCATCGCGCTGCTGTTCAACGCGAACAAGGTGTACGACCGGCAGATCATCGCCGGCGTCGGCGCATACCTGGCATCCACACGGGTCAGCTGGGACCTGTTCATGGAAGAGGACTTCCGCTGCCGATTGACCGGTCTGGCCGGCTGGTGCGGCGACGGCATCATCGCCGACTTCGACGATCCGCAGGTCTGCGCGGCGCTACGCGAAGTGAACGTGCCGGTGGTCGCCGTGGGCGGCTCCTATACCGATGCCTCGCGCTACCCCGAAGGCCTGCCCTACATCGCCACCGACAACGCCGCGATGGTGCGGCTGGGCTACGACCACCTGATCGAGCAGGGGCTGGAACACTTCGCGTTCTATTCGCTGCCGGCGGCACCGGCACACCGCTGGGCGGAAGAACGCGAGCGGTTGTTCGACAGCATGGTTGCGCGCGACGGCCTGAAGAGCTTCATCTACCACGGCCACGCCACCAGTGCGGCGGGCTGGAGCGATGCACTCGAGGCGCTGGTGGCCTGGCTGACATCCCTGCCGAAACCGGTCGGCATACTCGCGGCAACCGACGCGCGCGCGCGTCAGTTGCTGCAGGCCTGCATGATGGCGGACATCGCGGTGCCCGACGAAGTCGCCATCGTCGGCATCGACAACGACCCGCTGGCACGCACGATGAGCCGCATCCCTCTGACCTCGGTGCAGCAGGGCACCGAGGAAATGGGCCGCACCGCCGCCCATCTACTACACCGCATGTTGCATGGAGCAGACTGCAGCGATACCCGCGTGGTGGTGCCGCCACAAGGACTACACGTGGCCGCATCCAGCCTGCACCAAACCCGGCGAAACCCACACGTGATGCGTGCACTGCACTACATCCGCCAATATGGCTGCCTCGGCATCCGCACTGAGCAGGTGGCGAACTACGTCGGCGTGTCGCGCTCACTGCTGGAAGAGCATTTCCGGCGCAGCCTCAAAACCAGCGTTCACCAGGAAATCCTGCGACACAAGCTGGAGTTCGCGCAGGAGCTGTTGCGCAGCGGCGAATCCAGCCTCGCGGATATCGCGGTGCGTTGCGGCTTCACCTCGGTGCAATACCTTTACACCGTATTCCGCCGCGAACTGGGCTGCACCCCCAAGGCGTACCAAGATAGTCTGCAAGGTGAGACTGTTGACTAAGTCGCGAGGGATGCGGCCAACTCCACCAGTACGTTGCTGAACCGCGCCGCAGCCAGATAGGCGTGGCGATCGCTGAACACGAAGTCGATCCCCAGTTCGTTAAGGCGAGGCAACGACGAGACCAGGAACGTAATCTCCGACCGGTCACGCCTTGCGACGCCACCCCAGCCGGTTCTAATGTTGTTGAGCATCGGCGAGTAGGGAGTGAAGTAGAACGGTACGTAATCCCCCAATGTGCCGGGGCAGGGTGGCGGCAACGGATGATCCCGTCGGCGGCCGATCAGATCGGCATTGCCGATCCCCACGAAGCTGGGGTCCTGCACGAGCGAACGAGCACAGTGCACCCCATGGGGTCTGCCACGGGCTGATGGCCAATCCAGGGAAAGGCGTGGTTCTCCAGCCGGTCGTGCTCCTTGGCGTACTGGCCCGGTGTCCACTCGCGCTGCTTCAACGCCAACCATTCCCGTGCCACCACTTCAAAACTGTTCGCCGCGCGATCCAGCCCGGCGGCTTTAACGGCCTTGCGCTGCGCACTGGGATCTACCCCTGCAGCTATCAGTTTGCGGGCCTCCTCGCGCTTTTCACAGGCGTCCTTCAGGCCAGTGTCTGGGTAGGTGCCCATGCTCAAGGTCTTGCGCCGGCCATCAAACCGATAGTCAAACCGCCACCAGCGCGAACCGTTCGGATTCAAGAGCAGGTACATGCCGCCGCCATCGGTCATCTTGACCGGTTTGGCACCTGGCTTCGCGTTGCGTATGGCAGTGTCAGAAAGCGACATGGCGGAGGCCCATTGACGGTAGTTTTTTTGACGGTAGCAATCTCCCGTCAAATCTACCGCCTCGCGACGGTAGATCGCATAGGACGGAATGCTACACCGCTGGACACTAAAAAGGCCGGAACCGTTGCCGTAGCTACGTTTACCGGCCTTCTTTGGATGTCACTGAACAACTAATTGGTGGCTATGGGTGGACTCGAACCACCGACCCCAGCATTATGAGTGCTGTGCTCTAACCAGCTGAGCTACATAGCCATTGGGAACCCGCCGCAGGGCGATCGGAACGATCACGGGCGGGGCGCGGAAGTGTAGTGGGCCGGGCGCGCGGGTTCAAGTCGGCGGCTTGCTGGGGCTTTGCGGGCTGTGGTTGAATCGGGCACGAGGTCTGGCTGCGATTCTGCTCCCGGTCCGTGGGGCATCGCCCCAGGAGACGACATGATTGATGTAGATGGCTACCGTCCGAACGTGGGGATCGTGCTGCTGAATGCAGACGGCCAGCTGTTCTGGGCGCGCCGGGTCAATCGTGATGGCTGGCAGTTTCCGCAGGGCGGCATGCGCACCGACGAGACGCCGCTGGAGGCGATGTACCGCGAGCTGGAGGAGGAAACCGGGCTGGCGGCGCACCATGTGGAGGTGATCACCGCCACCCACGGCTGGCTGCGCTATCGCCTGCCGGAGCGCTACGTGCGTCGGCACCAGCGGCCGACCTGCATCGGCCAGAAGCAGGTGTGGTTCCTGCTGAAGCTGGTCGGTGGCGAGGACGCGCTGAAGCTGGACGCCTGCGACAAGCCGGAGTTCGACATCTGGCGCTGGGTGGACTTCTGGTACCCGGCCGCGCACGTGGTCAACTTCAAGCGCGATGTCTATGCCAAGGCGCTGCGCCACTTCGCGCCGCTGGTGGAGGAGTTGTTCGGGGTGGTGATCGGCACCACGCCGCCCCACGACGAGGCCGATACGCCGCCCACGGGCCCGCGTTCGGGGCGCGCCGCTGCCTGAACTTGTCGTGTTGAAGCTGCGCGAAAGCCGGTTGCCGGGCGATCGGTAACCGCGGGCCAGATCGGGACGCGGTCGATCACGGCACGTGCTGGTTGCTCGCCCTCGGCTGCATCAGCAACAGATAGCTGGCGGCCGCCCAGCTGAAGTTGGGTGACTGATAACCCTGGCCGGTCAACGGGTCGTAGTTCTCATACATCGGCGCCTGCTGCGTCAGACCCTTGGCGTTGAGTACCAGGCGGCGTGCCATGGCGTCGGCCTGCCCGCCATGGCCGTAGCGCCGGAGCGCCTCCACGCCGAAATACGCCTGATCGAGCCATACCGGGCCGCGCCAATAGCCCTTGATCGGGGAAAAGTGCGGATCGTCCGCGGCAAGGG
Organism: Rhodanobacter sp. B05; assembly: GCF_002001085.1. Lineage (GTDB taxonomy): Bacteria > Pseudomonadota > Gammaproteobacteria > Xanthomonadales > Rhodanobacteraceae > Rhodanobacter. The sequence goes on from NZ_MUNU01000010.1 coordinate 188,777, forward strand.
TCGGGAACGGCATGAAGGTGGCGAACTTGGCCGGATCAAGCATGATCCGGATCACCGACTTGGCCTGCTCGGGACTGGCCACGCCGGCCCACAGCGCCGTCCAGCCTTCCGAACCATATACGCGCACGGGATCGCCGCTGCCGAGTTTGGTATCGAAGAAGTAACCACGCGTCTTGTCGAACATGCGGGTCTGAACGGCGGCCTTCATCGTCGCGGCCTCTTGCAGCCACTGCGCCTGATCCTGGGTCTTGCCGAGGATCGCTGCGACCTGCGCCAGATCCAGTTTTTCCTTGTACAGGTAGGCGTTGAGATCGACCGATTCCTGATCCATCGACCAGGCGCCATTGCCGTTCCTCAGCATGCGGATGGCGTCGAAGCGCACGCCGTTGTCCATGCCGCTTTCCCACTTCGCGGCGACCTTGCTGCCGTCGGTCGAACCATATTCGGCCAGACCGTCGTGATCGTGATCGCGCGCCGCGAACCACCAGCGGTGATAGCGCACCAGCTTGTCGTACATCTCGGCCAGAAAGGCCTTGTCGCCGGTGGCGCGATAGATTTCCAGCGTCGCCCACACCGCCAGCGGCGGCTTGGTATCGCGCCAGTTGTTGCCCGCCTTGTCGAGAAAGACGCAATCGGGAACCATGCCATCGGCGGCCTGGTAGTCGAACATCGCACGCATCTGGTCGCGCGCCAGCTCCGGCGCGAATTGCGCCAGCGCCGCCGCATGCTTCCACGAATCCCAGGCCCAGAATCCGTTGAACTCGGGGTTGGAATACGAGGGAATGACACCGTCGTGGTGCAGGTCGCCACGCGCCGCTCGCCAGTTTCCCAGCAGGGTCAGCATGGCCTTGACCGAAATCCGTCGGGCCGTTGCGTCCGGCAGGCCGGCGAGATGGCTCGATGCGACAGATTTCAGATAGCCGGCCCAGCGTGCGCGATTTTGCGCCCAGGCAGTGGCGAGATGGACGAGCTTTGGCGTCTCGGCGCGAACGTCATAGATCAGGGTTTGCTCGACCCAGACCGTCGCGGTCTGATTCGGCTTCAAATGCAGGGGCTGGTTCAGCCCGATGCGATAATCGGCGCCTGACAGGGTGACCTGATCGGCGGCAACACCCTCGGCGTGGAGTTGCGTGGTCAGCTTCGAGTCCGAGTGGGCAAAGGTTTGCGCCACCGTATCGCCGTCCTTGACCAAGCCCTTCTGTTGCTGAGGCATTACGCGCCCTGCGACGGACAGGTCCACGTCCTGCGCCGTTGTCGCGGTCAGTTCGATGCGCACCAGCGCATGCCAGGAATCGGCAAAGAACAGGGTCTGGCTTACCGTCAAGTCAGGACCGGAAAAGTCGCGCACCAGATAGCCCGGCGCCGCGTGACTTTCGAGCGGGTGGAGAACAATGTTCTGCTTGTTGCTGGCATTCCGTAACGTCAGCTGGGCGAAGCGCGCACCGACCCATTGCCCCTCGCCAAGGCTGTGCACGAACGGGCCGGAAAACCCCGTCGTCGTATCGCTGGCTGGCGGCAGGCTGTAGCCATGCCACGACCCGGCGTCGAAAAAGATGTTGAAGCTTCGATCCGTCGGCGTCTTCGGTGCGCCATGCAGGTCGAGTACGTCGAGATAGCTTGCGGCGGTATCGGCGCGCAGCCCGGTTGGCTCGGCACGTGCGCCACCGCTGCCAAGACCAAGAATGGTGACCACCGCGGCGATGATCAGGAAGGTGAGGGATGGACGCATGGCGTGTCGCTCCTTGGCGCAGACCGCAGATGAAAAGAACTCGGGTCACGTTCAAGCGTTCAGTCTGCCCCCTGCCGTCGCGTCGGCCGCTGGTGCGGCCGACGCGACGCGGTTTTCCGGATAACAGCGGCTGCCGTTACCCCACTCTTCAGAACTTGTACTTGACCTGGAAGTTGACCTCACGTCCTTCGATCGAACGGGCAAGAATCACACCGCCGCCGCTGGCAAAGCCGAACAGGCGGGCATTGCCTTCGGTGATGCCGATCTCGTTGGTGATATTGGTACCACGCAGTGTCAGCATCCAGTTCTGGCCGACGTTGGCGATGGCACCGATCGCGAGGTCGTGATAGCTGCCCAGCGGCTGTTGCTGCAGCTGGTCGCCATAGCGGTTGCCCACGTGCTCATAGGTGAACCAGAACTTCATGCTGCCCCAACTGGTCGGCACCACATAGGCCGGGGTCAGCCGATACTGGATTTTCGGCTGGCGATCCAGAACCATGCCGCTGATCGTGTCGCACCGTTCGCTGCCATCCTGCGCGATATAAGGCACGCAGCTGTCGTAGCCGGAGTAGTGACCGTCCATGTAATTGCCGCTCAACGCGATCGAGAAATTCTTGAACGGCGTGACCGTCACCTGCGTGTTGATGCCCTTGGTCACCGAACCGTAGACGAGGTTGATCTGTCCGCTAGGCAGATCGATCGAGTACGGGATGCCATGGAACAACCGGCGATAGGCACTGATGTCGGCATAGATCCACGGCGCCTGGTACTTGAAGCCGAGTTCCATGTTGTGGATCTTCTCCACCGGCGGATTCCCCTGGTTCACGATGTCGTCGAAGCTGGGCAGGAATACGCCGTCGTTGACGCGCGCATAGGCGCTCATGTGGTCGCTCAGCGCGTAGTTCGCTCCCAGGGTCCACGACGGCGCGCTGCGGGAACCGGACGGATGATCGTAGCTGTTCGTCAGATACTCGGCGTTGTTGTTGTACACGGTGTACGGGTTGGCATCGAGGTCGCCGGAGGTGGTGTTCTGGAACCAGCCGCCGATGTCGTCATGCTGGATGCGCATGCCGCCGTCGAAGCGCCACCTGCCGATGTTCCATTCGTCGGCCACGAAGAACGCCATGGTCGTGGCGTGCCAGTGCTCGTTGAAGGCCATCCATGACTGCGGATTGGCATTCCAGAACAGCCCCTGCGTATCGGTCAGGGCGTAATTGTTCGTGCCATCGCTCAGGTTGACCACGATCGGGTTCGGGTTGTTCTTTGCCTGCAGCAGCTGATTGAGGCCGTCGTACTCGGCATGCTTCACGGAATACACCGCCGTATAGTTGCCGACGGTCAGGGTGTTGCCGCTGAACAATTCCTTGCTCAGACGAAATTCGTTGCTGATCGACTGGATCTTCTTGGGAATGAACTCGGGGTTCTGAACGGTCACGTTCTCGTTCATGTTCGCCGGCTTGCCATTGGTGTACGTGGCCGTCGCGGTGAGATTGGCGGGAAGCCCGAAGTCCGATGCGGCGCCGGCAATGAAGTTGCCCAGCGTGGTCGGATTGTCGCCCGTGCTGAAGAACGCATTGATATCCATGTGGCCGGCGACGAACAGCGCCTTGTCCGACAGCGACCAGCCGTTGTCGAATTCCAGATCCAGGTTGGCGCCCAGCATGTGGATGTCGCCACCCTCGCCGTTGGCCATGTCGATATTCTGGCCACCCGGCTTGCAGCCTGCGGTGAAGCACGGCGTGGTCTCGAGGAACTGGCGCCGGTTTGCATTGCTGCCGAAGGTGCCGGTCAACGGATTGAACCCCGGGTAGGCCGAGAACTGGCCGGGCGCGGGGTTGAGGATCGGCGTGTCGGTGACGAACTGGTTCTTGTCCTTCAACACGCGCGCATAGAACATGACCGAACCGTGGGCGAGGTCGTGGCTCAAGGTCGCGGTCAGCTGGCCACCCTTGTCGGCGGGGAATTGCGGGCTGCGCACGCCGTCGGATTTGCGCCAGAAGCCGCCGATGCTGCCGTACCAGCCACTGTCCTGGCCGCCGATGGGAAAGCCGTAGAAGCCATCGAGGCGCCCCATGCCTTCCGATCCGTAGGTGACACCGATGCTGCCCGAGGGCACCGCGGTACCTTCCTTGAGAATGAAGTTCGCGATGAGTCCGGGCTGGCCGTTGCCGTACAGGACCGAGGTTCCGCCCTGCACGGCTTCCATGCGATCGATGGTGTCATCGAGGCGGAACATCGCATCGGTGAAGTAATCCCACTTCGGGAACAGCGGCGAGCCGTTCATCTGCAAGGTGACGAATGGCGCACCGCTGTCCGACGGAAAGCCGGCGACTTCGATGTTCGCGCCGGTCTGGCCGCCGGAGGATTCCGGATGGACGCCCGGCGATACCTTCAGCAGATCCGCCACGCTGATCGGGTTGAGCTCCTTGATCTGCTGGCTCGTCACCGTGGTGATCGAGTAGCTGGCATCGATCTTCTTGATGCCGCCGAACGCGGAGTTGCCGGTGACCACGACCGTGTTGAGCGTCTGCACCGATGCCGGCTCGGCGGGTTTCTGCCTGGCGTGCTCGGTCGATGGCGCCGTCGGTGGTGGCGTGGTCTGGGATGCCGTGTCCTGGGCATGGACGACCCCGGTCGCCAGCATGACGCCGATGGCAACGCTTAGAGCCCGTCGATTGACCTGCGTGCAAGTTCTCATGATGAATTCTCCTCCCCGAGACATATGGATCATTTAGTTATTTGCCTGGACTCGATGCCGTTGCGCCTGCGCGTCAGCTGGTCCCACGTAGTTCCTGAAACTGTCTCGCCACTTCTCCCGCTATCCATGCCACGGGTATCGCCTCGGCGAGCTCGCATCCTAACCCAGAAAATCCCATTTGTACTACCATAGTATAAAATACGGATGAGTCTGGAGCTGCCGCACGCGCCCACACGACGCGGGGCTGCCGCGGGATGGCGGCTGAAAAGGTGTGCAGGGACGGACGCGCCAGCGACGCCATCGCCTGCCCGGCACGCGCCGCTGCACGGTCCATGGCCGGCTCAAGGCAACGCGCGAGCGTGGCGATGGATCGCGGCCTTGGCGGCAGGACAACGGATCGCTGCCGCCGAGCTTCAGTCCTGCGTGGCCGCCTGCATGCCTGGGTACCGCCCAACCTTCACTCGGTACGTTTGTATGATAAATTTCGGACGTTATCGCACTGCAGCATGTTGCGGCATCCGATCCACACGGCTTCACGTCATGGCGGCGTGACAACGCCGGAAGCGCCCTTACCGCGGAGAGAAGTTGAACATGAAGGCTACGGATTCACGCAATCTGCATGGCCATGTGATCCGTGAACTGGGCAAGCGGATTGTCGTCGGTGATTTGCGTCCCGGTGATGTGTTGCCGCGCGAGGAGGATCTGGCCGAAAGCATGGATGTGAGCCGCACGGCCCTGCGCGAAGCCTTGAAGGTCCTGTCCGCCAAGGGCCTGATCGAGTCTCGCCCGCGCGTGGGCACCCGCGTACGCGCGACGCATTTCTGGAACCAGCTGGACGCGGATGTCCTTTCCTGGCGCTGCGCCTCGATGCCGACCGACGACTTCATCGAGAAACTGGTGGAGATGCGCGAAATCATCGAGCCGGCGGCGGCGGCAGCAGCAGCACGCCGACGCACCGCGACCCAGCTGGCCCAGGTGGATCTGGCCTACCGGAAAATGGAGGCCGCCCGTGACACTGAAGAGTGGGCGGCGGCGGACCTCAGCTTTCACGATGCCGTGCTCCAGGCGACCGGCAATGAATTGATGATCTCGCTTTTCTCGGTGGTCGAAAGTGCGCTCGGGATGTTCTTCGTGCTGTCGGCAAAAACGGCCGGCGACTTCAGCTATTCCCTGCCACAGCATCTGAAAGTGCTTGAAGCGATCCGCCGCCAGCAGCCGGAGGTCGCCCGCAAGGCGATGCAAGGCATGATTGCGGATTCGCTGGCCAATCTTCGCAAGAAGCGCAAGGGACGCACCAAGAAAGCGTCCTGAGTGTCTGTACGGTTTGCCGAGCTCTCGACGATCGAAGTTCCGCTGCGCCGTTAATCACGACGTCGCGGAAACAGCGTCAGGAAGGTCGTTGCGAGCTCACCGCTCGTCATAGCAAGCGGGAGGATTGACCTTGCGCGGCGAGCAAGGCGACCGCCTTCTTGTCGAACGATACGAAGGTTTCGCCGCCTAGCCATTGGCCCTCGAAGGCGATCACGCCATCGGCGAAGTCGCCTCCAGCTTCGAGTACGGCCAGGCCCGCTTCAGCGGCTGGTCGGTTCGTTTCCGTATTTGCTGCATCGAGCAGTGCCCGGATCGCAGCGGCCACGTCCGCTGGGGTGAAGCCGTAGACACGACGCAGCACCCAGACGAACTCGCACAGACATGGCAGCGCGACTGCGATCACGTCAGCACTCGTCAGCAGCTTGGCGGCAATCTTCGCTTGCCTGGCATCGTCGCGCACTACAGCGCGGACCAGCACATTCGTGTCAACCGCGACCTTCACTTGCGGCCCGCCCAGCCCGACGCCGTGGCCTCGTTGATTTCTTCGATGGTGGCGACCTTGGTTGTGCGTCCGGCCAGCAGGCCGACGAAGCCAGCCATCGACCCGGTGGGCCGGGCTGCTTTCAGTGCGGCCCGACCGTCGGGCAGCAAGTCCAGCTCGATCTTCTCTCCGGGCTTGATGCCAAGGTGTTGCAACACATCCTTCCGAAAGGTGACTTGTCCCCGTGCGGTAACGGTCAATATGGTCATGGTGGTGCCCTCGGGCTACGACTTGAACATAGAGTAATGCTAGATTGCATTACCTTCAAGTTTTCATCCACGCAACCGAACTACGCCCCGCGCAATACCTGATCGAGCTTGTCCAGGAATTCCTCGGCATTCGCTTGGCTGAACACGATCGGCGGCTTGATCTTCAGCACGTTGTCGTCCGGGCCTTCGGTGGATAGCAGCACGTGACGTGCCTTCATCGCTTCAACCACGGCCTTGGCCTTCGGCTGGTCGGGAGTTCTCGCTGCGCGATCGCGCACCAGCTCGGCACCGACAAACAGGCCGCGGCCACGCACGTCACCGATGCAATCGTGGCGTCGCTGCAATTCGCGCAAGCCGTCCATCAGGAAATCACCGACGCGGCGTGCGTTCTCCTGCAACTGTTCGTCCGCAATCACGTCCAGCACGGCCAGCGCGATCGCGCAGGACACCGGATTGCCGCCAAAGGTATTGAAGTACTCCATGCCGCTGACAAAGCTGGCGGCGATCTCCGGCGTGGTCACCACGGCGCCCATCGGATGGCCATTGCCGATCGGCTTGCCCAGGGTGACGATATCCGGCACGACGCCCTGAGATTCAAACGCCCAGAAATGTTCGCCGACCCGGCCGAAGCCGACCTGCACTTCATCGGCCAGGCACACGCCACCGGCCGCGCGTACCGCCGCGTAGGCTTCGGCCAGATAGCCTTCCGGCAGCACGATCTGGCCGCCGCAACCCAGCAGCGATTCGCAATAGAACGCCGCCGGCGCGATGCCGCGCTGACGCAGGCTGTCGATGGCCGCTGGCAACGTCTGGCCATACTGCCGACCCGCCGTGGAAGCTTCGCGGAAAGGTCCACGGTAAACGTCGGGCATCGCCACCACACCCACATGCGGACTCTGCCCTGCGCCGCCCTTGCCGTTGAACTTGTACGGGCTCAGCTCGACCATCGACGGCGAATGGCCGTGGTAAGCGTGATCCACCACCACCACGCCCTGTGCCTTGGTGTGTGCCCGCGCCAGGCGCAGCGCGAGGTCGTTTGCCTCGGTGCCCGAGTTGGTGAGAAACACGACCGACAAGCGCTTCGGCAAGGTGGCCGTCAGGCGCAGCGCATACTCGACGATGTTGTCATGCAGGTAGCGGGTGTTGGTGTTGAGCTGCGCCATCTGCGCCTGCCCGGCCGCGACCACGCGCGGATGGCAATGCCCGACATGGCAGACGTTGTTGACCATGTCGAGGTAAGCCTGGCCATCCTGGTCGTACAACCAGACGCCTTCACCGCGCACGATCTTGAGCGGCTCGTTGTACGACACGCTGAGGGTCGGGTTCAGCAACTGCTTGCGCAAGCGCAGGATATCGGCATTGCTGCGTTGTGGCACGTTGCTGGCGGTGGTGGGATCAGTCATGGCCGGGTTCCGGAAAGGGGCCGACGATGGCATCGTGGTCGACTTCGGCGAGTTCGCGCAACAGCGCGCGCACGCCTTGCTGCGACACGAGGATGAACGGGTTGTCGGGCTCTTCCCTATGCGCGCGCGTCGCCATCAGCACGCTGTGGCAAAGGCGCGCGAGGATGAAGGCATGCAGCTGTTCGAGTTCGACACGCAGCAACGGGCACTGCGCCAGATAGCCGCGCACGATGGTGCGCGCGCACGCCACCGGATCGGCCTCGTGCTGCATCGCATAGGTACAGGCGATCGCCAGGTCGGCCAGCCGGAAACTGGTGCACATGTCGCCGAAATCGATCACCGCGCGGACGCGCTGGCCACCGCCGTCATCTGACACGATCACATTCAGATCATTGGCATCGTTGTGCAGCACCGTGATCGGCAGCTGCGCTCGCCATGACGGCAGGCGGGCACAGAACGCCTCGGCGTGCGTCTGCACGATGACGCGCAGGCCGGCATCTTCGATATGCGCGATTTCGTCGCGCAGCGTTGGCAACCGCAGCAGATTCCAGTCGTGCTGGCGATCGGCAGCCGGATGATGAAAGTCCTGCAGCCCACGCGTCAGTCGGCCGACCGCACTACCAAGACTCTCGTGCAACGCCGCGCGCTGCGTCTGCGGGACTGCTCCGATGGCATCCGCATACGTCGTGCCGGGCACGAAGCTCAATACACGCACCTGGCATGGCTGTCCCGCGATCGGCAAAGTCAGCAGGTGTTCGCCGTCCACGCTGAGCTGTACCCGTGGCCACTGCAGCGCCGGCTCGCGCTCGGCCAGCGTCATCATGGCCTGATTCTCCAGGTCCAGATCCAGCCGCGACCATGACGGGTGCGCCACCTTCAGCACATACTCGCCATGCCCGGTGCGGATGCGGAAGTTCTGATCGGCATAGGATGGCAGGGCGCAGATATCGCCACGGATGCGCCAGTGCCGGTCAGCCAGCGCCAGCGCCGCGTCAGGAGTCAGGATGTCCATAGGATCGCGCACGAATATTGCGGGAGTTTTAATTGTAGTATAAGTTGACATTTGAATCTCACCACAGGCGCACCCCATGTTTCGGCCCTTGCTGGCGGCGCTGCTCGCCGCCTCCATGACGATCATCGCTGCCAACGCGAATCCGGTGGCTACGAAGCTGGTCGATACCGGCGGTCCGCATCCAGCACGGCTGCGAGGCGCGGCCTTGCTGCACCAGCGCGAGCCGATGAGTTTTGGCGTGTTCTATTACCCCACGCAATGGCCGCGCAGCCAATGGCAGCGCGACTTCGATGGCATGGCCAGGCTCGGCTTCGACTTCACCCACATGGCCGAATTCGACTGGACCTACCTGGAGCCGGAGGAAGGCCACTTCGATTTCACATGGCTCGATCATGCCATCGACCTGGCCAGCAAGGCCGGATTGCGCGTCGTCCTCGGCACGCCGTCGGCAGCGCCGCCGAGCTGGATGGACGAGCGCTACCCCGAGGTCTACCGGGTGGACGAGCACGGCCAGCGCCATGAACACGGCATCCGCGCGGAGGTCTCCCTGGCCAATCCGAAGTACGAAACCTTCGTGGCGCGGCTGGTGACCGCCATGGCCCAGCGCTACGGCCACGATCCACGCGTCTGGGGCTGGCAGGTCGACAACGAGCCCGGCACCTTCCTCGATTACAGCGCCAGCGCGCGGGCGGCGTTCCAGGCTTGGCTGCAGAAGAAATACGGCAGCATCGAGGCGATGAATACGGCATGGGCCGGTTCGTTCTGGAGCACCCGCTACGGCAGCTTCAAGCAGGTGCACCTCCCGAATGCCACGCTCGCGGCCGAAGACAAGCTGAGCCCGCATGCGCAGCTGGATTTCGCCCGCTACCAGGCCGACACCACCGCGCACTTCCTCGATGCCCAGGCGCTGATCATCAAGAAGTACGCGCGCCCCGGGCAGTGGGTGACGACCAACTACACCAATGTCACCACCGCCACCGATCCGCGGCGCGCACATGATCTGGACTTCCCCACCTTCACGCTGTATCCGGTGCAGGGATCGAACGTGCTGGGCGGCAACAACTACGAAATCGGCAAGCCCGCCAACCTGATGGAAGCGGCGGCGTATTTCCGCTCCATCAACGGCACGTTCGGCGTGATGGAATTGCAGCCGGGCCAGGTCAACTGGGGTGAGATCAATCCGCAGCCGATGCCCGGCGCGGTCAGCATGTGGATGTGGCATGCGTTTGCGTCTGGTGCCTCCTTGCTGAGCACCTACCGTTATCGGCATCCGCTGCGCGGTAGCGAGATGTATCACGAAGGCATCGTCGGCACCGACGGCGTGACGCTCTCGCGCACCGGGCGTGAATTCGTCGACACCCTGCATCAGATCAAGGCGCTCGAAGTGCAGCTCGACAGCAAGGCGAAGCTTCCGCAAAAACTGGCGGCGCGCTACACCGCTTATCTGTGGAGCCACGACGTGTTCTGGGATCTGGAGATCCAGCCGCAAACCACGTTGTGGCATAGCTGGGCTTACCGCAACGGCTACACGCTGGCGGTAAAGAGCACCGGCGCGCCGATGGATTTCATCGCGGAAGGCGATGACTTCAGCCGCTACCCGTTCCTGATCGCGCCGGCCTACCAGATGGTCAGCCAGCAGCTGGCGGACAAATGGCGGCGCTATGTGGAACAGGGTGGCCATCTGATCCTGACCAGCCGCACCGGGCAGAAAAACGAGCTCGGCCAGTTCCCCGAAGGGCCATGGTATGCGCCGATCCTCGATCTGATCGGCGACGACGTCGATGGCTTCGACATGTTGCCGCCGAGCGCCAGCGCAAAAGTCACCGCAGATGGAAAGACGCACGAGTGGCATCGCTGGGCCGACATCCTCACCCCGCGCCCAGGCACCCAGGTACTCGCCACCTATGCCGATCATTACTATGCCGGCAAGGCGGCGGCGACCACCCGCAAGCTGGGCAAGGGCAGCGTCACCATGATCGGCGTGTCGACCGATGACGGCGAACTGGAACGCGAGATCGTGCGCAGCGTCTACCAGCGCGCCGGCGTGGCGATCGAGGATCTGCCGAAGGGCGTGTTCATCGACTGGCGCGGCGGATTCGATTTCATGGTGAACTACAACCCGCAGCCGTTTGCCCCTGCGCTCCCGGCCAGCGCGAAGATCGTGCACGGCCAGCTGCCGCTGGCCCCGGCGCAGACGCTGATCTGGAAGGACTCCTCGCCGTGACGTACGCGACATCCATGTGCCATGGGGAAGCCTGAATCCATGAGCGGCTTGATCGGACTCGACTGGGGTACCACCAGCCTGCGCGCCTACTGGCTCGACGCAGCTGGCGAAATCCGCGAGACGCGCGCGCGCCCGTGGGGCATTCGCCATCTGCCGGAGGGCGACTTCGATGCCGCACTGACCGACATCGCTGAAGGCTGGCCCCAGTTGCCCCGACTGGCCTGTGGCATGGTCGGCAGCCGTCAGGGCTGGCTGGAAGTGCCGTACATGAACCTTCCTGCCGACACGGCGCAGCTCGGCAGCGCCGTCCGCAGCCTGCGTGCCAAAGATGGTTCGGACGTCCATATCATCCCCGGCCTGCGCAATCCGCACGGCCCTGACGTGATGCGCGGCGAGGAAACCCAGTTGCTGGGCGCGCTGGCCCTGCGCCCGGCACTGATCCCCGATTCCACCTGGATCCTGCCCGGCACGCACAGCAAGTGGGCTCGCGTGCGCGATGGTGCCGTGGCCGATTTCTGCACCATGATGACGGGCGAACTGTTTGCACTGCTCCGGCAGCATTCGATCCTTTGTGCCGGCGCGGGCGATGCTGCGGTTGATCCTGATGCGTTCGCGCGTGGCGTCATCGCGGCGCGCGATAGCGGTACTGCCGGGGCATTCAGCCGGCTGTTCTCCGCGCGCGCGTTGATGCTCGACGGTGCGCTGGCGCCGGACGCCGTGCCCGAATATCTCTCCGGCCTGCTGATCGGAGAGGAACTGCGTTCCAGCCTTGCCACGAATCGCTTCCGCCAGGACGCACCGCTGCAACTGATTGGCGATGCCGCGCTGTGCGCGCGTTATCGGCTGGCCGCATCCCACTTCGACTTCGATCTTGCCGACCCCCTGCTGGACGCCGCCGCGCACGGGCTGTGGCAAATCGCCTGCGATATCGGCCTGGTCAGCACCGACTCGTCCACGGCGCCCAAGGAAACTTCTTCATGCTGAGCTCCTGGCTCAATCCCCTGCCTCTCGTCGCGATCCTGCGCGGTATCCGTCCCGACGAAGCCGTGAGCATTGGTCATGTGCTCGCCGACGCCGGCTTTCGCGTGCTGGAAGTGCCGCTCAACTCGCCGCAGCCGATGGAAAGCATCCGTCGGCTCAGCCAGTCCTTGGGCGACAACTATCTCATCGGCGCGGGCACCGTGATGACACCAGCCCAGGTGCAAGAGGTCGCCGCCGCCGGTGGCCGGCTGATCGTGATGCCGCATGCCGATACCACCGTGATCCGCGCCGCCAAGGAAGCCGGCATGGTTTGCGTGCCCGGTGTCGCCACGCCGACCGAAGCCTTCGCCGCACTGGCGGCCGGTGCCGACGGCCTGAAGCTGTTTCCCGCCGATCAGGTGTCGCCCGAAGCACTCAAGGCCTGGCGTGCCGTCCTGCCAAAAGAACTGCCGGTGCTGCCGGTCGGTGGCATCACACCCGGCAACATGGCGGCATGGCTCGCCGCCGGCGCGCAGGGGTTCGGCATCGGTTCCGCGTTGTATGCGCCCGGCCTCGACGTCGATGAAGTTGCCAGCCGCGCCCGCGCCTTCGCGCAGGCGTGGGCAGCCGTCTCTCCAAAGTCTCAGGAACACCGTGCATGAAGATCACCAAACTCACCACCTTCCTGGTGCCACCACGCTGGTGTTTCCTGCGCATCGATACCGATGCCGGCATCTGCGGCTGGGGCGAGCCGGTGGTGGAAGGTCGCGCACATACCGTGGCCGCCGCCGTCGATGAACTGTCCGATTACCTGATCGGCAAGGATCCCCGTCACATCGAGGATCTGTGGAACGTGATGTACCGCGGCAGCTTCTACCGCGGCGGACCAATCCTGATGAGTGCGATCGCCGGTGTTGACCAAGCGCTATGGGACATCAAGGGCAAGCATCTCGGCGTCCCGGTGCATGAACTGCTCGGTGGCCCGGTACGCGAGCGCATTCGCGTGTATTCGTGGATCGGCGGCGACCGTCCGGCGGATACGGCCAGCGCCGCCAGGGCCGCGGTCGAACGCGGCTTCACCGCGGTCAAGATGAATGGCACCGAGGAGATGCACTTCGTCGACAGTCACGCCAAGGTCGAGCGCGTGCTGGAGAACGTGCAGGCCGTGCGCGAAGCGGTCGGTCCGCACATCGGCCTGGCCATCGACTTCCACGGTCGCGTGCACAAGCCGATGGCCAAGGTGCTGATGCGCGAACTGGCGCCGTACAAGTTGATGTTCATCGAGGAGCCGGTGCTGTCCGAACATCTGGATGCGATTCCCGAACTCGCCAGCATCGCGCCGGCACCGATCGCGCTGGGCGAGCGCCTGTATACGCGTTACGACTTCAAGCGCGTGCTGCAAATGGGCGGCGTCGACATCATCCAGCCCGACCCCTCGCATGCCGGCGGCATCACCGAAACCCGCAAGATCGCCGCGATGGCGGAAGCCTACGACGTGGCGCTGGCGCTGCACTGCCCGCTCGGCCCGATCGCGCTGGCGGCGAATCTGCAGCTCGATGCGGTGTGCCACAACGCCTTCATCCAGGAACAAAGCCTGGGCATCCATTACAACGCCGCCAACGACCTGCTCGACTATGTGGTCGACCGCAATGTATTCGCCTACGCGGATGGCTACGTCGCGATTCCCGGCGGCCCCGGCCTCGGCATCGAGGTCAACGAAGCCTACGTCGTCGAACGTTCCAAGATCGGCCACCGCTGGCGCAATCCGCTGTGGCGCCACGAGGACGGCAGCGTAGCCGAATGGTGAGCATGCTCGTCGCGCCTTCCCCCGATTCCGGAGCCTGTTGATGCCTTCGTTCGCCACCTATCCCAGCCTGGTCGACCGCAGCGTGCTGATCACCGGCGGCGCCAGCGGCATCGGTGCGGCCTTCGTCGAAGGCTTCGCCCGCCAGGGTGCGCGGGTCGCGTTTCTCGATGTGGACGATGCCGGCGCCGCGTCGCTGTGCGCCTCGCTCGCCGACGTGCCGCATGCGCCGCATTATCTGCACTGTGATCTCACGGGCCTGGACGCACTGCAGGCCGCGATCATCGCAGCCCGCGCGCAGATCGGACCGATCGCCGTGCTGGTCAACAACGCGGCCAACGACGCACGCCATGCACTGGCCGACATCCAACCCGTGGATTTCGAGCGCAACGTGGCGGTGAACCTTCGACACCAGATCTTCGCCACCCAGGCGGTGATTCCCGACATGCGCCAGCTCGGCGGCGGCGCGATCATCTGCCTGGGCTCCACCGGCTGGATGAAAAAGAATGGTGGCTACCCGCTCTACGCGATGGCCAAGGCGGCGATACGCGGCTTCGTCAACGGCATGGCACGCGAGCTCGGCCAGCAGCACATCCGCATCAACAGCCTGGTGCCGGGCTGGGTGATCACCGACAAGCAGGCGCGTTTGTGGCTGGACGACGCCGGCCGCGAAGAGATTGCGCGCACGCAGTGCATGCCCGGCTTCCTGATGGCCGAGGATCTGGCACGTGCCGCGCTGTTCCTCGCCGCCGACGACAGCCGCATGTGTACCGGACAGGATTTCATCGTGGACGGCGGCTGGGTATGACGGCCCCGACCGTACTGGCGCCAATGGACGTCGCGCTGGACGCAGGCAATACCCTGGGCGAAGGCATCGTCTGGTGCGAACGCGCCCAGGCGCTGTACTGGACCGACATCCAGCGCGCCACGCTGCATCGCCTGCACATTGAAAGCGGCACGCTGGAGCATTGGTCGATGCCCGAACGACTCGCCTCGTTCGCGCTCTGCGAAACCGATGGCTGGCTGCTGCTGGCGCTGGCCTCACGGCTGGCATTTTTCCGTCTCGCCGATGGCCAGCTGCAGACGCTGCACGAGATCGAACCCGACCTGCCTACGCGCTGCAACGACGGTGCCTGCGATCGCCAGGGCCGCTTCGTGTTCGGCACGATGCATGAGCCCGTTACGGGCAGCAAGCAGGCGCTAGGCAGTTTCTGGCGGCTCAATGCCGACCTCAGCCTGGAACAGCTCGCGCTGCCCGAGGCGGCCATCAGCAACAGCATCGCCTTCAGCCCCGACGGCACCACGATGTATTACTGCGACTCGCTGGCACGCTGCATCCAGCGCTGCGAGTACGGCGACATGTTGGACACACCGCAACTGTTCGCGGATCTGGGCGAACTTGCCGGCGAACCGGACGGTTCGTGCGTCGACGCCGAGGGTTCGCTATGGAACGCACAATGGGGCCTCGCACGCGTGGTCTGCTATGCCGCCGACGGCTCGCTGCGCCAGCTGCTGCCGGTACCTGCGCGACAGCCGACCCGGCCCGCCTTCGGCGGCGCCGATCTCGACACGCTGTATGTCACTAGCGCACGCGATGGTTTGTCCGCGGCGCAGCTGGATGCCGACACCCACGCCGGCGCGCTGTTCCGTTCGCGGGTCGGCGTGCGCGGCCTGCCCGAACCACGTTTCGCCGGCATGCCGGCGTGAGCATCACTCCGTGAAAACCACCGTTCAACCAATCGCCCATCGCCGTCCGCGGCCTGCAGGATTTCCTTCATGAATACTGTCGCGACATCCCCGCTCCATCCGTCTCGCACCACGGCCCTATTCACCTGCATGCTGGCCGCGCTGGCCGGACTCATGTTCGGCCTGGACATCGGTGTGATTTCCGGTGCCACCCAGTTCATCCAGAAAGAGTTCCAGATCTCCGATCACATGATCGAGTGGATCGTCAGCTCGATGATGCTCGGCGCGGCGATCGGCGCACTGGGCGCAGGCTGGATGTCCGCGACGCTGGGGCGCAAGCGTTCGCTGATCCTCGGCGGCGTGCTGTTCGTGGCCGGTTCGCTGCTCAGCGGCATGGCATGGTCGCCGCAGACACTGGTCGCGGCGCGGCTGATCCTGGGTCTGGCGATCGGTGTGGCCACCTTCACCGCCCCGCTGTATCTGGCCGAGGTGGCCGAGGAACATATCCGCGGCGCGATGATCTCGCTGTACCAGCTGATGATCACCATCGGCATCCTGGTCGCGTTCCTGTCCGATACCGCCTTCAGCTACAGCGGCAACTGGCGCTGGATGCTTGGCATCATCGCGATTCCCGGCATCCTGTTCCTGCTCGGCCTGTTCCTGCTGCCGGACAGCCCACGCTGGTTGATGATGCGCGGACGCAAGCAGGAAGCCACCGACGTGTTGCAGAAGTTGCGCGGTGACGCCGGTCACGTCGCGCGTGAAGTGGCCGACATCGAAGAGCAGCTGAAGATGCCGCAACGCGGCTGGCACCTGTTCCTGGAGAACCGCAACTTCCGCCGCTCGGTGGGACTGGGCGTGCTGCTGCAGGTGATGCAGCAGTTCACCGGCATGAACGTGGTGATGTACTACGCGCCACGCATCTTCCAGGACATGGGCTACGCCACCTCGGCACAGATGTGGTTCACCGCGGTGGTCGGCCTGACCAACGTGCTGGCCACCTTCATCGCGATCGGCCTGGTCGACCGCTGGGGCCGCAAGCCGATCCTGTACACCGGCTTCAGCGTGATGGCGGTGGGCCTGGGCCTGGTCGGCACGATGATGCATCTGGGCATCGCCACCCATGGCGAGCAGATTTTCACGGTGGTGATGCTGCTGACCTTCATCGTCGGTTTTGCGATGTCCGCCGGCCCGCTGATCTGGGCGCTGTGTTCGGAAGTGCAGCCGCTCAAGGGTCGCGATTTCGGCATCGGTTGCTCGACCTTCACCAACTGGGTCGCCAACATGATTGTCGGCGCCACCTTCCTCACCCTGCTCAACGGTATCGGCAACGCCGCCACGTTCTGGCTGTATGCGGCACTGAATCTCGTGTTCCTGGTGATCACCTTCGTACTGATCCCGGAAACGAAGAACATCACCCTGGAGCAGATCGAACGCAACCTGATGGCCGGCCTGCCGCTGCGCGAGATCGGCAGCGCACCCTCGACGGCATCGTCAGGCTTCAGCAAGCAGGCGGCTGAAGACGTCGCCATCTGATTCAAGCGAATGTGCTGCGATGTTTGGGGTGCACGGCGGGCGATGGAACCTGCCGCAGCCCCTGCCGCCATCGTGGCATCGCGCTTGGGCGATCTGAATAGCCCGTCATCCCAGCGAAAGCTGGGATCCAGTGCCCTTGCAAGACACGTAAGACGCTGGATTCCAGCTTTCGCTGGAATGACGGGAAAAAAACTTCAGCACCCTTCAAACGCTGCGCTTTTTTTGTTGAATCCACCGCACATAGGGGAAAGCACACGATGACCACCACGCCGGCAGCAACGCATGAACCGGGCCTGCATCGTGTGCTCGGCACCAGAGACCTGGTGCTGTTCAACATCGCGGCGATCGTCGCTCTGCGCTGGCTGTCGATGGCAGCCCAGGTGGGGCCTTCGAGCCTGGTGCTCTGGCTGCTGGGACTTATCGGTTTCTTCATCCCCCTGGCGCTGGCGGTACTCGAACTGAGTTCGCGCGTACCCGGACAGGGTGGCCTGTACCTGTGGTCGAAAGCGGCGTTCGGCGATATGCATGGCTTCATCGCCGGCTGGACGTACTGGGTCTCCAACCTGGTCTATTTCCCGTTCGCGCTGCTGTTCAGCGCCGGCATCTTTCTGCATGTCGGCGGCGACCGCTGGCTGGCGCGTGCCGGCGACGGCAGCTACAACCTCGTCTATTGCCTGACGGTACTGTGGGTCGCGACCGGGCTCGGCATTTTCGGCCTCGAACGCGCCAAGTGGCTGCAGAACATCGGCGGCATCGCGACCTGGTCGGCGGCTGCACTCATCCTCGTAGCAGGCGCGCTGGCCGCGTACCACTTCGGGGCGGCCACCGCGATCACAACGACGAACGTGCTACCCGACTTCAGCAAGCTCGCAACCTTCTCCACCTTCGCGACGATGGCCCTCGCCTTCCAGGGTCTCGAACTCGGGCTGATCCTCGGCGGAGAAATCAAGGATCCGCGCCGGCAGATCCCGCGTGCCACCCTGATTTCCTGCGTCGTCATTGCGGCCATCTATATCGCCGGCACGACATCTCTGCTGATCGCGCTACCCGCCTCGACCATCGACATCATCGCCGGCATCCCGCAGGCGCTGTCCGCGATTGGCGAACGGATCGGCCTGCCGATGTTCGGCTCGCTGACCGCAGCACTCGTCACGGTCGGCACGATCGGCTCCATCTCCGCCTGGGTCACCGGTACGGCGCGCCTGCCCTTCGTGGTGGGCGTCGATCGCTACCTGCCCGCCGCGCTGGGCCGTCTGCATCCCAGGTACGGCACGCCCCATGTCGCCTTGATCACCCAGGGCATCCTGACCTCGCTGGTGCTGGCGGCGGCGCTGTCCGGCTCCAGCATCCACGAGGCCTACATCATCCTGGTCGACATGACCGCCATCATGTCGCTGCTGCCCCTGCTGTACATCCTGCTGGCGTTTCCGCTGCTGCGCCGCCGCGCCGCCGGCCGCAACGAAGGCGTCAACCTGTCGCCCGGCGGCACCTTCGGCTGCTGGCTGGCCGGGCTGACCGGTTTCGCAGTCACCTTGCTGGCGATCGTCACCTCGATGATTCCTCCCGCCGACAGCAGCAATCCGAGCCTGTTCCTGCTCAAGGTGGTGGGGGGCTCGGCACTGCTGATCGGCATCGGCCTGCTGTTTTACCGGCATGGCCAGCGGCAGGTCAGGCAGCCGTCGCGCTGATCCTGCGCCGACACTTCAAGGCCAGTGCGTATGGCCACTGAGCTGAGCATGCATCGCCATTACCGCTAACCAGACCCGACAGCAGAACTGGCCCGCGGTGATTACCGCTCTGGTCATGGTGAATCAACGCATCGCTACCGATCACGATAACTAACGACGATCGTTACGAGACGGCAACTCCCCCGACGAAGGGCCGTTTCCGCCACCCGTTGTTGCCTGTCGGCATTTCCAAGACTTGACGGTCAAATTGCAAGAAGCGGACGTCCGCCGAACCGCAAAGTTCGGCTGCCTTGCGCTCGACGGCTTCCCACGGCACCGGCAGGCCCACCTTGCGGTAGAGAGATCGCGGCCCGGAGGCTGGAACCAGGAGCGGTAGCTCATCAACAGACCGTTCGGCACGTTCTGCAAGAGCATTGGCGTCTTTTGCTAGTTACGTCGCCCCGCCTTTTAGCCACACTGAAATTGTGAGCTGGGGTCCTGAGAGCCACAGCGACCTTGGTAAAGCCGAAACCTCATGAACGGTGACACAAATGAAAACACATGAAACCACGACTCCAGTAAGAGCCTTTGATCGCGCCTATATCAACGGCCAGTTCGTCACTCCCCATGGAACCCAGGTCGTCGACCTGGTGAACCCTACCGACAACAGGGTTATCGGCAAGGTCACCATGGCAGACGAAATCGACACCCGAAAAGCCATCGGTGCTGCGAAAGAGGCCTTCAACACCTTTTCGCAAAGTAGCAAGGAATACCGGATGGAGCTTCTGCAGCGGCTGCACGACGCCGTGGCCAAGCGAATGGATCAGCTCGTTGAGGCGACGGTCGTGGAATACGGCGCACCGCAAGACCGTGCGAAGGGCTCCAACAACCTCGCGGCGAACATTTTCCTGCACTTCAAGAAAGTCCTCGAAGATTTCGACCTGGTCAAAACTGTCGGCACATCCAAGGTCGTGATGGAACCGGTCGGCGTGGTGGGCATATTTACGCCATGGAATTCGAGCGCCGGCTCGATCGCGATCAAGGTGGCGCCGGCGATCGCTGCCGGATGCACGGTCGTCATCAAGCCCAGCGAGATGAGCGCTATGCAAACGGAAGTGTTGATGGACGCCTTTCATGAAGCCGGGTTGCCTCCTGGCGTCATCAATGTCGTGACGGGCCTCGGCGAGGTCGTCGGGACGGAGTTAACGCAAAGTCCCGACATTCAGAAAATCGCTTTCACCGGTTCGACGCAGATCGGAAAACTGGTCGCCAAGAACTCCCTGGACACGATGAAGCGCTTGACGCTGGAGCTCGGGGGCAAGTCGCCCAACATCATCCTGGACGACGCCGATCTCTCCACGGCGATCCCGATGGCCATCAACGCCTGCTACCTGAACAACGGGCAGGCCTGCATTGCGGCTTCGCGTCTGATCGTGCCGGAAGACCGACTCGACGAAGTGAAGCGATTGGCCAAGGCGGCCGTCGAGAAAATCAAAGTGGGCGACCCGAGGGACAAGGACGTCACCCTCGGCCCATTGGCCAGCACAAGGCAGTACAAGCGCGTGCAGGAGTACATCCAGTCCGGGATCGAGGAAGGTGCGGAGCTCGTCATCGGCGGGAAAGGTCATCCCCAGGGACTTGAAGATGGGAATTTCATCAAGCCCACCGTGTTTGCCAACGTCACCCGCGAGATGCGTATCGCGAAGGAAGAAATCTTCGGACCGGTCCTGTCGATACTGACGTACAAGACGGAAGCCGAGGCCATTGAAATCGCCAATGACACCGAATTCGGCCTCATCGCCTACGTAAGCTCGGCGGACCCGGAAAGAGCCACCCGCGTGGCGCGCAAACTCGCCGCCGGCCGCGTCCTGATCAACACAATAAGTCACGATCCGTTTGCTCCCTTTGGTGGGTTCAAACAATCGGGGATCGGTCGGGAAGGCGGTATTTTCGGGCTGCAAGAGTACGTGGAACCCAAAGCGATCATTGGCTAACTGCGAAGACCGGCCTCGTTGATCACCCGTACCGTCAAAGTCTGATCACGGGACCGAGCTCGATCAGCGTGCGGTCCTGATCAAGTGACGCTTTGGCGGCTTCGAGCTGGTTGCACCATAGTCTGTTGATGGCAGGTTCGACGAACTGAACCAACCTTCCAGCCCGCAATAAGCCAGGAGGTTACCGCACAGCCAGCTGATCGTGGTCGGGGGCATCGCGTGCCCTGGCTCAAGCCCGAAGATCACATCGCTGATGGCCTAATCGGGCGCTGGCTTTGGCGTCAATGGCTTGCTGGCGCATCCGATATTCCGCGGAAATATCAAACGGGCTTGTCGCCACAATGACTAGTGTAGAAACTGACGCCATTGCCATCGGGATCTTGTATTGTGAAATAGTGATGGCCGTATAGCGCGCGTTCTGCGATGGCTGACGGTGAATATCCTTTATCAATCAGGCCGGTCCTGTAGAGATCGAGCTCCGCTTTTGTATGCCCAGCGATCATCAGATCCAATTTTTCGCTGCCAAATTCTGGTCTTTGGCCGACATGACTGTTCTGCAAAATGCGGCTCTGATCGTCGTCCTTTTGAAATAGCAGCAAATGCGTGCCACCGCGCAGTTCAACGATCGCCAATCCAGGAAACGTGTCGAGTGCGCGCAGACCTAAGCCAGCATAAAATTGATGACTTGCCTCGATGTTTTGCACTTTCATGACAAAGTGACCGAGGGCTGCGGCGGGTAAAGAGTCTTCCATTTCTAAGTCCTTTCATAAAGTTCGCTAGTGGGCTAGCTGGGGAGCAGCCTTGCTGTGCAAGCGCCACCGCGCTAATCTGACTAGCCAGTCGGAAATAATATGCGACTGGTCAGTCGAAAAAGCAAGGGGGTGTTGTGACGCGAAAGAAGGAAATCGACAGGGACAAGGTCTTGGATGCTGCCGGGGCCGTCATCCTCGAATCTGGTGGTCGAAATTTCACGCTCGATGCCGTCGCCGAGCGTGCGGGGATCAGCAAGGGCGGTCTCGTCTATACCTTTGCGACTAAGGATGGATTGGTATACGCGACGCTAGAACGAGAAATGGCTCGTTTTCAGGAGGCAGTGCATGGGCGACTTGGCAGTGGGCCAACTGGGCCGGTCGAATTGGTCCTCGCACATATTGAGGAAGCCCTGGCAGAGGACGACGCCTCGACGCAAATGGCGGCTTTCCTCATAACCGCACTGGTGCACGCCCCTGACATGTTGGGACCGGTGCGACGCCTTTACAGCGCATTGCTCGATCCGCTTCGATCGGAACATGGTGAGTTTGCTGAAGTCCGTCACGCACTGCTGGCTGTTGAAGGTATTTTTCTGCTCCGAGGACTCGGGTTTGCAGAGGTTTCCTCAGACGAGCTCAAATCTGTCCTGCTCCATGCACGCAACACCGTCCTTGCGGTGTTGAATAGATCGGCATACCTACCGCTCTGAGAATCAGAGGTTTAACGATGAGTGCGGCGATCTCTCAATTCCGGCATACCAATTTCAACGCCTCCAGGCTCGCTTGCTCCCTCAATCGCAGTCACCAACACAAACAGCATCGTTCCGCCCGCGCATCACCCAGGGCCTAACTGGCGCTGTCGCCCCATATCCCAAGATATCCCACTGCTTCGCACCGCCGCAGCGATCTGCTGCCCCAGGTAGCTGTGCAAGAGGAGTTGATCGCGAACAGCACGCCGAACGCTGTCAGTCCGGCTCCGAGCACGATCGTCGCAGGAACGTCGCAGGAACGTCTCCCATCAGCAGCAGTGCCATGATCGTCGGCGTGAGCGTGAGGATGATCGAGGTGCTCGGTCCGATCCATGGCTTCCGGCCCCATTGATCACGATGGCCCGGAACTCTGATCACGCCCGCCCAGCACGCGCAGCTAACCCGAGGAATGTCCTGACAGCGCGATGGCTTCCAGACGAAATGCCAGCGAGAGAAAAAATGACCGTCCACGTGCCAGACCGTTTCAAAGCCGCAAACGCCTTTTGGATAGGGCTCGCGAAGATCGGACTTACGCCAGCAGCGGTGCTGAGCCAAGCTCGGTTGCCACTGACTGTTTACGACGGCAAGAAGAACCTCGTCACGACGGCGCAGTTCTTCTCACTCTGGCGTGCCGTGGGCGAGCTCTCCGCTGATCCGGCCGCAGGCCTGAAAATCGCCACCCAGATCGACGTTGGCCATCGGCCACCGTCAACGATGGCGGCCTATTACGCCCGTGACTACCGGGATGCCCTCACCCGCCTTGCTCGCTTCAAGCAACTGTGTTCGCCCGAGGAACTGCAAATCAAGGTGAGCAAGGACGAATGCGTGGTCGAGCCTGTGTGGCTCCACGCGCAGGAAGAAACGCCGCCCCTGCTGACAGACGCCGCCTTTGTCTCGTTCGTTGAACTTGGTCGCCGCGGCACAGGGCATTTGGTGACGGCGAAAAGGGTCGAGCTAAAGCGCAGCGTGGAGGCGACCGGCTTCCACGAAGCCTATTTCAAGGGCCCGATCACGTTCGGAGCGCGACGGAATGCGCTCGTCCTGCACGCGACCGATCTCGACCGACCATTCCTTACCTACAACGCCGAGCTGCTTGACATGTTGAATCCGCAGCTCGAACGCGCGCTTGAAGAGCGCCGTGCGCAAAGTTCGATCCGTGAGCAGGTGAAATGGATTCTCAAACGCCTGCTCGCGGGAAACCGGCCGGAGATATCGGCCGTGGCGCGCGAGCTCGGGTTGAGCGATCGGACCTTGCAGCGTCGAATCATCGATGACGGCGCAACCTTCCGGCAGTTGCTTCTTGAGGCGCGGCGGGAACTGGCGCACGAGTACCTCAACCGGCCGGAGATGGATGTCACGGAAGTGGCGTTTCTGCTCGGCTACGAGGATTCGAATTCTTTCTATCGAGCTTTCCGAACGTGGGAGGGGACGACACCCTCCCAACTGAGGGTAGCGCTCCGACGATCTGAAACTAGGCAATAAATGCAAGAGGACTGATGGATCAATCCAGCCGAACCATCACCACGCCATGCGTCGGCACCTCCGCGGAGAAGCTGCCCTTGGCTGCGGGCAAGTCCTGGTGCGTCCACAAGTCGCGCACCTTCAGGCGCAACGATGCAGGAAGGTGCAAGTCCTCCCACGTCACCGTGACCGGGTGGCTGGCCTTGCTGCGATTCAGCAGGACGACGGCGCGACCGCCGCCTTTCAGGGGCCGGGCCCAGACCTCGTAGTCGCCGTGTTTGGCCACGCGACTCGCCTGCACGCCGAGAGGATCCTGATCGATGGCGATCACTTCCTTGTTGGTCAGGATGGCCTTGGTCTCCGGCGTCATCGTGGCGAGGTCGTTGCCGGCCATCAAGGGTGCCGCCAGCACGGCCCACAGGCTGAAGTGTGACTTGTATTCCTCGAACGACATCTTGCCGTTGCCGACCTCCAGCATGTCCGGGTCGTTCCAATGACCGGGACCGGCATAGCCTGCCAGACCGACCTGCAGATCGAGAATGTCCATCACGCTGTGCTCGTAGCCGTGCCGGCCCTCCCAGTGGTCGTAGATGTCGTCGGTGGTGCGCCACATATTGCCGACGCCGTTGCCCCACAGCCACGGTTTGCTCAGACCCCATTCGCAGATGCTGAAGACGATCGGCCGCCCGGAGGCGCGCAAGGCGTCGCTCATCGTCTCGTAGGTGGACTTGGCGTCCTGGGTATAGGTCGAGCACCAGTCGTATTTCAGATAGTCGACGCCCCAGGATGCGTAGGTGCGTGCATCCTGATACTCATGCCCCAGGCTGCCCGGGCGCTTGCCGCAGGTCAGCTTGCCGGCATCCGAATAGATGCCGAACTTCAGGCCGCGCGAATGGATGTAGTCGCCCAGCGCTTTCATGCCGGAGGGGAAGCGTTGGGGATCGGCGACGATTTGGCCCTTGGCGTTGCGCCCGCTCTGCCAGCAATCGTCGATGACGATGTACTCGTAACCGGCGTCCTTCATGCCGGAGCTGACCATGGTGTCGGCGGCCTGACGAATCACCGTCTCGTTGATCGCGCAGCCGAACTTGTTCCAGGTGTTCCAGCCCATCGGCGGCGTCAAGGCGAGGCCGTTGGACTCCCGCGGCTGCGGCGGAGCGCTCTCGGCCTTGACCGTAGCGACATGCATGAATCCGACGGCCAGCAGGCCGCTCAGAAAACCAGAGATCCGCTTCATGGGGAGTCTTTCCAATAAGTAAGAAGGATGAAGTCGCCTGCCGCATACAGCAGGCGACTTCTAGAGATCAGGCCTCGACGCGGATCATCACCACGCCGTGCGGCGGCACATCCGCGGCGAAGCTTCCGTGCGCTTTGGGCAGATCCTTGTGGCTCCA
This sequence comes from Rhodanobacter sp. B05, assembly GCF_002001085.1. GTDB lineage: Bacteria > Pseudomonadota > Gammaproteobacteria > Xanthomonadales > Rhodanobacteraceae > Rhodanobacter. The sequence continues at coordinate 213,904 of NZ_MUNU01000010.1, forward strand.
CAGGTCGCGCACGCGCAACTCCAGCGTTGCCGGGTAGCCCAGCGCCTCCCAGGTCACGCCGATCTTGTGGGTTTGCTTGCTGCGATTGAACAACACGATCGCGCGACCACCGCCTTTCAACGGTTTGACCCAGACTTCATCGTCGCCGTTCTTGGCAAGGCGGCTGGCCTGGATGCCCAACGCATCCTGGTCGACGGCGATCACTTCCTTGTTGGTGAGGATCGACCGGGTCTCCTTGCTCATGTGCGCCAGATCGTTGCCGGCGATCAGCGGCGCGGCCAGTACGGCCCACAGACTGAAGTGCGACTTGTATTCCTCGAAGCTCATGCCGCCATTGCCGACTTCGAGCATGTCCGGATCGTTCCAGTGGCCGGGGCCGGCGTAGCTCTCGAGGCCAACCTGCATGTCCAGGATGTTGGTCATGCCGTTGTAGTGACCGTCGCGGCTCTCCCAACCGTCGTAGATGTCACCCGACATGCGCCACAGATTGCCGATCGTCTCGCCCCACAACCAGGGCTGGCTCTTGCCCCATTCGCAGATGCTGAAGACGATGGGCCGCCCCGAGGCGCGCAAGGCGTCGCTCATGGTCTCGTAGCTTGACTTGGCATCCTGACTACCGGTCGAGCACCAGTCGTACTTCAGGTAGTCGACACCCCAGGCGGCGTATTGGCGCGCGTCCTGGTACTCGAAGCCACGACTGCCGGGACGGCCCGCGCAGGTCTTCCTGCCGGCGTCGGAATAGATGCCAAACTTCAGGCCCTTGCCGTGGATGTAATCCGCCAGCGCCTTGATGCCCGAAGGAAAGCGCTTGGGATCCGCCTGGATGTCGCCGTTGCTGTCGCGCGCACCGTGCCAGCAATCGTCGATGATCACGTATTGATAGCCGGCATCTTTCATCCCCGAACTGACCATCGCGTCCGCCGCCGCGCGGATGACGCTCTCGTTGATGTCGCAACCGAATTTGTTCCACGAGTTCCAGCCCATCGGCGGCGTCAGCGCCAGTCCGTTGGACTGCCGGGGCGGCCGTGGGGGCGCAACTTGCGCGCTTGCGAACGAAGCCATCAAGGACAGGCCGAACATCAACAGAGCCAGGGTGAACCGTTTCATCACGTTTTCCTCAATCGAGATCGTCGGGCCTGTGCTGGCCCGAGCAAAGAACCGCCTGGCGTCGCCATAGCTTTCCCGCGGCCCGCCCCATTTGTATGATGATACGATCATATATCGCAAGTCGCCGCAAGGCCGGGAAGTAGCAGAGGGGTGACGCGTGCGTATCATCGAAAACTGCGAAGGGCACCCTGTCCAGGAGATCGTACTCGGCAAGCCGGAAGGACTGAGCGCCACCATCATCACTTGGGGCGCGACGCTCAAAGGCCTGAGCCTGTCCTTGCAGGACGGCCAATCTCGGGATCTGGTCCTCGGACTGGACAGCCTCGACGAGTATCTCGCCCACGGCGCGCACATGGGCGCGATCGCCGGACGCGTTGCCAATCGCATCGGTGGCGGCGCGTTCACGCTGGGCGGCAAGGTTTATCGCCTGCCTCGAAACGATCGCGGTCGATCCACCTTGCACGGCGGTGGCGGCGGTTTCGGCCAACGGCCCTGGCGATTGCTGAGCCATGACGAAAACCAGGTCACGCTCGGCTTGACCTCCCCAGACGGCGACCTGGGATTTCCCGGTAACGTCTCGGTCACCTGCACCTATCGTCTACTCACGCCGTCCACTCTCCGCATCGAAATCAGTGCGGAAACCGATGCGCCAACGCCGCTGAACCTGGCGACGCACAGTTACTTCAATCTCGACGGCAGCCCGACGATCGACAACCACCGGCTGGCCATCAACGCCGCGTCATACACACCGGTCGACGCGGACCACGTTGCAACAGGAGAAATCAGATCCATCGACGGAACGCCTTGTGATTTCCGCCACCCACGCGTCGTGGGCGCCGGAGCTTTTGACATCAACTATGTGCTTGAGCCGCAGACGCGAGATCGCGCATCGCTTGCCCATGCCGCCAGCCTGATCAGCCCCGTCAACAGCGTCACCCTCGAGATCTGGACGACCGAACCCGCACTGCAGTTTTACGACGGGCAGGCCCTGAAGGCGGGGCGCTTCGGTCCACGCGCCGGGCTATGCCTGGAACCACAGGGTTTTCCCGATGCCCCCAATCAGCCGGGCTTTCCAAGCGTCATCGTGAAACCGGGCATGCCCTATCGCCAGGTGACCGAGTACCGGCTGAGCCTGGGCGCATTGCCCTGATAGCCAAGGGCGGACGCCAATCCCAAGGACGATCGCACCATGGTTATGGTTGCAGACACCTGAACGGGCGGCAGTCGGCGGCGATTTATTTGTTGACAATCATTCGCATTCGCGTTCTTATACGCGCCATGTACATCTGCCTGTGCAACGCCGTCACTGACCACGACATCCGCCGCGAAGCGGCCGATGGGGTGCGGACGTTTGCCGAATTGCAGGCACGCACCGGTTGCGGCGACTGCTGCGGCAGCTGCCGGGACGAGGCGCACACCACGTTCGACCAGGCCAGGGCGCAGGTTCTCTGCAAGCTGCCGCTCGTCGCCGCCTGAGCCAGTTCCCCCCGGCCGCCGTGCCGGGCGCATCGCACGACCGCAAACCGTTGCCGTTCTCATTCCGTCGATCGCTGCGCGGAATTTGTATAGTTCGCGCTGTCTGTCGTGAGGGAGAAACGCCATGAAAGGTGATGCCAAGGTCATCGAGTTCCTCAACAAGGTGCTCTACAACGAGCTGACCGCGATCAACCAGTATTTCCTGCACGCCCGCATGTACAAGAACTGGGGCTATACCGAGCTGGCCGAGCACGAGTACAAGGAATCGATCGACGAGATGAAGCATGCCGATCGCCTGATCGAGCGCATCCTGTTCCTGGACGGCCTGCCGAACCTGCAGCGGCTTGGCAAGTTGCGCATCGGCGAGAACCCGCTGGAGGCGCTGCAGGGCGACCTGGACCTGGAAATGGCCGCCACCACCGACCTGCGCGAGGGCATTGCGTACAGCGAAGGCATCTCCGACTACATCAGCCGCGATCTGTTCAAGCACATCCTGCACGATGAGGAAGAGCACATCGACTGGCTGGAAACGCAGTTCAGCCTGATCAAGGACATCGGCGCGGAGCGCTACCTGCAAAGCAAGATGCAGAGCTGATACCGCGTCACGATCCGCGCACGCCATCGCACCGGACCCGCGCAGGCGTGCGCCGGTTCCTTGACGCTTTCGTCACGTCGGGGCTATACCTTGGGTTTTCCGGAACGGCCTCGCATGGGTTCACGACCACCACCGCGCCTCGTGGTGCGCCGGCACGACGACGTCGGCCAGCGCTGGCGCCGGCTGTGGTGGGGGTTGGGCTGGCTGGGCAGCCTGCTGGCGGTGGGGCTGCTGGCGTATTTCCTGAGCGCGCACGTCGCGCCGGCGGCGGTCGATCATCGCCAGCAACGTGCGCTGCAGGCCCAGGTCGATGATCTGAAGCAGCAGGTGGCGAACCTGCAACGGGCGGCCCAGGTCAACGACGTGGCCACCCGTGCGCTGCGCGGCACGCTGACCCAGCGCGAGAAGGAACTCAGCGCATTGCGCGCCGACCTCGGCTTCTATTCGCGCCTGGTCGGCGGCGATGGCCAGCGCCAGGGACTGAAGCTGCAGGAAGTGAAGCTGCAGCCGATCACCGGTTCGCGCGGCTGGACGCTGATCCTCAGCCTCACCCAGAACGCCAAGCGCGGCGACGAAACCAGCGGCAATGCCACGGTCAGCGTGGAGGGCCTGCGCAACGACAAGGTGGTCACGCTCGACTGGCCGGCGCTGGGCGACGGCGCGCAGAAGGACGGCTTGCCGTTTCAATTCACCTATTTCCAGCAGTTGCAGGGCACCATCGTGCTGCCCGCGGATTTCCGGCCCACGCGACTGCGCATCCACATCCAGCCGGCAACTGGCGAAGCGATCAGTCGCGCCGTTGCCTGGAGCGCCGCGCTGAGCGGCAACATCACCACCGCCGAGGGAGACCGCGATGCTCAACCGTAGACGCCACGACCGCAACAACAGCAGCCCCGAAACCAGCCTGATCGCGCGCGGCACGGTGATCCGCGGCGACCTGCGCTTCAGCGGCGCGCTGCACCTGGACGGACGCATCGAGGGCACCGTGCTGGCCGAGGGCGACGATGCCATGTTCACGCTGAGCGAGCACGGCGAGGTGCAGGGCGAAGTACGCGTGCCGCATGCGGTGATCAACGGCCACATCACCGGCGACGTGTTCGTCGGCGTGCGGCTGGAACTGGCGCCGCTGGCACGCATCGACGGCGACCTGCGTTATCACACCATGGAAATGGCGGCCGGGGCCCAGGTCAACGGGCGCATCTCGCGCCAGGCGGAGGAGGCCCAGCGCGCATTGTCCGCACCGGATGCCGCCTCGCCCGCGATCGATGACGAGGCCGTGCCGGCCTGACGCGCTATGCTTGCACCTGTCGGCCACGCCCCCATCTAGACAGCCATGGAAACCATCGTCGCCATTCCCGATTACCGCAGCAGCGGCGCCCCGCTCGTGTTCACCGCGGCCGCCGCGCACAAGGTGCACGAGCTGATTGCCGAAGAAGGCAATCCGGCGCTGAAGCTGCGCGTGTATATCAGCGGCGGTGGTTGTTCCGGGTTCCAGTACGGCTTCACCTTCGATGAGGCGCAGGCCGAGGACGACCTGGCGATCGAACGCGAAGGCGTCACCCTGCTGTGCGATCCGCTGTCGCTGCAGTACCTCACCGGCGCGCAGATCGACTACGCCGAGAATCTCAGCGGTGCGCAGTTCGTGATCAGCAACCCGAACGCGAAGACCACCTGCGGCTGCGGTTCGTCCTTTTCCGCCTGATCGCGGCGTGATGGATCAGGCCAGGCTGCCGCGCCCCAACACCTTTGCCGGATTGAGCCTGGTGCTCGACCGCGTGGCCGAGCATCGCGACGAAGCGGCGTGGATCGCCACACAGGCCCGCTCGGATGCCGCGCGCTACCTGCTGCTGGATGGCGGCGGCGAAGCGTTTCTGCACCGGGACGGCGATGCCTTGCGCTGGCTCGATGCCGGCGAACGCGAGCGATGGTTTGCCGACGCACCCGCCAGCCTGCTCGGCATCGCGCATGGTGCGCCGCATTTCCTGCTGGTGGCGGATGACCCATCGCGCAACGGTGAGCTTGAGGAGGCGCTCGGCGCGCGCCGCATGAGCCTGCGCGGCGCCGGCCTGCTGCTCGGCGCCGACGAGGCCGGCCTGTTCGCCTATGCGAAGGGGCTGTCGCACTGGCAACGCGAGACGCGCTTCTGCGCCTGTTGCGGCGCGGCGCTGCGGCTGGTTTCCGCCGGCCATCGCGCGCAATGCAGCAACCCCAACTGCGCGCGCCTGCATTTTCCGCGCACCGATGCGGCGGTGATCATGCTGGTGGAGCACGAGGGCGCCTGCCTGCTTGGTCGCCAGGCCGGCTGGCCGGCGCATCGCTATTCCACCCTCGCCGGCTTCGTCGAACCGGGCGAAGCACTGGAGGACGCGGTGCGCCGCGAGGTCGCCGAGGAAGCCGGCGTGATCGTCGACGAGGTGCATTACCACTCCTCGCAACCGTGGCCGATGCCGGCCTCGCTGATGGTCGGTTTCATCGCCACCGCGGTATCGCGGGAGATCCGCATGCGCGACCTGGAACTGGAGGACGCGCGCTGGTTCACCCCCGAACAGATCGTCGACGGCATCGCCGATGGAAGCTTCGCGCCGTCCACTGCCTTGTCGGTGTCCTACCGTTTGCTCGCGCACTGGCTGCAGGCGCGCGCGGGGCTGGATCTGGATGCGCTGACCGGCACGGCCTGAGCGGCCCGAGCCGTTCGGCCTCTTCGCCAGCCCTGAACTTCGCCAGCCTCGAACTTCGCGGGTATCGGGCGGTCCGTGCACGGATACGGGCCACGGATTGACCCACGCATGCGCTGGAACCGCAGCAACCTGGACGGCTGGCAGGGATCGGCCCGGCGTGGATGTCGAGGCATGGCGAGGCATGACCGAGCGGGAACGGCTGGAGCGGCATGTCAGCCTGGCGCAGGTTGAGCGCACCACCGCAGAGTATCACTGCGGTCCGTGATGCTGCCCGGGCGCCGCGTGCGCTCGCTACAATGCAGCCATTGTCCGAGAGTCCGCTGCCATGGCCATCCGTCTGCTTGCCGCCCTCATCGCCCTGGGTTTGCTGCATGTTGCCCCGCAGCTGGCCGGCTGGCGCCGGGACGGCTTGTTCCGGCGCTGGGTAGTGCAGTTGTCCGATATCGGCGGCGCCGGACGCGTGGTGCTGGCGCTGGCGCTGCCGCTGGTGATCTGCGTGCTGCTGGCGTGGCTGTTCAGCCATACGCTGCTGGGTGAGTTGCTGCCGTTGCTGTTCGCCCTCGTCGTGCTGCTGTACTGCTTCGGCCCGCGCGAATTCGAGCGCGACCTGGAGGCGATCCTGGCCGCACCCGATGATGTCAGCCGCGAAGCGGCCGCGCAGGCGCTGGCCGATGACGGCCGCCCGGTGACCTGGGCAGCGCCGGCGCTGGGCGAGGCGATCGTCTATGCCGCGTTGCGCCGCCGCTTCGCCGTGCTGCTGTGGTTCTTCCTGCTCGGTCCGGTCGGCGCGCTGCTGTATCGGCTGACGCAGACGCTGGGCCGCGACGACTCGCTGCTGCTCGACGCTGCCTGCCAGCGCGCCGCCGGCTACCTCGCCAACGCGCTGGACTGGCTGCCGGCGCAGTTGCTCACCTTCACCCTGGCGGTGGTCGGCCATTGGGACGCAGTGATCGACGCCTGGCGCCGCTGGCACATCCAGGCCACGCCGACCAGCTGGTACGAGCGCGGCCCGGGCTTTCTCGGCGCCGCCGCACAGGCCGACGTGCTGATCGACATCGAGGCCGGCGATGGTTACGCCGAAGAACACAGCGACCCGCTGGACGAACTGCGCCGCCTGCGCAGCGCCCTGCTGCGTGCCTTGCTGGCCTGGCTCAGCGTGGTGGCACTGCTGGTGATCGGCAGCTGGGTCAGCTGAAAGCGGAGATCAGGGGAGATCAGGCCAGATCTCCGCGCAATTCGCGCACGCGCGCTTCCAGCATGGTGGCGCTGGCGTGCTGCGGTGGCACCGGCGCATCGACCACCAGCTCGATCCTGGCGCGGAACCGTCGCGGCAGTCGTGCGCGACGCAGCATCGAATCGCGCCGGCTCCACACGCTGCCCCACAAGCCGCGCAACGCCATCGGCACCACCGGCACCGGGCGGCGCGCCAGGATCTTCTCCACGCCGGGCCGGAACACGACAATCTCGCCGTCGGCGGTCAGACCGCCTTCGGGGAAGATGCATACCAGCTCGCCATCCGCCAGCGCGGCGTCGATCGCGTCGTAGGCTTCCTGCAGCACCGCGGGGTCTTCCTTGAAGCCGGCGATGGGAATCGCCTTGGCGGTGCGGAACACGAAACTCAGCAGCGGTGTGTTGAAGATCTTGTAGTACATCACGAAACGCGCCGGCCGCCGCAGGTTCGCCATCAGCAGCAGCGGATCCATGTAGCTGACGTGGTTGCACACCAGCAGCGCCGGCCCGTCTTCGGGCAGGTGCTGCATGCCGTCCACGCGCACCCGGTACAGCGTGTTCACCAGCACCCAGGTGATGAAGCGCATCAGGAACTCGGGCACCAGGGTGAAGATGTACACCGCCACCAGCACGTTGAGCAGGGCGTCGAGCAGGAAGATCGTCGCCGCGTTCATGCCCAGTCGCCCCAGTACCAGCCCGAACACGGCGGCCATCACGATCAGCAGGGCGTTGAGGATGTTGTTGCCGGCGATCACGCGCGACAGCTTTTCGCGTGGCGTGCGCGACTGCACGAAGGCAAACAGCGGCACCACGTAGAAACCGGCGAATACGCCGATCCCGATGAGGTCGAGCACGATGCGCCAGCTGCCGGCGCCGTGCAGGAAAGCCAGCCAATCCAGTCCGCGCACTGCCGCCATCCCATGCCGGGCGAAGTACAGGTCGATGCCGAACGCGGTGAGGCCGAACGCACCCAAGGGCACCAGGCCGATCTCCACCCGCTTGCCCGACAGCTTTTCGCACAGCAGCGCACCCGCCCCGGTGCCGATCGAAAACAGGGTGAGCACCAGGGTATTGACCGAGCCGTCGCCGCCCAGGGTCTCGCGGGTATAGATCGGCAGTTGCGCGATCAGCACCGTGCCGAAGAACCAGAACCACGAGATGCCCAGCACCGCGTTGAACACCGCGTGGTCGGCGCGGGTGATGCCGAGCACGCGGGCGGTTTCGCTGAACGGATTCCAGTTGAACTTCAGCTCCGGCGCAGTGGCCGGCGCGGGCGGAATGCGCCGACTCGCCAGGTAGCCGGCCACGGCCACCGCGATCGTCGCCGCCGACGCCAGCACTGGACCGACGCCGGCCACCAGCATCAGCGAGTTGCCGGCGATCATGCCGATCAGCATCGCCATCTGCGTGCCCATCTCGACCAGGCCGTTGCCGCCGACCAGTTCCTGCGGCTTCAGTGCCTGCGGCAGGATCGCGTACTTGATCGGCCCGAACATGGTCGAGTGCATGCCCATCATGAACAGCACCACCAGCAACAGCGAGGTGTGGTGGGTGTAGAAACCGTAGGCGGCCAGCGTCATCGCCGCGATCTCGAACAGTTTCACGTAGCGGATGATCCGGCTCTTCTCGTATTTCTCCGCCAGTTGTCCGGCGGTGGCAGAGAACAGGAAGAACGGAATGATGAACAGCGCCGGCGCCAGGTTGGTGTAGAGCGACACGGTCTGGTCGTCCAGCCCCATCTGGAATGCCACCAGCATCACCAGCGCATTGCGGAACGCGTTGTCGTTGAACGCGCCCAGCGCCTGGGTCCAGAAGAAGGGCGCGAAGCGTCGCTTGCCGAGCAGTCCGAATTGGCTCATGCGATGTCCTGTGCTGGTGGTTGGCCGTTTCCGGTGCGGCCGCGGCGACACCGGCCTGACGGTAGCAGCAGGATATCGCCGGAAGAAAGTCCGGCAACGAGGCTGAAACTCTGGGGCCCGTGCGATGTCAGAGTGACCGATGTCAACGCACGCGCCTGCCCAGCGTTCCTGAATGAGGTGCAAATGGCGGTGCGGCATGGATGCGTGCCCGGTGTCGATCGACTTGGCACGGGACCGAAAGCGGGCGCAAAATATCGCGGCGCTGACCGGAACCACCATTCCACTTGCCACCACTCGGAATAACTTGCGATCCGGCTTGCCCTTTTCCCCTTTCTGACCTGGCCATCCTCATGAGCATGCAGCAGCCGTCCTCCCAAAGCACCGCTGGCACTTTCGCGGACCGCATCCGTCTGCTGATCCAGCGGGTCGGCAGCGCCACCGAGATCGCCCGCATGTGCGGTTTCTCCGAGGGCGTGGTGCGCAGCTGGCGCGACGGCAACACCGATCCCTCCCGCGCGCGCTGCGTGACCCTGGCACGCACGCTCGGCATCTCGCTGGTGTGGCTGGTGGCGGGCGAGGGCGCGATCCAGGTCGATCCCACGGCGAACTTCCAGGACGATCAGTACACCAGCGAAGTCGTGCGCACCCATCGGCCGCGAACCAAACTGGGTTCGGTCACCCAGTTGCCGTTGTCCGCCCATGTCAACGGTCTGGATCCGCAGCGCTTGAACACCGCGATGCAGATGTTGCAATCGGAGCTGGAGCTGGCGGACAGTCCGCTGACCCTGGCCGGGAACACCGACCTGCTCACCGAACTCTATGAAATCCTCGGGCCCGGCGGCGTCAACGTGGATACCGGTGCGATCATGGCATTCAATCACCACCTGTCCGATCGCATCCGCAAGAGCCGCACCACGGCCTGAATCCCCGCACTCATCGACGAAAAAAAGGCAGCCGCGCGGCTGCCTTTTTTTTCCCGCGCCGCCCACGTCAGAGCAGGGCGATGTCGGCGACCGTGCTGAACTGGGTTTTCAACTGGGCGAGCAAGGCCAGCCGGTTGGCCCGCACGGCGGGATCGTCGGCGTTGACCAGCACGCCGTCGAAAAACGCATCCACCGGCGCCTGCAGTTGCGCGAGGCGACTGAGCACCGCGGCATAATCACCGGCGGCCTGCGCCGCGGCGCTGTCGCGCCGGGCGGCAGTCAATGCGTCAGCCAGCTCACGCTCCGCATCCGCCTCGAAGTGTGCGGGATCGACCGCGCGGCCGATCGGCGGCGCGCCGGCTTCTTCGGCCTGCTTGCGCAGGATGTTGGCGACGCGCTTGTTGGCAGCCGCCAGGCTGGCCGCCTCCGGGCAGCGGCCGAATTCGACGACGGCGCGCAGGCGCCGGTCAAAATCCGCCAGGCTCGCCGGCTGCACCGCCAGCACCGACTCGAACTGCGCGTGCTCGAAACCCTGTTCGGCGTAGTAACCACGCAGGCGGTCGAGCACGAACTCAACCAGCTCATCGACCAGGATCGCGCGGCGCGCGCCGGCATGCAGACTTGGTGGCTTGCCGTCCTTGCCGGGCTTGAGGCCCGCTGCCAGTGCCGTGTCCGGCAGCAGCTCCAGCGCCTCGATGAAACTGCCACGCAGGTCCAGCTCCAGGCCACCTTCGATCAGGGTGCGCGCCAGGCCGAGCGCGGCGCGACGCAGTGCAAACGGATCCTTGTTGCCGCCGGGCTTCATGCCGATGGCGAAGATGCCGGCCAGGGTATCCAGCCGTTCGGCCACGGCCAGCACCTGACCGAGCTTGTCGGCGGCAATGCGATCACCACCGAAACGCGGCTGGTAGTGGCTGTCCAACGCTGCGGCTACGGTCGCGCCCTCGCCGTCGTGACTGGCGTAATAGCGCCCCATCACGCCCTGCAGTTCGGGGAACTCGCCAACCATGCGGGTCAACAGGTCGCACTTGGCCAGGCTGGCCGCGCGCGTCGCCTGCGCCGCATCGGCGCCGACGCGGTTGGCGACGATGCGCGCCAGCTCGGCCACGCGTACGCTCTTGTCCCACTGGCTGCCGAGGGCTTGCTGATAGGTGACGTTCTTCAGCTGTTCCTGGTAGCTGGCCAGCGGCGTCTTCAGGTCTTCGTCCCAGAAGAACTTCGCGTCGGCGAAACGTGGCCGGATCACCCGCTCGTAGCCGCGGCGGATCTCGGCCGGGTCCTTGCTCTGGATGTTCGCGATGCCGATGAAATGCTCGGTGAGCTTGCCGTTGGCGTCGAACACCGGCACGAACTTCTGGTTCACCACCATGGTGGTGACCAGCGCCTCCGGCGGTACGTCGAGGAAGGCCTGCTCGAAGGTGCACGCGATCGCGACCGGCCATTCGGTGAGGTTGGCCAGTTCGTCCAGCAGTGCATCGTCCAGCCGGGGCGTGCCGCCGATACCAGCAGCCACCTTCGCAATCTCGTCACGGATACGCTGACGCCGTTCGACCGGATCGGCCAGCACCTTCGAGGCGCGCATGGAGTCGATCCAACCATCGGCGTCAGCCACGTGCACCGGCTGCGGATGCATGAAGCGGTGGCCGCGCGACTTGCGGCCACTGGACAGGCCGAGCACTTCGCCATCGACGATCTCGGCGCCATGCAGGATGACCAGCCAGTGCGCCGGGCGCACGAAACTGTAGTCGTGATCGGCCCAGCGCATCGGACGCGGGATCGGCAGTGCCTTCAGCGCTTCGTCGATGATTTCCGGCAACAGCGCGGCCAGCGGCTGACCCGGCTTGATCGTGCGCCAGACGAACCAGGCGCCCTTGTCGGTTTCCAGCTTTTCCAGCTGACCGACATCGACGCCACAGGATTGCGCAAAGCCGAGCAGCGCCCTGGACGGCTGGCCTTCGGCATCGAAGGCGGCAGCCAGCGCCGGGCCGCGGCGTTCGATCACCTGCTCCGGTTGCGACGACGCGACATCGGGAACGAAGGCCGCCAGCCGGCGAGGCGAGGCGTAAGCCACGGCCTGATCCAGCCCCGCGCTGACGCCGCGTTTGGCCAGACCGTCGCAGACACCACGCAGGAAGGCGGCGGACAGTTCGTCCAGCGCCTTCGGCGGCAGTTCCTCGGTGCCCAGCTCGATCAACAACGACTTGCCGGCGTTCATGCGGCCTGCTCCCGGCGGTCTTGGGCAACGGCGTTTTTCAGGCCCGGAAAACCGAGCTTCTCGCGTTGCGCCACGTACGCCTCGGCAACGCCGCGCGACAGCGCGCGCACGCGCAGGATGTAGCGCTGCCGCTCGGTGACGCTGATCGCGCGGCGCGCATCGAGCAGGTTGAAGGTATGGCTGGCCTTCATCACCTGCTCGTACGCCGGCAACGGCAGGTTGGCCGCGATCAGCTTGTTCGCCTCACCCTCGCACACGTCGAACCAGCGCAGCAGTTCGACCACGTTGGCGTGCTCGAAGTTGTAGGTGCTCTGCTCGATTTCGTTCTGCAGGAACACGTCGCCGTAGGTGACGACTCCGCGTGGACCGTCGGTCCAGGTCAGGTCAAAAACGTTATCCACATTTTGCAGGTACATCGCCAGCCGTTCCAGGCCATAGGTGATTTCGCCGGTGACCGGACGGCATTCGAGTCCGCCGGCCTGCTGGAAATAGGTGAACTGGGTGACCTCCATGCCGTTGAGCCAGACCTCCCAGCCCAGCCCCCAGGCACCCAGCGTCGGCGATTCCCAGTTGTCCTCGACGAAGCGCAGATCGTGCACCAGCGGATCGAGGCCCAGTTCCTTCAGTGAGCCGATGTACAGCTCGAGGATGTTCTCGGGGTTGGGCTTCATCACCACCTGGTACTGGTAGTAATGCTGCAGGCGATTGGGATTCTCGCCGTAGCGACCGTCCGTGGGCCGCCGCGATGGCTGCACATAGGCCGCCGACCACGGCTCGGGGCCAAGCGCGCGCAGGAAGGTGGCCGGGTGGAAAGTGCCGGCACCCACTTCGGTGTCGAGCGGCTGCAGCAGTACACAGCCCTGTTCCGCCCAGTAGCGGTTGAGGGTCTGGATCACATCCTGGAAGGTGCGCGCGGACATGGTTTTCCGTGACCTTGGCTAAAGCGCGTTAGTATAGCTGCAGCGTGCTTTGCGGCTGGAAACCCCGGCCGTCAAAGCCTTGGGGAGGACACAGTCGGATGGCCGCATCACCACAAATTGCATCCCTGCTCGGCCGCCGTGGTCGGCTGGAACTGGACGAGGTGCTGGCGGCCCTGGTGGTCGACGGCTACGTGCCGGCCGAGGACGCCAAGAATGTCCGCATGGGTGCGCGTGCCGGCCGCAGCACGGTCGAACTGCACCCGCTGGTGCTGATCGCCAACGCCAAGCTGACCAACCAGCGCGAGCCCGGCCGCCCGCTGAGTCTGGAGGCGCTGACCGAATGGCTGGCCGGCCACGCCGGGCTGCCGTATCTGAAAATCGATCCGATGAAGATCAATGTCGCCGCGGTCACCCAGGTGGTGAGCATGGCGTATGCGAAGCGGCACCGCATCCTGCCGATCGCCGCGACCGTCGGCGAGGTGACGTTCGCCACCTGCGAGCCGTTCGAGGAAGGCTGGGCGCCCGACCTGGCGCAGATGCTGCGCCGAGACATCAAGCGCGTCGTCGCCAGCCCGCTCGACATCAACCGCTACCTGCAGGAGTTTTACGGCGTCCAGCGTTCGATCCAGCTGGCACAGGACGCCAAGACCGGCAGCGACAGTTCCGCGGCGATCCTCAACTTCGAGCAACTGGTCGAGCTGGGCAAGAGCGGCGAGGTCGGCGCCGATGACCGCCACGTGGTGCACATCGTCGACTGGCTGCTGCAGTACGCGTTCGAGCAGCGCGCCTCGGACATCCACCTGGAACCACGACGCGACACCGGCCACATCCGCTTTCGCATCGACGGCGTGATGCAGAAGGTATTCGAGTTGCCGGCACCGGTGATGACCGCGGTGACCGCGCGCATCAAGATCCTCGCGCGCATGGACGTGGCCGAGAAGCGTCGGCCGCAGGATGGCCGCATCAAGACCCGTTCCTCATCCGGCCGCGAGGTCGAGCTGCGCATCTCGAACATGCCCACCGCGTTTGGCGAGAAGGTGGTGATGCGCATCTTCGATCCGGATCTGGTGGTGAAAGACTTCGCCCAGCTGGGTTTCTCGGCGAGCGAGGGCGCCAACTGGCGCAGCATGGTCGAGCGGCCGCACGGCATCGTGCTGGTCACCGGCCCGACCGGCTCAGGCAAGACCACCACGCTGTATTCCACGCTCAAGCACCTGGCCACCCCCGAACTCAACGTATGCACGGTGGAAGACCCGATCGAGATGGTCTCGCCCGAGTTCAACCAGATGCAGGTGCATGCGGCGATCGACCTGGACTTCGCCGCCGGCGTGCGCACCCTGCTGCGGCAGGATCCCGACATCATCATGGTCGGCGAGATCCGCGACCTGGAGACCGCGCAGATGGCGGTGCAGGCTTCGCTCACCGGCCACCTGGTGCTGTCGACCCTGCATACCAATGACGCGCCGAGCGCGGTCACCCGCCTGCTCGATCTGGGCGTGCCGCACTACCTGATCCAGTCCACGCTCACCGGTGTGGTGGCGCAGCGCTTGGTGCGCACCTTGTGCCCGCATTGCAAGCAGCCCACAACCCAGGATCCGCAAGCGTGGAACGTGCTGACCCACGGCTGGTCGATGCCGGTGCCCGAGCGGGTCTTCGGGCCGGTGGGCTGCCTGGAGTGCCGTAACACCGGCTTCTTGGGTCGCACCGGCATCTACGAAATGATGAAGCTGTCGACCCGATTGCGCGGCATGATCTCGGCCCAGCTCGACCTCAGCGGTTTCGGCCAGGCGGCGCTCACCGAGGGCATGCGCCCGCTGCGCATCTCGGCGGCCGACCAGGTCATCGCCGGGCTGACCACGGTGCAGGAAGTGCTCACCGTGTTGCCGCCCATCGACGGCTTCGACAATGATCAACCTTAGCGATACCCCGACCCCGCGCGGAACCCCTGCATGAAACCTGTATTGATCGTGCGCACCGGCCGGGCGCCGGATGCCATCCGTGCGCGGCATGGCGATTTTCCGCACTGGTTCCGGCTCGTCGCCGGACTGCGCCGGGAGCGGGTGCAACTGGTCGACGTCGCCGCCGGCGAAGCGCTACCGCCGGCACAGGCCGTCGCCGGCGCGATCATCACCGGCTCGGCGGCGATGGTCACCGAACGACTTCCCTGGAGCGAACGCAGCGCGGGCTGGATCCGCGATGCGATGGATGCCGGGCTGCCGTTGTTCGGCGTCTGCTACGGCCATCAACTGATGGCGCATGCCCTGGGCGGACGGGTCGACTACCTGCCGGGCGGGCGCGAGATCGGCACGCAACCGATCGAGCTGTCAGCGGGGCAGGAAAGCGATCCGCTGACGCGTGTCGTTCGCGATGGTTTCCGCGCGCACACGACGCATGAGCAGAGCGTACTCGAGCCGCCGGCCGGGGCGACTATCCTCGCCCGCTCCGCGCGCGATCCGCACCAGCTCTTGCGCTATGGTCCAAATGCGGTGAGCGTGCAGTTCCACCCCGAATTCAACGCCGAGGTGATGCGCGCCTACATCCGACGCAAACGCGCCGACCTTCGTCGCGAGGGTGCCGACCCCGAGCGAATCTTCAACGCCGTGGGTGCCACCCCGGTGGCGCGGCGCCTGTTGCGCCAGTTTGCCCGCCTGCATGCCTGGACCGAGCCCGTCTGACCAGGCAAGTCAACCACGCAGGCGGCGGGCGATCGCTTCGCGCGAGAACAACGCAAAACCCAGGCCGAACACGAAGCCGCCGATGTGAGCCCACCAGACATAGGCGCCATAACTCGGTCCGGCGTAACTGAACAACAATTGCAGCAAGACCCAGATGCCGATCAGCAGGAAGGCCGGCACACGCACAAACTCGAGATAGAGCCCCAGCGGCAAGACCAGACCCAGTTTGGCGCGCGGGAACAGCGCGACATAGGTACCCACCACGGCGGACACCGCGCCGCTGCAGCCAATGATCGGCAATCGCACGCCAGCCAGCGACAACGCGCCGATCAGGTTGGCCACGATGCCGCCGATCACGAACAGCAGCAAAAACCGCAAGGAGCCCAGTGCGCGCTCGCCCGGCAACCCGAAGATCACCAGGAACAGCAGGTTGCTCAGCAGATGCAACCAGGTGACATGGATGAACAGCGCCGTGAACAACCGCAGCAAGGCCGGATCGGTAAGTTGCGGCAGCAGCGCCTCGTGCGCGTCGAAGACGTTCGCCGGCACCGTCCCCCATTGCTGCAGCAGCAAGATCCTCTGCGGCGCCGGCATCATCGCCAGACCGACGAAGCACACCACGCAAACGCTGACAATCAGCAGCGTTGCCCAGTGCCAGCGTGGCCGGCGGCGGGTTTCGACGTGGACGAACAATGGTTGGCTCCTCGGGCGCCGGTCGGAAGACTTGGCGTCTGTCCATCATAGGCGATCGGGGACAGCCCACCCTGACGCAATCGTGCCTTTGGACTCTGGCCATGACCTGTTGCAGCCCGCGATCTTTGATCGCCGCAGCAACGCCGACCAAGAAAAAACCCCCACCGTTTCGGGTGGAGGTTTTTGGATAAAGCCCCTGGCGGTGACCTGTTGCGGGTCGCGACCTACGGTCGCCACCGCACAAAAGAAAAACCCCCACCGTTTCGGGTGGAGGTTTTTTGGATAAAGCCCCTGGCGGTGACCTGTTGCGGGTCGCGACCTACGGTCGCCACCGCACAAAAGAAAAACCCCCACCGTTTCGGGTGGGGGTTTTTGGATAAAGCCCCTGGCGGTGACCTACTC
>NZ_MUNU01000009.1 GCF_002001085.1 Rhodanobacter sp. B05
CAACCAGGACGGCATTTACACGCTTTACTTCGCTCATCATCGGCTGGCCAGCATCGATATGCGTGAAGCCGACTAAACTGTTACCCATGTCCTGGCACGTCCGTTACCCATGTCATCGGTCTAAACAGCCACACAAAGAGAAAGTAACTCGGCCTCCGAAGGAGGCCGAAAGCTCTTGCTCGCCAGCCAGTGAGAGCGGTGCCCCGGCTACAGCAGCAGCGCGAAAACCCTTTGCTCCGAATCGACCGCGGCCGAAACACGACAACCCTCAGAACGAGCGTTGCACCGAGTAGTCGGCCAGCGTGACCAGCGCATCGCGATAGTCGGACGCCGGCAGCAAGGCCAGCTCCTCGCGTGCGGCGCTGGCATGGGCGAAGGCGCGCTGGCGGGTGCGTTCCAGTGCACCGGAGTCGCGGATCGAGGCGATGATGCGGTCCAGCGAATCCAGTCCGCCATGTTCGATCGCGTGGCGCAGCGACTGCGCCTGTTCGGGGCTGGCCTGCTCCAGGGCGTAGATCAGCGGCAGGGTCGGCTTGCCTTCGGCGAGGTCGTCGCCGATGTTCTTGCCGAGGGTGCCGGCGTCGCTGACGTAGTCGAGCAGGTCGTCGGCGATCTGGAACGCGTAGCCCAGTTCCATGCCGTAGCGGCGCAACGCGGCCACCTGATTCTCCGGCAGGCCGCCGAGGATGCCGCCGAGTTCGGTGGCGGCGGCGAACAGCACGGCGGTCTTGCGTTCGATCACGGCCAGGTAATCCGCCTCGCTCACGTCGGCGTTGCCGATGTTGAGCAGTTGCAGCACTTCACCTTCGGCGATGGTGTTGGTGGTGTCGGCGAGGATGCGCATGATGCGCATGTCATCGAGTTCCACCATCAGCTGGAACGAGCGCGAATACAGGAAGTCGCCGACCAGCACGCTGGCGGCATTGCCCCACAAGGCGTTCGCGGTCTTGCGGCCGCGACGCAGGTCGGACTCGTCGACCACGTCGTCGTGCAGCAAGGTGGAGGTGTGGATGAATTCGATGATCGCGGCGAGCTTGACGTGGTGTTCGCCGCGATAGCCGGCAGTGCCGGCGGCCAGCACGTGCAGCATCGGGCGCAGGCGCTTGCCGCCCGAGGCGATGATGTGGTCGGCGATCTGGTTGATCAGCACCACGTCCGAGGCCAGCCGTCGTCGGATCAACGCGTCGACCCGTTGCATGTCGGCGGCCGCGAGGTCGCGTATCCGCGCGAAGTCGTGTGAGGGTCCGTTGAGGGATTCGGCGGGCGTGCTCATGCCATGCTTCGTGAAGACGTGGGCGCCGATTATAAGGGTTTGCGGGCGGGCGCTGTGCCGGTCGCCGCGACGGCGTGCCTGATCGGTGTCGCCGTCGCAGGCGATGTTCGTGACGTTCTGCCGCAGCGGGGACGCGGGCCAGGCCGCCTATAATCGAACGCTTGTGCAATCGAACAAGGTGGGTGCGACGCCGTGAGCAAGCTCAGCAAGGGTGAATTGAAGACATCCTTTGCACTCTCCAGCGTGGTCGGCCTGCGCATGTTCGGCCTGTTCCTGATCATGCCGGTGTTCAGCGCCTATGCGCTGCACCTGCCGGGTGCCACGCCGCTGCTGGTGGGTTTGGCGATCGGCATCTATGGCTTCGCCCAGGCCGCGCTGCAGATACCGGTGGGCCTGCTGTCCGACCGGATCGGGCGGCACCTCACGATCACCCTGGGCCTGCTGGTGTTCGTCATCGGCAGCGTCGTGGCGGCCTGGGCACACGGTATCCACGGGATCATCATCGGCCGCGTGCTGCAGGGCATGGGCGCCGTATCGGGCGCCAGCCAGGCGCTGGCGGCGGATCATTCGCGCGACGACAACCGCAGCAAGGTGATGGGCATCATCGGGATCAGCATCGGCGCGGCCTTCGTGCTGGCGATCGTCCTCGGCGCGCCGCTGGCGCGGATCGGCGGCCTGGCCGGCCTGTTCGGCCTGACCGCTGTGCTTGCGCTGGCCGCGATCGGGTTGCTGTGGGTGCTGGTGCCCCGGCTCGCCGAGCATCGCGCACCCGCCGCGGCGCGGCCGGGTTCGGTGTTGCGGATGCTGGTGAAGCCGCAGCTGACGGTACTGAACGTGTCGGTTTTCATGATGCACACCATGCTGACCGCCGCGTTCGTCGCGTTGCCGCTGATGCTGAAGCAGGACACCGGCATCGCACTGGACAGCCAGTGGGAACTCTACCTGCCGGTGATGCTGATCTCCGCCGTGATCATGGGCGGCGTGCTGCGGCGGGTCACCTCGGTCGCCGGCAGCATGCGGCTGGTGCTGAGCTGTGCCCTTGGCCTGGGGCTGGCGCTGTACGGTTTCAGCCGTGCCGGTCATGGCCACCTGCTGCTGTGGCTGTCGGCGGTGGTGTTCTTCAGCGCGTTCAACCTGCTGGAGGCCAGCCTGCCGAGCCTGGTGTCGCGGCTGGCGCCGGCGCACCTGCGCGGTGCCTCGCTGGGTGCTTACGCCACCTGCCAGTTCCTGGGTGCTGGCGTTGGCGGTGTGCTGGGCGGCATGATGCTGCAGCATGCCGGCGTGTCCGCGGTGTTCGCGGCGGCGGCGACGCTGACCCTGCTGTGGCTGCCGCTGTTGCTGTGGGGACGATCACGGGTGGTTGCTGCCGGCGCGACCGTCGCCGCCTGAGCAGCGGGCTGGCATGCGGGATGGGGTTTGAATCCGCCGCCCGGCGCCCCCATCAAGCAGGGCCTGCGGTTCACGTACGCCTCCGGGGTTCGACGATGGCACATGACATCATCCTGCTGATGGCCCAGTACGGCTTGCTGCTGGTGTTCCTCAACGTGCTGGTCGAACAGGTCGGCGTACCGGTGCCGGCAGTGCCGACCCTGATGGTGGCCGGCGCGCTGGCCGCCAGCGGCAAGCTGCCGCTGCTCGACGTGGTGGGGGTGGCGCTGCTCGCCTGTCTGCTCGGCGACCTGCTCTGGTACTGGGCCGGGCGCCGCTTCGGTGGCGGCGTGATGCGCACGATCTGCCGCATTTCGCTGTCGCCGGATTCCTGCGTGAAACAGTCCGAACTGCGCTTCCAGCGCTGGCGCGGTCGGGTGCTGCTGGTGGCGAAGTTCGTCCCGGGCCTGTCGACCGTGGCGCCGCCGCTGGTCGGGGCGATGGGCCTGCGGCTGCCCGCGTTCCTGTGGCTGGACGGTCTGGGTTCGCTGCTATGGGTGGGTATCGCGGTGGCGCTGGGGCAGGTGTTCGCCAGCCAGATCGATGCCCTGCTCGCGGCCCTGGCCAATGCGGGCACCATGGCGTTCGAGGCGGTGCTGGCCCTGCTCGCGCTGTATATCGCGGTCAAGTGGTGGCAGCGCCGGCGCTTGTTGCGCACGCTGCGAATGGCGCGCGTCACCGTCGACGAGCTGAATGAGGCGATCGCGGCCGGACAGAGTCCGGTGGTGGTCGACGTGCGCTCCGGGATGGCGCGGATGCTGGACTCCCGGGTCATTCCCGGCGCGCTGCTGGCCGATCTGGACAGCGTCGATCGTGCCTTGCACGACATCCCGCCAGATCGCGAACTGGTGATCTATTGCAGCTGCCCCAACGAAGTCTCCGCCGCCAAGGCGGCCAAGCTGCTGATCGCGCTCGGCTACCGTCATGTGCGCCCGCTGCTGGGCGGGCTCGATGCGTGGGATTCGGCCGGCTATGCGATCGAGCGGCTGCCGCCGGACCCCGCCGCCCGCGGCGACGATCCGCTGCATTTGACCGCCTGAGCCGTCGCCCGATGTGCCGCCGTTCGCCGCGCACGGCCCGGTGCGGCCGGGGCTGACGCCTGTTCAGGCTGCTGCCGTCTGGACGCCGCCCCGCCCGCGGTTATGATAGCCAGCCAGTTTCATCACTCCGGCCGCAACCCACTGAAGAATTTGCGGCCGGCTCAACCGAGGACACACCCATGGCACGTGGCGTCAACAAAGTCATCCTGGTCGGCAACCTGGGCTCGGACCCGGAGCTGCGCAGCACCGGCAGCGGCACCAGCATCTGCAGCTTCAGTCTGGCCACCTCCGAGTCGTGGACCGACAAGCAGTCCGGCGAGAAGCAGGAACGCACGGAATGGCACCGGATCAAGATCTTCGGCCGCCTCGGCGAAATCGCCCACGAGTACCTGAAGAAAGGCCGCCAGGTCTACATCGAAGGCTCGATCCGCACCGACAAGTTCACCGGCAAGGACGGCGTGGAAAAGTACTTCACCGACATCATCGCCAGCGAGATGCAGATGCTGGGCAGCGGTGAGGGCGGCGGTGGCGGTGGTGGCAATTACCAGCGCGAGCGTCCGCAGAGCGGCGGCGGCCAGCGCCAGGGCGGCGGCAACTACGGTGGCCAGTCGCGCGGCGGTGACGATCATGGCGGCCAGTCGCGGCAGTCGCCGGCCCCGGCCGACAGCGGCTTCGCGGATGACGAGATTCCTTTTTAGCGAACGCTTAGTTAAAAACGGTGAGAAAAATATCCTGGAAGCCCCGTTTTACGGGGCTTCTTCTTTCTCGCTTTGCACAGAACGCAGACTCACACGGTGCCTTGTCGTTGGCAGATCAGTCTATCGATCAGGCAGTTTTGGACAGATTCTTGAATGCCATCACCAGCGTATGCAGCGCATTGCGCGATCGGCGGTCATGTAGCGCCGAATACAGCACCGCCTCGTGCGTGGGTAGCGGAGGCAATGAAAGCGCGTGGCCGATATCGATGGTGCCAGACGGCGCAGCACGCTTCGGCAGCACGGCGACAGCCAATCCAATCGTCGCTGCAGCCCCCACCACGGCGGCGCCCTTGCCGATAAACACCTCCGTCCAGGCGATGCCGGCATCGTCAAGCGCACGGACCGCTGCCGCACGGATGCTGCATGTTTCCCCCTGGGTCGACAGCGGCAACGGTTGACCTGCACGCGGCTGCCAGTGCGCGGCGGCGATCCAGGCGAACGATTCGGCGAACAGCACTTCACCGTTGCGACGACGATCTTCCGGCTGCAATACCAGGGCAGCATCCAGCACGCCATCGTCGTAGGCCTTGAGCACTTCGTTCGAGCCGGCTACGCGTAGCTCGATCAGCAGATTCGGATCGTGCTCGTTCATCCGACGCAACAAGCCGGGCAACTCGCTGCCCACCAGTTGGTGGCTGATGCCGATAACCAGCCGGCGCTGCTTCACTTCAAATGAGGCGATGGCACGCTCATGCGCCCCAACCAACTCGCGCGCGGCCTCCATGAAAGCGGCCCCCTCGGCAGACAGCCGCACCTGGCGCGGCGTTCGCTCCAGCAGTCGTCGGCCCAACTGGTCTTCCAGGCGGCGCAATTTCAGGCTGATCGCCGATTGCGTGCTGCCCAGCGCGTCTGCGGCACGGGTGAAGCTCTGCAGCTCGGCGGTCAGGACAAACGCCTTGACGGCATCCAGGTCGAGGGATTTCATGGCTAGTCCATGTCATTTTTAAATGACTGAAATACACATTCATATGTTTTCTAAATGAATGATAGCGCACACACTGCGCCGCACATCGTCAATCGAAGCGGCAAATCCGTTCGTGGGCCGGCTTCCAGCCATCATCTGAACAGGTACTTGCTCATGCGCTCGCTCTGGCACGGTCTGCTGACGCTGCACGGCCATGTCGTCGATTCGCGTCGCACGCTCCGATGGGCCGATCCGTCCGCATGGAAAGCACAACAGAACACCGAAAGGACGAATACATCAGGCAGCCATACAGCCGATTCGGCAGAACCTCGCAGGATACCCAGTCATGAAATCAGCAAAGACATTGCTATTCGCCCTACTGACCCTTCTCCCGGTCCACGCAGTCACCGCCTCGGAGCCCGATAGAATGAATACAGTGGCTGCCATCGAAGGCACCTGGGCGCTTGCCTTTGCCGACGTCAAACATCCGGATGGAACGCGCACACATGACTACGGCGATGCTCCCAAGGGCAGGCTGCAAATCGATCATGCCGGGCACTATTCGCTGTTTATCTTCGACAGTTCTCGCCCCAGGTTCGCCGCCAATGACAAGAAAGCAGGGACGCCGAGTGAATTCCGGGACGCCGCACTGGGAACAAGCTCTCATTTCGGCACCGTCGCCATCGACCCCATGAAGGGCACGCTTACCTTCCATATCGAAGGAGCAACGTATCCGAATTGGGAGGGAACTACCCAGGTGCGCAGTTATGCACTGAGCGGTGACATGCTGAGCTACAAGGTGCCGCCGCGACCGAATGGCGATATCCCGTTGACGGGGTGGAAGAGACTACACATTGATTGAAGCGTGCAGATATCCGTTTTCGAGATCCCGTCGTGGACATCGCTGATACGAATCTCTGCGCTTCAGAATCGTTCGATGTACGGCGAGGTTTGAGTTTTGACATTGAAGAGCGATTCCTGCCTTCGCCGGAATGACGAGGTCGGTTGTTTCGACTTTCGATGGGTTTCTACTCTTTTGCCGTCGTCCCTGCGAAGGCAGGGATCGCTCTTCGATTTTGCAGAGCGACTCCTGCCTCCGCAGGAATGACGAGGTCGGTTGTTTCGACTTTCGATGGGTTTCTACTCTTTTGCCGTCGTCCCTGCGAAGGCAGGGATCGCTCTTCGATTTTGCAGAGCGATTCCTGCCTTCGCAGGAATGACGAGATCGGTTGTTTCGGCTTTCGATGGGTTTCTACTCTTTTGCCGTCATCCCTGCGAAGGCAGGGATCGCACTTCGATTTTGCAGAGCGACTCCTGCCTCCGCAGGAATGACGACCTTGGAGATGACGATCGTGTAACTCGTGGTTGGCTTACTTCATCTGCACCGTGTTGTTGCTGCGGTCGCTGTCGGGTAGGGCGCGCGCCGGATCGAGCGTGGCGGACTTCAGCTTGCGCGTGCCGTCGACGTGGATCACGTAGCTGTGGTGTTGCATCCAGGTTTCCCACGGCACGCGCACGTCCTGCTTGCTGCCGTCGTCGTAGACGAGTTCCAGCGTGGCGGGCAGCACCAGCTGGTCGAGGTTGGCCACGGTGATGTCGACGCCCTTGCGGTAGTCGCCGTCGGTGTAGGCAACCTTGGTCACGGCCATGTCGAACTGCCAGTTGTGCTCGAACCAGCCGCGCCAGAACCAGCCGAGGTCTTCGCCGGTGTCGCTTTCCATGAAGCGGAAGAAGTCGGACGGGCTGGGGTGCCGGTAGGCCCAGGTGGCGATGTAGCGGCGGAAGGCGGGGTCGAAGCGTTCCGGGCCGATGATCTGTTCGCGCAGCAACACCAGGCCGAAGGCGGTCTTGAAGTAGGTGATCGGGTGGCGGTATTTCTCCTTGACCGCATCGGCGTAGGTCAGCGGTGGCGGTGCGTCGGCATCCTTCAGGATGGCGGCGATCTGTTCGGCCGGCGTGCCCTTGCCGGGGGCGTATTCGCTGTCGCGCTTGGGTGCGAACTTGCCGCCGTCGAAGGCCTCGGCTTCGTAGACGTCGATGAAGGTGTTGAAGCCTTCGTCCATCCAGGCGTCGCGCCGTTCGTTGCTGCCCACGATCATCGGGAACCAGGTGTGCCCGATCTCGTGCGCGATCAGCCCCTGCAGGTCGCGGCCGGCCGCCTTCTTGTGGTCGAAGGTGATGCCCGGGTACTCCATGCCGCCGGCGGTGCCGGCCTCGTTGATGGCAACCGGCCACGGGTACGGGTAATAGGTGCGCGAGAAGAACTCGACGGATTTCTTCAGGTCCTGCGTGGCCACGCCCCACGCCTGGTCACCGGCGCTTTCCGCCGGATAGGCCGACATCGCCAGCGCGGTCTTGCCGTCGGGCAGGTTGATCCGCGCTGCATCCCAGATATAGGCCTTCGACGCGCCGAAGGCCACGTCGCGGGTGTTCTTCATCGCGAAGTGCCAGGTCAGCGTGCCACCTTGCTGCGGACGGCTGGCCGGGTCGTCGACCTCGGCGGCGGTGCGGATCATCACGGTGGCATCACTGTGACGGGCCTGGTCCAGTCGCACGCGCTCGGTGCGGGTCAGCACGTCCTGCGGGTTGAGCAGCTCGCCGGAGCCGACCACGATCATGTCCGCGGGTACCGTGATGCTGTAGTCGAAGTCGCCGTATTCGAGATAGAACTCGCTGTTGAGGAACGGCTGCGTGTCCCAGCCGCGCAGGTCGTCGTAGACGCACACGCGCGGGTACCACTGCGCCATCTCGAAGATGTCGCCCTGCCGGTTCGCATTGACGTCGGTGCGGCCGCCGAATTCGCCGGGCACGGTGTAGTCCCAGCGGATGTGCAGGTTCAATTTGCCGTCATGCGCCTTCAGCGGAGTCGGCAAGGTGACCTGCATGCGGGTGTCGCTGATCACCCACGTCGCGTTCTGCCGATGGCCGGCGGCATCTTCCACCTCGACCGAACGGATGTGCTCGCCGCTGGTGAATTCGGTGGGGAAATGATCGCCGCCGAAGGCGCCGCGCGCATCCTTGCGGTAGCGGTTCTGTTCCACCTGCAGCCAGATCACGTCGAGCGCGTCCGGGCTGTGGTTGGTGTAGCTGATGATTTCGCTGCCGCTGAGCTTGCGCGTCGACGGATCCAGCGTGGCCTTGATGGTGTAGTCGGCGCGGTTCTGCCAGAACGCCGGGCCGGGCCGACCACTGGCGTCGCGCATGGCGTTGGCCGGCTGCGGGTAGGTGAACGGTGCAAACGTGTGCAGCGGATTGAAATTGCCGGTAGCCGTGTCCGCCGCCTGCAGCGGCTGGCTGGCCGTCAGCAGGCACGCCACGCCGATGGCGAGACGGATGATTGTTGCTTTCGTCATGTGCAGGAATTCCATGGATCGGAAGACAGGTGCGGCGCGGGAGTGCGCAGAGACCGCTGGCTCAACCATCGTGCCGGGTGCGCACGGGTCGACCAGCCGGCGGCGGAAACGAGGGCGGCGACGCGGCAGCGCCGGCGCCCCATGCAGGGTTCGGCGTGGCACCCAGGGTGTAATGCAGCGTGCCGCCATGCACGACCAGGGCCGGTGTCAGCCAGGGCTGGTCGTGTGGCTTGCCATCGACGCTGAGTGACTGCACGAAGAGCGCGCGCGCCGAGGCGCCGGGCGCCTCGATGGTCACGTCGCCGCCGCTGCCGTGCACCACGGCATGCGGAAACAGCGGGCTGCCCAGCAGCAGTTCGGCGCGGCCGGGGATTTCCGGATACATGCCCAGCGCGGCCCACACGTACCACGACGACATCTCGCCGAGATCGTCGTTGCCGGGGATGCCGTCCGGTGCGTTCTTCCAGATCGTGTCGACCACGATGCGCACCGCCTTCTGCGTCTTCCACGGCTGGCCGGCGTAGTCGTACAGCCATGGCGTGGCCACCGACGGTTCGTTGTCCAGCTCGGCGTGCAGCAGGCCGGCCTTGGTCAGCGCCCAGTGGCCATTCTTGTCGTGAAAGAACGCGTCCAGCCGTGCGGTGGCCTTGTCGCGGCCGCCCAGCGTATCGAACAGGCCGTGCACGTCGAACGGCACCATCCACAGGTAGACCGCGGCGCTGGCCTCGACGAAGCCGTCGTCGGTGTCCGGCGTGAACGCGGGCCAGCTGCCGTCGGCGTTGCGGTTCTGGATGTAGCCGCCTTTCGGCGTGGCCTTGGGGTTGAACAGGTTGCGCCAGTAGCCGGCGCGGGTGAGGAAGCGCTGCTGGCCGGCGTGGTCGCCGACGCGGCGCGCGAGTTCGGACAGCGCGAAGTCGGCGCTGGCATCTTCCAGCGTCTCGCCGGCACCGCCCCAGGCGTGCGACTTGCTGGCGATGTAGTGCAGCTTCAGCCACTGGTCGAGCGAGGGCCGCTGACCCACGCACTCGACGTTGCAACCGTCGTCGCTGAGGTCGTTGGCGGTGACCACGGTGGCCGCCGTGCGCAGCGAATCGTAGGCGCCGCGCAGGTCGAAGCCATGGCCGCCGAACGCCACGATGTCGGCCAGCGCGGGCACCGCCGGGTCGCCGCTCATCACGTGGGTGCCGCCGGAGTTGTGCGTCCAGCGATCCCACTCTCCGTGGTTCTGTTGCGCCTGGTGGTACAGCGATTGCGCGATGTCGCTGCCGGTCTGCGGCTGCAGCCAGGTCACCAGTTGCAGGTGCGAGCGGTAGATGTCCCAGCCGGAGAAATTCGCGTACTGCGCGTGTTGGCCGGGAGCGAGGCAGTGGGTTTGCTGGTCGAAGCCGCGGTATTCACCGTTGACGTCGCTGTATACGTTCGGGTGCATCAGCACGTGGTACAGCGCGGTGTAGAACGTGGTGCGCTGGTCGACGCTGCCGCCTTCGATGGCGATGCCGCCGAGCGCCTTGTCCCAGCGGTCGTGCGCGCGCTGGCGGACTTGTGCCAGCGTGGTGCCGGCCGGGATTTCGGCCTTGAGGTTGGCGTGCGCGTTGGCGAGGCTGACGTAGGAAATCCCCACGCGTACGTGCACGCTGCTGCCATCGGCGAAACCGACCCACGCGCCGGAGCCCTTGCCCAGCGGCGGGAATCCCTTGTCGGCGTAGCTGGTGCCGCCGCTGGCCGCGGTGCCGCCCGGCTGCACGTCGGCATCGTGCCAGCTGCCAGTGTGGGTGAACGGCTGGTCGAACTGCGCCACGAAATACAGCGTGTAGTAGCTGCGCTGGTCGGCCTTGGCCAGGTAGCCGCAGAAGTTGCCGCTGGTGACCGAGCCGGTGACGCTACGATTGGCGCGATCGACATGCACGTCGGCGGCGCTGCTGCCCACTTCGGAGTCGGAGCTGCGGACCAGCAGGTTGGCCGGCTTGCCGGCCGGGAACGCGAAGCCGGCGATGCCGCTGTGCATCGCTGCGCTCAGCTGCACGTCGGTGCCGTTGGCCAGCTTCACCTGGTAGTAGCCCGCTTCGGCGTGTTCGTCGGCGTGGCTGAAATCGCTGGCGTAGCGGCTGTCGTCGTCATCGGCGGAGGGCGATGTGCCGATCGCCGCGGTGATCGGCATGAACGGCACGTCGCCGCTGGCCCCGGCGCAACCGGTGCCGGACAGATGGGTCAGGCTGAAGCCGCGGATGCGCGTGGCGCTGTGCAGATAGCCGCCCGGTGCCGCGGTGCGGTTGTGCTTGCCGCGGGTGTTTTCCGGGCTCCACGCCAGCATGCCGAACGGTAGCATCGCGCCGGGAAAGGTGTTGCCGCCGTTGCTGCTGCCGATCAGCGGGTTGACCGATGAAGCAGGCGATTGCGCGATCGCTGCGACGCTGAAAAGCGCGCTGGCGACCAGGGTGGCAAGACGAAGGGGTGGGCGCATGTGATTCTCCGGTAGGAGCCCGCTTGCGGGCGATGCTCTTTACACGGGATTCGGGATGACCAGACGTTCGTCTGTTGAAAGACGGGATTTGCAAGAGCATCGCCCGCAAGCGGGCTCCTACAAGTTGGCGGCTTGTTGCAGGCGCAGCAGTTCGTGGCAGGCACCCATGGTGTGGTAGTCGCACTTGCCGGCCGGGCTCTTGTCGTCGTCGACCTTGCGGTTGTCGCGGGTGAGGATGCGATACCACGCGCCGTACTTGTGATCGACGAAATGCTGCCACGCGTACGCCCACAGTTTCCCGTACCAATCGTCATAGGCGGCAAGACCGGTGCGCGCATGCAGCAGCGCGGCGGCAACGAGCGATTCGGCCTGCACCCAGAAATACTTGTCGTCGTCGCAGACGCTGCCGTCCGGCGCGAAGCCGTAGCAGATGCCGCCGTAGTCGTTGTCCCACGCACGCGCCAGCGCGGTGTCGAACAGGTGTTGCGCGGTGGGCAGCAGCCAGTCTTCTTTGCGACCGCGTTTGCGAAGCAGCGGCTCCATGATCAGCAGCAGCTTGGCCCATTCGGTCTGGTGGCCGGGCTGGAAACCCCACGGGCGAAACAGATGTTTGGGATCGTCGCGGTGGTAGTCCCAGTCGATGGCCCAGTCGCGGTCGTAGTGCTCCCACACCAGGCCGTCGGCCTTGGCGGCTTGGCGGCGGGTCATGTGGTCGGCGAGGGTGTACGCGCGTTCCAGGTAGCGCGGGTCACTGCTGGCCTGGTACGCGGCCAGCATCGCCTCGCACATGTGCATGTTCGCGTTCTGCCCGCGGTAGTCGCTGAAGTGCCAGTCCGCGTCGGCTTCGTCGCGGTACAGGCCGGCGTCGGCATCCCAGTAGTGCTGCTCCAGCAGGTTCCAGGTTTCGTCCATCCAGGCAGCGGCCTGGGCGATGCCGGCCTTGCACGCGGTGGCGTAGGCGAGCAGCACGAAGGCGACACCGTAGGCGTGGTTGGTGCGGTCTTCCGGCTGCTCGTCGCGGATCGTCCAGGCGTAGCCGCCGGTGTACGGGTCGCGATGCACTTCGCGCAGATAGCGCAGGCCGTGGCGGGCGGCGTCCAGATATGCCTGGTTGTCGAACTCGATCGCCGCCATCGCGTAGTTGAAGACGAAGCGGGTGCTGCTGACTAGATGGCGATGGCTGCGCTCGTAGATCGTGCCGTCGTCCTTGAAGTAGTGGAAGAAGCCGCCGGCCGGATCGATCGCGTGCGGGTGGTAGAACGCCATCGTTTGCGCGATGTGTTCGCGCAGGAATTCGGGCGAGCGGAAATCGGGCGTGGCACTCATGCCTGGTTCTCCATGAAGGCCAGCACTTCGTCGCCGCTCGGCATGGCGGCGAACGAACCCTGGCGGGTCACGGTGAGTGCCCCGCTGGCCGCGGCGAAGCGCAGCATCGCGTGCAGGCGTGGCAACTGGCTCACCAGCTGGTCGAGCCGGTCGGGCGATGGTTCGAGCTCGGCCAGGCAGCACAACAAGGCGCCGACAAAGGCATCGCCGGCCGCCGTGCTGTCGACCACCTTTACCGCATAGCCGGGCAGTTCGCCCTCGGCGTCGGGATGGAACCAGCGCAGTGGCTTCGCGCCATCGGTGACCACCAGCAGTCGGGTGCGGCCCAGCCACAGCCGATCGAGCGCGGCCTGCTCACCGTCCACCGCCAGCCAGGTGAACTCCTCGGCGGAGAGTTTCACCACGTCGGCCAGGTGCAGCGCCGGCCACACCAGTGGCAATGGATCGACACCGGCTGGCCACAATGCCGGGCGCAGGTTCAGATCGAAACTGACTAGGGCGCCGGCACGCTGCGCGCGCTGCATGCCCTCGCGCGTGGGCGCGGCCAGGGCGGGGTCGGTCATACTGTTGGAGCAGACGTGGAATACCGCCACCTCGGCGAACGCCTCCGCGCGGAAATCGCTGGCGCGGAATTGCAGGTCGGCGGTGTGCTCGCGATAGAAGCTGAAACTGCGCTCGCCGTGGGCGTCCAGGTTGACGAAGGCCAGCGCGGTGTTGGCGTTGTCGGTACGCGCCACATCCGCGGTGCCGACGCCGGCCTGCTGCAGGCTGGCCAGCAGGAAGTCGCCGAACGGGTCAGCGGCCAGCATGCCGGCGAAGCGCGCGACGCCGCCGAGCCGCGCCGCCGCCACCGCGACATTGGCTGGTGCACCGCCGGCGAACGGCGTGAAGGCGGCGGCGAAACCGTGCGGATCGACGCCGCTGGCGTGCAGGTCGATGAGCGCCTCGCCGAAACAGAGGATGGGTCGTTGGGTCATGTGCGGGGACGGAGCAAGATCAGTCGGCGCTGCTGCGGATCTTCGAGCCACTGACGCCGTAGAACACGATGTACAGATAGCACAGCAACGGCAGGAAGAACGCGTGATGCAGGCCCACGTGGTCGGCAATCACGCCCTGCAGTTGCGGGATCACCGCGCCGCCGACGATGGCCATGATCAACAGGCTGGAGGCCTTGCTGGTCATCGGCCCCAGCCGCTCGATGCCGAGCGCGAAGATGGTCGGGAACATGATCGAGTTGAACAGGCCGATCGCGATGATGCTGTACATCGCCACGTTGCCGGTGCTCAGCATGGTGGTGGCTACCAGCAGCGCGTTGATCGCGGCGAATGTCGCCAACAGTTTGCGTGGCGAGAACCAGGCCATGATCCATGAGCCGGCAAAGCGGCCGATCATTGCCCCGCCCCAGTACCAGGAAACGTATTTCGCGGCCTGCTGCTCGCTCAGATGGCCGATGTCGGGCATCGACAGGTAGTTGACCATGAAGCTGCCGATCGATACCTCGGCGCCGACATAGAAGAAGATGCCGAGCACGCCGAACAGCACATGCGGATGGCTTAACACCTCGGCGAAGCTGTGGCGGCCATGGTCGTCCTTGTCGGTGGCCTCGGCCAGCGCGGGCAGGCGGAACAGCCAGACGAATACCGCGAGCAGGAACAGCACCACCGCCAGGCCGATGTACGGACCTTGCACGGCGTGCGCCTGCTGCGCCTGGTAGGCCAGTTGATCGGCCGGGGCCAGCGCCGCCAGTTCGGTCGGATTCTTCACCACGTTGGAGAGGATCAGCAGTCCGCCGAACCACGGCGCCAGGAAGGTGCCGAACGAATTCAGCGCCTGCGCCAGGGTCAGCCGGCTGGAGCTGGTCTTCTCCGGCCCGAGCAGGGCGACATACGGGTTGGCGGCCACCTGCAACACGGTGATGCCGGTGGCCAGCACGAACAGCGCGCCCAGGAAGGCGGGATACAGATGGAGTGCCGCGGCGGGCCAGAAACCCAGCGCACCGATGCCGGCAATCGCCAGGCCGGCCACGATGCCTTTCTTGTAACCCAGCGCCGCCACCAGCCGGCCGGCCGGCATGCCCATCAGGAAGTAGGCGCCGAAAAAGGTGAACTGAACCAGCATCACTTCGGTGTAGTTGAGCTGGAAGCTCGACTTCAGATGCGGGATCAGGATGTCGTTGAGGCAGGTCAGGAAGCCCCACATGAAGAAGATCGTGGTGAGCACGCCCAGCGCCAGCGGGTGGCTGGTGTAACGGTCGTGCGATGCGTCGGCACCCGGCGCGGATGCGGGCACGGGCGTAGCGGCAAAGGCCATGGCGATTTTCCGTTGCTGAGATGGTGGGCGGTGTCGCGGGTCCGGCAGGCGGACGCGCAGCTGCGACAATGTAACCGTTTTCATGTGTCTGCCAATCACGCGGTGCAACATCCCCGCCGGCAGTGCTACCGTCGGCATTTGCCGTTCGCCGGAGAGACGTCCGATGTCCCGATTCATGGTTCTGCTGCCGGCGCTGCTGGCGTTGGCGATCAGTGCGCCGGTTGCCGCCGCGAGCGGCCACGCAGGCGACGTCGACCCACGCATCGGCACCGGCGGCGATGGCCACACCTTTCCCGGCGCCACGGTGCCGTTCGGCATGATCCAGCTGTCGCCGGACACCGCGATGCCGGATTTCAAGCATGCCTACAAATGGGCCGCCGGCTACCAGTACGGCGATCCCACCATCATGGGTTTTTCGCACACGCACTTCTCCGGCTCCGGCCATTCGGACCTGGGCGACGTGCTGGTGATGCCGATTGCCGGCGCAGTGCGACTGGACCCGGGCGATCCGTCCAGGCCGGACAGCGGCTACCGTTCGCGCTTTTCGCATGCCAGCGAAGTGGTGCAGACCGGTTACTACGCGGTGACGCTGAGCGACTACGGCGTGCGCGCCGAGCTCACCGCGGGGCGGCGGGTGGGCTGGCACCGCTACACCTTCCCGAAGGATCAGCCGGCGCATCTGTTGCTCGACCTGCGGCCTAGCATCTACGACTACCCGGGCAAGGTGCTGTGGGCGAGCCTGCGCGTGCACCCCGATGGCAGCGTCACCGGCTGCCGCACCACGCGCGGCTGGGCACCGGGGCGCGAGCTGTGTTTCGCGATGCGCTTCTCGCAGCCGATGATCTCGCGCGAGCTTTACAACCGCGAGACGGATCTGGTCTACAAGGGCTTCGCCGGGCCAGGCAACCGGGCGGAAGACCATGACGCACAGAACGGTCGTGCGCTGGAGGGCGTGTTCGACTTCGGCAAGTTGAGCAAGCCGCTGGAAGTGAAGGTGGCGATCTCGCCGGTGAGCGAAGCCAACGCGCTGGCCAACCTCGACCAGGACGGCAAGGGCTGGGATTTCGATGCACGTCGTGCCGAGGCGACCGCGGCGTGGAACAAGGCGTTGGCGGTGATCGATGTCGATGCGCCGAAGTCGGACCGGACCATGTTCTACACCGCGCTCTACCATGCGATGCTGGCGCCGACGCTGAGCATGGATGTGAATGGCGAATACCGGGGCCCGGATCACGCGGTGCATCGGGCGCAGGGCTTCGATTTCTATTCCAGCTGGTCGCTGTGGGATGTGTACCGTGCGCAGCAGCCGCTGATGGTGCTGCTGGATCCCGCCCGCAGCACGGACTTCATCCGTTCGCTGATCGCCGCCGGCCAGGCCAGCCCGTTCGGTATCCTGCCGGTGTGGGCGTACCAGGGCCTGGAAACGTGGTGCATGATCGGCTACCACGCGGTGCCGGTGATCGCCGATGCGTACATCAAGGGCGTGCGCGGATTCGACGCTGACGCCGCGCTGAAACTGATGGTCGCCAGCGCCACCTACGGACCTTACGGCGACCTCGCCGATTACATGAAGCTCGGCTACGTGCCGATCGACCATGAGCCCGAGGCGGCGTCGAAGACGCTGGAATACGCCTACGACGACTGGTCGCTGGCGCAGATGGCTGGCGCGATGGGCAAGCGCGGCATCGCCGCCACCTTCATGCAGCGGGCCGGCAACTGGCGCAACGCCTGGGATCCGAAGACCGGCTTCATGCGGGCCAAGCTCAGCAACGGCCAGTTCCGCGAACCGTTCGATCCGACCTTCGCCGGCTACGGCAGCGACTACACCGAGGGCAATGCCTGGCAGTACTCGTGGTACGTGCCGCAGGACGTGCCCGGGCTGATCCGCGCGATGGGCGGCGATGCGAAGTTCACGGCCAAACTCGACCAGGTGTTCGACGCCAAGGTCGACCCGGCGCACTTCAAGAACGTCGAGGACATCACCGGCCTGATCGGCTGGTACGCGCATGGCAACGAGCCGAGCCATCACATCGCCTACCTGTACGACTATGCCGGGGCAGCGTGGAAGACCCAGCAGCGGCTGAAGCAGATCATGGACAGCCAGTACGCGCCGCGCCCCGATGGCCTCAGCGGCAACGACGACCTGGGCCAGATGTCGGCGTGGTACATCTTCACCGCGCTCGGCTTCTATCCGGTGACGCCGGCCAGCGACGTGTACGCGATCGGGCGACCGTTCGTGCGCCAGGCCACCATCCACCTGCCCAACGGGCATGCGTTCACGGTCACGGCATCGCCGCTGGACGCGGCGCACCCGTGGGTCGGGGCGGTCACCCTCAATGG
Organism: Rhodanobacter sp. B05; assembly: GCF_002001085.1. Taxonomy (GTDB): domain Bacteria; phylum Pseudomonadota; class Gammaproteobacteria; order Xanthomonadales; family Rhodanobacteraceae; genus Rhodanobacter. The sequence continues at coordinate 17,194 of NZ_MUNU01000009.1, forward strand.
CAAGCCACTGGAGCGCACCTATCTGCGGCACGCGGAGATCCTGGCCGGCGGCGAACTGCATTTCACGATGCAGGCCGAGCCGAACAGGGCCTGGGGCAACGGCGCCGCCGCGCGGCCCGTGGCGGTGAGCCAGCCAGGCCGGTGAGCGGCGCCGGCGGCTTCACGGACGGCGCGGCGAAACATGCCAGAATGTCCGCAGTCTTTTCCGGGTCGGGTTGGCCGATGCTGCACGCCAGATGAAAGTGCGGGAAATCATCCGCTGGCGCACCGCCGGCCTGCTGCTGGCGATGCTGATCATTGTCGGCTTGCCGTACATCGTCACGCTGGGGAATTCGCGGGATACCGAACTGGCCACCGAATGGGTAACCCATTCGGCCGAGGTGAGGTCGCGGGCCTATCAGGTTGCCTACGTCGTGCATGACAGCGAGGCGGCGATCTATCGGTTGCTGGCGGGCGACGAGAATGACCCGACGCGCGCGCGCGCCGCGCGCGTCGCCCGGGAAGTGCCGGATCTGCTGCGGCAACTGCGGTTGATGACGCGCGACAACGCCGAGCAGCAGACCTTGATCGGCTCGCTGGAAAGCAGCGTGAATGGCCGCATGACCCTGATGAATCAGGCGCTGGCGCGTTTGCAGCGCGGCGATCGGCCCGGTGCCCGGCAGTCGCTGCGTGACGCCGACGACCTGTTCGGGATGAATGCGCAGATTGCCGGCATCGTGAAGAACGAGAACACGTTGCTGACGCTGCGGCAGTCGGAGGCGCAGCATCAGGCCTTCAATGGTCGCCTGGTGCTCTCGATCACCGCGCTGGCGCAGCTGCTGCTGCTGACGATCATCGTGATCGCCTCCGAGCGGCAGATCGGCCAGCGCCGGCAGGCAGAGACTCGTGAGGGCCGCGCGGTGCAGCGCTCGCAGCTGATTTTCCAGGCTGTGCGCGAGCCGATCGCGCTGTTCGACCAGGATCTGAACAGCCTGCTGGTGAACAACGCCTTCGGCGAGCTGTACGGACTGGATCCGCAGGCCCGTTCCCAGCCATTGAGCCAGATTGGCGACGGCGCCTGGAACGACAGTGTCCTGTTGCAACGGCTGAGCGACGTGCTGCTGCGGGATCGTGAACTGTGGGATCACGACGTGATCCAGCGCACCGTCGACGGGGTCGATCGCCATGTGGTGGTCAATGCACGGCGTCTGCGCCAACAGGACACCGACGCACCGGCGCTGCTGCTGACGGTGAGCGATGTCACCACCCGCGCGCTGGCCGAGCAGAAGGTCAACGAGTTGAACCACCAGTTGGAAGGCAAGGTGGCGCAGGTTTCCGACGTCAATCGCGAGCTGGAGGCGTTCAGTTATTCGGTATCGCACGATCTGCGCGCACCGCTGCGTCACATCGCCGGCTTCGTGCGCAAGCTGGAACAGCATCTGGGCGAGCGCGTCGACGACAAGGCGAGTCATTACCTCGAGGTGATCGGCAATTCGGCCCAGCGCATGGCGCAGTTGATCGACGACCTGCTGGTCTTTTCGCGGCTGGGCCGCGGGCCGCTGCGGCTGCAGGCGGTGGACATGCAATCGTTGGCCGAGGAGGCCGGTGCGCTGGCCGAATCCGGCCATGAGGGCCGGCGCATCGTCTGGACGATCGCGGCGCTGCCGATGGTGATCGGCGACGCCAACATGTTGCGCACGGTATGGCAGAATCTGCTCGGCAACGCGGTCAAGTACACCGGCAAGTGTGAGGTGGCGCGGATCGAGGTGAGCGCACGGCATGGGAGCCGCGGCGATTACGAGTTCACGGTGGCCGACAACGGCGCCGGTTTCGACATGCAGTACGCGGACAAGCTGTTCGGGGTGTTCCAGCGCCTGCATCGGGCCACGGAATTTCCCGGCAACGGCATCGGCCTGGCCAACGTGCGGCGCATCGTCGCGCGCCACGGCGGCCGGATCTGGGCCGAGGCGAAGCCGGACCAGGGCGCAAGGTTTCATTTCACGCTGCCGGCCACCGACGTGGCCGGTGCACGCAACGGAGATTCTGGGCCATGAACAAGAAAGAGTTGCGCACCGTGCTGCTGGTGGAAGACAGCGTGGCCGATGCGGAAATGACGATGGACGCCCTGACCGAGGCCCACCTGGCCAATCCCGTGGTGCATGTGGAAGACGGGGTGGAATGCCTGGATTACCTGTATGGGCGCGGAGCATGGGCCTCGCGCGATCCGGGCGATCCGGCGGTGGTGTTGCTGGACATCAAGATGCCGCGGATGAATGGCTTCGACGTGCTGACGCAGTTGCGCGCCGACGAGCGGATGCGGCGAATCCCGGTGGTGATCCTGTCCTCTTCGCACGAAGAGAGCGATCTGGCGCGCAGCTGGGATCTCGGCGCCAACGCCTATGTGATCAAGCCGGTCGACGTGGATCAGTTCTTCGAGGCCGTGCGCACGCTGGGGCAGTTCTGGGCCGTGCTGAACGAGGCGCCAGAAGCGGAGTGATCGGAACGGATTTGATGCACAATGGCGTTCATCAGGGGTACGCCCGACCGGCAAGCGGCCAATTGCAGCACGATGTCGCGACGGCGTAACGAGGAATACCATGCCAAACCGGTCGCAGGCGATGCCGACCATTCGCATCCTCCAGGTGGAGGACAGCGAGCTGGATGCCGAGCTGGTGCTGGCCGAGCTTGAAGCCGATGGCATCCCGCATGAAGCGCGTCTGGTCGATGACGAAGCAGGCTACCTCGCGGCGCTGAAGGAGTTCGACCCGCACATCGTCCTGTCCGACCTGAGCGTGCCGGGCTTCTCCGGCCAGCGCGCGCTGGAGTTGTTGCGCGAACGCGACGAGGATCTGCCGTTCATCTTCGTCTCCGCGACCCTCGGCGAGGAGGCGGCGATCGAGGCTCTGCGCAAGGGCGCCACCGATTACATCCTCAAGCAGAACCCGGCCCGGCTGGCCAGCGCGGTGCGTCGCGCGCTTGCCGAAGTGGACGCGCGCAAGGCGAGTCGCCGGGCCGAGGCGGAGCTGCTTCGCGCGCAGCGTTTCGAGAGCCTGGCGATGCTGGCCGGCGGCCTCAGCCACGACCTGCGCAACCTGCTGCAGCCGCTGTTGCTGGCAGGCGACAGCCTGCAGGATTACCAGGACGATCCGCGCCTGGCCCGGCTCGGCAAGCTGGTGCGCGACTGCGGCAAGCGCGGCCTGGACATGGTGCACTCGATGCTGTCGTTTGCGCGTGGCGCGCGGCGCGCCGAGCAGGTGCGCCTCGGCGCCCTGTTCAACGCGTTCGGGCTGTTGATGCAGGGCAGCGTGCCACGCGCCGTGGCGATGGAGTTGGCCATCGACGACCCGGAGCTTTCGTTCGAGGGTAATCACACCGAATTGCAGCAGTGCCTGCTCAACCTGTGCCTGAACGCGATCCAGGCGATGCCTGACGGCGGCAAGCTGCGCATCGAGGCCTCGCAGACGCGGCTGGACGTGGAATTCTTCCGGCCCGAGGAGCAGACACGGGACGGTCGCTACCTGTGCATCAGCGTGATCGACACTGGGCCCGGCATGGATCAGGACGTGCTGCAGCACCTGTTCGAGCCGTTCTTCACGACCAAGGAGAGCGGCACCGGCCTGGGGCTGCTGTCGTGCAAGCGCATCGTCGCCAGCCACGGCGGCGTGATGCGGGTGGACAGCAATCCGGGCAGCGGAAGCCGCTTCGACCTTTACATCCCGCTGGACGAACTGGTCGCCGACGCCACCTCGCTGAACGACCTGGAGGGCTTGGAAGGGTCGGCCGAGCGGGTGCTGGTGGTGGTCGAGGAAGCTGGCCAGTTGTCGATACTGGCCGATACCCTGGACACCTGGGGCTACCAGGCACATGCCAGCCAGAGCGGCGCCGCGGCGCTGCAGTGGATCGAGGCCGGCGGCCTGCCGGATCTGGTGGTGCTGGATGCGGACATGAGCCTGTTGACGGGTGTGCGCACCCTTGCGGCCCTGGTCGACCATGGTTACCAGGGCGGCGTGATCCTGCTGGCGCGCCCGGATGCACCGCCGGATCTGCAGGAGTTGCCGCCGCTGGAGCACCTGCACGTGATCGACAAGCCGATCACCACTCTGGCGCTGTTGCGCGCGCTGCGCAAGGCGCTGGGTGGCGCCGGCGCAGGCGGAGTGGCTTGAGTCGCGCGACCCCGGTGCTTCGCGCATGCCGCTCCGACGCGCCAGCATGATCAGCTACTACCTCGACCTGGCCTGGCGCAGCTGTCGGCGCAGCAAGGCGCTGACCGTCCTGGTCATCGCGTTGATGGGTTGCGGGGTGGCCACCTGCATGGTGACGTACGCGGTGTTCCGCGCCACGTCGGCGGATCCGATTCCGTGGAAGTCGAGCCAGTTGTTCGTGCCGCAGATCGACAACTTCGGGCCGACCAACAACAACGCAGGCGAGCCCCCCGACCTGCTGAGCTATGCCGATGGCATCGCCCTGCTTCACGCCCATCAGGCGCAGCGGCAGACCTTGCTCTATGCCGTCAAGCTGGCTGTCGTGCCCGGTGATCGGCAGCGGCAACCGTTCTCCGAGCCGGCCGATGCGGTCACCGGCGATTTCTTTGCGATGTTCGATGCGCCGTTCCGCCATGGCGGCGGATGGAGCGCCGCAGACGACGATCAGGGGGCGGCCGTGGTCGTGATCAACGGCACGCTCAACCAGCAACTGTTCGGCGGGGCCAACAGCGTGGGCCGCGAGATCAGCCTGGATACGCACCTGTATCGAATTGTCGGGGTGCTGGACGACTGGCAACCGCGCCCACGCATCTTCGACCATGCCAGCGCCTGGGATGCCTTCGGCAAGCCGGTGCAGATCTTCATCCCGTTCCGCCGCGCCATCGATCTGCACGAGGCCCCGGCGGGGAATGTCATTTGCGGTGCGCGCAAGGACGATCCCGAAGTACCGGACTGGGGCAGCTTCCTGCATGGCGAATGCACCTGGATTGCCGCGTGGGCCGAGTTGCCGACGCACGCCGATGCCGCTCGCTACCTGGGCTATCTACACAATTTTGCGGCGGAGCAGCAGCGTATCGGCCGTTTCGACTGGCCGCCCAACGTGCGCTTGCGCAGCCTGAGGCGATGGATGGAAGTCGAACGCGTGGTGCCCAAGGCTTCGGCGCTGTCGCTGATCGTCGCGCTCAGTTTCCTGGCGATCTGCCTCCTCAACGTGGTGGGACTGATGCTGGCGCGGTTCATGCGCCGCGCACCGGAAATTGGCGTGCGGCGTGCGTTGGGTGCATCGCGCGGAGCGATCTGTCGGCAGTTCCTGGTCGAAGCGGCCGCGATCGGGCTGGCCGGTGGCGCGCTGGGCCTGTTGCTGACCGCGGTCGGGATGGCGGCTATCGGGCTGGTGTTCGAGCCGCAAATTGCGGCACTGGCGCATCTGGACACGTCACTGGTCGTGTCGACCGTCGCGCTGGCAGTCGCGACGACGCTGATCGCCGGACTCTATCCCACCTGGCGCGCCGCCCAGGTGCAACCGGCCTGGCAGCTGAAGTCCAATGGATGACGGCGCCGCAATGAGCGGCTTTCGATCCTGCATGCAGATCCCGCCGATCCTTGCCGCGCTGCGCCGGCACAAGATGGCGACCGTGCTCATCGTGCTGCAGATCGCGCTGACGCTTGCCGTGGTCAGCAACGCCTTGTTCATCGTCCGGACGCGGGTGGTGCATCTGTCGCGTCCGACGGGTACGGATGAAGCGCACATCTTCGTCATCAGGAACGGCTGGATCGGCAGCCCGGCGGTTCAGCAGGTTGACGCCCGGATGCGCGCAGACCTCGATGCGTTGCGGCGGTTGTCGGGCGTGCGTGACGCGTTTGCCAGCGAGGCCTATCCATTGGAAGGCGGCTGGGGCTTGCTGGCCCGCGTCAAGCTGCAACCGGAGCAGCGTGCGCGTCCCGCGCTGGCGATCGTCTATTTCGCCGATCAGCATGCACTGGATACGTTCGGCACGCGCTTGGTCGAAGGACGGAATTTCCGCGCTGACGAAATTGCGAGCAGGGGACCGTACGACAAGTTGGCACCGGCGACCATCATCGTCACTCGCGACCTGGCGAACAAACTCTTTCCGGATGACTCCGCCCTGGGTCGAACGGTGTATCTAAGTGATGGCCCCAGCGCCATCGTCGGCATCGTCGACATCTTGCAGGGGCCATATGCAGGCAGTACCACGCGCACGATCGACGAGGACTCCATCCTGGTTCCCGCGCGTCTGGCCGATCCTGCAGGTACGGTCTATATCGTGCGCAGCCAGCCCGGCCAGCTGGATACGCTGATGCACGCTGCGCCCGCGGCATTGTTTGCCCATGACCGCCTGCGCACGATCAACCCGAACGGTGGCGTGATCTCGTTGATCCAGGCGCGTGCGCAGGGTTATGCCACTGACCGCGGGGTGGCGATCATGATGGCGGCGGTATGCGTGCTGCTGCTACTGGCCACCGCCGGTGGGGTGGTTGGCCTGAGCAGTTTCTGGGTCAGCCAGCGGCGCCGGCAAATCGGCGTGCGACGCGCACTCGGCGCCACCCGCAAGGACATCCTGCGCCACTTCCAGATCGAGAACCTGCTGATCGTGAGCGCCGGGGTGGTGCTGGGCAGCGGGCTGGGCGTGCTGGCCAATCTGGCCCTGATGCGGCGATACGAACTGCCACGCTTGCCGCCGGGATTGTTGCTGCTCGGTGCCGTGCTGCTCTGGCTGTTGGGTCAGCTTGCCGTGCTGGGCCCGGCGCGGCGCGCCGCCGCCGTGCCGCCGGCGGAGGCGACCCGTTCGGTCTGATCGAAATACCGCTGGTGGCTCAGTCGATGCCGAGCTTCTTCAGCTTGTAGCGCAGCGCGCGGAACGTGATGCCGAGTTTGCGGGCGGCGGCGGTCTTGTTGTAACGCGATTCTTCCAGCGCCTTCACGATGGCGGTGCGCTCGATGTTGCTGATGTAGTCGTCCAGCCCGCCATCTTCCGCGGTGGGCGATGCTGCCACTGGTGACGGCGCATGGCCGGCGCCCGCAGGCGCGGCCTCGGCGTGGGCAGCGTGCGCGCCACGTTGCGGCAGCATCAGGTCGGATGCCTCGATGTTGGCGCCATCGCACATGGCCATGGCCCGCTCGAGGATGTTCTCCAGCTCGCGCACGTTACCCGGGAAATCGTAGGCATCCAGGGCCTGACGCGCCGCCGCTGACAGCTGCCCGATGCTCTCGCCACTCTTGCCGGACAGCGCCTTCAGGATGAACGCGGACAGTTGTGGCACGTCGCCGCGGCGCTCGCGCAGCGGTGGCACGCGCAGCTCGATCACGTTGATGCGATAGAACAGATCCTGGCGGAACTGGCCCTGCTCGACCAGCTGGCCCAGGTTCTTGTGGGTGGCGGACAGGATGCGCACGTCCACCGGGATCTCGTCGCGGCCGCCGATCGGGCGCACCGCCTTCTCCTGGATCGCACGCAGCAGCTTCACCTGCATGTGCAGCGGCAACTCGGCGACCTCGTCGAGGAACAGGGTGCCGCCCTGGGCGGCCTGGAACAGGCCCTCCTTGTCCGCACTGGCGCCGGTGAAGCTGCCCTTGCGATGGCCGAAGAACTCGCTCTCCATCAGCTCGGACGGAATCGCGCCGCAGTTGACCGGCATGAACGGCCCGCTGGCTCGCGGCCCCTGCTCGTGGATCAGCCGCGCGACCAGCTCCTTGCCGACACCGGATTCGCCCGCGATGTAGACCGGCGCCTGGTTGCGCGCCAGTTTGGTGATGGTGGCGCGCACCTGCTGCATGGCCGGCGAGTCGCCGATCAGGCGGTCGCTGGAGCCGGTGGCCTTCGCGGCGGCGCCGCCCTCGCGCTTTTCCTCGGCCAGCCGCAAGGCCGTGCGTACCAGTCCGCGCAGCATCTGGATGTCGACCGGCTTGGAGACAAAATCGAACGCGCCGGCCTTGAGTGCGTTCACCGCCGCATCCACGTTGCCGTAGGCGGTGATCATGGCCACCGGGGTATCCGGGCAGGTCCCGGCGATCAGCTCGATGATTTCCTGACCGTTGCCGTCGGGCAGGTGCATGTCGGTGAAACACAGGTCGTAGGTGTTTTCGGTCAGTGCACGGCGGGCTTCGGCCACGGTGCCGACCGCTTCGACCTGCAGGTCCATCCGCCCCAGCGTGATGGTCAGCAGTTCACGGATGTCGCGTTCGTCGTCGATGACCAGGACGGTCTGCAGGCTCATGATTCGTCGCGTGACTGATGGTGCGCAGAGAATACCCGTCGCTGCGGGCAAGAGCAAAGCCGAATGCAAGCCTGGCGCGGGCGTTCGGCATGGCCGACCCGGCTCGGCTGCCCAGCCGGCAGCGGGCTATCGACCCAGCCTGCGCCCGAAGAAATCCACGATCACCTGGTAGGCTTCGCGCGATTCGGGCATCTCGGGATCGGAAAAGAACGAGTGCCACATGCCGTCCCACACATGCAGCTCGGCATCGACGCCGGCCGCGGTCAGCAGGCGCTGGCTCTGGATCACCGAACTCATGGTGAAATCGCGGGTGCCGGTGATCAGCAGGGTCGGCGGGAACTGCGCCAGCACGGCCGGCGAGTTGGCCGGGAACACCAGCGGGTCGGTGGCTTTCGCGCCCTTGAAATACGGCAGGTCGGCGAGCTTCAACAGCGTCCTTGGCGCGGGCTCGCCATTCAGTACCGGGGCGACGTAGGCCGAGTCGCCGTCCAGTTCGGTGACCGAGCCGCAGAACGTGCCGATGGCGCCGGGCACCGGCAGTTTCTTCGCGATGAACCAGGCCACCGATTCGGCGGTGAGGAAGCCGCCCGCCGAGCAGCCGTAGATGCCGATGTTGCGGGCCGGATAGTTTTTCAGCAGCGCGCGGTAGACCGCCGCGACGTCCTCGCTCGCCGCGGGAAAGGTATGCTCGGGGCCCTGGCGGTAGTCCACCGTGATCACCTCGATCCGGCCCAGGCTGGCGATCGGGATCGATTCGACCAGGCCGCCGCTGCCGGCGCCCCACAGGAAGGCGCCACCATGCAGGTTGATCAGCACGCGACGTTGCTGGGTGGCGGCGATGCCTTGTGCCGGCGTGACCACCTGGGTTGGCACGCCAGCGATCGTGCGTTGTTCGATCCTCACCGGATAAAGCCGTCGCATGCGTTCGGCACGGTCGGTGTTGATGCGATCGTAGTAGGCGCGGCTGGCGGCGATCGGGCCGGTCAGCGGCGGCGCATGCCGGCCTTCGTCGAGCACGCGCTGGAACATCCGGTGCGCCTGCGGCGAGGCATAGGTCGAATACGGTACCGCGAACCCCGCGACGGTCGCGCTGCCCTGGCTGTCCACGCCGGGCGGTTGCGCGGCAGCCAGCGAAGCGCAGGACAACAGGGCGCCAAGGCAGGCGATCAGGCGTGTTCGCCGGTGGCTCGGGTTGCTCATTGCAGGTCTCCTCCCGTCCGCTCAAAGCCGCTTGCGTCGAAGCCGGGGTTTGCCCGCGGCATCGCGATCGATGGTGATGTCGTAGCGCTGGCCGCGGAAGCTGATGTTCTGCAGCGTCATCGATTTCCACGTCGACGGCAGCAGCGGCGGATAGCGCTGGACCAGTCCCTGCGCCTCGATGCGCAATCCACTGAGCCCGAAGACCAGGCTTTGCACGAATCCGCCCGAGCCGGTGAGGAAATAGCCGGTGTTGTTGCCCGCGGTTTCGGGTCGCACGTTGAATGGCGGCTTGAACATGTCCGTTGCCGCGTTGCGCTCGATCCAGCGTGCCGCGCCGGCGGTGTCGCCGGCGGCGGCCGCGGCGATCGAGATCGGCGCCAGGCCCATGGTGTTGGGCGTGCGATTTCCATCCCCCATCGCCTGCGTCGCGATGCGGTAGTCGTTGCGCCGCACTTGCGCCTTCATCGGCAGGTCGAGCGAAGGAAACGACAGGAAGGCGAGGTCGCTGTCGCCGGGGTCGTGGCGCACGCTTTCATCCATGTCCAGGTGGTGCTCGGCGGCGGCGGAAAACGGCAGGTAGAGCTTGCTCGCGATGTCGGCCCAGCGTGGATCGGGCTTCTCGCCGAGGGCGACCGCCGCGGCGCTCGCGATGGTCAGAGCCCGCGCTGCTTCGGCATTGGTGAAGGTGTCGTTCGGGACGTCGTTGTAGTTTTCCTCGACCGAGGTTACGTGCAGGATGTCGTAGCGCTGCTTGCCGGCATTCCAGGTCGCCCGGCTGGTCCAGTAGCGCGCGATGTCGCGGATCACCGGCCAGCCATGCCGTTTCAGCCAGGTCTTGTCGCCGCTGGCCAGGTAGTACTGCCATTGCGCGATGGCGACGTCGGCGTTGACGTGGTTCTCGCGCTCGCCCAGCACCCAGGCGGCATGCACGACCTGCTCGGTGCCGTTCTCGGGATCAGCCTCCCACGGGTACATCGCGCCTTGCAGGCCACGCGCCTGCGCGCGTTGCTGCGCGGCGGGGAGGGTACGGTCACGGAACATCACCAGCGACTTGGCATGTTGCGGATGCAGCAGCAACAGTGCCGGGAAGATCCACGAATCGCTGTCCCAGAAGATGTGGCCGACATAGCCGGTGGTCAGGCCGCAGGCGCCGATCGCCCACGCCGTGTCGGGCGTCGCGTTGGCAAGCAGGTAGTACAGGTCCGAATGCACGACCCGTTGCGCGCTCGGATCGCCGTCGATGCGGATGTCGCTCTTCCACAGGTTGGCCCACGCCGCCTTGTGCGCATCGAGCAGGGCGTCGAAGCCGTCGCTGCGGGCCGCCTTGGCCAGGGCGAGATCGGCCCTGGCGTCGCCGCCCCAGTCCGCGCGCGACGCCGCGACGTATTTGGTGAAGGTATAGGTCTGGCCCTTGCGCATCTGCACCCGAAGATCGAGTGAGAGCCGGTAGACGCTCTTGTCCAGCGTGACCTCGACCGGCTTCAGTCCCTCCGGCAGGCCGACCGCGGCCGCCTCGGCCATGCCGAGACCCTGCTCGGCGCGGCCATCGAGCCACAGGGTCAGATTCCCGCTGTCACCGTCATCGGCCAGCACGTGGGTGTCGCCGTGGTACCACACGGCGGCGCGATCCGGTGTGGCCGGTGGAACCGCCTGCAGGGTCAGGTTGTGCGCGGCCACGGCGATCTGCATCTGGTCGCCGCTCAACTTCGCCAGCGGCAACCTGGGCTGGTACGGCGCCCACAGGTTGAACGCGAACGACAGCTGCACCACGCCGTCGAACTCCGGCGTGATCGAGATCCGGCTGGCGGCCAGATGCGGCGACGCTTCGCTGACCAGGCTTACCACCTTGACCCGGGTGGCCTTGCCGTGATCGAGGTAGCGATAGCTGGTGGTCAGGGTGGCGTCGTGCAGGTTCAGCACCTGCCGGTAGTCCTGGAATACCGACGGGCTCAGGTCGACCTGGTTCATCCAGAAATGACCCGCGTCGGACTGGCCGGTGCTGTAGTCGATTTCGGTCCAGCCGGGGATGGCTGCCGGCCGGGACATGTCGTCCTTGGCGTAGTCCATCAAGCCGACCATGTAGGCCAGGTTGCCTTCCGTGCCGCGTGGCGCGGTCGTGGTGGACAGGTAACCGTTGGCCAGCTGACCCGGGAAATAGCTGGCGAAGTTGTCCGAGGTCGCGGTCAGCAGGAAGCTCGGGTCGGTGGTTGCAGCCTGCGCCAGCGGCGCCGCGGAGGCGACCAGGAGCGCGGCCAGCCAGGCCAGCGGTGGATGTCGGTGTCGCATGCTCACCTCTTTAGATCTGTGCAATGGCTCGTGGCGCCGGGGCCGTGTTCGCCCTGGGCGATTCAAAGCTCCTTGCGGGTCAACACCACCTTGCCGGCATCGTCGCGGTGGATGCTGATGTCGTACCGCTTGCCGCGAAAGCTGACATGCCGGAGGCTCAGCGATTTCCACGACGGCGGCAGCACCGGCGGGTACGCTTCGATCAGGCCCTTGTCCTCGATGCGCAGGCCGGACAGGCCATACACGAAGCTCTGCACGAAGCCCGCCGAGGTGGCCAGGATGTATCCCGCGTTGTTGGCCACGGTCTCGGTGCGCACGTTGAACGGCGGCTTCAGGAAGCCGACCAGGTTGCGCTGGATCCAGTCGCCGGCGGCCTTGCCGTCGCCCAGTTCCGCCTCGCCGACGGCGAGCATCACCATCATCATCTCGTTCGGGTCGTCGCCGTGGGTCTTGAGCTCCTGCAACTGGAACGCGAAATCGTTGCGGCGCACCTGCGGCGTCATCGGCAGGTCGAGGTTCGGGTACATCAGCCAGACCAGGGACGAGCCCATCCAGGTGATCTTGTCGTGCGGCACCGAGGCATCAAAGTCGAGGTGGCGCTGCTGCGCTTCGTCGAACGGGATGTACATCTTCGCGGCGATCTCCGCCCACTTCGGGTCGGGCGTTGCACCCACCACGGCAGCAGCCTTGTCGGCGATCTCCAGCGCCTTGCGCGCGGCGGCGTTGGTGAACGAGTCGTTCGGCACGTCGTCATAGGCCTCGTCAGGCGAGGTGACGTGGAAGATCTCGTAGCGGTCTGCCTTGGCGTTCCAGCTGACCCGGCTTTTCCAGAACTCGGCGATCTCGCGGATCACCGGCCAGCCGTGCTGCTTCAGCCACGCCTTGTCGCCGCTGGCGAGGTAGTACTGCCACTGCGCGATCGCGATATCCGCGTTGACGTGGATCTCGCGGAACACGCCGTAGGCGAAATGCGGCGTGTTGTCGACGCCGGTCTGCGGATCGGCTTCCCACGGGTACATGGTGCCCTTCGCGCCGTACTGTTTCGCCCGCTCGCGCGCCGGCTGCATGGTGCGGTCGCGGAACATCACGATCGGCTTGGCGCGCTCGGGATGCAGCAGCAACAGGGCCGGGAACACCCACGAATCGCTGTCCCAGAACGCGTGGCCGGCGTAGCCGGGGGTCAGTGCGCAGGCGCCCATCGGCCACGCGGTGCCGACGGTGGTGTTGGACAGCAGGTAGTACAGATCCGAATGCACCGCCTGCTGCACCTTCGGATCGCCATCGATCACGATGTCGGCCTTCCACAACGCGTGCCAGGCGGCGACATGGCGCGCGAGCAGGTGCTCGAAACCGGTATCGCGCGCCGCTGCGGCCAGCTTCACGTCGGCCGTTGCATCGCCGCCCCAGTCCTGGCGGGAGGCGGCGATGTACTTGGTGAAGGTGTAGGTCTTGCCCTTCTGCACGCTGACGGTGAGGTTCAGCGACAGCTTGTCGGGGCCTTTCTCCAGGTTCGCTGCATCGATCTTGATGCCGGCCGGCAGGCTGATCGCCGCGGCTTCGGCCATGTGCAGGCCCTGTTCGGCCTGGCCGTCCAGCCACAGCAGAAGCTGCTTCGCGTCGCCGTCGCTGGCAAGGATGCGGGTATGGCCGGGATACCAGACCGCTGCGCGATCCGGCGTCGGTACCGGCTTGTTCTGCAGGTTCTGGCCGCTGGCGATCACCGCGTTGATCATCTCGTCGCCGGTCATTGTGGCGATCGGGAAGCGTGGCTGATGCTCCGACCACAGCCGGAACGGGAAGGTCAGCTGCACCTTGCCGTCGAACTGCGGGGTGATCGTCAGCCGGGTGGCGGCCAGGTGCGGGTCGGCCTGGCTGACGAAGGTGGTTACCCGCACGTCGGTCGACTTGTTGGCGTAGTCGAAACGGTAGCCGGTCGACAGTGTGCCGTCGTGCATGTTCAGTGTCTGCGTGTAGCCGGCGAAGATCTTCGGGTCCAGCCGGATCGAATTGAGCCAGCCGCCACCGGGGTTGTAGTCGATCTCGCTCCAGCCGGGGATCGCCGCGGGGCGCGCGATGTCGCCCTTGGCGTAATCCATGAACGCGACCATGTAGCCCATGTCCGGCTCGGTGCCGCGCGGCGAGGTCATCGTGGAGAAGTAGCCGTTGGCCAGATAGCTGGGGAAATAACTGCCGAAATTGGAGGCGGTGCCGGTCAGCAGGAAGCTCGGGTCGGTCTGGCCGAACGCGGGCAGGGATGCGCCGGCGGCGAGCAGGCACAGGCAGGCGAACAGGGCATGGCGGATTTTCATGCTGGCTCCAGGGATTGCAAGGCGTGTCCCGGTTCGGGGGCGACGTCTATTTGGCAACAAGGCCGATGCCGAGCGGGATCGCCGCACCCTCGCGATCGGTCTCGCGCTTGAACAGGAACAGCGAAACCAGCAGCAGCGTCATCGGGACCAGCGAGAAGTAGAACGCGTGGATGCCGTCGAAGCGCGAGAACACGATGGCGGTGATGCGCGAACCCAGGGTGCCGCCGAGTGCGGAGAAGATCACGATCAGTCCGGTCATCGCGGCATGCGACGGCTTGGGCAGCGAGCTCAGCGCCACCGAATTGATCACCGGGTAGATCGGCGCCATCAGCAGGCCGATCAGCGGAATCAGGTACGCGGCGATCGGCGCGTTGAACCAGCCCACATTGGCCCGGGCGACCACGTTCTCGGCCAATGGCAGGGTCACCAGCACCAGCACGCCCATGCCGATCACGCAGATGTTCAGCAGTACGTACCAGGGCACCCGCCGCAGCACCTGACCGGCCAGCAGGCGGCCGATCGCGGTGGTGCCGGCGAGGATGCTGGCCACCTGCACGCTCATCGCGTTGGGCAGCTTCAGCACTTCGTTGTTGAAGGTGGGCAACCAGGTGCCGAAGCTCTGTTCGATCAGCACGTACAGGAACGCCGAGATCAGGAACACATAGACCAGCGGACGCAGGAACAGCTGCAACATTTCCAGCAGCGAGCCGCGCATCGAATTGGTCTTCTCGGTGTGCGCCGCCGATTCGTCCATCCGCGAGCCCGCCAGCAGCACGATCACCAGTGCGCACATCCCGGCCAGCAGCCAGTAGACATTCAGCCAGGACGGATTGGCCGGCGCGGCGTGATCGATGAAGGCGCTGAAGATCCAGCCGCCGGCCAGCACGCCGACCATGAACAGGCCTTCGATGGTATTGGTCAGCCGGCCGTGCTCGGCCTTGTTGCTGGTCAGCAATCCGATCGACGAGTAGACCGCGACCTTGGTCAACGCGAACGAAACCCCGATGCAGGTGAACAGCAGCTCGGTGGTGTGGAAGCCGGGGTAGAGCGGCATCAGCATGCAGGCGCCGCCGACGATCGCCAGCGCGAGGATCATGGCGCGGCGATAGCCCAGCAGGGGCAGGAAGGAGGCCACCAGCAGCGAGGTCACCGCGATCGTCAGGTCCTTGAACAACTCGAGCAGACTCGCCTGGGGCTTGTCCACGCCGAAACTGACGATGGCTTGCAGGATCACCGTGCCGACGCTGTTGAGCAGGATCGCGAACACCATGTAGATCAGCGCCAGCGCGACGATCATGCGGAATCGGTTCATGGGCACCTGCTTCGTGGTGAATCCGCGCAAGCGCGGCAACGTGCATCGCGACGGGATGCGATGCGCGATGCCGGTACGCAACGGATCGATGATCGAGTTCGGAGTGTGCCGACAAATGGTATCGGTATCAAGTCATGGTAACGGTATCATGTGCGTGCCAAAGTGCAGGAGCGCACAGAGGCGTGACCGGGCCGACGTTGTCGCCGGGAGAAGGCCTGCCCTGAAGCGGCATGGACGCCTTTGGCGTAAATGGCCACACTGGACCAGGTCGGGCATGAGTCCGAATCGCAATGGGAGGGCCGGGCATTGAGCCGGACAAGCAAGAAACAGGGAGGAGGCAAGCTGCTGTCGGCCGGCCCGACGATGGCGGATCTGGCCAGGCTGGCGGGGCTGTCGAAAATCACCGTTTCCAGGGCGCTGGGCGACAGCCCGCTGGTGAATCCGGAGACGCGCGAACGGATCCGCGAACTGGCACAGAAGCACGGCTACAAGTTCAATATCAGCGCACGCAACCTGCGCCTCCGGCACAGCCACACGGTGGCGGTGATCGTCGAGATGAAACCGTCCAGCGACCGCACCATGTTCGACCCTTATCCGCTGGGCCTGCTCGGCGGCATTTCGCAGGAGCTGACGGCGGCCGGCTACAGCGTATTGCTGACCACGCGCCAGGGTGCCGCTGTCGCCGCCGTGCAGGCGGCCGACGGACTGATCCTGCTCGGCCAGGGCGTGCATCAGGATGCCGTACACCGGTTCCACAAGCTCGGTGTGCCGATGGTGGTATGGGGGGCGGGCCTGAAGGGTGATTCGCATGTGGTGGTTGGCAGCGA
Organism: Rhodanobacter sp. B05; assembly: GCF_002001085.1. Lineage (GTDB taxonomy): Bacteria > Pseudomonadota > Gammaproteobacteria > Xanthomonadales > Rhodanobacteraceae > Rhodanobacter. Next base: position 33,326 of record NZ_MUNU01000009.1, read on the forward strand.
TAACCGGCTGGGCGGGGCGGTGGTGGCCGAGTACTTCTTTCGCCTGGGACGGCGGCGTCCGGTGTTCATCGGCAACCCGAGTCATCCGGAGATCCACGAGCGCCTCAACGGGTTCGTGGCCGCGCTGGGCGCGCATGCCATCAAGCCGCTGCTGATGCGACGCGATGAATTCACGCCCGACTCCGGTACCGGTGCAGTGCACTCGTTGCATGCCCGCGGGGTCGATTTCGACGCGATCTTCGCCTGCAGCGACCTGCTGGCGATGGGGGCGATTCGCGGCATCCAGGAAGTGGGGCGTTCCGTGCCTGGCGATGTCTCGGTGGTGGGTTACGACGACATGCCGCTGGGCGCAAGTTTCCTGCCGGCGCTGAGTTCGGTACATCAGGACTGGCAGGAGGGCGGCATCCTGCTGGCGCGCAAGGTGCTGGCGCTGATCCGCGGGGAATCCGCAGCATCGGAGACCTTGCCGGTGAGTCTGGTCGTGCGCTCGACCTAGGATTCCCCTGGGACACGCCGAGTAGTCCAAGGCAACGGTGGGGAGTCAGGCGGCCACGACATCCCGGTAGGTGCTGTAGCTCTCCTTGCCGATGTCGGGAAAGGCACGCAGGGTGATGGCTGTGCCGCGGCCGATGCGCCAGCGTGTCGGGTCATCCTGCCGTGATCGTGCCGACAGCAGCATCTGGCGGGTCAGCAGTTCCGGCGAGCTGCCGTCAAGCAGATGCATCAGTACCAGCGGACCGGCGAGCACGGCCACGGTGTCGGGATGCTCCGCATCGACGCTTTGCAGCCGCATCTGCAGCGGCAGGTCGAGCTCGATCCGGTCGCCGGCGCGCCATTCGCGACGCAAGGTGGCAAAGGCCCCGGGGATCAGGGACCCTGTTTCAAGCCGTCCGTTGACGCGAACGCTTGCGCCGGTGGCCCAGGCAGGAATGCGCAGGTTGAGCGAGAAGGTCTGCGCGGTGGCAATGTGCATCGTCATGTTGATCGCACTCGCATGCGGATAACGGGTGTCGATCGACAGGCTCGACGGTTGGCCGTTCTGCGCCCAGTCGAGCCGTGCCGGCACATACAGGTTCACATAGATGCCCTGGGGGTCGGTGAAGGCCGTGCTGATGCGGTAATCCGCTGCGATCATCGGCAAGGTGCCCGAGCAGCACGGCCAGCGATCGGGATGAAAGCCCTTGTGCGCCTGCCGGCTGTAGTCCGAGTAGTAGAACGCATGCCCGTCCGGCTGGATCGGCAGCGCACCGAGCACGGTGTTGTAGAGCACGCGTTCCATGCTGTCGCCATAACGCGAGTCGCGGGTCACGCGCAGCAGGTAGCGGGCGAGCTTGAAGTGCGCGTAGGAACCGCACGGTGTTTCGAAGCTCTTGTGCTGCGTCGCCAGGCCCGCACCGAGCTTGCCGCTGCCGGGTGCCACAAAGTGCTCGTCAGGCCCCCATCCGCCGGTGGCGAAGCTTTGTGCGTCGACCATCGCGAAACCCTGCTTGGCCGCCTCCAGGTACACCGGCTGGTTGAGTGAAAGATAGGCTTGCGCCGCCGAGCTCAGCGCATTCATGTGACTGTAGGCATGCTTGCCCGGCAGCACGTTTTCCCCACGCGCCAAGGGCAGGAAGAAGTCGTCGTACATCAGGCGCCGGGCCAGCATGCGGTGGCGCCCGTCGCCGGTAAGGCGAAAGGCGAGGAACTGGTTTTCCGGCAGGGTGTAGCTCTCGTCCCAGGCGTGCTGGCTGAAATCCTCTCCCGGCAGCGCGTGCTCGTTGCGTGGCACCGCGTGCGCCGGCAGATAGGGCAGGGCCGCCGTGGTCGTGCGCTTCAGCGTGGGCAGCGCCAGAACGTTGCCGGTCAGCTGCCTGGCATCGATCAGGCCGCCGACCAGCTTGTCGTAGATGTAGGAGGGGAACCGGTTGTTGCGATAGAACCTGCCATCCGGCTCGATCGTCGCCGCATACCCGCGCACCAGTCGTTCGACCTTGGCCCGGGTCGCCGCATCGCCGGTGATCGCGTAGTAGCGCGACAAGGCGCTCATCCACTGGCCAAACGTCGCGCCCGGTGCGAAGCCCCAGGTATCGTACCAGCCGCCGAGTTCCTGTCCGGGAGCGGGCAAGCCGCCACGCAGGCGGAACGGGCGCAGCAGTGAATCCTCATCGAGATTCAGGACCAGCCGATGGTTCTCGCGTACCTGCCGTTCGAGCGGGCCGGGCGCCAGTCGAACCTGCGCGTAACCGAGCTCGGCCAGCGGCTGTGGCGTTGGCGCCACGACAGCGGGCGCATGATCTGGCCACAACGCCAGGCTGGCGGCCGACAGCGCACCGTATCTGAGTACGGTTCGTCGCGCTGGATTGAAATCGCGGCTCATCGCAAAACCTGCTCAGGCGAAATCGTTTCGATCCTACGCCCGGCCCGGGCGGCGTGTCACGACAACGACGGTTGCCGTGGGGAAGGGCCGCGAGCCGCCGTGGTAGGTGCGGTTGGCGGTGTGCGTCAGGCTGCAATGCAGCAATTGTTACCGATAACTTGATATCGATAACAGTTCGATGTTAGGTTTGCGCTAAGACCGACTGAAGCCCGATGCATGAGTCCCGGCACCGTCGAGCCACGTGGAGGGAAGTGTTGATCCAGCAACGTTCATCGATGGTGTCCGCGTGCGCGGATGGCGGCGCCGGTCCGGCGTGGCCGCCCCGGGAAAGCGTGTGTGCATGAGTGCGGATCATCCCGAGCTGCGGGCAGGGGTCAACCAGGGCGAGGATTTCGCCGGTGCGGAGCAACTGGCGGCCGGGTTCGATATGCCCACCGCGGGAGACGGTTCCTGGCAGCTCACCCAGTCGCAATGGCAGCCGATGCACGCCGCGCGCGATGAGACCCTGTTTGCGCTGGCCAATGGTTCGCTGGGTGTGCGCGGCGGTTTCGAGGAGACCGCCAGTCCGACCCAGGCAAGCTTTCTGGCCGGGGTCTGGGAGCGTGCGCCGATCCACCACCACGAGCGTCACTTCGGCTTCGCGCGAACCACGGACACCCGCGTGCCGGTCGCCGACGCGACCGCCATCCGCATGCGCCAGGGACAGGGCCAGCTCGATCCGACCCAGGGTGAAATCCTCGCCTTCAGTCGGGTGCTCGATCTGCGCGAAGGCAGGCTTTCGCGTCATCTGCGCTGGCGCACCGACCAGGGCCACACCTTCGAGCTGGATGCCGAGCGTGTCGTGCCGCTCGCGCGGCCCGGCCTGCTGGCCATTCGCCTGCGCCTGCGCTCGATCGACTATGCCGGCCCGATCGAATTCGAATCGTCGATCTCGGGCAGCCATAGCGCAGCCGCGCAGGGGGAGGATCCACGTTTCGGTACCGGCAGCGGCATCGCCCTGCAGGTGCAGCGGGTGATTGCTACCCAGAGCGAGGCATGGCTCGAGCAGCGCACCCGCGAAAGCGCGATTGGCCTGGTCTGCGTGCAGCGTCATCGGGTCAGCGGGCTGGTTTTTTCCGGCGCTTTGGCCGAAGCGGACAGCGTCAGCCAGTCCTACTCCGGGCACATCGAGGCCGGCCAGAGCGTTGCGATCGAGAAATATGTCGCCTATGCGTGGGATCAGCCGCGGCAGGCGGTATCGGCGGACGCGCTGCATGCTCGCGCCGCGGCCGTGCTCGAGTTCGCCATCGACGCCGGCTTCGACGGATTGCTGCAGGCGCAGGCGCGCGAGCTCGCGGCATTCTGGCAGCGCGCCGTTCTCTCGGTCGACGGCGACGAGGCCAGCGAACAGGCTCTCCGGTTCAACCTGTTCCACGTGTTCCAGTCGGCTGCGCGCGACGGTCGGGGCGGCATCGCTGCGAAGGGCCTGACCGGCGAAGGCTACGAGGGCCATGTGTTCTGGGATTCGGAGACCTTTGTGCTGCCGGCGCTCGCGCTGATCGATCCGGCGCTGGTGAAGCCGAGTCTGCTGTGGCGTCTGCGCACGCTCGACCGGGCCCGCGCCCATGCGCGCGAGATGAATCACGAGCGCGGTGCGCTCTACCCGTGGCGCACGATCGACGGCGACGAGTGCTCGGCGCATTACCCCAGCGGCTCGGCGCAATATCACATCAACGCCGCGATCGCGTTTGCGATCAGGCTTTACGTGGACGCCAGCGGGGACCGCGCCTTTCTGGCCGAGGGCGGCGCGGAAATCCTGATCGAGACCGCGCGGATCTGGCTGCAGGTCGGACATTTCAATGCCCGCCGTGGCGGCGCGTTCTGCATCAACGAGGTCACCGGGCCCGACGAGTACACCGCCCTGGTCGACAACAACTACTACACCAACCGCATGGCGCAGGAGCATCTTCGCCATGCCGTCGAGGTAACGCGGGGAATGGCCGAGAGCGCGCCGGCACTGTTCGATGCGCTGCAGCGGAAGCTGGAACTTTCGGGCGATGAAGTCGCCGATTGGTCGCGCGCCGCCGAGGCGATGTACCTGCCGCATGACGACCGCCTGGGCATCGTCGCGCAGGACGATACGTTCCTGGACAAGCCGCCGTGGGACTTTGCCGGCACGCCGCCGGAAAAATACCCGCTCCTGATGCACCACCACCCGCTGACGCTCTACCGGCATCAGGTGTGCAAGCAGGCCGACGCGCTGCTGGCCCTGGTGCTCGCGGGAAACAATGTCGATCGCGCCACCAAGCGCCGCAGCTTCGATTATTACGAGGCGGTCACCGTGCACGACTCGACCCTGTCCGCGTCGTCCTTCGCCGTGCTCGCGGCCGAAGTCGGCCATGCGCAAAAGGCGCGGGATTATTTCATGGACGGCCTGCGCGTCGATCTCGACGACCTCCATGCGAACACCGGTCACGGTGCGCACATGGCCGCGATGGCCGGCAGCTGGCTCGCCCTGACCTGGGGATTCGGCGGCCTGCGCGTCGAGGCGGATGGGCTGCATTTCGATCCGATGCTGCCGACAGGCTGGAATGGCTATCGCTTCGGTGTCTTCTGGAAGGAGCGCTGCATCACGGTCGCGGTCGATGCCGGCACGGCGCACTACACCCTCGTGCAGGGTGCCCCGCTCGGTATCGTGCATGCCGGCCAGCCTGTGCTGTTGCGTGAAGGCGACACCCAGTCGCTGGCGCTGAGCGGTCAGCGCGAACGGGATACATATCCGCCGCCATCGGCGACGGCATTCCCGCGACCATTCAAGGCCATCGTGTTCGACCTCGACGGCGTGCTGGCCGATACCGCCCACCTGCATCAGGCAGCCTGGAAGCGGTTGGCCGACGAGCTTGGTCTGCCCTGGAGCGACAGCCTGGGCGAGAAGCTCAAGGGCGTCGACCGCGCCGCTTCGCTGGATCTGGTGCTTGGTGCAGCCGCTGTCGGCTACACGTCCGAGCAGAAGCAACAACTTGCCGACCGCAAGAATGGCTACTACCGGAAGGCCATCGAATCGTTCTCGGCCGCCGACCTGCTTCCGGGCGCGCTGGAGGCGCTCAAGCGGGTGCGCCGCGCCGGCCTGAAGGTGGCGCTGGCGTCGGCCAGCCGTAGCGCGGGCGAACTGGTCGATCGAATGGGGATCGGCGAATTCTTCGATCACATCGTCGATGCCTCGGCGATCGTCCGGGCGAAGCCCGATCCGGAGATCTTCCGGCGTGCCGCCGACGCCCTGGGCGTCGATGCCGCCGACTGTCTGGGCATCGAAGACGCGCAGGCAGGAATAGCGGCAATCAAGGCTGCGGGCATGGTGGCCCTGGGTATCGGAGACGCACAGGTTCTGCGCGAGGCCGATGCCGTGTTGCCGGATCTGGCCGCATTCAGGCTGGAGGATTTTGTGGTGTGGAGCTGAGCGGGATTGTCACCGGATCGACCGTCGGTAAATCAGAACGTACGCAACTTTGAATCAGAAACCGGTGTTCCTACACCGCCTTGAGGAGGGAGTACCATGAATCATCCTGAACTAATAAGACTCGCGCTGGTGACTGCGATCACCGCCGCGCTTCCGCAGATGGTATGGGCGGCAGGCCCCAACGGACCTGCACCGGCGGCGCAGGCCGATACCCAGACCGATACGCAGGCCGCCAGCACTCCGGCCGCCAAGAGAGGCCCCAAGTCCGACCTCAAGGATGTCAAGTCCCTGCAGGCCGTGGTGGTGACCGCCAACGCCGGTGGCGTGAAGAAAATCGATGCGAGCTACAACGTCGTCACCGCCGATCGCCAGCAGATCACCGACGCCAATCCGAAGAGCACCGCAGATCTGCTGAAGATCTCGCCCGGGATCTGGCCGGAGTCCAGCGGCGGCCAGACCGGCGCCAACATCGAGATCGCCGGCTTTCCGGGCGGTGGCGACGCGCCGTTCTTCACGATGATGGTCAACGGCACGCCACTGTATGGACTGCCGTCGCTGTCGTTCATGGACAGCAGCTCGCTGTTCCGTCTCGACGACACCATTGATCGCGTCGAGATCGTGCAGGGTGGACCGGGCGCGATCTTCGGCCCCGGACAAATGGGCGCCACCGCCAACTTCCTTCTGCGCCAGGGCACGGACGTGCCCTCGGGTGACGTCGGCGTGACCTACGGCAATGAAGGCATGTATCGCGTGGACGGCTTCTTCGGCTTCCCCATCGCCGAGAGCTGGTATGGCAGCATCGGCGGCTTCTATCGCCGGTCCGATGGCGTGCGCGATCCGCAGTTCCTGTCGGATAACGGTGGCCAGCTGACGGCGACCGTGTCACACGACATGGACAATGGAAGCCTGCTGCTGTGGGCGCGTGCACTGGACGACAAGAACCAGTTCATCACGCCGACGGCGATCATCCAGGGCAGCGGTTCCAACTACTCCAGCTTCCCCGGCATCGACGCGCTGACTGGAACCTACTACAGCAAGGCGATGCAGCACGTCCAGGTGCCCGGACCCTACGGCAACATGTTGAACGCCGATCTCGCCAACGGACGAGGCGGCAAGCTGAACTATTTCGGCGGCAGCTACAGCGGCAAGTTCGGCGAATGGAGCGTGGACGACCACTTCGTGGTCGGCGGGGGGCAGCTCAATACCAATGCGCTCTTCTCGGGCCCCAACCCGAAGCCGCTGAGTTATTACCTGTATGGCTGCAACATGGCCCAGCCGGCCGGCTTCTGCGACGCGAGCAACAAGCCCGTCGACGGCGACACGTTGAACTATCCCACCAGCTACAACGTGCAGGCCAACTATGTCGGCGGCGGCGCCGTCCCGATGGATCAGAGCGTCATCCACCAGGGCTGGTGGTTCATCCAGAAAGAGTTGCACACGTTCAACAACGACTTCCGCGTCAGCAAGGATCTTTTCGACGGGAATACCCTGACCGCCGGGTTCTACTACGCCCGCTCGACCGACACCGACAACTGGTCCCTCGGCAACCAGATGCTGATGACCAACACCAACAATGCCCGGCCAATCACCTTGAGCTATGTGCAGGGTGGCCAGACCTACTACGTGACCAACCCGCAGGGCTTTGTCGACTTCACCGGGAATTACGACATCGCGGAAAACGGCGTGGCCGTAAACAAGGCCCTGTACCTGTCGGACTCCTGGAAGATCGGCCAGTGGTTGTTCGACGTTTCCGGCCGCGTGGAGAACCAGCACGTCACGCAGAACACCTGCAACACCACGAAGATCGATCTGGACGGCAATGCCTACACGCTCTACGACAACGGTACGCCGGTCTGCAACGGCACGTATGATCACGAGGATTACAACAAGAGCCATCCCTCGTTCACGATCGGCGCGAACTACGAGATCGCCAGCAACATGAGCGTGTACGTGCGGGCCAATACCGGTGCGCATTTCGACGATTTTGACAATGGCATCCGGGGCACCGGCGGCAACTTCGCGCCGATGGAGAAGGTGCGCAACCTCGAGGCGGGCTTCAAGTACCAGTCGCCCACCGTCTATGTGGATCTCAGCGTCTATCACCGCACGTTCACCGGTCTGCAATATCAGGAGACCTCGACTTCCGGCGTGCCGATCGGGGCCATTTCCACCTATGGCTCCTCGACCAAGGGGCTGAACTTCAATGGTTCCTGGTCGCCGATCGAGAACCTGAAGCTGACCCTGGTCGGCAACTACATGGACGGCCATTACACCAACTACAACGGCTGCGCGGAGTTCACCGACATCAACGGCAACACGCAGTGCGTCGGCCTGAATGGCCAGCCGCTGCAACGCCAGCCGAAGCTGCGCTACATGTTTACCCCGAGCTACCGCATCGTGACCGGGTGGGGCGACATCACCGGATTCGTGACCTATACGCATATCGGTCAGCGCTATGAAGACCAGTCCGGCCTGCAGCCATTGGGTCCGTACCACACGCTGGATGCGGGCATCGTTGCCAATGTCCAGCAGAACTGGCAGTTCACCCTGCGCGGAACCAACTTGACCAACGAAATCGGTCTGACTGAAGGCAACTCGCGGGTGTTTGGCGTCAATACCGGTATCGGCGGCGTGATCATGGCCCGTTCGATCGAGGGCCGCGAGGTGAATCTCCAGGCCAAGTACAGCTTCTAGCTCCTCGACTTACCCTGGATGCATCGTTCAGGGTGGCCCGGATCGTTTCCCTCGGCGATCCGGGCCGTTTCGTTTGGCGCACCGGCCAGTTACATTGAGGCCTTCAAGTCGCCCTGCACGCTCATCGCCTGTTCGATGCTGCGATCCGGCGTTCAACGGTCGATGGCATGAGAGTTTGTGATTTTTTCAAACTCGAAGCCCGGCCATGGCGAGGGCAAGGATGCCCGAGTTGAGGCAACGCAGGAGCAGTTGCCCGATGGCCGGACGCGGATCGATCACGCAAGTGATTGATTCGCGTGAGCGAGTCCGGACATGTGCCGGATTCGCGATAGAAGAAAACCGCAGGATGTGGTTTTCGTCACAAGCTCTGAGAGGTGAAACATGCATCCATCATGCGAGTGCGTCGTCGCATGGCCGTGACGTCCCCCGCGGTCATCGAAGCGATGCGGCAAATCAGCGCCCTGCTGCAGCAGGGAAGTTTCCGCGACGCGCACAACCGGCTCGCAGCGATCGTTGCGGAGCATCCGGACTTTGCCGAGGCAAAACGCCTGCTGGCCGGAACCCGCCTGGCGCTGGGCGACGCCGTGGGCGCCGAAGCACTCCTGCGCGAGGCGCTGCTGATCGATCCGGCTTGGACGCCTACATTGGCCACCCTGGGTGAGCTGCTGCTCAATAGCGGCCGCGCCGGCGAGGCCGAGCCGCTGTTGCAGCAAGCCGCCATCGGCACGCCGGCGTTTCCGCGGGCCGCTCTCGTGCTCGCCCGCCATTTCAACGATACGCAGCGCCCGGCGCAGGCGCTTGAGGTGCTGGAGCGCCACTGCACCGGCGGCAGCGCGGACGCCGAACTGGTCACCCAGCATGTGGCGGCGCTCGCCGCGCTGGGCCGACAGGATGACGCGGTGGCGTTCTATCGGCATGTCGTGGCCGCGGCGCCAGATCATCCTGCTGCTGCGCATGCCCTGGCCATTGCGCTCGACGCCGCGAATCAACCCACGGAAGCCGAGCGACTGACGCGCCGGGCGGTGGCGCAGGGGCGCCCGACCGCGCTGCTCTACTACACGCGTGGCCGCAGTCTGACGGCGCTTGGCGATTTCGAGGGTGCCGAGGCGGCCTTGCGCGATTGCCTGCGCCTGCAACCGCAGTTGGCCGACGCGCAAAGCCATCTTGCCCGGCTGGTCTGGATGCGCACCGGCGACCGCGTGCAGGCTACCGCGACGCTGGATCAGGCCCTGCTCATGTTCGCCAACGACGATGCCTTGCGCGCCGCGAAGGCGGCCATCCTGCAGGGCGCCGGCGACCCGCGTGGAGCATATGCCTGTCTGTCAGCGCCGGCCGCACTCGCGCACGCCGCGCCGGCGTTGCTGGTGCGCGCTGGTTTGGCCGCGCTGGAATTCGAGCCGTCGATCGCGCTGGAGCTGGCCGCGCGCGCGCTGCGCGTTGCGCCTGCGGACATGGCCGCGCGCACCTTGCTGGTGGCTGCCCGGCTCGGCGTCGGCGACGCGCTCGGCGCGCTGCCCGATTGCGATGTGTTGCTGGCGGCCGCTCCCGACGATCAATACCTCATCGCCCTGCAGACCACGGCCTGGCGACTGCTCGGTGATCCGCGCTACCAAGAACTCTGTGACTACGCACAATGGGTGTTGCCACAGGCGGTGGCCGTGCCGCCCGGTTGGGACGATCAGGCCAGTTTTCTTGCCGACGTGAAACGTAGCCTGGCGCGCCTGCATGACGGGCAGCGCCACCCGCTGCTGTTCCAGTCACTGCGCCACGGCACGGAGACCACGGACGACCTGACGCGCAGCGCCGACCCGGCGATCCAGGCGCTGTTCAAGACTTTTGCGGCACCGATCGATGCTTACCTGCAGCACATTGGCCACGGCACCGACCCGTTGCGCCGGCGCAACCACGGCGGCTGGCGTTTCAATGGCAGCTGGTCGGTCAGGTTGCGCACGGCGGGTTTCCACACCAGCCACGTGCATCCGCGCGGATGGATCTCGTCGGCCTGCTATATCGACCTGCCCGACAGCATGGCCGACACGCGAAGCCGGGACGGCTTGCTCAGCTTCGGTGAGCCCGGCATCGTCACCACGCCGACTTTGCCGGCGCAGCACGTGGTGCGCCCCGAAGTGGGCATGCTGGTGCTGTTCCCGTCGTATTTCTGGCACGGCACGCTGCCTTTTTCCGGTGAACGGACGCGCCTGACGGTGGCGTTCGATGTGGTACCCGATGGCCGCGCTTAGGCCGTCACTGCATTGAAGGAGATCGAGATGCGCGGCTCGTCGCTTTCGTGCGGCTCCACGAAATGCTCCATCCAGCACGGGAACAACACCAGCAGGCCGGTCTCGGGTGCAAGCCGGATATCGCTGTAGCCGTTCGGCACTGCGCCCTTGACGTAGCCGTGGATCACGCCCGGCCGCGGGTCGCGGAACACCAGTTTGCCGGAGCCGGCGGGCACGCTCAGATAGAAGCAGCCGGACAGCAGGCAGCCCTCATGCACATGCAGGAAATTGAAGCCGCCGCGGTCGTGCAGGTTGATCCACGATTGCAGCGCGAACCGAGCACCGCGCACGCCCATCTCGCCCAGCGCCGCGGCACAGCCGGAATGAATCGCCTGTCGCAACGGGGCAAACACCGGTTGCTCCAGTATCGACATGTCTTCGCTGTTCCAGCCCTGGCGATTGGTTCGACCGGCTGGTTGCGGATGGGCCGCGCGCAGGGCCAGCGTGGCCGTGATCCACTCTTGCAGGCGCGGCGCCAGGGCGGGCAGGCCGGCTTGCCAGATCCGGGTCGGGAACAGATCGAAGGAACGCAGCGCGGGCGCGACGGCGGGTGACGTCGGGTTGGTGCCGCCGGCTGGCTTGAGCGTGAAATTTCCAGCCATCCGTTGTTTCCCTGTGTGATCCACCCAACTCCGGCGAGGAGAGGCGTGGTTCGGCCGATGGCCGGAATAGTGCGCGCGCGTCAGCGGCGCATGCAAGTTTCCGTGCCGCGGCAATTTGCCTGGCGACTCATCGATGATCCCATGAGTTGCGGCGATTGGCCGAAAGACGCTGCGACCTGCGAGTCTGTCCGCAAATCGGGAGGCTGCAGCACCTGCATCAGTGTGCCGCGCGCCTGGCGAATCGCAGGCCCGCCAGACTCGGCACGGGATGCGCAGGCGCGCCGCGCAGCCTTGCGATGTATTCGGTGAAGAAGGCATTCGGCCAGCCGAAGTCTTCGCGCGTGAATTTCCGGGCGTCGTGCGGATCGAACGACTCGTGCAGGCGATGGTCGCCGGGATCGCTGGCCAGCAGCATTTTCAGCACGCGTTGCCGTTCGGCCGGGTTGTCGGTGGTGAAGCCTTCGGCCAGCAGGCCGAGCGGCCAGACCATGCCCGGTGGCGTGTGCGGGCTGCCCAGCCCCGCTGCCAGCGGACCGGCGTAGTAGAATGGGTTGGCCGCGGAAAGCACGAAGCGCCGCGTGTTCTGGTAGATCGGATCGTCGATGCGGACATACCCGAAATACGGCGCCGCCAGCAGATCGGGGAGGTTCGCATCGTCCATCAGGTTGGCGTGGCCCAGTCCGTCGACTTCGTAGGCGTAGATCGGCTTCCCGTCGGGCCCTTTGGCGATGCCGTATTTCTGGATGCCGGCATGCACCTGCTGGCGCAGCGTTTCGGCGCGAGCCGCCATCTTCGGGTCGTGATAGACCGCGGCAATCTCCTTCAGTGCCGTCAAGGCCTGCACCGCCATCATCTCGGCGGGGATCAGATAGTTGTAGACACAGGGGTCATCGGATGGGCGAAAGCCGGTCCAGATCATGCCGGTCCACGCCACCGGATTGACGCCTGCCTGCTGGGTGTCGGACTTGAAGCGATAGGAGCTCCGGCGCCGATGGTGCTGTTCGATCCGCATGACGTCGAGCACGCGCAGGAAGGCCTTTCTGACCTCGGGCGTGAACACCGACGCATCGCCGGTCACCTTGTAGTATTTCCAGGCGAGCAGGATCGGGTAGCACAACGAGTCGAGCTCGAACTTGCGCTCCCACACCGTATAGTCCTGCCTGAATGCGTTCGCATAGGGATCGACGATCAGGTACTTCGCCTGGCGCTGGATCACCGCCTTGATCAGGGCGCGGATTTGCGGATCGTAGGCATAGTCGAGATAGGTCGCCTCGACCTGCACACTGGAGTCGCGCAACCATTCGGCGGGAATGTCGCCGGTCCTGACGTAGGCGGTGCCGTCGGCTGCTGCCACGATCTGGGTGCCGGTATTGAGCAGGGCCGAACGCACCATCGCCTGCAGGGCGGGATCCGGATCCCGGAAGGCCTTGGCGGCGGCGATGATCACGGCGGGTTGAACCACCAGTTTGCCGTCGGAGTATGCGTCGATTGCCGGCTTGCCTGCACTGACGGCAAGGGGCGTGGTGGCGGCTGGCCATGCCGCAGGTGAGGTGCACGCGCAGAGCAGGGCAAGTGCCAGCGGCCAGCCATGTCTTCTCGTCATGGCAGGCCCTCGATCGCCACCAGCTCGGAAGAATTCGTCGTCGGCAGCGACACGGACAAGCCGGACCGCATCAGGTCGCCCCCGTCCAGCACGCTGTCGGGTGACGAGTGGTCCCTGAAATGCAGGCGATACCGATGTCCGCTGCGCAGCCCGCGCAGCTTGAATCGGAACGCGCCTGGTGTCGCCGCGCTGCCATGGAAGGCATACAGCACCCCCTGGTCGCGCCCGGCATCGAAGTATTCGGTTCCGTCCCAGCCCTTGCCGTCCGGCCGCGGGCCCACGTGGTACAGATCCGCGGCACGGATCAACGGGCGCAACGTCGACTTGTAGAACGCGATTTCCCGCGCTGCGACGGCATGCTGCCGGGGCGTCCAGCTGTTGGTGTCGATCATCAGCGTGAACCAGCCCATCATCCCGCTGCGCAGCATGTAGCGGAAATTCTCGATCCGCGGCGTCGGCCACGCCTTGACGTAGGTTTCGAGCATGGCGGGCGGCAGTACGTGGCTGGCGTCGTAGAAGGCCTGCCGGTTGGATAGCGGGTCGTAGGAATCCACGATGGAGAAGTAGTCGCCGTGGGCCGCGCTGCCGAAATCGACCATGCGTCCACCGTCGTTGCAGATCTCCAGCAGCAGGCCGGGATGATGGCGTTTCAGTGCATCCTGGATCGCGTAGTAGGCGCGCGTGGCATGCAGGCTGACATCGGTCGAGTTGGAGCTGTCGACCCACAGGAAGTCGTCGTCGCTGTAACGGTGCGTCCTGGCCGGATCGATCGCGGCGTGCGGGTGATCGCTGCGATCGCAGCCCTGGGCCACCACATAGCCGTCGTGCTCGAGCATGTCGACATGGTAGTCGTGCACGATGCGGTTGGTCTCGCCGGTTGCCCAGGCTTGCGCAGCGGGTACGCCCAGGTCGATCGTGATGCCCTTGAATCCGGCCGGCTTCCAGCCCGGCGGCGGATCCGTGGTCAGCCAGTCGCGCACTTTCGGATCGGCGACGTTGAGCGCACCTTTTCCGGGGCTGGTACCGGCCTGGGCCCAGTCGGCCCAGAGTCCGAACTTCAGGCCGTGCCGGTGTGCGTAATCCGACAGCGCTGCAAGGCCATGTGGGAATTTCTTCGGGTCCGGATGCCAGTCGCCGACCGCGCGGAACCAGCCCGCGTCCAGATGGAACATCTCGAAACCCAGGCGCTGCGCATCGTCGATCATGCGTCGCGCCTGCGCCTCGCTGATCGCCATCGCGCTGCCCCAGCTGTTGACCGTCACCAGCGGATAGTCGGGATTGCGCAGCGTGCCCGGGTCGTTCAGTACCTGGCGAACCCAGCGATGCAGCATGTTGCCGGTATCGTCGATGTCGCCGTCGTCGGCGCCGACGAAGACGGTCGGGGTGGCGAAGGTTTCACCCGGCAGCAGTCGGGTGCTGAACGGGCCGGGTTCGGGGTTGAGTCCGACCGAGCCTTCGAGCGTCGCGCCGCGCCGTTTCAGCGTCATCGCGACGCGACCGCTGAACTCGACCCCAACGTACCAGCCGCCCGTCTTCGGATCCGCGCCGCGCACCAGCAGCCACGGGATGATCTCGCGTGCCTCGCCGGGGCGCGGGTGTGCAAACGTGCTCGATGTGGCGTGCCAGTCATGGCCATCGGCGATCGATACCAGATGCGTCCCGACCGGCGGCGGTTCGCCGGCACCCTTGTCGATCCACAGCTGCTGCAGCGGCTGGGTCGCCGGGATTTTCCAGGCGTAGCGGAAACTGTCCTGCAACGGAATCCAGATTTCCTTTCCACCGAGATTTTCGATCCGGATGACATGCTCGAGGGGGCCATGCCGTGCGGGCGCGCGCCATTCCCAATACAGCCGCAACCCGGCCGCCCGATCCTCGTACACCAGGCTCGCGGAGTCCCCGCGGCTTCGACTGGCGTCGCGATCGAATCGCCAGTGCAGGGGAATGTCCGCATCGCCGATCCTGGCGTGCCCGATCAGGGTGTCAGCCACCACGCCTTGCCATGCGGAATCGCCATCATGCACGAGCCACAACAAGCGTGGCGCCGACGCGCCGGCTTGCAGGGCGATCCGGTTGTCCGCGTTGCCGACCTGTATGGGTGCGTGCTGAACAACCTCTGCCAACAACGGCAGAGAGAGCAGGCCGAGCAAGGGGAATATCCACGCAAGACGACTCATCGGGTGACCTGTTCCGGCACCGCAGGCACGATACTCTGCATCGTTGGTGACGGGAATCGGCCGCCGTCCTGCCGGTTCGGCAGCGATAACGGCGCACCCGGGTCTTCAGCTCTCGTCGTCGTCGTCGCTGGTGGCCTTGTTCATCTGCGCTGGCGTCAAGGTCAGCCGGAAGCAACTGCCGCCGCCGGCCACGCGCACGTACTCCAGCGCGGCCTGGTTGGCTTCGCTCATCTGCCGTGCCAGGTACAGGCCGAGGCCGGTGCCGTACTCGTGAGTGGTGTAGAACGGCTCGAAGATCTGCGCCGCCACCTTGGGCGCGATGCCCGGGCCGCGGTCGATCACCTCGAGGATGGGTACGCCATGCTCGCCCTGGCGGGCGACCACCATGACGCGGGCCGGTTCGCCCGGCAGACGACCGTAGCGCAGGGCGTTCTGCACCAGGTTCCAGACGACTTGCTGCAGTTGTTGCGGATCGGCCAGCGCCACCACCGGCACGCTGCTGGTGGCGATCGAGCGCAGCGAGTCGACGCCGAGGTCGTTGCCCTGGCTGTATTCCTCGACGAAGTCCTGTGCCCAGTGGCCCAGGTCCAGTGTCTCGGGGCGCGAGCGCTCGCGCCGTGACAGCTGCAGGATGTTCTCGATGATCTCGTTCAGCCGGATGCAGTGGTTGTTGATGATCTCGACCATGCGCTGGTCGGTGCTGTCCATCGTGCGGGATTCGGCCAGCAACTGGGCGGAATAGCGGATCGCCGCCAGCGGGTTGCGGATCTCGTGCGCGATCGAGGCCGACAGGCGGCCGAGCGAACTCAGGGTGAGTTCCTCCGCGCGCCGCGACAGCAGCGAGGTGTCGTCCAGGAAGATCAGCACGTGCGAGTCGTCGTTCGGCGCCAGCCGGGTGAAGCGCGGCACCACCTCGGGCACGCCGTCGGCGAGCTGGGTGGCGGTTTCGTCCAGCTTGCCGGAGGTCATCCAGTGGTACAGGCGGCGCGACAGCTCCGGCGCCAGCTGGCCGAGGTCGCGCTGGTCGGCGCCGGGGTTGCCCAGCAGCATCCAGGCGGACTCGTTGATCTGGTGGATGCGGTTGGCGTCGTCGACCAGCAGCACGCCGGTTTTCATGCGGCGGATGATCAACTCGTTGATCTGCGACAGGTTGGCCAGGTCGGTACTGCGCTGTTCGGCCAGCGCCTCGGTGGCGCGCAATTGCTGGCCGAGCACGCTGCACAGGGCGGTCGTGGCGAAGTAGGCCAGGCCGAACAGGGCACCTTCCAGCAGGTCGCGATCGCTGGCATGGGCGGCGAGGGACCAGCCGAACACGGAAATCCCGAGCATGCCCAGCGTGGCCAGCGCGGCGAAGAACCCGGACAGGCGCAACGGCAGGATCAGCGCGCCGGCGCAGAGGTTCACCGCCAGCATCATCGCGATCCCGATGCGTGCATCGTGCATTGCCGCGATGGCCATCATCGCCGCGGCAATGTCGATCACCAGGGTCACCGCCACCGCGGTGCGGACATAGGACATGCTGCGCCGGTTCAGCAGCAGCGCCACCAGCGCGAATATCAGGTAAACCGTGGACAGCGTGCGCGCGAAGACCGGCGAGGTCAGTTGCGGCCAGCCCATGCCGGCGGGGCTGAAGGCCAGGCCGATGTACACCAGGGACTGCACCAGCCGGAACACATTGAGGAACGAGAGCTCGTGGCGGATCGTTGCCGTACCTGCGCGCGGGTCTGTGAGCAATGCTGGACTGGACACGTGGCTGATGATTCCAAGGCGGTTGCGGACGAGTATATGACGGGCCGACCGGCGCGCCACTGGCGCCGCGGTTGCCTGCCGGGCCGCATGAAACCGGCCTGCGTGGCCTGTCTGGGCGGTTGCCCTTTCCATTGTGGCCCGCTTCCGCGAAAATAGGCGGCCGTATGGTGCGGTTCAGCCCGTGTCTGGCCGCTGCGTCCCGTCCCGGCAGCGTGTCATTCCACCGTCCGACTCTCCTGACCCACGCTCCATTTCGCGCGTGCGGCCGCCATCGTTTCTCCGTTCGCTCGAGGTATCGAATGAATTTCCACGAATACCAGGCCAAAGAACTGTTTGCGCAGTACGGTATTGCCGTGCCGCCGGGCAAGGTTGCCAACTCCCCCGACGCCGCCGTCGATGCCGCCAAGGCATTGGGTGGCACGCAATGGATGGTCAAGGCGCAGATCCACGCCGGTGGCCGCGGCAAGTCCGGTGGCGTCAAGTTCTGCCGCAGCTTTGACGATGTGCGCGCCGCCGCCAAGGGCATGCTCGGCACCAACATGGAAACCTACCAGTCGGCCGGCCGCGCGCTGCCGGTGAACCTGGTGCTGGTCACCGACGCCACCGACATTGCCCGCGAGCTGTACCTGTCGATCCTGGTCGATCGCGACTCCAAGGCCGTTTCGTTCATCGCCTCCAAGCATGGCGGCGTGGACATCGAGCAGGTCGCCAAGGACACGCCCGAAGACATCCACACCATCGTGATCGATTTCGTCGAAGGGCTGCAGCCGTACCAGTGCCGCCAGCTCGGTTTCGCGATGGATCTCAACGGCAAGCAGGTCAACCAGCTGACGAAAATCATGCTGGGCCTGTACAAGCTGTTCAACGAGCAGGACCTGGCCCTGGTCGAGCTGAACCCGCTGGCCGTGCTGGAAGACGGCAACCTCGCCGCGCTCGACGGCAAGGTCAACTCCGACGACAACGCCGAATACCGTCATCCGAACCTGGCCGCCATGCGCGACCTGACCCAGGAAGACGCAGCCGAAGCCGCGGCGCAGCAGAGCAATCTCAACTACGTGACGATGGACGGCAACATCGGCTGCATGGTCAATGGCGCCGGCCTGGCGATGGCCACGATGGACGTGATCAAGCTGGCGGGCGGCGAGCCGGCCAACTTCCTCGACGTCGGCGGCGGCGCCACCAAGGAGCGCGTGACCGAGGCGTTCAAGCTGATCACCTCCTCGGACAAGGTGAATTGCATCCTGGTCAACATCTTCGGCGGCATCGTGCGCTGCGACATGATCGCCGAGGGCATCATCGCCGCAGTCAAGGAAGTGGGCCTGAAGATCCCCGTGGTGGTGCGCCTGCAGGGCACCAATGTCGATCAGGGTCGCGAACTGCTGGCCAACTCCGGCCTGGCGATCACGCCGGCCGACGATCTCAACGACGCGGCGCAGAAAGCCGTGGCTGCGGCCAAGGCCTGAGGAGCAATCGAAACATGAGCGTACTCGTCAACAAGAACACCAAGGTGATCGTGCAGGGCTTCACCGGCCAGCAGGGCACCTTCCATGCACAGCAGTGCCTCGACTACGGCACCAGGGTCGTCGGCGGCGTGACCCCGGGCAAGGGCGGCTCCGAACACATCGGCCTGCCGGTCTTCAACTCGGTCGATGAAGCCGTGCTCGAAACCGGTGCCGATGCGTCCGTCATCTTCGTGCCGCCGCCGTTCGCGGCCGACTCGATCCTGGAAGCGATCGACGCCGGCATCAAGGTCATCGTGGCGATCACCGAAGGCATCCCGGTGCTCGACATGCTGCGCGTCAAGAACGTGCTGCAGCAGCACCCGGAGATCGTGCTGATCGGGCCGAACTGCCCCGGCATCATCACCCCCGGTGAATGCAAGATCGGCATCATGCCCGGTCACATCCACCAGAAGGGCCGGGTCGGCGTGGTTTCGCGCTCCGGCACGCTGACCTATGAAGCGGTGTTCCAGACCACCAACGAAGGCCTCGGCCAGAGCACGGTGATCGGCATCGGTGGCGACCCGATCAACGGCCTGAACTTCATCGACTGCCTGAAGCTGTTCCAGGACGATGCGCAGACCGAAGGCATCATCATGGTTGGCGAGATCGGCGGCAGCGCCGAGGAAGACGCGGCCGAGTTCATCGGCGAGTACGTGACCAAGCCGGTGGTGTCGTTCATCGCCGGCGCCTCGGCCCCGGCCGGCAAGCGCATGGGCCATGCCGGCGCGATCATCTCCGGCGGCAAGGGCACGGCAGCCGCCAAGTTCGCCGCGCTGGAGAAGGCGGGCGTCACCACGGTGAAGTCGCCGGCCGACCTGGGCAAGGCGCTTGCGAAGCTGATGAAGTAAGTCGGCATCGCCGTACCGTAAAATGCGAAGGCCGCGACGCGTCGCGGCCTTCGTCGTCTCTGGAGCTCGAGTTCATGGCAAAGCTGCGTTTGGCGCTGGCCCAATACGATTTTGCGGTCGGCGCGGTGGCGGCGAATGCCGCGAAGGTGGGCGGGCTGATCGCGCAGGCGCGATCCGGTGGCGCGGGACTGGTGGCGTTTCCCGAGCTGACCTTGAGCGGGTATCCGCCGGAAGACCTGTTGCTGCGACCGAGCTTCCTCGCCGCCTGCGATGACGAGTTGAAGGCCCTGGCCGAGCGCACCCACGGCATCGCCGCCGTGGTCGGCCACCCGCACAGCGAGGGCGAGGTGTTCAACGCGGCCAGCCTGCTGCGCGATGGCAAGGTGGAGTGCACGGCGCACAAGCAGGCGTTGCCGAACTACGGGGTGTTCGACGACAAGCGCTATTTCCGTCCGGGCCATGCAACCGTCACCACGGTGATCGATGGCGTGCGCCTTGGCATCTTGATCTGCGAAGACGTCTGGCAGCCGGAGCCGGTGGCCCAGGCTGCGGCCAGCGGCGCGGAGCTGATCATGGTGATCAACGCTTCGCCGTGGGACGAGTGCAAGCAGGCCGAACGTGAAGCCGTGCTGCAGGCACGGGCGCAGGAAAGCGGCTGCGCCATCGTCTATCTGAATCTGGTGGGTGGCCAGGATGAGGTGGTCTACGACGGCAGCGCGCTGCTGGTGAATGGCAACGGCTCGATCGCCGCGCGCGCACCGGCCTTCGTCGATGCCCTGCTGTGGGCCGAGTTCGATCCGGCCACGCGCACCCTGTCCGCCGAAGACTGGCCGGTGGCAGCCGACAGTTCGATCGAGGCGACGCTGTACGCCGCGCTGGTGCGTGGCATCCGCGACTACATCGACAAGAACGGTTTCCCCGGGGTGCTGCTTGGCCTGTCCGGCGGCATCGATTCGGCGCTGACCCTGGCGCTGGCCGTCGATGCGCTTGGTGCGGATCGGGTCACCGCGGTGATGATGCCCACGCGTTACACCTCGTCCTTGTCGCTGGACGGTGCACGCGCGCAGGCCGAAAGGCTTGGAGTGGAATACCACGTCATCGACATCGAGCCGACCGTCGACGCGTTCATCATCGCGCTGGCCCCGGCCTTCGCCGGCAAGGGCAGCGATACCACCGAGGAGAACCTGCAGTCGCGCACCCGCGGCGTGATGCTGATGGCGCTGTCCAACAAGCACCGCAAACTGCTGCTGGCCACCGGCAACAAGAGCGAGATGGCGGTCGGTTATTGCACGCTTTACGGCGACATGTGCGGTGCCTATGCGCCACTGAAGGATGTCTACAAGACCGTGGTGTACCGCTTGGCGCGCTGGCGCAATAGAGCCGGGATTGGGGATTGGGGATTCGGGATTCGTAAAGGCGCGCTTCCGCTAGATGCCGGCTTTTCCCGAATCCCCAATCCCCAATCCCCAATCCCGGAAGAAGTCATCGAACGCCCGCCGTCGGCCGAACTGCGCGACAACCAGACCGATCAGGATTCACTGCCGCCTTACGACGAACTGGATGCCATCCTGGGCCGCTTCATCGAGTCCGAGCAGGCGCAGGCGGAGATCGTGGCGCAGGGTTTCGCTGCCGATACCGTCCGCCTGGTGGTGCGCCTGGTGCTGCTGAACGAATTCAAGCGCCGACAGTCGGCTCCCGGTCCGCGCGTGACCACCCGTGCGTTCGGGCGCGAACGGCGCTATCCCATCACATCAGGATGGCATTGAAGAGGGAACGGGGAATGCCGACCCCATTCCCGCTCGCGCAGCGGCCGGATCAGTGATGCCCGGAGAACGGGATCAACTTGCGCAGCGTGGACGGCGCACGCGGCCACTTCGGGTCGGTCAGGTACGGGTGATGCGGATAATTCAGCGCCAGTACGTCGCGGGTCTGCGTGGCAAGTTCCTTCTGGTCGAGCGCCAGATAGCTGCGCGTGAGGATGGCCAGCGCATCGCCGGTCTGCGGCGCCTGCTGGTAGTGCTCGATCACGTACTGGGAACGATCCGCGGCGGCGACATAGGCCTTGTTGTGCAGGTAGAACTCGGCCACGTTGATCTCGTACTGCGCCAGCAGGTTGCGCAGGTAGATCATGCGCTGGCGTGCGTCGGCAGTGTACGCGCTGTCGGGGAAACGTCGCGACAGTTCCGAAAAGTCGTCGAACGATTGCAGGTTGTAAGCCTGGTCGCGCCGCGACTGGCCGCCGGTACTCTTGGTGACGCGTTCGACGAAACCGGTGGTGCGGCCAAAATTGATCAGGCCGCGCAGGTAATAGGCATAATCGACATGCTTGTTGGCCGGAAACGTCTTGATGAAGCGGTTGACCGTCGACAGGGCGTCGTCCGGCTGGTTGTCCTTGTATTGCGAATAGGCCAGGTCAAGCTGGGCCTGCTCGTTGTACGCGCCGGAGGGGAAACGCGCGATCAGGCGCTGGTAGGCGCGACTGGCCACCGCATAGTTGCCGTTTTCCATCGCGCTGTGCGCCGTGTTGTACAGCGCATCCAGCGACATCGTGTCGATGTTTTCGCGCTTGTGGCCAAACATCGAGCACGCGCTGATCGAGAGGACCAGCACGAATGCGGCGAGCAGCTTGACGGCAGGCAGTGGGAACAACGACAACGTGGGCGAGCCGCTTGATAGGCGCATAGGAATGAATTCAGATGTTTGAACAAAGAAGATGCATGATAGCCGAAACCGGCTTCCGCCCGCGGAGACGGACATGACCACGATCCGGCAACAGGCCGAGGTTCCGCTGACTGCGGCAGGACGGCGTTTCGACCAGGCTTTGGCCGAGATGTTCCCCGAATACTCGCGTTCCCGCCTCAGCAGCTGGATCAAGGCCGGCGTGGTGACCCTGGACGGTGCCCCCGCGCCCCCGCGGCAGTTGCTGCGCGGCGGCGAGCGGGTGGAACTGGACGTGGAGCTGGAAACCGAGGTGCGCAGCCACCCCGAGGCGATCGTCCTGGACATCGTGCACGAGGACGAACACCTGCTGGTGCTCGACAAGCCGGCTGGCCTGGTCGTGCATCCCGGTGCCGGCAATCCGGCCGGTACCCTGCTCAATGGCTTGCTGCACCACGATCCGAAGCTGGCGGAACTGCCCCGCGCCGGGATCGTGCACCGGCTCGACAAGGACACCTCCGGCCTGATGGTGGTGGCGCGTACCCTGCCCACCTATACCGCGCTGGTCGATCTGCTGTCCCGGCACGAGGTGGAGCGGCAATACGAGGCCGTGGTGCTGGGCACCATGGTGGCCGGCGGCACGGTGGACGAGCCGATCGGCCGCAGCATGGGCGATCGCCTGCGCCAGGCGGTGCGCGACGAAGAGGACGGCAAGCGTGCGGTAACTCATTACCGCCTGCGCGAGCGTTTCCGCGCGCACAGCCTGCTGCAATGCCAGCTCGAGACCGGGCGCACCCACCAGATCCGCGTGCACCTGACGCATATCGGCCATCCGCTGGTCGGCGACCCGTTGTACGGCGGGGGCCTGAAGCTGCCCAAGGGTGCCACCGCGGAGCTGGCGGCAACCCTGCGCGGCTTTCGCCGCCAGGCGCTGCACGCCGAAAAACTGTCATTCATCCACCCGGCCACCGGCGAAGCCATGAGCTTCAGCGTTGAGCGACCGGACGACCAGCGGTTGCTGATCGAGGCCTTGCGCGCGGATCTGGTGGAGAACGGTCCGGATCACCATTGACCGGGTGCGCGGAATAAAGGCATCGAGTATGCGATGCTCCGCGACTCCCCACCCCATTCCCGTTGCCATGAACGACAGCTGGATATTTCCCGACTGGCCCGCTCCGCCGCAGGTGCACGCCGCGATCACCACCCGGCACGGCCCGGGTATTTCGGCGCCGCCGTTCGAGCGCTTCAATCTCGGCTTGCGCAGCGGCGATGCCCCCGATGCGGTGCAGTCCAATCGTGGCGCCCTGCAGCAGGTGCTCGGCCTGCCTTCCGCGCCGCGCTGGTTGCACCAGGTGCATGGCGTCAACGTCGCCCAACTCGGCCCTTTGCCCAGCACCGACGAGCCGGAGGCCGACGCGGCGGTCTCGCATATCCCGGGCACGGTGCTGGCGATTCTCACCGCCGACTGCCTGCCGGTGCTGTTCTGCGCCGACGATGGCAGTGAGATTGGCGCCGCCCACGCCGGATGGCGCGGGTTGGCGGCGGGCGTGCTGGAGGCGACCCTGACCCAGTTGGAAACCCCGCCAGGACGCCTGCTGGCCTGGTTGGGGCCGTGCATCGGGGCGGCCTCCTACGAAGTGGGTGAAGAAGTCCGCCGGAATTTCATGGCGACCGACCCGGCGTCGGCCGATTGCTTCGTTGCAACGCGATCCGGTCATTGGCTATGCGACCTGCCGGCCCTGGCGAGGCGACGGCTCCAGGCGGCAGGAGTGACGCGAATCCATGGTGGCGGCCACGACACCTTCGTGGATACGCGCTTCTATTCGTATCGTCGGGAGGGCGCGAGCAGCGGCCGCCTCGCCAGCGTGATCTGGCTGGATCCGTCGTCCCGAACGGTCGAGTCGTCGCGAACGGTCGATCAGAACAGCAAATAAGTGGAGATGATGTACTTGTCGTTCGAGCGCGGCGGCAGCCCGGCGTGCTGGAACATCCAGTACGGCGGAAACATCAGCAGGCGACCGGCGCACGCGCTGACGCGGATGTCGAGGTCGCAGAACTCGGTTTCACCGCCCTCGCTCACGTCGTTGAGGTACCACAGAAACACCATGTAGCGGTTGCAGGTGTAATCCAGCGCATCGAAGTGTGGCTGGAACTGGTCGGCCGCTTCGACCAGGTAGCGTTTGATGCGCAGGTTTTCCAGCCGGCCGCGTGCCGGCACCGGCAGGGTCAGTCCGGTGCGCTCGTTGTAGAGATCGAGGTGGCGCTGGATTTGTTCGCGGAACAGCCCTTCAAAGGACGCATCGGCGACCTTGCTGACGTTCAGTTCGGTCCACGCGCTCGACGTGAGTGCCTTGATCGAGCCCCGCTCGTTTCGCGTCTGCAGGCGCGACAACTGCTGGAACGAGTCGATCATGCGCTGGCACAGGCTGGCATCGAGTGCGTTGTCGAACCACTGTACATAGCGTGCGAGATCCCGCTTGGCGGGAATGTCGGCCGCTCGGGCGCTGCTGTCGGTGGTGTTCAAGCCAGCTCCTGCAGTCGGGTGTCGAAGTCGACGATGGCCAGGATCAGTGCCGTCAGCGCGTCGCGTTCAAGCTTGCGGAGTCGTGGATGCCAGATGTCGAACCGGAGCAGGCGGACCTCGCCGTCACCCGGATTGAAGCAGGCGGCGCCGAAGCTGGGGTCGAACACCATGCCGCTTCCTTCCTGCAACGCGAAGGTCTCGCCGCCGACCACGATCTCGCTGCGGCCACTGCCGGGCAGGGCGATCGCCACCCGGCAATGCGCATTGCTTGGCCCACGGCGTACCGGCGTGCGGACGCCGGGAGAAATGCAGACAATCGAAGCCTCCGGACCGTAGTGCGGGATCTTCGCCAGCGGGGTGTCGGCCAGGCAGGCGAGCAGTTGCGGTGCATGCAACCGGGCGGTGTCCGTCACGTGGCCACCGGCAAGCAGCGACACGCAACGCTCGTCGTCCGGTGCGGCGGTGGGCGTCTGGATCAGGCTGAATGGCGCCGCGGCGGAATCTTCGGCGTGAGCGGAGCGAAGGCAGGCCTCGATCTCCGCCATCGCACCGGCCACGCGGGTCAACAGGGTGCTCATCCACTCGAAGTGGGCATTTTCAAGTACGGGCGTCGCGTCGAGGCCGGGAACGTAAAGAATGCCGGCGCGCTGACGCGGATTGTCCGGCGGGTCGTTGCACTCGCGCAGGTAGGTCGCCAATGATCGCTCCACACGATCGAGGCCGCCCGGGGAGCTGTCGTTCCGCCATGGCTGCAGTGACGCGGCCAGCCATGCGCGCCGGTCGTGGGCGACATAGGCCATGGCGTGCCGAACCAGCGCTCGAAGTCCTGGCTCGGTGGTCTCGTCGTCGAGCCAGCGACCGGCATGCTGGGCGTCCAGGATCGCCCGGAAGTAGTGCAGCAGGGCGAGTTCCGGGCGCCGATCCTGTTCCAGAACCTGCGCAAGCAGCAGGCGTGCCGCGGTGTCGCGTCCCCGACTGAGTTCAAGCGCGCGCTCGAGCACATAGCGTGCCGCGTCCATGCGCTCGGCGATGCGGTAAGCGACGCCAAGATCCAGCAGCAGGGCGATATCGTTTCGATCGAAAGCGGCGGCGCGATTGAGCCATTCGATGGCGGCGCCTGCGTTTCCGCGCGCCAGGGCGGCATGTCCCAACACGCGCAGGATCTCCATGTTTTCCGGCTCGGTGGCGAGCACGCCCTGCATGGTTTCCTCGGCATCGGTCGGCCGACCCTCGCGCAGCGCCAGCCGCGCGGCATCCAGCGCCTGCCTGACCGGTGGACTTGCTGACAGATGGTCATGGGGCATGGTGATGGCCGGGTGTGCTCATCCGGCGCCAAAATAGCACGCTGTCAGGGCTTCGGTGGGCTTGTCGCGTCCCGCGCAGGGCGAGCCGTGGGGCGCCATCGAAGTCGGGCTTGCCTCGGTCGGCATCCGGCAGGAAGCCGGCCGGACGCAGCGCCCGTCCGGCACATTTCACGGACATCGATTTGGCCGTCACGACCGACCGCATGGGAAGGGCTCGCCATCCGAATCAGCTGCACCGATTCGGCTTACTGGCTTGAATCGACAGCTCGCGTCCGCATCTCGCGGGAATGTTCAGGCACAAGCCCGACCCTTCATCCTGACGGAGAGTGATTTATGCGGATGGACAAACTCACCTCGCGTTTCCAGCAGGCGCTGGCCGATGCGCAGTCGCTGGCCGTGGGCCGCGACAACAACATGCTGGAGCCGGCGCACGTGATGGCCGCGCTGCTCGGTCAGCAGGGCGGCTCGACCGGGCCCTTGCTGACCCAGGCGCAGGTCAACGTGCCGGCGCTGCAGCAGCGCGTGAATGCGATCCTGGAGCGCTTGCCCAGGGTGAGCGGGCAGGAAGGCAACATCAACGTCGGCAACGACCTCACCCGCTTGCTCAACCTCACCGACAAGCTGGCGCAGCAGCGCGGCGACCAGTACATCGCCAGCGAGCTGTTCGTGCTGGCGGCACTGGATGACAAGGGCGAGCTTGGCGCGGCCTTGAAGGCGGCCGGTGCGACCAGGGTCAACCTGGAAGCGGCGATCGACAAGCTGCGCGGCGGCGAAAAGGTGCAGAGCGAGAACGCCGAGGAACAGCGCCAGGCGCTGGAGAAATACTGCATCGACCTCACCGAGCGCGCGGAAAAGGGCAAGCTCGATCCCGTCATCGGTCGCGACGAGGAGATCCGCCGCACCATCCAGGTATTGCAGCGGCGTACCAAGAACAACCCGGTCCTGATCGGCGAGCCCGGCGTGGGCAAGACGGCGATCGTCGAAGGACTGGCCCAGCGCATCATCAAGGATGAAGTGCCGGAAGGGCTGCGTGGTCGCCGCGTGCTGGCGCTGGACATGGGCGCGCTGATCGCCGGCGCGAAATTCCGTGGCGAATTCGAGGAGCGCCTGAAGGCTGTGTTGAGCGACCTGTCCAAGCAGGAAGGTCGGGTGATCCTGTTCATCGACGAACTGCACACGATGGTCGGTGCCGGCAAGGCCGATGGTGCGATGGATGCGGGGAACATGCTGAAGCCGGCGCTGGCGCGCGGCGAACTGCATTGCATCGGCGCCACCACGCTGGACGAATATCGCAAGTACATCGAGAAGGACGCCGCGCTGGAACGGCGCTTCCAGAAGGTGTTCGTGGGCGAGCCGACGGTGGAGGACACCATCGCGATCCTGCGCGGGTTGAAGGAGCGCTATGCGGTGCACCACGGCGTCGAGATCACCGATCCGGCGATCGTCGCGGCGGCCACCCTGTCGAACCGCTACATCGCCGATCGACAGCTGCCGGACAAGGCGATCGACCTGATGGACGAGGCGGCCTCGCGCATCCGCATGGAGATCGACTCCAAGCCGGAGGAGCTCGACCGGCTGGAGCGCCGGCTGATCCAGCTGAAGATCCAGCGCGAGATGCTGAAGAAGGAAAAGGACAGCGAATCGAAGCAGCGCCTCGCCGACCTGGAAACCGATATCGAGAAACTCGAGCGCGAGTTCTCCGATCTCAACGAGATCTGGAAGTCGGAAAAGGCGGCGCTGCAGGGCACCACCAAGGTAAAGGAGCAGATCGAGCAGGCTCGGCTGGAACTGGAGTCGGCACAGCGTGCGCAAGACTACGCGCGGATGAGCGAGATCCAGTATGGCAAGCTGCCGGAACTGGAGAAGCAGCTGGCTGCCGCCCAGGCTGCCGAGACACAGGACTTCAAGCTGGTGCAGACCCGCGTCACCGCCGACGAGATCGCCGAAGTGGTCGCCCGCTGGACCGGCATTCCGGTGAGCAAGATGCTCGAGGGCGAGCGCGAGAAGCTGCTGCACATGGAGGATGACCTGCACAAGCGCGTGGTCGGCCAGGACGAGGCGGTGCATGCCGTGTCCGACGCGATCCGCCGCTCGCGCGCCGGCCTGTCCGATCCGAACCGGCCGAACGGTTCGTTCCTGTTCCTCGGCCCCACCGGCGTGGGCAAGACCGAGCTGTGCAAGGCGCTGGCCGAGTTCATGTTCGATACCACCGATGCGATGGTGCGCATCGACATGAGCGAATTCATGGAGAAGCACTCGGTGAGCCGGCTGGTCGGCGCGCCGCCGGGCTATGTCGGCTACGAGGAAGGCGGTTATCTGACCGAGGCGGTACGCCGCCGGCCGTACAGCGTGATCCTGCTTGACGAGGTGGAGAAGGCGCACCCGGACGTGTTCAACATCCTGCTGCAGGTGCTCGACGATGGCCGCCTCACCGACGGCCAGGGCCGCACCGTGGACTTCCGCAACACGGTGATCGTGATGACCTCCAATCTCGGCTCGCAGATGATCCAGGACGCGGCCGAGAGCGGCGGTGACGCGGAGGAGCAGTACACCCAGATGAAGGCCTCGGTGATGGGCGTGGTGCAGGCGCACTTCCGGCCCGAGTTCATCAACCGGCTGGACGAGCTGGTGGTGTTCCGTCCGCTGGACAAGACGCAGATCCGCGCGATCGCCCGCATCCAGCTGGCTTATCTGGAAAAACGTCTCGCGGAGCGGCAGTTGAAGCTGGACGTCAGCGACGAGGCGCTGGCCTTGCTGGGCAACGTGGGTTTCGACCCGGTTTACGGCGCGCGGCCGTTGAAGCGTGCGATCCAGCAGCAGCTGGAGAACCCGCTGGCGAAGCAGATCCTGGAAGCCCGCTTTCAGCCCGGCGACACCATCCGGGTGGAGGTGGCCGGCGGACATCTGGTCTTTGCCTGAAGCCTGCGCACCATTGACGGCTGCCGGCGCTATCTTTCGCGCTCAGTAACCGGCCGCCAATCCGGCCGGCCGGCGGCGATCGTTGGCGCCCTCGAGCATGCCGGTCTTCGGGTTCACCAGGATGGCTTCGTCGGCGCCCCAGGACCTGATGGTCTTGAAGTGGTGGCCCATCGCCTCGAGCCGGCTTTGCACCTGGGGGGCCAGCAGGCCCGGCTCCACCAGCACCACATCCGGCAGCCATTGCTGGTGCAGGCGTGGCGCGTTCACCGCCTGCTGCATGTTCATGCCGAAGGTGGCCACGTTGAGGAAGCTCTCCAGCGTGGTCGAGATGATGGTGGAGCCGCCGGGGCTGCCCGTCACCATGTACAACTTGCCGTCGCGCAGCACGATGGTCGGCGACATCGAACTGAGCGGGCGCTTGCCGGGCTCGATCCGGTTGATCCTGCCCTGCACCAGGCCGAAGCTGTTCGGCACGCCCGGTTTGGAGGTGAAATCGTCCATCTCGTTGTTGAGGAAAAAGCCGGTGTCGCCGGCGATCCGGCCCACACCGAACAGGTAGTTGATGGTGTAGGTCACGGCCACCGCGTTGCCGTGGGCGTCGACCACCGAGTAATGCGTGGTGTTGTTGCCCTCGACCGGCCCCAGGCTGCCCTTGATCGCGGATGACGGGGTGGCCTTGTGTGGGTCGATGCCGGCGCGCAGTTTCGCGGCGTGCTCCGGCGACAGCAACTGGTCGATCGGGTTCTTCACGAAGGCGGGATCGCCCAGGTAGGTATTGCGATCGGCAAAGGCGCGACGCTCCGCCTCCACCAGGTAGTGCACGCTGTTGACCGAACCGTAGCCCCACTGATCCAGCGGGTAGGGCTTGATGATCTGCAGGATCTCGCAGATCGTGGTGCCGCCGGAACTTGGCGGCGGCGCCGAAACGATGGTGTAGCCGCGGTAGTCGCAACGAATCGGAGTGTCCCAATTCACTGAATAGTCGGCGAAGTCCTGCATCGACAGGATGCCGCCGCCTGCCTGGCTGGCCGCGACCACGGCGCGTGCGATGTCGCCGTGGTAGAACGCTGCGTCGCCGCGTTGCCCGATCTGTTCCAGCGTATGCGCCAGCTGGTCCTGGCGCAGGCGTTCACCCGCCACGTAAGGCTTGCCATGGTTGAGGAAGATCGCCGCGGCATGGGGGTGCCTGGCGAAATCCTTGGCCCGCTCGTTGAGGATGTTGATGTCGCCCTGCTGCAACACGAAACCGTCGCGGGCCAGTTTGATCGCCGGTGCGATCACCTTCGAGAGCGGCATCGTGCCGTACTTCTGCAGCGCCGCATCGAGGCCCATCACGGTGCCGGGCACGCCCACGCCCAACCATGTTCCCGTGCTCTTGCCCTTGATCACGTTGCCGTCGGCATCCTGGTACATGGCAGCGCTGGCCTTCAGCGGGGCCTTCTCGCGGAAATCCAGGAACACGCTCTTGCCGCTGGCCAGGTGGACCAGCATGAAACCGCCGCCGCCGATGTTGCCGCAACACGGATGCACCACCGCCAGCGCGTAGCCCACGGCCACCGCGGCGTCCACCGCGTTGCCGCCCTGCTTGAGGATGTCCACCCCGACCGCGGTGGCCAGGTGTTGCGCACTGACCACCATCGCGTGCCCGGCGCTGACCGGTCGAGCCTTGGCCAAGGCTGCCCGCGTCGTGGCCGGGGCGCTGGCATCCAGCGCCTGACTGGGGATGCTCCTGCTGGCTGGACTGGCCTGGTCGGCCCGGCTGGCGAGCGCCGGGGCCATCAGGGCCATCGCGGTCAGTGCGAAAAGTACGATGCGCATGCGGTGGTCCCGGTCAGGGCTTGCGGACGCCAGGCATGGCGAACATCGAGGGTGAGGCCTTGTTCACCAGCTGTAGCGCACCTTGCCGTACACGTAGGCACCGTTGTAGCCGAACGGCGAGAAGGTCGAGTACGGCAGGGTGCCATTGTTGGTGTTGTTGGGAATGTTCCGGTCCGGGTAGGTGTCGAGCGCGTCGTCGGCGCCCAGCGTGAACATCCAGTTGTCTAGGTGGTAGTTCAGCGCCAGATCGAGGATCCACTTGGGCGTGAAGGTCTGATCGACCACACCGGTGGCGGCGTTGTAGGTGGCCAGGCTGCTGACATAGCTGGTGTAGCTGCCGTAGCGGGTCAGCGTGCCGGTCACTCCCCAGTTGCCTACGTTGTACTGCTCGCTGAGGATGAGCTTGCTGCGCGGGCTCGAATTGGCCAGGTAGCCCTTGATGTCCTGCCGATTGAGGCGCACGAAATTGACACCGAGGCTGTTCAAGACCGCCGGGTTGGGTTTGACGCTGGTCACCGAGTTCTGGTTGTAGTTGGCGCTCAGGGTGGTGGCGAGCGTTCCCGCATTGCCAAGGTCGGCTAGGTAGGTAGCCACGAGATCGACGCCGCGCGTGCGCGTGCTGGCAGCGTTGGTGAAGTAGTCGATGCTGCGGAAGTTGAGGTTGGTGATGCCGTTCGCCGCCAGATAGCTCACCACGTTCGGCGCGGTGGTCGAGATGGCGCCCGACAGCGCGACGCGGTTCTGGATCTTGATCTGATAGACGTCCAGGCTGAGGGTCAGCGCACTGGTGGGATTCCAGACCGTGCCCAGGGTGTAGTTCCTCGATTTCTCCGGCTTCAGCGGTTCGGAGCCCAGCAATTGCGCGATCGGGCTACCCACCGGCACCAGGCCCGAGTTGTAGATGCCCGCGGGTAGGCCCGCCGAATTGCCGTTGGCGAAAAACAGCGAGGACGTCTGCGAAAAATATTCCTGGCCCAGCGCGGGAGCCCGGAAACCCGTCGAAGCGCTGCCGCGGATGGCGAAAGTGTCGGTGAAGTCGAAGCGGCCGGACAGTGAACCCGAGGTGGTGTTGCCGAAGTCGCTGTAGTGCTCGTGACGAACGGCCGCCGCCACGGCAAACTTGTCGGTGAGGTTGGTTTCCAGGTCGAGATATTCGGCCACATCGTGGCGCGAGGCATCGACGGCATTGTCGGGTTGCCAGCCGGCGAAACCCTGTGCGCCGCCTGAAACGCCCGACGTACCGACGTACCAGGATGGCAGCGAGCCGGCGTCAATGACATAGGTCTGGCGCAGGTATTGCGCGCCGAATGCCACGGTGACCGGATTGGGCAACCAGCCGGTGGAAACTTCCTTGGCGATGTCGAGATCCACGCTCTCCTGCTTGGCGCTGAGGACGCCGTCGTTAAACACGCTCGGCGTACTGCCGAAGTCGTTCAAGTAGGCGTAGTTGAGGCTGTGTACCGTTTCGTAGGAGACCCGGTTGCGGCCGAAGTTGCCGCTGAGATCCCAACGCCAGCCGTCAACCGTGCCGCGCAGGCCCGTGACGAGGGACTGGTCGGTGGAGTCGGCGTGTTCCAGCGGCAGGAAGCCGTCGGGATAGACCTGCCCGATCAGGGGATTGTTCGGCTTGGGTGAATTGATGCCATAGCGGAAGAACGCCGGCGACGTGCTCTGGCGGCGACCGTAGTGGCCGAATGCGTAGAACTGCACATCCGGCGTCAGGTCGTACTGCGCGTTCAGCATCAGGTTGTTGTCGCGCACATCCGGGTCGCCCTGGCGAAAGTTCACCCCCAGTTGCGGGAAGCCCGGGCGGTTGTCGGGTCCGGCGCGATTGGTGTGGTCCTCGTTGCCGGTCTGCAGGGCGATGCGCAACCAGCCCTTGTCGCCGCTCAACGGAATGCCGAAGTTGGCCGAGCCCTGCCACTGTCGGCCATCGCCCGCGGAATACTGGCCGCCGGACACTTCGACGTCGCCTCCCTTGGCGCCCTTCTTCAGGATGATATTGATGACACCGGCGATCGCGTCGGAGCCGTACTGCGCCGAGGCGCCGTCGCGCAGCACTTCGATATGGTCGATCGCCGACAGCGGTATCGTGTTGAGATCCACCGGCTGCGAACCGCGGCCGATCACGCCGTTGTTGAGCAGGATCGCGCCTTGATGCCAGCGCTTGCCGTCGACCAGCACCAGCACTTGATCAGGCGACAGCCCGCGCAGCTGCGCCGGTCGCTGCGTGTCCGCGGTGTCGGCGGCCGCAGGGCGCGGGAAATTCAGCGAGGGGATGATGCGTGCGAGCGCCGTCGGCAGGTCGGTGGTGCCGGTCTGCTGCAACACCTTGGCCGAAACCACGTCGATGGGAGTGAGCGAACTGCTTTCGGTACGACTGTTCGAGCGCGTGCCGGTAACGATCACCGCACTGAGGTTCTGGGCCTTGCCGGGGGATGGCGCCGTTGCCGGCGAGGTACTGTCCTGCGCACTGGCGACGGTGCTGCCCAGCGCGAAAAGCACGGCGACTGCAAGGGAGGCCGGGAGGATGGTCTGAAGGCGCTTTCTCATGGATATTTCCCTGAAGGATGGTTTGTTGCTCTGCAGCAAGTCGAGATTAATGCCATGTCGCGTAAGCGTCAATAGCCGTATAGACGTCCAAAAGTGTACGTTGTCCATCTCCGTCAACCGCAGTGAATCCCGAACTGTCCATGCGTTCGCCTGCTGGTACGGTGCCTCACAAATCAGGTTGGGGCCGGTTGGATGGCTGCCCGAGTTCGTGGAGGGAGGACACTCGGGCCGTTGATCAGGACGAAGGGCGTCGAGTCGACGGTCTGCGTCTGGATGCAAGGACGGTCGCGACGATAATGGACGGTGTCAGCCCCGATTTTGTCTGCATGGTGCGGCCCCTTGGGCAGTAACCAGGAAGTGTTCGCAGATCGAGGGTCCGTGATCGCGGTTGGCACACGAGATCGATGATGAAAATCGGGTGCCGTGATCCTTGCGTGTTTGAAGGTAGGCCCGCGCGGAACGCTCTGTCAAAGATGAAGAGTTTGTGACGACGCGCGGTCCGCGCCTCCGGTCGATGCGGCAAGGACGGTCAGCGGGAGTGCTGACGAGTGTTGTAGCGCGTTGAGGCGCAACAGGAAGCGCGGGAAGAAACTCGCGCGCATCGAATGGATTGCGGGGCGGATGCGTGCCCTGGATTCGCGCCGGCGCGGCCGGTCTGAACTTCGCCGGCTGCGCCTGCCAGTTGCCGAGCAGCGGATCGGTGGCGGCCGAGACGGCGCATGCCTGCTTCCATCACGCATGCGCCGACGGCGAGCGTCGATCGGGTCAGTTGAGGTCGAGTGCGTCCTTGTCGCCCTGACGACGCTTCTGTTCCTTCTGGTCGAATTTGGCTTCACAGCCGTCGCGTTTGACCATCGCGCAGTCGAGATAGTCGGTGGCCTCGATCAGGGCGGCGCGCACGGCCTTGCTGGCAGGGGTTTTCTCCGAATGGCCGAAATCGCCGCCGACGCCATGGCCGAGATAGCCGCCGAGATTCATGGCCTTGTCGGTGCTGCGCCCTTCGACGGTGCGTGAGAACACCACCTCGGAGGTTTCCGCATCGATCACCCGCAAGTCGATGGCCACGTAGGCCTTGGCCTGGCCACCGCCGACATGAAAGCCGGCAAAATTGAGGCCGCCACCGGTCTTGGCGGCGTCTTCGGTATACGAGGCGACACTGCCGGTCACCAGATACTGCGCGCCGGTGATGTTGCCGGTATGGGGGCTGCTGCCGGGGCGCATCCGATACGAGCTGGCGAGATCCTGCTCCGCCAGCACCGAATTGATTTTCTGTCGCTCGATGACCTTGAAATCCCCGGTGGCGCTCAGTTCATTGCTGAGCACGTCGGCGAGCTGCGTACCGACTCCGCCATGCCACCAGGAGGCGGAATCGCTGTTGTTGGTGAAGTCGATCACCGCGACGGTCAAGGTAGGTGCCTCGCGGGCCATGACGGCACCGCTCGCCGTGATGGCCCAGGCAATTGCGGTGCCGAGCGCGATAGTTTTGGTGTATTTCATGATGCTCCCCTCCAGTCGATGGTCGTGGCACTGCCCCCAGTGTTTTGGCGAGACGATGGCCCTGCCGGTCATCACCGCCACGGCGGGTCTTTCCTCATGGTGCGGCCCGTCGAGGGCACATCATGCGCCGCAGGCATTCGCTCTGCCACTCACATCGTGGCGTTCTTGCATGAGGTGCCGTACTGGTGGGTGCCGGGGTTGCCATCAAGCAGGGTGAATGCCAGCAAGACGATGCCTTCGACGTTTACGCCCAACCTGTTACCGTCGGTACCGGACCCCGCCTCCAGGTTCCCCGCCTTTGGCAACCCGTGCTCGTGTCCGCATAAGTATTCACGACTCCCCCGATGCCCTTGGCGGCGGGTCCATCCCTGGACCGGCGGCCATCGGAACGCTGCAGGCCGCGCTGCATTGAAATCGGCCTCGGCACACAGATAATGCATTCGTGCCGGCTGCGGGTCGGCCCGAAACCACGGAATATCCATGCCCATCTACGAATTTGAATGCAACGCCTGCGGCCATCGCTTCGATCGGTTGCAGAAGTTGTCCGACAGCGATCCCACGGTCTGTCCGGCGTGCGCGGCGGCGCAATTGCGGCGGCGGGTGAGCGCGCCCTCGTTCCGGCTGGCCGGCAGCGGCTGGTATGAGACCGATTTCAAGAAGGATGGCGACAAGAAACGCAATCTGGCCGAGGCCAGCGGTGGCGACGCATCCAAGCCGGCCGCGGACACACCGGCAGCGGCGACTCCGGCGGCAGCGCCGGCGCCTGCCACCGGAACAGGCACCGACAAGGCTGCCGCGACCAACTGAGGAACCCGGTCGGCTATCCTGACCCTGTCGGGAGCGATCGCTGTCGTGACCGGCGAATCTGCGTAGTGTTCCCTATATGAAGAGGTGCACCGATGTCCATATCGAACTTGGGCGTGGCGGGGGTTGTGGCGGGTCTCGTCGCCGTGTGCTCGTTGATGGCCGCTCCGCCCGCGCATGCACAGCGCGGGCAGGGCGTCCGCTGCGAAAGCAACAACGGCAAGTTCAATCGCTGCCAGATGCCGTGGCGGGATGCCGAACTGGTCAAGCAGGAATCCAAGGGGGCGTGCGTCCGCGGCCAGAGCTGGGGCGTGGACCGGCAGGGGCTGTGGGTGGATCGCGGCTGTCGCGGCGTCTTCGGCGAGGCCCGGCATGGGCGGCCGGATGATGGGCGTCCGGGATACGGCCCCGGCGGCTGGCAGCCGGGGCCGGGCTGGGACCGGTCGATCCGCCTGCAGTGCGACAGCAACAAGAACAAGTATCAGATGTGCATGGTCGATGTAGGTCGCCGCGGCCGCGTGCAACTGGTCAAGCGCATGTCCGATGCGCGCTGCACCGAGGGTTCCAGCTGGGGATGGAATCGCGCCGGGGTGTGGGTCGATCACGGCTGCCGTGGTCAGTTCCTGGTGGATCGACGCTGGTAACCAGGGACCCGCGGCTCGTGCCCGGCGCAGGGCCTTGATCGCCCGGCCGGGCATCGTCGTCTCGGCGTTGCCGCAGCAATGTTAATATTCCGGGTCTTTTCACTCGTTCACGCCGCCCCGCGGCCCGGAGTTTCCAGCGCATGCGCACGCATTACTGCGGCCTCATCGATGAGTCGCTGATCGGCCAGACTGTCACCCTGTGCGGCTGGGTCAACAAGATTCGTCTGCAGGCCCACGTCGCCTTCGTCGACCTGCGCGATCACGAGGGCCTGGCCCAGGTGGTGATCGAGCGGGAGAACGCGTCGACCTTCGCCGTCGCCAACGAGATCGGCAACGAATACTGCCTGCGCGTCACCGGCACCCTGCGCAAGCGCATCGCGGTCAACGACAAGCTCAGGACCGGCACGGTCGAACTCGTTGCCGACACCGTGGAGATTCTCAACGCCGCGAAGGACCTGCCGTTCGCGCTGCACGAGAACCCGAACGAGGACATGCGGATGACCTACCGCTACCTCGACCTGCGCCGCCCCGAGATGCAGGCGATGATGCGCAAGCGCATCAAGCTGGTGCAGACCCTGCGCCGATACCTCGATGAGCGCGGTTTCCAGGACGTGGAAACGCCGATCCTGACCAAGGCCACGCCCGAGGGCGCACGCGACTACCTGGTGCCCAGCCGCGTGCATCCGGGCCAGTTCTACGCGCTGCCGCAGTCGCCGCAGTTGTTCAAGCAGATCCTGATGGTGGCCGGCTTCGACCGCTACTACCAGATCGCACGCTGCTTCCGCGATGAGGACCTGCGCGCCGACCGCCAGCCCGAGTTCACCCAGCTCGACCTGGAGTTCGCCTTCGTCGAGGAAAAGGATGTGCAGGATTTCGTGGAGGAACTGATCCGCCACGTATTCCGTGACGTGCAGGGCGTCGAACTCGATGCTGCGTTCCCGCGCATGACCTGGATGGATGCGATGCGCCGCTTCGGTTCGGACAAGCCCGACCTGCGCATCGCGCTGGAACTGGTCGATGTGGCCGACGTGCTGAAGCACGTCGAGTTCAAGGTATTCGCCGAGCCGGCCAATGATCCGGCGGGCCGCGTCGCCGCGCTGCGCGTGCCCGGCGGCAGCACGTTGTCGCGCAAGGATATCGACGGTCTCACCGAATACGCCTCGCGCTACGGTGCGAAAGGCCTGGCCTGGCTCAAGGTCGAGGACCTGACCAAAGGGCGCGAGGGCATCAATTCGCCGGTGGCGAAATTCCTCGACGACGCGGCGCTGGATGGCGTGCTCAAGGCCACTGCGGCGCAGACCGGCGACATCGTGTTCTTCGGTGCCGGTGCGTGGAAGACCGTCACCGACTTCATGGGCGCGGTGCGGTTGAAGGTCGGCAAGGATCGCGGCCTGGTCGAGGATGGCTGGAAGCCGCTGTGGGTCACCGATTTCCCGATGTTCGAATACGACGCCGAAGAGCAGCGCCATGTGGCCCTGCATCACCCGTTCACGGCGCCGAAGATCGACGACATTGCCGACCTGCGTGCGCACGCGGCCACGGCGGTGAGCCGCGGCTACGACATGGTGCTGAATGGCAATGAGATCGGTGGCGGCTCGATCCGCATCCATCGGCCGGACATGCAGAGTGCGGTGTTCGAACTGCTCGGCATCGGCGCCGAGGAGGCCGAGGCGAAGTTCGGCTTCCTGCTGAAGGCGCTGAAGTTCGGCGCGCCACCGCATGGCGGCATCGCCTTCGGCATCGACCGCATTGCCGCGCTGATGGCCGGCACGGAATCCATTCGCGATGTGATCGCCTTCCCCAAGACCACCAGTGCGCAGGACCTGATGACCGATGCGCCCTCGTCGGTGAGCGACACGCAGTTGAAAGAGCTGCATGTGCGTGTGGCGGCGGGCAAGGAGACAGTCGGCTGATCCGCCGACGATTCCCCGTGCGGTCTTTCGGCGACATGCCATGAGCGAGCACGTGATCCTGTTGCACGGCCTGTGGATGCGCGGCTTCGCGCTGTCCATGCTGCATCGTCGGTTGATCGAGGCGGGCTTTCGCGTGCACCGCTTCGACTACCTCAGTGTGGCGGCCACCCAGCAGCGCATCCTGGATCGACTGCAGACCCGCATGATCGACCTGGCGGGAGAGGCCGATGCCGTGCATCTGGTCGGCCACAGCCTCGGCGGCCTGCTGGCCTTGCGCGCCTGTCTCAAGGGGGGGCTGCCGTCGGGACGCATCGTTTGCCTGGGCTCGCCGCTGAAGGGCAGCGCCGCGGCGCGCGGGTTCGCCGCGTGGGGAAAGGGTGGCGAAGTCCTGCTGGGGCACAATCGCGAGTTGCTGGAACAGGGTTTCGAGCACTGGGACGGGCCGCGCGAGGTCGGCATGATCGCCGGCCGCACGCCGCTTGGCCTGGGTGCCATGCTCGGCCATTTTGCCGGCGAGCACGATGGCACCGTGGCGGTGGAGGAAACCCGCCTGCCCGGGTTGGCCGATCATCGCGTGATCGAGACCAACCACACTGGCCTGCTGTTTTCGACCGAGGTGGCGCAGCAGACCGCCTGTTTTCTGCACCACGGGCATTTCGACGGGGCCTGATCGAGCATGTTGTCGCAGTCCGGCACGTGGTTCGAATTCAGGTAAAATCGTCGGTTCATTCATTTGAATTCAGGCGCAGGCATTGTATGGGTAGAGGCCCGTCCATCGAAGGTCGCAAGAACGCCGAAGACGCCAAGCGCGCCAAGGTGTTCACCAAGCTGATCCGCGAAATCACCGTCGCCACGCGCGCCGGCGTCGCGGATCCGGCCGGCAATCCGCGGTTGCGCGCGGCCATCGACAAGGCGCTGTCGGCGAACATGACCAAGGACACCATCGAGCGTGCGGTCAAGCGCGGCTCGGGGGCGGACGGCGGCGCGGACATGCAGGAGCTGCGCTACGAGGGCTACGGCCCGGCCGGCATCGCGCTGATCATCGAGAGTTTCACCGACAACCCGACCCGCACCGTGGCCGATGTGCGTTACGCATTGACCAAGCACGGCGGCAACCTGGGCACATCGGGTTCGGTGGCGTTCCAGTTCACCCGCTGCGGCGAGTTGGTGTTCGCCACCGCTGGAGACGCGGCGGCCGAGGAAAAGGTGCTGGAAGCGGCGCTGGAAGCTGGCGCGGATGACGTGGTCAGCGAGCATGGCGAGAGCACCGTGCTGTGCGCGCCGGAACATTTCGAAGCGATGCAGCAGGCGCTGATCGCTGCCGGCCTGAGCGCCGTGCACGCCGGCGTGGTGATGCGCCCCAACAATCGGATCGAGGTGCCGGCGGAGGCACTCGAACCCCTGCATGATCTGCTCGACAAGCTCGACTCGCTGGACGACGTGAGCGAGGTGTCGCACAACGCCTTGCTGCCAACCGATGGCTAGCAGCAAGGCGGGAAATGGGGAATCGGAAATGGGGAACGGGACAGGGCAGGATTCGTCGACCGATTCCCGCTCCGCGAGGATCATCGGCATCGATCCGGGCAGCCAGCGTACCGGCGTCGGCATCATCGACGTGGACGACACGGGAAGGCTTACCCACGTATTTCACGCTGCCCTGGTGGTGGCTGGCGAAGCAAGCTTCCCGCTGCGCCTGAAACGCATCTTTGACGAACTCTGTGACATCATCGCCGCGCACCAGCCGATCGAGTGCGGCATCGAGCGCGTGTTCATGGCGCGCAATCCGGACTCGGCACTCAAGCTGGGGCAGGCACGTGGCGCCGCGATCTGCGCGGTGGTCAGTCGGGGGATCGTGGTGCACGAATATGCGGCAACCGAGGTCAAGCAGTCCGTGGTCGGCAATGGCCGTGGCGACAAGACCCAGGTTCAGCACATGATCGGGATCCTGCTTGGCCTGAAGGGGCCGCTGCAGGCCGATGCCGCCGATGCGCTTGCGATTGCGGTGACTCACGCGCACACGCGCGCCAGCCTGGCCCGGGTGGGCATTCCGCGCACGGCCTGGAGACGGCGCCGATGAAGGCGATGCCGAAAAATTTCATGTGGAGGCGGCGCCGATGATCGGACGACTGCGCGGCATCCTGGTCTCGAAGCAGCCGCCGTCGTTGCTGGTCGAGGTGGGCGGCGTCGGCTATGAGGTCGAGGCGCCGATGTCGACGATCTACGACCTGCCTGGCCTCGGCAAGGAAGTGATCCTGCTCACCCATCACGCGGTGAAGGAAGACAGCGTCAGCCTGTACGGCTTCCTGCACGAGAGCGAGCGCGTGCTGTTCCGCAACCTGCTCAAGGTCAGCGGGATCGGCGCGAAGATTGCCCTGGCGGTGCTGTCCGGTGTTTCCACCGAGCATTTTGCACGGCTGGTGCATGCCGGCGACGTGGTCGCGCTGACCAAGATTCCCGGCATCGGCAAGAAGACGGCCGAGCGCATCGTGGTGGAGTTGCGCGATCGCCTGGATGGCCTGTCCACGGCGGCCGGAGTGTCCATGTCGGGGGTGGCGGCGCCACTGGATGCGGCGGGCGAAGCCACCGTGGCGCTGCAGCAGCTGGGCTACAAGCCGGCGGAGGTGACCCGACTGGTGCAGAAGGTTGCCGCCGAGGGCGACAGCGCCGAATCCATCATCCGCAAGGCACTGCGTGCTGCGCTGGGCAGCTAGGCAGCCAGGACTTCGATGAACGAACAAGCGCGGGATCAGGAGGTTTCGTCCGCCGCCAGCGAGGCAGGCAAGGTTCATGGTGCGAAGTCGGCGCTGATCCTCGGTGCGGTCGGCGTGGTGTTCGGCGACATCGGCACCAGCCCGCTGTACACCATGCATGAAACCTTCCTGCCGGAACACGGCTTGCATCCGCATCCCAGCACGGTGCTGGGCATCCTGTCGCTGGTCACCTGGTCGCTGATCATGGTGGTGGCGGTGAAGTACGTGAGTCTGGTCATGCGCGCGGACAACAAGGGCGAGGGCGGCATCATGGCCTTGATGACCCTCGCGCAGCGCGCCAGCGGCAAGTCGGTACGGGCGCGCCGGATAATCATGCTGATGGCCCTGCTCGGCGCGGCGCTTTTCTTCGGCGATGGCGTGATCACGCCATCGATCTCGGTGCTCTCCGCGGTCGAGGGCCTGCAGGTGGCGGCGCCGGGCTTGAAGGAGTGGGTCGTGCCGATCACCGTGGTCGTGCTGCTGGGACTGTTCTGGCTGCAGCGTCACGGCACGGCGAGGATCGGCGTCCTGTTCGGGCCGATCATGGTGTTGTGGTTTCTCGCCCTGGCGGTCATCGGCATATCCAACATCATCCATGCGCCGGGCGTGTTGTGGGCACTCGATCCCTGGTACGCGGTGCAGTTCTTCATGACGCACGGCAAGACCTCGATCCTCGCGCTGGGTTCGGTGGTGTTGTGCGTGACCGGTGCCGAGGCGCTGTACACCGACATGAGCCATTTCGGGCGCTTCCCGATACGCGCGGCCTGGTTCGGCTTCGTGATGCCGGCGCTGCTGCTCAACTACTACGGCCAGGGCGGCCTGCTGCTGGTGCATCCGGATGCGATCGCCAACCCGTTCTATTACTCGGTGCCGTCATGGGGTCTGTATCCGATGATCGGACTGGCCACCGCCGCGACCGTGATCGCGTCGCAGGCGGTGATCTCCGGCGCGTTCACCGTGACCCGGCAGGCGATCCAGCTGGGCTTTCTGCCGCGCATGCAGGTGGTGCATACCTCGCGCGAGGCGATCGGGCAGATCTTCCTGCCGTGGGTGAACCGCGCGCTGATGGTGGCTGTTCTCGCCACGGTGGTCGGGTTCGGTTCGTCCAACGCGCTGGCCGGTGCGTACGGCATCGCCGTGACCGGCACGATGGCGATCGATACCATCCTGACCATGATCGTGGCGCGCCGCATGTGGCAATGGAGCCGCACCGTGGTGATCCTGGTTGGCCTGGTGCTGCTGGCCATCGACCTGAGCTACTTTGGCGCCAATACGCTGAAGATCCCCGACGGCGGCTGGTTCCCGCTGGTGCTTGGCCTGGTCCTGTTTGCCGTGATGACCACCTGGCGACGCGGCCGCGAGCTGGTGGTGCGCGAGATCAAGCAGAGCGGCCTGGCGCTGGCGCCGTTCATCAGGAACATGAGCGAGCATCCGCCGATCCGCGTGCCGGGCACGGCCGTCTTCCTCACCGCCAACCAGGAGGCCGTGCCGCACGCGTTGCTGCACAATCTCAAGCACAACAAGGTGCTGCACGAGCGCAACGTGTTGTTGACGGTGGCGATTCTCGAGACGCCGGTGGCCGATGCCGACGAGCGCATCCAGCTCACCCGCCTCAGCGACGATTTCTACAGCCTGGAGCTGCACTTCGGCTTCGCCGAGGATCCGAACATTCCGCTCGCGCTGTCGCAATGTTCCCGCGAGGGGCTGGGTTTCGACATGATGGACACCACGTTCTTCCTGTCCCGCGAAAGCATCGTCTCCAACGAGCGCCGACCGGGCATGGCGCGCTGGCGCGACAAGCTGTTCGCCTTCATGGCGCGCAATGCGTTGCCGGCCACCGCGTTCTTCCAGATTCCCGGCAACCGGCTGATCGAGCTCGGTGCGCAGGTGGAAATCTAGCGGCCTCCAGGTCGCCCCCCCCCAGCGCGAATCTTTCCCGACATGAAGACTCCAGCTACCACCACCAGCGGTCCGTCGCCACGACTGAGCACCCTCGCGCTGGGCGCGATCGGCATCGTATTCGGCGACATCGGCACCAGTCCGCTGTACACCATGGCGGAGACGCTGGGCACGCACGGTGCGACGCCGACACCCGCGGCCGTGCTCGGCGTGCTCTCGCTGATCTTCTGGGCGCTGATGATCGTGGTGTCGTTGAAATACGTGACCTTCGTGATGCGCGCCGACAACAAGGGCGAAGGCGGCATCATGGCCTTGATGGCATTGGCGCAGCGCTCGCTCGGCAGTGGCTCCGCGCGTGGGCGCTGGTTGCTGGCGGTGCTCGCCATCTTCGGTGCATCGCTGTTCTACGGCGACGGCGTCATCACCCCGGCGATCACGGTGCTCGGCGCGGTCGAGGGGCTGAAGGTGGCCGAACCGGCGCTGGCGCAATTCGTGGTGCTGATCGCGCTGTTGATCCTGGCCGGGGTGTTCGCGCTGCAGCGCTACGGCACGCATATCGTCGGCCGGATGTTCGCGCCGGTGATGGTGCTGTGGTTCCTGGTACTGGCGGTGCTGGGCATTCGCCAGATCGTGCTGCACCCCCAGGTGCTGGCGGCGCTGAACCCCGGCTATGCGTTTCAGTTTTTCATGCGCCATGGCTACGGCGCATTCATCGCGCTCGGCGGTGTGGTGCTGGCACTTACCGGCGCCGAGGCCTTGTATGCCGACATGGGCCATTTCGGCAAGAAACCCATACGCCTGGCCTGGTTCGGTTTCGTGCTGCCGTCGCTGCTGCTGAACTATTTCGGCCAGGGCGCCTTGTTGCTCAGCAATCCGGCGGCGATCGAAGGGCCGTTCTATCACATGGTCCCGGTCTCGCTGCTGTACCCGATGATCGCCCTTGCCACGGCGGCGGCGGTGATCGGCTCGCAGGCGGTGATTTCCGGCGCCTT
This sequence comes from Rhodanobacter sp. B05, assembly GCF_002001085.1. Lineage (GTDB taxonomy): Bacteria > Pseudomonadota > Gammaproteobacteria > Xanthomonadales > Rhodanobacteraceae > Rhodanobacter. The sequence continues at coordinate 76,847 of NZ_MUNU01000009.1, forward strand.
TTCCATGACCCGCGAGGCGATGTCGCTGGGCTATTCGCCGCGGATGGCGGTGGTGCATACCTCGCGCGAAATGTCGGGCCAGGTCTTCGTGCCGTGGGTGAACCGGCTGTTGATGGTGATGGTGTTTGGTGCGGTACTGGGCTTCCAGAGCTCCGACAATCTCGGTGCCGCCTATGGCATTGCGGTGACCGGAACGATGACCGTCACCACCTTGCTCGCGCTGGTAGTGGCGCGCAAGCATTGGCATTGGAACTGGTTCTGGGTGACCCTGGTCGGCGTGTTGCTGTTGACGGTGGACCTGGCCTTCTTCGCCGCCAACGCCCTGAAGATCGCCCACGGCGGCTGGTTCCCGCTGGTGCTGGGCGTACTGTTGTTCATCATGATGACGACCTGGCGGCGTGGTCGTGAGCTGGTGCTGCGCGGCCTCAAGCAGGGTGGACTGGCGCTGGCGCCGTTCATCGAGAGCATCGAGGCGCACCCGCCGTTGCGTGTTCCCGGCACGGCGGTATTCCTCACCGCCAACCTCCACGCGGTGCCGCATGCCCTGCTGCACAACCTCAAGCACAACAAGGTGCTGCACGAGCGCAACGTGTTGCTGACGGTGGAGATACTGGAGACCCCGATGGCCGAGCCGGACGAACGCATCCACATCGTGCCGCTGAGCGGGAATTTTTTCTCGCTGACGCTGCGCTTCGGTTTTGCCGAGGACCCCAACGTGCCTCAGGCGCTGACCCAGTGCGCCCGTGATGGGCTGGGGTTCGACATGATGGATACCACGTTCTTCCTGTCGCGTGAGACCGTCATTGCGGACAAGCGGCGTCCCGGCATGGCGTTCTGGCGCGACAAGTTGTTCGTGATCCTCTCGCGCAATGCGATGCCGGCCACGGCGTTTTTCCAGATTCCCGGCAATCGCCTGATCGAGCTGGGGACGCAGGTAGAGATCTGATCGGCGCAGCGGATCAGACCTCTACCGCGATCCACGATGGATCCGCGGAGCCAGGGCTGGGCGTAGCCCGGCCCTGGCGAGCCAAAGAAGTGCAGGAAAGCACTTCTTTGGCGCATGGCATGCAACTGCCCTTGACTCGGGCTTTTCTCTCCATTTGTCGAGCGCAGCCGGCATAATGCGCGCATGACCGAAGCCCGTATCATCACCGCCGCCGCCCAGCTCGACGACGACGCGCTGGAGGCAACGATCCGGCCGAAGCGGCTGGCCGAGTACCTGGGCCAGCAGACGGTGCGCGAGCAGCTGTCGATCTACATCGAGGCGGCGCGCAGGCGCGGCGGGGCGCTGGATCACGTGCTGATCTTCGGCCCGCCGGGGCTGGGCAAGACCACGCTCTCCCACGTCATCGCCAACGAGCTGGGCGTCAACCTGCGTTCCACCTCCGGCCCGGTGCTGGAGCGCGCGGGCGACCTGGCCGCACTGCTGACCAACCTGGAGGCGAACGACGTGCTGTTCGTCGACGAGATCCATCGGCTGTCGCCGGTGGTCGAGGAGGTGCTGTATCCGGCGATGGAGGATTTCCAGATCGACATCATGATCGGCGAGGGCCCGGGTGCCCGCTCGATCAAGCTGGATCTGCCGCCATTCACCCTGATCGGCGCGACCACCCGTGCGGGCATGCTCACTGCGCCGCTGCGCGATCGCTTCGGCATCGTGCAGCGGCTGGAGTTCTATACCGCCGAGGAGCTCACCGCGATCGTGCGGCGCGCGGCGCGCATTCTCGGCATCGTGTGCGCACCGGAAGGGGCGCAGGAAATCGCCCGCCGTTCGCGCGGCACGCCGCGCATCGCCAACCGGTTGCTGCGCCGTGTGCGCGACTACGCCGAGGTGCGCGCCGGCGGCGAGATCACGCTGGCGGCGGCACAGGCGGCGCTGGACATGCTGAAGATCGACCCGGAAGGTTTCGACGAGCTGGATCGGCGCCTGCTCGGACTGATCGTGGAGAACTTCGACGGTGGCCCGGTCGGCGTGGAGTCGCTGGCTGCCGCGCTGAGCGAGGATCGCGGCACGCTGGAAGACGTGGTCGAGCCGTACCTGATCCAGCAGGGCTACCTGGTACGTACCGCCCGCGGCCGCATGATCAGCCCCAGGGGCTGGCGTTACCTCGGCCTGGTGCCGCCATCCCGGCAGGCGCCGGTGGCGGATCTGTTCAACGGCGACGCCGGCGACGCCGGTGATGTCTGAGTCGCCCGCCACGCCGTTCCACTGGCCCGTGCGGGTCTACTGGGAAGACACCGACGCCGGTGGCGTCGTCTATCACGCGGGCTATCTGCGCTTCATGGAGCGCGCCCGCAGCGAGTGGATGCGCGCGCTCGGGGTCGACCAGATGGCGTTCAAGCAGGCCACCGGGCTGGCCTTCATGGTGCGCGACATGCAGATCGACTTCCTCAAGCCAGCCCTGCTGGATGATGAACTGTCGGTAACGGTCGAAGTCAAAGCGTGGCGTTCAGCCAGTATCCTGTTCGCCCAGACAATCACGAAGACGGACGGCAGTTGCCTGATCCGCGCCAGCGTGCGGGTGGCCTGCGTGGACCTGGCGCGCATGCGCCCGGCGCAGATTCCGTCCGACCTGATCCCGCAAGCCTTACCCTAGACCCACCCAAGCCGAACCGGCGGAGAACCTGCAAGCAATGAACAGTGGACTGAACGTTTTCACGCTGATCGCGGATTCGAGCCTGCCGGTACAACTGGTGCTGGCCGTGTTGCTCGTGGGCTCGTTCCTGTCGTGGGTGATCATCATCCGCAAGTACACGCAGACCAAGGCGGCGCTGGAAGATGCCGAGGCGTTCGAGGAGCGCTTCTGGTCCGGTGGCGACCTCGCCCAGCTGTTTCGCGAGGTCAGCAACCGCGGCGGCAACAACGGCGGCATCGAGAACATCTTCGAGTCGGGTTTCCGCGAGTTTGCCCGCCAACGGCAACGCAAGACACACGATACGCGCAGCGTGATCGAGGGTTCCGAGCGCGCGATGCAGGTCGCCGGCACGCGCGAGATCGGCCTGCTCGAGCGCAATCTGGAATTCCTCGCCAACGTCGGCTCGATCAGCCCCTACGTGGGCCTGTTCGGCACGGTGTGGGGCATCATGGGCGCGTTCCAGGGCCTGGGCGAGATGAAGGACGTGACCATTGCGGTGGTCGCCCCGCACATCTCCGAGGCACTGATCGCCACCGCGATGGGCCTGTTCGCGGCGATCCCGGCACAGTGGGCGTACAACCGCTACGCCACCAAGGTCGAGCGCATCGCCTCGCGCTACGACGTGTTCCAGGAGGAGTTCTCCTCCGTGCTGCAGCGGCAGATCCAGACCGACGACGTCGCCTGAGCGGAGCAGCAGTCATGCGAACCTCAGGGCGCCAGAAGCGCTACAAGCTCAAATCCGAAATCAACGTGGTGCCTTACATCGACGTGATGCTGGTGCTGCTGATCATTTTCATGGTCACCACGCCGATGCTCAACTCCAGCGTCGACGTGCAATTGCCGCAGGCCAATGCCAAGTCGCTGCAGCAGAAGAAGGACCCCGTGCTGGTCTCGGTACTGCAGGACGGCCAGATGTACCTGACCCTCAGCGGCGCCAAGAAGGAGCTGGTCGACGCGGATACGCTCAAGCTGAAGGTGGGTGCGTTCGTGCGCGAGAATCCCGAGGTCAGCGTGCTGGTCGGCGGCGATGAGCGCGGCCCTTACGGCGGCGTGTTCAAGGTGCTGGCCGACCTGCAGCAGGCCGGCGTGGCCAAGGTCGGCCTGATGGGCCAGCCAGGCGAGCCGACCGATCAGGACAAGAGCACGTCCCATGGACGAAAGTAGGGCGACGCCGAAGGCGGTCGTACTCTCCGCCATCCTGCACATCGGTATCGTGGCGTTCCTGTTCCTCGCCATCCTGCCGTGCTCGAAGTACGAGGCGTTCGTGACTGCGCTCGGCTTGCCGGCGTCGATGAACCCGATCACCTGCACCGCGCCATTGCACCTGCAGGGTCCGATCATCGAGGCCACCCTGATCGGGCCCACCGGCAGTCCGCCGCCGAAGGCGGTCAAGGTCAAGCCGGTGCCCAACACGGTGCCGCCGCCGCCCAGCGTGACCCCACCCACGCCGCCACCACCGGAGAAGCCGGCGGTCAGCCAGTTGCCGCCACCGCCGAAGCACCCCGATACGGTCGATCAGGAGCGCGTGGTCGAGGATGCCGCGCTGAAGGCCGACGAGGCCAAGAAGGTGCAGGAAGAGAAGGAGCGCCAGCGCCAGTCCGAGCTGGACGCCCAGGCGGCCAAGAAGAAGGAAGAGGAAAAAAAGAAGATCGACGCCCTGTTTGCCAAGATGGATGCGGCGTCGGCCCAGACCAGACAGCTGGACAGCAAGGCCAAGCAGGCCAGACAGCAGATGGAGGACCTCAAGAACGCCCAGGACAATGCCCGCTCCGATGTGCCTAATGCCAGCCAGTTGCAGACCGGCAACAACAGCCCGGACAGCGACCTGAGCAGCGAATATGTAGCGGCCATTCAGAATGCGGTCACACCGAACTGGACGCGTCCGGATAACATGCCGAGTGTTCCCTGCGATGTTCATATCGTGCAATCACCCGGCGGCGACGTTCTGAGCGCCAATGTTGACCCCAGTTGCCCCTACGACGAAGCTGGCAGGCGCTCCGTCGAGAACGCGGTATTGCGCACCAAGACCTTGCCCTACAAGGGTTTCGAAAAAGTGTTTCGACGCAACCTCACCTTCACCTTCAGGCCGCAGTGATCAAGCCCATGCGCAAACTCAGCTCAAGTTTCGCCATTATCCTGCTGGCCGTGGCGGCGTTGTTCGTCGGCCCGGTCGCCGCGCAGTCGCCGTTGACGGTCGATATCGTGGGCGGCGTCAAGACCGCGACCCCGATCGTGGTGGTGCCGTTTGCCCAGCAAGGCGGCACGCCCCTCACCACCGACGTCGCCGACGTGATGCGCAACGATTTCAACCGCTCCGGCAAGTTCAAGTCGCTGGCCAAGAGCGACATCGTGGAGACGCCGTCGCAGGGTTCGGACATCAAGTTCGCCACCTGGCGCCTACTCAAGCAGGATTACATCGTGGTCGGGCGCATCAACGACGCCGGCAACGGTACGCTCAACGTGACCTACGAGCTGTGGGACGTCAACAAGCAGCAGGAACTGCTCGGGGGCACCTTCACCAGCCCGGCCGGCGACCTGCGTGGCGTGGCGCACCAGATCGCCGACAAGGTGTATCAGAAGATCACCGGCGTGCGCGGTGCGTTCTGGACCCGCATCGCCTACATCACCGCGGTCGGCCTGGGCGACAAGACGAGTTATTCGTTGATCGTGGCCGATTCGGATGGCTACAACCCGCAGGTGGCGGTGCGCTCGCGCGAGTCGCTGCTGTCGCCGGCGTGGTCGCCGGATGGTTCGAGCATCGCCTACGTATCGTTCGAGGATGGCAATTCGTCGATCCGGATCCAGAACATCATCACCGGCGCGCGTCAGCTGGTGTCGGCGCGCAAGGGCATCAACGGCGCCCCGGCCTGGTCACCGGACGGCAAGAAGCTGGCGGTGTCGCTGTCTTATGTGGGCAATCCGGAAATCTTCGTGATCGATCTGGCCAGCCACCAGGAAACCCGGCTGACCCACAGCCTGTCGATCGATACCGAACCGGTGTGGGCGCCCGACGGCCAGAGCATCTACTTCACTTCCGATCGTTCCGGCCGGCCGCAGATCTACCAGATTCCGGCAGCCGGTGGCACCGCCCAGCGGATCACATTCCAGGGGCAGTACAACGCCAAGGCCTCGGTCAGCTATGACGGCAAGCAGCTCGCCATGGTGCAGGGCAGCGGGAACGTGTATCGTATTGCTATTCAGGACCAGAGTCTGGGCGGGCAGCAGCGCTTCATCTCGCCCGGTCCGCTGGACGATGCGGTCAGTTTTGCACCCAATGCCGGCATGCTTTTGTATGCAGCAACCGAAGGCAGCCGAGGGGTTTTGTATTCGGTATCCAGTGACGGGCTGGTTCGCGAGAGACTCAAGCTTGCCGAGGGCAACGTCCAGGAACCCGCCTGGGGCCCCTACCGGGAGCGTTGATTTTTCCATACTGCCGCGCAGCATAAGCGCGCTGCGGCATGATGCCCAGGGAAAGGGCTCGAACGGCGCCGTTGGCGCGCGTCGGTTTCCGGGGGGGACGTGCTAGTCGCGGCCTCACCAGTTTAGAGCGGCCGTGCAGTATCACGCACTGTCGATCTTTCACATGTCAGAATAACAGCCGGTTAACCGGCGGAAGCTGTTTGTAACCCCAATCGTCATTTGTTTGTCGGAACTCAACTCGTAAGGAACGTCACCATGAATAAGACCGTTCGCGTCGCCCTGGTCGCCCTGCTCTGCGTAGGCGCGGCCGCTTGCTCCAAGAAACAGGAAGTCAAACCGCAGCCGCCGGTGGAACAGCCGACTCAGCAGCAGGCCCCGGCTTCCGATGGAAAATACACCCCGGCCGATCTCAATACCGATGCCTGCCTGCGTCAGCGCGTCGTGTACTTCGATTTCGACAAGACCGAGATCAAGCCGGAGTTCCAGCAGATCATGGCTTGCCATGCGAAGTACCTGCAGGATCGTCCGACCGCCCAGATGCGTCTGGAAGGCAACACCGACGAGCGCGGCACCCGTGAGTACAACTTGGGTCTGGGCGAGCGTCGTGGCAGTGCCGTTTCCAGCGCGCTGCAGGCCAATGGCGCCTCGGCCAGCCAGATGAGCGTGATCAGCTATGGCAAGGAAAAGCCGGTGTGCCGTGAGCACAACGAGGATTGCTGGAGCAAGAATCGCCGCGTCGAGATCGTCTACACGGCTGAGTAATGATGAAGCGACTGGCTAGACGTTTTACAGCCAGATACGGCATGGCGGGCGCGATTGCGTCCGCCTTGCTGTTTGCGTATCCGGCACTTGCCCAGGATTCCCGCCTGAGCCTGGCCGACCGCGTCACCCGGCTGGAGCAGCAGGCGCAGAGTCGCGACCAGGGCGGCACCGGACTGGTCAACCAGCTGCAGCAAGTGCAGTCGCAGTTGCAGCAACTGCAGGGACAGGTCGAGGAATTGCAGCATCATCTGCAACAGCTCGACGACAAGAACAAGGCCCAGTACGCCGATCTCGACGCCCGCCTGGCGCGTCTCGAGGGCGGCAATGCGGGCAACAACGGCGGCGCGACGGGTGGCAGCAACCCGCAGGCGCAGCCCGGCAATTCGAGCTCGGCGGCGACCGCGGGTGCTGGCGGCAACAGCACATCAAGCCAGCCCTCCACGCCGGCCAGCAGCGCCAATGCCGATCCGGCGGCGGCCCAGGCGGCTTATGACACCGCGTTCCAGTCGATCCGCGCGGGTAACTACGTGGCGGCGGCGCGCCAGTTCCGCGGTTTCATCCAGCAGTATCCGAATCACGCCCTGGTGCCCAACGCCTGGTATTGGCTGGGGCAGTCCTACTTCGTCACCACCAACTACGCGGTGGCGCTGGATGCGTTCAAGCAACTGGTCAGCCAGTATCCGCAAAGCGACAAGCTGCCCGATGCCATGCTCAAGGTCGGCTACTGCCAGATCGAGCTGAAGAAGACCGATGCGGCCAAGGCCACGTTGAAGCAGGTCATCGCCAAGTATCCGGGGTCGGACTCGGCCAGCCTGGCGCGGGAGCGCCTGCAGCGCCTGCAGCTCCAGTCCGGCAACTGAGTTTCGCGATGAGTGGCGAAGAAGCATCGGTGGCATCCGCCGCGGTTGCCGAAGACGTGACCGGACGGTTGCGCATCACCGAGATATTCCATTCGATCCAGGGTGAGGCCGACGCGATCGGCTGGCGCACCGTGTTCGTCCGGCTCACGGGATGCCCGCTGCGCTGCGTGTGGTGCGACACCGAATACTCGTTCCATGGCGGCGACTGGCATGCGATCGACGACATCCTGGCCGAGGTCGCCAGCCATGGCGCGAAGCACGTCTGTGTCACCGGTGGCGAACCGCTGGCCCAGAAGCGTTGCCTGATCCTGCTGCGCAAATTGTGCGATGCCGGCTACGAGGTGTCGCTGGAAACCTCCGGCGCGCTGGATGTGTCGATGGTCGACCCGCGCGTGCGCAAGGTGATGGACCTGAAAGCGCCCGATTCGGGCGAGAGCCAGCGCAACCTGTGGTCGAACCTCGACCGCCTGTTGGCGCACGACCAGATAAAGATCGTGATCGCCAGCCGCGCCGACTACGAGTGGGCGCGTGCGATGCTGGCCGAGCACGCGTTGGCCGATCGCTGCATGGTGCTGTTCTCACCCGTGCATGGTGCGGTGGAACCGCGCGATCTGGCCGAGTGGATCATCGCCGACAAGCTGGATGTGCGGTTTCAGATGCAGTTGCACAAGCTGCTGTGGAACGACGCGGCAGGGCACTGAGGCTGGGAGTGAGTGAAGAGGAGTGGGAGAAGGGCACGTTGCGCACACTCTCTCTACTCACTCCTCTTCACTCACTCCTCGCTTCACAAGCGTTTTCCGGCCGGTGACCGGTCGCACCCGAGTGGATGCAATACATGTCTGACAAATTCCTCCGCAAGGCCGTCGTGCTCGTCTCCGGCGGCATGGATTCGGCCGTCACCATCGCGCTTGCGCGCGAACAGGGTTATCAGGTGCATGCGTTGAGCGTGGCCTACGGCCAGCGCCACAACTCGGAGCTGGCTGCCTCTGACCGTGTGTCGCAAATGCTCGGCGCGGTCGAGCACAAGACCGTGAGCATTGACCTGCGCAGCATTGGCGGCTCGGCACTGACTGCCGATATCGATGTGCCGCTGGACACCGTCGACAGCGCCGACATCCCGGTGACTTACGTGCCGGCGCGCAACACGATCATGCTGTCGATCGCCCTGGGCTGGGCCGAGGTGCTGGGTTCCAGCGACATCTGGTGCGGGGTCAACGCGGTCGACTATTCGGGCTATCCGGATTGCCGCCCGGCCTTCATCGAGGCGTTCGAGAAGCTGGCCAATGTCGCGACCAGAGCCGGCGTCGAGGGCGCCGGTATCCGCATCCATGCACCACTGATGCGCATGAGCAAGGCCGACATCGCACGCGAGGGCAAACGCCTGGGCGTGGATTTTTCCGCCACGGTCAGCTGTTACCAGGCCGATGCGCAGGGTCGGGCCTGCGGCCATTGCGACGCATGTCGCTTGCGTGCGCAAGGTTTCCGCGATGCAGGGATCGCCGATCCCACCCGCTACGTTTGAGCCGGCGCTTGCTTGTGCCCTTGTGGTACAGGCCGTAAAATCGCCGGCTTGGCCTGGCCAGACCGGGTCCTTCAACCCGGGTCGTTAGCTCAGTTGGTAGAGCAGTAGACTTTTAATCTATTGGTCCCGGGTTCGAATCCCGGACGACCCACCATCCCCGCGGGGCGCCAGTTTGGCGCCCCGTTTTTCTTGCGCGGCGGGAAAGGTCGCCGAGCGCCGTCCGCTGAACTCAGCCCCCGCCCCGGGCGGCGACAAGGGCCGCCAGCATGGCGCTGCGCAACTGCTGTGGCGAGACGGGTTTGTACAGGAGCGGAATCCTCGCCGCGATGACGTCGCGCAGGTGGTCGGCGCGCGTTTCGCCGGTCACCAGCAACCGCGCAAATGATTGTTCGTCATCGTTCTCGTAGAGCCTGTCCAGTTCGGCGAAAACGTCGAGGCCGCTTTCGCCCGAGCGCAAGTGCAGATCACAGATCACGATGTCGACCGGCGCTGGCCAGTTTTCGATCGTTTCGCGCGCCTGCTGGCGATCCTCGGCCACAGCCACTTCGCAACCCCAGCTGCGCAGCAGGAAGCGGATGCCGGAGAGGATCGCCGGATCGTCGTCCACCACCAGGACGCGCCGGCCGGCCAGTTCGCCGGGCATCTCGTCGTCCACCGCGGCCGGCAACGCGCCGACGCTGCCGAGCGGCAGCTCGAAATGAAACACGCTGCCCCGACCGAGCCGCGACTTCGCCTGTACCCTGGTGTCGAGCAACTGCGCGAGCCGCTGCACGGTAGCCAGGCCCAGGCCCAGGCCGGAATGCGATCCATCGTCGAGTCCGGCGCCGGAATGGTCTTCGATCCGGTAGAACTCGTCGAACACGTTGGACAGGTGCTCCGGCGCGATGCCGCTGCCGGTGTCCCACACTTCGATCCGCACCCGACCCGTGCCGCTGCGCCGGACGCCGATCAGGGCGCCACCGTGGCGGGTGAAGCGCAATGCATTGCTGATCAGGTTGTTGAGCATGCGGGTCAGCATGACGCGGTCGCTGCGCACCCACAGTCTGGTCGGGTGCATCTGGAGAACCAGCCCGCGCTGCTCGGCCACCATGCCGAAAGTGCGGCTGACCTCGGAAAATACACGGTCGAGCGGAAATTCGCTGATCTCAACCTGGACAGCACCCGTTTCCAGCCGCGACAGGTCGAGCAGTTCACCGAACAGGTGATCGAGTGATTGCACGCATTCCTGGATATGGGCGATGCGATCCAGCCGTTGCGGATCGTGTTCGTCGACCGCCAGCGCCGCCGAGAACAGGGTCAGCGCATACAGCGGCTGGCGCAGGTCGTGCGAGGCGGCCGCCAGGAAGCGCGAGCGGGCCACGCTGGCCGCCTCCAGCGCGGTGTTCTTCTGCGCCAGCTCCAGCGTGGCCTGCCGGATCTGTTCCTGCATGCCGCGCTGGATGTCGAACAGGGCGGCTGCGGCATGGTTGAAGCCGCGCTGCAGTTCACCGATCTCGGTATGGTCGGTGACGGCCACGCTGACCGGCCGGTCACCCTGGCCGAGCTGCCGCACCGCGCCAGCCAGATGACGCAGCGGCGCGCTGATCCAGCGCGCCGCCTGCCAGCCGATCACCCCGGCCACCAGCAGGCTCAGCAGCAGTGCGATCAAGGCGTGGCGCAGGCTGGCGCGCTGCGCCACGATCGCGTCGTGCAGGCTCACGTCGACCAGCACCGAGCCCAGTGCCACGTGTCCGGTCTGCTCGTTGTCGACCACCTCGCGCACGACACTCATGACGTCGTGCAGGTTGTCGTCGCTGGCGCGATGGTCGGCCAGAATCTGTCCGTCGGCCGTGCGAATCTGCACCCGCGTCACGTGCGGCAGCTCGCCGATCGAATCGGCAATGCGCAGCAGTTCGCGCAGGCGCATGGCGCGCAACGGCTGCACACAGACTGTTGCGGTCTGCGTGGCGATCGCGTCGGCATTGGTCTGGGCCATCTGGCGCAGGTTGATCAGTTGGCGCTGGGTCAGCAGGGTCACCAGCAGGACCGCCGTGACCAGTGTCGGCACCAGGGCGACGAAGGCCATGCGCTGCATCAGTGACGTGCGCTGCCACAGTCTTGCCAGCCACGAGTTCCCCGCCAGATCCATTCGCCCCGTACCCCTGTCGGATCATCCGTCGCCGGCCTGCCGGTAGCAGACCTGGATCAGCCTGCCCATGTCATGCATCGGTGTTCCGGATGCAGCACAACACTAGCGCGAAATGGACGGATTGGCAGCTGTCCGGATATCCGCCAGTGCAGGATTCAGTCGCCCGTTCCGCGGCCACGGTAGCGTCGGCACAGCCTTTCGACCAGCAGCGGAAGCAGGGCGAGCAGGGCGATCGCGCCCAGCGGCAGCAACACCTCGCGGTGCAGCAGCAAGCCGATCCCGAAACTGTCGCTCTGGCTCATCGCATCGCCCAGGCCGGCGCCGATCGAGGTCTCGAACAGCAGCGACACCGTGCCGCCCAGCCAGCTGGCGCCGAGGAACAGCCACAGCGGACAGCGCAGCCAGGCCAGCGCCACGGTCACCGCACCGAACGGCAGTACCGGCACGAAGCGCAGGAACAGGGTATAGCTCACCGGATGCTGCTCGAAGCCGTGATGCAGCCGCGCCACCAGGGGCGGCGGCTGCCGGCTGCCGGGACCGAACGCATAGCGGCTGGCCAGGTACAGGATCAGCGCGCCCAGGGTCAGCCCCACCGATGAGGTCAGGGTGGCGTCGACCACGCCGAAGGCGAAGCCGCCGGCGAGAATGATCACGATGGTGCCGGGAATGCCGGTGGCCACCGTCAGCGTCAACAACCCGATGTAGGCCAGTCGGCTGAGCCAGGGGTGGAGCGCGATCTGTGCGTGCAGCTCGACCTGATGGGCCACCAGCTGGCGTGGGGTCAGCGCTTCGAGCGAGCCGGAGGCGAACAGCACGATGCCCGCCAGCAACAGCAGGATCAGCGGCAGCGCGGCACGCCAGCGGCTCAATACGATGGGCCGCTGGCGCCGTAGCTGGCGAGCACGTCGCGGGCCTGGTCGCGCAGGATGTCGCGGCGCACGGCGATCCGGCGGCGGGTGAGCTCGCCGATCCAGTCGGCCGGCAGCGGGCCTTCATCGAATTCGGTGAGTTCCTCGACATCCTCGGCGCGCGCGCCGATCAGCAATTCGTCGATGCCGGCCCAGACGCTGGCGCCATAGCATTGGCAGCAAGGCTGCGAGCTGGTGGCCAGCACGTAGTGGCCGTCGTCCTCGTTCAGGCGGTGCCGGCCGAGGCGCTGCTGGGCGATCATCATCGCCATCATTTCCGCGTGCGCGATCGAGCAGCTCTGCGGTACCACCCGGTTCACGCCGACCGCGACCAGCCGCCCGCTGTCGCGGTTGAATACGGCCGCCCCGAACGGGCCGCCGCCGCCGCGATCCACGTTCTGCCGCGACAGTTCGATCGCCAGGCCGACGCGTTCCTCATCGCTCGGGTAGCGCTTGCTGGCGTCGGCCACGTCGCCGATCCACGGCGGCAGCGTCAGGTGAATCTGCAGGGGCAGCATCGTCTCCTCCGTTCACTGGCCGGCGCTGCGGGCCCAGACGTCGCGCAAGGTCACCGTGCGGTTGAACACCGGCGCGTCGATGCGATGGTCGATGCGGTCCGCCACGAAGTAGCCCAGGCGCTCGAACTGGAAGCGCTGTTCCGGCGCCACGTTCGCCGCCGCGGGCTCCAGCCAGCCCTGCACCACGCGCTTGGCCTCGGGGTTGATGTGATCCAGCCAGCTCTTGCCGTCTTCTTCACTGTCCGGTGCCGGCACGCTGAACAGGCGATCGTACAGGCGCACCTCGGCGGCCACCGCGTGTTTCGCGCCGACCCAGTGGATCGTGCCCTTCACCTTGCGGTCGGCGCCGGGCAGGCCGTGGCGGGTTTCCGGATCGAGCGTGCCGTGCAGTTCGGTCAGGTTGCCGTCGGCGTCCTTGACGATGTCGGTGCACTTCACGATGCCGACGCCGCGCAGGCGCACCTCGCCATCGGGCTTCAGCCGGTGAAAGCCCTTCGGCGGCACTTCGGCGAAGTCCTCGCGTTCGATCCACACCTCGCGCGCGAACGGTACCTCGCGCGTGCCGAAGCCCTCGTCCTTGGGATGATTCGGGAAGCTCAGCGTTTCCTCGTGGCCCTCGGGCAGGTTGGTCAGCACCAGCTTCAGCGGATCGAGCACCGCCATGCGGCGCGCCGCGGTGGCGTCCAGGTCCTCGCGGATGCAGCCTTCCAGCACGGCGTAGTCGATCACGCTGTTCTGCTTGCTCACGCCCACGCGCTCGACCAGCAGGCGCAGCCCGGCCGGGGTGAAGCCGCGCCGACGCAGGCCGCGCAACGTGTTCATGCGCGGGTCGTCCCAGCCGTCCACGAACTTTTCGCCGACCAGCTGGGCCAGCTTGCGCTTGCTGGTGACCAGGTAGCTGAGGTTGAGCCGCGAGAACTCGATCTGGCGCGGCTTGGCCGGCTGCGTGGGCAGCTTCGCATCGAGTAACGGCTGCCAAAGTTGCGGATGGTTCGGCAGATCGACCTTGTCGACGAACCAGTCGTACAGCGGCCGGTGATCCTCGAACTCCAGTGTGCACAGCGAATGGGTGATGCCTTCCAGCGCATCGGACAGGCAGTGCGCGTAGTCGTACATCGGATAGATCGGCCACGCATCACCGGTGTTCTGGTGGGTGATCTTGCGTACCCGGTAGATCGCCGGATCGCGCATGTTGATGTTGCCCGAGGCCATGTCGATCTTCGCGCGCAAGGTCTTGCTGCCGTCGGCGAACTCGCCCGCGCGCATGCGCCGGAACAGGTCGAGGTTCTCATCCACGCTGCGCTCGCGGTACGGCGAGTGGCGGCCTGGCTCGGTCAGCGTGCCGCGATACTCGCGCATCTGCTCGGCATCGAGGTCGTCGACATAGGCCACGCCGTCTTCGATCAGCTTGATGGCCGAGCGATAGAACACCTCGAAATAGTCCGAGGCATGGCGCAGCTCATGCCATTCGAAGCCGAGCCAGTGCACGTCGTCCTTGATGCCCTCGACGAACTCGGCGTCTTCCTTGCCGGGGTTGGTGTCGTCCAGGCGCAGGTTGCACCAGCCGCTGAATTCCTTCGCGATGCCGAAGCTCAGGCAGATCGCCTTGGCATGGCCAATGTGCAGGTAGCCGTTCGGCTCGGGCGGAAAGCGGGTGTGAATCGCCGTGTGCCTGCCCGCCGCCAGGTCGTCGCGCACGATCTGCCGGATGAAATCCTGCGGTGCCGTGGCCGCGGCGGGCGGGGCGGATGCAGGGGCAGGGTTTTCGTTCGACATCGGGCGGCGCTCGCGAGCGGTGGCGGAAACCGCCAAGTTTACCCTGTCGCCCGTACCGGACGCAGGATCGCGCCCGGCGCGGCCTTGCTACGCCGTGCGCCGCGGGTTAGCGTGCAGCCATGCACATCGTCTACCGCGCCGAAAACCTGTTCGATGCCCACCTGGTCAAGGATGCGCTGGCGGCCGCCGATATCCCGGCCCATATCGCCGGCGAGTACCTCACCGGCGGGGTGGGCCAGCTGCCGGCGATGGACTACATCGCGGTGATGGTGCCCGATTCGAGCCTGCCCCGGGCGCAGGAGATCGTGCGCGAGGTCGAAGCCACGCTGAGCGAAGCGCGCCTGGCGATACAGGACATCGACGAGCTTCCCGACGACCCGCTGGCGATGCCCTGCTGAGCGCATCGAACGGGCCGGGCAACGCCATGCCATCGGCATGCGGGCAGCGGCATACTTGCGCTCATACATCGCACGCCCTGGCGCGTGCCATTCCCGATTGACGAGAGCCCCGATGCATTCCGCCCGTATCCGACTGATCGCTCCCTCCGGCTATTCGTACGATCCCGCCGCCATGGCCCGCGGCGTGGCCCGCCTGCGCGAGGCGGGCTGCACGGTGGATGGGCTGGAGGTGCTCGAACGAACCGAGCTGCGTTTCGCCGGCAGCGATGCCGAGCGGGCAGGTGACATCAACGCCCTGGCGACGCTGGATACCTTGCCGGATATTGCCCTGGCCACACGTGGCGGCTACGGCGCGGCGCGCCTGTTGCCGCATCTGGAATACGACGCCCTGCGCGAGCGCCTGCACGACGCGCCGCTGGCACTGGTCGGTCACAGCGACTTCACCGCATTGCAGATGGCGCTGCACGCCAGGAGCGGCCTGTGTACGTTCAGCGGCCCGTTGCTGGCGGATCTGGGGGCCGAACCGCGCGGCGAGTTCAGCTGGCGGCAGTTCTGGTCCACGCTGAGCGCGCCGACCGCGAGCGTGGCGTGGAGCACTCGTACCGAAGCCCGTCTCGATCTCGGCGGCCCGCTATGGGGTGGCAATCTCGCCGTGCTGTGCAGCCTGCTGGGCACGCCCTGGTTCCCCGCCATCGACGGCGGCATCCTGTTCGTCGAGGACGTGTTCGAATCGCCCTACCGAATCGAGCGGATGCTCTACCAGCTGCACCTGTCCGGCGTGCTGGGTCGGCAGCGGGCGCTGCTGCTGGGCAACTTCAGCCAGTGCGAGCCCGGCAGCCGCGACAACGGCTACGACCTGGCCGCCGCCTTCGCGCAGATCCGCACCGTGGCCAGCATCCCGGTGCTCGACGGCCTGCCGCACGGCCACGCCGAGCAGCAGCTCACCCTGCCGTTCGGCGCCCCCGCGCGGCTGCGTGTCGATGGGCACGCGGCACGGCTGGACCTGAGCGGCTACCCGCACCTTGCTGGCGTGATTCCGGCCAGCCTTGCCGAAAACCCGTAAAATAGCCGGCCCGCACGGGTTCGCTCCCAGGAAATCCATAAATGAAGACCATCGAAGGCGATTTCGCCACGCCCAAGGGCCGTTTTGCCATCGTCGCCGGCCGCTTCAACGGCTTCGTCGTGGAACCGCTGGTGGCCGGGGCACGCGACGTGCTCGTCCGCCACGGGGTGAAGGACGACGCGATCGAGCTGATCCGTGTCCCCGGCGCGTGGGAGATCGCGCTGGCCGCGCACAAGCTGGCGCATTCCGGCAAATACGTGGCGGTGATCGCGCTGGGCGCGGTGATCCGCGGCGCCACCCCGCACTTCGATTTCGTTGCCGGCGAGTGCGCCAAGGGCCTGGCCCAGGCGGCCCATGGCTCCGGCGTGCCGGTGGCGTTCGGCGTGCTGACCACCGACAGCATCGAGCAGGCGATCGAGCGCGCCGGTACCAAGGCCGGCAACAAGGGCGCCGACGCCGCGCTGGCCGCGCTGGAGATGGTCAACCTGTACGGGAAACTGTGATGGCGCAGCCGGTGCACGGCCTCGACCTGCAGGCGCGTTCGCGTGCCCGCCGTCGCGCGCTGCAGGCGTTGTACGCGTGGCAGTTGAGCGGCAGCCACATGAATGCGGTGATCGATCAGTTTCGTCACGAGCAGGACATGGAAGTGGCCGACCTCGAGTATTTCGAGGATCTGCTGCATGGCGTGGAGAAGAACGTCGACGCGCTCGATACCTGCCTGCGCCCGCACCTCGACCGCGAGGTGGCGCAGGTCGACCCGATCGAGCGCGCCGTGCTGCGGCTGGCTGCCTACGAATTGAAGTACCGCCCCGACGTGCCTTATCGGGTGGTGCTCAACGAGGCGATCGAGGTCACCAAGCGCTTCGGCGCCGATCATGGCCACAGCTACGTCAACGGCGTGCTGGACAAGCTCGCCGCCGAGTTGCGCGCCGTCGAGAAGCGCGGCTGATGGCCGGCATCGCCGCAGGTTCCCCCGACGCATCGGTGCCGGTGATCGAGACTGCACGGCTGCGCCTGCGCGCACACCGCGCCGACGACTACGCGATCTGCCAGGCGATCTGGTCCGACCCTGCAGTCGTGCGCCACATCGGTGGTCGCGCCTTCACCGCCGAGGAAGTGTGGAAGCGCCTGCTGCAGTATCGCGGGTTTTGGAGCCTGCTCGGCTACGGCTACTGGGCCGTCGAGGAGAAGGCCAGCGGCCGCTACATCGGCGACGTCGGTTTTGCCGATCTCGCGCGTGACCTGCAACCCTCGTTGCGCGGCATGCTCGAGTGCGGCTGGGTGTTGTCGCCGCAGGCGCACGGCAAGGGCTATGCCAGCGAGGCGGTGCTCGCCGCCTGCGCCTGGGCTGACGCGCAAAGGCCGGGACTGCCCGTGGTATGCATCATCTCGCCGGAAAACCCGGCTTCCGTTCGCGTCGCCGAGAAGGCCGGTTTCGCGTTGTGGCAGCAAAGCACCTACCACGACAGTCCCACCCTCGTGTTCAAGCGCTGACGGCGGCCGCGCAGCCGATGGAATTCGACCTGATCGAATTGATCCGCCAGCGCACCGCGCAGCCGCGCGACGACGTGCGCCTGGGCATCGGCGACGATGCCGCCGTCGTGGCGGTGCCGTCCGGTCAGGAACTGGCGGTGGCGATCGACACCCTGGTCGAGGGTGTGCATTTTCCGCGTGGCACCGCCGCGGCCGACATCGGCTGGAAGGCGCTGGCGGTGAACCTGTCCGATCTTGCCGCGATGGGCGCCAGTCCGGCCTGGGCCCTGCTGAGCCTGACCCTGCCGTATGCCGACCGCGTCTTTGTCGAGGGCTTCGTCGAGGGCTTCGCCCAACTGGCGCAGTCGCACCGGCTCGCCCTGGTGGGCGGCGACACCACGCGCGGGCCGTTGGCGATCAGTGTCGCGGTGCATGGCTTCGTGCCGCCGGGCAAGGCGCTGACCCGTGCCGGCGCGCGCATCGGCGATGCGGTGCTGGTCACCGGCACGCTCGGCGATGCAGCCGCCGGACTGCAAGTATTGCAACAGCCCGCGCAGCACGACGATGGCCAGAACAGCCTGCGCGAATTCCTGATCGGCCGGCTCAACCGTCCCACCCCGCGCCTGGCGGCCGGCATCGCGCTGCGCGACCAGGCGCATGCCTGCGTCGACATATCCGATGGCCTGCTCGCCGACCTCGGCCACATCTGCGCGGCAAGCGGCGTCGGCGCCGAGATCGATGCCGCGCTGCTGCCGCGGTCGTCGGCCCTGCTCGGTCTGTACGACGACGGTGCCGCGCTGCAGTTCGCCTTGAGCGGCGGTGACGATTACGAACTGTGCTTCTGCGTGCCCGCCAGTCGGCTCGCCCAGGTGCAGGCCGACCTTGCCCGCCTCGGCGGCGGCGCCACCCGGATCGGCCGCATCGTGGCAGGCGAGGGCGTGCGCGTGCGCGGCCATGACGGTGCGTGGCTGGATACAACCTCGTCGGGCTGGGAGCATTTCGCTTGAACGCCAGGAAGCAATTGAGCGCCGAACAACGTCGTGCCTTGCTAGCCACCCCGGCCGGCTGGCTCGCCTGCGGCTTCGGCTCCGGCCTGACCCCGCTGGCGCAAGGCACCTTCGGTTCGCTGGCCGCGCTGCTGCCATGGTTGTGGCTGCGCGAGCTGCCGCTGGGGATCTACCTCATCGTGCTGCTGGTCGGCTTCGTGATCGGCGTGTGGGCGTGCGACGTGGCCGGCCGCGCACTCGGTGTCGACGACCATCGCAGCCTGGTGTGGGACGAATTCATCGGCCAGTGGGTCGCATTGATCCCGCTGCTGCTTCCAGCACTGCTTCCCGCCAGCGGCTTCCACTGGTGGATGCTAGTGCTCGGCTTCGTGCTGTTTCGCCTGTTCGACGTGTGGAAGCCGTGGCCAATCCGTTACCTTGATCGGCACCTCAAGGGTGGTACGGGCGTGATGGTGGATGATGTGGTCGCCGGTATTTTTGCGGGCTTGGTGATCGGCCTTGGATTGCAGTTGTTGCGCTGAAAATTTTGCACTTCACAGGCTGACGCGCTGCCCGTGAATGTCAGCGAATGTTGGAAGCAGGCACTGCAACTACTCCATGGGGCGGGGTTTGCCTCACCATACATGCAGTGAAAGAGTGGGTGCTTGAGTCGTTCGGAGCGCTCAGTTACGGACCTGAGTCTTGCGGCGGTTCCGTTGAACCGCCGGCATCGGGCTTTGCGGATCAAGTTGTCCATCCACTTCCAAAGTCACTGCGTCTTCTCGCACGTCGGAGGTTGTCAGAGAATCGCCAGAAAATCAGGCGTGGCAATCGGATGGGTTCCGAGTTCCCAACCCGGCGATCTGTAAATTCGACCTGGTCCGCAGGCGCCAGCGGCTGCCTCGAATTCGCCGTGACTTCCGTATAATCCATTCCGGGCGGTTGCTCGTTGTTGCCGATGACGCAAGTTTTTGCGGCAAAGAGTTCCAATGACATTGATTATTGGATACTCCTGCAAATACTGCTGTCCCGTCGCGCGGTCAGGTCCCATTAAATGGATCAATATCGCATATCAATACTATTCACAGGGGAATAATGATGCGTATGGGAAGGAATGCCAGTGGGCTGTTTGGCATCGTGGTGATCAGTCTGCTCGGCGGCTGCGCGCAGAACACGGTGAGGCCGGTGAATCACGGGCTGGTACCGGTCAAGACGATCTTGCAAGACGTGGACGCTTATCGGAGCAGCGAATTCACGCCGTCAGCGCTACCGGGTCAAGTGTTGAAGACCATCATGAATGCAGACAGCCAGCCGGTAGGCTTTCATCGACTTTTACTCGATACTTATACCACTAGCGTGGAGAATGGAGGTGCGAGCATAAAGCACTTCACCAATCATGATCTGTACGAGAATGAGGGAAATGGTCTGGTGAGCGCCAAGAGCACGCTTTCCAGTAATGATATTCAGCTCATGATGATCTTTAATCTGAGTTACAGGAATATCTATTCTGTACGCTCGCAGAACGTGCCGCTGAATGCAGCCAATGCCTACGGAATCATTGAGACTCATCTGCTTTCGCATTTCGATGCGGCGGCGATGGGCCACGAAATCATGTATTCCTACGATAGCGGGTACGTTTGGCAGACAAGAAATTACGGGCACGCCGAGTCGAAATGCGTGTTTGGCCGCACTTTTGACGCCTCCGAAATCAACCCTGCAATACAAGGTTCTGTGCGGGATCTCGATTGCCATGTCAGCAATCAAAATGGTGTGGTGATCAGCAACGAGCACAGGGTCTATCTTGATCGTTACGGATTCGCCATCCTGCTCGGCCGCAAGAATGCCGCGCAGGACATCACTTTCAAGGTGACCAGTTTCAAGGCTGATTGAGCAGGACGGTGGTCTTGAGGCGCATGCCGGCAAGTCTGATCATCCGCACGGAGTGCTTGTCCATGGGTTGAGTTCAAAAATGGTGTCAAAAATGGTGTCAGGGACAATTTGAATGCTCCGATGGTCGTACTGTTGGTCGTTCCGAATTGTCCCTGACACCTTTCCCCCACACTACTGCTGTAGGAAGTGGATGCGCAGCATCCGCTCCAAACCCACCGGGCGGCGCCCACCCGCGGGCCGCGCCTTCGGATAGAACGGTTCAATCACCGCGCACAGCTCCGACCACGGCACGACCTTGTCCATCTCGGCTGGGAATACGTCCCGTCGCGGGGCCTTGCGGCGTGCTTAAAATCCACCGTCCGCTTGCGTCGCCAAGGTCAGCTGATCGGGCCTCGTCTACACTCCCTCGGGCACTTGCATGCTTCGACAGCGGAGCAAAATCAGAGTTTCCTTAGGGCGCAGGCCTGACCAACAAGTTGAAGGAGGCTGGAGAATGGGTCGAGTCGTTGTTATGAACCATCTGACGTTGGACGGGGTGATGCAGGGACCGGGGCGCCCGGATGAGGATACCCGGGGCGGATTCACGCAGGGCGGCTGGGCCCAGCAGTCCACGTCGGCTGGAGATGCCGCGGGCAAGGCGATGGGCGAGCGGATGGCGGCCGGCGGCGGCTTTGCAGGATGGCTTTTCGGACGGCGGACTTATGAGGGTCTGATGGCGAGTTGGAACAGCCAGGGCGGCCCATTCAAGGAGGCGCTCAACAATGCGCCAAAGTACGTCGCGTCGACCACCTTCAAGGAGCCACTCCCCTGGCCCAACTCGACGCTGCTGCGCGGCAACACTCCGGAAGCCGTACGCGCGCTCAAGGATCAAACCAACGGCGTGCTGGCGATCATGGGAAGCGGTGAACTGATCGCTTCCCTGATGGCCAGGGATCTCATTGACGAGTACTTGCTGATGATCCATCCACTGGTCCTCGGCACGGGACGTCGGTTGTTCCCGGACGACGTGGGCATGCGACTGCGGCTGACAAACTGCACCACCACACCTGCTGGCGTGGTAATCGCCACGTACGAGCCGGCGAAGGCCGCACTAGGGCCTGGAGAGGTATCGATTTGAAGCACGCCCCAACAATGTCAAGGCGGACGCTTCCGGCGCCGCTTGACTCCAGCGTTTGACCTCACACCATGACATCACTGCGCTTGCTGGTCCTTATCACAATTGCTCTGATCGTCAGCTCATGTGCTGGCCAAAGGCTGGTGGCAACTGTCGCAAAGCCATCAATTCCGCAAACGGAGGCCGAGTGCGGTGCGCGTGGTGGCAATTGGACTGCGCTCGGCCTGCCATACCCTGGCAAGCCAAAAACCTGCGACCTCAAGACCACCGACTCCGGCAAGGTCTGCTCAAACTCCAGCGAATGCCAAGGTTCGTGCATCGCACCTGATGGCGTTGCTGGCGGCCTCAAAGCAATTGGCAAGTGTTCCGCATACGTGTCCAACATCGGCAACGCCAATCTCGTCGAGCATGGCAAAGTTGAGTTGCTCGACATAGAGTGAGGTCCAACCATGCGTTCAAGGCGGACGGCTGTGCCACCGCTCAATTCAGGCGTCAGGCGTCAGGCGTCACAGGAGAACCGCGCGTGACTTCGAACGACTCATACATTCCGCTTGATTGGCCTCCCGTCATTCCGCGGCTATCAGTCGTCGATCCGTTGAAGTGTGTGAGCTTTCTGCGGGAAGTCTTCGGTGCAGAAGGCATCTTCAACACTGACAGGCCCTCGGAGATGAGAATCGGAAGGAGCCTGATCATGGTCGGTGGCATAGTCGAGCGACAACCCACAAGCTCATTCCTGTATGTCTACGTCGCCGATACTGATCAGGCTTTCGAGAAGGCGCTGTCGCTTGGTGCGAAGCCAGTTGAACAGCCAGGGGAAATGCCATATGGAGATCGACGCGCCATGGTCGAAGATCCGTGGGGCAACCGCTGGCAAATCGCAACCCATCGGCGTTTTCAAGGTAACACCTGACGTTCAGGATGGGCGGCTACGCCGCCGCTTGATTCCAGCGCTTGGCACCAGGTGAAGCAATGCAGCCAGCCGAACGATCAATCACTCTTCATGGCGGTTGCCATTGCGGCGCGCTGCGGATCGAGTTCAGGACCCGCCTTCCCGTCGCCGATATTGCGCCACGGGCGTGCGACTGCACTTTTTGCCAAAAGCACGGTGCAGCTTACGTTTCCGATCCGGCCGGCGAGCTTCGGATTTTTGTCCCGGAACCCGAGGCGTTACGATCGTGTCGGCAAGGGTCGGAGGCGGCGCTGTTCCGGCTGTGTTCTCGGTGCGGCGTGCTCGTGGCCGTCACATTCGAACACGACAACCGCCTGTTTGCTGCCGTCAACGCGCGCTGCCTGGATGAGTGGGCGGGCTTGGCGTCGTCGGTACCGGTGTCTCCGCGCTTGCTGAGTCCGGAGGAGAAAAAGAGCAGGTGGGTGCAATTATGGATACCCGACGTGGAGCTGGTGCCGGGCGTGCCGCCCATCGCCTGATTTCGGCCTCATGCGAATCGAAGGGGAGGACTTCCCCATCCCATCTTCGCCGTGCCGTCTCTGAACCTGGCGTCGAGCCCAGGAGAATCCCATGAAACGTACATGGACCATCATTGGTGTTGCCGACGTCGCGCGCAGCTTCAAGTGGTATCAGTCACTTTTCGGTCAAACGGAAATGCGACCGGCGCATGACTACTGGGGGCAGTTGCTCGACACGGATGGCACGATCCTGCTTTGCCTCCACGCGTGGGGCGAGCATGAGCATCCGTCCCTGACCAGCCCCGACCGTGCGGAACCGGGCAACGGGCTGCTGCTGTTTTTCCGGGTGGATGATTTTGACGATGCACTGCGGCGGGCGCGCACTCTGGTCGACGCCCTCGAAGAGGAGCCCAGTGTGAACGACAGGACGGGAACCCGCGAGTTTGCGCTGCGTGATCCCGACGGCTATTACGTCATGGTCAGCGCGCTCGAAGCGCCATGATATTTGCGGCAGCCGGCTCCGGTCACCCGCCAACGTCTCCGGCTTCCATCGGATTCACGGTGTTCACATGCATCGTTGATTGACTGGCGACTCGGGGCGGCGTGTTCCGCTCGTGGGCACGGATGAAGGCCAGCACGTCGCTCAGCGTAGGTGCGTGATGACGCATTGGTCGCGACAGCGCGAGAAGAAGATCCATGTGGCCTATGCCGGGATAGAGTCTCGCTTCGGCATCGTCGTGCACAGCGTGCGCCTTGCGTGCGAGGGCGACGCTGCCGGCGGCACGGACTTCGCGGTCGGCGGTGCCTTGCAACAGCAGCATGGGTGGGTCGTTGCCGCGCACGAAGGTCATCGGGTCGGCTCGACGCTGTTCGCTGGCTTGCGTGCCAAAGAGGTGACGCATGTCAGCCTCCTTTTTCGGCAGCGGCACGAAATCGTAGACGCCGGCGAGACCGACGAAGCCGGCCAGGTCGTGCAGCGACAGGCCATCGGCGGCCAGCCAGGACGGATCGGTGGCGAGCAGGCCGGCGATCTGGGCGCCGGAGGAATGACCCATCACGAAC
This sequence comes from Rhodanobacter sp. B05, assembly GCF_002001085.1. GTDB lineage: Bacteria > Pseudomonadota > Gammaproteobacteria > Xanthomonadales > Rhodanobacteraceae > Rhodanobacter. Next base: position 100,770 of record NZ_MUNU01000009.1, read on the forward strand.
AGGCTTTGCGGATCGCCGCCGAGGCTTGCGGCGTGTTGGTGCGCCCAGGCCACCGCATGCGCTGCGTCCTGCATGAAACCGTCCAGGCCAACGTGCGGGTACTTGCGGTAGTCGGGAATCACCACGATCACGCCCTTTGCCGCCAGCGCGGTGCCGACGAAGCGGTACCACTCGCGTTTTCCATGCGTCCAGTCGCCACCGTAGAAGAACACCACGACCGGGGCGTGCTGCACATGCGCCGGCAGGTAGACGTCCAGACTCAGATGCTGCGCCGGTGCGTAAGGCAGGCTGCGCTCGACCTGGATGTCCTTGTGCTGGTCGGTGCTGTTGAGCGCGCCGAACAGCATGGTTCGGCAGCCACCCAGCAACAGCATCGCGCCAGCGGCGAGCACGCACGCGAGGCAGCGATGAAGGCGAGGCTGGCGCAGCGTGGGCAAACGGCTGTCCTTATGGCGGAAGGGTTGGGCTCGGCAAGCGGGTGCGTGCATCCAGCGAATGACAACGGGCGATCCCGGCGATCGGATGACACGCCGATTCCCGGGCGGGGCATGGCATGGAGGTTTCGCAGCCCATTGGCCCAGTCTGCGCCCGGGCATGGACATCATCGTGACGACAGACGTGGCATGCTTTCCGTTCCCCGTTCGCTTAAGGAGTCCCCCATGCAATACCGTCGCGTCGGCACATCCGGCCTGCAACTTTCCGCGCTGTCCTTCGGCGCCTGGGTCACCTTCGGCAAGCAGGTGGGGCGCGCGCAGGCGCGCGACATGCTGGCGTTGGCGCACGAGCGCGGGGTCAATTACTTCGACAACGCCGAGACCTACAACAACGGCGTGGCCGAGCAGGTGATGGGCGATGTGCTGGCCGATCTGCGCTTCCCGCGCGACAGCTACTGCGTCTCCAGCAAGGTGTTCTTCGGCGCCGTCGACAATCCGCTGCCGACCCAGCGCGGGCTGTCGCGCAAGCATGTGATGGAGGCCTGTCACCAGGCCTTGCAGCGCCTGCGTGTGGATTACCTGGACCTGTATTTCTGCCATCGCCCCGACCCGGAGACGCCGGTCGCCGAGACCGTGGCGGCGATGGATACGCTGATCCGCCAGGGCAAGGTGCTGTATTGGGGTACCAGCGAATGGCCGGCGGAGGCGATCGAGGAGGCGCATCACGTCGCCCTGGAGAACGGTTTCTACGCGCCGATAGTCGAGCAGCCGCAGTACAACCTGCTGCATCGCGAGCGGGTGGAAGTGGAGTACGCGCCGCTGTACGAAAAGTACGGCATGGGCACCACGATCTGGTCGCCGCTCTGTTCGGGTCTGCTGAGCGGCAAGTACGACAAGGGTATCCCGGCCGATTCGCGGCTGGCGCAGCCGGGCTATGAATGGTTGCGCAAGGGCGTGCTGGGCGAGGGCGACGCGCACCTGGGCAAGGTGCGCGCGCTGCAGCCGATCGCGGACGAGCTGGGCACCAGCCTGGCGCAACTGGCGATCGCCTGGTGCCTGCTGAACCCGCACGTATCCACGGTGATGCTCGGTGCCAGCAAGCGCGAGCAGCTGGCGCAGAACCTGGACGCGCTGGACTTGTTGCCGCGGCTGGATGCGTCGATCGCCCGGCGCATGCAGCAGGCCGTGGCCGGATGAGCGGCTGCGAGGTGTCGCCGCTTGGCAGGCAACCGGCCAGCCGGCCCGCCCGCGGCGAGGTTGCGTAACGCCGGCACCGCGTCGGCGGGCGACCGGCGGATCGACTGGCGTCCACCTGTCCGGGAAGTGTCCGCGGACACCGGTCCGCGCTCGCCGGAAGATCGCAAGTAGTTGAATTGACGAGCCTGATTCGGTCTGGCCGGCGTGGCACGCGGATTGCAGAGTTACCTGCGTAGCCGCACTGCACGTGGCCAGGGACTGAACGATGATCCGCGATACCTCCGCAACCGACCGGCTGGTCGAGGTCAAACCCAATCGCAAGCGTCAGCTGATCCTCGGCGGCGTCGGCGTGGTCGTGCTGGGCTTGCTGGTATGGCTGGCGCCGGGCATCGGCCGGCTGTTCTCCGCCTCCAGTTCGGTGAGCGCCTCGCGGCTGTCGTTCGCCACCGTCGAGCGCGGCCTGTTCGTGCGCGACATCGCCGCCGAGGGCAAGGTCGTCGCGGCGGTGAGCCCCACCTTGTACGCCACCTCGGGCGGCGCGGTGACCCTGCAGGTGCACGCGGGCGACACGGTGAAGAAGGGCCAGGTGATGGCCACCATCGACAGCCCGGAGCTGACCAACAAGCTGGCCCAGGAGCAGAGCAACGCCGACGCGATGCAGGTGGATTACCTGCGCGCGCAAATCGATGCGCGCAAGCAGCGTTCGGCCCTGCAGAAGGCCTACGACAACGCGAAGATCGACCAGCAGACCGCCCAGCGCGATCTTGCCCGCTACGAAAAGGCGTTCCACGAGGGCGCCGTGCCCAGCATGGATGTCGACCGCGCCAAGGACACCCTGGACAAGGCCAACATCGCCGTCTCGCATGCGCAGGGCGACCTGGGCATGGACAATGCCAGCCTCAACTTCGACATCCAGTCGAAGAAGCTGGCGCACGACCGCCAGTTGCTGCTGGTGACCGACCTCAAGCGCCAGGTCGACGACCTCAACGTGAAATCGCCGGTGGACGGCCAGGTCGGCCAGCTGTTCATCGCCGAAAAGGCCACGGTGGCCAAGGACGCGCAACTGCTCAGCGTGATCGACCTGTCCGCGCTGCAGGTGGAGATGCAGGTGCCTGAAAGCTTCGCGCGCGACCTGGGCATCGGCATGACCGGCGAGATCAGCGGCAACGGCCACACCTGGAAGGGCATCGTCAGTGCGATCTCGCCTGAAGTGGTCAACGGTCAGGTCGCCGCCCGCCTGCGTTTCGACGGCGCCACCCCGAAGCAGCTGCGCCAGAACCAGCGCCTGTCGGTGCGCGTGTTGCTGGATCGGCGCGAGAACGTGCTGACCGTGCAGCGCGGCTCCTTCGTCGACGAATCCGGCGGCAGCTATGCCTACCTGGTGCGCGACGGCATCGCCACCAAGACCCCGATCCGCGTGGGCGCCTCCAGCATCGACAAGGTGGAGATCCTCGAGGGCCTGAAGGAAGGCGACAAGATCGTGATCTCCGGTACCGACAACTTCAAGGGCGCGGCGAAGGTCGCGATCAGCAACTGACGAATTTCCTTCTCCCCTTGGGAGACAAATCGGCAGGAGAGCCGATTTGCACGGCGAAAGCCGCCCGAAGGGTGAGGCACATGGATGTGCCGAATGAAGGTGCCCGCAGGGCGGATGAGGGTTCGGGCGGAGCGGGGGACTTCCGCTTCGACCGCACCCTCACCCCAACCCCTCTCCCATGGGGAGAGGGGCTCAAGATCTCCACCACCGAAGGAACCAAGCCATGCTGAAGATGACTCACCTGTCCAAGGTCTACCGCACCGAAGTGGTGGAGACCTATGCGTTGCGCGATTTCAACATCGACGTGAAAGAGGGCGAGTTCGTCGCCGTCACCGGCCCGTCCGGTTCGGGCAAGACCACCTTCCTGACCATCGCCGGCCTGCTCGAGACCTTCTCCGGCGGCGAGTATCACCTCGACGGCATCGAGGTCAGCAACCTCAACGACAACGCGCGCTCGAAGATCCGCAACGAGAAGATCGGCTTCATCTTCCAGGCCTTCAACCTGATTCCCGACCTCAGCGTGTTCGACAACATCGAGGTGCCGTTGCGCTACCGCGGCATGAAATCGGCCGAGCGCAAGCAGCGCATCATGGACTCGCTCGAGCGGGTCGGCCTGGCTTCGCGCGCCAAGCATTACCCGGCCGAACTGTCCGGCGGCCAGCAGCAGCGCGTGGCGATCGCCCGCGCGCTGGCCGGCAGCCCGCGCCTGCTGCTGGCGGATGAGCCCACCGGCAACCTCGACACCCAGATGGCCCGCGGCGTGATGGAGCTGCTGGAAGAGATCCATCGCGACGGCGCCACCATCGTGATGGTCACGCATGACCCGGAACTGGCCGCCCGCGCCCAGCGCAACGTGCACATCATCGATGGCCAGGTGGTCGATCTGGCCGAGGAGCCGCGCTTCCACACGCATGCGGGTGCAGGCGCGAGCCAGGGACAGCTCTGACGGCGCGACAGGACGGCCTTCCACCCTCGGCAGCGCCGGGAAAAACGCGGGTTGAGGGGATGCGCCGGATCGTTGGCAATCAGCCAGAACGATCAGGTGTCACCCTCACTCCAGCACCCTCCGCGGCGATTGGATCGCGCGGAGCGGGATCACTTCGCTCATGGAGCAAACACGGCGTGTTCGGTCATTACCTCCAACTCGGCTTGCGCAGCCTGCGCCGCAATCCCGCACTCACCGCGCTGATGGTGATGGCGATCGGTTTCGGCGTGGCCGCCTCGATGATCACGTATTCCGTGTTCCGCGCGGTGTCGGGCAATCCGATCCCCGATAAATCCGCGCAGCTGTTCATCCCGCAGGTCGACAGCTGGGGTCCGCAACAGAACGAGAAGGGCGAGCCGCCGGAGGCCCTGAACTACGTGGACGCGATGGCGCTGATGCGTGCGCAACAGGCGAAGCGCCAGACGCTGTTGTATCCGCTCCTGATGTCGGTGATGCCGGGTGGCGACCGTGATCTGCCCCTTGCCGCGAACGGCTACGCGGTCGACAGCGATTTCTTCCCGATGTTCGAAGTGCCGTTCCAGTACGGCGGCGGCTGGAGCGCGCAGGACGACCAGGCGCGCAGCGCCGAGGTGGTGATCAGCGGCCAGCTCAACCAGAAGTTGTTCGGCGGTGCCGACAGCGTGGGCCATATGGTCAATCTCAACGGCCACGATTACCGCGTGGTGGGCGTGACCGGTCACTGGAATCCCAAGCCGCGCTTCTTCGACCTGTTCAGCACCAGCGGCTTCAAGGACGCCTCGGACTTCTACATGCCGTTCTCGCGCGCGCTGGATCTGAAGGCGCGTACCGGCGGTCGCAACAGCTGCCGCGGCAGCCTCACCTTCACCGGTTGGGAGGACTACCTGCAGAGCAACTGCGTATGGATCACCCCGTGGGTGGAACTGGACGGCGCCGCCGACGTCGCGCATTACCGCCGCTTCCTCGAGAGCTATGCCGCCGACCAGCAACGGGCCGGCCGCTTCGCCTGGGCGCCCAATGTGCGGCTGCGCAACGTGATGCAGTGGCTGGATCACGAGCACGTGGTGCCGCCGGAAAGCCGCATCTCCTTGCTGGTGGCGCTGGGTTTCTTCCTGATCTGCCTGATCAACACCATCGGCCTGCTGCTGGCGAAGTTCCTGCGTCGCGCCGGCGAAATCGGCGTGCGTCGTGCGCTGGGCGCCTCGCGCCGGGAGATCTACACGCAGTACCTGATCGAGGCGGCGACGGTGGGTCTGGCCGGTGGCGTGCTCGGCCTGCTGTTGACCGCGTTCGGGGTAGCCGGCGTAGGCGTGCTGTTTCCGCCGCAGATCGCGAAGCTGGCGCAGCTCGACCTCTCGCTGGTGGGATTGACCCTGCTGGTGGCGGTCATCGCGACCGTACTCGCGGCGTTCTATCCGGCCTGGCGCGCGGCGCGCGTGCAGCCGGCCTGGCAGCTGAAGTCCAGCTGAGGGGATGACGATGAGCCTTCAGATCAAACCCATCCTGGTTGCGCTGCGCCGGCACAAGGCGGGCACGTTGCTGATCGCGCTGCAGATCGCGCTGACCCTGGCGATCGTCTGCAACGCGTTGTTCATCATCCACCAGAGGCTGGCCAATCTGTCGCAGCGCAGTGGCGTCGACGAAGCCGATGTATTCGTCATCACCAACCAGTGGGCGGTCGACAAGTCGACGCAGCAGATCGACGCGCAGGTGCAGGCCGACATGGCCGCGCTGCGACAACTGCCCAGCGTGCGCGATGCCGCCCCCGCCAGCGGCTATCCGCTGGCAGGCGTAGGCTCGGACAATTTCGTCACGCTCACCCCCGATCAGGTCAAGCCGACCACCGATTCCGCGGTGTACGTGGGTGACGAGCACCTGCTTGACACGCTGGGATTGCGGCTGATCGCCGGACGCAATTTCCGTTCCGACGAAGTCCTCATGACGAGTACCCAGCAGGCGGTCTTTCCGCCGGTGGTCATCGTGAGCAAGACCCTGGCCGATCGACTGTTCCCGGGCGGCTCGGCACTGGGCAAGAGCTTCTATGCCATGAGCGCGACCCCCACCACGATCATCGGCATCGTCGACAGCCTGCATCGGCAGGGCACCTCCCAGTGGAACAAGCCCTACGCCGGGCAGTCATTGATCTGGCCGGGGCGTCCGGATGACTCGCGCGGGATCTATTACATCGTGCGCGCCAGGCCCGGCCAGCTCGCCTCCGCGATGCGCGCGGCGCCCAAGGCGCTGTTCGCGCAGGATCGCATGCGTATCATCGATCCGAAGGATGGCCTGCTCGACTACGCGCAGATCCGCCACCGTGCCTACGACAGCGACCGCGGCATGGCGATCCTGATGGGCATCATCAGCGCCGTGCTGCTGGCGATCACCGCGGCGGGCATCGTCGGTCTCACCAGTTTCTGGGTCGGCCAGCGGCGCAAGCAGATCGGCGTGCGGCGTGCACTGGGTGCCACACGCAACAACATCCTGCACTACTTCCTCACCGAGAACCTGCTGATCGGTCTTGCCGGTGTGATCGTGGGCGCGGTGCTGGCGATCGGCATCAACCTGTGGATGGTGACCCGCTTCGAGATGGATCGGATGTCACTGCTTTATGTAGGCGTCGGCATCCTCGCCTTGCTGCTGCTGGGGCAGGGTGCGGTGTTCGCGCCGGCGCTGCGTGCCTCGCGCGTATCGCCGGTGGAGGCTACACGATCGGTGTGATGAACGAAGAACACGTAGGAGCCCGCTCGCGGGCGATGCTTTTGATTTGATCTAGGTTGTGCGTCAGAGCAAGAGCATCGCCCGCGAGCGGGCTCCTACAGGAAAAATGAATCCATTGAGGTGATGCGAAATGTTTGCCTACTATCTTGAACTGGCCCTGCGCAGCCTGAAGCGTAGCCCCGGCCTCACCGCGCTGATGGTGCTGGCGATCGGTTTCGGCGTGGCGGCATCGATGACCTCGTGGTCGGTGTTCCGCGCGGTGTCGGGCGATCCGATCCCGTGGAAATCCGCGCAGCTGTTCGTGCCGCAGATCGACATGTGGGGTCCGAATGGCCGCAACGCAGACGGCTCGCCTCCGAATGCGATGGATTACACCGACGCGGTGGCCCTGATGCGCGACCACCGCGCCAAGTTGCAGTCGGCGATGTACCAGATCTCGCCGTCGGTGGTACCGGCGGATGCCGGCAAGCATCCGCTGAATGTCAGCGGGCACGCGGTCTATGGCGAGTTCTTTCCGATGCTCGATGTGCCGTTCGAGTTCGGCAGTGGCTGGAGCACGAGCGACGACACGAATCGTGCGCAGGTCGCGGTGATCGGCAGCAAGCTCAACCAGAAGCTGTTCGGCGGTGCCAACAGCGTGGGCCGTAGCGTCAACATCGAAGGCAGGGACTATCGCGTGGTCGGCGTGCTCGATCACTGGAATCCGCAGCCTCGCTTCTATGACGTGGTCAACAGCGGCGGCTTCGCCACCGATGCGGACGATGTGTTCCTGCCGTTCCAGACGGCGATCCAGGCCAATATTTCGAACGACGGCAACACCAACTGCAACGCGGTGCCCAAGGAGTCGGGCTTCGTCGGCTTGCAGCATTCGGCCTGTGCGTGGATCGCCTTCATGGCGGAGCTGGACGACGCGGCGGCGGTGCAGGCGTACCGCAACTATCTGGACGGCTATGCGCGCGATCAGCAGCAGGCGGGGCGCTTTGCCTGGGCGCCGAACAATCGCCTGCTCGACGTGCCGGCGTGGCTGAACAATCAGCATGTGGTGCCCAGCGACACCAAGGTGTCGCTGCTGGTGGCGCTGGGTCTGCTGCTGGTGTGTCTGGTGAACACGGTGGGCCTGCTGCTGGCGAAGTTCCTGCGGCGCAGCAGCGAGATCGGCGTGCGCCGCGCGCTGGGTGCGCCGCGTGCCGCGATCTACACCCAATTCCTCACCGAGGCCGGCATCGTCGGTGCCGCCGGTGGCGTGCTCGGCCTGGTGCTTACCGGTGCCGGCGTGGCGAGCGTGGGCTGGGTGCTGCCCAAGGACATCGCCGCGCTGGCGCGGCTGGATGTGTCGCTGCTCGCGCTCACCCTGCTGGTGGCCGTGGTCGCCACGATGCTGGCCGGCCTGTATCCCACCTACCGTGCCTCGCGCGTGCAACCCGCGTGGCAGTTGAAATCGAACTGAGGATGGTGCGCATGTCCAGGGTGGCAGAACGCCATGAAACCGTTCGCGCTGAGCGTAGTGAGCGCAGCGAACGAAGTCGAAGCGTCGGGTCCTTCGACTTCGGCCCTCCGGGCCTACGCTCAGGACGAACGGAACATATAGACCTACACGTTTGCGGAGTAACGCCATGAAACTGCATCCCATCCTCGCCGCATTGCGCAAGCACAAGGCCGGCACCGTGCTGATCGCGCTGCAGATCGCGCTGACCCTGGCCATCGTGTGCAACGCGATCTTCATCATCGGTCAGCGCATCCAGCGCGTGAATCGAGCCACCGGGCTGGACGAGAGCAACCTGTTCTTCGTCAGCCAGCAATGGGTCGGCGCGCCCAGCGCGGACACGCCGGATGGCGTGGAGAAGCTCGACGCGATGCAGCGCGAGGACCTCGCTGCCTTGCGCAACCTGCCCGGCGTGGCCTCGGTCGCACCGATCAATTCGCTGCCCTTGCTCAACTCCTCCTGGACCGGTTCGGTCTCGCTCAAGTCCGGTGCCGAGATCGGCGACAAGACGGGGACCCGCACCGCTTACTACTTCACCGACGAGCAGGTGTTCCCCACGCTGGGCCTGAAGCTGGTGGCCGGTCGCGCCTTCAACGCGGGCGACGTCCAGCACCAGGGATTTCGCGAAAATCGCGATCGCCCGGTGGCGATCATCACCAGGGCGCTGGCGGACAAGCTGTACCCCAAGGGCGGTGCCGTGGGCAAGGTGATGTACAGCGATGGCAGCAGCGCACCGACCACGATCGTCGGCGTGGTGACGCGCATGCAGATCCCCTCCAGCGGCAGCTTCGGCAGCGACTTCGCGTGGAACTCCACCCTGATACCGACCCGGCTGGACGCGAACTTCGCGCGCTATGCCGTGCGCACCAGGCCCGGCCAGCTGGATGCGGTGATGCACGCGGTGACGCCTCTGTTGTACAAGGTGAACCCGCTGCGTGTGCTTGATGACGACAGCGTGCGGCCGTTTTCCGATATTCGCGCCAGGGCCTACCGCGCCGACGTGGGCATGGCGGTGCTGATGGGCGTGATCTGCCTGATCCTGATCGCGGTGACCGCCGCCGGCATCGTCGGCCTGACCAGCTTCTGGGTCGGCCAGCGGCATCGGCAGATCGGCGTGCGCCGTGCACTGGGCGCGCGCAAGATCGACATCCTGCACTACTTCCAGATCGAGAACGGGCTGATTGCCGGCGTCGGTGCGGTGATCGGGGTGATCCTGGCGCTCGGCCTCAACGCCTGGCTGATGACGCATTACGAGATGACCCGCATGCCGGTTCTCTACGTGCTGGTCGGCGTGATCGCGGTGCTGGTGCTGGGTCAGGCCGCCGTGTTCGTGCCGGCGCGCCGCGCGTCCAACGTGTCGCCTGTATCGGCGACCAGGGCCGCGTGATGACGCCCCGGCCATCCCCGTGCGTAGGAGCCCGCTCGCGGGCGATGCCTTGGCATTGGCCCGGTGCGAATGGGAGCAAGACCAGGAGCATCGCCCGCGAGCGGGCTCCTGCAGTGGACGTGCGGTTCGCACGGATGGCGGGGTAACGGGGTGTTCGCCTACTATCTCGGCCTGGCACTGCGCAGCCTGCGGCGCAGCCCGGGGTTGACGGCATTGATGATGCTGGCGATCGGCTTCGGGGTGGCCGGATCGATGACGACGTATGCGGTGTTCCGCGGTGTATCCGGCGATCCGATTCCATGGAAATCGGCGCAGCTGTTCGTGCCGCAGATCGACGCATGGGGGCCGGTGCAGATGTCGGGGCCGGGCGCGCGCAGCGGCACGAACGAGCCGCCGGATGCGCTGACTTACGCCGATGCCATGGCCTTGATCCACGATCACCGCGGCAGCCGGCAGTCGGCGATCTATGCGGTGGGGCCGACCGTGTTGCCGACCGGCACGGGGCACAGTCCGATTCCGGTATTCGGGTTCGCGGTGTACGACGAATTCTTTCCGCTGGTCGACGTGCCGTTCCGCTACGGCAGCGGCTGGAGCGCCGATGACGACACGCAGGGCGCGCCGGTGGTGGTGATCAGCGATACGCTCAACCAGCAGGTGTTCGGCGGCGCCAACAGCGTCGGGCGCAGCCTCGACCTGGACGGCAGGGATTACCGGGTGATCGGCGTGATGAAGCCGTGGAACCCGCAACCGATGTTCTTCGACGTGGTCGACACCGGTGGCTTCAGCAGCGACGGTCCGGCGCTGTTCCTGCCCTTGCAGCGCGCCATCGCCAGCGGCATGGAGAATGTCGGCGCGGTCAATTGCCCAAAGGGCACGCAGCCCGGCGCGGGTTATGCAGGTTTGCAGCAGTCGGCTTGCGTGTGGCTGGCCTACATGGTCGAGCTGGACGATGCGGCGGCAGTGCAGCGCTATCGGCAGTATCTGGACGATTACGCGCGCAGCCAGCAGACGATTGGCCGCTTCGGCTGGCCACCGAACAACCGCCTGCGCGACCTGCGCGGCTTCCTCGAATACCAGCACGTGGTGCCGGACGATACCCGCGTGTCGCTGCTGGTGGCGCTGGGCCTGCTGCTGGTGTGCCTGGTCAACACCGCCGGCCTGCTGCTGGCCAAGTTCCTGCGCCGCAGCGGCGAGATCGGCGTGCGCCGCGCGCTGGGCGCATCGCGTCGCGCGATCCATGCGCAATACCTGACCGAGGCGGCGGTGATCGGCGTCGGTGGCGGCGCGCTCGGCCTGCTGCTGACCGGCATCGGCGTGTTCGGCGTGAACCGGATGTTGCCGCCGCGGCTTGCCGATCTCGCGCAGATCGATCCGTCGCTGCTGGCGCTGACCCTGCTGGTTGCGGTGCTCGCCGCCGTGCTGGCCGGCGTGTATCCCGCCTTTCGCGCCGCGCGCGTGCTGCCCGCGTGGCAGTTGAAAACCCATTGAGGATGCGTCGATGAGCCTGCATCCCGTCATCTCCGCGCTGCGACGGCACAAGGCCGGCGTCGTGCTGATCGTGCTGCAGATCGCGCTGACGCTGGCGATCGTGTGCAACGCGATCTTCCTGATCCAGCAGCGCATCGAACGGGCGAGCCGCCCCACCGGCGCGGTCGAGGATGGCCTGATCCGCATCTCGCAAACCTGGTTCGGTGCGCCGAGCGGCGACGATGCCGCGGCCATCGAAAAACTCGATGCGATGCAGCGAGCGGACCTGGCCACGCTGCGCGCGCTGCCCGATGTGCAGGATGCGGCGGCGTCGACCAGCATGCCGCTGCAGGGGATGATCTACAGCGGCAACCTCAGCCTGAACCCGCAGCAGAGCGGGTTGAACGTGACCGCTGCCTACTACTACGGCGACGAGCGCCTGCGCCCGACGCTGGGCGTGCGCCTGGTCGCCGGGCGTGATTTCAAGGTCGATGAAATCCTGCATCACGGCATCTCCGGCGACGCGGTGTCGCCGGTGGTCATCGTCAGCCAGCCGGTGGCCGACAAACTGTTCCCGCAAGGCGATGCGCTGGGCAAGACGATCTACCAGGATGGCAAGCCGGCCGCCATCGTCGGCATCGTCGAGCGCCTGCAGACGCCGACCACCCAGGCCTGGGGCAGCAGCTGGGACTACAACTCGGTGCTGGAGCCGGTGCGTCTGGATGGTGCCTCGGCCAGCTATGCGCTACGCGCGCGGCCGGGGCGCGAACAGGCGGTGATGCGCGAGGCACGCAAGGCATTGCTGGCCGTCAATCCACTGCGCGTGATGCCGGAAAGCTGGGGCATCCAGTCGCTGTCGCAGATCCGCGCCAAGATCTATCGCGCCGATCACGCGATGGCGCTGCTGATGACGGTGATCTGCGTGATCCTGCTCGGCGTCACCGCCGCCGGCATCGTCGGCCTGACCAGTTTCTGGGTCGGCCAACGGCGCAAGCAGATCGGCGTGCGCCGGGCGCTGGGCGCGCGCAAGGCCGACATCGTGCGCTACTTCCAGGTCGAAAACCTGCTGATCGCCGGCGTTGGCGTGGTGCTCGGCGCGCTGCTGGCGGCGCTGCTGAACCTGTGGCTGATGGCGCACTACGCGATGCCGCGACTGCCGCCGGCTTATCTGCTCGTCGGCGTGCTGGCGGTACTGGCGCTGGGCCAGTTCGCGGTATGGGGGCCGGCACGGCGTGCGTCGCACGTGCCGCCCGTGGTGGCGACAAGAGCGACGTGAATGTTTTTTCCCTCCCCCTTCGGGGAGGGTGCCCAGAGGGCGGGAGAGGGTACGTTCGAAGCGCAGCGTTGTGCGCTGGCCGAACCCTCTCCCCCTGCCCCTCCCCCGATGGGGGAGGGGAGCAATATTCAGGAGGACGGAATGTTCGGTTACTACCTCGACCTGGCTCTGCGCAGCCTGAAGCGCAACAAGTCGCTCACCGCGCTGATGGTGCTGGCGATCGCGCTGGGCATCGGCGCCAGCATGACCATGCTCACCGTACTGCATGTGCTGTCGGGCGATCCGCTGCCGGGGAAGAGCGCACTAATCTATTACCCGCAGATCGATCCGCAGGATCTCAAGGGCATGCAGCCGAACAAGGAGCCACCGGAGCAGGTCACCCTGATCGACGGACTGAACCTGCTGCATGCCGGGCGCGCGGATCATCAGGCGCTGATGAGCGGGGGCTCGGTGCCGCTGGACCCGCAGAAGACCGACTTGGATCCGTTCTACGTGGAGGCACGCTATACCACACCGGATTTCTTCCCGATGTTCGATGCACCGTTTTTGTTCGGGCACGCCTGGACGGAAGCCGATGGCGAGGCCAAGGTACGCGAGGTCGTGATCGCGCGCTCGCTCAACGACAAGCTGTTCGGAGGCGCCGACAGCGTGGGGCGCATCGTGCGCATGGCCGGGGTGGACTGGCGCATCGTGGGGGTGCTCGACAAGTGGCGGCCCAACCCGCACTTCTATGACCTGAATACCGGCAGCTACGACTATGGCGAGCAGGTGTTCCTGCCTTTGCAGACCATGCTGGACTTGCGCCTGGATCGCAATGGCTCGACCGACTGCTGGGGCAACGGCGGTGGCGGCGTCGGCAACATCCTGCCATCCGACGATTGCGTGTGGCTGCAGTTCTGGGTGCAACTGGATACGCCGACCAAGGCGGCGGCCTACAAGGAATTCCTGGTGCATTACTCACAGGAACAGAAGGCGCTGGGGCGCTTCCAGCGTGCGCCGAATGTGCGCCTGCGCAACGTGATGCAGTGGCTCGACTATCAGATGGTGGTGCCGGGCGACGTGCGTCTGCAGACCGGACTGGCGTTCGGCTTCCTGCTGGTATGCCTGGTCAACACGGTAGGACTGATGCTGGCCAAGTTCATGCGCCGCGCCGCCGAACTGGGCGTGCGTCGCGCGCTGGGTGCATCGAAGCGGGCGCTGTTCGCGCAGTTGCTGATCGAGTCGGGTGTGGTCGGCCTGGTCGGCGGCGTCGGTGGTCTGCTGCTGGCGTTGTTCGGGTTGTGGCTGGTGCGGCAGCGTCCTTCGGACTACGCGGCCCTGGCGCATCTGGACCTGAGCATGCTGTTCATCACCTTCGCTCTGGCGGTCGGCGCCACCTTGCTGGCGGGCCTGCTGCCCGCTTGGCGCGCCTGCCAGGTCGCACCGGCGCTGCAACTGAAGAGCAACTGAGGCGAGCATGGACATTCTTCCGATTCTCTCGACATTGCGGCGGCACAAGCTCACCGCGTGGCTGTTGATCCTGGAGATAGCGCTGACTTGCGCCATTGTCTGCAACGCGGTGTTCCTGATCGGCCAGCGCCTGCAACGGATGGATATGCCCAGCGGCGTCGCCGAGCACGAGCTGTTGCAGATCCAGGTGGCCGATGTCACGACGCCGGCCAACCCCTATGCGCGGATGGCAGAGGATATCGCCACGCTCAGGCAGGTACCCGGGGTGATCTCGGTTGCGTCGTCCAATCAGGTGCCATTCGGCAATTCTTCCTCGAATGGCAACATCCGGCTCGATCCTGCCCAGCCGCAGCGCACGCTAAGTGCCACGACCTATTTCGGCGAGAACCTGTCGAACACGCTGGGTACGCGCCTGATCGCCGGGCGCGATTTGCAGCCGGATGATTTCGTCGACGTGGAAGCAGCGATGAAGGCGCTCGGCACCGGTGATGCCAAGGGCCTGCCACACGTGACATTGATTACGCAGACCCTCGCACGGCGCCTGTGGCCGGGACAGAACCCGCTGGGCCGCCTCATCTATCTCACGCCGACCGTGGGGCTGCGCGTGGTAGGCGTGCTGGACAGCCTGGCACGACCGAATGCCTACGACATCAACACGGCGCAGTACACCATGGTCGTGCCGCTGCGCATGGGTGCAAGCAAGGATCAGAGTTACCTGATCCGAACCCGGCCGCAGGATCGCGCCCACGTGCTGGCGGCGGCGTTGGCGGCCTTGAAGAAGGTCGACTCGGCGCGGGTGGTCACCACCAAACGCAGCTTCGATGATGTGCGCAGGAAATTCTTCCAGGACGACCGCGCGATGGCCGGCATGCTGGTCTGGGTCATCGTCGCACTGCTCATCGTGACCGCGTTGGGCATCGTGGGCCTGGCCAGTTTCTGGGTGGCGCAGCGCCGTCGCACCATCGGCGTGCGCCGCGCGCTGGGCGCCACCCGCGCCAACATCCTGCATTACTTCCAGACCGAGAACTTCCTGTTGGCCACGCTCGGCATCGCGCTGGGCATGGTGCTGGCCTACGCGATCAACCTGTTCCTGATGACGCACTACGAGCTGCCGCGGCTGCCGGCGATCTACTTTCCGGTCGGCGCGATCGCGCTGTGGCTGATTGGCCAACTTGCGGTGCTTGGCCCGGCATTGCGCGCTGCCGCGGTGCCACCGGTGGTGGCGACGAGGAGCGTGTGATGGTGAGGTATCAATCACTCGCAGGAGGTCGCTCGCGGGCGATGCCTTTCCCGGCGGCACGGACGAATCGCGGGAACATCGACCGCGAGCGGGTTCTCGCGTGGCCACACGGCAACTTTGGTTGAGGGGACCACGAATGCTTGCCTACTATTTTGAGCTGGCCCTGCGCAGTCTCAGGCGCAACAAGGCGCTTACCGCGCTGATGGTGCTGGCGATCGCGCTGGGCATCGGCGCCAGCATGACCACGCTGACCGTGCTGCATGTGCTGTCGGGTGATCCGCTACCGGGCAGGAGCAACACCTTGTATGCGCCGCAGCTCGACCCGCGCGACATGACTGGCTATCGGCCCCGGGCCGAGCCGCTGGATCAGGTCACCTGGATCGACGGCATGAACCTGTTGCAGGCGAAGCGGGCGGATCGCCAGGCGTTGATGACAGGGGGTTCGGTGGCCATCCAGCCGGCGCAGTCCGCCCTCGATCCGTTTTACCAGACGGCGCGTTACACCACGGCCGATTTCTTTCCGATGTTCGGCGTACCGTTCCGGTATGGCCATGCATGGGGCGCGAGCGAGGATGCCGCCAGTGCCGCCGTGGTGGTGATCAGCAGCAAGCTCAACGACAAGCTGTTCGGTGGTCGTGACAGTACCGGTCGCATCATGCGCCTGGAAAACCATGCCTTGCGCATCATCGGCGTACTGGGCGACTGGCGGCCGAATCCGCATTTCTATGATCTCAACGTGAAGAACTACGGCGCGGACGAAGGCGTCTACCTGCCGTTGTCCACCTCGCAGGATCTGCATCTGGCGCATCTCGGCGGCGCCGATTGCTGGGGCAATGGCGGCAACGA
Source organism: Rhodanobacter sp. B05 (assembly GCF_002001085.1). Taxonomy (GTDB): domain Bacteria; phylum Pseudomonadota; class Gammaproteobacteria; order Xanthomonadales; family Rhodanobacteraceae; genus Rhodanobacter. The sequence continues at coordinate 116,768 of NZ_MUNU01000009.1, forward strand.
TGCGACGCACACGGCACCTTGCGTGTGGCTGCAGTTCTGGGTGCAACTGGATACACCGGCCAAGGCAGCCGCATACCGGCAGTTTCTGGTCCATTACTCGCAGGAGCAAAAAACGCTGGGCCGTTTTCAGCGTCCACCCAACGTACGCCTGCGCAACCTGATGCAGTGGCTGGACTACGAGCGGGTGGTGCCTGGCGACGTGCAATTGCAGAGCTGGCTGGCGCTGGGTTTCCTGCTGGTGTGTCTGGTCAATACGGTGGGCCTGATGCTGGCCAAGTTCCTGCGTCGTTCCGCCGAACTGGGGGTGCGTCGCGCATTGGGCGCGTCGCGGCGTGCGCTGTTCAGCCAGTTGCTGGTGGAAGCAGGCGTGGTCGGGCTGGCCGGTGGCCTGGGTGGCCTGCTGCTGGCGTATCTCGGCCTGTGGCTGGTTCGTCGACAGCCGGCGGACTACGCGCCGCTGGCGCATCTGGATGGCGCGATGCTGTTGATGACACTCCTGCTGGCGGTGGGTGCCAGCCTGCTGGCCGGGGTGCTGCCGGCCTGGCGCGCCTGCCGCGTCACCCCCGGCCTGCAACTGAAGAGTAATTAGTGCGCTTTCCTTGTGCGTGGAAGCGGCCACCCATGGCCGCACTCCTCAAGAAAACCCGCTTCGATCGAAGCAAGAGGCAAACATGGAACTGCGACCGATTCTCTCCACCCTGTGCCGACACAAGATCACCGCATGGCTGTTGATCCTGGAGATTGCGCTGACCTGCGCCATCGTGTGCAACGCGGTGTTTCTTATCCATCAACGCCTGCAGCGCATGGATATTCCCAGCGGCATCGCCGAGCACGATCTGCTGCAGATCAAGTTTGCGTATATCGGCGATCGACCGGATGCCTACGCCCAGGCGCAAACCGATCTGGCGACACTGCAGCAGATCGCCGGAGTGCAGGCGGTGGCCCTGGTAAACCAGCTGCCGCTCAGTGGCGACGCCATGTCCAACAGCGGCATCAAGCTGCGCCCCCACCAGCGGCAGAACTCGCTCGAGGTGGCGAGCTACTACGGCCAGAACCTGCTGGCGACGCTGGGTGTACGAATCATTGCGGGACGCGATTTTCAGCCCGATGAACTGATCGACCTGAAAACCGCCATGCCCGCGCTGCATAGCAACGACATGAAAAACCTGCCGCACGCCGTGATCGTTGCCCAGGCAGTCGCCGTACGTCTGTGGCCAGGGCAGAGTGCGCTGGGCAAGACCATCTACGTTGGCAACGACATACCGTTGCAGGTGGTCGGCGTGATGGCGCAACTGGCTCGGCCGAACATGCTGCAGATGGGCGCCCAGTACAGCATCGTGTATCCGATACGCCTGACCGCGACGGAGGGCGGAAGCTACCTGATCCGCACCACCTCGCAGGATCGCGAGCAGGTGCTGAAATTCGCCCTTGCTGCGCTCAAGCGCCTCGATCCGAATCGCATCGTGCTGGAGCAACGCACGTATGACGAACTGCGTCATGAGTCCTTTCAGAACGATCGCGCCATGGCCGGCATGCTGGTGGGTGTCATCGTGGCGCTGCTGATCGTCACCGCGCTGGGTATCGCGGGCCTTGCCAGCTTCTGGGTCGGTCAGCGCCGCCGCACCATCGGCGTGCGCCGCGCGCTGGGCGCCACCCGCGCCGACATCCTGCACTACTTCCAGACCGAGAACTTCCTGCTGGCCACGCTCGGCATCGCGCTGGGCATGCTGCTGGCCTACGCCATCAACCTGTTCCTTATGCTGCATTACGAATTGCCGCGGTTGCCGGCGATCTATTTCCCGGCCGGCGCGATCGGGCTGTGGCTGATCGGTCAACTCGCCGTGCTCGGCCCGGCGCTGCGCGCCGCGGCGGTGCCGCCGGTGGTGGCGACGAGGAGCGTGTGATGAAACAGGGAGTCGAGAACAGAGCGTGCGGAGCGGGACGAAACGGGAAGGCACAGGCCTCCCGCATTGGCCACTCAGGTTTGGGGCGTCGTGCGATGCCGCCAATAGCCAGGTTCCTGATGGCAATGCATCACGGCCACGATCAGGATGTAATCCACTTCGATGGTGTACAGGACCGCGTAGGGGAACACACGGGTCAGGCAGCGGCGAACGTCGTGCGCCATGAGGGCGAAGGCCAGGGGCTGTTCGGCGAGCTCTTCGATGGCGATTTCCACGCTGCTGACGAAGCGTTGCGCAAGTTCGTTTTGTATGGCCGCGTAGTAGCGTGTCGCCCCCTCGAACTCCGCCAGAGCCTCGGGGTGAAACCTGAACGTCATCGGGTGACGATGCGCTGCACGCGCGCCAGAGCCTCGGGGCCTGCGACGGGTTCGACCGCGCCGCTGCGAACCTCATCGCGGCGACGCGCCGCCTCGGCGGCCCAAAGTTCCTGGATCTTCCGGTCGTGTGCCGGATCGAGGCTCTCCACCAGCCGGTCGGCCAGCAACGCCCTGGCGTCGCTGGGTAGCGACAGCGCGGCTTCGGTGAGTTGTTCGACGGTGATGACCATGGGGAAAGCATACGCGGGCGCTGAGCCGCGCTCAACTCGCGTCATCGGGTCTCCGGTCCCGAGGCAGCAAGCCGGGAAAGGGGCATGGCTGGAGTGCCAGTGCTTTTCCCATTCTTTATTTCCTACTCCGAAGGAGTGACGTGATGTTCGGTTACTACCTCGACCTCGCGCTGCGCAGCCTCAAGCGCAACAGGATGCTGACCGCGCTGATGATCGTCGCCATCGCGGTGGGCATCGGCGCCAGCATGACCACGTTGACGGTGATGCGCCTGTTGTCCGGTGACCCGGTGCCCACGCGCAGCGGCACCCTGTTCTATCCGCAGGTCGACCCGAATCCTTATTCGGATGGGCCGTCGCTGCCCTACGACATGATGGATTACCGGTCGGCGGTGGATTTGTGGAGTGCGCATCGCGCTGATCGGCAGGCGCTGATCGCGCACGGTCAGCTGAAGCTGACCGCACCGCAGGTGAACCTGCCGCCGCTGATGGCGCAGGTGCTTTCCACCACCAGCGAATTTTTTCCGATGTTCGATGTACCGTTTCGCTACGGCCATGGTTGGTCGGAGCAGGACGATGCAAGCCGCGCGCGGGTCGCAGTCATCTCCTCGGACCTCAACAACAAGCTGTTCAACGGCGCCGACAGTGTGGGTCGCACGCTCCGGCTGAAAGACTCGGATGTGCGCATCATCGGCGTGCTGGATGCATGGCGCCCGTCGCCGCAATTCTATGACGTGGCCGGCGGGCGCTTCGCCGAAGGTCAGACCGGCGACTTCTACGGCCGTCCGGAGGATGTTTTCATGCCGTTCAGCAGTTCGTCGGATATCAATCCTGCCGGCTTCACCTTCTTTACCTGCTGGAGCATGCCAAAAAGTACTGGGACCCTGCAGACATCCCCTTGTGTGTGGATGACGCTATGGGTGCAACTGGACAGCGCCGCCAGGGTTCGCAGCTATCGTCAATTCGTGGCCGACTATGCCGCCCAGCAGAAATCGCTCGGTCGTTTCGCTCGCGCCGACAACACGCAACTGCGCAGCCTGATGGGATGGCTGGACTTCAATCACGTGGTACCCAGCGATGTGCGCCTGCAGATGTGGGCGGCCTTCGCGTTTCTGCTGATCTGCCTGTTCAACACCGTAGGCCTGCTGTTGGCGAAGTTCCTGCGCCGTGCCGGCGAGATCGGGGTGCGGCGTGCGTTGGGTGCCAGTCGTGCGGCGGTACTGGCGCAGTGCCTGTTCGAAGCGGGATTGATCGGTTTGCTGGGCGGTATCGGCGGTCTGCTGCTCACCCTGCTGGGACTGTGGCTGGTGCGTCGCCAGCCGGTGGCCTATGCCGACCTGGTGCACCTGGATACGGCGATGTTCCTGCTCACGTTTGCGCTGGCGATCGCCGCCAGCCTGCTGGCCGGGTTGCTGCCTGCGCTGCGCGCCAGCCGCATGGCGCCCGGCCTGCAGCTGAAGATCACTTGAGGACACTTGTCATGCAGATCCGCCCCATTTTCGCCGCCCTGCGCAAGCATCGTCTTGCAACCTTTCTGATCTCCATGGAAATCGCGTTGGCCTGCGCCGTGCTTTGCAACGCCTGCTTCCTGATTGTCAACCGGGTGCAGCTGAGCCATATCCACAGCGGCGTCGATGAGGGCGCACTGGCTGCCATCAAGCTCACCGGCTTTGATGAGGACCGGGGCGTCGATCTCAATGCCCGCGTGCTCAACGGCCTGGCCAAGATCCCAGGCATGCAATCGGTCAGCGTGATCAGCGCCGTCCCGTTCAGCGGTTCTCCCAACAACGCCGGCATCACCACGGATGCCGAGGGCAAGCAATTTGCCGGCGTGGTGAATTTCTACTCGGGCGGGCCGGGTAGCTTCAAGGCGCTCGGCGTTCACCTGATCGCGGGACGCGCACCGCAGGAAGGTGACTATCAGCCCGTGGTTCACTTCGTGCCCGACGATGCGCTGGTATGGATTACGCAGTCGCTAGCCGATCACGCGTGGCCCGGTGTCGATCCGCTCGGCAAGGAGTTCTGGGTTGGCAAGCCCCATTTCCGGGTGGCTGGCGTGGTGGCGAATCTGGCGCGGCCATCTCCAGGCGAGGGCGGCCCTTCCACCATCGATTGGTCGGTGTTCGTGCCGTCCCAGCCCGGCGCGCATTTCGCCGGCACCTACCTTTTGCGCGCGTCGCCCGAGCAATTGCCGCGCGTGCTTCGTGACGCGCGCGTGGCCATCGCCAGAATCGCACCTGACGCGGTGCTGGACACCACCGCCAGCCAGAGCGTGGCCAGCCTGCGCGAAAAATTTTTCGAGCAAGACCGCACCATGGCCGGCATCCTGGTCGGCGTGATCACCGCCATGCTGCTGGTCACCGCTCTGGGCATCGTCGGCCTGGCCAGCTTCTGGGTGCAGCAGCGGCGCCGGCAGATCGGTATCCGCCGCGCCATCGGCGCCACCCGGCGCGACATCCTGCGCTATTTCCAGACCGAGAACCTGCTGATCGTCACCGGCGGCATCGTGCTGGGGATGGTGCTGGCGTTTGCGCTCAATATCACGCTGATGAAGTTCTACGAGCTGCCGCGCCTGCCGCTGTATTACCTGCCGATTGGCGCGCTGGCGCTGTGGGGTCTGGGTCAGCTGGCGGTGCTGGGCCCGGCGTTGCGCGCGGCGGCGGTGCCGCCGGTGGTGGCGACGCGGTCGGTGTAAGAACCGTGCTATCTGGCACGGGAGGGCGCGGCTGGCGACGTGCACAATCATGGGGTCCGTACCCCTCCTACAACTCAAGGATCCTGTGTTGATGAAAGCCTTGCCATTGCTGATCTGTGCGGCCCTGCTGGGCTCGGTGACCATTGCTTCGGGTGTGGCGCATGCTGCCCTGGCGACGCAGCCCGCCGCGAAAGTGGATGTGGCGAGCCGGGTGGCGGCGCTGAACGCGCTGCTGGCCGAGCAGTGGCAGTACAACCTGAAGAACAGCCCGGAGTTCGCCACCACGCTGGGCGACCTGCGCTACAACGACCGCTGGACGGATGCCTCGCTGGCGCACCAGGCGGCCGACCGGCGGGCGACCGAGGATTTCCTCAAGCGTTTCGAGGCGATCGACACCAGTGGTTTCGCGGACAGCGACAAGCTCAACCAGCAGCTGATGGTGCGCCAGCTGAAGGACCAGTTGCGCGGCTACCAGCTCAAGCTCAATGAGATGCCGCTGGACCAGATGAGCGGCGTGCACATCGCGCTGGCGGGCTTCGTCAGCTCGATCCCGTTCGACAACACGAAGGAATACGATGACTACCTGGCGCGCCTGAAGGCGGTGCCCAGGCTGTTCGACCAAGTGACCGCGGTGGCGCGGCAAGGCATGGCCGACAAGATGATGCCGCCGAAGTATCTGCTGGAAAAAGTCGTCGCGCAGATCGGCAGCATCGAGAAACCTGCCGGCATGGACAGCGTGTTCGCCGAGCCGCTGAAGCATTTCCCGAAGTCGGTCTCGGCGGCGGACCAGAAGCGCCTGCATGATGCCATCCTCGCCGCGATCGACGACGATGTCCGCCCGGCCTACGCGAAGCTGGGCAAGTTCGTGGCCGACGATTACGCACCGCACGGGCGCAGCCAGCCGGGCGCGTGGGACCTGCCGAACGGCGATGCGATCTATCGCTACGACGTCGAGCAGATGACCACGACCAACGAGACGCCTGAACAGATCCACCAGATCGGCCTGGCGGAGGTCAAGCGCATCGAGGGCGAGATGACGAAGATCGCCCAAGCGCAGGGCTACAAGGATCTGGCCAGCTTTCGCGCCTCGCTGAAGACCAACCCGAAGACGCACGCGACCTCGCGCGAGGACATCCTCGACCGCTATCGCGGCTTCATCGCGGGCATGGAGCCGGAGCTGCCGAAGCTGTTCGGCCTGCTGCCGAAGACCAAGGTGGTGGTGATGCCGGTGGAGAAGTTCCGCGAGAAGGAGGCTGCGGCAGCCGAATACCATCCCGGCACGCCCGACGGTTCGCGGCCCGGGCAGATCTTCGTCAACACCGGCGACTTCGCCAACCGCAGCATCCTGACCATCGAGTCGACCGCGTATCACGAAGGCATTCCCGGCCATCACCTGCAGATCTCGATCGCGCAGACGCTGCCCAAGCTGCCGCCGTTCCGCCAGCAGGCCGGCTACACCGCGTACATCGAGGGCTGGGCGCTGTATGCCGAACAGCTGGGCAAGGAAGTCGGCTTCTACAAGGACCCGCTGTCCGACTACGGCCGCCTCTCGGACGAACTGCTGCGCGCCGACCGGCTGGTGCTGGATACCGGCGTGCACTACAAGCACTGGACGCGCCAGCAGATGGTCGACTTCTTCCACGCCCATTCCAGCGAGGACGAGCCGGACGTGCAGGCCGAGACGGATCGCTACATCACCTGGCCGGGCCAGGCGCTGGCCTACAAGACCGGCGAGCTGAAGATCCTCGAACTGCGTGCGCGGGCGGAAAAGGCGCTGGGCGACCAGTTCGACATTCGCGCCTTCCACGACGAGATCCTCAGCGGCGGTGCGCTGCCGCTGGACGTGCTGGAAACCCGGGTCGACCACTGGATTGCAGCGGTGAAGGCCGGCACGGCGGCGGCGCATCCGGTGGCGATCTGAGCGCCGTTGCCGCCGCGGTCGCCCCGCGGCGGCAGCTCGCCTCATGGGGAATTAGCACAATAGTTCATTAGTCATGGCAACCTTGCGGGCAGGAGAAGCATCCATGTCCACATGTGCAGAAAACGAATGACCCGTACCGTACTGATCATCGATGACAACCCGTCCGTGGGCGAGGCGCTGTCGCTGGCCTTGTCGCTGCACGAGATCCGCCCGCTGACGGCGCTGACCCCGGAGCAGGGGCTGGCGGTGCTGGAGCGCGAGGCGGTCGACGTGGTGATCCAGGACATGAACTTCACCGCCGACACCACCTCGGGCAAGGAGGGCGTGGTGCTGTTCCGTGCGATTCGCGAACGCCACCCGGACTTGCCAGTCATCCTGCTCACCGCGTGGACGCACCTGGAGACCGCGGTGGAACTGGTCAAGGCCGGCGCGGCCGATTACCTGGCCAAGCCGTGGGACGACAACAAGCTGCTGGCCACGGTGGAGAACCTGCTGGAGCTGTCCGAATCCAGTCGCGAGATCAGCCGCAGCCGGCGCGAGCGCCGCCAGCGTCGCGAGGCGCTGCAGAAGAAGTACGACCTGGACGGCCTGGTGTTCGCTTCCGAGGCGATGGCGCGCACGCTGGATCTGGCCTGCCAGATTGCCCGCTCGGACGTGTCGGCCTTGATCACCGGCCCCAACGGCACCGGCAAGGAGCGCATCGCCACGATCATGCATGCGAACTCGGCGGTCTCGCGCGGCCCGTTCATCGCGGTCAATTGCGGCGCGCTGCCAGGCGAACTGATCGAGGCGGAACTGTTCGGCGCCGAGGCCGGCGCCTACACCGGCGCGAACAAGGCGCGCGAGGGGCGCTTCGAACTGGCCGACGGCGGCACGCTGTTCCTCGACGAGATCGGCAACCTGCCGCTGCCGGGCCAGATGAAGCTGCTGCGGGTGCTGGAAACCGGTCAGTTCGAGCGGCTCGGCTCCGGCAAGACGCGCCAGGCCAAGGTGCGCGTGCTCAGCGCGACCAATGCCGACCTCAAGGCGATGATCCGCGCCGGCACGTTCCGCGAGGATCTGTACTACCGGCTCAACGTGATCGAGGTGAACCTGCCGCCGCTGGCCGAACGCAACGACGACATCCTGCCGCTGGCCGAATTTTTCCTGAGCGGTCGCGCCGAGCTGGGCGACGCCGCACGCGAGGCCCTGCTCGGCTATCCGTGGCCGGGCAACGTGCGCGAACTCAAGAACGCGATCGAGCGCGCCGCCCTGCTGGCCGGCGGCAATCCGATCACGCCGGAGTTGCTCAACCTGCCGCACCATGTCTCGATCGCCAACCGCGATCTCGACGAGCCCAGCCGCGAAGTGGTGGAGGACGCCTTGCAACAGGCCGGCGGCGTGGTCAGCCGCGCGGCACGCCAGCTCGGCCTGTCGCGGCAGGCGTTGTACCGGCGGATGGAGCGTTACGGGCTGGCGACAGCGAGCTGAGCTCGAGCACTTGTCGCACCGCCCCCGAGGTACAAAGATGGACCATCGAAACGGAGGAGGTGCAACATGGTTTTCCGAGGTTCGCTGATGGCTTGCGCCGTGCTGTTTGCCGGCGGGCTCGCCGCCCAGACCGCCGCGCCGGGCCAGACGACGCAGAACGATCGCTGGGACGCGGTACCGCCTGCGGCCAGTTCATCGACGTATCGGACCGATCACTCGCTGCCGGGCAGCGGGAGCACCGATCACAGCCCATTCCATTTCAAGCAGCCGGTCACCCGTGGCCCGGCCTATGCGCCACCGCCCGAGGCCAATGACAAGGCGGCCGTGATGGGCAAGCCGCGGCCATGGCAGAACGGACGGCCGCCGGTGGACTGCGCGGTGGATCCGAGAGATCCCGCATGCCACTGAGCAGTTGGCTCGGGATGGGAGGCCGTGAAGCATGTGGCTGCTGCTGAACTCGCTGCGCGCGCGACTGAGCCTGCTGCTGCTGGCGGCCGGCGTGGCTGGTGCACTGATCTACGCCGGAGTCACCGAGTGGCCGTTGCCGCAGACGCTGGCATGGCTGCATGAGCTGCTGACCGCAAAAGCCGATGCGACGATCCTGCCGGCCAAACCGGCGCCCATGCCGCATCTGGATATCTACACCGCGCTGGCGATCGGGCTGGTGCTGCTGTTGCTTGCGGCGATCTGGCTGGCGGGTCGCGCGATGGCCCCGGTCAGCCGCCTGCTGCGTGCACTGGAAGGCGCGGTGGCCAGCTATCGCGATGGCGATTTCAGTTTCTCGATCTCGGCCAGTCGCCGCGACGAGCTGGGCGAGCTGATCCGCATGCACAACGACCTGGGCCATACCTTGCGCGAGCAGCGCCAGCACCTGGCCCAGCGCGAATTGCTGCTGGACACGGTGGTGCAGAACACACCGGTGGCGCTGGTGCTGACCGACGCCAGCGGCCGGGTCGCCTATGCCAACATCGCCTCGCGGCACCTGTTCAACGAGGGTCGCAGCCTGATCGGGCTCGACTTCGCCGAACTGCTGGCCGGCGCGCCGGACTTGCTGCGGCAAGCCGTCGACAGCGGCGAAGACGCGCTGCTCACGGTGGAGATGGATGGCAGCGAGGAAACGTTCCACCTGTCACAGCGCGCGTTCCGGCTGCAGGGCCGGCCGCACCGGCTGCAGTCGTTCCGGCGCATGACGCGCGAGCTGTCGAGGCAGGAGGTGGCGACCTGGAAACGGGTGATCCGGGTGATCAGCCACGAGCTCAACAACTCACTGGCGCCGATCTCCTCGCTGGCGCATTCCGGTGCCGAGCTGGCGCGGCGCGGCGACGTCGAACGGCTGCCCAGCGTATTCGCCACCATCGGTGAACGCGCACGCCATCTGCACGGCTTCATCGCCGGCTACGCCAGTTTCGCCAAGCTGCCGACGCCGCAACTGGCGAACGTGGAGTGGCCGGCGTTCCTCGATGGCCTGGCGCTGCATTGCCGGTACCGGTTCACCGGATCGATGCCGAAGCGGCCGGCGCGGTTCGATGCGGCACAGATCGAGCAGGTACTGATCAACCTGGTCAAGAACGCGCACGAGGCCGGTGGCGCGGACGATGAGGTCACCCTGTCCATCGTGGAAGCGGCCAGCGAGGTGCGCATCGAGGTGGCCGACCGCGGCCCCGGCATGAGCGAGACGGTGCTTTCGCAGGCCTTGCTGCCGTTCTATTCGACCAAGCGTTCCGGCACCGGCCTGGGGCTGGCGCTGGCGCGGGAAATCACCGAGGCCCATGGCGGGCGCATCGCGCTGACAAACCGCGAGGGTGGCGGTCTGCGCGTGACGCTGTTCCTGCCGACGGTCATCCGCCAGGAGCGAGGTTGATCAGGGCCTGTCCGGCTTGACCGGTAGCCCTGAAAAATCCGCGCTGGCCGTTTCGTCGAGCTTCCTGCGTGGTGCCTGCAGAGGTTCTCCGGTGACCTGGAACCACACGTTTTCGGCGATGTTGGTCGCGTGGTCGCCGATGCGCTCGATGTTCTTGGCCATGAACAGCAGATGCGTGCATGGGGTGATGTTGCGCGGGTCTTCCATCATGTAGGTCAGCAGTTGCCGGAAGTAGCCGGTGTAGGCCTCGTCCAGCACGGTGTCGTTCTGCCATACCGCGTGGGCGCGTTCGGCGTCGCGATCCTGGTAGGCGGCGAGGACGTCGCGCACCCCGGTCGCGGCCAGTGTGGCCAGATGTTCGAGGCCGGCGGCCGGTCGCACCGGCGCCACCATCGACAGCGGAATCGCGCGCTTGGCCACGTTGGCGGCGTAGTCGCCGATGCGCTCGATATCGGCCGCGATGCGCAGCGCGGCAAACACGTTGCGCAGATCGCCCGCCATCGGCGCGCGCAAGGCCAGCAGGCGCACGACATCGTGGCTGACATCCTGCTCCATCCGGTCGATCGTGTCGTCGTTGTCGACCACGCGCTGGGCGGCGCGTTCGTCGCGGCGCTCGACCACGTCGATCGCCGCCTCCAGCTGCTTCACCGACAACTCGCCCATGCGCACGATTTCGCCGGTCAGCCGGGTCAGTTCGGTATCGTAACTCTTGATGATGTGGTCTTTGTCGGTGGTCATGCGATGCCTCTGTTCTGTTTCCCTCTCCCTGCGGTCGCCGCGGGAGAGGGGAGTCATTGATTAGCCGAAGCGACCGGTGATGTAGTCCTCGGTCTGCTTCTTGTCCGGTTTGGTGAAGATCTTTTCGGTCTGGGCGAACTCGATCAGTTCGCCCAGATACATGAAGGCAGTGAGGTCGGAGACGCGCGCGGCCTGCTGCATGTTGTGGGTGACGATGACGATGGTGAACTGGCTTTTCAGTTCTTCCACCAGTTGCTCGATGCGGCCGGTGGCGATCGGGTCGAGCGCCGAGGTGGGCTCGTCCAGCAGCAATACTTCCGGCTTCAGCGCGATCGCGCGGGCGATGCACAGACGCTGCTGCTGGCCGCCGGAGAGGCCGAGCGCATTCTGCTTCAGCTTGTCCTTCACCTCGTTCCACAGCGCGGAACTGCGCAGCGCCTGCTCGACGCGGTTCTCCATCTCCGCCTTCGGCAGTTTCTCGTGGTGGCGGATGCCGTAGGCGACGTTCTCGAAAATGGTCATCGGGAACGGCACCGGCTTCTGGAACACCATGCCGATCTTGCTGCGCAGGCGGTTCATCGAATAGCTGGGGTCGAGGATATTCTCGCCGTCCAGCTCGATCGAACCTTTCGCCTCCAGCTTCGGATAGATCGCGTAGATCCGGTTGAAGATGCGCAGCAGGGTCGACTTGCCGCAGCCGGACGGACCGATGATCGCGGTGACCTGCATCGAAGGGATGTCCATGTCGATGCCTTTCAGCGCATGGAAACCGTTGTAGTAGAAGTGCAGGTCGCGCACGGCGAGCTTGGGAGGCACCGCCGCTGCGGCCGCCACCGGCGTCGGGTTGGTGGCGATTGCGGAATCAGTCATGGGACACCTTGGTGCGAGAAAGGATCAGGCGCGAGCCGAGGCTGAGCAGCAGCACGAACATGGTGATCACGAACGCGCCGGCCCAGGCCAGCGCATGCATCGCGTCGCCCGGATCGTTGGCGTACTGGTAGATGATCTGCGGCAGGCTGGACATCTTCTCGATCGGGTTGATCGCCATATAGTTGTTGCCGAAGGCGGTGAACAACAGCGGTGCCGTCTCGCCGCTGATCCGCGCCAGCGCCAGCAGCACGCCGGTGATGATGCCCGAACGCGCCGCGCGGATCAGGATCTGCAGGGTCAGCTTCCACTGCGGCACGCCCAGTGACAGCGCCGCTTCGCGCAGGGTGGACGGCACCAGCCGCAGCATCTCGTCGGTGGTGCGCACGATCACCGGCAGCGCGATCAGGGCCAGCGCCACGCCGCCGGCGAAACCGGAGAACGTGGTCGAGCCATGGGTGAGGGCGGTGCTCGGCAGCACGATGATGGTGTAGACGAACAGGCCCATCACGATCGACGGTGCCGACAGCAGGATGTCGTTGAGGAAGCGGATCGATTCGCCCAGCTTGGTACGGTTCGCGTATTCCGCCAGCCAGGTGCCGGCGAGCACGCCGATCGGGGTGGCGATCGCGATGCCGATGAAGTTGATCACCAGGCTGCCGACCATCGCGTTGGCGAGGCCGCCGTCCTCGCCATAGGCGGTGATTTTCGTGAACAGTTTCAGATCCAGCGCGCTGATGCCCTGGCGCAGGGTTTCCCACAGGATCCAGGCCAGGAACGCCAGGCCGACCAGGGTGGCCAGCATGCTCAGCGTCATCGCCAGTGCGTTGGTGATACGGCGGCGCAAGTACAAGGTATTCATGCGCTGGCCCCAGGCAACCCGTAGGAGCCCGCTTGCGGGCGATGCTTTTGTGCCGGGATTCGGAATTCGGGATTTGGGATTCGCAAAAGCATCGCCCGCGAGCGGGCTCCTGCAGCAACGGCGAGGGTGATGATGCGATTCATCAGCGGCCTTCCTTGCTGGCCAGCCGGCGTAACATCAGTCGCGCGATCAGCAGCACGATGAAGGTGACCACGAACAGCAGGAACGCCAGCGCCATCAGCGAGGACTTCTGCAGGCCGGAGGCTTCGCTGAACTGGTTGGCGATGGTCGAGGCGATCGAGGTACCGGGATCGAGCAGCGACGCGGACAGCTGCATCGCGTTGCCCAGCACGAAGGTTACTGCCATCGTCTCGCCCAGCGCGCGGCCGAGGCCGAGGAAGATGCCGCCGATCACCGCCGAGCGGGTGTACGGCAGCACGATGTCCCACGACACCTCCCAGGTGCTGGAGCCCAGCGCATAGGCCGATTCCTTCAAGCGCGTCGGCACGGTCTGGAACACCTCGCGCATCACCGAGGAAATGAACGGGATGACCATGATCGCCAGCACGATGCCGGCGACCAGGATGCTGGCGCCGAACGGATAGTCGCTGCCGAACAGCTTGCCCACGAATGGCACGTGTTCGGCCACCCACGACAGCTTGCCGTCGTCGGGCTTGTTGCCAAGGTTGTTGGTCAGCCACGGCTTGATGTGGTTGGCGAAGAACGGGGCGAAGACGAACAGGCCCCACATGCCGTAGATGATCGAGGGGATGCCGGCGAGCAATTCGATCGCCGAGGCGACCGGCGTGCGCAGCCAGGTCGGTGCCACCTCGGAAAGGTAGAGTGCGATGCCGAAGCTGATCGGTACCGCGATCAGCAGCGCGATGAACGAAGTGACGATGGTGCCGTAGACCGGTACCAGTGCGCCGTAGACATCGTTGCCCGGGTCCCATGACGAACTGACCAGGAAGTGCCAGCCGAACGTGGCGAATGCGTCGCGACCGCCCCACAGCGTGGCGCCGGCGGCACCGAGCAGGGCCGCCAGCACGATCAGCGCGCAGCCCTTCAACAGCCAGCGGAACAGCCGCTCGTGACGGACGTCGCGGCGGCTGCGCTGTTCGAGGATGTCGGTGGGGGTGGCAACGGGCATGAGAACTCTATGGTTCGGTTTGCGAAATTTTCATTGACCGTTCGCCCTGAGCGTAGCGCAGCGAAGTCGAAGGGCTGCCCTTCGACTTCAACCCTGCGGGTCTACGCTCAGGGCGAACGGTGGGGAGATCCCACCGTTCGGTTAAACGATCAGTGCTTGAACTCGGATGCCCAGTACGCCTCGATCCTGCTGACCAGTGCATTCGGCAGCGGCACGTAGTCCAGCTCGCTGGCGGACTGCTGGCCATGTTCCAGCGCGAACTTGAAGAAGTCGAAGGCGACCTTGCTGTTGTTGGCGTTCTTCGGCGTCTTGTACATGATCATCCAGGTGGTGGCGGTGATCGGCCACGCCTGCGCGCCCGGTGCATTGGTCATGATCAGGTTGAAGTCCTTGGCGCTGGCCCAGTCGGCGGTGGCAGCGGCCGCGGCGAAGGCATCGGCGCTGGGCTTCATGAAGTTGCCGCTGGCGTTCTTCAGGTCGACCCAGGCGAGCTTGTTCTTCACCGCGTAGGCGTATTCGACGTAGCCGATCGAGCCCTTGATCTGGCGAACGTACTGCGACACGCCTTCGTTGCCCTTGCCGCCCACGCCGGTCGGCCATTCCACGGCGGTGCCGAACTTGACCTGGCTGGCCCAGGTCGGGTTGACCTTGGACAGGTAATTGGTGAAGTTGAACGAGGTGCCCGAACCGTCCGAACGATGCACCACGGTGATCTTGCCGGCGGGCAGGCTCAGGCCGGCGTTCAGTGCGGCGATCTTCGGGTCGTTCCAGTTGCTGATCTTGCCCAGGAAGATGTCGGCCAGGGTGGTGCCGTCCAGCTTGATCTGGTCGGCCCGCACACCGGCAATGTTGACCACCGGCACGATGCCGCCGACCACGATCGGAAACTGGCCCAGACCGAATTTCTGCAGGTCCTCGGCCTTCATCGGCGCGTCGGAGGCGCCGAAGTCGATCGTGCCTTCCTTGATCTGCGCGATGCCGGCGCCGGAACCGACCGACTGGTAGTTGAGGTGGTTGCCGGTCTTCTCGGCGTAGGCGGCCGACCACTTGGACATGACCGGATAGACGAAGCTGGAACCGGCGCCGGTGATGTCGGTGGCTTGCGCGGACACGCCGAATGTCGAGGCCACGACGAGCGCGGCGACGGCGACAAATCGAATCGGGTTTTTGTTGAGGGTCAACACGGTAGCTCCTTGGGGGGAAGTCGGATGCGACCACGCCATTTCAGGTCCTTCGTGTTGCTATTGGATGAAATGAATGTTTCAGACAGATGACAGTCCACGCGAATTGTCATCTGCCGCTGACGGAGCGCCCGCCGCACCCGCAGTTCTGGCCGCGTCGAGGCCCCTGTGTGCCTGTTCGAACAGCTCCAGGAAGCCAGCGGTTGACCACGCCGCAGAACAGCTTGGCGGTGCGTCTGGCATCGTACAGCGCCGAAGGTACCTCGTGGCTGTCGAAGGTGCGGCCGGCAGCACAGCTGCGATTTTCTGCGGGGCATCGCATTCAGCATCGGAACAACCGCTGATCACGTCCACCATGACGGTCCGAAAATCGCGGAAACCTCTGGCCATGCGAGGCGCAGCAGCTGCTGCCGATGGTCTCCGTCCGCGACGCAGGTTCAGTCACCCATGTCGGCGCATCGAGTGCCTTCGTTGCGCGCTGTCTCGAATTTGTCACGAAAGATGCATCCAGTCGTAAAAAAGCCTCGGCAGACTTGTTAACGAATCGCTAGCCGGCCGTCGGATCGAGGGGCAGTCGATATGTATCCAACCCAACTTGCGGAGAATTACATGCGTTTCAAATTGATTGCGTTGGCGATCGTCGCCGGCCTCGGCGTTACCAGTTTCACGGCCGCCGCTGCGCCGGCACAGCAAGTCGTCAGCAGCAGCGAAGTCGAGTTGCTGAAGGCGCAGCTGGCTGCGCTGCAGGCCAAGGTGGATGCACTGGAGCAGCGCACCGATGCCCAGTCCGACATCAACGTCAGCACCGGCCAGGCGGTGGAGAAAGCCACCAATGTGACGGCGGCCAGCGACAAGAAGCTCGCGGCACTGGAGAAGGCGATCAACAACACCACGCTGTCCGGCAAGATGTATTTCGACTTCACCGGCATCGACCAGAAGAACAGCGACACGGGCAAGACCAGCGCATCCGGCCTCGGTCTGGACGTGAAGCGCTTCTACCTCGGCGTCGACCACAAGTTCAACGACGTGTGGTCGGCCAACCTCACCACCGACTTCAACTACGTCAGCAACGACGGTGAAACCAACCTGTTCGTCAAGAAGGCCTACCTGCAGGCGAAGTTCGACCAGGCGGCCGTGTTCCGCGTCGGTTCGGCCGACATGCCGTGGATCCCGTTCGCCGAGAAGTACTACGGCTTCCGCTATGTCGAGCCGACCCTGACCGATCGCCTGAAGTACGGCAACTCGGCCGACTGGGGCCTGCACCTGGGTGGCGACATCGGTGCCAGCAAGTCGTTCAACTACGCGGTGTCGGTGGTCAACGGCAATGGCTACAAGAACCCGGGTCGCAGCAAGGGTGTGGATTTCGAGGGCCGTATCGGCTTCGTGCCATTCGAGAACATGATCGTGGCGATCGGCGGCTACAGCGGCCATCGCGGTCAGGAGACCGAAACCACCAGCGCACCGAACACCGCACAGCGCGGCAACCTGATGGTGGCCTACGCCAGCGATGCGTTCCGCCTCGGTGCCGAGTACTTCACCGCCAAGGACTGGAACAACGTGCTGACCCCGTTCAGCGACAAGTCGGACGGTTATTCGGTGTGGGGCAGCGTGGCGATCGCCGACGGCGTGAGTCTGTTTGCCCGCTACGACAACGCCAAGCTCAGCAAGACCCTGGACAGCGCCAACAAGGATGTCTACTACAACGCCGGTGTCGAGTACCAGGTGACCAAGGGCTTCAAGCTGGCCGGTGTGTGGAAGCACGAGAAGGCCGACAAGTCGGTCGGCACCCCGGTGCCGCCGCACGTGCAGAACGTGAAGACCAACGAGATCGGCGTGTTCGGCGAAGTGGCGTTCTGAAACTGTCACACAGCCGCGGCATACTGCGGTCATCCGGATAACGGTTGGCAACGTTTATCGCAACGGAGTTTCACCCACGGAAGGAAAACGGCGGGCCTGGATGGCCCGCCGTTTGTTTTTTCCGGTGTGCGAAACATGGCGCATTCGCCCAGCGTCCGTTGAAGCATCCGGAGATGCGCCGGAATACTGGAAGGCGCGCGGGTCGTCGGTCCATCCGGAAACCCGGCAGGGCGTCGTCGAAGGGCAGCAGCGCAGGTCATGGCACGCGATCGGGAGGCGCCGGATGTTGCCGGTGCCGGCATCGATCCGGGAGCTGGCAGCAAGCGAATCCCGATTCAGGGCCTGAGCTGTTCCAGCAGCCACTGCTGCGCCGAATGCGGGGGCGCGTCGCCCGGCGTGGCGCGGTGGTATTGGCCACTGGCGTCCAGCAGCCACGCCTGCACGTTGTCGTCCAGGTAGTTTTGCAGCGTTTCCCGGAAGATGCGCGCCGCGAGACGGGCGTCGCGTATCGGGAAACATGCCTCGACACGGCGCAGCAGATTGCGCTCCATCCAGTCGGCCGACGAGCAGTAGAGTTCCGCGTCGCCGCCGTTGGCGAACCAGTACACGCGGCTGTGCTCGAGAAAGCGCCCCAGCACCGAACGCACGCGGATACGTTCCGAAACGCCGGGCAGCCCGGGGCGAAGCATGCAGGAGCCGCGTACGATCAGGTCGATCTCGACGCCGGCGCAGGAGGCGCCATAGAGCGCCTCGACCATGGAAGGTTCGTTCAGTGCGTTCATGCGCGCGACGATCCGGGCCGGGTTCCCCGCGCGCGCCTGCGCGATCTCGCGCTCGACCAGGGCCAGCAGGCCGCGGTGCAGGCTGAAGGGCGACTGCAGCACGTGTTCCAGCTCGACCACCGGCCCGAGGCTGCACAGCTGCTGGAAGATCCTGCCCACGTCCGCGCAGATGCCGGCGTCCCTGGTCATCAGGCCGATGTCGGTATACAGGCGGCTGGTGGCCTGGTGGTAATTGCCGGTGGACAGGTGGGCATAGCGGCACAGCACGCCCCGTTCGCGGCGCACGATCAGCAGCATCTTGGCGTGGGTCTTGTAGCCGACGACGCCATACACGACCTGCACGCCCGCTTCCTGCAGGCGGTCGGCCAGGCGGATGTTCGCTTCCTCATCGAAGCGCGCGCGCAGTTCGATGACGACGGTCACTTCCTTGCCGGATCTGGCGGCATCGACCAGGTATCCGATCAGGGGCGAATCCTCGCCGACGCGATAAAGCGTCTGCCGGATCGCCAGCACATCGGCATCCACGCTGGCCTGGCGCAGCAGTTCGAGCACCGGCGTGAAGGATTCGAACGGATGGTGCAGCAGCAGGTCGCCCTGGGCGATGGTCTCGAAAATGCCGGCGTCGGTCGTGAACGGCCGCGGCACGGTCGGCACGAATGGCGGGTATTTCAGGTCCGGGCGATCGACCATGTCGTAGACCGCCGACACGCGATGCAGATTGACCGGGCCACCGCACAGATACACGTCGGCATCCGTCAGGCCGAAGTTGTCGAGCAGCATCTGTCGTATCGCCGGCGTGCAACCCTCGCCGAGTTCGAGCCGCACCGCTTCGGCATAACCGCGATCGCGCAATTCCACGCTCAGTACGCGCGCCAGATTCTCGGTATCGTCGTCTTCGAGTTCCAGTTCGGAATCGCGCGTGACGCGGAACTGGCAGGCGCCGCGGATCGCCATGCCGGGAAACATCGCGTCGGCGAATGCCTCGAGCAGGGTGGAGAGAAACACGAACTGGTGCGGCACATTGGCGACGCCCGGCGGCATGCGGATCACGCGCGGCAGCGAGCGGGGTGCGCGCACCACGGCGACATTGCCCTCGCGTGCGAACGCGTCCTCGCCGTGCAGCACCACCGCGACGTTGAGGCTCTTGTTGAGGATCCGCGGAAATGGATGGGCCGAATTCAGCCCCAGCGGCGACAGCACCGGCAGGATCTCGCGCTGGAAAAGTTCGCGCGCCCAGCGCGTCTGCGCCGGCGACCATTGCGTGCTGTCGCTGAAGACGATGCCTTCACGGGCCATCGCCGGACGCAGTTCGTCGTTCCATGTTTCGTACTGGGCGTGCATCAGCCGGGTGGCGCTTTCGCGTACCCGTGCCAGCACCTCGCTCAAGGGCATGCCGTCCGGGCCCGGGCGCGCGTCGCCATAGGCGATCCAGTGCCGGAGGCTGGCCACGCGCACCTCGAAGAATTCGTCGAGGTTGCGCACGGAAATGCACAGGAAGTGCAGCCGTTCCAGCAGCGGCACCGTGGCGGTGCGCGCCTGTGCCAGTACCCTGAAGTTGAATTCGAGCGCGGAAAGTTCGTGGTTGAGGTAGAGCTCCGGCGCCCGCAAGTCCATGCCGGCCGGCTCTGACGCGGCGTCTTGCGGTGCGGTCGCGGGATTCGTCATGGGCTCGGGCTGGTTGGCGGCAACCGCCGGCGGCGCAGGGGCGCACGCCGCAACATGCAGGTCGGTCTATCCGCGATTGGAGCGCCGCTGCATGACATCCCGATGACAGTCGGCGGGAGTTTTCAACGGGGTGGTTTCAAACGGCGGCGAGTGCGCCGAGCAGCAGGGGGTCGAGCCACAGCGAGCCGACGCCGAGCAGCGCGCCGAGCGCTGCGCCGGCGAGCACGTCGGTCGGATAGTGCAGGCCAAGGATCACCCGCGACATCGCCACCAGCACGGCGAACAGGGCCAGCGGCGGGGCCAGCACGGGAAACCAGGCGGTGGCGACGATGCCGAAGCTCACGGCATGCAGCGTGTGCCCGGACGGGAAACTGTATTCGTCCAGTGGTGGCGCACGCGCGACCACGCCGGAGTGCACGCGGAACGGCCGCAAGCGGCGGGTGCGGCGCTTCAGTGTCCGGTACAGCAGCCACGCAACGATGCCGGTGCACAGCATTTGCAGGGCGGCATGCAGGCCGCGCCTGCCGGCGCAGGTCGCCAGCGCAGCCATCAGTCCATACCAGAGCCAGCCGTCGCCCAGGCGGCTGACCGCGCCGAACGTCCGATGCACGCCACGATGTTCAGCCCAGCGGCTGGCCAGCAGGCACAGGCGGGGATCCAGGGCCCGGCCTGTTCGCTCAGGCGACGGCGCGGAGATGGTCATCGGGATATCCGCGTACCAGTGAGGTCAGCAGTTTCTCGAACTCGGCGATCACCGCATCCGGCGGGCAACGCAGGGCGGCGCGTCGCGCGTTGGCGCCCAGCAGCCGGCGCGTCTCGGGATCCAGGCCGAGCTGGTAGGCCGACGTGATGAAACCGCGCGCGTCCGTCGGCGGCACGACCAGCCCCGAGACGCCGTTGGCGACGTGCTCCTGCGCTGCCGCATGGTCGAAGGCGACCAGCGCCAGCCCTGACGCCATCGCCTCCAGCACGACGTTGCCGAAGGTCTCCGACAGGCTCGGAAACAGGAACAGATCCGCGCTGGCGTAGTGTGCGGCGAGTTCGGCCTCGCGCTTTGTGCCGACAAACAACGCATCCGGGTAGGCGCTGGCCAGTGTCTCGTGCTGCGGGCCATCGCCGACCAGCACGATGCGCGAGGCGGGGCGGTGTGCGTGCAGGGCCCGGAACGCCTGCACGGCGAGCCCGAGGTTCTTTTCCGCGGCGATCCGGCCGACGCACAGCATCACCAGGGCGTCGTCGTGCACGCCCCAGCTCCGGCGCAATGCCGGGTCGCGCCGTTCCGGCGAGAACAGGGTGGTGTCGACGCCGCGGCGCAGCTTCTGCACGTGATCGATGCCGGCGTCCATCAGTTCGGCCTGCAAGGCCCTGGTCGGAACCAGGGTCATTTGCGCGCGGCGGTGGAATCCCAGCAGGTGGTTGCGCACCAGCGGCGCCAGCAGTCCGATGCCGTAGTGGGCGGCGTAGTCGTGGAAGCGCGTGTGGAAGCCGGTCAGGACCGGTATGTCCAGGGCATTGGCCGTGCGCATCGCCGATGCGCCCAGCGGGCCCTCGGTCGCGATGTAGATCGCGTCGGGCCGCCGTGCGTTCCAGCGCCTGCGCAGCGCGTTGCCCGCGGGCAGGCCGAACTGCACGCTCGGATAGCGCGGCATGGCCACGCCACGTGCGCAGACCAGGCCGACCTTGCCGTCGCGACCGTCGGCGCCCGGCCGCACCACTTCGACTTCACAGTCGCGTGCGGCCAGGCCTTCGGCGAGCGTGCGCACGGTCAGGGCGACGCCATTCACTTGTGGTGGCCAGGTTTCCGTGACGAAGGTGATCCGCATCGCTGCTCTCCCGTCGGGACTGCTGCGGATCTTCGCGCTGTTGTATTGCACCAACGCGACGGGGGCGTGACTCCCGTGCGCGACCTGCGCAGACCCTGGCGCCTGGCGCAGCTTCCGCGCAGTCCCATGCATGTCATCGGCTTGTCATTCTGGAGCGTGACAATGCTTCTGCCTGTCGTGACTCCCCTCCATGGCAAGGCAGCTGGAGAAAGCCGCTCTCTCCCCTCCCCAATCGGCCTGCGGCGTGGATCCCTTCCACGCCGTATTTTTTTGTGCGACAGGCGCCTTCCGCATGAAGGCTCAGTCAGGCGATGCCTCGGCCCGGCTGCTGCCGTCGTTTTCCGGCGGCAGCACGCGTGAGGCTTCCATCACGCAGGAGAAGGTCGAGCCCCGGCCGGGTTCGCTTTCGATGACCAGGCGGCTCTGGTGGAGGTTGAGCACGTGCTTGACGATCGAGAGTCCGAGGCCGGTTCCGCCGGACTCGCGCGAGCGGCTGGAGGACACGCGATAGAAGCGCTCGGTGAGACGAACCAGATGCTCCGCGGAGATGCCCAGCCCGCTGTCGCGCACCGAGAAGACGGCTTCGCCGTCGGCGGTCTGCCGCCAGCCGATCACGATCTCGCCGCCGCTGGGCGTGTAGCGCACGGCATTGCTGACCAGGTTGGAGAAGGCGCTGTGCAGGTGGTGGATCGAGCCGCGCAAACGCGCCCGACTGCTCGCCTCGACGGTGATGCCATGCCTTCCCCGGCTGAGTGCCTCGGCTTCGCGACGCAGCGTCTCCAGCAGCGGGACCATGGCCACCTCCTCGTCGGGCAGGGCTTCACGGGTTTCCAGGCGCGACAGGGTCAGCAAGTCCTCGACGATCTGCCGCATCCGTTGCGATTGCATGCGCATCTCGCCGAGCACGGGAGCCAGTTCCGGGACGTCCGTCGGATCCAGCAGCTCCAGGTAACCGTGGATGACCGTCAGCGGCGTGCGCAACTCGTGCGATACGTTGGCCACGAAATCGCGTCGCACCTGCTCCAGGCGACTGAGCGTGCTTATGTCGCGCGCGAGCAGCAGCCGCAGATGCGCGCCGAACGGCATCAGCGTCACGCTCAACCGCAGCGACGGATCCGCCGGGGCCGGCATGTCGGTGGCCGACTCGGCCATGTCCGTCTGCAGCCATGTGCCCAGCTCGCTGCCGGCCAGTCGCCTGGTCAGCGAGCCTTCGGGGTGTCGCTCGCGCAACCCGAGCAGGCGGGTCGCCGCCGCATTGAACCAGCGCACGTTTCCCCGGGCATCGAGCAGCACGACGGCATCCGGCAGGGCGCCCGCCGCATCACGTACGTCATGCAGCTGGGCCACCAGACGACGACGTTTCTGTCTCTGGTCGGGGGAGGGGAGCGGCACATTTTTCGCGTCGCGGTCCGTCGCCTTCATGTCCACAACCAGCCATGCCAATGTGATGATCTGTCCGCCGAGAACCACGCCGAAAGACCACCAGCTCAGCCCCCACACCGCCGTCGCCACGGCAGCCAGCACCAGGGTGGCGACCAGGACGGCAGCAGGCCCAGTGGGAAACCCCGGATTGGCGTGACGCATGCGCGGACTTCGCGACTAGGCGCGCGCGGGCGCGGGGTGGGCGGAAAACCGGTAGCCCGTGCCGCGCACGGTCTGTATCAGGGTGTCGAGGTTGCAGGCTTCCAGCGTCTTGCGCAGGCGGCGGATATGCACGTCGACGGTGCGCTCCTCCACGTACACGCTGCCGCCCCAGACGTGGTCGAGCAACTGGGCGCGGGAATACACGCGCTCGGCGTGCGTCATGAAGAAATGCAGCAGGCGATACTCGGTCGGCCCGATGGTGACCTGCTGATCGCCGGCGTACACCCGATGCGCCAGGCCGTCGATGCGCAGGCCGCCGAGGTCGATCATGCCCGAGCTGTCTTCGCCGTGGCTGCGGCGCAGCACGGCCTTGATCCGTGCCACCAGTTCGCGCGCGGAGAACGGCTTGACGACGTAGTCGTCGACGCCGGCGTCGAGCCCGGCGACGCGATCGGTCTCCTCGCCGCGCGCGGTGAGCATGATGATCGGCAGTTCGCGGGTCAGGTCGTCCCGGCGCAAGCGCCGCGCCAGATCCATGCCGCTGATGCCCGGCAGCATCCAGTCAAGCAGGATGAGATCGGGAATCTTCTCGGCGATCGCCAGCTGCGCCTCGCCGGCATCGCCGGCGGTGACCGGCAACATGTCCGCCTTACGCAGCGCGAACGCCACCATGTCGCGGATCGGGGCCTCGTCTTCGATGATCAGGATGCGCTTTTGCATGGGTCGCTCATTGGACTATGCGAACTATGGCAGCACGGTAATATTACGCGAGGATGACAGTGGCCGTGGCGCTGCGCCAGACGGCGTTCCGGGCGCGAACCCGGCTTGTGGCCAGCCGCGTCCCATGCGCTGCTCGACCGGCGTGCACTCCCCTATACTGGCGGCTTCACGGGCATGGGGAGAGTTTCATGGGTTTCGGACAGTTGCTTGCGCTGGTTGTCGTGGTGGTGGTCATCATCGGCATCGTCAAGCTGGTGCGCATCGTGCCGCAGGGTTTCGAGTGGACGGTGGAGACATTCGGCAAGTACACCAGCACCCTGAGCCCGGGATTGCATTTCCTGATCCCGATCTACCAGGCGATCGGGCGCAAGATCAACATGATGGAACAGGTGCTCGACGTGCCCTCGCAGGACGTGATCACCAAGGACAACGCGGTGGTGCGCGTCGACGGCGTGGTGTTCTACCAGGTGCTGGACGCGTCGAAGGCGGCGTATGAGGTGTCCAATCTCGAGCAGGCGTCGCTGGCGCTGGTGATGACCAATATCCGTACCGTGCTCGGCTCGATGGATCTGGACGAGTCCCTGAGCCAGCGCGACGCGATCAACGCGAAGCTGCTGAAAGTGGTGGACGAGGCGACCCATCCGTGGGGCGTCAAGGTCAACCGCATCGAGATCAAGGACATTGCGCCGCCGCGCGACCTGATCGATGCGATGGCACGGCAGATGAAGGCCGAGCGCGAGAAGCGCGCCAACATTCTCGATGCCGAGGGCTTCCGTCAGGCGGCGATCCTCAAGGCCGAGGGCGAGAAGCAGTCGGTGATCCTGGCCGCCGAAGGCGAGAAGGAGGCCGCCTTCCGCGCCGCCGAGGCGCGCGAGCGTTCGGCCGAGGCGGAAGCCAAGGCGACCACGATGGTGTCCAACTCGATCGCCAACGGCAACGTCAACGCATTGAACTACTTCGTTGCGAACAACTACGTCGAGGCGCTGAAGGAAATGGCCAAGTCGCCGAACCAGAAGATGCTGCTGCTGCCGATCGAGGCCACCGGCATCCTCGGCTCGCTGGCCGGCATCGCCGAGCTGGCGAAGGAATCGTTGGGTCAGCAGCAGCGGTCGGTGGCGATCCAGCCCCCGCTCGGCCAGCCACCCTTGCGTTGAGTCGGGAGCATCCTGCGATGTGGCAATTGTCGACACATTATCTCTGGTGGATCCTCGCCCTGCTGCTGATCGCCGGCGAGCTGCTGCTGCCCGGCTATTTCCTCCTCTGGATCGGCGTGGCGGCGGCGCTGATGGGCGTGCTGCTGTGGGTCGCGCCCGGCTTGAGCCTGCTGACGCAGGCGATCCTGTTCGGCCTGCTCGCGTTCGCCGCGTGCTTCGCCTATGCGCGCTGGCTGCGACCGAAGCTGGAGCGACGCGCGCCGGGCAGTGCGCGGCTGAACCGGCGCGCCGAACAGATGATCGGTCAGCGCTACGAGTTGATCGAGGCGATCGTCAACGGTCGCGGCAAGGCTCGCGTGGGCGATGGTCAGTGGCTGGTCAGTGGCCCGGATCTGCCGCTGGGCAGCACGGTGGAAGTGATCGCCGTCGATGGCACCACCCTGAAGGTGCGCGCGGCCGCATGAGTGAGGCCATGTTGCCGCCTTTCGCGACCGCCGCGCTGACCACGCGGATCGCGTTCCTGCTGGAACTGGCGCGGCGGCTGCACCAATACGGTACCGCGGCGCCGCGGCTGGAGGTGGCGGTCCATCGTGCCGCCCGGCGACTCGGCGTGCAGGCGGATGTGTGGTCCAGCCCCACCGCGATCATCATCTCGTTCGCCGAACTCGGGCAGGCTGACGAGGGCCTGGCGCAGACCCAGGTCATGCGGCTGCCGCCAGGCGACGTGAACCTGGCGCGGCTGTGCGCCGCCGACGAGATCGCCGACCGGGTCATCGCGGGTGACCTGGATCTGCGCGAGGGTTTCCATCTGTTGCGCGCGCTGGGCGCACCCGATACGCGCCGCGCGAAGATCACCACGGTGCTCAGCTACGGATTGTCCGCCGCGAGTATCGCCGCGCTGTTCCTGCACAGTTCGTGGGTGGATCTGCTGGTGGCCGGGTTCATCGGCCTGTTGATCGGCTGGATCACGATTCTTTCCGCCACCCGGCCGCGGCTGGCGGTGGCCAGTGACGCGATCTGCGCGATGGTGGCGACGACGGTGGCCATCGTGGTGAGCGCCTTCGTGGTGCCGCTGGCGATCAAGCCGGTGGTACTGGCGGCGCTGATCGTGCTGATTCCCGGCATGTCGCTGACCACGGCGGTGCGCGAAGTGTCCAGCGGCCATCTGGTTTCCGGCATGGCCCGGCTGGGCGGCGCCACGGCGACCCTGCTCAAGCTGACGTTCGGCACGGTGGCCGCCACCCAGGTCTGCGCCGCGCTCGGCATCGTGGCGCGCGATTTCACGCTGCCACCACTGCCCTCGTGGACCGACTGGCCGGCGCTGCTGGTGGCGGCGGTGGCGTTCGCCATGCTGTTCCGCGCGGCGCGGCGCGACTGGCCGGCGGTGATCGTGGCGGTGATCGCCGGCTACCTGGCCACACGCTGGGGCGGCGAGATTCCCGGCCGCCTGCCGAGCGCTCCGGTCGGCGTTTTCATCGGTGGCCTGCTGGTGGGCGCGCTGGCCAACCTGTATGCGCGCATCGCCAAGCGTCCGGGCGCCGTGATCCGCGAGCCGGGCATCCTGCTGCTGGTGCCGGGCAGCGTCGGCTTTCGCAGCGTGTCCTTCCTGCTGGATCGCGACACGTCGCTGGGCATGGATACGGCCCTGCTGCTGCTTACCCTGCTGGTGTCGCTGGTTGCCGGCCTGCTGTTCGGTGAATTGCTGGTGTCCCCGCGGCGATCCCTGTAAAGCAAGAGACCGCTGGCGTCCCGGGCCCTGCGTGATCGAGGGGCATCGAAAACGAAAACGCCGGCCCTGGGCCGGCGTTTTCATTCGCTGCGGAGCAACGGCAATCAGATCGTCAGATCCTTTTCCTTCTTGCCGGCCTTCAGCGCGTCGCTGAACCAATGCGGACGCTTGCCGCGGCCGGACCAGGTCTGTGCCGGATTCGCCGGGTTGCGATATTTCGGGGCGACCTTGCCGCCGCTGCGCTTGGCCTTGCGGGCCGCGCCAAAAATGTCCTCGAAGGTGTAGCCCTCGGCCTTGATCAGCGCGTGGACCTTCTGGCGCAGCTTGACGACCTTATCCTTGCGCAGTTCGTCCTGACGCAATTGTGCCTTGCTGATCAGGTCATTGAGCTGGTTGTGGTTGAGGCTCTTGATATCGACGGCCATGTTATGGACTCCGGGTGTGGGGCGGTAAATTGCGTCGCGATTATGGGGACGATACGGACGCACTGAATGCGGATTCGTCCGTGATTCTCGCCGATTCAACAAATATTTGTAAAGTCAGGAAATCATCCCGATACGCGGGAGTTCTTATTCGGCACGATTATCAAGTGATCGCGTGCGCAGGAATATGCCACTGTCCAATAACCGTGGGCCGGTGAATCAGGCGAGCAGCGCAAACAGCTCGTCCTGGCTGACCGTGCGGCTTTCGCTTTCTGCGCGGCCGCGATATTCGAGGGTGCCTGCGGCCAGCCCCCGTTCGCTCACCACGACGCGGTGCGGAATGCCGATCAGCTCCATGTCGGCGAACATGTTGCCGGGACGCAGCCCGCGATCGTCCAGCACGGTTTCGATGCCGCGCTGGCTCAGCGCCTGGTACAGCGCCGCGGCCGCTTCGTTGACCGCCGCCGAGGCGTTTTTCGGATTGATCACGCAGACCGCCACGCGCCATGGCGCCATCGCCTCGGGCCAGATGATGCCGACGTCGTCATGGCGCTGCTCGATCGCCGCGGCGACGATGCGGCTGACGCCGATGCCGTAGCAGCCCATGGTCATCAGCTGGGCCTTTCCGCTTTCGTCGATGACGGTGGCATCGAGTGCCTCGGCATATTTTTGGCCGAGCTGGAATACATGGCCCACCTCGATGCCGCGCGCCAGGTGCAGGATGCCCTTGCCATCCGGCGACGCATCGCCCTCGACCACGTTGCGCAGGTCGGCGATGCGCGTTATGCGGGCATCGCGCTCCCAGTTGGCGCCGGTGTAGTGCGTGCCGTTGGCGTTGCCGCCGCAGACGAAGTCGGCGAGCACCGCCGCGTCGCGGTCGACGATCACCGGCACCGAGTCGGGCAGGCCGACCGGGCCGATGAAGCCGGGGCGGGTGCCGCAGGCGGCAAGGATTTCCTCCTCGCTGGCCAGCACCGAAACGCCGGGCAGCTCGGCCAGTTTGCCGGCCTTGACCTCGTTGATTTCGTGGTCGCCGCGCAGGCACAACGCGACCAGGCCATCGACGCCGCGCACCAGCAGGGTCTTCACGCATTGCTGCGGCGATACCTTGAGGAAGGTGGTGACGTCGGCGATGGTCTTCTGCGTGGGGGTATCCACTTTCTGCAGCGTGGCGGTGGCGGCGGGGCGGCTGGCCACGGGTGCCAGCGCTTCGGCCTTTTCCAGGTTGGCGGCGTAGTCGGAACCGTCGGAGAACGCGATCGCATCCTCGCCCGAATCGGCCAGCACCTGGAACTCGTGGCTGGCGTTGCCGCCGATCGCGCCGGTGTCGGCCTGGACGGCACGGAAGGTCAGGCCGAGGCGGGTGAAAATGCGCACATAGGCCTGGTACATCGCGGCATAGGTCTGCGCCAGCGATTCCTGGTCGAGGTGGAAGGAATAGGCGTCCTTCATCAGGAATTCGCGCGCGCGCATCACGCCGAAGCGCGGGCGGATCTCGTCGCGGAACTTGGTCTGGATCTGGTAGAAATTGACCGGTAGCTGCTTGTAGCTCTTGAGCTCGTTGCGGGCGTAATCGGTGACCACTTCCTCCGCGGTGGGGGCGTAGCAGAACTCCTGCTCCTTGCGATCCTTGATCTTCAGCAGCTGGGGGCCGAACTTCGCCCAGCGGCCGCTTTCCTCCCACAGCTCCTTGGGCTGGATGGTCGGCATCAGCATTTCGATGGCGCCGGCGCGGTCCATCTCCTCGCGCACGATCGCCTCCACCTTGCGCAGCACGCGCAGGCCCAGCGGGCTCCAGGTATACAGGCCCGAAGCAAGCCGCCGGATCATGCCGGCGCGCAGCATCAACCGGTGGCTGACGATTTCGGCGTCGGCGGGAACTTCCTTGACGGTGGCCAGGTGAAATTGGCTGAGGCGCATGCGTGCAATTCCGGCGTAAGGATAAAGCGGCCATTGTAGCCGCGCGCCGCAAGCGCCGGAGTGCCAGGGCTGTCGATTACTTGCCCTGGCAATACTGGTTGTACTGGGCCTGGGCGGTATCGACCTGCTGTTTGCGTTGCGCCGCATCCAGTGCGCTGGGCTTGCCGTCCTTCTCCATGACCACGGGGCCGCTGCCCTGCAGGGCGGCCAGATTGGACTTCAGCGACTCGCACAGGGATTTGCGATTCTCGGGGGTATCGGCGACTGCCTTGGGTGCGGCCGTGGGCTCGTTGCTGCCACCGCTGCCGTCTTCCGTGTTGGCCTGGTGCGCCGGTTTGGCCAAGGGCTCCACCGTGCCGGTGGTGGTGACCTTGCTGTATTTGGTGCCCTGTGCCGGCGGCGCTTCGGAGTAATGCACGGTGCCACTGGCGTCGGTCCATTTGTACACTTGGGCGGTGGCCAGCGGGGCCAGCAGCAACAGCGCCAGGGCAATCAGCAGACGGTGCATGGGGTTCTCCAAATCTGAGGAAAAGTAGACGTCTCTTGTTAACACTCCGGGGGCCCGGACTCAAGCGGGCAATGGTTTACACTGCGAGCACCCCGTCACGATCCTGATTCATGAGCGAATCCATGCCCGTCCGCCCGCCCCGACACCGTGGCATTTACCTGTTGCCGAACCTGTTTACCACGGGAGCGATGTTCGCGGGCTTCTACGCGATTATCTCCAGCATCGGTGGCCATTTCACCGAGGCGGCGGTGGCGGTTTTCCTTGCCGCGCTGCTTGATGGCATGGATGGCCGCGTGGCACGGATGACCGGTACCCAGACCGAGTTCGGCGTCCAGTACGATTCGCTCTCCGACCTGGTCAGCTTCGGCCTGGCCCCGGCGCTGGTGATGTATACATGGTCGCTGTCGGCCCTGCGCGATCTCGGGCCGCTGTGGGGCAAGTTCGGCTGGGCCTGCGCCTTCATCTACGCCGCCTGTGCCGCGCTGCGCCTGGCGCGTTTCAATACCCAGGCCGGGGTGGCCGACAAACGCTATTTCCAGGGCCTGGCCAGTCCCGCGGCGGCGGCGGTCAACATGTCGTTCGTGTGGACCATGGAGAAAGCCGGCTGGTCCGGCAGCGAGCTGTGTTTCGCCAGTGCCGCGATCGTGGTGGTCACCGGCCTGCTGATGGTCAGCCGCTTTCGGTATTTCAGCTTCAAGTCGTTGCCTATGGGGGATCGCGGCAGCGTGCCGTTCGCCTGGATGGTGATTGTGGTGCTGCTGCTGGCGCTGCTGTACCTGGCCCCGGCGCAGGTGCTGCTGGTGAGCTTCACGCTGTACCTGCTGTCCGGACCGATATGGACGATCTGGGCGCGGCTCGCCCATCGGCGCCGTGGCCGGCGTCAGGCGACATGAGCGCAAGTTCGGCTGCGGGAGTGGCCTCGGCGCACCGGATCCGCGTGCTACGGGCACTGGGGCTGACGCCATGGGTGCGCCGGGCGGCCACGGCCGCACCGACGTTCGAAGTGGAGCCCGCGCCGAACGGCACCGGCGTGGCCTGCGTGGTGGTGCTGCCGGAGCAGTGCAGCGCGCGCGAACTCGACTTGCTGGGTCGTGCGCTCAGCGCCGGCGGTGCGTGGCTGGCGCGTGCGGCACGCCTTCGCGTGAAAGCGGGCCAGCTGGCCGCCGACGTGCCGGTGGCGCAGGCGTACCTGGTATTCGGCGAGGCGCAGGCACATGCGCTGGGGCGGGTTCTGCCTGCGACGGTGATGAACCAGGCGCTCATCGTGCTGGCTGACGAGCCGAGCCTGGTGCTGGGCAGTGCCGCCGCGAAGCGCCGTTTGTGGAGCGCGACGCGCAGCTTGCGCCGCGCCCTGGCCACGACAGGAGACTGAGCCATGGTCGCGGTGATCAAGCCAGCAATCCAGGTGCGCGGGATGCGGCTGGATGACCTGCCCGCGGTGAGCGCCCTGGAAAATCTTTCCTACGAGTTTCCGTGGTCATCGGGGGTTTTCGGCGACTGCGTGAAAGCCGGCCATTCGTGCTGGGTGTTGTGCGTGGACGGAGTGGTTGCCGGCTACGGCATCCTGTCGACCGGCGCAGGCGAGGCACACCTGCTGAATCTGTGCGTCGGGCCGGAACATCGCGGCCGCGGTCTGGGTCGGCATCTGCTGGGGCGACTGCTCGACATCGCGAAGTGGAACCGCGCCGAGCGTATTTTCCTTGAAGTGCGCCCGTCGAACCCGTTGGCGAAAACCCTGTACGAATCGGTGGGATTCAGGCAGATCGGCCTGCGCCCGCGCTACTACCCGGCGCGGGACGGGCGCGAGGATGCGATCGTGATGGTGCTCGATATGGCCGCAGGCCATATCGAGAAATAGGTAAAGACGCTCTTGATCTTCCACTCCGGACGACGGGGCGGAACGTGTAGTCAGCAAACCCACGAGATACCGAACGTCACCCCAGCTTTTGCGCCTGCTCGCGCAGCGCGGTCAACGTGGTGTTCCAGTCGGTGATGCGCTGACGCTCCTGGACAACGACTTCGGCCGGGGCGTTGGCGACGAAGTTGGCGTTGCCGAGTTTGCTTTCGCACTTCCTGATCTCGACTTCGATGCGGCTGATTTCTTTTGCGAGACGCGCCTTTTCGGCGCCGAGGTCGATCAGGCCGGCGAGGGGGATCATCACGCGCAGGGTGCCGACCACCGCAGCGGCAGCGGCGGGTTCGTCGGCACCACTGTCGATCCACTGCGGCGTTTCGGTGCGGGCGAGGAAGCTGATCTGCGCGGCGAATTTCGCCACCCGGGCGCGATCGCCGGCATCACCGTCGGCAAAAAGCAGCGGGATCATCTTGGCCGGCGAGATGTTCATCTCCGAACGGATCCGGCGAATGCTGCTCAGCACGTTCTTGAACCACTCGATCTCAGCGGTGGCGTTCTCGTCCGCATCGTAGTCGTCGGCGCGTGGATAGGCGCATTCAAGGATGAGCTGCTCTTTTGAAGAGTCCGGCATGGATGCCGGTCTGTTCTTTGCGCTCAGGGAGGAGCGCGCAGGCAACTCCTGCCAGATTTCCTCGGTGATGAATGGAATGATCGGATGCAGCGCGCGCAGCACGCTTTCCAGTACCACCAGCAGCGTATGGCGCGTTGATGCTGCAGCTACGGCGTCGTCGCCATTCAGTGCCGGCTTGGACAGTTCGAGGAACCAGTCGCACAGCTCGTTCCAGGTGAACTCGTAGAGTGCCTGCGCGAGGTGATCGAAGCGATAGGT
Source organism: Rhodanobacter sp. B05 (assembly GCF_002001085.1). Classification (GTDB taxonomy): domain Bacteria; phylum Pseudomonadota; class Gammaproteobacteria; order Xanthomonadales; family Rhodanobacteraceae; genus Rhodanobacter. The sequence continues at coordinate 148,929 of NZ_MUNU01000009.1, forward strand.
GATGAAATGCTGTTCGACTTCACCGAGCGTCTGCTTGAGGCGCGTCAGGATCCAGCGCTCAGCCTCGGTGACTGGCTGCCTCCCTTCTCCCTTCGGCGACCCCGAGGGAGTCCCCTTGCGGGTGAGAAGAGCCTGCCCCGGACCCGATCCGGGGTGGCGCGAAGCGACGGATGAGGGTTCGGATGTGCTGGAAGATTGCGCTCCGCCCGAACCCTCACCCCAACCCTCTCCCAGAGGGAGAGGGGGCTCAACATTCATCAGCACGAACCGCGCCGCATTCCACAACTTGTTGCAGAATGCCTTGTAGCCTTCGGCGCGCTTGATGTCGAAGTTGATCGTGCGGCTGTAGCTGGCCAGCGCGGCGAAGGTGAAGCGCAACGCGTCGGTGCCGATCGCCGGGATGCCGTCGGGGTAATCCTTGCGGACACGCTTCTCGACCTTCTCGCGCACCTGCGGGATCAGCAGCGACTTGGTGGATTTCGCCACCAGCGGTTCCAGCTCGATGCCGTCGATCAGGTCCAGCGGGTCCAGCGTGTTGCCCTTGGACTTGGACATCTTCTGGCCTTCCGCATCACGCACGATGGCGTTGATGTAGACCTCGCGGAACGGCACCTGGCCGGTGAAGTACTTGGTCGCCATCACCATGCGCGCGACCCAGAAGAAGATGATGTCGAAGCCGGTGACCAGCACCGCGCTGGGCAGGAAGATCTTGTCCTGCTCCCAGTTTGCGACGATCTCGCCGCGTTCGTTCTTCACCGGGCCGTTCGCCGGCCAGCCGAGCGTGGAGAACGGCCACAGCGCGGAGCTGAACCAGGTATCGAGCACGTCGTCGTCCTGGCGCAGCGCGCCGACCGGCGCCGTGGTGGCGGACTTGCGCGCATCCGCCTCGTCCTCGCCCACGAAGATGTTGCCGGCCTCGTCGTACCACGCCGGGATGCGATGGCCCCACCACAGCTGGCGGCTGATGCACCAGTCCTGGATGTTGTCCAGCCACTGCGTGTACGTGGTCGACCAGTTCTCCGGCACAAACTTGATCTCACCAGAACGCACCGCATCCAGCGCTGGTTCGGTGATCGCCTTGCGGCCGCCTGGACGTCCATCGGCCAGCGTGTCGGAGGTGAGGTCGACGAACCACTGGTCGGTCAGCATCGGCTCGATCACGGCGTCCGAGCGATCGCTCACTGGGACCTGCAGCTTGTGCGGTTCGACCTTGACCAGAAAGCCGTCGCGCTCAAGATCTCTCACCACCGCCTTCCGCGCGTCATAACGATCAAGGCCGCGATAGGCGATCGGTGCGTTCTCGTTCATGTGGGCGTCGAGCGTCATGATGATGATCAGCTCGATGTTGTGTCTCTTGGCGACTTCGTAATCATTGAAATCGTGTGCGCCGGTGATCTTCACGCAGCCCGTGCCGAAATCGCGCTCGACGTATTCGTCGGCGATGATCGGAATACGCCGATCGCATAGCGGCAGGTCGACATAACGGCCGACCAGGTGCTTGTAACGCTCGTCCTCCGGATGCACTGCCAGCGCACCATCCGCCAACATGGTCTCCGGTCGCGTCGTGGCGATGGTCATGCCTTCCAGGCCGTCAATGGGACCATCGCTGAAGGGATAGCAGATGTACCACATCGAGCCGTCGCGCTCGACGTTGTTCACTTCCAGGTCCGACACCGCGGTGCCCAGCACCGGGTCCCAGTTCACCAGCCGGTTGCCGCGGTAGATCAGCCCCGCGCGATACCAGTCGATGAACACCTTGCGCACCGCAGCCGACAGACCTTCGTCCATGGTGAAGCGCTCGCGCGACCAGTCCGCGGCGGCGCCGATGCGGCGCATCTGGTTGGTGATAGTGGAGCCGGACTCCTCCTTCCACTTCCACACGCGCTCGACGAAGGCATCGCGGCCCAGGTCATGCCGCGTCTTGTCCTCGACGGCGAGCTGGTTCTCCACGATCTTCTGGGTGGCGATGCCCGCGTGATCGGTACCCACCTGCCACAGCGTGTTCATGCCGCGCATGCGCTGGTAGCGCACCAGCATGTCCATCACCGTCTGCTGGAACGCATGGCCCATGTGCAGCGTGCCGGTGACGTTCGGCGGCGGCAGCAGGATGCAATACGGCTCGCCCTTGCCCGACGGCTGGAACGCGCCGCTGGCTGCCCAGCGCTCGTACCACTTCGACTCGATCTGGGCAGGTTCGAAACTCTTTTCCATCGGGATTGGGCTCGGTGGCGCGCGCAGGGCGCACGCTTTGTCTTGGGATAAGCGGGTCATTGTACGGGGAGGGGGCTGGGCTGCCAAAAATCGTGGCTGCAGCGTGGCCAGTTTTGTCCCCTTTCCCTACTGGGAGGGGTCTGTAACCGAAGGGAGCCCCCTTTTGGCATGGTGAAGGCTTGGGGCTTGTGGGATGCTGGTACCGGTTCACGCCGCATCCAATGTAGGAGCGACTTCAGTCGCGATGCTCTTGCTCTCTGCGATTGGCTAGATCGAAGCGCGTTCGATCGCCTTTGGCGACCGAGTTACAGCAACTCGATCCCAAACCGCCGAACCAGCAGCGCAAACAGCCAGAAACACACCACCGTAATCACCACGCAGGCGAGCAGGGTCGGCCAGAAGCCGAGGCGTGGCAGCAGCAGGGGAAAGGCCAGGAACATCGGCAGGGTCGGCACCACGTACCAGAACGTGTACCAGGCGTGGTTGGCGATTTTCGATTGCGGCTGGCGTTCGACGTACAGCCAGATCAGTGCCAGCACGGTGACCAATGGCAACGCGGCGAGCAGGCCGCCGAGTCGGTCACTGCGTTTGGCGGCCTCGGAGACGAGCACGACGACGGCCGCGGTGATCAGGTACTTGGTGACGAGCCATCCCATCGGTCGACTCCCTGGAGCGTCGCTTAATTGCCGTACGGAATGCGTCCGTACACGTGTGCTTCGTCCATCAACACTTTCGCATGCACCGGATCGACTTCCGGGGTGATGCCGTGGGCGAGGTTGAACAGGTGGCCCGGATGGTTGCCGTAGCTGTGCCCTGGGCACCGAAGGCGCACGAAATCTCTTGAGATATTGCTCCAAAAAAGGGTATCGGCCAAAGCGGCCACCCCAAGAGAAAACTCAGGCCCCGAGCGCCAGCTTCGCCCCGAGATCCAGCAGCGGTGCCGCGATCAGGATGCGCGCCAGCAGCAGCACGATCATCACCGCCATCGGGCCGAAGTCGATCTGGCCGAACACCAGCTTGCCGTCGAGCGGCCGCAGCAGCGGGGCGACGATGCTGCCGGCCAGCCGCAGCACCGGTTGGCGGCGATCCACCGCGAACATGCTGAGCAGCGACCAGCCGAAGATCACCACGATGTAGAACAGCAGGGTGAAATCGAGCAGTTCGGCCAGCGACAACACCAGCAGCCCCGGCAGGCTCGGCAGCATCCCGACCAGCGCAAACAGCAGCAGGCGCTTGAGCAGCATCGCCAGCCACGCCAGCAGCAGGCCGGCCAGGTTGATCCGGCGCCAGTTCGGCAGCACGCGCCGGATCGGCGCCAGCACCGGGTTGGTGGTGCGGTAGAGGAACTGGCTCAGTGGATTGTTGAAGTCCGCGCGGCAGGCCTCGGCCAGCACGCGCAGCAGCAGGATGACGACCACGGCATCGAAGGCCAGGTCGATCAGCAAGGACAATGCCTGCAGCAGATAACTCACGACTGCCTGTCCAGTTCAGCGGCCAGTTCCGCGCCGCGTCGGGTGGCGGCAGCGACTGCGCGGGCCACGATGCGCGGCAGCCCGTCGGCGCCGAAGCTCTCCAGCGCCGCCTGGGTGGTGCCATGCGGTGAGGTGACACGCTGGCGCAGCACGGCGGGATCCTCGCCGCTGTCGATCAGCATGCGCCCGGCGCCGAAGCAGGTCTGCGCGGCAAGCGCCCGGGCGCTGTCGCGGGGCAGGCCTTGCGCCACGGCGGCATCCTCCAGCGCCTCGACCAGGGCGAAAAAGTATGCGGGTCCCGAACCCGAAATCGCGGTCACGGTATCCATCAGGGCCTCGTTGTCGATCCAGCGGGTGAGGCCGGCGGCGTCGAGGATGTGCTGGGCCTGCGCTTTCTGCGCCGGGCTGACCCGGTTGTTCGCGCACAGGCCGGTGGCGCCGCTGCCGATCAGCGCCGGCGTGTTCGGCATGCAGCGCACGATCGGCAGGGTGCTGCCGAACCAGCGTTCCAGTTGGTCCAGCCGAACTCCGGCGGCGATCGAGATCAGCAGCGGCCGGTTGCGATGCAGGATGTCGTGCAGTTCGCCGTGGATGGCCGGCATCACCTGCGGCTTGACCGCCAGTACGATGACCTCGGCTTCGGCCACCGCCACCCGGTTGTCGGCATAGCAGGCCACGCCGAAATCGCGCCCCAGTGCCTGGCGCCCCTCGGCATTGGGTTCGGCGACGCTGACCGTGGCGGGGGCAATCCCGGTTTTCAGCAGGCCGCCGATCAGGCTGCGTGCCATGTTGCCGCCGCCGATGAAGGCTAGTCGTGTCATGCGGGGATCCTCGATGGTTCCAGCCGCGTACCTTACCGGAATCCCGCCCGGTGGCGCAGACGCGCTTGCGATGTTCGCGGTGCTCCCGCGAGCTCCCGACGATCGCTGGCCAGCGTGGGTTGCATGATTTTCGACCGGACGCACAAACCGGATCGACAGTTTCGGCATGATGAGCGGGAAAGACTGGCCGCACAGCCAGTTGCCCGAGTAGTATCGACGTCGCTGCAGGGGGATTCGGGTTGCTTGTCCGGGGGCCGTGGCGCGCCGATCAGGCGTCGCCTGGCGCCGGCCGGAGGCAACGGCGCCGAACCCCGGATGTGGCATCCAAATTCATGCCATCCAGACGATCGGTTGAGGGGAACGACTTCATGGACATTGCCGAACTGCTTGCCTTCTCGGTGAAGAACAAGGCCTCCGACCTGCACTTGTCGGCCGGGCTGCCGCCGATGATCCGCGTCGACGGCGATGTCCGTCGGATAAACATCCCCGCGCTGGAACACAAGCAGGTGCATTCGCTGGTCTACGACATCATGTCGGACAAGCAGCGGCGCGACTACGAGGAGTTTCTGGAGACCGACTTCTCGTTCGAGATTCCCGGCCTTGCCCGCTTCCGCGTCAACGCGTTCACGCAGAACCGCGGTGCCGGTGCGGTGTTCCGGACCATTCCGTCCGAAGTGCTGACGCTGGAAGATCTGGGTTGCCCGCGCATCTTCAAGGAGTTGATCGAGCAGCCGCAGGGTCTGATCCTGGTGACTGGCCCGACCGGTTCGGGCAAGTCCACCACGCTGGCGGCGATGGTCGATCACATCAACAAGAACGAATACGGTCACATGCTGACGATCGAGGATCCGATCGAGTTCGTGCACACCTCGCAGAAGTGCCTGGTCAACCAGCGCGAGGTGCATCGTGATACGCATGGCTTCAACGAAGCCTTGCGCTCGGCGTTGCGCGAAGATCCTGACTTCATCCTGGTTGGCGAGTTGCGCGACCTGGAGACGATCCGGCTGGCGCTGACCGCGGCGGAAACCGGCCATCTGGTGTTCGCCACCGTGCATACCAGCTCGGCGGCCAAGACCATCGACCGCATCATCGACGTGTTCCCCGCCGGCGAGAAGCCGATGGTGCGCTCGATGCTGTCCGAGTCGTTGCGTGCGGTGGTGTCGCAGTCGTTGCTGAAGAAGGTGGGTGGCGGCCGCATCGCGGCGCACGAGATCATGGTCGGCATCCCGGCCATCCGCAACCTGATCCGCGAGGACAAGGTGGCGCAGATGTACTCGTCGATCCAGACCGGCCAGCAGTTCGGCATGCAGACGCTGGACCAGTGCCTGCAGGACCTGGTCAAGCGCGGCCTGGTCACGCGCCAGCAGGCGTCCAGCTACGCCAAGAACAAGGACAGCTTCAAGTGAAGCCGGGGTTGGGGAGTCGGGATTCGGGATTGGCAAGTGCCAAAGCCCGGGTTCGGTTTCCGACAGCAGCCTTTTCGACGAGTCCCGCATCCCGGTCTTCAACAGACGAATGTCTGGTCATTCCGAATCCCTGAGGTAACGCCATGAGCGACTTCGATTTCACATCGTTCCTGAAACTGATGGTGCACAAGAAGGCATCCGATCTGTTCATCACGGCCGGCGTGGCGCCATCGATGAAGGTGCAGGGCCGCATCGTGCCGATCACGCAGAGCCCGCTCAGCGTGCAGCAGTCGCGCGACATGGTGCTCAACGTGATGACGCCGGGCCAGCGCGAGGAGTTCGAGAAGACCCACGAGTGCCAGTTCGCGATCTCCGCCCAGGGCGTTGGCCGTTTCCGCGTCTCGTGCTTTTACCAGCGCAACTGCGTCGGCATGGTGCTGCGCCGGATCGAGTCGAGGATCCCCACCACCGAGGAACTGAACCTTCCGCCGGTGATCAAGCAACTGGCGATGACCAAGCGCGGCATCATCATCTTCGTCGGCGCCACCGGCTCGGGCAAATCCACCTCGCTGGCGGCGATGGTGGGCTACCGCAACCTCAATTCGACCGGCCACATCATCACCATCGAGGATCCGATCGAATACGTGCACAAGCACGAGGGCTGCATCATCACCCAGCGCGAAGTCGGCATCGACACCGACAGCTGGGACAACGCGCTGAAGAACACCCTGCGCCAGGCGCCGGACGTGATCATGATCGGCGAGGTGCGTACCCGCGAAGGCATGGATCATGCGATTGCGTTCGCCGAAACCGGCCATCTGGTGCTGTGCACGCTGCATGCGAACAATGCCAACCAGGCGATGGACCGCATCCTGCACTTCTTCCCGGAGGATCGCCGCCAGCAACTGCTGATGGATCTGTCGCTGAACCTGAAGGGCATCGTGGCGCAGATGCTGATTCCCACCCCCGATGGCAAGGCGCGCCGGGTCGCGGTGGAAGTGCTGCTGGGCACGCCGCTGGCGCAGGACTACATCCGCCAGGGCGAGATCCACAAGCTGAAGGAACTGATGAAGGAATCCACCCTGCTCGGCATGAAGACGTTCGACCAGGCGCTGGTCGAGCTATATCACGCCGGCGAGATCAGCTACGAGGACGCCTTGCGTTACGCCGACAGTTCCAACGAGGTACGCCTGCGCATCAAGCTGGCCCAGGGCGGTGATGCGCACACCCTGTCGCAGGGCCTGGACGGGGTGGAGCTCGAGGAAACCCGCGACTCGCAGAACTTCGGCGGCAGCAATCTGCTGAATCGCTGAAGTCGATGTCGCACACGAGAGAAAAGGAGCCGTGAGGCTCCTTTTTTCTCGTGTGCGTCGGCATCTGCCGCGCTTGCGGCTCAGTGGCTGCTCATGCTGGACGAGGGCATGCTGTCCGACTTCATGTCGTGCGATTTCATCGTGTCCACGGCCAGGCCCGAGGCATCGACGCTCTTCACGCCCTTGACCTTCTTCGCCACCCGGACGGCATGCATCTTCTCCCTTGCGCTGCCTACCGTGCCGCTCAGGGTCACCACGCCATCGCTGGTACTGACCGAGATTTCGGTGGCGTGCACGCCCTTGGTGGTGCCGAATTCGCTTTTCACCTTGGTGGTGATCCAGGCATCGGCGGCCTTGTCCGGCACGGTCTGGTTGTCCGACGATTTCTGCATGGCTTCGCCGCTCTGCGAAGCCATGGCCTGACTGAAGGGCACGGCGGCGAAGGCGAGAATCATGCCGGCGGCGATCATGCTGCGGCGAATCGGGGAATGCTTGTGCATGGCGATCTCCTTGTGGGAAAGAGGGCTGTCATGAAGACAGCCGGGACGGGTTGACTCCGGTGTCCGTGACGCGATGGCAACAGGTGCCGCGTGAACCTGGTGTCGGCGGCAGCCATGCCGATTCAGCCGGCAACGGGGTTTGCGAAGAGGGCGTCAGGACAATGTTGTCGGAGCGTTCCGTGCGCGCATGAAAAAGCCGGGGCGCCGCAGCGCCCCGGCTTTTTCATGAACCATCGGATTACTTCAGCACCGTCTGGCTGGTGATCACCATGCCGCTGCCGTCGACGTGCATCTCCGCATCAATGCTGTCGATGCGCTCGGCCTGCAGCTTCATGGCGGCAAACTGCGCCTTGGAACGCGCCGCCATGGCGGCAGCCTGCCTGGTGCTGTCGTCGCTGTCGGTCTTGTCGGTGGCCGTTTCGTCGCTCTTGCTCATGGCGTTCGCGGCGGCGGTCAGGCTGTCGACCTTCTGCGCCATCAGTTGCACCCACTCCAGGTACATGGCGCCGCTCAGGTGCATCCGGCTCATCTGGCCGGCGCTGCCGCCGGGTTCCTTCAGCGTATCGGCCAGCTTGGCATCTTCGCCGGCGCCCACGCCGAGCGCGAGCGCCTTGTCGCCCATCGCTGCCCAGGCAGGCTGTCCCAGCATGCCGGCCATCTGTTGCGGCAGCGCCACCGGCTTGCCATCGTTCGACGGTTTCAGCTGGGCCAACGCCGGCACCATCATCTGGCCCATGGCGAGCAGGCCGGACGGATTGCTGGTGGCCAGCACCAGCCGGCCGCTGAAGCTCGGCAGGCTGGAGTTTGCGTTCGGCGACAGCGAATCCATCGCGATGCGCACGCCGAGCAGGTCTCCGAACGGCGGGATCGCCGCTTTCTGCATGGCCGGACCGAGCTTGGCGAAGCCGTCGTTGAGATCGGTCAGGGCCGGGCAGGCGAACGGCTTGGCCGCCACCGCGTCTGCCTGTGCCAGCCAGAACGTGCGCAGGTTGGAAACCGGCAGGGCCAGGCTCAGATCGAACGGCGCCGTGCCGGTGTTGCCCAGTCCGGGGAGATCGACCTTGAGGCCGACGAAGGCCTTGCTGATGTCGTCCGCCAGGGCGATGTCCATGCGGCCATCCTGGTGTTTGGCGTCGAGCCGGGTGTAACCGAAGCTGATCGTCGGCACCCGCGCCGCGATGCGCGCGGCATCGGTGCTGCAGGCTGGCGAGGTCTGCAACTGGTTGGCCACCGGTTCGCCGGTCTTGGCCGATTCCGCCACGGCGTGCGCCTTCATGATCGCGCCGACCAGCGCATCCTTGCCGCCAAACGCCAGCGGTAGGGCGCGGGTCAGGTCCAGTTCGCCGACCAGCCACTTGTTGTAGCCCTTGGCCTTGGCCAGGGTGGCGAGGCGGCCGTCGTCCTGCAGGCTCTTCTGCGGCCGGTCCAGGCCGAGCGCTTCACGCAGCATGGCCTGTGTCGGGTTGGCAGGCAGCAGCGCCGCGACGGCCTGCTTGTCGACCGTAGCCAGGATCAGCTCGGTGCCCGATGCGGCGGATACGTACTTGCGATAGCTCTGCTTGCCCTCGCTGGCCACGTCGAGCTTCTTGCCATAGGCGATCTCGAGCCGGCCAACGAAAGCCTCGAAGGCAGCCGGATCGCTCAGCTGGAAACGCAACACCGGCGCCAGGCCCAGGCCATAGAACGCGGAATGGCCTTTCAGGTCCAGTCCGGCGGACTGGGCGAAGCTTTCGACCGTCTTGCCGTTGAATTCGGCGCGCAGCGCGCGCAGCAGGCGCGCAGCATCGGGGTCCCTGGTCGCCAGGCGGTCCGCCGCGGCGTCCATCTGGGCCAGTTGGGATGGCAACTGGGCATCGGCCTGGGCGAGCAGCGCTTTTTGGGTGCTGTCATCCATGATCTCCAGGTTGGCCACCACGTAAGGCGTGTCGGCCGGCACGAACGCCAGCGGTGCATCCTTGTCCTTGTGCGAACAGGCGGCCAGCATGACGCTGGCCAGGCCCATCGCGAGATAGCGCGTCGTCGATCGCATGGTGATCCCCGATGTAGTGAGTGCTGCAGGCGCCATTATGCCCGCTTGGCAAAGGCGATGCCGAGGCGGGCGGTTGGCAAGGTCCGGTTCCTGTGGGGATGCCGCGGAAGGCGGTTCAGCGCGCGAGCAGTTCGTTCAGGACGGCCATCCGCACGAAGACGCCGTTGCCGACCTGTTCGAGGATGCGCGACTGGGCGCCATCGGCCACGTCGGAGGCAATCTCGATACCGCGATTGATCGGCCCGGGATGCATCACCAGGCAACCTTTGGCGGCGCGTGCAAGGCGCCGCTGGTCCAGCCCGTAATGGGCGAAATAGGCCGCTTCGTCGGGCAGGTCGATCGAGGCCATGCGTTCCTTCTGCAGGCGCAGCATCAACACGGCGTCAGCACCTTCGATCGCCTGGTCGAAATCGTGATGGCGCTGCCCGGCGGGAACCTCGACCGTATCCGGCATCAATTCGGCTGGCGCGCACAGGCGGATTTCCTTCACGCCCAGTGCGGTGAATGCATGGATATCCGAGCGGGCCACGCGCGAGTGCTTGATGTCGCCGCAGATCACCACCTTCAGATTCTCGAAGTCCGGCCGGTGCTGGCGGATCGTCAGCGCGTCCAGCAGGCCCTGGGTGGGATGCGCGTGGTTGCCGTCGCCGGCGTTGATCACCGACACGCCGCTCATCGCATGACGCACCAGTTCATCCGGCGTGCCGGACTGCTTGTGGCGCACGATGATCGCGTCCAGATGCATCGCCTCCAGCGTGTGCAAGGTGTCGAACAGCTCCTCGCCCTTGCTGGTGGACGACGCGCCGAGGTCGAAATTGATCACGTCGGCGCCGAGTCGGCGTGCGGCCAGCTCGAACGAGGTGCGGGTGCGCGTGGAGGGCTCGAAAAACAGGTTCAGCACGGTGCGCCCGGCCAGGATCCCGAGCTTGCGCGTGCCGTGCGCGCAGGCGTCGCGCAGCGCCTCGGCACGATCGAGCAGGCGCACGATCGTCTCGCGCGGCAGGTTTTCAAGCGTGGTCAGGTGGCGCAGGCGAGGGCTCATGGACGGGGTTCGCTGGGGTCGATGGGATGGATGGAGTGTGCGTTCAATCCGGGCTTTGGTTGTCCGCGGGAACCGCCGCTTCGGCCAGCCAGTGTTCGAGGATGACGGCGGCGGCTTCGGCGTCGATGCTAGCCGCGTCGCGGCGACGCCTGAGTCCGGCGGCACGTCCGGCGGCAAACCGCCGTGCGGCTTCCTGCGAACTGTGGCGCTCGTCGACGAAGATCACGGGCAGGCGGTAACGCTGCTGCAGGCGTGCGCCGAAATCCCGCGCACGCCGACTGGCGGGTTGTTCGGCACCCTCGAGCGTCAGCGGCAGCCCGACCACCAGAATGTCGGGTTGCCACTCCCGGCGCAGTGTGTCGAGGCGAGCCCAGTCGGGTCTGTCGTCATGCACCGGCACGGTGGTCAGCGCGCGGGCGGTGGCGGTGAGGCGGTTGCCAATCGCCACACCGGTCAGGCGGCTGCCGACATCGAAGCCGAGCACACAACTCATGCGTGGCCCGCATAGCCGGACAGCTGGCGCGGGTCGACCCCGACCAGGCCGGCGGCGGCGCTCCAGCGTTCCTCCAGCGGCGTGTCGAACACCACCCGGCTGCAGGCTTCGGCGGTCAGCCATGCATTCGCCATCAGCTCCTGCTCCAGCTGGCCGGCATCCCAGCCGGCATAGCCGAGCACCATGATCGCCTGGCGCGGGCCATCGCCGGCGGCCATCGCCACCAGGATGTCGCGCGAGGTGGTTACCGACCAGTCCCCGTTGATGCGATAGCTCGATTCCCACTCGCCGGCTTCGCGGTGCAGCACGAAGCCGCGTTCCTGCTGGACCGGGCCGCCGATCAGCACCGGCGCGTCGACCAGTTCGTTGTCTGCGCACTCCAGCTTCATCTGGGCCAGCACGTCGCCGAAGCGGTATTCGGACAACTGGTTCACCAGCAGGCCGACGGCACCATCCTCGTCGTGCTGGCAGAGCAAGGCGACGCCGCGCGAGAACGGCGGGTCGGCCAGGCCCGGCATGGCGATCAGGAAGTGCCCGGTGAGGGTCGAGGGTTGCATGGCAGCCATGCGCTCATTGTAGTCGCAGCCGCCTTCAAGCGCAGGGCCTCAGCGGGTCTGCAGCACGTTGTTCGGCTGGAACTGCCAGGTACGGGTGATGTTGAGTTCATCGATGTGATCGCCACTGTGGGGAGCCGGCGGAAATGGCGCGGCCAGGCGCACGATGAGTTTCGCGGCGTCGTCCAGGGTCTTGTAGCCCGAACTCTGGATCACATCGATGCTCTTGATGCTGCCGTCGAGGTTGAGCACCACGGTGAGCAGCACGTTGCCGTGCAGGCCGCGCCGGCGCGCCTCCTCCGGGTAGTTCAGGTTGCCCACCCGCTCGACCCGGTCGGACCAGCCGCGCATGTAGGCGGCATAGGCGTATTCCCGGGTATTCGCGGTGAGGTACTTGACCTTCGGGCGCTTGGCGTACTCCATCTTCTTGCGACGCACCTCGGCAGCCAGTTGGGCGATCGCCTCCTGGCGCTGCAGGTCGGCGGCGGTCGGCGTGGCCTGTTGCGGATCGACCTCGGTTTGCGCGGTATCGCTGCTGACGCTGAAATCGCTGCGGCTGGTGGTGGTGACCATCCGGGTCGGCGTGGCGCTGCGCGGCGGCGGCGTGGTGTTCGCCATCGGCTGGGCGGCGACACCCGGATCGGGGCGCGGCAACGCGCCGGAAAACTCTTGCGAGGGGCGCGCGGCATGATCGCCCTGGCCGCCGCCCCGGTTGTTGGCCTGGGCCAGGAAATCCGCCTTGTCCGGCGTCTCCTGGTTGGCGACATTGACCAGGGCCACGTCCAGCGTGGGCAGGCTCGGCGTGGGCTTGGCGAAATGAAAGGTGATGCCCAGCAGCAGCACGCCGTGCAGGAGCAGCGAGAACAGCAGGGTGGCGCCGATCGGATCGGGGCGGGTGACGACGGTTGCAGTTGCACTCACGCAGTACGGTTTCCACGGGCGTGCCGTTCGATGACGTCGAACAGCTGGCCTGCGATATTAAGCCCGAACTGGCTGTCCAGCTCGCGTACGCAGGTCGGGGATGTGACGTTGATCTCGGTCAGGTAGTCGCCGATCACGTCGAGGCCGACGAACAGCAGCCTGCGGCGACGCAGTTCCGGCGCCACTTGCGCCACGATCCAGCGATCCCGTTCGGACAACGGCACGCCCTCGCCACGGCCACCGGCAGCGAGGTTGCCGCGGAACTCATCGCCTTGCGGGATGCGTGCGAGCGCGTACGGCACCGGCTCGCCTTCGACCACCAGGATGCGCTTGTCCCCGGCGCTGATCTCGGGAATGTATTTCTGGGCGATCGCCATTTGCCGGCCTGTTCCATGGCTGTCGCCACCCAGCAGGGTTTCCAGCATCGAGTTGAGGTTGCTGTCGCCATGGCGGACGCGAAAGATGCCGCGGCCGCCCATGCCGTCCAGCGGTTTCAGCACGATTTCGTCGTGCTCGGCGGCGAACCGGCGCAATTCGGCCGGGTCGCGCGCGACCAGGGTTGGCGCGATGCACTGCGGGAACGCCAGCGCGAACAGCTTCTCGTTGCAGTCGCGCAGCGCCTGCGGGTCGTTGACCACCATCACGCCGGCACGCTGGGCCACTTCCAGCACCATGCTGTCGTAGATGAACTGCGCGTCGACCGGCGGATCCTTGCGCATCAGCACCACGTCGAGTTCGCGCAAGTCGCGCCATTGCGGCTGGCCCAGCGTGTACCAGCTGTGCGGGTCGTCGCGGACGCTCAGCTTGGCAAGGCGCGCCCATGGCACGCCATCGCGCAGCGCCAGGTCACCTTGCTCGAGGTAGTGCAGCGCGTGGCCGCGTCGCCCGGCTTCCAGCAGCATCGCCAGGCTGGTGTCCTTTGCCACTTTTATCGCACCGATGGGGTCCATCAGCACGGCGACCGAGAGGGTCATCGCGGTTTCTCCGTGGGTTGCCGGGTTTGTGCGCTGGCGCCAGCAGGCACAAGCTGACAGGTGGCTATACTAACGGCGGATCGATGGTTCGGCGGCGCACCGGCGCGTTGGCGACATGGGGCCGTGGTTGCGACGGACAGGCGGGGTACCAATATGCGTCAACTTGTGCGGTCGGCGGGCAGTGCGGGTGATTATTGCTTGACAGTTTCGCCGGGCAGGCAGTAAACAGCAAAGCTTCGGAGGCACCGCCACGAAGCGGGTTTCGAACGGTTTGGCCAACGGAATTTCCATATGTGTACCATGCGGCATGACAGTTGCATGCCATGGTACTTGTCCTGAGCTCGTGGCGGGCCGCAGGGGGGAGTAAGTGAATTTGAACGTGAGTGCTAGTGACTTGGCGGGCCTCAAGGTCTTGGTGATCGATGACTCCAAGACCATTCGCCGTACCGCGGAGACCCTGCTGAAGAAAGAGGGCTGCGAGGTGTTGACTGCGGTCGACGGCTTCGAGGCCCTGGCCAAGATCTCCGACCAGAAGCCGGCGATCATTTTCGTCGACATCATGATGCCGCGGCTCGACGGCTACCAGACCTGCGCGTTGATCAAGAACAACCCCCAGTTTCGCGCCACGCCGGTGATCATGCTCAGTTCGAAGGACGGTCTGTTCGACAAGGCACGCGGCCGCATCGTGGGCGCCGAGCAGTACCTGACCAAGCCATTCACGCGCGACGAGTTGCTCGGCGCGATCCATCGCCATGTCAGCATTGCTGCGAGCCACTGACTGCAGATTCTGAGGGGGACCTGTGGCCAACATACTCATCATCGACGATTCACCGACCGACGTACGCGTGTTCACCACGTTGCTGGAGCGGGCCGGACATCAGGTTGCTGCAGTGAGCACCGCCGAGGAAGGCATCGAACGGGTGCGCGCCGCGTTGCCGGACCTGGTCATCATGGACGTCATCATGCCTGGGATGAATGGTTTCCAGGCGACGCGCACGCTTACACGCGACCCGAAAACCCAGCATGTTCCGGTGGTGATGATCACTACCAAGTCGATGGAAACCGATCGGGTCTGGGGCATGCGCCAAGGGGCTCGCGCGTTCATCACCAAGCCGGTGAACGAGAAGGAATTGCTGGCCTGCATCAACGATTTGCTGTCGAGTGGAACATGAACCAGTCCGTCAACCGTACCCCGTTCGAGATTCTGGCCCGCTACGAGCGGCTATCGCTGGCGCATGCCTCCGACACGCAGGACAAGTTCGAGGCGCCCGGATTGTGGCGTGGCATCGGTTTCCGCGTCGGTTCGCGGACGCTGGTGAGCGGTATCGACGAGATCAACGAGCTGCTTGCCGTGCCGGTGCTCACGCCGGTGCCTGGAACCCAGCCGTGGCTGCTTGGCGTGGCCAATGTCCGCGGCAACCTGGTGCCGGTGGTCGATTTTGCGCGCTTCCTGTTTGGCGAGCGCACGCAGCATTCCGATCGCAGCCGCCTGCTGGTGGTGCGCCAGGGCAGCGGCAACGTGGCACTGCTGGTGGATGAAGTATTCGGCCAGCGCACGGTGGACGAGGAGCAGCGACAACACACCCGGGACGAGGACGACCCGCGGCTGGTCCGTTTCGTGGACAGCAGGGTGGGCGAGCAGCAACTGGCGATTTTCAGCATGGGCCGGCTGGTGCGTGCCCCGGATTTCCGTCAGGCCGCGGCGTGATGGCAGGGTAACTCCGGCAGGTGAAGGGGGCCGGCGCCGGTGCGGGTCGGAAATTTGGAAGAACAGCCCTGGCCAGTAGCCGCCTCAGGCGATGCGGCAACGGCGATGCATAGCGGCATATAACAGTTAGACCGATGAGGTGAACATGAGCACTACAGGGGGCGTCAGCCGGGAACGCGGATATACCGCACTCATTGTCCTGCTGCTGATCGCGATCGGCTTTGCGGCACTCGACTTCTTCATGCTCAACCAGAAGAACGGCGAGGATCGTCAGGCGAGCGCGCTGACCACGCAAATCCAGGTGCTGTCGCAGCAGACGGCGAAATTCGCGCTGGAATCCGCCGACGGCAACGTCGAATCCTTCAAGGAGCTCGAAGGCACCCGCAATGCCATCGACTCGGCCGTGAAGCGACTGAACAAGGGCGATCCGTCCAGCGGCATGAAACCCTATGCCGACAACAACGCCACGCCGGCGGGACGCGCCGCCAGCGCCCTCGATGCTTCGTGGGCGCAGCTGGATGCGGATATCGGCAAGATCCTGTCGAACAAGGCCGTCGTGCTCGATTCCGGCCAGCGCGCCGCCACGCTGTCGCAGCAGATGCCCTTGCTCAACTCCAGCATGGAGCAGGTGGTCAACATCCTGCAGCAACGCAATGGCAGCTCCGAGCAGATGCTCGGTACCTCGCGCCAGATGCTGTCGGCCGACCGCATCATCCGCCGCGTGCAGGAAGTGCTGCAGGGCGGCGACAACGCCCAGTCGGCCGCCGATGGCCTGTCGCGCGATGCGCAGCTCTACGGCAACGTGCTGAAGGGGCTGATCGAAGGCAATTCCGACAGTGGCGTCAGGCCGATCGCCGACGCGAATGCGCGCAAGATCCTCACCGACATGGACGCCAACTGGGCCAAGCTGGCAGATCCCGTGGCCAAGCTGGTCTCGGCCGCCAGCAACATCGCGGATGTGAAGCGCGCCGGCAACCAGGCCTCGCTGGATTCGCAGACGGTGCTGCTGCGCGCGAACGACCTGTCCGACCAGATCGGCAAGCTGCCGCTGCGCCGGCTGTTCCCGAATGTCTGGTGGGGCCTGTTCGGTGCGATCGCCGCGGTGGCCTTCGCGCTGCTGCTGGTCATCGCCCTGGTCGGCGATCAGCGCCGCCGCTTCGCCAGCAGTACCGAGCTTAACCAGCGCAACCAGGAGGCGATCATGCGCCTGCTGGACGAAATGGGTTCGCTCGCCGAGGGCGACCTCACCGTGAAGACCACGGTGTCCGAGGACATCACCGGCGCCATTGCCGACTCGGTGAATTACGCCATCGACGAGCTGCGATCGTTGGTGACCACCATCAACGAGACCTCCGAACAGGTCTCGTCGTCGGCGCAGGAAACCCAGACCACCGCCCGCCACCTGGCCGATGCGGCCGAGCAGCAGGCGCAGCAGATCAGTTCGGCGACCTCCGCGATCAACCAGATCGTGAGTTCGATGGACGTGGTATCGAAGGACTCCGCGGAGTCGGCCGACGTGGCCGAGCGCTCGGTGAAGATCGCCTCGCGCGGCGCCGAAGTGGTGCGCGAAACGATCTCCGGCATGGACTCGATCCGTGACCAGATCCAGGAGACTTCCAAGCGCATCAAGCGTCTGGGCGAATCCTCGCAGGAGATCGGCTCGATCGTGGAACTGATCAACGACATTGCCGAGCAGACCAACATCCTCGCCTTGAACGCGGCGATCCAGGCCGCCTCCGCCGGTGAGGCGGGTCGCGGCTTCGCGGTGGTTGCGGACGAAGTGCAGCGACTGGCGGAACGTTCCACCAGCGCCACCAAGCGTATCGAGACCCTGGTGCAGACGATTCAGTCCGATACCAACGAAGCGGTGAACTCGATGGAACAGACCACCGCCGAGGTGGTGGCCGGTGCCCGTCTGGCCGAGGATGCCGGCAGCGCGCTGGGTGACATCGAGCGCGTCTCGCACGATCTGTCCGCGCTGATTCAGAACATCTCCACCGCAGCACGCGAGCAGTCTGCGGCGGCGACGGATGTTTCGCATTCGATGAACGCGATTCAGGAAATTACCTCGCAGACCTCGCAGGGCGCCAGCCAGACCGCCGACTCGATCGGTACGCTGGCGCAGCTGGCGAGCGATCTGCGGCGCTCGGTGGCGCACTTCAAGCTGCCGGGATGATGTCGGTCGGAGCGGATACCAGCCGGATGAACACAAGCACAAAACGGGGGGCAGTCTCGCTGGTTTCGCCATGCCTGCATGGCGCGACCGTTGAGAGAGGCGCATGAGACTTCAAGACCACATCGATTTCACTACGCTGCAGTGGGTCAAGCCGGAGCTCGACGATACCTTGTCGATCGCCCGCGAGGCACTGGAGTCCTACGTCGACAATCCCGACAAGCGCGATTTCATGCGCACTTGCGCGGATCATCTGCATCAGGTGCATGGCACGCTGAAGATGGTCGAGCTGTATGGCGCGGCGACGGTCACCGCGGAAATGGAGACCCTGGTCGGCGCCTTGCTGGACGACAGGGTCACCCAGCGCGAGGAGGCCTACGCCGCCCTCATGCGCGGCCTGATGCAATTGCCGGATTACCTGGAACGATTGTCCAGCGGCCATCGCGATGTGCCGGTGGTGCTGCTGCCGTTGCTCAACGATCTGCGCGCCACGCGCGGGGAAGAACCGCTGCCCGAATCGGCGATGTTCCATCCCAACCTGGACGCGTTCCTGCCCGAGCAGGCGCCCGCCGCAATGAGCGAGACGTATGCCGCCTCCCATCGTGGTGAGTTGTCGGGCCTGCGGCTGCGCTTCCAGCATCAGCTGCTGGCCTGGTTCCGCGGGCAGGATACCGCGCAACAACTAGTCGGCATGCGCAAGACCCTGCTGGCGATCACCGCACGCTGCTACCACGTGCATGGCCGCCGTCTGTGGTGGATTGCCGCCGGTGTACTGGAAGGTCTCGAGCAGGGGATGCTCAAGGGCCAAGGCGCCGAAGTGCGCCAGCTGATCGGCAAGGTCGACCGCAACATCCGCCTGTTGATCGAGCATGGCGAAGGCAGCCTGCGCGCCGGCGATGCCGACGAGGTGGCCTGCAAGCTGCTCTACATCGTGGCGCAGGCCAAGCAGCGCAGCCCGCAGATGGAGCAGTTGCGCATCACCTACGGGCTGGACAACCTGCTGCCGGACGCCGGCGAGCTGGAGCATGCGCGCGGCTCGATGGCCGGGCACAACCGTGCCTTGCTCGACTCGGTGTCGCGTGCGCTGAAGGATGACTTGCTGCGCGTGAAGGAAGCTCTGGATCTGTTCCTGCGCCAGCAGGATGGTGACCCGGCGCAACTGGCTGCGCAGGGCGAAGTGCTTGAGCGGGTGGGCGACACGCTGGGCATGCTGGCGCTGGCCGTCCCGCGTCGGGTGGTTACCGAACAGCGTCGGGTGCTTGACGAAATCTCCAATCGTCTGCGGCCTGCCGACGAGGAAACGCTGCTGGACGTGGCTGGCGCCTTGCTCTACGTCGAGGCCTCGCTGGACGACCATATCGAGAGTCTGGGTTCGGAAGACGAACAGCCCACCAACGAGGCCATGCAGGGCCTGCCGCGCAGCGAGGCGCTGGGTGTCGTGTCCACCTTGATGCAGGAGGCGATCGGGAATACCGGCGGCGTGAAGGATGCCATCGTGGCCTTCGTGGAATCCGGCTGGGAGCACGACCGTCTTGCCGGCGCCCCGTTGCTGATGGATGAAGTGGCCGGCGCCATGCGCATGCTGTCGTCGCCGCGCCCGGCCGAACTCGCCCAGGGCGTGGGCCGGTTCATCGACAATGAATTGTTGCAGGATCGTCGCGTGCCCAGCGGCGCGCAGATGGATCACCTGGCCGATGCGCTGGCGGCGCTGGAGTATTACCTCGAGGCGGCACGCGAACACCGCGGCGGCCTGGAGCACATCCTCGACGTGGCCGAACACAGCCTCGGCCAACTGGGCTACTGGCCGCTGCCAGCCATGCGCGCCGCACCGGAATCCCCGGCGCAACCGGCGCCCGGTCCGACGCATGCCGGCGCCGGCATGGAGCACGAACAGCATCCCGAGCTGACCGAGTCGGTCAGCCTGTTGCCGGGCGAGGATCTGGGCAAGCTGTTCATCGGCGAGTCGCAGCCCTCGGCCGAACATCCGCATGACCTCGACGGGCTCCGCCTGGCCGAGACCGAATCAACCGGACCGGCGGCTCTCGAGGGAGCCACGGCGACGCATCCGGACGAGGACTGGATCGAGGTCGAGGAAGAGGTGGTCGAGCAGGCCCCCGTTCGCGACGCGCTCGCTGCGAATACCCGTTTCAATGCCAATGCCGAGGGTATCGACGACGACATCCGCGAGATCTTCCTGGAAGAAATGCAGGAGGAAATCGACAACCTCGCGAATGCGGAAAAAGCATGGCTGGCCGATCCGACGCAGACCTCTTCGCTGGTCGGCATCCGCCGTTCGTTCCACACCTTGAAGGGTTCCGGTCGCCTGGTGGGTGCTGGCGTACTGGGCGAGTTCGCCTGGAAAGTCGAGGACATGCTGAATCGCGTGCTCGACAACACGATCGAGCCGAATCAGAACGTGCAGGACCTGATACGTCATGCCATCGATGCACTGCCGCAGTTGCTGGCCGCGCTCAAGGGCGAGGCCACTCCGGACGCGCCGCTCAGCGCGATAATGCACACCGCCGAGCAACTTGCGGCGGGCCACCCGGCGCGTCTGGAAGACCAGGCGCCGCGTGCCACGGAGACGGTCACGCGCACGGTAGTCCGGCGTGTGCCGCGCGCCAGCGTCGAAGCGGAAGCGGTGCCGCAGGCTGGCCTCACCGATGCGGCGACCGCAGCCGCGGCGCCCGCGCCGGAGATGCATGAGCCGGGGATCGCGCTGCCGGTGATGCCGCCGGTGGACCCGGTGCTGCTGGAGATCCTGCGCAGCGAAGTGGCGCAATACCTGCAGACCATTCGTGCCGCGATCCAGCGTAGCGACACCGAACTGCCGATCAGCGAGGAATTGTTGCGCGCGGTGCATACCTTGCACGGCGCGATCGCGATGGTCGACATCCCGTTGCTGACCCAGTTGTTGTCACCGCTGGAGGGTTTGTTCAAGCGTCTGCGTGCGTCCGGCCAGTCACTCTCGGCGGTGGGCGTACGCCTGCTCGGCCAGTCGGTCGATGTGGTCGATCGCGTCATGAGCCAGTTCGATGCGGTGGAGCCGCGGTTGCCGGATGCCAGCGCGCTGACTGCGCAGATCATCGAGATGCGGGACGAGTATCCGGAATCCCAGGTGGCGCACGTGGTGTACGAATCGCCCGGGCATGGCGATGTGCATGATGAGCCGGTCCGGGAAGAGGAGCACCTCGTCGACGATGAGGGGATGACCGCTTCGACGCGATCTGGCGAGCACGAGCCGATCGACACGACGATCACTCCGGTCGATGACCGGCATGCTGACGTCGCTGCCGAGATGGCCGCGGCGCTGAGTGCGTTCGAGCCAGTCGATAGCGCCAGCGATCACGCCGCCGCCGAGCGTGCTGCGGCGGAGCGGGCCGCCGCCGAGCAAGCTGCCGCGGAGCATGCAGCGGCCGAGCAGGCTGCAGTCGAGCAAGCTGCCGCGGAGCATGCAGCGGCCGAGCGGGCTGCCGCGGAGCGCGCAGCGGCTGAACAGGCGGCTGCCGAGCGCGCTGCCGCTGAGCGTGCGGCGGCGGAGCACGCCGCTGCAGAGCACGCAGCAGCAGAGCACGCAGCAGCAGAGCGAGCCGCCGCTGAGCAAGCTGCGGCCGATCAGGATGTGTCGGAGGAAACGCCGGAGCACGCCTTCGCGCTGGCCGGAAGTGGCCAGATCGATGCGGATCTGCTGGAAGTCTTCGTCGACGAGGCGCGCGAGATTCTCGACCATGCCGATGGCGTGCTGGCTCAATGGCATGCCGAACCCACCGAACTGTCCAGCGTGGGTGAGTTGCAACGCGACCTGCATACCCTGAAGGGCGGCGCCAGGATCGCGGGTCTGGTACCGCTGGGCGATCTCGCCCATGCGATCGAGACCGTGCTTGAAAAGCCGATTCGCGATGCCAGCAGGACCGGTGCGTTGATTGGCACGCTGGAGGCGAGTTTTGACCGGTTGCACGCCCTGGTGCAGCGGGTGTCACAAGGCCAGATACTGGAATATCCGCAGGCGATGATCGACCGCCTGCTTGGCATGGCCGGCGAAACCGCTCTGAGCGACGACACCGAGGTGGCATTCGTTGCGGCCCCGACTCCGCTCGAGGATGTCCCGCGGCTGGCGACGCCCGTCGCCGTCGATGCTAGTGATCTGCCCGAGCTGCTGCCGGAAATGGAGCAGGAAGTCCATTCGCCGCAGGAGCAGATCCGCGTCCGCGCCGACCTGCTCGACAGCCTGGTCAACCACGCTGGCGAAGTGGCCATCTATCGTTCGCGGTTGGAACAGCAGGTGGCCGGGTATCGGTTCAACCTGGTCGAGCTGGAACAGACCGTGGCTCGCCTGCGCAGCCAGCTGCGCATGCTGGAAATCGAAACCGAGGCACAGATCATCGCGCGCTTCCAGCGCGAGCACCGCGAGGCGGGCCTGACGGTATTCGATCCGCTCGAGCTCGATCGTTATTCCCAATTGCAGCAGTACTCGCGTGCGCTGGCCGAGTCGGTATCCGATCTGGTGTCGATCCAGAACATGCTGGATGAGCTGACCCGCCAGGCCGAGACCCTGCTGATCCAGCAGTCGCGTGTCAGTACCGAGCTGCAGGACGGCTTGTTGCGCACGCGCATGCTGCCGTTCGACACCATGGTGCCGAACCTGCGCCGTACCCTGCGCCAGGCCGCCCAGGAACAGGGCAAGCACGCCCAGCTCTACGTGGACGGTGCGCACGGCGAAATGGACCGCAACCTGCTCGACCGCATCAAGGCGCCGTTCGAGCACATGCTGCGCAATGCGATCGCGCACGGCGTCGAGAGCCCGGCGGAACGCCGCAAGGCCGGCAAGCCGGCCGAGGGTTCGGTGCATATCAAGGTCGCGCGCGAGGCGACCGAGGTGGTGATCCGGGTCAGCGACGATGGCCGTGGACTCAACCGCGAGGCGATCCGCAAGCGCGGCATCGAGCGCGGGCTGCTGCGCGCCGAGACCAAGCCCACCGACAACCAGCTGCTCTCGCTGATCACCCAGCCGGGCTTCTCCACCGCCAGCAAGGTGACCCAGCTGGCCGGCCGCGGCGTCGGCATGGACGTGGTGGCGAACGAGATCAAGCAGCTCGGTGGTTCGCTGTCGATCGAGTCCGAGGAGGGCCAGGGCAGTACCTTCGTGCTGCGTCTGCCGTTCACCCTCGCAGTGACCCAGGCCATCCTGGTGCGCATCGGTGAAGCCACCTTCGCGATCCCGATGACCTCGGTGCAGGGCGTGGCGCGGGTCAACCCGGACGATCTGGCCGCGCTGCTGGCCGAGGACGAGCCCTCGTTCCGGTACGGCAACGAGGATTACGGCATTCATGACCTGGCTGAGCTGCTCGGGTTGCCGCCCGGTCTTCCGACCGAGGACGAACAACAGCCGTTGCTGCTGACCCGTGCGGGCGATCTGCGCGCGGCAATCCGCATCGACGCGGTGCTTGGCTCACGCGAGATCGTGGTCAAGTCGGTGGGTCCGCAGATCAGTTCGGTGCCCGGTCTGCTCGGCGCCACGATCATGGGCGACGGTTCG
This sequence comes from Rhodanobacter sp. B05, assembly GCF_002001085.1. GTDB lineage: Bacteria > Pseudomonadota > Gammaproteobacteria > Xanthomonadales > Rhodanobacteraceae > Rhodanobacter. Next base: position 172,082 of record NZ_MUNU01000009.1, read on the forward strand.
GTGCTGATCATTCTGGATCTGGCGCCGCTGGTTCGTCACGGCATGATTCGCCGCGAGCAGCGCCTCGCCGAAGGTCTCAGCGCGGTGCAGGCTCCGGTCATCGAGGAGGTGAAGGAGCGGCCGCTGGTGATGGTGGTGGATGATTCGATCACCATGCGCAAGGTCACCACCCGCGTGCTTGAACGTCACGAGTACGAGGTCAGCACCGCCAAGGACGGTGTCGATGCGCTGGAGAAACTGCATGAACGCGTGCCGGATCTGATGCTGCTGGACATCGAGATGCCGCGCATGGATGGCTACGAACTGGCCAGTCACATGAAGGCGGATCCACGCCTGCGCGATGTGCCGATCATCATGATCACCTCGCGTACCGGCGACAAGCATCGCCAGCGTGCGTTCGACATCGGCGTGGAACGCTATCTCGGCAAGCCGTACCAGGAGGCCGAGCTGTTGCTGCAAATCGGCGAAGTGCTTGAAAAGCGCGCGATGGAGCCGGTTCATGATTGACACGCCACCAGCCGTTGCGCTGCTGTTCGACGATAGGGAACTCGGCGGGCATCTGCGCGACGCGCTGCATGAGCGTGGTGCGCGGATCGTCCACGAAGGCGACGTATCCGGGGCAAGTCGCGAACTGCTGCAACAGGTGGGTGCCGATGTGGTGGTGGTCAACCTGGACGAAGGCGCGGACGATGCGCTCGACCGGTTGTACGAGATGCTGGACAGTGATCGGCCGCGGGTCGTGTTCAACGATGCCCAGGCCAGCCGTGCCCTGGTCGGATGGGATCGCGCGCGCTGGGCACGTCACCTGGCGGTGAAAGTGCTGGCGATGGGCGACGTGGACCCACCGCGGCCCGAAGATGCCCGCGAAGTTCCCATGCCGGCGCCTGCGCCGGCGACCGTAGTGGCGCCGACATCGACCGACACATCCGCAAGCGCGGTGACGGTCGAGGAGGACGTGCCGGAGTCGATGCAGGCGGCGACTTCGTTGCCGGGCAGCCAGGCGCCTGCACCTGAAGTCGAAGCCGTGGTGGAGCATGCGGCGCAGCCGACGATGGAGGCAGCGCCGGCCGTGGTACCACAGGTCGAGTCGGCGATCGAAACGGACACCGATTTCCCCGTGCACGAAGGCATCGCTGACCTGGCAGAGCATGGAGCGACCGCCGAATCGGAGGATCTGGCCGCGGAACTGGAGGCCTTGCTGGCTTCCGGCGACCTTCCTGGCGACGAGGATGTGGAGACATCCGGGCCGGGTTTGCGTTTCACCGGAGCAGAGGAACCGCCGCCGCTGTACGACGGGAATTTTGGCGCGCTGGAAGCTGACGATTCGCATGCCGCCGAAGCCGCGGCGAGCACGAGCGACCCAGCCGGGTCTGGCGCGGTGCCGCCGCCGTTTCCAACCGACCATCTGCAGCTTTCAGCGATGACGGATTCCGCGCTCATCACAGAATCCCCGGCGGTGACCGAACCGACTCCCGTACCGTCGCTGGACTCGGTGCGGGCGCCAGAGGGCTGGTCGCTCGTCGACGAGGATGCGCCGGCGGAGCCTGCCCACAAGCCGGATCCGGCGGCGTTCGGCATCCAGAAGCTCAGTGCGGCCGAATTCCTGGCGCCGGAGGCGGAGGCGGCCTCGCCCGACGTCGAGCCCACCATGAGCCTGGAGCTGGTTTCGCTCGAAGAAGCGATCGCGCCGCAGGCCTATGTGCAAGAGCACGAAATGATTCTCGACGACCGCGGCTCGGCACTGAGCCGGATCGTGCTGCTGGGCGCCGCGGTTGACGGTACCGATTCGGTTTGCGCTTTCCTGGCCGCCATGCCGGCGACCACGCGGCTGACTTTCCTGCTTGTCCAGCACTTGGGAGGTCAATCCGATGCTGCGTTGTGCGAAAGATTTGCCGGACATTGCGCGCTGCCGGTGCGACTGGCCGATGGCGGGCGTCGTGCGGGCATGGGCGAGGTGCTGATGGTGCCTGCCGGTCAGCAGGTGCGCCTGCGCCGTGACGGCAGCATGGAACTGCAGGGAGAGGGCGCGGATGGCGGGCTGGAGCCATCGATCGACGCCAGCCTGACCATGGCCGCGAATGCGTTCGGTCGCGATGCACTGGCGATCGTGTTCGCCGGCCGTGGCAACGATGCAGTCGCCGGCGCGCAGGCGATCCATGATCGCGGCGGCCAGGTCTGGGTAGAGTCGTCGTCCGGGGAGCATTTCGCCGACATGGTCAGCGGAATATTCGCCGAACGGCTGGTCAGTTATTCCGGTACGTCGCCTGAGCTGGCGGCGCACCTGATCGAGGTGTTTCCATGAGTGATCCGTTGCCGCGTGAAATCCGCTGCGTGCTGGTGCCGGTCGGCGACCTGCGTCTGTTGCTGCCCAATGCCACGATCGCCGAAGTGGTTACGCAAAGCACGCCCGAGCCGGTCGAGGGCGCACCGCGCTGGCTGCTCGGTCGCATCGCCTGGCGTGGCTGGCGTGTACCGCTGGTGTCGTTCACGCGACTGGCCGGGACCGGCGAAGGTGATGCCGGGTTGACCGTCCGCGTGGCGGTGCTCAAGGCGCTGGGTGGCGATCCGAAGTTGCCATTCATCGCCGTGCTTACCCAGGGTTTTCCACGCCTCACCACGCTGAATGCGGAATTGATCATTCCCACTCACGATGGCAAGGAATTGCCTGAGGGCGTGCGTGCCCACGTGCTGGTACGCGATGACGTGGCGATGATTCCCGATCTGGAATGGATCGAGGCTACCTTGCTCGGCCTGCTCGGCGGCGCCGAAGCTGGCGCAGCGGACGATGACGGCGAAGCGGCGCGGGTATCGGATCTGTCCTGAGCTGTCTGTCGAAGAGAGGCTTGGCCGCTCTTGCTCAACGCGCCGAATCCGGTCGGTGTCAGATCCCTGTCATGCAAGATCGGGCGCCTGATCCGCAGCGAGTGTTTCCGTGACCCTGCTAGCCGTCGCCGTGCAGCGTTTGCAGCGAAGCGAGCGCCGCCATGCCGGCGGTTTCCGTGCGTAACACACGCGGCCCGAGCCGTAGCCCCTTGAAGCCGGCGTCGCGCAAGGCCGTGATGTCGCGATCGCCGAGGCCGCCCTCGGGTCCCACGACCAGGACGCCGCCAGTTTTGGCGAACTGCAGCTCGCGGCACGCCAGGGTGGCTTCGGGCAGCAGGGCCAGTCGCAGTGAATCATTGGCGGGCAGCGCCTCCAGCCATGCCGACAGGGCGGTCGCCGGCTGGATCTCGGGCACGCGCGCACGACCGCATTGCTCGCAGGCGCTGGCCGCCACGGCGCGCCAGTGGGACAGCCGCTTTTGCGCGCGCGTCGGGTCGAGCTTCACTTCCGAGCGTTCCGTCAGCAGCGGCACGATACCCACGACGCCCAGTTCGGTGGCCTTCTGCACGATCAGGTCCATCTTGTCGCCGCGCGCGATGCCCTGGGCGAGGATCAGCGGCAGCGGCGATTCGTTCTGCAATGGTTGGCGCGAAGTGATTTGCACGGTGACTTCGCGCTTGCCGATGGCGCAGATCCGGGCCTGGTAGTCGCTGCCGTCGCCGTTGAACAGGACCAGCGGATCGCCTTCCTCCAGTCGCAATACCCGGATGGCGTGTTCGCCGGCCTGCGGCGGGAGCGCCAGTTCGGCGCCAATAGCCAACGGCAGCTCGGCATGGAGTCGGATCGCGCGCATGCGGGCAGGGATCTCAAAAACCCAAGCATAGCGGAGCCCGGGCGGACCGCGGTTGCGTGGTATCAGCTGAACCTGGACGAGATGGTCGATACCCGCCGATTGCCCGTCGCGCGCGAAGGGTGCAGCATGGAGCCACCTCCCCACAGCGATTGACGAGGTCCCCCATGTCCAGACCAATCATTCTTGTCGCCAGCTTGATCGCCGCCCTCGGCGTCAACGCCGTCGTCATGGCCCAGAGTGCGCCTGCAGCCAGCCAGGAGCAGATCACCGCTGGCCAGTCAGCGCGGCAATCGGCGAAGGCCGACCAGCCGGTCATCAAGCCGGGCGACCGCAACTGCCTGCGGCATACCGGCAGCCTGATCCCGCCGAAGAAAGGCGAGTGCATGCCGGCGGTGGGCCGCAGCTACAGCGGCGATGAATTGCGTCGTACCGGCGCACCGAACAACGCACGCGCCTTGCAGATGCTGGACCCGAGCATCAGCGTAGGCCATTGAGACCATCACGGCGGCGATCCATGCCCGCCGCCGCGAGCTTGCCGATCGTCAATTGGCGACTGCGTTTTCGATGCCGCGTACTGCCCTGTCGACCAGCAGGTCGATTTCATCGCGGGTGACCACGTATGGCGGCATGAAGTACACCACGTTGCCCAGTGGTCGCAGCAGCACGCCGTGCTGCAGGCCATGCAGATAGACGCGCAGTCCACGTCGCTCGGCCGCCGGGAAGGGCTGCCGGCTGGCCTTGTCCGCCACCAGTTCGATCGCCGCGATCAGGCCGGTCTGGCGCACGTCGGCCACATGCGGGTGGTCGCGCAGCGGTTCGAGTCGCCGTGACAGATGGGCGGCCAGTTGGCGATTGCGCTCAAGCACCGGCTCGTCGCGGAAGATCGCCAGCGTTTCCAGCGCCACCCGGCAGGCCAGCGGGTTGCCGGTGTAGCTGTGCGAGTGCAGGAAGGCCTTGCCGGCGTTGTACTCGGCGTAGAACGCGGCATAGACCTCGTCGGTCGTGAGCACCGCCGACAACGGCAGGAAACCGCCGGTGAGCCCCTTCGACAGGCACATGAAGTCGGGCGACACGCCGCCTTGCTCGCAGGCGAACAGGGTGCCGGTGCGGCCGAAGCCGACTGCGATCTCGTCGGCGATGAAGTGCACCGCGAACTCGTCGCACAGCGCACGCAGGCCGGTGAGGTAATCCGGGTGATACATGCGCATGCCGCCGGCGCATTGCACCAGCGGCTCGACGATGACGGCGCAGGTTTCGTGCGCGTGCCGTTCCAGCAGGCTGCGCAACTGCTGCAACCGGCGCGCGGCCGTCTGTTGCGGGCTCTCGCCCGGTTCGCCGTCGTAGCTGTCCGGCGATGGCGCCAGCAACGGGGTCAGCAGCAGCGGTGCATAGGTCTTGCGGTACAGGGCCACGTCACTGACCGACAGGGCACCCAGCGTCTCGCCGTGGTAGCTGCCGGTCAGCGCGATGAAGCGGGTCTTCTCGCCATGGCCCAGGTTGAGCCAATAGTGGAAGCTCATCTTCAGCGCGACCTCGATCGCCGACGAGCCGTTGTCGGCGTAGAACACCCGCTCCAGCCCGGGCGGCGTGATGCGCACCAGTTCCTCGGCCAGCCTGATCGCGGGCTCGTGGGTGAAGCCGGCGAAGATCACGTGCTCCAGCGTGCGTGCCTGCTTGGCCAGCGCGGCGGCGATGCGCGGATTGGCATGGCCGAACAGATTGACCCACCAGGAACTGATGCCATCCAGGTAGCGCCGGCCTTCGGCATCGATCAGCCATGCGCCCTCGCCACGGACGATGGGCAGCATCGGAATGCTTTCGTGATCGTGCATCTGGGTGCACGGATGCCACACGTGCTTGAGGTCGCGCGCAGCGAGCGCGGCATTGCTGTTTTCGGGAGCATTCATCCGGCTATCATCGACGCTTGCGCCATGCATGCTCAAGTCTGCGCATGGCATCGCCGGGAATCGATGCTTGAGATATCTGCGAAATGCCCTGATCGGCGTGGCCTTGCTCGGCGTGTGCGCCGCCGTCTTGCTGTGGTTCCTGCCGGCGCGCTGGGTGACACCATGGATCGAGCCACAGTTGCACGGGCTGCGCCTGCAGCAGGTGCACGGTTCGCTGTGGAATGGCCAAGCTGACGCGACCAGTGCACTCGACGGAAAGCAACTGGGACACCTGCGATGGCAGCTGTCCCGTCGTGCGCTGCTTGGCGAGATGCATCTGCAACTGGCGTTCGACGGACCCGGGCTCACTTTTTCCGGTATGACGCGGCGCTTGCCGGATGGCCGCATCGAGGCCCGCGACCTGCGTGTGCACGCGCAGCTGGCGGCGCTGCACCCGGGCATCGACACGCCGTGGGGCAATCCCGCAGGCGAGTTGCAGGTGACCGCGTCGCATCTCCTGCTGCAGGGTGGCTGGCCGCTGGAGTTGCAGGCACAGGGACAGTGGCGGGACGCCAGCATGCACACCCGCGATGGCGACGTGGCGTTGGGTGAACTGCAACTGCAGGCGCAGGCCGAAGCTGGCGTGATCCACGCGCAATGGCACGACGATGGACGCGGGCCGCTGCAGGCGACGGGTGAGCTGCAACTGAGCCCACTCGGCTGGCGGCTGGACGCGGGCTTGCGGGCACGCCAGACTGATCCTGCGCTGCAACACTGGCTGGCCCGGCTCGGGCCGATATCGGCAGACGGCAGTGTGCGCATCCAGCAAAGCGGCGGCCTGGCCGGCAGTCCGCCATCGACCGACAAGGGCACCAGGCAACCATGAATCCCGAACTCGCCGCTTTGGCGCTGGCTGCGGCACGCGACGCCGCGGCCGCGGCCGCCGACGTGATCAGGCACTACTGGCACCGTGGCGTCGAGGTGGAGCTGAAGGCCGACGCCACCCCGGTGACCGTGGCCGACCGCGAAGCCGAGCGCGCGATCAGGAAGATCCTGCAGGCAGCGCTGCCGCAGGCGTCGATTTATGGCGAGGAGTTCGGCCTGGACGGTGAGCGCGGGGGCCTGTTATGGCTGGTCGACCCGCTCGATGGCACCAAGAGCTTCGTGCGCCGCACGCCGTTCTTCTCGACCCAGATCGCCCTGATGGAAGGTGACGACCTCGTGCTCGGCGTTTCCAGTGCGCCGATCTATGGCGAGACGATGTGGGCCGGCGCCGGCGACGGCGCGTGGTTCGACGGCGAACGCGTACGGGTCGCCGACACCCGCGCGATCGAGCAGGCTTCGCTCTCCATCGGCAACGTGAGGACACTCACCGCCGATGCGCGCTGGGACGCCTTGGGCGCGCTGATTCGCGACAGCAACCGGATCCGTGGCTACGGCGATTTCTGCCACTACCACCTGCTCGCGCGCGGCAGCCTGGATCTGGTGATCGAGTCGGACGTGAACATCCTCGACATCGCCGCGCTGGCGGTGATCGTGCGCGAGGCCGGCGGTGTGTTCACCGATCTCGATGGGGCGCCATTGACGCTGGACACGCGCAGCGTGCTGGCCGGCACGCCGGCGATCCATGCACAGGCCTTGCAGCGTCTGCGGCGCTGAGCGGCGCGCGCTAGAATGCGCAGATGCCAAAACTGCCGATCATCCATGCCACGCGCGACGTCGACCACAGTCGGCTGTTACAGGTCGAACAGCTCGATCTGGAGTTTTCCAACGGCGTGCGGCGCACCTACGAACGCCTGAAGGGCAGCGGCCTGGGCGCCGTGATCATCGTGCCGATGCTCGATGACGACACCGTGCTGCTGGCGCGCGAATACTGCGGCGGCGTCGGTCGCTACGAGCTGGGTCTGCCCAAGGGGCGGCTGGACCAGGACGAAACCGCCGAGCAGGGCGCCGAGCGCGAGCTGAAGGAGGAGCTCGGCTATGGCGCGCACAAGCTGAAGATCCTGCACAACCTGTCGCTGTCGCCGGCGTACATGACGCATATGGCACATGTGGTGCTGGCGCAGGACCTGTATCCGGAGAAATTGCCCGGCGACGAGCCGGAGGAGATCGACGTGGTGCCATGGAAGATGTCCGAGCTGCATGCGCTGCTCGGTCGCGACGATGTGACCGAAGGGCGCTCGATCGCCGCGTTGTTCATGGCCCGCGAATACCTCGCCGGACGCTTCCGCCGGTCATGAGCATGCCGCCTGAATTTTCCCGCCGCATCGGCGAGATCGCGCGCGCCGCCGGTGACGCCATCCTGAAGATCTACCACGGCGATTTCGCGGTCGAGACCAAGGCCGATGCCTCGCCGCTGACCGCCGCCGACCTTGCGGCCCAGCAGGTCATCGTGGCCGGCCTGAGTGAGCTGGAGCCACGCCTGCCGATTCTTTCGGAGGAAGCCAAGGCCTTGCCGTGGACGGAACGCCGGCACTGGTCGCGCTACTGGCTGGTCGACCCGCTCGACGGCACGCGCGAGTTCGTCAAGCGCAACGACGAGTTCACCGTCAATATCGCCCTGATCGATCAGGGCCATTCCGTGCTTGGCGTGGTGCTGGCGCCGGTCAGCGGCGAGCTCTACGTTGCCGAACATGGCCATGGCGCGTGGTTGCAGCGACAGCCCGGTGGCGCGTGGCAGCGCCTGCATTCGCGCCCGCTGGCGCAGCCGCCGGCGGTGGCCGGCAGCCGTTCCCATGGCGGTGCGCAAGGCGGCTTGCTCGACCATCTGATCGGCAGAGACTACCGGATGCTTCCGCTGGGTTCGTCGCTGAAGTTCTGCCTGATCGCGCGCGGCGAAGCGGACGTCTATCTGCGCCAGGGCCTGACCAGCGAATGGGATACGGCGGCAGCCCAGTGCGTGCTGGACGAAGCCGGCGGGGCGGTGCTGGACCTGCAGGGTCGGCCGTTTCGCTACAACCGCGGGGAGTCGCTGCTGAACCCGGAGTTCATCGCGGTGGGGGATTGCTCGATTGATTGGGCGGGGCGGTTGCTGGGGGCGCATGGTTGATTTCGGTGGCAGTTCTGCGCGGCGTGGCCCCTCATCCCTGCCTTCTCCCCTCAAGGGGAGAAGGTGTTCCGGTGCTTGTGAGCATTTGCGCAGGATGAGTACGTCGGAGCGCTACGGGGTAGATGATTTGCTGGAAATCATGGCGCGGCTGCGCGATCCCCAGCACGGCTGTCCGTGGGATGTGCAACAGGACTTCACCTCGATTGCCCCGTATACGATCGAGGAAGCCTACGAGGTCGCCGATGCGATCGACCGGGGCGACTTCGACGATCTGCGCGACGAACTGGGCGATCTGCTGTTGCAGGTGGTGTTCCACGCACGCATGGCCGAGGAGGCGGGCCGGTTCGGGTTTGCCGACGTGGTGCACGCGATCAGCAGCAAGATGCGGCGGCGACATCCGCATGTGTTCGGCGACGTGCGTCATGCCGACGTGGCGGAGCAGACGCGGGCGTGGGAGGCCATCAAGGCCGCCGAGCGCACGGGCAAGGGCGACGCTGCCGACACCAGCGTGCTGGCCGGCGTCTCCAGCGGGCTGCCGGAGTGGCGGCGTGCGCTGAAGCTGCAGCAGCGCGCGGCCACCGCCGGCTTCACCTGGCCGGACCCGCAGCCGGTGCTGGACAAGCTGGTCGAGGAGGTCGACGAGGTGCGCGCGGAGTTTGCCAGCGGTGCCGATCCGGCACGGCTGGAAGACGAAATCGGCGACGTGCTGTTTGTCGCGGTGAACCTGGCCCGCCACGCCGGCGTCGACTTTTCGCGGGCGTTGCGCCATGCCAACGCCAAGTTCGAGCGGCGCTTCCGCAAGATGGAGGAGCTGGCCGCCGCCGCAGGCGGCACGTTCGCCGAGCGCGATCTGGTTGAACAGGAGGCCTTGTGGCAGCTGGCCAAGGCGCAGGAACCGCCGGGCTGATTGACCGCGCCGGACCTGGCCCGCGATCGCGCTTGCAACCTTTTTCCCGCCGGCTGCATCCCAACGGATATCCCAACCACTGGAGTCCGCCCATGCGTCGTCTCGCTCTTGCCGCGCTGCTGCTCGCCCCGCTCACTGTTTTCGCCTCGCCCTGCAAGTTCGAGGCGCCGCGCAACCTCCAGCTCGACCTGGCCGGCGTGAAGTCGGTGCAGATCGACGTGCACAGCCAGGACCTGCACCTCGTCGGCAGCGACAGCAACAAGGGGCTGAACCTCACCGGGCGGGCCTGCGCCTCGGACAAATCGGCGCTGGAGCAGTTGCAGGTCACTCAGCATCGCGAGGGCGACCAGCTGCGGCTCGATATCGGCGGCAACGGCCACTTCTCGTTCAACCTGTTCGGCAGTTCCTATGCCAATCTCGAAGTCACCGTGCAACTGCCCGCCAGCATGCCGGTGAACGTGAACGTGGGCTCCGGCGACGCCGATGTGCACGGCTTGCAGCAGTTGCAAAGCATCGTGGGCTCGGGCGATCTGCATGTGCGCCAGGTCGCCGGCAAGTTCTCCACCAGCGTGGGCTCGGGTGATGTCGACGCCACCGATGTCGGCAGCCTTGAGGTGGGTTCGGTGGGTTCGGGCGACCTCAAGGCGTCGGGCATCAAGGGTGACGCCAGGGTCGGCAGTGTCGGTTCGGGCGATGTCACCCTGCGCCAGGTGGGCGGCAACGTGAATGCCGGCACGCTGGGTTCGGGCGACTTCACGGTCAACGACGTGACAGGTGATTTCACGCTCGGTGCCAAGGGCAGTGGCGACGTCAACCACTCGGGCGTGAAGGGCAAGGTCAGCGTGCCGCATGACGACGATTGATCGTCGCGGTCAGCCCAGCCAGCGCCACGTCATGTAAACCAGTGGCGCGCAGATCAGCAGAAACGGTACCGATACCCGATGCAGCAGCCGCAAGCCGTTCGGCTGTTTCGCCAGACGCAGGGCGATCAGGTTCGCCAGCGAACCGATCGCCACGCCGAAGCCGCCCACGTTCACCGCCACCGCCAGCGCGATCGGGTCCGGTGCGCGCTCCAGCAGCAGCACCGTTGCCGGCACGTTGCTGATCAGTTGCGCGGCGACGATGCCGCTGGCGTACAGGGTCAGCGGCTGGTTGAAGTCGAGTCGACCGAGCGTCTGCTGCACCAGTGGCAGCTCGGCGCCGTGGCCCAGGCCGAGGAAGATCGCGGCGAACGTGAGCAGCAGCAGCCAGTCGATCCGCGCCAGGCTCGCGCGCGCCAGCAGCGCGAACAGCACCAGCAGCAAGCCTGCGCCCAGTGGCGCCTGGCCGTACTCCATCAGCAGCACCATGCCGACCAGGGCGGCCATCGAGCACGCGCCGAGACGGGTCGATGTCACCGCGCCGTCGATCCGTTCCGGCGTCAGCGCCACGCGGTCGTTTGGCAACCACAGCCAGGTGAACGCCGCGACCAGCGCAAGCATCATCGCTGCCGCTGGCAGCATCGCCGCGACGAAATGCAGGAACGGCAGTTGCGAGTGCTGCCACAGCAACAGGTTCTGCGGGTTGCCGATCGGGCTCAGGGTGGAACCCGCATTCACCGCCAGCGCTTCCAGCACCACCATGCGCAGCACCGGCAGGTTGGAGACGCTGCCGATTGCCAGCGTCAGCGGCACGATCAGGAACAGGCTGACGTCGTTGGTCAGCACCATCGACAGCAGCGCCGTCGCCGCGACCAGCAGCAGGCCCAGGCTGCGCAACGAATGCGCGCGCGCCACCAGGACCACCGCCGCATGCTGCACCAGGCCGCTGTCGCGGATGCCCTGGATCGCGATCAGCAGGCCGGTCAGGCCCGCCAGCGTGGGCAACTGCAGCCAGCGCCGGTAGTCGCTGGCGGGGCGCGGATCGAGCACGGCAAGTAGCAGCGCCAGCAGCGCGAAAACCAGCAGCAGCCATTCGTTCCGCAGCCGCGGAACCCAGCCGGGCGGCTTTTGCCTGGGCGGGTTCATGGTTTCAACGCGGGCCCGGAAAACACGTCATCGTCCAGTGCGCCGGGTGGCCTGGCATCACCAGCGCGCCAGCAGCATCAGCATGCCGGGGATCCAGCAGGTGACGATGCCCACGACCACCGTGTACGGCGCGAGGAAGCGCTTCACGCGCAGGCCGGTGCAGGAGTCGATGAAGAACAGCAACCACAGGCTCGACCAGATCAGCCAGATGGCGGCCATGCGCAGATCGCCGAGGCGGTACGCATCCCAGCTCAGCGGCAGCGCGGTGATCGCGACGAACAGGCAGTACCAGCCCAGTCCGCGGCCATCCAGCTTGAACCAGTGCACGGCGGCCACGTACAGATAGGTGAAGGCGAACAGCAGGCCCGAACCCACGGCGAGAAAGTCCGCCGGCGTGGAAGCCTGGATGGCGCCCAGCGCCGCCGCGAATGCCGAGAGGCTGCCGACCAGCAGGTTGAGTACCGCGGCCTCCTTCGCCTCGATGCGCCCGGCGAGGGTCAGTCCGTTGACGATCAGGATGACACCGACAAAAAGCAGGACGACGCCGAGCATGGGCGAACTCTCATGAGTGGACGGATGGACGTGTGATGCCGCGGCGGCCAGTCTCGCATGGCCTCGCCGCGGAGGCGATGATCGCGGCGCGGCCCTCAGCCCTCGCGCAACAACCGCATCGGCGGCGTGCGGCTGACCTTGCGGGTGCCGGCCAGGCCCAGCAGCATCACCACCAGTGCCGCGCCGACGGCGCCGCCGAGCAGCGGCCACAACGGCGGCACGAAGTGCTCGATATGGAACACCGCATGGCCCAGCCACAGTCCGGCACCGGCCGCGCCGAGCGCGGCGGTGAGGCCGGCGACCAGGCCGAGCAAGGCGAACTCGCAGGCCGCGGCCACGCGCAACTGCGCACGGCGCGCGCCCAGCGTGCGCAACAGCGCCGCTTCATGGCGGCGTTCGGCGGCACTGGCGGCGAGCGACGCGGCCAGCACCAGCGCGCCGGCCAGCAGGCTGAAGCCTAGGATCCAGCGCACCGCATTGCCGACCCGGTCCACAATTTCGCGCACGCGGTCGAGCAGCGCATCGACGTCGACCAGGCTGAGGTTGCCGTAATCGCGCGACAGCTGTGCCAGCGCCTCGGCATGCCCGCCGGACAGGTGGAAGCTGGCCAGCCAGGTGTGCGGCAGCTCGCTCGCATGCACCGGGTCCAGCAGCAGGAAGAAGTTGACCCGGAACGAGCTCCAGTCGACCTTGCGCACGCTGCCGACGGTGGCCTGGATGTCGCGCTCGCCGACGTGGAAGGTCAGCGTGTCGCCCAGCTTCAGCGCAAACATGTCGCGCCACATGGTGTCGATCGAAACCTCCGCGTGCGCCGGCGCAGGCCCGGCCCAGCGACCGGCGATCACCTCGTTGGCTGGCGGCAGCTGGCCGGCCCAGGACAGCCGCAACTGCCGGTCTGCCCAGTCGTTGGCGCGGGCGTCGTCGAAATGGAGTCGGTCGATCGGCTGGCCGTTGATCGCCGTGAGCTTGCCGACCGCCAGCGGCGCCATGTTGAGCTGGTCGGCACCGATGCGCTGCAGTGCCTGCGCGAAGCCGGCGCGCTGGTCGTCCTGCAGGTTCAGCGCGAACCAGTTCGGCGTGTCGGCCGGCAACTCCTGGCGCCAGCCCTGCAGCAGCGACGGCGCCACGATCGCCAGCAATAGCAGGGCGCACAGACCAAGGCTCAACGAGGTGGCCTGGATCACGCTCAACATGCGGCGCCGCGCCAGCGCGGCCAGCCCCAGGCGCAATGCAGGGTGTGCGCCGGGAGCCACGCGTCGTGCCAGCCACAACAGCAGCAGCGCCAGCAGCGCCGCGATCGCCGCCACGCCGATGAGGCTGGCGGCGAGGATGCCGGCGAGCTTGAGCGAGCTGCTCTGGCTCCAGATCAGCAGCAGCGCCACCAGCAGCGGGATCAGGTACAACGCGTCGAAACGGCGCGCGCGCCGGGTCATGCTCTGGCGGAACACCGCCACCGGCGACACCTCGGCCAGCCGCGCCAGCGGCGGCAGCGCGAACCCAACCAGCACCGCCAAGCCCATCGCGGCGGCGGCGAGCGCGGGCGCCAGCGGCAGCGAGGTAGGCACGTTGCCGAACAATTGGCTGGCCAGCAGCCATGCCAGTTGCGCCAGGCCGAGCGCCAGCAGCATGCCGAGCGCTGCGGCCGGCACCGCTAGTGCGCCCAGCGTGCCCAGCAGCAGGCCAAGCACGCGCCGTCGCGAGGTGCCGAGCGCACGCAGCAAGGCCACCTCGGTGCTCTTGCGCCGCGCGTAGCGCTGCGCGGACAGGGCGATGGCGATGCCGGCGAGCAGCGCGGACAGCAACGCCGTCAGGCGCAGGAACGCACCGGCGCGATCGAACGCGCTGCGCATGCGTTCCTGCGTCTGTTCCGGCGTGATCAGCTGGGCGCCCTGCGGCAGCGTGGCGATCCGGGCCCAGTCGCGCCAGCGCTGCACGTCTGCCGGCGAACCGGCCAGCAGCAGGCGATGCCGCGCGCGACTGCCCACCCCGAGCAGACCGGCGGCCTCGGCGTCGACCAGGCTCATCATCGCCCGCGGCGCCAGCGCCAGCAGCTCGCCGCCGTCGGGTTGGCGCATCAATTCGGCGGCGATGGTCAGCTCACGTCCGCCCAACTGCAAGCGGTCGCCCACCTTCAGGCCCAGCGCCACCAGGGCCCGATGATCGAGATAGACGGTACCCGGCGGTGCGCCGTGTCCGATGCGCTGGCGACCCGCCGCATCGGCCAGTTCCAGCGTGCCGCGCAACGGGTACTGCGCATCGGTGGCTTCCACGTCGAGCAACTGGGCCTGCTGGTGCGCGAACGCCACGCTGGGGAAACCTGCCGTGCGGGTGATCGCCAGACCATCCTGTCGCGCCTTGACGGCGAAGCTGTCGGGCAGGGCTTGCGGCGAACCGATGCCGATATCGCCACCGATCAATTCCGCGGCACTGGCCAGCATGCCGCGTTCGATTCGCGTGGCGAGCGTGGCCACCACGCCCAGTGCGACCACCGCCAGCACCAGCGAAGCCGCCAGTGTGCGCAACTCGGGCAGGTGCCATTCACGGCGCAGGTTGCGCAGGGCGAGTCGCAGCATCCTCATGCGTGGATGCCTGGCACGACACGACCTTCGTCCAGCTCGATCCCGCGCTGGCAGCGCGCGGCCAGGCTCGCGTCGTGGGTGACCAGCACCAGGGTGGTGTGGTGGTCGCGGTTCAGCGCGAACAACAGGTCGCAGACGTGATGGCCGGTACGCTGGTCGAGGTTGCCGGTGGGCTCGTCGGCGAACAACACGCACGGGCCGTGCACGAAGGCACGCGCGATCGCCACGCGCTGCTGCTCGCCGCCGGAAAGCTGGGCCGGATAATGGCGCCGCCGCGGCGACAGCCCGACCGCGTCGAGTGCCTCGCGGGCGCGACTTCGCGCATCGCTGCTGCCTTCGAGCTCCAGCGGCAGCATCACGTTTTCTTCGGCGGTCAAGGCGGGCAACAGATGGAACGACTGGAACACGAAGCCGACCAGGCGCCGGCGCAGGTCGGCGCGCGCCTCCTCGTCGAGTCGATGCAGCGCGTGGCCGTCCAGCGTGATATCTCCCGCATCGGGCGTGTCCAAGCCCGCCAGCAGGCCGAGCAGGGTGGTCTTGCCCGAGCCGGAGGCGCCGACGATGGCGAAGCTCTCGCCGGCCATGATGTGCAGATCGACGCCGGACAGGATCTCCAGCCTGCCCTCGGGGCCGCGGACCGACTTGCTAACATGGCAGGCTTCGAGGAGCGGACGGGTAGGGTCATTCATGCGTCGATGCCTGTGGTTGCTGGTTTTTCTCTGCGGCATCGGCGGTGCCCAAGCTGCGGTGCCGAAAACCGTCCTGGTCCTGGGCGACTCCCTGTCCGCCGCGCACAACATCCCGGTCGAGTCCGGCTGGGTGCATCTGCTGGACGTGCGTCTTTCCAACATGGTGCCGAAGTGGACGGCGGTCAATGCCAGCATCAGCGGCGAGACCTCCCTGAGCGCGCGCCATCGGCTGCCGGCCCTGCTGCGGGAATACCATCCGGCCGTGCTGGTGATCGAGCTGGGCGCGAATGACGGCCTGCGCGGCTTGCCGTTGCCGGCGCTGCGCGACAACCTGGCGGCGATGGTCGAGCTGGCACGGCAGCACAAGGCGAAGGTGTTGTTGCTGGGGATCGAGCTGCCGGTCAACTACGGGCCGCAGTATCGCGACGGCCTGCGCGCGATCTACGCCGACCTGGCGCGCGATCGACATATCGCTCTGGTGCCGTTTCTGCTTGACGGCATTGCGCTGGATCCGGCGCTGATGCAGGACGATGGCCTGCATCCGGTGGCCAGCGCCGAGCCACGCGTGCTGGACAACGTCTGGAAGCAACTGCAGCCCCTGCTGCATTGAGGGTCACGCCCAACGCGCCCTGAACCCCTGGCGCGTGGTTCACATCCTCGTCACTGCGTCGCCGTGTATATCTTCACAAATGTGAAACCGACCGGCAGCGAGGACTATATGACCTTACACGACGAGCAAGCGGGACTGATCTTGCTGGTGGAAGACAACCGCCAGATCGCCGAAATGGTGGGTGAATTCCTCGAACGGCGCGGTTACTCGGTGGACTACGCCGCCGATGGCGTCAGCGGACTGCACCTGGCCGTATCGAACAGCTACGACGTGATCGTGCTGGACCTGATGCTGCCGGGGCTGGACGGCCTGGAGGTCTGCCGCAAGCTGCGCAAGGAAGCGAAGAAGTCCACCCCGGTGCTGATGCTGACTGCCCGCGACACGCTGGAAGACAAGCTGGTCGGCCTCGAAGCCGGTGCCGACGATTACCTGGTGAAGCCGTTCGAGGTCCGCGAACTGGAGGCGCGCCTGCGTGCGCTGATCCGGCGCGATCGCCGCCAGGTGTCCACCGAAGTGCTCACCGTCGGCGACATGACCCTGGATACCGCCACCTTGCGCCTGACCCGCGATGGCCAGGAACTGGTGGTTTCGCCGATCGGGCTGAAGCTGCTGGCGATCCTGATGCGCGAATCGCCGCGGGTGGTCAGCCGGCGCGATATCGAGCGCGAGATCTGGGGCGACACCCTGCCCGATTCCGATACCCTGCGTTCGCACCTGTACAACCTGCGGCGCGTCATCGACAAACCCTTCGCACGACCTCTGTTACACACCATCCATTCGGCGGGGTATCGTCTGGCGGATCTCGAATCGGAAATGCCCTCGACGACCCAACCCGCGTGACTTAAGACACGGCGGAAGGTAATGAACAGCAGGGTGACGAACGCCATCACATTTCGCGCGGGGGCTTTCAAGCGGCGCATCGCATGGGTGTTCGGGCTGCAGTTCGTGGTCCTGGTGATCGTCTGTGCGATGGGCATTTTCAACGTGGCGCCGTGGGAAGCGGTGATTGTGCTGATCCTGATCACCACCGTGCTTGCCTGCCTGGCGACCCAGCACGAATGGGGGCCGATCCGTTCGCTGGCCCGGCTGATCGACGGCTGGAGCGACGACCAGCCCGATCCGGAGGCGTTCCAGCCGCAGCGTTTGCCGCGTCGAACCGACGCCGACGTGGCATTGCTGGCGCGTGGCCTGCACGGTTTCGCCACGCGCATTGCCGGCTACAACCAGCGCGAGCGCAACTTCACCCGCGATGCCAGCCACGAGCTGCGCAGCCCGCTCACGGTGATCAAGATGTCCGTGGACATGCTGGCCGACGAAGCGGGGCTCAGCGACTTCGGTGCGCGCTCGGTGCGGCGGATCCATCGCGCTTCGCGCGAGCTTGAAATGCTGGTCGAAGCACTGCTGGTGCTTGCGCGCGACGCCGACAAGCCGGCGGACAAGGAGCGCTTCGTGGTGAACGACGTGCTTCGGCGCGAATTGCAGGCCGCGCGGGAATTGCTTGCCGGTCGGCCAATCGAACTGCTGCTGGAGCAGCCGGCAAGCTTTGCCCTCGAAGGCTCGCCGCAGGTGTTTTCAGTGCTTTGCTGGCAGTTGCTGCGCAATGCCTGCCAGCAGGCCGAGCGCGGCAGCGTGGTGGTCAGGGTGGAGCCGGGCGTGGTGAGCGTGAGCAACCGGCCCGATCCGAATGATGTCGGTTGCACAGCAAGCCCGCCCGGGAGCGCCGATCGGCACGGGTTCGAACTGGCGATTGCGCGTCAGATCAGCGACCGCTTCGGCTGGCCGCTGGAACTGCAGACCCGGCTCGACCGGGAGAACGTCGCGCGCATCCATTTTCCCGACCCGCTGCCGGTCGAGTCGGCCAACACGGCTCCGTCGCCGCCGTAGCCCGCCCTCGGACCGGAGCGCATATCCGGCGTGATCAGCCCGCCAGTGACTTGTCGATCGCGAATGCGCAGCCGGTCTTCGCCTTCACCTCGTCCAGCGTCACGCCGTCGTTGAGTTCGAGCAGGGTCAGGCCCTTGCCCTTTTGCACCGCGAACACGCACAGGTCGGTGATGATCAGGTCGACCACCTGCTTGCCGGTCAGCGGCAGGTCGCAGGCGTCCTTGATCTTCGGCGAGCCGTCCTTCGCGTTGTGCTCCATCAGCACCACCACGCGCTTGACGCCGCTGACCAGGTCCATCGCGCCGCCCGGCCCCTTGACCATCTTGCCCGGCACCATCCAGTTGGCCAGGTCGCCGTGGGCGGACACTTCCAAGCCGCCGAGGATCGACAGGTCGATGTGACCGCCGCGGATCATCGCGAACGACTCGGCGCTGGAGAAGAAGCTGGAACCGGGCAGGGTGGTGATGGTCTGCTTGCCGGCATTGATCAGGTCGGGGTCGAGCTGGTCTTCGGTCGGGAACGGGCCGATGCCGAGCAGGCCGTTCTCCGATTGCAGGGTCACGTTGACGCCGTCGGGGATGTGGTTCGCCACCATGGTCGGAATGCCGATGCCCAGGTTCACGTAGAAGCCGTCCTGCAGTTCCTTCGCGGCACGTTTTGCCATCGCCGTGCGGGTCGGATTTTCCTTGCCGGCGGCCACGCCGGAAATCGTGCGGAACTCGATGCGCTTCTCGTACTTCTCGCCCTGCACGATGCGGTCGATGTAGATGCCTGGCACGTGGACGTTGTTGGGATCCAGCTCGCCGACCGGCACCAGGTGTTCCACCTCGGCCACGCAGACCTTGCCGCAGGTGGCGATCATCGGGTTGAAGTTGCGCGCGGTCTCGCGGAACACCAGGTTGCCGTGGGCATCGCCTTTCCAGGCCTTGACGATGGACAGGTCGGCGGTGATCGCTTCCTCCAGCACGTATTCCTTGCCGCCGAACACCTTGGTCTCCTTGCCCTCGGCCAGCTTGGTGCCGAACGCGGTGCGCGTGTAGAAACCGGGGATGCCGGCGCCGCCGGCGCGCAGCTTCTCGGCCAGCGTGCCCTGCGGGGTCAGGTGCAGTTCCAGTTCGCCGGCCAGGGTCTGCCGCTCGAACTCCTTGTTCTCGCCCACGTACGAGGCGTACACGCGCTTGACCTGGTGCGTCTTCAGCAGCGGGCCCATGCCGAAATCGTCCACGCCGGCGTTGTTGCCCACGATGGTCAACCCCTTGGTGCCGGCTTCCAGCAGCGCGCCGATCAGGTTCTCGGGGATGCCGCACAGGCCGAAACCGCCGGCCGCGATCGTCATGTCGTCGAACAGCAGGCCATTGAGGGCCTTGCTCGCGCTGGGGTAAACCTTGTTCATGGCAAGCCTTCCTGCAGGAGTATCAGCTGCCAAGGATACGACGGATTGCCCGGCTGTCATGTTGCACAAAAGTCGCAGGCCTCATCGAAGGCGCATCAGCCCACCGCGAGGTAGCTGCGGCGGAACTGCACCGGCTTTTGCAGCGTGGGCAGCTTCCACAGGTTCTGGATGGTGAGTTCATGGCCGTCGGCCGAGCGGACCCAGTCCTGCTGGAGCAGCCGGCCGTCGGTGAAGTGGATCGTAATGCGCACGCCGTTGGCATAGGCCTGCCCCTGCACCATCGCCTCGCCATTCAGCGATTGCCGGGACTGCCCATCGAGCCTGACCTCGAGTCGCTCGCCGTTGTCGAGCTGGATCTGCACCGATCCCGCCTGCTGCTGCACCAGCAACACCGAATCTGTCTGCAGCAACGGCGGCAAGGCGAACTGCGCCTGCGCCAGCGGATCCTCGCCGGTGTCTGCCGACTTGGCTGCGTTGTCGCGGGAACCGTGATGGCCGCCGCGATGACCCGCCATGCCGCCTCCACCCATGCCACCCGCATGTCTTCCCGTGTGACCCGCCGCGCCGGTGCTACCCGACTGCGCCGCGGTGGCTGCGGCCGCCGGCAGTACCGCCGGCTGCTCGCGGCGCGCCTCGGCATGGAGCATCGCGGTGAGTGCGTCTGCGCTGTCGCTGTGCTGGTCGTCGAGGCGCCAGGCGCCACTCATGTCGGGTGGCGCAGCCCACGCGTTGAACGTGACGACGCAGGCACAGGCCAGCAACAGGCGCAGGCCAGGCCGCAATGACCATGCTGGCAGGGGCGACGGGGCAGTCGGGCACATGCGCGGACTCTGAAAACGCAGATTCAATGCATGAAGACGCGCGAGCCGGCGTGGCGTTGACAGCCCGTTTCGTCCGGGTGACTTGACGTTATCATTTACGCGTGTAAACATCATTTCGCTTACACGCGTAAACGGTGACCCATGGCGATCAGCGAAGCGGAAGCGGTGGTGATGGACGTGCTCTGGCGCGAGGCGCCACGCACGGCCGAGGAAATCCTCGCCGAAGTGGGCCCGGCGCAAGGCTGGCAGGAGGGCACGGTGAAATCCCTGCTCAACCGGCTGCTGCGGAAAAAGGCCGTGCACGCGGAGCGCGACGGCCGCCGCTACCTCTATACGCCGTTGCTCGCGCGCGAGCAGTACGTGTCGCAGGAGAGCAAGGGCCTGCTCGATCGCCTGTTCGGAGGCCGGGTGGCGCCGCTGGTGGCGCACTTCTCCGAGCAGCGCAAGCTGTCGAAGAAGGACATCGCCGAACTGCGCAAGCTGCTCAAGGAGCTCGATGATGAACAGCATTGAGCTGACCGGGATCGACTGGCTAGGGCGTGGTTGGCCGCTGGTCCTCGCCTTTACCGCAGCCACGCTACTGGTGGCAGCGTTGCGCAGGCCATGCAGGCATCTGTTCGGTACCGAGCGCGCGTTCCAGCTCTGGCTGCTGCCGCCGCTGGCGATGCTGGCCAGCCAGCTGCCGCATGGGGTCGCCAAAGGGCCTGCAGCGCTACCGACGATCATGTACACCATCACTGCGGTGACCACCGCATTGCCTGTGCATGGCGCCACGGCAAATGTCGTTGACTGGCGTACGTGGGCATTGCTGGTTTGGTTGGCCGGCACCGTGGCCTGTCTGCTTCTCGCCGCAGGCGCACAGTCTCGCTATTGTCGCCGATTGCGTAGCGCCACTCCCTTCGACGGTTTGACTCTGCGTTGGCCGGTGCTGCGTGCAAGCGTCACGAACGTAGGTCCGGCCTTGGTGGGTGCATTCCGCAGCAAGATCGTGCTGCCGGTTGACTTCGAGCAGCGCTACGACACCACCGAGCAAAAATTGGTTCTTTTCCACGAGGCCACTCATGCACGCCGACTCGATGGTTGCTGGGGTCTGCTCGGTCAAGTTGCGGCGGCAACATTCTGGTTCAATCCGCTCGCGTGGTGGGCGCTCGCCGCGCTTCGTCATGACCAGGAACTTGCCTGCGATGCGGCTGTGCTGCGCGAGTACGGTGAGCACCGACGCAGCTACGCGAACGCGATGTTGAAGACTCAGTCGGCCGCATTTGCGCTGCCGGTAGGCTGTCCCTGGTCACCCCGGCATCCCGTCACGGAGCGAATAGCCATGTTGAAACGGAAACAACCCCGCACGATGCGTCGGCTCGTCGGTGGCGCGGCCATCTTGCTGATTGCTGTCGGCATCGCCAGCGTGGTGTATGCCGCCATACCGGCGCAGCAGGGAGCATCCGTGATGAGCCACGCTGATCGCCATACCTTGAAGCTGGAACTCGCGGTTGACGGAAAGCCGGCGCGCCTTCACGCCACCGTATGCCTCAAACCCGACCAGTACTACCAGCTGACCGAGACCGACATTGGTCAACTGCCACCATGGCATGGTCGCTTTACGGTTGGGCCGGCGGAGAAGGGCGAATTGGAGGTACGGGGAGAACTCAGTGGTGGTTCGTTGGCCGCGCCCAGTTATCCTAAGCTTCGCATGCTGCCGGGACAGAAGGGAACCATCCAGATCGGCCAGCAAGTTCACGACAAGCAGGGCCATGTGACTGAGGATCACACGATCAAGATTGACGTGACTCCCAGCATCGGTTGCTGAATGCACGGCTGAGGTCAACAGACGGCTCGCTTATACTGGCGATGTTGCCTTGGAGATCGCCGTCGTGAAACCGCACCGCCGCTCCCTTGTTGCTGCCACCTTCGCGGTTGGAATCGCCAGCATGAGTCATGCCGCCGTCGCGCCCGTGCTGGTGATTCACGGCGGTGCCGGGGTGATCAGGCACGACATGACGCCAGCGAAGGAAAAGGCGATCCGCCTGGCGATGACCGAGGCGCTGCGGCGCGGCCATGCCGAACTCAAGGCCGGCAAGTCGGCGGTTGATGCCGTGACGGCGGCACTTGTCGTGCTGGAGGACGATCCGAACTTCAACGCGGGCAAGGGCGCAGTGTTCACCCACGACGGGAAGAACGAGCTCGATGCGGCGATCATGGATGGCAGCACGCTGGCCGCGGGCGCGGTGGCCGGGGTGCGGCGTGTCAGGAATCCGATCCTGCTGGCGCGCGCGGTGATGGAGCATTCGCCCTACGTCATGCTGTCGGGCGACGGTGCCGAGACATTCGCGAAGGAGCAGGGCATCGCCCTGGTCGACCCGTCCTATTTCCGTACCGAGGAGCGTTGGCAGCAGTTGCAGAAAGCTCTGAAAGAGGATGCCGCGAAGCGGCCGCATGTAGACGTCGAGACGGCCAAACATTTCGGCACGGTCGGCGCGGTGGCGCTGGATGCGCAGGGCCATCTGGCCGCTGGCACCTCCACCGGCGGCATGAACGACAAGCGCTGGGGCCGCATCGGCGACTCGCCGGTCATCGGCGCCGGCACCTATGCGAACGATGGCTGTGCGGTCTCCGGCACCGGCTGGGGCGAGTTCTATCTGCGCACCGTGGCGGCGTACGAGATCTGCATGAAGGTGACCCAGATGCGCATTCCGCTCAAGCGCGCCGCCGCCGAGGTGATCAATCAGGAGATCCCGTCGATGGGCGGAAACGGTGGCGCGATCGCGCTGGATGCGCAGGGTCAGATCTCGATCCCGTTCAATACCGACGGCATGTACCGCGGCTGGATCGGCGCCGATGGCGTGCCGCACGTGGCGATCTACGGCGACGAGGATGACGGTACCGCCGAGTTGCCCGAACCGGCGCCGGCGGACAGCACGAAACCCCTCTAGGAGCCTGGGTCGCAGAAATGTTCGAGGCGAAGCGCTCTACAACAGCGAAGCTGGACCAAGCAACCGGCTTTGCAGCCCGGACAGTTTCTGCGGCTCAGGCTCCTAAGCTTTGCGGAGTCACTCGGATGACTGCAAGAGTGGCGTGATCTGGCGCTGCAGGCGGTCGGCCGTCCATGTCGGGGTCTTGTCCTTCCAGCCGTCTTCAATCAGACGGCCATCGCGGCCGATGACGAAACTCACCGGCAGGCGCCAGATGCGACCGTAGCCGGGTACGCGCGGATCGCCGAGCAGGCCCGACGGGAAGCTCAGGCTCCGGGCGATCGTGCGGGCCTCATCGCGTTGCTCCGGTGTGTCGAGGCTGAAACCGAGCACCACCAGGCCATCGCGCGCGTGCTGTTGCGCGTAGCGCGAAAGCAGGGGCAATTCTTGGCGGCACGGTGCGCACCAGGTTGCCCAGAAGGTGAGGATGATCACCTTGCCATGCAGGTCACGCGTATCGATCCGGTGGCCGTCGAACGTGTGCAGCACGATCGGCGGGGCCGCTTGCCCCACGACCAGGTCGTTCGCGCGCAGCGGCGGCGCCAGCACCAGCAGGCACGCCAGCGCGAGCAGGCGCGCCAGGCGCGAGCGCATCGTGCGGGTGCGGTCCGTGGTGGAAAATGGGAGAGTCATGGTCGACATGGCGGCTGGATGTACTACAGCGCCATGCTGAGGCCGACGGTGCCGGTCCAGCGCGGGAACAACTGGTAACCCTGCAACTGGCTGTAGACCGGCAACTGCACGAAGGCGTAGACCTGCATGCGTCGGCCCAGGCTCGCACTGATGCCGGGGCTGAGGTAGACCACGCTGCCGGCAGTGTCGGGCCGGTCGGCGAACGCGCCCTGGTCGGCGCTCTTGTGGAACGCGTTGACCTGCAACTGCGGCACCCAGTTCGCGTGCGCTTCGTAGCGCAGTCCGAAACTCAGCGAGGCGAGGTTGCCCGGACGGAAATCCGCACCGGATTGATCCAGTCGCTGCGACACCGCTGCCTGAAACTGGGCATTCACGAAGGCGTCGAAATTCTGGCTCACCGGCTGGTAGTAGTACGCGCCGGCGATCAGGTCGGTACTGCCGGTGCCGGCTTGCAGGCTGCTGTCGAGCGACTCACCACGGGCCGGGCCGGTGCGGAAGGTGACCGGATGACCGACGAAATCGCCGTCGTCCGTCTGCCCGCCGTAACGGCCGGTCGGCAGCTTCACGCCGAACTGCACGCCCAGGTTGTGCGTGGGCAGGAAGCCCTGGTAATCGCCCAGTACCTTGATGTCGCCGATGCCGGCCACGCGTGCGCTGCTGACCTGGTCGGGCGCGGTGGCGGCAGGCGTATACGGTGATTGCTGCTCGCCGTAGGTGGTGTGGTCGCGCGACACATACGGCAGCACGGCGCTGACACCCCAATCGGCATCGAAGCGGTAGGCGATGGTGAAATTGACGTAGCGGTTGCTGGTGCCTTTTTCGATTTCGCCGCCACCCAGCGATGGATCGGACGGCTGTTCGACCACCTGCTGCGGGGTGGCCTTGCCGTGGCCGTGGCGCAGGCTGTTCTGGTCGATCCAGGTGTCGTCGAGGTTGAGCCGCCAACCCGATTGCGTCGAATAGCCGGTCGCCGCATCCGTGCTGAGCGTGCAGCCACAGGTCGCGCAAGCGTGGGCGTTCGACGGCGCAAAACCAGCGGCGAGCAGCAGTCCGATACACGCCGTCGGCTTGAAGGCATGGCGAATGGAGGATGCTTTGTGCGAGGCGGACGGCATGGCATTCCAATGTGACACTGGACGTAGGTCCAGGGTTGCTAGGATAGCCCGTTGCCGCGTAGGCGAAAGACGGCGCGTTGTCGCAGCGGGGGCGGCGATGGGATGCGCGGGCGCGGCGAAAGGTGCCCGGGGTGAGCGAGAAGTGAGTGGAGAGGAGTGAGAGAAGGCGATACGGACGGCTCACGCCAGAGTCGGGGGTGAGCAAGCCCGCTCTCACTCCTCTTCACTCACTCCGGCTTCCTCAGTCTTCCCGCTCGGGCCGTTCGCGCACCGGGTGCTTGCTCAGCTTGCGCTGCAGGGTGCGGCGGTGCATGCCGAGGCGGCGCGCCGTCTCGGAGATGTTGCCATCGCACTCGGTCAGCACGCGCTGGATGTGTTCCCATTCCAGCCGGCGCAGGGCCAGCGGTTGTTCGGGCGCATCCGGCGGTTCGCCGTCGTCGTCGGCGTTGTCGCCGTCGAGCAGCGCACGCACCACGGCATCGGCATCGACCGGCTTGGCCAGGTAATCGTGGGCGCCGCGCTTGATCGCTTCCACCGCGGTGGCGATCGAGGCGTAGCCGGTCAGCAGCAGCACGCGCAGGTCCGGCACCAGGGTGTGCAATTCGGGGATCAGGCGCAGGCCGTTTTCCTCGCCGAGTTTCAGGTCCAGTACGCAGTAGCGCGGACGGTGCCGGCGGGTCAGGGTGCGTGCTTCGTCAAAATTGCCCGCCGTGATGACCTCGAAGCCGCGCGAGCCGAGCGCGCGCGCAAGCACCCGTAAAAAGGTGGCGTCGTCGTCGACCAGCAGCAAGGGACGCGTTGGGTCGACGTGGGGCAACTCGGTCATGGGGGTGTTTCCTGAAAGTGGAGCAGGGCTCATTCTTGCCGGAAGCGCGCACGCTTGCACGTAGGCTGGCAGGTCATTTTTCGGCAATCACCGCCAAAGGCAGGCGCAGGCATACTTCCGCGCCGTGATCGGTATTGCCGGCAATCATCTCGCCGTTGAGGCGTTCGGCGGTGGCCTCGGCCAGGGCCAGGCCGATGCCGAGGCCGCTCTGCTTTTGCGAGTAGCCGAGCAGGGGCGGTTCGCCGGTGGCGCCAAAGCCGGGGCCGTGATCGCGCACGCTCAGCTGCAGCCAGCCGCTATCGCGCAATACCCGCAACGCCACCGCGTGCGAGTGGCGACTGGCCGAGGCATCGGCGGCGTTGTTGAGCAGGTTGAGCAGTGCGTGGCGCAGGCCCGGCGGCGTGCGCAGCACGGTCTGCGCGGTGGCTTCGTCGAGCTCCAGGGTCAACTCGGCCTCGGGTCGCAGCAGCTGGAAGCGCTCCAGGCAGCCGTGGATGAATTCGGCCACGCTGAGTCGCTCCGGTTCCTGCGACAGCTGCGCCTTGCCGAATGCGACCATCTCGCGAAGGATCGTGCGGCAGCGATCGACCTGGCCCTCGAGCAATTCCAGATCGTCGGCGAGCGCGGCATCGCCGGCGTGTTCGCGACGCAGTTCGGGCAACAGAGTGCGCATGGTCGACAACGGCGTATTGAGCTCGTGCGCCGCACCGGCAGCCTGGGTGGCAATCGCCAGGATGCCTTCGTCGCGCAGCGCTCGCTCGCGCACCCGCTGCACTTCCAGTTGCTGCACACGCAGCGCGTGCGCCAGCCGGTTGATGAAGAAACCCAGCAACAGCGCACTGATCACGAAGTTCACGGCCATGCCGGCCACGTGCAGCGAGAAGCCGCCGCGCACCTCGCCATGCATCGGCATCGGTAACGCCACATGCCAGTACAACAGGATCACATAGGCAACGCCGGCAAGCGCGGCCACCGCCAGGATGGCGCGCACCGACAACGCGGCGGCACTCAGCGCGATCGGCACCAGCAGCAGGGTGATGAACGGATTGCTGGCGCCGCCGGTGAAATACAGCAGATAGCCGAGCACCAGCGTATCGGCGGCGATGTGACCGATGGTTTCCCATTCGCGTACCGGCCACGGCTGGGTCAGCCGCCAGGCGGCGAACACCGCGAACACCGCGAGCAGGCCGATGCCCAGAAGCAAGGGCAGCAGCGGGATCGCGAGGTGCATCCACCACGCACACACGAGTACAGCCACGCTCTGCCCGGCAATCGCGCACAGGCGGAGCCAGGCCAGGGTGCGGGTCAGCGCAAACGGACCGATGCGGGTACGCGGGCTGTGGTGACGATGAGGCATGAGGGTGTCTGCGGCGCGCGGCCCGCGCTCACGCGGGCCGTGCGGGTAACACGCGGATTACTGCTCCGACCCGATCGTCGGCAGTGCCGTGTCGGTGGCGATGTTATGCGCGTGATGCTCGGTCGACAGTTTCTTCATCAGCGGCAGCACGGCCAGCGCGATCAGGGTGCAGATGACGCCGGCCACGCCGAGCCAGAAGAACAGGTTGGTGTAGATCGGCATGGTCTTGATCGGATCGGTCACGTCCTGCGGCACGCTGGCGTAGTTCGCCACCACGCCGCCCAGGTATTGCGAGATGCCCGAGGCGACGAAGTAGGCGCCCATCATGAAACCGCCCATCCGCGCGGGCACGTAGCGCGCGATCATCGCCAGGCCAAGGCCGCTGACCAGCAGTTCACCCAGCGAGGAGGAGCCGTAGCCCCACACCATGATCCACGAGGTGGTCTTGCCCGGCGAGGTGGTGAAGTGTGCCGCCGCGCTGTAGATGAAGAAGCCCAGTGCCACCGTCGCGAAACCGAGCGCGAACTTGGCAGCGATGGAAAGGTCCTTGCCGCTCCTGCCTGCGCGGGTATACATGAAAGCGAGGATCGGGCTGAGGATGAAGATCCAGATCGGGTTGAACGCCTGGAACTGCGCCGGCGCCCAGTTCCACAGGTGCAAACCGAAGATGTCGAAGCTGGGGTCGACGTTGCGCAGCGCGAACAGGCTCAGCGACGTCGACATCTGCTGGTAGAAGATGAAGAAGAACACCGTCTGCACGGTCAGTACCAGGGCGGCGATCAGGCCGGCGCGCTCGCTGCGCTGGCTGCTGTAGATCAGGTAGGCGAAGATGCCCAGTACCACGACGCCGGCGCTGTAGACGAAGATTTTCGCCAGGCCTTCGGACTGCAGCACTAGCGCCGAAGCGAACACGGCAACCACACCCAAGCCCAGCACGGCGAGCAGCTTGTTGATCTGCACGGGTTTCTCGTCCGGCGCCGAACCGACGTGGTCGAGTGTATGGCGCATCAGGAAGTAGAGGCCCAGGCCGACCAGCAGGCCGACGCAGCACACGCCGAACGCGGCATGCCAGCCCATCTCGTTGTGGTAGGCGTTGTTGACGTAATCCTTGATCAACGGCGTTGCCAGCATCGAGAACGTCGAGCCCAGATTCACCGCCATGTAGTAGATGGTGAAGGCACTGTCGATCTTGGAATCGTCACCTTCGTAGATCTTGCGCACCAGGTTGCCGGCATTGGGTTTGAACAGGCCGTTGCCGACCACGATCACGCCCAGCGAGCAGAACAGGAACCACACGCTCTGGCCGGGTACGGTCATCAGTGCGTAACCCACCGAGAGGATGAACGCACCCAGCAGCATGGTGCGTCGGGTGCCCAGCACCTTGTCGCCGACCCAGCCGCCGATCGCCGGCGCCACGTAGATCAAGGCGGCGGCCGCACTCCAGGTCAGGTTGGCGCGATCGTCGGTGAAGCCCAGCCGCTGCACCATGTAGTAGACGATGAGCGCCTGCATGCCGTAGTAGCCGAAGCGCTCCCACATTTCGATCAGGAACACCGTGCTGAAGGAGCGGGTCTGCGAGACGGGCGGATTCTGGGTTGCCATATGTTTTCCGTGCGTGGTTCAAACCGTGGCGACGTGCGGGCACGAGCCGGCGCAGAAGGATCCTGAACGGATCACAACCGGGCAAGGGTAACCCATCCACTTGCCGCGCCTAGCTGCAGTGCGACATGACAAAAGCGGTGCTCCGTGCTGAGAGCGAAGCAGGTCGAGCGCGTGCGCGAGGTCGGGCGGTCCCTGTGGCATCATGACGGGCCCATATCCCGCGGTGAGACTGGAAAGTCCTCATGCCGAACACCACCCTGCCCGTGCCGAGCCAGGCTCGCGCCATCCCAACCCACGCCGGATCGCCGTCGCCGGCGACGGCCTGAGCGGGGCGGACGATGCCAGCCGAAGGTTTTCGCGGTCCCAGGCAGCTGTGGAACGCGTTCCAGTGGTCGATGAAGGGCTTTCGCGCCGCGTGGCGCCACGAGGCCTCGTTCCGGCTGGAGGCCAGCCTGGTCGTCGTGCTGGTGCCGTTGGGGCTGTGGCTGGGCGACGGCGGCCTGGAGAAGTTCGCGTTAATCCTGGCGCCACTGCTGGTGCTCTCGGCCGAGCTGCTCAATTCGGCGATCGAGGCGGTGGTCGACAAGGTCAGCCCGGAGTTCCACGAACTGGCCGGGCGCGCCAAGGACATGGGTTCGGCGGCGGTATTCGTGCTGCTGGTGCTGGTGGCGCTGAGCTGGGGATTGATCCTGCTGCCGCGCTGGTTGTGAGCCAGCGCGGCGCGGGCTCAGTGGCCGTCGTTCTGCACGGAGCCTTTCGGCTGATCCGCTGATTTGGCCGGAACGCCGGCACCGTCGACCTGCTCCATCTTGCCGACACTGACCGTGCCCTTCCATTCCTGGTCACGAACCTGGAAATACTCCTTCGGATCCCAACGCCAGCTGGCATAGAGGTTGCCGCAGCCGGTGATGGCCGCACCGCCAATCGATTTCGCGCCGCAGCGAGGCATCCGGCCGCTGCCAATGAATTGTTCCGGCGTGAGGCTGGTCACCGAATCCGAACCGAAGCCCAGGTACGAACCCGTCAATTCGGCGCGATTCCAGCGCAGCACCAGGGCCATGCGGCGCTTGGCGCTCGGATCGCCGTACTCGGGGTAGAGTTTTTCCAGCAGCACCTTGGCCTGCTCGCGCTGCTGCGCATCGAGTTGTGCCCATACCGCATCCCGCGTGGCGAGGAACTGCGGGTATTTGCGCTCGGCGGCGATGGCGATCCAGGCAAAGGCCTGCACCGGATCCTTTTCGACGCCCTGGCCGTTGAGGTACATCAGGCCGATGCTGAGCTGGGACAGTTTGTCGGCGTAGCGGGCGCCGATCAGGAAGTACTTCATCGCCGCCTTGAAATTGCCCGCGGCGTAGCGCTGCATGCCGGTGAACTCGCCGTATTGGTCGGGGTGTCCCCAGGTGGAGCTGTTGCTCATCGCCTCAAGCACTTCCTGCGAGGTCTTGTCCTGCAGCGGGCCGGTCGCCGGCTGGCTGTTCGCAGCGATGACCACGTTGGCGAACAGGCCGCCGATGACCCCGCAGAGGATGCGCTGGCGTAGAAGTTTCATGATGGGTTCCTCTTCATTCCATTGAGAAAGGGTGTCTGGGCAGGCACATATTATTACAGTGTTGAAGCTGAGCATTGCCTTGCGCGGCGCTGGCATGGGTGCTGCAATGGCCACTTCACCGGACGGAGTGATCCAATGAAAACCCTGCGCACCTTCGTGCTCCTGCTGCTCGCCGTCTGTCTCACCGGTTGTGGCTACAACGCGATGCAGCGGCAGGACGAGGCAGTCAAGGCGGCGTGGTCCGAAGTGCTGAACCAATACCAGCGCCGTGCCGACCTGGTGCCGAACCTGGTCAATACGGTCAAGGGCTACGCCCAGCACGAGGAAAAGGTCTTCGTCGAGGTGACCAACGCGCGCGCGAAGGTGGGCAGCCTGCAGGTCAATGCCGACACGCTCAACGACCCCGCCAAGCTCAAGCAGTTCCAGGCGGCGCAGGGCGAGCTGGGCAGCGCGCTGTCGCGGTTGATGGTGGTCAGCGAAAACTATCCGCAGCTGAAGGCCGATGGCCTGTTCCAGAACCTGCAGGCGCAGCTGGAAGGCACCGAGAACCGGGTCACCGTGGCACGCAACCGCTATGTGCAGGCGGTGCAGGAATACAACGCGATGATCCGCACCTTCCCGAACAACCTGACCGCGAAGATGTTCGGTTACACGGTCAAGCCGAATTTCAGCGTGGACAACGAGAAGGCGATCTCCACCGCACCCACCGTGGATTTCGGCAACAGCGCACCGGCGCCTGCCGCCTCGGCGCACTGAAGTGATCCGTCGCCTGCTGCCGATGCTGGCAACGCTGCTGCTGTTGCCGGCGTTGCTGCATGCCGATGCCGCCGTGCCGAAACTGGCACGGCACGTCACAGACCTCAGCGGCACGCTGACGACGGTCCAGGTCGACCAGCTCGATGCGCAACTGACGGCACTGGAAAAGGCCAAGGGTGCGCAGCTGGTGGTGTTGATGATCGGCAGCACCGACGGGCAGCCGATCGAGGAGTATTCGCTGGCGGTCGCCGAAGCGAACAAGATCGGCCGCAAGGGCACCGACGACGGCGTGCTGTTGCTGGTCGCCAAAAATGACCGCGCCGTGCGTATCGAGGTGGGTTACGGGCTGGAAGGCGCGATCCCCGACGCGGCCAACGCGCGCATCATCCGCGAATACATCACGCCCAAATTCCGCACCGGCGACTACTTCGGCGGCATCAGCGACGCGGTCGGCGCGCTGACCCAGTTGATCGAGGGCGAACCGCTGCCGGCGCCGGTGCGGGGCGCGCCGCGGGAGCAACACGGTCCGGGGTTCCAGGGTGTTTTCGTGCTCGCGTTGTTTGCGGGAGTCTTCCTGCGCGGCGTGCTCGGCCGCGCGCATGCGCTGGTGCGCGCGCCGGTGGGCGGCGCGATCATCGGTGGGCTGCTGTGGCTGCTGGTTTCGGCGGGCGCCGGTGTACTCGGCGCGGTGCTGGGTGGCGTCTTCATGC
>NZ_MUNU01000016.1 GCF_002001085.1 Rhodanobacter sp. B05
AACCAGGACGGCATTTACACGCTTTACTTCGCTCATCATCGGCTGGCCAGCATCGATATGCGTGAAGCCGACTAAACTGTTACCCATGTCCTGGCACGTCCGTTACCCATGTCATCGGTCTAAACACGGAGTCAAAGAGAAGTGCCCAGAGAAAACGACACCCCGCTTGGCGCTTGCCGGGCATCGGGCAACTGCTCCTGCGTTGCCTCAACTCGGGCATCCATGCCCTCGCCACGGGCGGCAAGTCCGTGAGCCGGCGCACAGGGGCCCCGGGTAGAGCAGCGGGCCATCCTGGCCCACACTCCTCAGAAGAACCAAATCAAGGGCCCAAAGCATCAACACGCACCCAAGCGACTTGCGATGAAGCGCCCGCGCGGCTACAAACGTCTTATCGCGTTCGCGATTCAGACAGGGCCACGATTTGCATGGATAAGCGACTCAACACATTGCTCAAGCGGCTCGACAAGTCCAAGACCGAGGAAGACGTCAAATCGGCCTGGGCAAGGCACCTGAAGCTGGACTACGACACGTCGGACGACATCGACCTGTACACACCGCAGGTATTGTTCGAATTCAAGTACGACCGCAAATTGTCCAACGCCTCACAGCTGGCACCTGTCATCGCGCAGCTGATGTATTACCTCCATCGACTGAAATACGCCGGGTCGGCCAAGGGCATCCCGCAGGCCTGGTGCATAGCCGACCGCAACGAGGCCGTGATCGGCGAGGCCGTCGACTGGTCAGACCTGTACAGCGATGACGGCTCACTTTTCGACTGGGATCTTCGCCCTTCGAGTCCCGATCCCGTGCTGGTCTCGGCAGTCCGCGCGCACGCCGCATTCCGCCCATTGATGCCACGCAACCTGGGTATCCCGGCGGAAGCCGCTGCGGTTCTGGTTGAGCTGGATCAGCGTTTCTCCAAACAGGTCGCGTTCCAGTTCGGCGACAAGAAACTGATCACCGAAGACAACTTCGAAGAGGTCTACGCTCATTGGGCGGAGATCTTTGGCGAGTCGGTGCGCAATGGTTTCAAGCCGTCGCGTTATTTCGTCACCGACATCCAGCAGGGGCGCACCCAGGTCATCGCCGCCGAAGGCAAGGTGTTTTTCCAGGTTGGCCCGGACGAGATGCGGGTCAAGAAGATTCTCCCCGAGGATTACCAGCGCTTCTGGCAGTTGTACGAAAAAGTACGCGACCCCGATGTGGTGCGCGGCATCCTCGCCAAGATCGATCGACTGACCGACGACGCCGCCCGAAGGCGCGAAGGCGAATTCTTCACGCCACTGGCGTTTGCCGCCAAGGCGCTGGAAGGATTGGAGAGGACACTCGGGAACGCATGGTGGCGCAGCGGTGAATATCGCCTGTGGGACATGGCTGCCGGCACCGGCAATCTCGAATACCACCTGCCGGCCGAGGCCTGGCCGTACATCTACCTTTCCACCTTGCATGACCAGGATGTCACCCATCTGGAGAAGATCTTCCCGGGTGTAGATGTGTTCCAGTACAACTACCTGGAAGACGACATCGGCAACCTGTTCGCCGGCGACGACGACCTCGCCGTCAGTCACGGATTCAGCGGTGGTCAGCGTGGTTTCGACTTCGCCAACGCCGCCACCTGGAAGATGCCCGAGCGCCTGCGTCGCGACCTGGACAATCTTGCGCTGAAATGGATCGTGCTGATCAACCCGCCGTTCGCCACCGCTCAGAAGGGCGGCACCAAAGGCGCCAACAAATCGGACGTCGCCAATACCAAGGTGCGCGCGCAGATGCACGCCCATGATCTGGGCGAAGTCAGCCGGGAGCTGTTCGCGCAGTTCCTGTACCGCATCCGTCGGGAGTTCCGCGGCAAGCAGGCACGACTTGGCCTGTTCTCCACGTTGAAGTATGTCAATGCCACGAATGACCAGAAATTCCGCGATCAAGTATTCCGCTTCGGTTTCGAGCGAGGTTTCATGTTCTCGTCCGTGAATTTCCGGGGTACGTCCGTTGCCAGCCAGTTCCCCGTAGGCCATTTGCTGTGGAATCTCACGCGTGAGCAAGCACTCGAAGATCAACTCATTGAGCTGGACGTGTTCAATACCTCCGCAGAAAAGACCGGTCGCAAGCTCCTGAGCAGCGCACATCGTGATGGCTTCTTGTCCAAGTGGATCGATCGTCCGCCAGGCGTGGCCACCTTTCCGCCCTTTTCGTCCGCCATCACGGTCAAGACGGCCGGACCGGATATTCGCGATCGCATCAGCGCTGATTTTCTTGGTTCGTTAATGTGCGCTGGTAACGACATCCAGCACCAGAACATGACGGCGCTGTATTCGGGACCCTATGCCAGCGCAGGCGGACACAGCATCACGCCGCAGAATTTCGAGAAGGCAATGGTGGTGCATGCGGTGCGCCGATTGCCAAAAGCCGAATGGCATAACGATCGCGACCAGTTCATGCAGCCGGCTCGCACATTGACAGACGAGTTCATCTCCGACTGCACAGTCTGGAATCTGTTCCACAACAGCAACCACACGGTGGCGATGAAGAATGTCAGCTACGCGGACAAGCTTTGGCAGGTACCCAATCATTTCTTTCCACTGCGGCATGCCTCACTGCATGGGTGGTCGATCAGCGACAGTGATATCGCCCTGCAGTTGCCAACGGCAACGGATCGCTTCGTCGCCGACTGGCTGGCCGGCCGAACCTTGTCCCCGCTCGCACAAGATTTGATGACTGCCAGCATGGCTGTGTATCGCGCCTACTTCGCCTCACTCAACCAGCTACGCACCGGCAAGTTCAAGATCGAGACATGGGATGCGGGCTGGTGGCAGATACGCAGCACGCTGAAAGACCGCGACCTTGGCGGTCCTGAGTTGGCCGCGACAAAGGTTGCCCATGATGCCCTGCGCGACAGATTGCGCCCGCAATTGAGCGAGTTTGGCTTTCTTGCACCTGTCGATATATTCGCCGCAAATGAACCAGCTCCTTTGGTTGATCCAATGACGGAGCGTCCCAAGGACGGTGAACTCACATGTTGATCAAGCAAGCCGACGACCACAGCGAAGAACTGGCGCAGTTGGAGCAGTTGACCAAGTCAGGCGCGGGTGATGCCGCGAAGCATGCGGCGAAGGATCTCGCCATCCGCAAGGCGGGCCTCAAGGGTGAGGCCGAATCGGCTTATCTGATCGACTTCCACTATGCAGCCTCGCCCAACTGGGCGGTGATTCATGACCTGCGTCTGGAACACAACGGCCGCACCGCACAGATCGACCACCTGCTGATCAATCGCTGGATGGAGTGTTACGTGCTGGAGTCCAAGCACTTCAACGCCGGCATCAAGATCACCGAAGACGGCGAGTTCATGCGCTGGAACGATTACAAGCACACCTTTGAAGGCATGCCATCGCCACTGCTGCAGAACGAACGACACATCGCCGTGCTGCGCGACGTGATGAATACGCTGGAGCTGCCCACGCGATTGGGCCTGCGCATCACATTCTCGTTCCAGACCTTCGTGCTGGTTGCACCGTCGGCGCGGATCGACCGCCCCAGGAAATTCGACGCCAGCCGCGTGATCAAGTCTGACCAGATCAAGGAACGCATCTGGCGCGATATCGACAATGAAAATGCGCTCATGGGCCTCATGAGAACTGCGGCAAAAATCGTCTCTGGCGACACCGTGCGCGACGTGGCGCAACAACTTGTCAATCTGCATCGCCCCGCACCGTGGCCAATCCCTTCGGCGACCATGGCTGTCACTGAAACCAGTATCAAACCATCCACACCGGCCGCATCTTCCTCAGTCGCCAAGCCGGCGACGAAGGCTCCGGCCAAGGCAGTCAAAGCTGCAGTCCCGCCGCCCTCCGCGAGGGCCACGTCCTGCACCGGCCCGCAGTGCAAGGAATGTCACAGCCACGAAGGCAACATCCTGCACGGCAAGTACGGATATTACTTCCAATGCACGGTGTGCCATGCCAACACCGCCATCAAGTTCACCTGCCTGCCCGGACACAAGCCACGCTTGCGCAAAGCCGGCAACCAGTTCTTTCGAGACTGCGCCGAGTGCGGCAGTTCGGAGCTTTACTTCACCAACGCCTGAGCCAAGCAAGAGCCCGCTGACCCCAACCCTCTCCCCGCCTTCGTCCGGGAGAGGGAGCAGAAGCGGCGGCAACGTCAGGCTGAGCCCTCCAGCTCTCGCAACCGCGCAGCGGTTGCGCACCGAATGCGGGCCACGATGGCCCGCTGCTCTACCCGGGGCCCCTGTGCGGCGGTGAGTCGGGGTCGACAGGCCGCCCTGCTTCAAGCTTTCGATTCAAGAAATGCAAGAAGGAATGACTCATCCGCTATTTTTCCGAACCGCCACCCGCGCGTTGCTTCGCCAGTTGTGCCTCGAAGCTCGCGCGCGCAGCTTTCACGTAGGCACGGCATCCCGCGGGATCCACCAGTGCATCCGCATCGCCTTTTTCGCGCCTGGCCACACGTGCCCACAAATTCACGGCGGCCGGGTGAGGATTGAGCACGATGTCGCAAGGCAACGCCGCGACCATCGCGAAGCTGTACTCGAAATCCTTGACGATATCCGGGTACTTCGGGTTGCCGATCAGTCGGTAACCGGGCGCCGACAGGCTGCCGACATCGACCATATGCAGGCAGCGCTTGCCGTCACATGACTTCCACGTCCAGGTGGTGTTGCCTTTGGTATGCCCCGGTGTCGAGTGCGCGGTCAGCACCAAGTCACCCAGGTGCAAACTCTCGCCATCGGTCACCGTGCGCGACACCTGCAGCGGGGAGAACGGGAATCTGTCGCCGTATTCCGGATCAGCGTGACCGCCGCGTTCCAGCAAAACCGCATCCGCGGCACTCGCGATCACCTGCGCACCCGTGTCGTGCGCGAGTTGCGCCAAACCGCCGGCGTGATCGAAATGCGCGTGTGAATTGAGGATCCACTTGATGTCGCGCAGATCGATGCCGAGATCCCGGATATTCGCTTCGATCAGCGCGGCGTCCCCCGGTACACCGCCGTCAATCAGGACATCGCCGGTGGGCGCGGTGACGAGCAAGACGGTCAAGCCATGGGGCCCGACATACCAGGTACTTCCGTAGACGCGAAACGGCTTCTGCGGAGCCGTCCACGAGGGATTATCGGCGATATTCTTTTGCTCCGAGGCGGGCGGCTGCGCATATGCACCCTGCACGAGTAATCCGGTGGCGAGAATCCAAGCTGTCGACAAGCGCATGCACAACTCCCATTCTGTGGAAACCTGCACAGTGGAAAATCAACATGACTTACCGCGGGCACGACTCTGACACTTTGCGGACAGCGGCAACTGGCCGCCACGACGACACCTGGTGGCCTTTCCGCTTGGTCGCCTGCAGCTGATGGGTTGACGCCTGCCGCAACCACGGTCGGCAGTCCGGCTGCCGGCAAATGCGCCACGATTGCAGAACAAAACTCGCGACCCCGTCGCCGGTGCGCTTACAAGGCGCAGGGAACCGGTCGTCATGTCGCGTCCGCGCTTCGTGCCCCTGCTCCGCCCCTGAACCCATGACAGGCCTGCCGAAAATGGCTAATCTTGCTGGATGCAGGCCGCCAGGATGGAACTGTATATGGGGGCAAGGGGGCACCAGCTTTTGCTTGGGAGACTGGCTCATCCGGCCGGCGCATGCGAGCTCGACCGAAGCCAAGGCGCTGCCATGAGCACCATGCGATGACCGGGCAGCCCTCCTTCCTCGCCGAACTCAAGCGCCGCAATGTGCTGCGTGCCGGCGTGCTGTATGCCGGCGCGGTGTGGGCGCTGGCGCAGGGCATCGCGCAACTCGGGCCCTCGGTCGGCGCGCCGGACTGGGCGACGCGCTGGTTTCTGGTCGCCGCCGCTATCGGCTTTCCGTTCTGGCTCGCGTTCGCCTGGTTCTACGAGTTCACACCCAGTGGACTGAAGCGCGAGAGCGAGATCGACCCGGCCGATTCGATTGCCCACGCCACCGGCCGCAAGCTGAACTACTGGATCTTCGGCGTGATGGCGGTGGCGATCGTGTTGCTGCTCACCGATCGGCTGGTGTCTCTCCGTGACGGCAACCCCACGACCAGCGCAGCAGCCTCGCCCACGTCCATTGCACCCACGCCAACCGCCCTGCCCCACTCGATCGCGGTGCTCGCCTTCGACGACCTCAGCCCCGCGCACGACCAGAAGAATTTCTCCGAGGGCATGGCCGAGGAGATCCTCAACGCGCTGACCCGGGTCAAGGCACTGACGGTGATCGGGCGCAGCTCGTCGTTCCAGTTCCAGGGCACCGACGTCAGCCCGCAGCAGATCGGCACCCGGCTCGGGGTGGCGCATGTGCTGGAGGGTTCGGTGCGCAAGCAGGGCGAACAGCTGCGCATCACGGTGGCGCTGGTACAGACCAGCGACGGCGTGCAGCGATGGTCCAAAAGCTACGACGGCAGCCTGGCCGATGTCTTCAAGCTGCAGGAAGCGTGCGCGCGCGATATTGCGGCGCAGATGAATGTGGTACTCGGCGATCACGGCAAGCAGCAACTGGTTCAACACAGCACCGACAATCCCGACGCCTATGCGCTGTTCGTGGAAGCACAGACCCTGGTCAATGCGCGTGTCGGCGACAATCTGCCGCGCGCCATCGGCAAACTCGAACAGGCCACCGCGCTCGACCCGGATTTCGCCCGTGCATGGTCCAAGCTGGCGGTGGCCTACGCCGTGCTGCCGCAATACGTTTCCGGTGACTGGAAGACCAGCTGGAAAGCGTCGGATCGCGCTGCGGAGCGCGCCCTGGCGCTCGATCCCGACGATGCGGAAGCCTACGCTGCCTTGAGCTACAACCAGTTCTCGCAGCGGCATTACAACGCCATGGTCGAGCCCATGCAGCGTGCGCTGACCCTGGACCCCGGCGATTCGACCGTCAACTACTGGGCCGCCAATGAACTGTCCGCGATGGGCCGCACGCGTGACGCCGAGGCGCGAATTGATACGGCGCTGACCCATGATCCAGCCAACGTACCGTTACTGTTCTACAAAAGCATGCTGCGCTGGCGATCGGGCGACAAGGCGGCTGCGCTGGCATTCGCACAGCGTGATGGGGTCGCCGGCTCGGCGTTCGGAGCGATGATGCTGTCGTTTTACGAAGCCGCGGACGGTGACATGCAGGCATCCGCCAGAGAGTTCGCCAAGTCCGAAAGCCAAATGGGTTCGAAAATCCCGCCAACCGAACTCGAAGTGATTTACCGCGGCAGTTATGGCAATACCGCCCGGCATCAGGCGGCGCTGAACATCGTCAACGCGTATGCCCACGACGATTGGGCACCCACCATGTTGCTGCAAATCGGGGAGTCGGCACGCTCGTTCGACCTGTACGAACACGGCGGCAGCGGTCTGTCTGATGCCTATCTGAACTGGCTATGGCAACCCGAAGCGTGGTCTCGCCACGCACGCCGAAGTCCTGCCTTCCAGGGCTTCGCCAGGCGCATCGGCCTGCTCGCCTACTGGAAGGCCAACCAGTGGCCCGACCTGTGCAAAGCTGCGCCGGAAAGTGGCCCGGACGCGTTCACCTGTCGTTGAAGCCGTCAGCCTGAGCCTTGATCCCTGACCGGTGCGCCGGAAGAGTCGTCCGAAGCGCCCGCCGGCGCGCCGGGTTCCGCCACCCACGGCTGGCTTGCGGGCTCAACATGAAATGCGTGGTGTTTTGCGCTGCCAGCCCACGCTGGCGCTCGACGTCGGCAATGCCTGGGTTCAGCGCTTTGCCCATGCGCTGTCGCCCGCGCAGGTGCAGCAGGCGCGATCTGACCGGTATGCCGAGCACAGTCTCGGCGATTTCGACCATGTCGGTCTCGCCGCCTTCAGCCAAGGCCTCGCCAGCGACGTTGAAGGCACGATCGCCGCTGCAACCGTGGCCCCGGCTCCGGTTCCGGCAGTGGCTGCGGTACTGACGGTGGCTGGTGAAATGCTCGATCCAGCGCTTTTCCGCCCGCATTTCTCGCTCTGAACCCCTCGTCTGAAGCCTGCTCCAGAGCCGCGGAAAGCAGGCTTCACGGCCAATTGACGTCCATGCCGCCGCTGGCATAGTCTGGGCCTCTTTCCACGCCGCCCTGCGAGCCGCCAACCATGAGCCTGGACATCAGCATTACTTTCAATGATTCCGATCTGCAGCTGTTTGTCGAAGCACGGAACCGCAGAGCGGAAGACGCGCTGAAGAAGACAGAAACGCAGGACGCCGCTGGTATCGTGGCCGCCGCACGCAGCCTGGTGGAAGAGACCCGCGGCAAGGCGCTGCCGGATTTCGTGACGACGCGCCTGAAGCACCTGGATACCATGATCGCCATGGTCGAGGACGTCGGCTTCGGCTTGCCCGAAGCGAACAGGGACAATGTGCTGGCCGCACTGGCCTATTTCTCCAGCCCGGATGACCTGGTGCCGGACGATGTTCCGGTGTTGGGCTTTCTTGACGACGCGATCGTGATCGAGTTGTGCGTGCGCGAGCTGCAGCCCGAAATCGAGGCTTACGACGATTTCCACCGCTGGCGCGACAACGAGGCGACACGGCGTGGCGAGAACAAGGCCGGGCTGACGCTGAACCGGGTGGAGTGGGCCGAAGCGCGCCGGGTCGAAACGCTCGAGCGCATGCATCGCCGCCGCAGCGAGTCCTATACCGGTGGCGGCTGGGGTCCGTCGCTGTTCAAGGTGCGCTGAACGCCGCAGCGGTCATCACGCAGTGAAGGGCGCCTCGGCGCCCTTTCTGTTTCTGATCACGCGAAAAGCAAAGGCCGACAGAAAACTGCCGGCCTTTGCTTTTGAATCTGGCGCCCGAAGTTGGACTCGAACCAACGACCCCCTGATTAACAGTCAAGTGCTCTAACCAGCTGAGCTATTCGGGCGTGAGCTGCGTAGTTTGTCGACGCTGCGGCGAACTGTCAAGCCGTCGCGACGAAGGATCTGGCCCGGTTCAGTGGGTCACCACGCGGTAGCACGGCACGTACGCGGCACCACCCGGCAATTTCATGCGGTGCTGTGCCACGAACGCCTGCAACAGCTTGTCCAGCGCGCGCATGATGTCTGCATCGCCGTCGATATCGAACGGGCCGTTACGCTCGATCGCCTGCACGCCTTCTTCCTTCACGTTGCCGGCGACGATGCCGGAGAACGCCCGGCGCAGGTCGGCCGCCAGTTCATGCAGCGGGCGTCCGTGATGGATCTGCAGCGCGCGCATCGCCTCATGGGTGGGTCGGAACGGCTGCTGGAATTCCAGCGGGATCTGCAGCGCCCAGTTGAAGAAGAACGCATCCTTGGTATCGAGCCGGTTCTGGCGCACCTTGTCCAGTCCCTTGACCATGGTCTTCGCCACTTTTGCCGGGTCGTCCACGATGATCTGGTAGTGCTTCGCCACCTCCTCGCCCAGGCTCAGGCGCAGGAAACGGTCGATCTGCTCGAAGTAGGCGGCCGACTCGTGCGGTCCGGTGAACACCAGCGGGAACGGGATGCCGGCGTTGTCTGGATGCAGCAGGATGCCGAGCAGGTAGAGGATCTCCTCGGCCGTGCCCACGCCGCCGGGGAACACGATGATGCCGTGGCCCATGCGCACGAAGGCCTCCAGCCGCTTCTCGATGTCCGGCATGATCACCAGATGGTTGACGATCGGGTTCGGCGACTCCGCCGCGATGATCCCCGGTTCGGTGATGCCGATGTAGCGATTGTGCCGGCGGCGCTGCTTGGAGTGGGCGATGGTGGCGCCCTTCATCGGCCCCTTCATGGCGCCCGGGCCGCAGCCGGTGCAGATGTCCAGCCCGCGCAGGCCGAGCTGGTAACCGACCGCCTTGGTGTAGTCGTATTCCTGGCGCGAGATCGAATGGCCGCCCCAGCACACCACCAGGCTGGGATCGATGTTCGGCTTCAGGATACGTGCATTGCGCAGGATCTCGAACACGCCCTGGGTCAGTGCGGAGGATTCGTCGAGGTCGGCGCCGATCTGCTCCAGCTGGGTCGA
Organism: Rhodanobacter sp. B05; assembly: GCF_002001085.1. Lineage (GTDB taxonomy): Bacteria > Pseudomonadota > Gammaproteobacteria > Xanthomonadales > Rhodanobacteraceae > Rhodanobacter. Next base: position 9,970 of record NZ_MUNU01000016.1, read on the forward strand.
CACGTAGACGATGTCGCGCACCACCGCCACCAGCAGCTCGTTGATGCCGCGAATGATCTGGCTGTCGACGAAGGCCTGCGCGGGGGCGTTCGTCAGCTCGATCTTGATGCCTCGATCCTGCTGCAGCACCTGGATGTCGAAATCCGGATACTGCTCGAGGATCGCCCGCGGATCGTCGCTGATGTTGCCCGACGTGAGGACCGCCAGCGCGCAGCGGCGCAGCAGGGCGTGCTGGCCGGAATCGCTGGCGCCGCGCAGTTTCGCCACCTCGTTGCGGGACAGTACGTCGAGCCCGCCGATCGGCGAGATGCGCGCGCTGACTGTCTTGGTTGTGTCGGAAGGATCGGCGTGATTGGTGTTCATTGAATCTCCATGTTGCTGCACGGGCGCTGCCCATGTGCAGGACAGACCATGTAGCTTCAGGCCATACGCCGGACAGGGTCAAGCATTCGCTTCTCTGGTCGGTGCGTATGCGCGGCCAGAAAAAAGCCGGCGCCCTTGCGGGCACCGGCTTTTCCTGTCAGGCAGCGCGATACGCTTAGAACGTGTAGCGCAGCGTGACCATCGCCGACCAGCGCGACACCACGTTGGTCTTGGTGTTGCGACCGGCATCGTAGATGATCTTCTGGACCGGCTGGTAGTTGCCGTTCTTGTCGGTGGTCAGCGAGTAGATGTACTTGCCGTCCGCACCCACACCTTCGTAGTTGGCAAGCGCACGGGTGTACGGGAAAGCCACGTAGCTTTGCTGGCCCCAGTCGCTGTTCAGCATGTTCATGAAGTTGTAGATGTCCAGACGCAGTTCGCCCTTGTTGCCCTTGAAGATGCCGGGCACTTCCTGACGGAAGCTCAGGTCCACCTGGTTTACCCAGGCCGAAGCGGTACGGTTGCGACCCGCAATGGCCCCTTGATGGTCCTTCAGGTAAGGGTCGCTCTGGATGAAGTTGTAGAACTGATCGATCGCGGCCTGGCTGGTACCCGCCTTGAAGTTCACGTCCCCCTTGTTCGGGATGTAGATCAGGTCGGTCTTGTACGAATCGCCGTTGGCATCGTTACCGAAGACCCAACTGTACGGCTGACCGCTGTGGCCGTCATAGAATGCGCTGACGCTGGTCACGTAGTCGCCGAAGAAACGGTGCTGCCAGGTCAACGAAGCGCTCAGGCGCTGCTTGATCGCATAGTTCGACGTCGACGCCACGTCCTCGTTCGGGTTCACCCAGGCATTGTTGCTGTAGTTCGAGCTTGCCTGGCTGGAGGTGCCCGGGTTCACTTCCGTGGCGTTGCCGAAGGTCACGCCCACGCTACCGAACCAGTTCTCGGAGAACGGCTTCTTCAGCGAAAGGGTCAGCGCCTCGGAGCGGCCCTTGTGAGTATTGGTCAGCAGGGTCGAGGTGCCGGAGAATCGCTTGTCCTGATTGGCCCGCGCGTCGCCGGAGATGCTGGCCTCGCCCGGAGTCTTCCAGTACTGGTTGCGTCCGTCCGGGAGAACTCCGGTGGGTGCGCCGAGGTTGATGTTCTTGTAGAGGATGCCATTGCGGGTGATGATCTGCTGATACTCAGCCGAGAAGATCGTGCCCAGCCACGGCAACTCGCGATCGAACGCCAGGCTCATCTTCCACACCGACGGCAACTGGAAGTGCGGATCGACGGTGTCCACATTCATCTGCGGGCTGGCCGGCGGCAGATTCTGCGCGAACGGGTCGGCGCTGAACACGGGCAGCGTATTGCCCACGCCGGGTTGCTGTCCGAGGTCGTTGAACACCTGGTAGGTGGCCGTGGTCACGCCGTTGTTCTGGTACGGATTGGTCATCCATACGGTGGGCGGATTGGACTGGAACAGGCCTGCGCCGCCGCGGATCTGCATCATCCGCTCGCCGCCAAGGTTGTAGTTGAACGACAGGCGCGGCTCGACCAGCTTCATGCCGTCGATGGTGTTGTCATTGCGATACCCGAACGCGGTCGTGAAGGTCGGGTTGTAGATCGGCGAATCACCCGTCTTGTTGAGATTCACGCGCACGCCGTATTGCACCGACAAATTGTTGTTCGCCTGCCAGGTATCCTGCAGGAAGAACCCGTACTGGCGCAGCGTCCACTTGGCCGCAACGTCGGCCAGCGTGTAACCCGAAGCCGGCTGGTAGAGGTTGTAGGAGCCGTAGATGCCCTTCTCGAAATTGTCGATGCCATAGAATTCGTAGGCGCCGAACTGGGTGCGGCCGAACAGGTTGTAGATCTTGTTCTGCTGGAAGTCGACGCCACCCTTGATGGTGTGGTCGTCCAGATACAACGTACCGGCGAACAGGCCTTTCCAGGTCTTGATGTCCAGTACGTTGTAATGGCTGTACTGGTCCTCGCCCAGGTCGACATACGGTGCCAAACCCTTCTGTTTGGCCGTCTTCGGATCGACCGACATGCCCAGGTCGACCCACACCTGCGGCTGCTGCGTGTCGACCGTACGCACCTGCGAGAACTGCGAGTAGCCGATCTTGGCCTCGGTGGAGAAGTTGCTGGTCCAGTCGTCGAACACCTGCAGCACGGTGTTCTTGGTGTCGCTGTTCTTGGTGTACCAGTAGCTGGTCAGGCCGATGGAGTTGGAGGCGTTGCCCTGCACGATCGGCTGGGTTTCCTTCGTGCGCTGGTAGGACAGGCTCGCGCGATGGTTGTCGACGATGTTCCAATCCAGCTTCATCAGGTAGCGCTTGTCCTGCAGGTCGGAGGTGCCGCCGCTGAAGGAGCCCGGCTTCAGGCCGAGGTTGTTGGCTGCATTGATGATGCGCTGCAGGTCGGCCGGTGAAACCTTGTTGGAGGTCGACTTGCCGGTCAGCGAAGCATCCAGCCCATTGGCCGAGTCGGCACCCAGGCCAATGGTCTTTTCCTTCTCGAAGTTCGCGAAGAAGAACAACTTGTCCTTGATGATCGGTCCACCCAGCGTGCCGCCGGCCGTCCAGTCGCTCTTGTAGCCCTTGTAGCCACGATTCTTGTCCAACCAGCCGGCGTCGCCAACCAGTTTGTCGGCGTTGCGGTAGGCGTAGTAGACCGAGCCGTGGAAATCGTTCGTACCGCTCTTGGTCACCGCATTGATATTGGCGCCGACGGTGTCGGAGCTCACGTCATAGTTCGCGGTCGAGATGTTGTATTCCTCGATGGTGTCGGTGGACACCGGCGAGCCGATGTACGGCATGCCATTCGAGTTCAGGCCGAACGGGTCGCCGACGGAAACGCCGTCGACACTGATGTTGTTGTAACGGCTGTTCTGACCCATCGTCGACATTGAGCCGTCACCGCGGTCGGTAATGACGATGCGCGGATCGAGGCGGGCGATATCCTGGATCGAACGACCCGGCGTTGGTGCGGCCTGCAACTCGCGCTGCGACACGTTGGTCGAGAGCCCCTTGTTGTCCGGCGTGAAGGTCTGCGCCAACGCATTGGCCGTAACGGTCACGCCCTCCAGATTCTTCGCTGCTACCACACCCATGGTCAGGTTCACGGCGCTGCTCTGCGACAGCTGCAGGTAGACCTTGTCCTGCTCGGCCTGGGTCAGGCCAGCCTTGGACGCCGTCACATCGAACGGACCGCCCACGCGCAGACCCTGCGCTGCGTAGCGGCCATCCGCGTCAGTGGTGGTGGTCTTGGTGGTACCGGACGGCTCGTGCACGATTTTCACCGTGGCGCCGGCAACCGGCTGGCCGTTGCTGTCCAGCACGCGACCGGAGATCGCCGAGGAAGTGTCTTGCGCAAACACTGGCGTGGCCGCCAGCAATGCGGTAATCGCTAGAGGCAGGATCTTTGCGCGGATGCAGCTACTCATCAGTGGTTCACTCCGGGTGGCAGGTCTGGATTGGATTCGGTGAAATCTGCGAGACCCATGCGCCTGACCGCGGCAAAAGCCGCTCCCGAGCCAGTAGCCATGCCTGGCCCCTGCGGACACCTTGGCAGCGCGAAGAGCGCAATCTCGCAATTTCCACACAATTCTATTCGCATGATATTACATTTTCGTAACATATTGCGCAAATAACTGCGATCGATGGCCAGTCGAGAAAACCCATCCGAATTCCCGGAAGATCTGCCGGGTGATGCCGCCACCCAAGGCATCGGCGGCAGGCCGCGCGGCGGACAAAAAAATGCCCCCGCAAGCGGGGGCATCGCTGAGATCAGGAGGCAGGGCCGCCCGTGATGGCCGCTATCAGAACAACGAGGCGCCCAGCGTCACCATCACGGTGCGCCCCTCCAGCAGCGAGTAGTACGGCGCGCTGGCATACAACTTGGTGCCGTTCACATCCTTGATGCCGTTCGGATTGGATGCGAGGTAGGCGCTGATGTTGCTGGCGTAGGTCAGCGCCTTGTGATCGGCAAGGTTGAACGCGTTGAGCTTGATGTAGGGCTTGCGGAACCACGACGAGAAATCGCTGAAACGCCAGCCAGCGCTCAGGTTGATCGTGGTGTAGCCGCCCACCTTCTCGGTGTTGGACCAGTCGCCCCAGATCGCGCCGCGGTATTTCGCATCGATGCTCGCCCACAACGGGCCGTGGTCGTAACCCAGGCGTACGAAGCCCGAGTTCAGCGGCGTGTTGATGAAGGTCTTGCCCTTGGTGTTGTAGATGCCGTCGCCGAGGTCGCTCGGATAAACCCCCGGACCGGGGCTGATGGTATCGGTGTTGAGACTCGACTGCATGATCGACTTGGTATAGGCGTACGAGGCGTACGCGGTCCAGTCCGGGGTGATCTTGTAGCTGGCCTCGGCGGTCAGGCCGCTCATGTGCAATCTGGGTATCGACAGATACACCGACTGCCCGGTGTTCTCGTCGTAGCCGGAAACCTGCTTGTTGTTCAGGATGGACGCATACGCATCGACATTCGCGGAGAACTGGCCACCGTAATAACGCCAGCCTGCGTCATAAGTCGTCGCGGTCTCCGGCTTGTTGACCAGCCCGTTGATCGGCGTGCCATATCCATCCGGGGCCGTCGCCACGATGGCGTTGAGCAGGATCGCGCTGTTGACCGGCGCGCGGAACGTCTTGCCGGCACCGATGTAAAACTGGTTCTGGTCATTCAGCTGGAAGGTGGCACCTGCCGTAGGGCTCCAGTCGTGATAGCTGGCCTTGGTCGGGCCGCCGATCTGACTCTGGTACTTCCTCACCGAACCCGGCCACTCATAGTCGAAGCCGTCGCGCTGAACCCAGAGATAGGAAACGCCCGCGGTCAGGGTCAGCTGGTCGGTGGGAGTCCAGGTATCCGTGGCGAACACCTTGCGCGTATCCGTGCGGGTGAACTCGTCATAGGCCTTCTGCACGGAGCCATCGGGGTAGCGGATCAAATCAGCTGCGGCCCACTGGTCCGACGGAATGCCGGTAACCGGGGCGGTGGACGAAAACACCTGGCTCTGCGACTGGCGCGGCTTGTCGTACCAGAAGCCATATTCCAGGCTGTTGTTCTCGCCGAAGTCCTGGTTCAATTTCGCGATGATGCCGGGACGGTAAGTGTGCGAAGCGCTGAACGCATAAACCAGGTCGCTGCCCTTGAGCACGCCATCGCCATTCAGATCCTGATTGGTTTCCCTGTACAGGTTGAGCGTGGAGGTGGTTTCGGTGAACGTGGTACCCGACCCGCCGCCGCCATAGCCGTACTGGAAATAGGGCACCACGGACAAGTGCAGGCTGTCGCTCAACCGGAACTCTCCGTCCATGCTCACCATGTAGCTGCGGAACGGGTTGAGGTGCAACTTGTAGAAATTGGTGTCCGTCGGAGTCAGCAACGTGGCGTCGTAACCCTGATTGTAGTTCTGCTGCGCCTGCGCCTTGCTCAGGCTGTAATACTCGTTGCCCATCTCGCGGTTGTACTGGAACGATGCCGAGATCGAGTCGTCGTTGTTGATGGTCCAGATCGACTTCGCGTCAATCTTGTCGGCCGAGTAATGGCCCGGACCGCGCCACAGGTCGGCCTCGTTGTGGGAATAGGAAACCCACGAGCGGAACGCGCCGGTGTCCCCGGTATTGAGGCGCAGGAAGGTGCGCCGATAATCATTGCTGCCCAGGGTCTGGCTGACATCCAGCCCGGCGGTGTGCGAAGGGTCGATGGTCACCCACGCGATCGAGCCGCCGGCGGCGCCGGAGACGGGTGTGTCCACATCCGGGTAGCCCTGCAGCACGGTGATGTCGCCGTAGTTTTCGGTATCGCCGTACTCGGTGGAATACACCTTGTAGTTGCCGCTGTCGTTGATCGGCGCGCCATTGACGGTGGTGCCGATCTCGTCGCTGGTGAAGCCACGAATGCTGTAGTTGCCGTTGGCAAGGCCGGTGAAATCGTCCGTGGACGCATTCACGCCGGGGATGCTGTCGATCATCTGCACGAAGGTCCCACCCGGCGCCGCCTTCACGATGGCGTCGCGGCTGATCGTGGACACCGCCTTGGGCGCGGTCTGCACCGACATCAAACCACCGCCGAGAGACAGTGCCTTGCCTTGCACAAGCACCGCGGACAGCTGCTGCACGCGCTTGGTGTCGTTGGACGTCGTCTGGTTCGACGTGCTCGACGCCGAGGTGCGCTGCGCAGCCTGGGCACTATTGGCCGCAGAAGGTGTCTGCTCGGGGGCATTTTGTGCCATGGCCAGGCCGGCGCTCATGCAGCAGGCAAGTGCGATGGATACGGAAAGGCGGGTATGTTTCATGGTTGATTCCATCTCGAATAGTTCAAACAGATAAGTGGTCGGGCCTAGGGGGCCTGCGGCGGTCTTTCGCCCCACTCACGGCGCCGAACACCCTCGCTCCAACAAGCAGGGGCGGTCCGGGTTGCAGCTCACCGAAGGGGTCTCCGGAATAGTCGGCGACCAGGCTTTCACCAGGTCGCGTCGCAGTTTCTTGCCAAAATGATCCAAAAAAGCGAAAGAAAAAACGCAAATGCCGAGCACAAAAAAACCTGACTTCTCAGCCAGGCGAATAAGCCGTGATTGTTTCGCAATTACTTGCAGCCGTTCCGCCCAAGGCGGACCTGATCCATCAAAAGGGCCTCCATTAACTTGCCGGATTTACCTTACAACAATTTTACAACAACTGACGCAATTGCCAATCAATCGTTGTATCAGGCGATGGAGAGGTACGGGAGCTTGTTGCACCGCTGCCCGTCGCCATGCATGGGTCAATCGGATTTCCCCAGATAGCGGGTGCGTTTTGCGGGTTTGAGGGCGGCCAGATCAAGCAACACGAGTCCGTCCACGCAGCCGGAAAAATCGGGATCCTCACCGAAATCCAGAAATCGCACGCCATCCGATGAAACCAGATCGACATACTGTCGATACAGCACCGGCATGGTGACACCCAGTGCATCGAGATGACGCTTGAGTTTTCCCAATCCCGCCATGGCATCGAGGCCGTCGAACTCCCGCCGCACGCCATCGGCGACCTGCCGTGAAATCACGAATGGATTCCTCGCGGTCGCCAGGCCCGGAGCGCCGAAATAATGCTCATGCGCAGCAGCAATCCATTCACGGGCTTCGCGCGGCAGGTTTACCGACATGCTTACCGGCCCGAACAGATACTTCAGTTCGGGATGACGCTGCAGATAAAGACCGATACCCTGCCAAAGCTGGTCAAGCGCGCGCGAGCGCCAGTAAGCCGGAGCAATGAAACTGCGGCCCAGCTCCAGTCCCTGTGTCAGGCGTGCCTGCAGGGCTGGCGAATAATCGAACAGACTCGAGCTGTACAAGCCGGCCATGCCACGCTCCGCGATCAAGCGGCTGGCCAGGCCCAGGCGATAGGAACCAACGATACGCAACGCGTCCGGATCCCACAGCACCAGATGCTCGTAATGCGGATCGCAGGCATCCAGATCGCGCCGGGCGCCGGTGCCCTCGCCCACCTTGCGGAAGGTCAGTTCGCGCAGGCGACCGATCTCGCGCATCGCGGCACTGTCGAACGCACCCTTGAACAGCCACACCTGCTTGCCGTCGCCGAGCTCGAGCAGCTTCTCGGAGCGACTCAATTCCACCGCCACCTGCCCGGCCAGTTCAGGCAGCGCCAGGGGCGCCTGCCCGCCGAAGATCAGGCCGCGATGCCGACCGACCCGATAGACGTGCCGACGCATCAGTCGGGCGGCCTGCGCGCTTGAGCCGCCACTGCGCCTCGCGATCTCCTGTGCACTCACCAGCGCCCCGATGCTCAGGCCAATGCGCCGACTGCTCGGCGCCACTGCCTCGCGCGGCAACATCGCCGTGCCCAGTGGTCTGGCCAGCATCGACAAACCGTAGAACATGGTTGAATTTCGCGCAGCGATATGCACCGGCAATACCGGCGCCTCGCTGCGCGAGGACAGTCGTGCGAAGCCACCCGACCATTGCCCGTCGCGCACGCCCGCCGGACTGATTCGAGACACCTCACCAGCAGGGAACACAATCAGCGCCTCGCCTTTGTCGAGGGCACGATAAATGCCGCGCAGGCGCGATGCCGCACCCTGACCGAACACGTCGACCGGCAGCAGCAGCTTGCGCAATTGCGGAATGGCCGCCAGCCACTCGTTGCCGAGAATGCGCACGTCGCGGCGCACCGAGCCGATCAGCTGCAGCAGGGCAAGCGCATCCTGCATGCCGAGTGGATGATTGGCCACGACCAGCAGCGGGCCATCGACCGGAATATGCTCGCGCTCGCGTGGATCGACGTGATAGCCGATGCCCAGAACGTCCAGCGTGCGCTCCACGAAGTCGAAGCCCTCGGCGGCACCGATCCGCTGCAGCACCCGGTTGAAACGATCCTCGTCGGCCAATCGGCCGAGCATGTCCGCCACCGGTCGCCGGATGCCGGGGTAGCGCGCCAGCCAGGGCAGTCGTTCGGTGAGGGACTGTTCGATGCTGAGCATGGGGAAATCCTCGGATTTCCACCATCGTGCCTGCCGATCATGACAGTTCGACGATCCAGTGGACGCCGGGCCCAAGACTTGCCGTGGCGCTTCGGGTCAAGGCACCGAATGCAGGAACGACGCCACGCCTGACATGAACATCTGCACCGACAAGGCGATCAGCAACATGCCCATCACCCGTTCCAGCGCGGTCAGCACGCTCTCGCCGAGCCAGCGGAACAGGTAGGTGGCGCTGAGCAGGATCGCCGAGGTGGCCAGCCATGCCAGCAGCAAGGCCACCACCCAGTCTGCCGTGCGGCCGGGCTGGGTGTTGGTCAACAGCAACAAGGCGGCCATCGCGGAGGGGCCCGCCACGCCGGGGATCGCCATCGGCACGATGAAGGGCTCGCCCTGCCCGGGCTTGCCGAAGATTCCGCCGCCATCCGCCGGCGGAAACACCATGCGGATGCCGATCAGGAACAGCACGATGCCGCCGGCGATGCTGATCGAATCCGGCTTCAACTGCAGCAGGTGAAGCATGTGCTGGCCACCGAACAGGAAGGCCAGCAGCACGCCCAGCGCGATCAGCAATTCGCGCACCATCACGCGGCGCCGCCGACGCGGCGGCACACCCTTGAGCAGACTCAGGAAAAACGGGATGTTGCCGAGCGGATCCATGATCAGGAACAACATGATTCCCGCCGACAACGTGGTCATCTGCGCTTCCATCTCGACTCCCTGCAGGCTGGTTTTTGAAGTGCCGTCAGATCGTGCATGCGTAGGAGCCCGCTCGCGGGCGATGCTCGTTCTCTCGTGCGAAATGGAAGATCAAATCAACAGCATCGCCCCGCAAGCGGGCTCCTACGGCGATCATTGGTCGGAACGAAGGTTGAGCACGGCACCACGCGCGGCACGCGCCTGTGCGGCGAGCAGATAAACCGCCGCCACCGCGCCGGCATCCGGCGTCGGCCGCTGCAGGATGTCTTCGCCGAAGTAGGCCAGACGGCGCAGCGCCGTGCGCATCGGCGCGGGCAGCATGGCATGCACGCGCAGCGGGCTCTCGTCGGTTTCCTCGTGCAGGATCGCCACGAACCGCTCCAGCGCCGCCTTCGACACGCCATAGCCGCCCCAGTGCGCGCGCTGCAGCAACTCCGGATTGTCCAGCACGAATACCACCGCACTGTCGCTGGCCTGGGTGAGCAGCGGCAGGCAGGCCTGGGTCAGGGCAAACGGCGCGTTGACATTGACGTGCATGGCACGCAGCCAATCGTCGGGCCGGTGCATCGCGATCGAGGTCAGTCCGGCAAAGCTGGCGGCGCAATGCACGATGCCGTCGAGGCGACCGAAGTCGCGCTCCAGCCCTTCCGCCAGTGCGCCGTATTCCTTCGGCGTGGCCACTTCCATGTCCAGCGGATGGATCACCGGCTCAGCCAGGCCTTCCTCGCGCATCGCGTCGTGGAGCTTCTCGAGCTGGCGCTTGCGTTTGCCGGTGATCACCACGGTAGCGCCTGCGCGCGTGGCCGCACGCGCGACCGCGCTGCCGAGGCCGCCATAGGCGCCGGTGACCAGCACCACCCGATCGACCAGGGTGTCGCCCGCCGGCTGCCAGCCCGCGGGAAGGTGCGCCACGGGCAAGGTGGTCAAGACGCCATCCCCGCCACGTCGCTGGCCATGCGCGACAGTTCACCCGCCACCATCAGTTCCTCGATGATGTCGCAGCCGCCGATCAGCTCGCCATGGATGAACAACTGCGGGAAGGTCGGCCAGTTGGCGAAGTGCGGCAGGGCCGCGCGGATCTGCGGATCGGCCAGCACGTTGACGACGTGGAACTGGGCGCCGGCTTGCGTCAGCGCCTGCGCCGCGCGGCTGGAGAAACCGCACATCGGGAATTGCGGCGTGCCTTTCATGAAAAGCACGATGGGATGCTCGGCCAGCATCGCCTTGATTTGCTCGTTTGTATCCATGGTCGGGGTTTCATCTTTACAATGCATGCAATCCCTTATTGTACCAGTCGCTTGCCGGGCGCCATCCGCAGCGCCCGCGCTTTCTCCCTCAGCAACCGCCAAGGAGCCGCTCATGGCCATCGAACTTCCCCCGCTCCCCTACGAAAAGAACGCATTGGAGCCACACATCTCCGCCGAAACGCTGGAATACCACTACGGCAAGCATCACCAGGCCTACGTCACCAATCTCAACAAGATGATCGAAGGCACCGAGTTTGCCGACGCGAAGCTTGAAGACATCGTCAGGAAATCCTCCGGCGGCATGTTCAACAACGCCGCGCAGACGTGGAACCACACGTTCTACTGGAATTCGATGAGCCCCAGCGCTCCTCAGGGCCGGGGCGGCGGCGAGCCGACCGGCAAGCTGGCCGATGCGATCAACAAGGCGTTCGGCTCATTCGCCAAGTTCAAGGAGGAGTTCAGCAAGTCGGCCGCCGGCAACTTCGGTTCCGGCTGGACCTGGCTGGTGCAGCGCCCGGACGGCTCGCTCGGCATCGTCAACACCGCGAACGCGGCCACCCCGATCACCGGCAGCGACAAGCCGCTGTTCACCGCCGACGTGTGGGAGCACGCCTACTACATCGACTACCGCAACGCGCGGCCGAAATACCTGGAGGCGTTCTGGAATCTGGTGAACTGGGACTTCGCGGCGAAAAATCTCGCCTGATCCCGCCTCAACGCCACAAAAAAAGCGGAGCCTGCACCGGCTCCGCTTTTTTTGTGATCGCCGGAACGGGTCAACGCAGCGATTGCAGCACCGACGCCGCCTGCTCTTCGCGACCCAGCGCCACGGCCAGTTCGCCCAGCCGGATCGCCAGTTGCGCCGCGTCCGCCGCACATACCGTGGCGTGACCGACCTTGCGACCCGGCCGCGACTGCTTGCCGTAGTCGTGCCAGTGCGCATCCACGCCCCGCAGCACGGGCGCAGCCACGGGCAGTTCGCCGATCCAGTTGAACATGGCGGCGACGCCGCGTGCGGCGGTATCGCCCAGCGGCAGGCCGAGCACCGCGCGCACGTGATTCTCGAACTGGCTGGTGTGCGCGCCCTCGATGGTCCAGTGACCCGAATTGTGAACTCGCGGTGCCATCTCGTTGCCGAGCAACTCGCCGTCCTTGACGAACAGCTCCAGGGCGAACACGCCGACATAGTCGAGCCGCTCGGCCAGGGTGTGCGCCAGCGCGGTAGCGCGCTGCTGCAGCTGGCCCAGGTCCGGCGCAGGCGCCAGGCTCATCGACAGCACCCCGTCGACATGCCAGTTGCCGGTCAGCGGCCAGGTGCGGAATTCGCCGTCGCGGGCGCGCACGGCGATCACCGACAGCTCGCGCTCGAACGGCACGAACGCCTCCAGGATCAAGCCGTGCCTGGCCGCCTGCGCACCCAGCGCGGCCCACGCGGCGTCGGCGTCGGCCGGACCGGCGAGGCGAAACTGCCCCTTGCCGTCGTAACCGAGTCGGCGCGTCTTGAGGATCGCCGGAGTCCCGACCCTTGCCAGCGCCTGATCGAGTTCCTCGCGCGTACCCACCGTCATGAAATCAGGGGTCGGCAAGCCGCATTCACGGAACAGGGTTTTCTCGGCCAGCCGATCCTGCGCCACAGCCAGCGCCTGCGGCGCCGGAAACACTGCCACGCGTTCCGCCAGCCAGCGCGCGGTTTCGGCCGGCACGTTTTCGAAATCGAAGGTGATCACGTCGACCTGCGCGGCAAACGCCTCCAGCGCGGCGTAGTCGGTCCAGTCGGCCACCACCAGCGGTGCCACCTGACCCGCGCAGGCATCGGCCGAGCTGTCGACCACCATGGTCTTTGCACCCAGCGGCGCGCCGGCCAGGGCCAGCATGCGAGCCAGCTGACCGCCGCCAAGAATGCCCACCACGGGTTGTCGCTGCCCGCTCAAGAACGCGGATCCGGCTGCTCGAGCACGGCCTGCGTCTGCCGCGTCCGCCAGTCTTCCAACGCATGGCACAAGGCCTGGTCGTGCAGGGCCAGCACCGCGGCGGCCAGCAACCCGGCATTGACCGCGCCGGCACGCCCGATCGCCAGCGTGCCGACGGGAATACCTGCAGGCATCTGCGCGATCGACAGCAGCGAATCCATCCCGTTGAGTGCCTTCGACTGCACCGGCACGCCGAATACCGGCAGGCGGGTCTTGGCGGCCAGCATGCCGGGCAAATGGGCAGCGCCGCCGGCACCGGCGATGATCACCTGGATGCCGCGCTCCGACGCCTGTTCGGCGTAGCTGAACAGCAGATCCGGCGTGCGGTGCGCGGAAACCACCCGCACCTCGTGCGCCACGCCCAGCTCGGTCAGCACGTCGGCCGCGTGCCGCATGGTTTCCCAGTCCGAACGCGAACCCATCACCACGCCCACACGCGGCGCCTTGCTTGCTGGTGTCATGGTCGGAACGTCCAAAAACCGTTATTGTACGGGCTTTCCCGACCCGACACACCCGAACCAGGCCACCATGGACAAGCGCCTCCTAGACATCCTGTGCTGCCCGGTCAGCAAGACCCCGGTGCGCCTGCTGACGCGGCACCAACTGGACGCGCTGAACGGGGCGATTGCCGCCGGGCAGGTCGATACGGTCGCCGGCGTGGCCGTACGCGAACCGGTGGCCGAGGCGCTGATCACCATCGATCACAAGCTGATTTACCGCATCGAGGACGGCATCCCGGTCATGTTGCCCGAGGAAGGCATCGGCACCCTGCAGCTGACCGCATTTCCCGTGACGTAGGACACGGCTGGCATGTCTGCACGGGCGATGGGCGTGGCATGGGGCCGGAATTTGGCTTATTGTCATCCCCCGCGCCGCCTTTCCTGGCCCAGCCGTGCGCGGGGCACCTCAGGGGGATGTGGCGATGAATGAAGCCGGTGAGCCAACCAGGGTCGTCAACTTGAGCCCGCGCATGGAACCATCCAGCGAGCGCGTCGGCGAGTTGCTCAGCGCCGTGCGCGGGATCGCCGGCAAGAAGCTGCAGCAAACGGTGGGCAACGCGTTCGAACGGGTCGACGACGCGCTGTTCGACCTCGCCGAAAAGGCCGAGAACAACGCCGCCCAGATGCATTATTTCGACGGCATGCGCGAGGTGCGCAAGCGTCGCCCCGGCATCGAGCGCAATTTCCTCGGCGCGATCGCCCGCCACCTGAGCGACCTGGCTCACCCCGCGAATGCGAAGGCAGCTGCCGCGTCGTCTTCGCTCGGCTCGGCCGAGCTGACCCTGGTCGCGGAAAGCGACCTGGAGGAATCGCTGGCGATCACCAGCATGATCAGCAAGAACGAGGCGCGCCTGGCGCGCGATCTGTTCGCGGTCAACCAGCGGCTCTCGGTGATCTGCGGTGGCCACAAGATCGACGATGCCAACAATCCGGTGGCCCCGGCGATCCTGTCCCAGGCGTTTCGCCAGGCGCTGCAAGAACTCACCGCGGACATGCGCGTCAAGCTGATCATCTACAAGCTGTTCGATCGCTACGTGCTGTCGGTGCTGGAAGACCTCTACCAGGAAATCAATACCGAACTGGTTCGCGCCGGCGTGCTGCCGCAGCTGCGGCACCATATACCGCGCGGGGGTCAGCAGGTTCCGGCCGGTGCCGGCGCCACGAATACCGGCGGATCGGCCGCGGGCGACGAGAGCGGTGAAATTCCCGGCGACCTGCTGCATACCCTGCATGCCCTGTTCAGCGCACGCCGGGGCAGCGCCAGCGGCGGAGTTGCTCGCGAAGGCGGCGCGCACGTCATGCCGAGCGGCCCGCTGCCGTCGGCCAACGAACTGCTCGGCGCGCTCAGTGTGTTGCAGAGCCAGATCGTCAGCGCCGGCCCGCTGACGTATGACCAGGCGGACGACGCCGCCGCGCTCGGTCGCGAAGTCATGCAGCTCAAGGCGCAGTTGCTGACCCAGATCGGCGCCCTGCGCGGCGAGCGGCCCAGCCATGTGGCCAGCATGGACGAGGACACCATCGACCTGGTCGGCATGCTGTTCGAATTCATCCTGGAAGACCGCAACCTGCCCGCCGCGATGCAGGTGATGCTGGCGCGGCTGCAGATCCCCTACCTGAAGGCGGCGATCCTCGACCGCAAACTGTTCGCGCACCGCCAGCACCCCGCGCGCCGGCTGCTGGACAGCCTCGCCGAGCAGGCCAAGAGCTGGTCGGAGGAATCCGACCGCGACCACCGCCTGCACGAAAAGGTGAAGTCGATCGTCGACCAGTTGCTGCACGACTTCGACGACGACATGGGCATCTTCGAACGCCTGCTGACCGACCTGCAGCAATTCCAGGACGTCAACAAGCGCCGTTCCGAGCTGGCCGAGCAGCGCGTGGCCGAATCCACGCGCGGCCGCGAAAAACTCGAACAGGCGCGGCGCCGGGCCGCGCGCGAGATCCTCGACCGCATCGGCACGCAGAAGCTGCCCCCGCTGGTGCACGGCGTGCTGGCCCGTGCGTGGGCCAACCATCTGGTGCTCACCCTGCTGCGCCAGGGCGAGGATTCGCCCGAGTTCAAGAGCGCACTGCGCTTCATCGACGAGTTCATCGCCAGCACCCATCCGGCCAACGACACCACCAGCCGGCAGACTCTGCGCCAGATGCTGCCGGGCATCGAGCGAGCATTGCGCCACGGCCTGGCCAACGTGGCTTTCCAGGAGCAGGACGTGGAGCGACTGCTTGGCCAGTTGCACGCGTACTACCGCCAGCAACTGGGCGAACAACCCGAGCAGGGCGCGTCCGCCGATGGCGCGGTGGCCGCGGAAGACACCGCCATGCTGGCGATCCCCGACTCCATCCAGCCGGTCATCGACCAGCGGGCGGAGCCGGAAGACATCCTCGATGCGGAGGAATTGGCCGAGGTTCCGCCAGACAGCCCGCAATGGCACCAGGTGCAGGCGCTGCAACCCGGCAACTGGCTCGAG
Organism: Rhodanobacter sp. B05; assembly: GCF_002001085.1. Classification (GTDB taxonomy): domain Bacteria; phylum Pseudomonadota; class Gammaproteobacteria; order Xanthomonadales; family Rhodanobacteraceae; genus Rhodanobacter. The sequence continues at coordinate 25,689 of NZ_MUNU01000016.1, forward strand.
TTCACGCTGGACGGCGAGGCTCCTGCCCGGGCCAAGCTGTCGTGGATCAGCCCGATGAGCGGCCGCTACCTGTTCGTCAATCGACGCGGCCTGAAGGTGGCCGACTACGCACCGCGCGAACTCGCCGCGCTGTTCGCCGACGGGCACGCCCGCGTGCTGGCAGCCAATGCCCTGTTCGACCGCGCGATGACCGCCATCGTCGGCAAGCTGAGCCAGGCCGACGGGACGGCAACAGCCCCGACGCCCGCCGAATGACAGCGGCAGCAGCATCCTTCGCGCAGCCCGGTGCTGCGCAGATCGCCGCCGACGTCGAACATGCACTGGCCGAGGACCTGGGCAGCGGCGATGCCACCGCCGGGCTGCTGCCGGGCGATGCACGGGCCCGGGCGCAGCTGACCTGTCGCGATGCCGCGGTGATTGCCGGCAGCGCCTGGTTCGATGCCTGCTTCCGCCGACTCGACCCGGCCGTCCGGATCGACTGGTCGGTGCGCGACGGCGACCGGGTCGACCCGGGCACGCTGATCTGCCGCCTCTCGGGGCACGCCCGCTCGCTGGTCACGGCGGAGCGATCGGCGCTGAACTTCCTGCAACTGCTGTCGGCCACCGCCACGATCACCGCCGACTACGTCGCCGCGGTAGCCGGAACCGGGGTGCGCGTGCTGGACACCCGCAAGACCGTGCCCGGGCTGCGCGTGGCACAGAAGTACGCCGTCCGCTGCGGTGGTGGCCACAACCAGCGGATGGGTCTCTACGACGCGATCCTGATCAAGGAGAACCACATCATCGCCGCCGGCAGCATCGGCGCAGCCGTGACCGCGGCGCGCACGCTCCACCCCGAGCTGCCGCTGGAGGTGGAGGTGGAAGGCCTCGACGAGCTGGAACAGGCCCTGCAGGCTGGCGCGGATCGCATCATGCTGGACAACTTCGAACTGGCGCAGATGCACGAGGCGGTGAAGCGCACCGCCGGCCGGGTGCCGCTGGAAATTTCCGGCAACGTCGATCTGAAGACGATCGGCGAGTTCGCCCGCACGGGTGTCGATTTCATCTCGGTGGGCGCGTTGACCAAGCACGTGCGCGCCATCGACCTGTCGTTGCGCTTGCAACTGGACTGAACGCCGTCTTGCGCGAGGGCGCAGGCGCCCACACACTGGCTGCATGTCCGACTTGTCCAATCTCCTGCTGTTGCTGGTGCTCGGCGCCACCGTGGGGCTGTGGCTGAAACTCAGCGTGGCGCGCGAGCGCGCGGTCCGTGAAGCGCGCCAACAATGCCAGGTGCATGGCTTGCAATTGCTGGACGAAACGGTTGGTTTGCGTGGCCTGCGCCTGCGCCGGGTCAATGGCCTGCGCCGGGTCGAACGCTGCTACGGGTTCGAGGTGAGTATCGACGGGCATGACCGCGAGGCGGGTCGGCTGTGGATGATCGGCGATGCACTCAGCAGCCTCAGCCTGCCCACCATCGAGTTGCTGCCCCCCGCCGACGACGCCGATGCCGGCCCGCCATCGACTTCAGGCAAGGTGGTGGCGCTGCGTCCCCGTCAAGGCAACCGGCTGCACTGAGCGCAGCCGGCGAGCGGGAACCGGGGTGCCGCGCTACTTCACCACGCGCAGGTGCGGCGCACCACGCTTGGGCTTGTCACCACCTTCATCGGCACCCGGCGCGGGATCGGACGGCGGCGGTTCGGGCGGCGGTGTCTCGCCGCCTTCATTCTCCGCGGGGAACATCATGCCCTGGCCGTTTTCCTGCGCATACAGCGCCAGCACGGACTGCACCGGAATCTGGATCACCTGGCTGACCCCGGAGAAGCGCGCCTGGAAGTTGATCCACTCGTTGCCGAGATCAAGATTGGCCACGGCGCGGGTGGCGAGGTTGAGCACGACCTGGCCGTTCTTGACCACCTGCGGCGGCACGCGCACGCCGGCGAACGCCGCATCGACGAGGATGTACGGCGTGAGATCGTTGTCGCTGATCCAGTCGTAGATCGCCCGCAGCAGATACGGGCGATTCGAACTCATCGGTGCGCCGTCATGCTTGCTCATGGAGTTGCCGCATCGCCTTTTCCTGTTCGGTCATGCTGCGCGCGAAACCCTGGCTATGAAACAGGCGCTCGCCGTAATCGATGATCGGCTTGCCTTCGCGACCCAGATCCACCTCCAGCCAGGGCAGCCGCCAGATCACCGGCGCCACCAGGCAATCGGCGAGGCTCATCTCCGGGTTGAGGAAGAACTTCGAGGCCTTGAACAGCGGCACGGTGGACAACAAGTGTTCGCGCAGCCGCTTGCGCGCGGCATCCGCCGGCCGGCCACCGGCCCGGATCGTATCGACCTCCGGCAGCCAGTCCTTCTCGATCCGCACCGCGGCGACCCGCAGCCTGGCGCGCGATTGCGGATCGATCGGCATCAGCGGCGGATGCGGATAGCGTTCATCGATGTATTCGCACACCACCGCGGTATCGAACAGGGTCAGCTCGCGATCGATCAGGGTGGGCGTGCTGGCATAGGGGTTCAGATCGACCAGATCTTCCGGCGGCCGGGCCGGATCCACCAGCACGCGTTCGTAACTGACCCCCTTGGCGGCCAGCACGAGCCTGGCGCGATGACACTGGATGTCATCGGCGGTGGTGTACAGCGTCAATGCATTACGCAAGCGGGCGCTCTGGACCATGCGCTATTCCCCATCAATGAAACGAACGCGGCGGCTCATGGCCGCCGCATCCGCAGTGCCATCCGGCTTCAGTGGACGTCCTTCCAGTATTCCTTCTTGAGCAGGGCCAACAGGAAGGTCAGCAAGGCAAGGAAGAGGACGACCCAGATGCCATAGTGATGTCGCTGCAAGGCCGCCGGCTCGGAAGCGTATTGCAGGAAACTGGTCAGGTCGCGGGTCGCCTGCTGGTACTGCGCCGGAGTCATCTTGCCGGGCTGCGACAACACCAGTTTCTCCACCGCCGCGCTGTCGCCGTCCTTCGCCGGCTTCATCAGCGCGGTCTGCGTGCCCTGCAGCTCCCACAACGGGAACGGCATCGCGGCATTCGGCAAGGCGGTGTTGTTCCAGCCGATCGGGCTGTGCGGATCCAGGTAGAACGAATTGAGGTAGGTGTAGACCCAGTCCGCGCCCTTCGCATCCACTTCCAGTGACAGATCCGGCGGATCCTTGCCGAACCAGGTCTTGGCCAGCTCCGCCGGCATATGCGAGATCACCGGATCGTCGAACTTGGCGCCGGTGAAGTTGAGGTTCTGCATGACCTCGTTTTCGGTGAGGCCCAGGTCCTCGGCGATGCGCGAATAGCGCATGTACTTCAGCGAGTGGCAACCGACGCAGTAATTGAAGAACAGCCGCGCCCCCCGCTGCAGCGAGGCCTGATCCCGCACGTCGGCGCCGGACTTCATCAGCGCGCCTTCGCCACCCTCGGCGTGGACCGGCATGGCGCCGACCAGCAGGCCGAACGCCAGCGCGATACCGGAGAGAAAATGCTTCATCGTGGTCTGCCGCCTAGTCATGCGTGGTCACCCGTTCCGGAACCGGCTTGGTCTTCTCCCAGCCGAAATGCGTGTAGGCCCAGAGGAAGACGAAGAAGCCGAAATAGAGCAAGGTCATCAGTCGGCCGAACAGGTTCTCCCAGAAGGTGAGGTCGACATCGCCGAACCACGCCGGGATCACCTCGGCGGTGACGCCTGCACCGACCGCGCCGAGCCCGAAGAACGACAGCACGAAGATCCCCAGCGCCACCTTGTAGCCGGTGCCGCGATAGCGGATCGACTTGACCTTGCCGCGATCCAGCCAGGGCATCACGAACAGCACGGCGATCGCGCTGAACATCGCCAGCACACCCCACACGGCGGTGCCGAGGAACGACGGGATCATGCGCACGATCGCGTAGAACGGGGTGAAGTACCACACCGGCTTGATCTCCGCCGGGGTCACCAGATTGTTGGCGCGGATCGCATTGTCGTGCTCGAGGAACCAGCCGCCCAGGGTCGGCGCGAAAAAGATGATGAAGGCGGCGATCAGCAGGAAGAAGCCCACGCCGACCAGATCCTTCACCGTGTAATACGGGTGGAACGGAATGCCGTCGGCCGGCTTCAGCGCATCCCAGCGGTTGCCCTTGGGGCCCTTCTTGATCTCCACGCCGTCCGGGTTGTTCGAGCCCACCTCATGCAGCGCGGCGATGTGCAGCACCACCAGCAGCAGCAGCACCAGCGGCAAGGCAATCACGTGCAGCGCGAAGAAGCGGTTCAGCGTGGCATCGCCGGGCAGGAAGTCGCCCATGATCCAGTCCACCAGCGAATTGCCGATGTAGGGGATCGTGCCGAACAGCGAGATGATCACCTTGGCGCCCCAGAACGACATGTTGCCCCACGGCAGCACGTAGCCCATGAAGGCCTCGGCCATCAGCACCAGGAAGATCAGCATGCCGAGCAGCCACACCAGCTCGCGCGGCTTCTTGTACGAGCCGTACATGATGCCGCGGAACATGTGCAGGAACACCACCACGAAGAACAGCGAGGCACCGGTGGAGTGCATGTAGCGGATCAGCCAGCCCCACTCCACGTCGCGCATGATGTACTGCACCGAGTCGAAGGCTCCCGCCGCGCTCGGGTTGTAGTTCATGGTGAGGAAGATGCCGGTGACGATCTGGTTGACCAGCACCAGGATCGCCAGCGAACCGAAGTAGTACCAGAGATTGAAGTTCTTCGGCGCGTAGTACTCGGTCATGTGCGCGCGATACATCGGCATCATGCCCGGTGCACGCTCGTTCACCCAGGCGCCGATGTTGCTGAATACGTTGCTCATGCCGTCGCCCCCTTCGGATCCACGCCGATCTGCACCGTCGTGTCGTCGACGAAATGATACGGCGGGATCTGCATGTTCTTCGGTGCCGGCACGCCCTGGTAGACGCGGCCCGCCATGTCATAGCGCGAGTGGTGGCAGGGGCAGTAATAGCCACCCTGCCATTTCGGGTCGAACGGTTCGGGCTTGATCTCGCCCTTGTAGTCCGGCACGCAACCGAGGTGGGTGCAGATACCAACCATCACCAGCCATTCGGGCTTGATCGAGCGCGTGCCGTTCTGCGCGTACTTCGGCTGCTGGTCGACCTCGGACTTGGGATCGACCAGGCGCGGATCCTGCTCCGGCAGGACCTTCAGCTGGGCCGGGGTGCGGTTGACGATGAACACGGGCAGGCTGCGCCAACCCACGATCAGCTGCTGGCCCAGCTCGACCTTTTTCAGCGATTGCGTGACCGGAGCGCCGGCGGCCTTGGCGCGCGCGCTGGGTTCCCACGACTTGATGAAGGGCACAGCTGCCGACACGATCCCGATGCCACCGACCACTGCGGTGGTCGCTGTCAGGAAACGGCGGCGGCCGTGATCGACGACTTCGTTCGCCATCAGGCTCTCCGGTACATGCAAGGTCATCCCAGGGTGGGGTTTGGGGCCCCGAAAAATCGCGTTAGTGTAGCGTCAGGGGCGGCCTCGTACAATAAACCGGAAACTCGCCGGGTCCGCCCGACGCCTCTTGCCACGACTTGCCGGAACGTTCCCCACGACATGAAACATGCCGCCGGCACCCTGATCTTCATCGCCCGCTTCGTCGTCCTGGGATTGGCGCTCGCGTTCGTGGTCGGTCTGTTCTGGCCCGGCAGCGGCGAGCGATTGCGCGCGCGATTCGGACTGGCTCCCGCCGCGACCACACCGGCAAGCAGCGAGCGCGCCGACGCGGCGCCGGCATCCTATGCCGACGCAGTGGCCACCGCGGCACCGTCGGTGGTGAACATCTACGCCAACAAGATCGTCACCGAACAAGCCCTGCGCATGTACGACAACCCCGTGCTGCAGCAGTTGTTCGGCGGCCAGCCCACCACCTACCAGCATCGCGAGCAGACCCTCGGTTCCGGCGTGATCGTCAGCGCCCGCGGGCAGGACTACGTGCTGACCAACAACCACGTGATCGCCAATGCCGCCGACATCCAGGTGCTGCTGTACGACGGCCGCATCGCCAAGGCCAGCCTGGTCGGTTCGGATGAGGAAACCGACCTGGCCGTGCTGAAGATCGATGCCAGCAACCTGCCGGTGATCCACATGGCCGACCCGCAGCAGTTGCGGCCCGGCGACGTGGTGCTCGCGATCGGCAACCCGTTCGGGCTCAACCAGACCGTCACCATGGGCATCGTGAGCGCGATCGGGCGGCAGTTGAACAGCTCCAGCGCCGAGGATTTCATCCAGACCGATGCTGCCATCAACCTGGGCAATTCCGGCGGCGCGCTGGTGAATACCCGGGGCCAGCTGGTCGGCATCAACACCTTGCTGATCGGCAAGGGCCAGGCGGCCAACGCCGAAGGCATCGGTTTCGCAATCCCGGTCGCCACCGCCACCAAGGTGCTGGATCAGCTGATCGCCACCGGACACGTGGTGCGCGGCTGGCTCGGCGCCGACTACGCTTTCGTGCCGGTGGCCGCCAACAGCGGCTTGCCGGCGGCAGCGCGCGGCGTCCAGGTCACCGCGGTCTACCCCGGTGGTCCGGCGGCGCAGGCCGGACTCCGGCCGCGCGACATCCTGCTGCGGATCGGCCAGCACGACATCCTCGATCCGGCCGACCTGCGACGGCACGAAGCGGCACTGAAGCCCGGCAGCCAGGTCGAGGTCTCCGGCCTGCGCGACGGCGGCCCGTTCCATCTGGAGATCACCCTGGCACAGCGACCCGTGATGGGCGACAACGCCACGCTGGAACAGTAGCAGCGCCCGCCGGCACAAGGCGGTGACCATATCACCGGGGACAGCCAGGTACGGCGCAGCAGGCACTCAACTCGGGCCGCGCGACGCCAGCGGCGGGTGGATCGCCTCGCCGTAGCGCTTGCGCAAGGTCGCCACCCGTTCCACGTAGACCTCGGTCTCGGCATACGGCGGTATGCCCTTGTAACGCTGCACGGCGCCCGGGCCGGCGTTGTACGCGGCCGCGGCCAGCCGTTCGTTGCCGTTGAAATCGTGCAGCAGCAGGCTCAGGTAGCGGGCGCCGCCACGGATGTTCTGGTCGGAATTGAACGCGTCCAGCACACCCATGTCGCTGGCCGTGGTCGGCATCAGCTGCATCAGGCCCTGCGCCCCCTTGATCGACAGGGCGCGCGGATTGAACGCGCTCTCGGCATGGATGATCGCGCGCAGGAATGCCTCGTCCACGCCGTACTCGATGCTGGCGGCGCGGATCGTGTCCGCATAGGCATCAAGGTTGAGCGCGACGCTGTTCCAGTGGATCGTCGAGTGCAGGTTGCAGGCGACGCAGGTCGCGATGTAACTGAACAGCATGGTCACCGCGCGCCCCTTGCCGCCGAGCGGTTGCACATTGGTGTATTCCACGCTGCCGTCCGCACGCACGATGCGATACACCGCCCCGCGCAGCACCCGATTGGCGGAGGTATCCACCACCACTGGCGCAGCCAGCACGGCGTCGCCATGCGCTTCGCGATAACGCCACTGGCCGGGTGTGCCGGCCGCGGCGGCGGCCAGCGGCAACCTGGCGCTGGTCGCGACCGAGCCGCGCACACGGGCGAGCGATACCTGTGGTGCCGCCGGCATCGCATCCGTGGCCCGCGCGGTGGTGACGACGCTGCCGCGCACCCCGGCGAGCGAGACCAACTGCGCTCCACCGGCAAACAGGCTGCGCGCCGTGGTGGCGACGGTGCCGGTCACCCCGGTCAGCGAAGTGCGCTCGCGCGGCAGCGCGCGAACGCGTGCCTTCGGCTCGACATAGCTGCTGATCGCATGGCAGGCGCGGTAGCCCGCACGGCTGCTGCTGTACACGGTCTCGCCGCTGCTGCCGGTGCACTGGTAGAGCGTGCCGGCCCGCGCCGCGGCGCCATACAGACACGCAGCCAGCAGCGCGACCCCGGCAAGGATCGGACGTGACGGGAAGCAGCGCGCTGGCCGATCGACGCTTCCCCTGTGGCTGGCGGCACCGGACATGGGCGCAGTGTGCCGCCACGGACCGCGCACGCCAAGTGCGCGCTGGCGGTTTCGTGCGCCACGCAGCGTTTCCATGCTCCGCACACGTTGCGCCGGTGACGCGCGGTCGGCGCAAGTGCTTGATCTGCCATGGCGGATTGCTGGCAGCGCCGGCTCCACGCGGGTAAACTGCGCGGTTCAGCGGATTTCAGTTTTCCGCCAACGAACCACGGTACCCACGCCATGAGCGGCAAGCTTTTCATCAAGACCCACGGCTGCCAGATGAACGAGTACGACTCGGCCAAGATGGCCGACGTGCTGCGTGCGTCGCACGGCATGGAGCTGACTCAGGACGAGGCCGAGGCGGACGTGATCCTGATCAACACCTGCTCGATCCGCGAGAAGGCGCAGGAAAAGGTATTCAGCCAGCTCGGCCGCTGGAAACAGCACAAGAAAGACGGCCGGCAAGTCGTCATTGGCGTGGGCGGTTGCGTGGCGTCGCAGGAGGGCGCGGCGATCGTCAAGCGCGCGCCGTACGTCGACCTGGTGTTCGGCCCGCAGACCCTGCATCGCCTGCCCGAGCTGATCGAGAAGCAGCGCGCCAGTGGTTTGCCGCAGGTCGACATCAGCTTCCCCGAGATCGAGAAGTTCGACTGCCTGCCGGAACCCCGCGCCGACGGCCCGACTGCTTTCGTCTCGATCATGGAAGGCTGCTCGAAGTACTGCAGTTACTGCGTGGTGCCGTATACCCGTGGCGAGGAGATCAGCCGCCCGTTCGACGACGTGCTGGTGGAAGTCGCCCAGCTCGCCGCGCAGGGCGTGCGCGAGGTCAACCTGCTCGGCCAGAACGTCAACGCGTACCGCGGCCCCACGCATGACGGCGGCATCGCGGACCTCGCCGTGCTGATCCATGCGATCGCGCAGATCGACGGCATCGGCCGCATCCGCTTCACCACCTCGCATCCGCTGGAGTTTTCCGACTCGCTGATCGAGGCCTATGCGAACGTGCCGCAGCTGGCCAACTACCTGCACCTGCCAGTGCAGGCCGGCTCCGACCGCATCCTTTCCGCGATGAAGCGCGGCTACACCGCGCTCGAATTCAAGCAGAAGATCCGCAAGTTGCGCGCGGTGCGGCCGGACATCTGCGTGTCCTCCGATTTCATTGTGGGCTTCCCCGGCGAGACCGCCGAGGATTTCGAGAAGACCATGAAGCTGATCGACGACGTCGGCTTCGACCAGAGCTTCTCCTTCATCTTCTCCTCGCGCCCCGGCACCCCAGCGGCGAACTTGGCCGACGACACGCCGGCCAGCGAAAAGCATGAACGACTGTCCCGCCTGCAGGCCGCGATCAACGCGAACGCGAAGGCCATCAGCCAGGCCATGATCGGCAGCGTGCAACGCGTGCTGGTGGAAAAGCCCAGCACTCGCGATGCCAGCGAACTGACCGGCCGCACCGAGAACATGCGCTTCGTGAATTTTCCCGGCAACCCGCGCCTGATCGGCCAGTTCATCGACGTGGAAATCACCGAAGCGATGGCCAATTCATTGCGCGGACGTATAAAGATCGCCGACGAAGTGGCAGCTTAAGCCCCTCTCCCGCCGACGACCGACGGGAGAAGGATTCCTTCACCAACCACTTCGCCTCCCATGACCAACGGCCTCAATCAGTGCGATTTCACCCTCGACCCCGAGGACAACGCCCGTCTCGCCAACCTGTGCGGGCCGTTTGACGAACATCTGCGCCAGGTCGAATTGCGCCTCGGCGTGGAGATCAACCACCGCGGCAGCATCTTCCAGGTGATCGGCGATGACGCACCGGCCAGGGCTGCCGAGAAAGTGCTGCGTTCGCTGTATGCGACGACCGAAGACGAATCGCTGACCGGCGCCCGGATCAACCTGCACCTGGCCGAATCCGGCATCGACGCGATCGCCGAGGCGTCGGCCGACGAAGCGCAGGACGTGGTGATCAAGGTCAAGCGCGGCGTGATCAAGGGCCGCGGCCCGAACCAGGCGCGCTACCTGCACGCGATCACCAGCCACGACATCAACTTCGGCGTGGGCCCGGCCGGCACCGGCAAGACTTACCTGGCCGTCGCCAGCGCGGTCGAGGCGCTGGAGGCGAACCGGGTGCAGCGGCTGATCCTGGTGCGCCCCGCGGTCGAGGCCGGCGAGAAGCTCGGCTTCCTGCCCGGCGACCTGTCGCAGAAAGTCGATCCCTACCTGCGCCCGCTGTACGACGCGCTGTATGAGATGCTCGGCTTCGAAAAGGTCGCCAAGCTGATCGAGCGCAACGTGATCGAGATCGCGCCGCTGGCCTACATGCGTGGGCGCACGCTCAACGATTCCTACGTGATCCTCGACGAAGCGCAGAACACCACGGTCGAGCAGATGAAGATGTTCCTGACCCGCATCGGCTTCGGCACGGTGGCGGTGATCACCGGCGATGTCACCCAGGTCGACTTGCCGCGCAGCACGCGCTCGGGCCTGCGCCAGGCCATCGAAGTGCTGCGTGGGGTAGGCGGCATCAGCTTCACCTTCTTCACCTCGCGCGACGTGGTGCGCCACCCGCTGGTGGCGAAGATCGTGCGCGCGTACGAGGCGTTCGAACAGAAGGACGACCAGGACCACGACGCGTGAACTATCCGCCCTGGCCACGCGTGCTGATCCTGCCCGGTCTGTACGACTCCGGGTCGAGCCACTGGCAATCCCGCTGGGAAACGCTGCATCCGTCGTTTCGCCGGGTCGTGCAGCGCGACTGGCACAGCCCCGATTGCGACGAATGGATCGCCACGCTGGATGCCGCCATCCAGCAGGGCGGCGTGCCGGCCTTGCTGGTGGCGCACTCGGCCGCCTGCAGCCTGATCGCCCATTGGGCCGCGCGCCACCACGGCCCGGTGCTGGGCGCCCTGCTGGTATCGCCGGCGGATACCGAGGCGGCGAGCTACCCGGCCGAACCCAGCGGTTTCCAGCCCATGCCCCGTCAGCGGCTGCCGTTCCACAGCATCATGGTGGCCAGCAGCAATGATCCCTACGTGCAACTGGATCGCGCGCGCACGTTCGCCGCGAACTGGGGCTCGCAACTGGTCGAGATCGGCGCGCGCGGCCATATCAACGGCGAATCCGGCCTCGGCGACTGGCCGGAAGGACTGATGCTCCTGCGCGAACTGGCCATGGTGGACTGACGCGATGGCACTCTCCGTCGAACTCGCCGTACGCTACGGCCTCACCCGCAACGGCCTGCCCTCCCCGGCCAGCTTCCGTCGCTGGGTCGAGGCCGCGCTGCGCGGCGCGAAACGCCGCAAGCCCTCGGCGCTGGCGATCCGACTCGTCGACATCGGCGAGGGCCGCGCGCTGAACCGCGATTACCGCGGCAAGGATTACGCCACCAACGTGCTCTCCTTCCCGGTCGAATTGCCGCCGGGTGTCGCCCTGCCGCTGATCGGCGACCTGGCCATCTGTGCCCCGGTGGTGCAGCGCGAAGCCGCCGAACAGGGCAAGGCCGTGCGCGATCACTGGGCCCACCTGACCATTCATGGCGTGCTCCACTTGCTCGGCCACGACCATGTCGACGAACGCGACGCCACGATCATGGAAGCGCTGGAGACACGCATACTCGCCGGCCTGGGCATTGCCGATCCCTATGCCTGAGCGCGCCAGCGCACTGAACCGTCACGATTTTTCCGCTAGAATCGGGGTTCCGCCCGCATCCGGGCAGAATCGCAAAGAGTGATGAACGACGACCCTGGCAGTACCAGCGGCCCGGCCCACCGTACCTGGTGGGATCGACTGGGCCACCTGTTTTCCGGTGAACCGCGCAACCGCGGCGAACTGCTTGAGGAGTTGCGCTCGGCGCAGTCGAACGGCCTGCTCTCCGTCGATACCCTGACCATGGTCGAGGGTGCCATCAAGGTCACCGAACTGAGCGTGGACGACGTGATGGTGCCGCGCGCGCAGATCGTGATGCTCGCCGTCGAATCATCGCTGTCCGACCTGCTCGCCGTGGTGGTCGAATCCGGCCACTCGCGTTTTCCGGTGCACGGCGAGGACAAGGACGAGGTCCTCGGCATCCTGCTGGCCAAGGACTTGCTCAAGTTTTTCGGCGCCGCCGAGCACTTCGACATCCGCTCGATCCTGCGCTCGGCGGTCTTGATTCCCGAATCGATGCGATTGAACGTGCTGCTGGAGGAATTCCGGCTGACGCGCAACCACATGGCCCTGGTGGTCAACGAATACGGCGGCGTTGCCGGCCTGGTCACGATCGAGGACGTGCTCGAGGAAATCGTCGGCGAGATCGACGACGAGCACGATGACGAGGACGCACCCGAATTGATGCACCAGCAGCCCGGCGGCGACTGGCTGGTCAGCGCGCTGACCCCGATCGAGGATTTCAACGAGCGCACAGGCGCGACCTTCTCCGACGAGGAATACGACACCGTCGGTGGCATGGTCACCTCGGAATTCGGGCATCTGCCCGAAGCGGGCGAAGAGGTGGCCATCGACGATTACCTGTTCCACGTCACCGAGGCGGACGATCGCCGCGTGCAGCAGTTCCGCGTGACGCGACAGGCCGCCGCGTAGATCGCATGAATCGCCTCCAGCGCATCCTCGTCCTGCTTCTGCTCGTCATCGCGGCAACTGCATCCGCGACCGTTCGCGCCGGCGTTGCCGACGCGAACGGTGCAGACCTCGAGGTCTCGCTGATCACCTACGGCCCCGGCGACGTCTACTGGGAGCGTTTCGGCCATGACGCGATCGAACTGCGCGACCGCGCCTCGGGCGAGGCGATCAACTTCAACTATGGCGTGTTCGATTTCAACGAGAAGAACTTCCTGCTGAACTTCGCCCGCGGCCGCATGCACTACATGATGGACGCCGAGCCCACCGATCAGGAAGTGGCGTACTACGTGGGCGTAGGTCGCTCGGTGACGCGCCAGCGACTGGCGCTGAGCGCCGACCAGGCCGCCGAGTTGCGCGACAACCTGCTGTGGAACCTGCGCCCGGAAAATGCCGGCTACAACTACGATTACTACGCCGACAACTGCACGACCCGCGTGCGCGATGCGCTGGACAAGGTGCTCGGTGGCGCACTGAAAGAGCAGCTCACTGCGCGCCCGGGTGGCATGACGTATCGCCAGCAAACCGATCGCCTGATGAGTGCGCAACCCTGGCTGATGCTGTTGCTGGACGTGGGTCTGGGGCCATACGCCGATCAGCCGCTGAATGCCTGGCAGGAAAGTTTTCTGCCCTCCGTGCTGCAGGCACAGCTGAGCCAGGCGCGGATTCCCGCCGCCGGCAACGGCACGCTGGCGCTGGTCGGGAGCGAGCAGGCAGTCTCGCCGAACCGGCTGCAGGCGCCACCCGCATCGCCACCCGACCTGCGCCTGCCGCTCGGTGTGGCCGGCCTGGTGTTCGGCGCTCTGATCATCCTGTGTCGACGCAGCTGGCCGACCGCCTACGCCCTGCTCGGCACGCTGTACCTGGTTGCCGCCGCGCTGGTCGGCCTGTTGCTGCTGGCGCTGTGGACGCTGACCAGCCATCACTCGGCCTGGGCCAATGCCAACCTGCTGCTGTTCAACCCGTTGGCCTTCCTGTTGCTGCCCACGCTGTGGCGGGCGCGCCGCGGATTCGCCGCGTCGCGCTTCATCGATGGCGTGATCGTCGTGCAACTGCTCGCCGTGATCGTCGCCGTGGTACTGCACCTGCTGCCCGGCACGGTGCAGCAGAACCAGCCGTGGCTGCTGTTCGCGCTGCCCTGCTGGCTGGCGCTGGCGTGGAGCCTGCGGCGCAATCGTTGATCCCGTGGAGGCCGCGTTGCACGGATCGGGCGCGTAGGCGTCGCGCGTTGCCCCGTCACACGCGGCAGGGCATCATGCGGACATGAGTCCGACCCCGCCGACACCCGCCTCGCCATCGACCACGCAACCGATGGTGGTCAATTGCATCGCCTATCGCCACAACGGCGATCGCATCGGCGAAATCAGCCTGGACGCGATCAGCGACGTGCTGAAGGAGCCGGAAACCTTCGTCTGGGTCGGCCTGCACGAACCGGACGAGCCGCTGCTGGAAAAGCTGCAGGAGGAATTCGGCCTGCACGACCTCGCCATCGAGGACGCGCACAACGCGCACCAGCGCACCAAGATCGAAACCTACGGCGACTCGCTGTTCCTGGTGGTGCAGACCGCGCAACTGATCAATGGCGAGCTGGCGTTCGGCGAGACCCAGATCTTTCTCGGTCAACGCTACCTCGTCACCGTGCGCCATGGCGCATCGCTGTCCTACGCGCCCGCGCGACGTACCTGCGAACACACCCCGGAGCTGCTTGCCCACGGACCCAGTTACGGCCTGTACGGCGTGCTCGACTTCATCGTCGACAACCTGCTGCCCATCGTGCGCGACTGCCGCGAGGAACTCGGCTTGCTCGAGCAGGATATCTTCGCCGAGACATTCAAGCGCAGCACCGTGCACCGGCTGTACGACATGCAGCGCGACCTGATGACGTTGCGCCTTGCCGTCGCGCCGCTGCAGGACATCACCAGCCAACTGGTGCGGTTGCATCCGAACCTGATACCCGACGACTTGCGACCGTACTTTCGCGACGTCTTCGACCATGTATTCCGGGTCAACGAATCGATCAGCGCGATGCGCGAAATGCTCACCGCCGCGATCAACGTCAACCTGTCGCTGGTCACCTTCGGCCAGAACGAAGTAATGAAGAAACTCGCCGGCTGGGCCGCGATGCTTGCCGCCCCCACCTTGCTCACCAGCTGGTATGGCATGAACTTCCAGCACATGCCCGAACTCGGCGAGACATGGGCCTACCCGGTCATGATCGTCGTGATGGCGCTGGTGGTCAGCGGAATCTATGTGGCGCTGAAGCGGGCGAAGTGGTTTTGAGCGCAACGCGTTCCGACGACACCAACCAGCAGGAACACCGCATGACCCGCACCATCCATTGCAGCAAGCTCGGCATCGACGCCGAAGGCCTGGATTTCGCCCCCTGGCCCGGGCCGCTTGGCCAGCGCATCTACGCCGAAATTTCCAGGCCCGCCTGGCAACAGTGGCTGACCCACCAGACCACCCTGATCAACGAATACCGGCTCAACCCGCTCGATCCCAAATCGCGCGCGTACCTCGCCGAACAGATGGAGAAATTCCTGTTCGGCGGCGACGTCGACCAGGCCACCGGCTTCACCCCGCCCGACGTCGCGTCTTGACGAAAAGCCGTGCATTCGGTCTAATGCGCGGCTCCACGCACCTTCCGCGACCCATGCGGACACCCGTGGCAGCCAATTTCCGGCCGGGTAGCTCAGTTGGTAGAGCAGGGGATTGAAAATCCCCGTGTCGGCGGTTCGATTCCGTCCCCGGCCACCATCGGAACAAACGAACAGGCCCGCTTTCGAGTGGGCCTGTTTGTTTTTTACCCTGACGGTGGTAGACGAAACACCAGGCCCACCCTGGCACGGCGCGCTGCCGCGGGAAGACCGACCATGCCGACACCCCGGAAAGCCGGCGGTTGGCACGAATGCTGCTGCTGACTCCGTGAACCGCTCCGGTTCCCTCTATCGAGAAGCTGCCATGGAAGAAGTCATCGATTGCATGAATGTCACGAAGTCGCCGGAAGAGTTGGCGATCAACTTCCTGATGCGGCATGCCCGATGCCGCATGGCGCTGACCGGGTGGACCGACGAAAACACCCTGCAGCAGGCACTCGCCGGTTCCGGGCTCGACACGCCCGCCGTCCGGCCCGCGGCAGCCGATTTGTCCGCGCCCGCCGAAAACCTCATGACCACCGCCATGCCAGCGCCCGCAGTGGCCGGAGACGACAGTTGCGCAGCTCGCTTTTCAAGGGCATATGTCGCTGCGCGTCACATGTCGGCATCTCGTCACACCATGACCAGGGCGGGGAAAGCGGCTTGATGCGTGAGCGGGTGTGTGGGTGGCGAACGTGCGAAAATGGAAACGCCGATACCCACGCAAGTGACGCCCCATGAACCCCGGGAAATACGATTTTCGCCAGTTCCAGGAAGAACTGGCCAAGCTTGAACGCAAGGTCGAAAAGCAGCAACCGGCGAAGCCGCTGGGCAAGAAGGCCGCGGCCGCCCAGCGCATGGCGATGGCACGCGAGGAATTCCTTGCCATGCGCCAGCGGCACGAGTTGAGCGTGGCGGACGTCGTGGCATTCTTCCCCGAGGAAGAGGGCATCGCCTATCTGCAGGAGCTGATCGTGGCATCGCAGGCGAAGCCGCGACGCAAGCGCAAGATCTGACCCGATCGCGCCGCCATCCCGCAGAGCCTAATGCCCGTGGCGAGCGCCGGGATCGCCAGGTCGAAACGAACCCGCAGGATGATTTATCGACCGGCCTCCGGTGTGACGGACGGAGCCGGTGCCAGCGTCAGGTCGCCAAACCATGCCTTGACCTGCCCGCCGGTATTGTCGGTATCGGAGGCCAGCGCGATACCGGTCACCGGCGGCGCGGCACGGCCGAACGCCGCGCGAAAATCCGCCGCCAGATTGCGCCGCTGCAACTGCCAGCTGCCGGCATGCGCGTTGCCACTCTGCAGGACGATGGTCTTCACCTCGCCGAAGTAGGCGTTGGAGGCGATGGTGCCCACCGGATGGCGGTTGTCCCAGACATAGCACAGGGCCGCGGTGGGCATGGCGTGGCCGAGGGTGCGCCCGGCAAGGTCCAGCTTCATGCGTTGCAGCCACGACAATTGGCTGCGCGACACGTCGAAGAACACATAGACGCGCGCGGCGAAGTCGTCTCCGGATTTCTTCGACAGGTCGGCTTTCGCGACGCTGTGATCCACCTTCCAGCGCCAGCTCAGCAGGGTGGTCGCGGGGATGTCCAGCGTGTACGCGATCGCGCCGGCGGCATGGTCGGCATCGATGCCGAACACGTCATCGCCGCCATCGCGAACGATCGCCATGTGCGCGGCGGGCTTGTGCCGCGACATCGCGTAGCGCTTCCAGCCGGACGGCAGGCTGGTTCCCGGCGCGGTGTCGGAAAAGCGTAGCGTGGTGATTGCCCCGGCCGCGGCCACGGCTGCCGGGGCGACCGGCGCCAGCGCCATGACAACCAGGCAACGGATCAGCGCAAGTCCTGTCATGCGTGGCTGGCCGGTGGGTGATGCATGCCCGCGAGCATACCGATGTGGCGCACATGGCGGGTACGCGACCATGCTCGGGGAACCAACCTCATCTGCTCCGCTGGACGCACGCCACGGCTTTCGACGGAGCATCGCCGGCGCTTGCCGCCAGGATTCATTGCCTGCCTGGTCGGCGCGCTTTGGCCCTCCCGCTGCAGTTCGATTGGCCCCCCGAATCTCAAAGCAGCCACCCGGCGACCCTCCCCGTCGTGACGCGTATTGCCACCCATCGACTCGGCAACCTGGATGGCGATGTGAAAAAAAAGCATCTCGATGCACTCCAGATGAGTAAAACCCGCAAAATTTCGCTACATTGTGCAGGCCGCGAGGCCTCCGAGCCCTTCAAAGCCGGAGTTTCCCATTACCGAGATGAAATCCATGGCTACCAAAACCACTGCCAAGAAAGCCCCCGCCAAGAAGGCTCCCGCCAAGGTCGCCGCACCGGTGAAGCCGCTGGGCGAGAGCCTGTCGAAGTCGGGCCTGATCGCCCATATCGCCGCCCAGGCCAACGTCGAAGCGAAGGCGGTCAAGGCCGTGCTCGCCGGCCTCGAGTCGGCCGTGCTCGCGTCGGTGCACAAGAAGGGCGCCGGCCATTTCACCCTGCCCGGCCTGTTCAAGATCAACGCGGTCAAGGTCGCGGCCAAGCCGAAGCGCAAGGGCAAGAACCCGTTCACCGGCGAGGAGCAGATGTTTGCCGCCAAGCCCGCCACCGTGAAGGTCAAGGTGCGCGCGCTGAAGAAGCTGAAGGACGCCGCGGTCTGATCCACCCGATCTGATCCACCTGATCTGATCCACCTGATCTGATCCACGCCGTCTGATCCACCCGTACACCACTGCCCGGAGCAGTCTTTCCGGGCAGTGGCTGTGCAGTGTTCGTCCATTCCCTCGCTGAACCGTTGGGTTGTGTTCACGCCCGCGTTCACCCGGGATTTTCATTCGGCGCCCGACACTCCTGCTTTTCGCAAGCAACGAGGTGCGCCATGAAGAACCCGATCGCCACTCTTACCGTCGCGCTCACCGTGGGCGTGTTGTCGCTCGGAACCGGCAGCGCCGCGACGGCGCAACAGGCGCTGACCGAACCGCAGGTGCGCAGCGAGCTCACCGAACAGGGCTACACCAAGGTGCACGACCTGAAGTTCAAGGACGGCATGTGGCGCGCCGAGGCGAAAAGCGCCAATGGCAAGCATGTGGATGTGCGCATCGATGCCAGCACCGGCAAGGTGTATCCGGCCAGGCAGGTCTCGACGCTGAGCAGGCACGACGTGGAAGCCGCCTTGGAGACCCAGGGCTACACGCGCGTGCACGACGTCGATTATGACGACGGCATATGGAAGGCCAAAGCGGAGAACTCTGCCGGGCACAAGGTCAAGCTGCGCATCGATGCCGGGACTGGCAAGGTCATCGGCATCGAGTGAACGAAGCGCGGCAGGCCGGCCGCCGATCGAGCGGCACCGGGATGTACTAGTATCGGGCGTTCCCTCCCCCGACCGGTGACCACCCGTGAGACGACTGCTCCTGTCCGCCCTGATCATCGCCGCCTGTGCCAGCGCACAGGCAGCCGATACGCCAAGCTTCAGCACCCAGCGATTGTCCGACGAGGTCAAGACGCTTTCCTCCGATGCATTCGAAGGTCGCGGCCCGGCCACCCCGGCCGAGACCAAGACCATCGACTACGTGGTTGCGCAGATGAAGGCGGCCGGGCTGCAGCCCGGCGGCGACCTCAAGGACGGCAAACGGCAATGGACACAAGCCGTGCCGTTGCTGCGCACCGAGATCATCGGCCAGCCTTCGTTGAGCCTGCAGCTGGGCAGCACCACGGAACCGCTGACCCAGGGCAAGCAGATCGCGATACGCGCACCGATGGACGGCTCCACCTCGGTGGACATCGCGAACGCGCCGCTGGTCTTCGTCGGCTATGGCGTCAAGGCGCCGGAGCGCCACTGGGACGATTTCAAGGGCGTCGACCTGCACGGCAAGATCGCCGTGGTGCTGGTCAACGATCCGGATTTCGAAACCGGTCACGGCGACTTCGGCGGCAAGGCGATGACGTATTACGGCCGCTGGACCTACAAGTACGAGGAAGCCGCGCGGCAAGGCGCGCTTGGCCTGCTGGTGATCCACGAAACCGCGCCCGCCTCGTACGGCTGGGCCACGGTGAAGAACTCCAACACCAACACCATGTTCGACATCGTGCGCGACAAGCCCGGCGAAGAGCATCCGCAACTGGAGGGCTGGATCCAGCGTGACCTGGCGGTGCAGATGTTCAAGCACGCGGGGCTGGATTTCGACAGCCTGAAGAAGCAGGCGCAGACCCGTGCGTTCAAGCCGGTCGCGCTGAAGGGCGAAAGCCTTTCGGCCAGCTTCAAGGTCGACAAGAGCGTGATCACCTCGCACAACATCGTCGGCCGCGTGATCGGCAGCAAGCATCCGGACCAGACCGTGATCTACAGCGCGCACTGGGATCATCTCGGGGTCGGCCAGCCGGACGCCACCGGCGACCGCATCTACAACGGCGCGGTCGACAACGCGACCGGCACCGCGGCGCTGATCGAACTGGGACGCGCCTTCGCGCATGCGCCCAGGCCGGAGCGTTCGGTGGTGTTCGTGAACGTCACCGCCGAGGAAAAAGGCCTGCTAGGTTCGGAGTACTACGCCACCCACCCGCTGTATCCGCTGGCCACCACGGCGGGTGTGCTCAACATGGACGCGCTCGATCCGCATGGGCCCACGCGCAACTTCACGATCTCCGGCAATGCCAAGCTCGGCCTGCTGGACGACCTGATCGCTGACGCGAAGCAGTTCAACATGGTCTACACGCCGGACCCGAAGCCGGAGGCGGGGTATTTCTTCCGCTCCGATCACTTCTCGTTCGCCAAGCGCGGCGTGCCGGCGGTCTCGTTCGGCTCGGGCAACGACTGGGTCGACGGTGGCGTGAAGGCCGGCAACGCGGCCGAAGAGGAATACACCGCCAGGCACTACCACCAGCCCTCCGACGAATGGCAGGCCAGTTGGCCTTTCACCGGCATGGCGCGCGACCTGCAGCTGCTCTACACCGTGGGCAGCCAGTTGGCGAATTCGGACCAGTGGCCCGGCTGGAGCAAGGACTCCGAGTTCCGCGCCGCGCGCGAGGCCACGGCCGACCAGCGCAAATAAGCCACGAAACACGTAGGAGCCCGCTGGCGGGCCATGCTTTTGTGTCGGGATTCGGGATTCGGGATTCGGGATTCGGGATTCGGGATTCGGGATTCGGGATTCGCAAGAGCAAGAGCATGGCCCGCCTGCGGGCTCCTACGCGCTCGGGGTCAGGCTCCGTTGCCGAGTCTGGCGAACCATGCCCCGTGGCCTGGCAGGCGCAACGTATTCCCATATATTGAACCGGCCTGCAGACCATGGCCCCCGATTGCCGTCCACCCGCTGCCGGAAAGCGGCGGCAGGCTCAGCTCGATCGCAGCAGTGCCAAGATTGAACATCACCAGCAGCGCTTCCCCGTCTAGCCGACGGATGATGGCGAGCACCGGCTCGACCGTCTCGACGAACTCGATGTCGCCCCAGCGCAGCGCCGGGTGTGACCGACGCCAGCGCATGAAGGCGCGAAAACCGTTCAATACCGAATACGGGTCGGCCTGCTGCTGCGCCACCGCGCGTGCGCGGTGCTCCTCGGGCACCGGCAGCCACGGCATGCCGTGGCTGAAACCCGCCTGCGCATCGGCGTCGCTCCAGGGCATCGGCGTGCGGCAGCCGTCGCGTCCCTTGAACTGCGGCCAGAACGCGATGCCGTAGGGATCGCGCAGCGACTCGTAAGGCACGTCCGCCTCGGTCAGGCCAAGCTCCTCGCCCTGATAGACACAGACCGAACCGCGCAGCGAACAGACCATCGCGGTAAACAGGTTGGCCAGCTGCGCCGACGCGTCGCCGTTGCCCCAGCGGCTGAGCACGCGCTCCACGTCGTGGTTGGAGATTGCCCAGCACGGCCAGCCCTCGGTCATCTGCGCTTCCAGCTGGCGCACCGTGTCGCGGATGTGCGCCGCGCTGAAGTCGTCGGTCAGCAGTTCGAAGCTGTAGCCCATGTGCAGGCGGCCGCCCGCGGTGTATTCGGCCATCGTCGCCAGCGAATCCTCCGAGGAAATCTCGCCCAGCGCCGCCACGTCCGGATAGCGATCCATCAGCGCCCGCAGCTCGCCGAGAAAGGCCAGATTCTCCGGCTGCGTGTTGTTGTGGTAGTGATACTGGAACGCATACGGGTTGGCCGGGCTGAAGCCGCGGCCCACGCGCTGGTCGCTGGGTTTGGGCGGGTTGTCGCGCAACTGGCGGTCATGGAAGCAGAAGTTGATCGCGTCCAGGCGCACGCCGTCCACGCCCTTGTCCAGCCAGAATTGCAGGTTGTCCAGCGCCGCCGCGCGCACCTCGGGATGATGGAAGTTCAGGTCGGGCTGCGCGGCGAGGAAATTGTGCAGGTAGTACTGACCGCGACGCGGCTCCCACTGCCATGCGCTGCCACCGAACAGCGACAGCCAGTTGTTCGGCGGCGTGCCGTCCGGCCGCGCATCGGCCCACACGTACCAGTCCGCCATCGGGTTGTCGCGGCTCTGCCGGCTTGCGCGAAACCACGCATGCTCGGCCGAGGTGTGGCTGAGCACCTGGTCGATCATCACCTTCAACCCGAGCCGGTGCGCCTTGTCCAGCAGCCGATCGAAATCCGCCAGCGTGCCGAACAGCGGGTCGACATCGCGGTAGTCCGCGATGTCGTAGCCGAAGTCCGCCATCGGCGACTTGAAGAACGGCGCGATCCAGATCGCGTCGACGCCCAGGTCCGCCACATAGTCCAGTCGCTCGACGATACCCGGCAGGTCGCCCACCCCGTCGCCGTCGGTGTCGAGGAAGCTGCGCGGATAGATCTGGTAGATGACGGCACCGCGCCACCAGGGGGCATCGCTCATTCGCATGTCCATGCAATTGCCGCCCGGGTTGCAACGACACGCCGAATGACGACGTTGCCGGGCCTTGCAGGGAGCTTAACGGCTGCGCATGCGAGCGCCGTGATCGTGCATACGTATTCATGGATGACGGCTATCGCTGTGCAACAATCGTCGCCACGATTCGTTTGGCCGTCCATACCGGATTCGGTACGATCCATCAAAAATGCCGCAATAAAGGCATTATTGCGACAGTTTCGAAGCCGCCACGACACCATTGCGGCGTGCGCAAAACTGCATTCGTCAAAGCGCGCAACGCGCTTTTGCGACGCGCCGCAACAGAATGAATACGTATGCAGGGACGGTTCGTCCGTCCACAGCCGTCCTAACATCGGCTCCACGGAAAGACAACGCATCCGCTCGCCAGCATCGCCAGCCAGCCGTGTCTTGCCCATGATCGCAACCATCACAAGATTGCAGTACAACCCTGGGAGGGGACAACGGTGATACTCAAACAAAACGTGCTTGCCCTGGCATTGGCATCGGTCGGACTCTGCGCTTTCTCCAATGCTTACGCGGCGGCGCCGCTCGCCGCTCCTGCGCCCAGCCAGCAGGACACCTCGACCACACAGGAGGCGGCGCCCGCGGATGCCGCCACGAGCACGGACAAGAACGACCGCAAGCCAGCCAAGAAGAACGCGAAGCAGCTGCAGGCGGTGCAGGTCAACGGCTTCATCAGCAGCATCGAGAACGCCACCGCGCTGAAGAAGAACGCCAGCACCATCGTCGAGGCGATTTCGGCCGAGCAGGTCGGCAAGCTGCCGGGCGTCTCCATCGCCGACGCGCTGGGTCGCCTGCCCGGTCTCGCGGTGCAGACCGTGGACGGCCGCCCGCAGGTGCTGACCATCCACGGCCTCGGCCCCGATTTCTCCACTGCGCTGGTCAATGGCGGCCAGCAGGTGTCCACCTCGAACAACCGCGACGTGCAGTTCGACCAGTACCCGTCGAGCTGGTTCGACAACGTGGTGGTGCACATGAGCCCGCAGGCCGACCTGATCGGCCAGGGCCTGTCAGGCACGGTGGACATGCATACGATCCGCCCGCTGGAGAAGAGCGGCCCCGAGGCGGCGGTGAATGCCAAGTACATCTGGAACGACATGTCACAGCTGGCCAACGGCAAGGGCGTCAGCAACAGCGGCCGCAACCTCAACGGCGTGTGGGTGGACCAGTTCGCCAACCACACCGTGGGCGTGACCCTGGGCGTGGACCTGGAGGACAACCCCTCGCAGATCCAGCACCAGGCACCGTGGGGTTACGCCACCGATTCGAACGGCGACTCCGTGATCGGCGGCTCGAAGAACTACGGCATCACCGACTCCCTGAAGCGCAACGGCCTGCTGGCCACCGTGCAGTGGCAGCCGAACCAGTTCTACACCGGCACCGTCGACCTCACCTACGACAACTACAAGGAAACCCAGCAGGCCAAGGGCATGGAGTTTCCGCTGTTCTACAGCTCGGCGCAGCTGCAGCCCGGCGGCGTCGTGATACCGGACCCCCACATCAACGGCGGCGGCTTCGTGCAGAGCGGCACCTACGGCGACGTCAAGCCGGTGATCCGCAACGACTACAACAGCACCAGCGCGCGGGTCTACAACTTCAACTGGGACAACAAGTTCACCATCAACGAAAACTGGTCGGTGGACGCCGACATGAACTATTCGCGCGCCACCCGCCACGACGTCGACCTCGAGAGCTATTCCGGTACCGGCTACACCCCGGCCAACGGCGCGCTCGACACGGTGGGCTTCAACGAGCTCAGCAACGGCCTGCTCTACCTCAGCCCGTCGCTGGACTACACAAAGGGCGTGGTGCTGACCGACCCGCAGGGCTGGGGCGCCGGCAGCGACGTGGTGCAGGCCGGCTTCATCAACGCGCCGCGCACCGTCGACTACCTCGCCAACGCGCGCATCGCGGTGGAGCGCAGTTTCGCCAGTGGTCCGTTCTCCAGCCTGGAGTTCGGCGTGAGCAACAGCCGCCGCAACAAGTCCTACAACATCGACCAGGCCTTCCTGACCCTGGGTGGCGGCACCCTCAGCGGCGGCAACGCCGTCGAGACGGCCGCCTTCACCGGGAGCTCCTGCGATCCGTTGTCGTTCATGGGCATCGGTCCGCAGCTCTGCTACAACCCGTTCGCCTTGATCGACAACGGCACGCTCTCGCCGGTGCCCACCTTCGGCTCCAACACCGGTACGCCGCCGAACTGGACGACGCATGAGAATGTCTTCACGCCGTACTTCCAGTTCAACATCGACACCACCCTGGGCGGTATCAGCCTGCGCGGCAACTTCGGCATGCAGATGCAGCACACCGCACAGAGCGCCACCGGCGAGCGCGTGGCGCCGGGCAGCGCCATCACCGGCAACGCGATCGAGCTGATCCCGGTAACCGGCAACACCAGCTACACCCGCTACCTGCCCAGCGCGAACCTGATCTTCGGCTTCACCGACAACGACGACCTGCGCATCAGCGCCGCCCGCACCCTGTCGCGCCCGCGCATGGACCAGATGAACGCCGGCCTCGGGGTGAGCGGCAACGTCACCCTCCTGCAGAGCACCAACCCGAACCAGGCCTACTTCAGCGCCTCGGGCGGCAACCCGAAGCTCACGCCCACCATGGCCGACAACTACAACGTCAGCTATGAGCACTACTTCTCGGGCCCGGCGTCGGGCTACCAGTGCAGTTCCACCGACCAGAAGAACTCCGACCTGTGCCGCAGCGGCGGCGGTGGCGGCTACTTCTCGGTGTCGGGTTACTTCATCGGCCTGCATGACTACATCAACCCGAACTCGTCCTTCCTGTACAACTTCAGCTCCTTCCTGCCATTCACCCTGACCCCGGCGCAGTTGACCCAGCTGGGCACCCCCTACGGCATCGTCACCGGCCCGACCAATGACGGCCACGGCTACGTGAAGGGCCTCCAGGGCACCCTGAACCTGCCGTTCAACCTGCTCACCCCGGTGCTCGACGGCTTCGGCACCATCCTCACCGCAAACCGCACCAAGAGCTCGCTGGTTTACGCCGGCAACTCCACACCGATCACCGTGCCGGGCCTTTCCAAGTGGGTCGCCAACGGCACGATCTACTACCAGCACAACGGCTTCGAGGCGCGCATCAGCGACAACTACCGCTCCGATTTCCTGGGCGAGGTGTCGGGTATCAGCGCCACGCGCATCGAGCAGACGCTGAAGGGTGGCAGCACCTACGACGCCCAGGTGAGCTACACGTTCGAGAGCGGCAGCTTCAAGGGCCTGACCCTGATCGCACAGGGTTCGAACCTGTCCAACAAGATCTTCACCACGTTCCAGAACAACGACCCTCGCCAGGTGCAGACCTGGGAGCGCTACGGTCGCACCTACTCGGTAGGTGCCTCGTACAAGTTCCAGTAAGCGGCAACACAAGGTTCTGCGTACTCCCCCTGCCCCGCTGCGTGCAAACCAGCGGGGACTTTTTTGACGAGGCCCACACACGCACAGGGCGACGGTGGATGGCGGCGGAACCGGTTAGGGATACTCTGATCCATTCTACGCAGGCGTCACCGTGACTGTCTGTCCGCAGGCCACAGGGCCGTCGGCGAAGGCAGACTGGCCGTCTGTCGAGACGGCGGACCGAAGGCATGCGGACAGACAGTCATGGCCCCAACACATCGAATTCAAAATGATGGGGTGATGTCCAGAAGGCGCGCAGGCTGCGCCGCGCAGCTTGGCAAGACGGCCAGTCTTCCCTGCGCCGCGCAACACACCCTGCGCGCCTTCTGGACATCATGCCGCCTGCGTAGAATGGATCAGAGTATCCCCAGGGATGCAACATGAACGATGCACGCATACGTCGGCTGGTGATCGTGGGCGGCGGCACCGCCGGCTGGCTGACCGCCGCCCTGCTCGCCCACGCGCTGGGCTCGCAGCTCAAGATCCTGCTGGTGGAGTCGGCCGAGATCGGCACCGTCGGCGTGGGCGAGGCGACGATTCCGCAGATCCTGCACGTCAACCGCTTCCTCGGCATCGACGAGGACGACATGCTGCGTGCCGTGCACGGCACCTTCAAGCTCGGCGTGCAGCTCAACGATTTCACCCGCGTGGGCGATTCCTACCTGCACGCGTTCGGCGACCTCGGCCTGCCGCTGGGGCTGACGCCGTTCCACCATTACTGGCTGCGCAGCCGCGGACGCCCCGGCGCGCAGAGCCTGTGGGCGCATTCCCTGAACGCGGCGGCCGCCGCCGCGAACCGCTTCGCGCGCATGGACACGGTACCGAACAGCCCGCTCGGCGGCATTCGCTACGCCTACCATTTCGACGCTTCGCTGTACGGCCAGTACCTGCGCGAGCACATCAAGCCCGGCATCGTGCAGCGTATCGAGGGCAAGGTGGTCGACGTGCGCCTGCACGCCGATGACGGCCACATCGAGTCGCTGCTGCTGGACGGCGGCGCCACGGTCGAGGGCGACTTCTTCATCGACTGCTCCGGCTTCCGTGGCCTGCTGATCGAGGGTGCGCTGAAGACCGGCTACGAGAACTGGCAGCACTGGCTGCCCTGCGACCGCGCGCTGGCGGTGGCCAGCGCGCCGGGCGGGCCGATGCGGCCGTACACCCAGGCCAGCGCGCGCAGCGCGGGCTGGCAGTGGCGTATCCCGCTGCAGACCCGCACCGGCAACGGCCATGTGTACTGCAGCCGCTTCATCAGCGACGACGAGGCCGCCGCGCAACTGCTGGCGAACCTGGAGACCGAGGCGCTGGGCGACCCGCGCCCGCTGCGCTTCGTCACCGGCATGCGCAAGCTGGCGTGGAACCGCAACTGCCTCGCGCTGGGTCTCGCCGCCGGCTTCATGGAGCCGCTGGAATCGACCAGCATCCACCTGGTGCAGTCGGGCGTGAACCGCCTGCTGGCGATGTTCCCCGACCGCCACTGCGACCCGAAACTGGCGGACGAGTACAACCGCCAGACCCGCTTCGAGTACGAGCGGGTGCGTGACTTCCTGATCCTGCACTACAAGGCTACCGAGCGCGACGACACCGCCTTCTGGCGCCAGTGCGCGGCGATGGAGGTTCCGCCCGAGCTCGCGCGCAAGATCGCCTTGTTCCGCAGCCGTGGCCAGATCTTCCGCGAGCACGACGAGCTGTTCACCGAGATCGCCTGGCTGCAGGTGATGATCGGCCAACGCATCGAACCGCAAAACCACCACCCGCTGGCCGACGCGCTGGACGAGGCGCAACTGGACGGCTTCCTCGGCGACATCCGCACCCTGATCGGCCGCGCCTCGGCTAGCATGCCCGATCACGCACGCTTCGTCGCCGACCATTGCCGGGGCGGCCCCTGAGGAGAATCGTCATGTTTCGACGTCCGCATTTTCTCGTGTTCGCCCTGCTCGCCTTGCTGGCCATGCCGGGGGCGATGCAGGCAACGCCGACGTCGGCGCCCGGCAACGCGCCGCCGCCGGCCTCCGGCGTGTGGTACGAAATTTTCGTGCGCTCGTTCTACGACACCAACGGCGACGGCATCGGCGATCTCAACGGGGTTACCGCCAAGCTCGACTACCTGAAATCGCTGGGCGTCAGCGGCATCTGGCTGATGCCGATCAATCCCTCGCCCAGCTACCACGGCTACGACGTCACCGATTACTACGGCATCAATCCGCAATACGGCACGCTGGCCGATTTCCGCCACCTGCTGGCCGAGGCACACCAGCGCGGCATCAAGGTCATCATCGACATGGTGATCAACCACAGCGGCAATGAGAACCGCTGGTTCAAGGCCGCACTCGATCCGGACAGCCCGTACCACGACTGGTACACGTGGGCGAACAAGTACACCGATCTGGCAAGCGACAGCGTCACCGGCACCACGGCCTGGCATGCGACGGGTAAACAGTCCGCTCCCGAAACGTATTACCTCGGCATTTTCGCGCCGACCATGCCCGATCTGAATTACGACAACCCGGCCGTGCGCGCCGAGATGATCAAGGTCGGCCAGTTCTGGCTGAAGCAGGGCGTGGACGGCTTCCGCCTCGACGCCGCGCGGCACATCTACGAGAACTTCCCGTGGGAGGTGGACGATCCCGTCGCGCAGGCAAAGAACTTCGCCTGGTGGAACGCCTACCATCGCGGCCTCGACATCGTGAACCCGCACGCCTATCTGGTCGGCGAGGTGACGCGCGATTACGCCACCGAACTGGCGCCGTGGCTGAAGCCGCTGGATGCGGTATTCAACTTCCCGCTGGCGAAACAACTGATCGCCGCCGCGGCAAGCGAACGCAACCTGGGCCTCGGCCCAACGCTCGACCGTACCTATGCCGCCTACGCGGCCGTCGGCGGCGCGGCGATCAAGGACGCACCGTTCCTGTCCAACCACGACCAGGACCGGGTGATGAGCCAGCTCGACGACAACGCGCAACACATGCGCACGGCCGCCGCGATGTTGCTCACCCTGCCCGGCGAGCCGTACATCTACTACGGCGAGGAACTGGGCACGCAGGGCAGGAAACCCGACCCCGACCTGCGCCAGCCGATGCGCTGGCAACGCTCATCGACGGCGCAGGGCGAAACGACCTGGGAAGCCGGCAGCCCGGCCAACGGCGCGGCGGTCTCGGTCGAGGCCGAACAGGCCGATCCGCATTCGCTGCTGCATCTCTACACACGATTGATCCACTGGCGCAGCGAGATCCCTGCCCTGCGTGACGGTGGATTCCACGCGTATCCGGAAGCCAGCGATCACCTGGTGGCGTGGGAGCGCACCGCACCGCACGGCACCGTGCTGGTGGTGCACAATCTGTCCGGCCAGACGCAGTCGATGGCGCTGGATGTGCCCGGCGAACCGCACTTCACCCGCGTGCTGAAGCAGACCGGCCCCGGTGCCGCGATCCACGCCGGCATGCTCAGCGTGCCGGCCTATACCAGCGTGGTACTGCAATGATGTCGCGACGGATGAGCACCCCCCGGACCATGGCGAGCCCGACCCGCCACGTGGCCATCACCCACTTTCCGCACAGGTCGCCCATGTTCACCCGCATCCCCCGCACTCTCGCCCGCCATGCCATCGCCGCTGCTCTTGCCGCCGGCCTGCTGCTGTCCGCACCGATCTGCGCCGCGGATACGGCTTCCGCACCCGCCGCTTCGCTCGTCCATGCCGACACGCAAGGCGTTGCCTTCCGTCTCGGCAGCGAACGGTTGTCGATCCGCCTCGATGGTGCCGGCGTGGTGCACGTGCAGGCGTTGCCGGCCGGCGCCAGCGACTCGCATACGCTGGTGCTCGATCCCCACGCGAAACCGGTCGCGGTGGCCAGCGCACACGTGCACGACGACGGCGCCACGCTCACCCTCGCCAGCGACCGGCTTGTCGCGATCTGGCACAAGCAGGCGAACACGCTGGAACTGCAGAATGCACAACGCCATCCGCTGCTCACCCTCGACCTGGCCACGCTGGCCAAGGGCCAGGTGCAACTGACCCATGCCGCGGATGATGCCCTGTATGGCATCCACGGCTACGACAAGGACGAGAATGCTTCCAGCGGCCTGCTGCGCAGCGGTGCGCAGGTGGCCAAGGCCGGCGAGCAGGGTTACGCCGGCGCGCCGTTCGTGTGGAGCACCGCGGGTTACGGCGTGCTGGTGGACAGCAATGGCGCGAACTACGCGCTGCAGCCCGGTCGCATCGAGATCGGCGCCCTGTCCAAGCCGTCGCTGGACGTCTACCTGATGGCCGGCGATCCGCCACAACTGTTCGACCAACTGGCCACGCTCAGCGGTCGCGCGCCGCTGTTCCCGAAATGGGCGATGGGCTTCACCAACAGTCAATGGGGCATCGACCAGAAGGAACTGCTGCAGATCGTCGATACCTACCGCGCCAAACACATCCCGCTCGACAACTTCACCCTGGACTTCGACTGGAAGGCCTGGGGCGAGGACGACTACGGTGAATTCCGCTGGAACCCGGTGAAGTTTCCCGGCGGCCCCACCGGCGCGCTGGCGAAGCAGTTGCACGCGCGCGGCATCCAGCTCACCGGCATCATGAAGCCGCGCATCCACGTCGACACGGTGGAAGGACGCTACGCCACCGAGCACCATTTCTGGGTACCCGACGAAAAGGCCAGCGACGACTATTTCTCGCACAAGCCGGTGAAGAACATCGACTTCGACATCCCGGCCGCACGTACCTGGTTCGGCGACCTGGCGGTGAAGTACGGTTTCGACGAGGGTATCGCGGGCTGGTGGAACGACGAAGCCGATACCACCGGCAGCGACACCGAATTCATGAACATGCAGCGCGCGCTGTACGAAGCGCAGCGGCGCGTTTCCGATCTGCGCGTGTGGTCGATCAACCGCAATTTCTGGCTCGGCGCGCAACGCTACGCCTATGGCCTGTGGTCGGGCGACATCGACACCGGCTTCAAGAGCATGGCCGCGCAACGCCCGCGCATGCTCAGCGCGATCAACCTGGGCGAAATGTCGTGGGGCATGGACGGCGGCGGTTTCAACGGCCACCCCTCCGATGAAAACTACGCCCGCTGGATCGAATTCGGCGCGTTCACGCCGATCTTCCGCGTGCACGGCACGTTCGGCGAAAAGCGCCAGCCGTGGGTCTACGGCCCCGTTGCGGAGAAGGCCGCCACCGCGGCGATCCGCCTGCGCTACAGCCTGATTCCCTATATCTACAGCTACGAATACCAGCGCCACGTCGACGGCGTCGGCCTGGTTCGCCCCTTGATATTCGACTGGCCGCATGACGAGAACGTGCGTAACGACATCGACAGCTGGATGTTCGGCGATTACCTGCTGGTATCGCCGGTGGTGCAACAAGCTCAGACCGAAAAGCACATCTATCTGCCGGCTGGCACCTGGACCGACTGGTTCAGCGGCAAGGTCTACCAGGGCGGCCAGACCATCCGCCTCGCGATCGACGACAAGGGCTGGGGCGACATCCCGCTGTTCATCCGCGATGGCGCGATCATCCCGACGCAGCCGGTGATGGACTACGTGGGCGAAAAGCCGGTCACCGAACTTGCCGTCGAGGTCTTCCCGTCCAGCCGACGCAGCACGTTCGATGTCTACGACGACGACGGCACCACCTACGCCTATGAACACGGCGACACTTTCCTTCAGACCCTCGCAGTGCAGCGGCAAGGCCAGGCGGTGACCTTCGAGACGGACGCCAGCAGCGGCGCGTTCAAGCCGGCGTTGCGCTTCTACTTGCTGAAGATCCATGGCGATCCCGCAAGCAGCGTGAGCGTCGACGGCAAGCCCATGGCGGCACGCGCCAGTGTCGGGATGCTCCAGCAAGCCGACACGGAAGGCTGGGCGCGCGGGCACGATCGCTTCGGTGCCGTCACCTGGGTGCGCATCGCCGC
Source organism: Rhodanobacter sp. B05 (assembly GCF_002001085.1). Taxonomy (GTDB): domain Bacteria; phylum Pseudomonadota; class Gammaproteobacteria; order Xanthomonadales; family Rhodanobacteraceae; genus Rhodanobacter. Next base: position 57,075 of record NZ_MUNU01000016.1, read on the forward strand.
GGGTCGGAAGCAGACCGTCCGCCTGCACCTGTCGTCGCGAGGCGGGCGACCGTGACGCTCCGGCGGAAGCACCGCGGTGTATCTTTGGTTTCGACCCCGGTGCTGCCGTGAAGGATGCTTCGCCATGAACCCGAAAACCTACTGGTTCGCCCGCAAGACCTTCGGTTGGGGTTGGACGCCCGCGAGCTGGCAGGGCTGGCTGGTCACTGCCGGCTTCCTGGCCATCGTGTTCCTGCTGGGGCGCGTATTCCCGCCGGCGACGCATCGCATCGATTATTTCGGTGGGATCATCGCGGCCAGCGTGCTGTTGCTGACCGTGGTGATGCTCAAGGGCGAGCCGCGCCAAGGCGGTTGAGCAGGCCAGCTGAAAGACCGCGATTGCGACCCTTGTCGCACTGAACCATCGCCTGCGGCCGCGGGGGTCACTGGACGCCGGCGACAGACTGTAAGACACTCTCCGGCACGCCATGTAAACGTTTACATGCCAAGGCACCCGCCCGCCTGTCCCGTGCCGCACGGCACCCCGACGACAAGGAAACCCCGATGACCTTCCCTCCCGTCCTGCGCCGTCATCTGCTCGCCGCCGGTGCCGCCCTGCTGCTGATCGTGAGCACCGCGGCCGGCGCCGCCACCCGGCAAGACGTCCGGATCCATGTCGACGCGCAGGCCACCGGCACGCCGTTCCCGCACTTCTGGGAAACCATGTTCGGCTCCGGTCGCGCCTCGCTGGCCTTGCGTGACGACTACCGCAAGGATCTCGACGCGGTGCACCAGGCCACCGGCTTTGGCTATATCCGCTTCCACGGCATCCTCGACCACGACGTGGGACTGGTGAACCGGGAGCCGGATGGCTCGATCCGCTACAACTTTTCCTACGTCGACCAGATCTACGATGGCCTGCTCGAACACGGCGTCAGGCCGTTCGTCGAGCTGGGCTTCATGCCGCCGGAGCTGAGCTCCGATCCGAAGGCGCTGCAGGACTTCTGGTATCGCCCCAACATCGCGCCGCCAAAGAGCTATGCCGAGTGGGACGCCATGATCACCGCGTTCGCGAAGCATCTGGTCGCACGCTACGGCATCGACGAGGTGGCCAGTTGGTACTTCGAGGTATGGAACGAGCCGAACATCGGCTTCTGGGCCGGCAAGCCGCAGCAACCGACCTACTTCACCCTGTACGACCACACCGCGCGGGCCTTGAAGGCGGTGGATTCGCGCATCCGGGTCGGCGGCCCCAGCACCGCGCAGGGCGCATGGGCCACCGCTTTCCTCGCGCACGCGAAAAAGGACGACGTGCCCGTCGATTTCGTCAGCACCCACGTCTACGGCGACGACACCGCCGACAACGTGTTCCACACCAGCGAGAACATCCCGCGCCGCGACATGGTCTGCCGCACGGTGGACAAGGTGCACAAGGAAATCCTCGCCTCGCCCTACCCGAAGCTGCCGCTGATCTTCAGCGAGTACAACGCCAGCTACGCCAACCTGCCCAACGTCACCGACACCGTGTTCATGGGCCCGTGGATGGCCAACACCATCCGCGAGTGCGCGGGCAAGATCCAGATCATGAGCTACTGGTCGTTCTCCGACGTGTTCGAGGAACAGGGCGTGGTGCGCAACCCGTTCTACGGCGGCTTCGGCCTGATCGCCGCCGACCGCATCCAGAAACCCGCGTTCAACGCGTTCGCGATGCTGCACAAGCTGGGCGATCGGCAGCTCAAGTCAACCTCCGACTCGGCGCTGGTCACCAGGCGCGATGACGGCACGATCGTGCTGGCCCTGTGGAACTACGCCACCGCCGTGGGCAAGACCGCCAGCTACACGCCGGGCGAACCCAAGGGCGAGCCGAAGCACTTCAGCATCGCGGTGAATCACCTCGCCGGCGATGCCCATGCAACCGTGTGGCGACTGGACGAGACCCACGGCAATGCGGTCGCACTCTTCAACAAGATGGGCCGGCCCGACTTCCCCAGCCGCGAACAGATCGCGCAACTGCGCGAGGCCGGTCAACTCGCCGCGCCGGAGTCGATGGACGTGCGCAAGGGCAAGCTCGACATCACGATACCGCCGCAAGGGCTGGTGGTCGTCGAGCTGCACTGAACCCGATCACGCCATCCGGTGACAACAAAGCCGCGCCGGGCGTGGCCTTGTTGTCACTGGTGATGCCGCGAAGCGATCAACCGCAAGCACGTCGCCCAAGGGTCAAACGCTCATCCGCGCCGGCTCGGTGGCCTCGCCTGGATCCCGCTGCACCTGCTCCCGACACAGCTGCTCGACCAGCGCACGGTGATCCGGCAAGTCGTGCAGCGCGTGTCCGGCCACCTGCTGGATCGTCGCAAACTCGCGCCGCGCCGCCTCCATCTGCGGATGGGCGCTGCGCATCGGCTCCAGATCGGTCTCGAACTCCATGCCGTAAAGCACGTACTGCCAGCTGGCCGGCATGAACATTTCCAGGTCGGTGACGAAGTCCAGCCGATGCGGCGGGCGGTGCCGCCACAGCGCCAGCCGATCGCGCAGCGTGTCCGGGATGCTGGCCGGATCGACGTTGTCGATCCAGAACTTCGAATCGCGGCGTCGGGTGAGGCAGTAGTGCATCTTGATGAAATCCAGGATGCGTTCGTAACGCGCCGACATCATCCCGTTGTACAACTTTGCGGTGCGCGCCATGTCGCTGCTGTCACCGGGCAAGAGGTGGCTGATCAGGTAGGCGCCCAGCTCGACCAGGGCGATGCCGGTCGATTCCAGCGGCTCTACGACACCACCGGACAGGCCCACGGCCACGCAGTTGTGTCGCCAGGGCTCCGGACGGTAGCCGGGATCGAATTTGATATGCCGCGCCTCGAGCGTTTCCGCGGCCGGCCCAAGATAACCCCGGATCACCTCCTCGGCGCGAGCTGAATCGGTGTGCTGCGAGGAATAAACGTAACCGGTGCCGCGCCGCCGCTGCAGGCCGATGTCCCAGATCCAGCCGGCCTCCTGCGCGGTGGACATGGTGTAGGGCCGGATCGGTGCGTCGGGCTTTTCGTCAGGTACCTGCACGGCCACCGCGCGATCGCAGAACAGCACGTCGCGCAGGCTACGCAGGGGCGACTGCATCGCCCCGCCGATAAGGGCGCCGCGCAAGCCGGTGCAGTCGATGTAGAGATCCGCACTGAGCGCGCCGAGTTCGCGGGTGACCACACGCGCAATCGCGCCCCGCTCGTCCAGTTCCGTGTGTTCCACCGTGGCCAGAAGGCGTTTGATGCCCAGGCCCTGGCCATGTTCGGCCAGCACGCTGGCGAAGCGTGCCGCATCGAAGTGGTAGGCGTAATTCATCGGGCCGAGATAGTTCCCGTCGGTCATGCGCTTGGGCGCGCGTCCCGCATCCACGATCCGCTGCTGCATGGTTACCGCTTCGGCAAACGGCATCCCCGCGGGCGCGGCGCCAAGCAGCCAGTACGGCAGCAGTTCCGGACTGCCCGCACGCTGGCTCGGGTGATTGAACGGGTGGAAGTAATGATGGTGCCCGGCCTCGCCCGGCGGCCGTACCCAGTCCACGAAATGCACGCCCTGCTTGAACGTCGCCGAGGCGCCGACGAAGAAGCGACGCTCGTCCAGGCCGATCGCCGCCAGGGTTCCGCGGATGGACGGAAACGTTCCCTCACCGACGCCCAGGGCGCCGATGCTTGGTGATTCGACCAACTCCACCTGCACGCTCCTCGCATCGCCGGCGTTGAGTGTTTTGGCCAGATAGCAGGCCGTGAGCCAGCCGGCGGTTCCGCCGCCCACCACCAGAATTTTCTGCAACCGCGGCATGACCGCCCTCCTCGTTGATCGTTGAACAGATGCCCGCCTGCTGCGACGCAGCAAGCATCTTGTCGAAAACCAGCCTATGATCGAACTCGAATGACAGCGCTGTCATACGAGAAAATGACAGCGAAGTCATATCACGTTACGAACGCGACCGCGATGACCTTCGCGGATCACCAGTCAGGCAAGCCAGCAATTTTTGGAGGGGATGCGAAATGAAGCTCCGCTATTCAGCGTTGTACGTCGCCATGACCGCCGTGCTCTTTTCAGCCGCCGTGCAGGCGGCCGAGACGGATACGACGACGTCGACCCAGGTACCGTCAACCAAGGTGAAGAACCTGGGCGCCGTCCAGGTCACCGCCACCAAACGCGAGACACCGCTGCAGAAGACCCCTGTCGCCATCACCGCGATCGGTGGCGACACGCTCGACAAGGAACGCGTCATGACGGTGCAGGATCTCACCAAACTGGTGCCGGGCCTGCAGGGAACCTCCGAAGGCGACCATGGCGTGGTCACGCTGACCTTGCGCGGCATCGGCAACGACAGCGCGAAGACCGAATATGCCGACCCCGAGGTCGCCACCTTCGTCGACGGCGTGTACACCCCGCGCGCGGAAGCCGCCGCGAGCCTGCTGCTGGACATGGACAGCGTGGAGGTGCTGCGTGGCCCGCAGGGCACCTTGTGGGGTCGCAACTCCACCGCCGGCGCGATCAGCTTCACCACGATCAAGCCCGACATCAACGGCGGCTTCAACGGCAGCGGCACGATCGAGATGGGCAACTACAACCAGAGCGGCGTGCGCGCGGCGGTGAATCTGCCGATCAGCAGTACCTTCGCCATGCGCGTTGCGGCAGTCCACGAGCAGCACGACGGCTACGTCGACTACCAGAACCCGATAGGCCAGATCCCCACGCCGGCCCAGCAGCAGGCGAATTACCTCGCCTCCGGCGGCAACCCGGCCAGCTTCCAGCCGATCAACACCAACCTGTTCGTGCAGAAAGGCAAGAAGTACGACGCGCAGGATCAGTCCGCCGCGCGCGTGAGCGCCCGCTGGCAGCCCAGCGACAACTTCGTCTGGGATCTGTCGTACGAGTATTTCCAGGATCGCGGCACGCCGAGCATGAACCTGATGCAGCAGCCGCGACCGGGCCAGGAGTTCTGGTCGGCGCTGATCGACGTGGCGCCCTACCTGGACCGCACCTCCAAGTCGGTGCGCAGCCGCATGGACTGGACCATCAACGACAGCATGGAACTGACCTACGTGGCCGGCTTCAACCACTATTCGGGCCAGAGCGATTTCGACCAGGATGGTGGCGTGAACGTGCCGACCAGCTTCACCACCAACGGCGTGTACCAGGAAGACCGCACCAACTACTCCAACTACGCCAGTTCCAGCCACGAGTTCGACCTCAAGTCGCGCGGCGAGAACACGGTGGACTGGATCCTCGGCGCGTACTACGCGCACGAGAACAACAACATCCGCTTCGACATCCCGATCATGAACGGTACCCAGCAAGGCACCGTGAGCTGGCAGGGTTCGTTCATCCAGCCGGAAGAACTGGTCACCTCGACGGCGGCGTTCGGTCAGGCCACCTGGCACATGAGCGACACCTGGCGCCTCACCGGCGGTGCACGCTGGTCGCATGACAAGCGCGAGAACCGGGGTGGCATCAACTGGGGCTGGGGTTACAATCCGGCCTACCCGGCACTGCCGATCTCGCCCGGCGAACAGCCCGGCGACGTCGGCTTCAACATCAGCCAGCACAACGATGCCACCTACAGCAAGAGCAAGCCGACCTGGCTGGTGCGCCTCGACCACGACCTCGGCAGCAGCGGCCTGATCTATGCGAGCGTGTCCACCGGTTACAAGTCGGGCGGCACCCAGGACGGTGGCGCGCTGTACAGGCCGGAGACGCTGACCAACTACGAGATCGGCGCCAAGTTCGCCTTCCTCGACGGTCACCTGACCTGGAACAGCGCGGCGTACTACGAGGTGTTCAAGAACTACCAGTTGTCGGCGCCGGTCACCTATCCCGACGGCACGCACGGACTTGGCTTCTCCAACGTCGGCGGCAAGACCCAGGTGGCGGGTTTCGAATCCGAGCTTGCCTACCAGCAGACCAACGACCGCGCCAACCTGATCCTTTCGGTGATCCCCGAAAAGAAGCTGGGCACGGAGAAGTACGCGGCCAGCAACGATTACTACGTGCCGACGGCCTGCCCGCCCGAATCGACCATCAGCAACAATTGCATGGACATCTCGGGAAATGACCTGCCGCACGCACCGGACCTGTCGCTCACCGCGATCTACGAGCACGACTTCGTGCTGGGCAACGGCGGTCGCCTCACGCCCCGCGTGAGTGCGCAATACCAGAGCGCCCAGTGGCTCAGCTGGTTCAATTTCGGCGACGGCGACAAGCAGAAGGCGTATGCGCGAGGCGATCTCTCGCTGCGTTACACCGAGCCCAACGACAAGTGGTACGTCAACGCCTACGTGCAGAACGTCACCGATGGCAGAGTCAAGAGCAGCGCTGCCGGGAGCACGTTGCTGGCCAACGGCAGCGTGGTATTCACATCCCAGTACCTGGCGCCGCGCACCTACGGCGTCCAGTTCGGCTTCTGGTTCTAGGAGCCTAGGCTTTCACGCGGTTCCTCCGGCGACATACCCTCCCCTGCGGTCGCCACAGGATGCCCCGGAAACGGGGCATCCTTTTTTTATGCGTGCCTGGAGCGACGGTGGCGTGGTGCCGGAGGACACGCAACGCGCAGGAGTGCGAGGCCGCACCTTGCGACCGGCGAGTCGGCGCTGTGGATACGCCGGCAGGTGTGCACGAGCAGCCCCGCGTCAACGGGATGCGACGCCACGGTGCCTGATACCGGCTGAAGAGCCGCCATGCATGGGAGAGTCGTGGAGCCTGTCGTTCGTGCCCGGCAGGCGATGCGCGCCGGCATCGCCTGCGGGGGAACCGGCATGACTCAGTGCGTCGGGCAGCCCAGGGTCTTGTCCGCCACGGTGCCCAGCGACACTTCGGTGACGACAATGCTTTCCCCGGGACTGCTGGTCCACTCGAACGGCCGATCCAGCCTGGCCATGTCGGCGCCGGCATGGCGGAAGCACTTCAACGGAATGCCCACGCGCAGCCATTGCCCGCGCGGCAGCGCCGCCAGCTGCGGGCCGACCTGGATACGGGCGCCGCAGTTGCTGCCACAGGCCACGCCGAGCGACGCGCCCTGCGGCGATACCGCGTCGACGCGCAGCGTGGTCACCAGCATCACGTCGCCATTGGTTTGCCGGTCCAGATCCAGCGGCGCATCGGTGGTCAAGGCGACGCTCGCCTTACCCGGGCCGGACCAGCTCAGTCGACGCGCATCCTCCTGCGCCTTGTAGTCGAGCGCGGCAACCCGCAGGCTGCCGTCCCGGGTAGCCGCGGGTACGGCGTCGACTGCCGTGACCTGGCCATTGGCCGCGGTCAACTGCAGCGAGAAACCGTGCGCGGGTTTGCCATGCACGAGATACACGCCTGCCCTCCCGCCATCGAGCGCCACGCCCGGCTGCTCCGGCAGCGCGCCAAGATCGCCATCGTCGGAATAGCTCAGGCCATAGCCATAAGCGAACTGCGGATGGTAGTCGGGCTGGCCCACGTTGAGCGGTGTCTGCACCGCCGTGCGCGGCCACGAATAAGGCAGCTTGCCGTGAAAGTCGTAATCGACGCTCCCGTCGCGCTTGCGCAGCAGCACGTCGGCGATGCCCTCGCCCTCGCTGCCGGGCAGCCACGCCACTACAAAGGCGTCGGAGGCGTTGATCTCGCGGTTCATCCACAACGGCCGGCCGGTGATGAACAGCGCCACCACCGGCACGCCTTGCGCGTGCAGGCGGCGCAGCAGGTCGAGGTCGTGGTCGTTGCCCGGCTTGTAGGCGAGATTCGGCAGATCGCCCTGGAACTCGGCGTAAGGATCCTCGCCGAACACCACGATGGCAGCGTCGGGCTTTTGCTTGTAGCTGCCGTCGACCGACAGCACGGCGGTGCCACCGGCGGCACGCACCTGTTCATCGATGCCGGCCCAGATCGAGGTGGCTCCGGGGAAATTCGCATTGGTGAGTCCGGTGCCCTGCCAGGTCAGCGTCCAGCCGCCGTTCTGCTTGGAGATGTTGTCCGCGCCATCACCCGCCACCAGGATGCGCTTGCGCGGATCCAGCGGCAGCAGGCCGTGGTTGTTCTTCAGCAGCACCAGCGACTCGCGCACCGCCCGGCGCGCCACCGCGCGATGCGCCGCGCTGCCGATCACCTGCGCCGCGGACCGGGCCAGCGGGTTGTCGCTTGGCAGGCCCTCTTTGAACATGCCAAGACGCAGCTTCACGCGCAGGATCCGGCTCACCGCATCGTCGACGCGACTCATCGGAATCACGCCGGACTTCACCTCGGCCAGCGTGTGCTGGTACAGACCCTTCCAGGAATCCGGCGCCTCGAGCATGTCCAGGCCGGCGTTGTAGGCGGCGGCACAATCTTCGTTGGTGCAGCCGGGCACCTGGCCATGCGCGTTCCAGTCGCCCAGCACGATGCCGTCAAAGCCCATGCGCTGTTTCAGGACGTCGGTGATCAGCGCCTTGTTGCCGGCCATCTTCACCCCGTTCCAGCTCGAGAACGACACCATCACCACCTGCACGCCCGCGCGGATCGCCGGCGGGTAACCGGCGGCATGCACATCGCGCAACACTGCCTCGCTGACCTCGGCGTCGCCCTGGTCCTTGCCGTCCCTGGTGCCGCCGTCGCCGACGAAATGCTTGGCGGTGGCAATCACGTGCCTGGCATCGAGGAACTGCGGCGTGCCGACCGCGCCCTCCAGACCGCTGACGATCTGCGCGGCGTATTCCGCGACCAGTTTGGGGTTCTCCGAATAACCCTCGTAGGAGCGGCCCCAGCGCCTGTCGCGCGGCACCGTCAAGGTGGGAGCGAACGTCCAGTTAATCCCGCTGGCGCGCAGCTCCTGCGCAGTGACCGTGCCGATCTCGTGCAGCAGTTCGGGGTCGCGGGTGGCGCCCAGGCCCACGTTCTGCGGAAACAGGGTGCTGCCGACCAGGTTGTTGTGGCCATGCACGGCGTCGATGCCGAACAGCACCGGAATCGCCGGGCGTCCGTCGGAGCGCTGCAACGAGGCGCGATGGAACGCATCGGACAACTTCTTCCATTGCGCGGCGGTGCCGTATTCGCCGCCGTCCGGTCCGGAATTTCCGCCGGCCAGGATCGAACCGAGGCGGTATTTGTGCACGTCCTCAGGGGTCACGTACTTGATGTCGGCCTGAATCATCTGGCCGACCTTGTCCTCGACCGACATGCGGTCGAGCAAGGCCTTCACCCGCGCATCCAGCACAGGATCGGGTGGCAGCGGCGAGCCGACCCTGGGCCAGAGCTCGGGATGCACGGTCGTGGCGGCATCCGTGGCAGGCGCCGATGCGGCGGCAGCGCCAAACGCGCCGGCCATGGACGCGGCCAGGAGAAGCCGTGTCAGGTCCCGGTACTGGCAGGAAAAAAGGGGCACGTGATCACTCCAGACTGGCACGCAGGCAATGCGCGGAAGCCGCAGCGTGACACAATTGACAGCGCTGTCAATTCGCAGGGCAACATGACGTGGCGCGGCCCGTGCGGCGAGCCGGGAATTTCACAGGCGGGGATTTCAGGAAGGACGGGCAGTGGAGTCGCGTATCTCCAGCGAGAACGGCATCTGCACCAGCTGGCCGCCACCCCGGCCACGCAGTACCTCCAGCAATTGCAGGGCGGCAACCTTGCCCATCTCGCGGCTGGGCTGGCGGATCGTGGTAAGCGCCGGCCACAGCTGGCTGGCCAGCGGAATATCGTCGAAGCCGCAGACGGAAACATCCTGCGGCACCTTCAGGCCACGCTCGTTGGCCGCCCACATCACGCCGCTGGCCATGTCGTCATTGGCCGCGAACACCGCCGTCGGCCGCTTCTTCAGCGCGAACAACTGTCGCGCCGCCGCGACACCCGACGCAAAGGTGAAGGCGCCCTGCACCACGAGTTTGGGATCCTCGACCAGCCCCGCGCCCGCCATCGCCTCGCGATAACCCGCCAGCCTCCAGCGACTGGCGCCGTGATCGGCAATGCCCGAAACGTGCGCAATCCGCCGATGACCCAGCGACAGCAGATGCTCCACCATCGTGCGCGCGGCCAGCTGCTCGTCCATGGCCACGCCGATGTTGTCGACCCGCGACATCGGCGACACGCTGGCGAACGGTACGTGACGTTCGCGCAGCCGCTTCAGCAGCGGCGCGTAGTCGGTGATCGGCGGGGTCAGCACGATCCCATCGGGGTGGTGGTCGGAGATCACGGCGTCGAGCCGGCGCACGAAGTCGTCCCCGCGCATGCGCAGCGGACGCACCATCATGTTGTAGCGATGCGTATCGCAGGCCTCGAGCACGCCGTCCTGGATCTCGGCCAGGTAAGTCGAGGCGGGGTTGTCGTTGTTGTCGTACAGCATTGCGACCAGGAACGAGCGATTGCCCGCCAGGCTGCGGGCCGAGGAAAGTGGCCGATAGTCCATCGCCTCCATCGCCGCCGTCACCCGCTGGCGCGTGGCATCGGTGACGTTGGCCTCGTCGTTGAGCACGCGCGATACCGTCTTGGGCGATACGCCCGCGCGGCGTGCCACATCTTCCAGCCGTACCCGCATGCTTTGATCCAAGTGTCGTCGCGCCTGCGATCAACTATGCGGTCAGCGCCGGCATGTTGACAAGAACCACCGGCCGCACGGCGGCCGCGGGCCGGCCGGATCCGGCGGATCGCCGCACATGAATACGTATGCATCGGCTGGCCACTGGCAGGCGGTGCTGCCTACCATGCGGATCGACCGGGCCGCATCGGCACCGCACGATGCTGCAGTCGCAACATGCAGGCCGCGCGCCGGCGTGACATAACACCTGCCGGAGAATCCATCGCATGACCCCCATGACCCGCCTTCACCTCTGCGTGCCTGCGCCATGATGAGCCTGTTGCTGGTGGCCGCCGTGGCCAGTGCGCCGCTCGACGCACCGGCCTGGAATGACGGCCTCGACTGGCACGGCGTGCATGTGAGCATCCAGCGCGACGCCGAGGATGCCTACACGCTGGCGTGGCCGTTCGGGCAGCGGGTGATTCCGCCGCAGCCGCTGCAGGTCGATACCGCCAGTGTGCTGTTCAACGGCTTGTACGCGGTGGCACAGGACGACTTGCGACAGGACTCGGTGAAGGCGATCCGCGACGGCGCGTTCGATCATGGCGCGCCGATTCCCTGCCACTGCTTCGAGACCGGCCTGAAGTGGCCCTACGTGTGGACCCGCGACCTGTCCTACTCGGTCGACCTGGGCCTGTGGCGATTCGATGCGCAGCGTGCGCGCAACGGCCTGGAGTTCAAGCTGTCCGACGTGCGCGTGCCGTCCGCGCCGCAAGGGCTGTACGTGATGCAGGACACCGGCTCCGGCGGCAGCTGGCCGATCAGCACGGATCGGGTGGTGTGGTTCCTCGGTGCGCAGCATCTGCTGGGCGACCCGGCGTTTGCCGGCAAGGTGTGGACGGCCTTGCGCGACACCCTGGCGCAGGATCGGCAATACGCGTTCGACGCAAGGCTCGGCCTGTATCACGGCGAGACGTCCTTCATGGACTGGCGCGAACAGAGCTACCCGGCCTGGACCGCGGACAACGTGAGCTTCATCGGGCAATCGTTCGCCCTGTCCACCAACGTGCTGCACTACCAGGCGCTGCAACTCGCCGCCAAGCTGGCCGGGGCGCGTCACGAAACCGCCGCTGCAACGGATTACCACGCGCAGGCAGCTGCCTTGAAGCAGGCCATCAACGCACATTTCTGGCGCGCCGATCGCGGCATGTACATGAGCTACATCGGCGGCGACGGCACTCCGGTGGACACCTACGACCTGCTCGGCATCTCGCTGGCCGTCATTAGTGGCGTGGCCGATGGCGAGCGCGCACACCAGACACTGGCGAACTATCCGACCTGGCCGGCCGGCAGCCCGGTGATGTGGCCCGAACGCAGCGACCAGCCGATCTACCACAATCGCGCGATCTGGCCGTTCGTCAGCGCCTACGCGCTGCGCGCTGCGCGCACGGTCAACGACCCCGTACGCATCGCTCACGAGATCGAATCGGTGCTGCGCGGCGCGGCGCTGTACGGCTCCAACATGGAAAACTACGAACTGCTGACCCAGGGCCAGCATGTCGATGACGGCAAGCTCAGTGGCCCGGTGGTCAATTCGCCGCGCCAGCTGTGGTCGGTGGCGGCGTATCTGGACGTGGTGACCGAAGGCGTGTTCGGCCTTGAAGAAGACGGCCGCGTGCAACCGAAACTGCCCACCGCGCTGGTGCCGATGCTGTTCGGCAAGCGCAGCGCGATCACGTTGAACTTGCCCGATCGCCAGATCACGCTGAAACTGCCTACACGGCGCCACGGCAACCTGCTGATCGCCGATCACGCCGCCACCCAGGGCAAGCAGACCACCGTGGTGCTGAAGGCGGTACAGGTGGACGCGGCGCCTCTGCGCACCGGCGCACCGCTGTACGCCCCCGTCGCGCCGACGGCGCCGACGCTAGCGGACGATGGCGACCACTGGACCGTCAAGGGCGACGGCAAGCTTCAGCTTTATGTCAACGGTCGGCGCGCCAGTGTGATCGATGGCAACGGCACGCTGCCGCGTATCGGCGGCCTCACTTGCGTGCGCGCCACGCGCGTCGATGGGCACGGCCTGGAGTCCCTGCCCAGCCCGGCCACCTGCGTCGGCGCAACCGACAAGGTCAGCGGCGGCTGGCCGCGCCACTGGGTCGCGCCGGCCGGCGGCAGCTATCGCGTATGGGTGGACTACCGCAATGCGAACGGCCCGATCAACACCGGCGTCACCGCCGCGGTGAAATGGCTGGCGATCGGCTGCGACGGCGGCGCCGCGCAGCGCGTGCCGCTGGTCATGCCGCACAGCGTGGGCACGCAGCAATCGACTTATGCCGAGTTCACCGCCAGCGCCAACGCCCGCTGCACGTTCGCGCTGGAGGACGGTTTCAACATGAGTTACCTGCAACACTTCGCGCACTACACGGGCGGTGCCGGCGGCATCGACGGGCCGCTGAACCAGGCCGACGTCGACGACCTGCGGATTGCGCCACTGGCGACGGGAACTCCGACACCATGAGCAGAAAACCCGAGCTGTCGTTCTGGCAGATCTGGAACATGTGCTTCGGTTTCCTGGGGATCCAGTTCGGCTTTGCGCTGCAGAACGCCAACGTCAGCCGGATCTTCCAGACGCTGGGTGCCAACGTGAACGACATCCCGATCCTGTGGGTGGCCGCGCCGCTCACCGGATTGATCGTGCAACCGATCATCGGCCACTACTCGGATCGCACCTGGAATCGGCTGGGCCGCCGGCGCCCGTATTTCCTGGCCGGCGCGATCCTGGCCACGCTGGCCCTGCTGGCGATGCCCAACTCGCCCGCACTCTGGGTCGCGGCCGGCCTGCTGTGGATCATGGACGCCTCGTTCAACGTGTCGATGGAGCCGTTTCGCGCGTTCGTGGGCGACCAGCTGCCGGAACACCAGCGCCCGCTCGGCTTCTCGATGCAAAGTGTGTTCATCGGCGTCGGCGCGGTAGTCGCTTCGCTGATGCCGTGGATGCTGACCAAGGCAGGTTTCAGCAACGTCGCGCCCGACGGTGCCATTCCGGACACCGTCAAATATGCGTTCTATGCCGGAGGCTTGATGTTGATGGGCACGGTGCTGTGGACCGTGCTTTCCACCCGCGAATACCCACCCGAGCAATTGCGCGATTTCGACGACGCGGCCGAACCGCTGCCGATCGACAGCTCGCGCGCCTGGCGACCCGGCCTGCTGCTGCTCGCCGTCGGCCTGCTGGTACTGCTCGCCATTCGCCACTTCGGCCTGGAAAAAGAGCTGTACGTACTCGCCGGCGGCCTGCTGGCATTTGGCGCGCTGTTCGCCTGGCTCGCCTTCAGCCACAGCCAGGGCATGTTGCGCCAGGTGATGGGCGATCTGTACAGCATGCCGGACGCGATGCGTCGGCTCGCGATCGTGCAGTTCTTCTCGTGGTTCGCGCTGTTCGCGATGTGGATCTTCACCACGCCGGCGGTGACCGCCGTGCAGTTCGGCAGCAGCGATCCGCATTCGGTCGCCTACAACACGGGTGCCAACTGGGTCGGCGTGCTGATGGGCGCCTACAACGGCTTCGCCGCGCTGGCGGCGATTGTGATCCCGTTGCTGGTGCGCCGCATCGGCCTTCGCTGGAGCCACCTGGTCAATCTGTGGCTGGGCGGCGCGGGGCTGCTCTCGTTCCTGTTCATTCGCGATCCCGACTGGCTGCTGCTGTCGATGGTCGGCGTGGGCGTGGCCTGGGCCTCGATCCTGTCGCTGCCCTACGCGATGCTGTCGGATAACCTGCCGGCGCAGAAGATGGGCGTCTACATGGGCATCTTCAATTTCTTCATCGTGATCCCGCAATTGATGGCAGCCAGTGTGCTCGGCCTGCTGCTGCGCCTGTGCTTCCACAACCAGCCCATCTATGCGCTGGGTCTGGGCGGAGCCAGCCTGCTGCTGGCCGGCCTGTTCACCCTGCGCGTGCGCGAGCCGGCCCCCGCCTGCGCCTGATCCGACCGGTGAACCGTCCCGCCCTTTCATTCACACGTACTCGACCACCTCCAGCCCGAAGCCACCCAGGCCCACCAGCTTGCGCGGCGTACCCAGCACACGCAGCTGGTGCACGCCAAGGTCACCGAGGATCTGGGCCCCCAGGCCAAGCTGACGCCACTCCTGCTGCTGCGCATCCTCCGGCGCCTGCGTACTGGGCTGGCCCTGCAGCCGTGCCAGCAAGGCCTCAGGCGTGTCCTCGCCGGACAGCACCAGCAACACGCCGCGACCCTCGTCAGCGATGCGGCGCAATGCCGAAGTCACGGTGAGGCCGAGGTCGTCGCGCTTGAGGTGCAGCACATCGGACAAGGTGTTGCGCACGTGCACGCGCGACAGCACCGGCGCACCGTCGTCGACCGCGCCGCGCACCAGGGCGAAATGCAGGCCGCGACGGATCACGTCGCGATAGGCCACCAGCCGGAACGTGCCGAACTCGGTCTGCACGTCTTCCTCGTGCACGCGCTGCACGGTCTTCTCGGTTTCCAGCCGGTAGCGGATCAGGTCGGCGATCGAGCCGATCTTCAGGCCGTGCTTGGCCGCGAAGATTTCCAGCTCGGGCCGACGCGCCATCGAGCCGTCTTCATGCAGCACTTCGATCAGCACCGCCGACGGTTCCAGCCCGGCCAGCGCGGCCAGGTCGCAGCCGGCCTCGGTGTGGCCGGCGCGGGTGAGCACACCGCCCGGCTGCGCGGTCAACGGGAAGATATGGCCAGGCTGGGCCAGGTCCTGCGGCTTCGCATCCACCTTCACCGCCACCTGGATCGTGCGCGCGCGGTCATGCGCCGAGATGCCGGTGGTGACGCCTACGGCCGCCTCGATCGAGACGGTGAAGTTGGTGTGGTACGACGAGGTGTTGTCGCTGACCATCGGGCGCAGGCCGAGCTGGCGCGTGCGCTGCTCGGTCAGCGTGACGCAGACCAGGCCGCGCGCCTCGCGCACCATGAAGTTGATGTCCTCGGCGCGCACTTTCTCGGCGGCCATGATCAGGTCGCCCTCGTTCTCGCGGTCCTCGTCGTCGAGGATCACGACCATGCGGCCGGCGCGAATGTCTTCGAGGATTTCGGGAATGGTGTTGAAGGGCATGTGAGTGTCCGGGTCGTTTGATCCCTTCTCCCCTTGGGAGAAGGTGCCCCGCAGGGGCGGATGAGGGTTCGGGCGGAGCGAGATGTTCGGGCCAGCCCGGACCCTCACCCCTACCCCTCTCCCGATGGGAGAGGGGTTCAATCACAATCAGGCGAAGCCGTGCTGCTTGAGAAACGCCTCGTCCAGCCGCGGTGTCTCGCCACTGGACAGCAGCCGTTCGATATAGCGCGCCACCACATCCACCTCGATGTTCACCGCATCACCCACGCGGCGCGCGTGGAATGCCGTGTGCTCGACCGTATGCGGGATCAGGTTGACGCCGAATCGTGACCCGGCGACTTCGTTGACGGTGAGGCTGGTGCCGTCGATGCAGACCGAGCCTTTCGCGGCGATGTAGCGCGTGATTGCCGCCGGCACCTCGAACGTCCAGCGCTGCGAGCGACCGTCGGGCGTGATCGACGCCACCTTGCCAAGGCCGTCGACGTGGCCGGAGACCAGATGCCCGCCGAGCCGGTCAGACAGGCGCAGCGCCTTTTCCAGGTTCACCGGGTCGCCCGCCTTCAGCTGGCCGAGCGAGGTCAGCGACAGCGTCTCGTTGGAAACATCGGCACTGAAGCCGCGCGGCTCCAGCGTGATCGCGGTGAGGCACACGCCGGAGACGGCGATCGAGTCGCCGAGCTGCACGTCGGCGAGATCGAGATCAGCGGTATCGACGTGCAGACGCACGTCGCCGCCGCGCGGTTCGAGCCGCACGATACGGCCTACGGTCTGAATGATGCCGGTGAACATCAGTGCACCTCCGGATGGAGGGCGATGCGGTGCCGCGGATGGATGGCTTTCATGAAACGTATCCCGCATGAAGTTGAGCGAGTACGCCTCAAGGCATGAGGCCAGGCGCGCGCCGTGAAGCGCCCGCCCTGCCGTCTTCTCTTTATCCGGACTGTGAGGAAGCGGTCGCCCGCTTCCAACCGTCGGCTCCGGCATTCGACCGGATCTGCTGACCTTCCGGCATGGCCGGAAGCGCTCGCGGGCTCGCCTTGGAAGGCCTACCGCCGGTGGGGAATTTCGCCCCGCCCTGAAGACGTCGTGCAATGCCGGACCACCGGCGGCGGAAGTCTAGCACCATCGCCGGGAGAACCCGGCGGCGCCACGGGGAAGCAGCGTTTTCATGTGCACGATCACGGCCGGAACGCTCACGTGGCCAGCCCCTGGGCCAGATGGTCGATCAGCGCGCGCAGTGCCGGCGTACGATCCGCACCAGGCAGCCACAGCAGGTGGATCGGGAAGGACGGCAGCTTCCAGTCAGGGAACAGGTCGACCAGCCGCCTCTCCGCGACCAGCGCGTCGGCCATGTAGTCGCCCTGCAATCCGACCCCGACCCCGGCCAGCACGGCGTCGCGAATGGCCTGCGCGTCGTTGCAGGTGAGCACCGGCTCGATGCGCACCGCGCGCTGCTGGCGCTGCCGGCTGAACGACCACAACGTGCCGCGGCGATAGCCGCTGAAGGTGATGCAGCGGTGCGCCTTCAGTTCGGCCGGGTCGTGCAGCGGCGGCGCCGAGGCCAGATAGTCGGGCGAGGCGCAGGGAAACACGCGCATCGTGCCCACCCGGTGCGCCACCAGTTGCACATCGGCCAATCGCCCCAGCCGCAGGGCCAGGTCGACCCTGCCGGTCACCATGTCGACATAGATGTCGTCGTATACCGTCTCGACGCGTACCCCGGGGTATTCGCGCATGAAGCCGGCCAGCAGCGGCGCCACGCGATGACGGCCGAAGCTACCGGGCAAGTGCACGCACAGGTGGCCGGACAGTCCGCCATCCGTCGGTCGCAGGTCGGCCGCCAGTTCGGCCATCACCGTTTCCATGCGCTGCCACTGCGCCAGCAACTGCTCGCCGCGCGCGGTCAGCGCCATGCGCCGCGTGGTGCGCAGGAACAGCCGCGCGCCCACGGCCTCCTCCAGCGTCGCGATGCGCCGGCTCAGCACCGACGGCGTGCAGCCGACCTCCAGCGCCGCCCGCGAAAAGTTGAGCCGCCGCGCAGCAGCGGCGAACGCGCGCAGTTCGCGCAGGCGGGTCGGCGTGAGGTCGAAAGATTGATTCATTGAAGGAACAGAAGATTGCCCATTCGTGTGGATTATCACCGAGTCTCCGCGGCGCGACCATGCCCGCATTCCAATCCTCCATTCCAATTTTCAAGGAGTCATGCCATGCGTGCCATCCAGCTTTCCGCGTTCGGCCTCGATCATCTCGATCTGGTCGACCTGCCCGCCCCGCGTCCCGGCCCCCACGAGGTGCTGGTGCGGATGGAGGCGGCCTCGCTCAATTACCGCGACCACATGGTAGTCAACGGCGATCTCTATCGCGGCGTGCCGTTGCCGATCGCGCCGGTGTCCGACGGCGCCGGCACGGTGCTGGAGGTCGGCGCAGACGTCATCCGTTTCAAGCCCGGCGACCGCGTCACCACGTTCTACAAGTCGCGCTGGATCGCCGGCGCGATGCGGCCGGAATGGGAAGGCGCCGAGATCGGCGGCCCCGAGCCGGGCGTGATGCGCGAACTGGCCTGCTTCGACCAGTATTCGCTGGCGCGCGCACCGGCCCACCTCTCCGCCGTGCAGGCGGCCACGCTGCCGATTGCTGCGCTTACCGCCTGGCAGGTACTGGAGCAAGCGCACGTCACCACCGGCCAGACCGTGCTGCTGCTGGGCACCGGCGGCGTGTCGCTGTTCGCGTTGCAATTCGCCAAGCTGCGCGGAGCGCGGGCGATCGTGCTGTCGTCCAGCGACGACAAGCTGGAACGCGCGAAGGCGCTGGGTGCCGACATCGGCATCAACTGCAGGATCCACCCGCAGTGGGGTGCGCTGGTGCGCGAGGCGAGCGGCGGCGCAGGCGTGGACGTGGTGGTCGAGACGATCGGCGCGGCCACCCTGGCGCAGTCGCTGGAGGCGGTGCGCATGCACGGTTTCGTCGCCATCCTCGGCTGGCTCGGCGGCAACGAGGCGACGCTGCCGCTGACCCCGGTGGTGCTCAAGCGCGTGCGCCTGCAGGGCATTTCGGTGGCACCGCTGGAAGCGCACGAGCGCATGGTCGCCGCCATCGAGGCCACGGGCCTGGAACCGGTGATCGACCACGTCTACGGTTTCACCGAACTGCGCGAGGCGTTCGAGCACCTCGTCGCCGGCCGCCACTTCGGCAAGCTCGCCATCGACTTCAACCGCTGAGAGCCGCCGATGCGCATCATCCTTTCCCTGTCCCGCGTCACGCGCGGCCTGCTGTCCATGCTGCTGGTGGCACTCGCCACGTTCGTCCACGCCGCCGGCGCACCGGCCGATATCCGCCTGTACGTGTTCGACTGCGGCCGCATCGACGCGCGCGACATGGGCATGTTCGACGACAGCGGCGCGCTGGACGGCAGGCCTGGCACGATGTCGGTGCCGTGCTTCCTGATCCGCCACCCGAAAGGCATCCTGCTGTGGGAGACCGGCCTGGGCGACGCCATCGCCGACCGCCCGAACGGCATCGATTTTGCCCCCGGCATCCATGGCAGCGTGCGGGTCAAGCTGGTCGACCAGCTGAAGACACTGGGCCTGAAACCGTCCGATATCGACTACCTGGCGTTCTCGCACTGGCACATCGACCACACCGGCAACGCCAACCTGTTCCGCCACGCCACCTGGATCTTGCAGCGCCGGGAGCTGGCCGCCGCGACCAGCGCCACGCCGCCGCCGTTCGAATCACTGGCGCCGGTCAGCGCCTACCGGAATGCAAGGATCCGCCTCGTCGATGGCGACACCGACGTCTTCGGCGACGGCAGCGTGGAATTGCTGTTACTCCCCGGCCACACGCCCGGCCATCAGGCACTGCAGCTGCGCCTGCCGCACGCCGGTGTGGTGCTGCTCAGTGGTGACCTCTATCACAGCGATGAAGCCCGCCGATTGCGGCGCGTGCCCAGGATCAACGTCGACCGTGCCGCCACGCTGGCGTCGATGGACCGGTTCGAAGCGATCGCCGCGCGGGCGCATGCGCGGGTGGTAATCCAGCACGATCCGCGCGACATCGCCGCATTGCCGCACTTTCCCGCTTGCCTGCATTGAGGCAGTCGCCCCCATATCGTCATTCCGGCGTAGGCCGGAATCGCACTCCCGCGGTATCACCGGATGCTGCCTCGCGAAAATGCGATGACTTGCTTCGTTATTGAAAAGCGATGACCCGCTTCGCTAAAGCGGATGACCGGCTTCGCTGTTGAAAAGCGATTCCGGCCTTCGCCGGAATGACGGTTGGGGGTGTTTTCGGAGCGGTGTGCACGGGCGGAATATTCAACGGCCGCTCGCGGCAGAGCCCGTCTGGAAATAGTGCAGGTGGCAGTGCGCTTGACCAGCCATTCGGCTGTCGAAAGTCGCGGGCATGACCAGAGAAGGCAGTTATTCGAGACTTCCTGGAGAGGTGCGATGCAGTCAGTTCGGCCGCAGGCGCAGACGGATGTCCCGGCCCAGCATGCGCTGGTCGACCATCTGCAACTGCCAGCGCCGGGCCATGTCATTGAGCGTGGGCAAATGCAGCAGTGGGCGCGCGCCGTCACCGAGCAGCAACGGCGCGACGTAGAGCAGTAGTTCGTCGACCAGGCCGGCGGCGAACAAGGCTCCGCACAACGTCGGACCGGCCTCGACATGGACTTCGTTGCAGCCGCGGCCGGCCAGCAGGGCCAGCACCGCGCGCAAATCCAGGGCTTCGTCGTGCGTCGCCAGCGCGACCCGCTCGACCCGCGTAAAGCGCTGGTCGGCGCACGATGCTGCCGCGCCATGCAGCAGCAGGGTCGGCATCGAGCCATCCAGCACGTGGCTGCCGGCCGGCGTGCGCAACTGGCGATCGAGGATCACGCGCAACGGCGGCATGAACTCCTCGTCCTGCGGCAGCCGCACGGTGAACCGCGGATCGTCGGCCAGTACGGTGCCGCTGCCGCCGAGAATCGCCGAGCTGCGCGCGCGCCAGCGCTGCACGTCGGCACGCGCCGCCTCACCGGTGATCCACTTCGATTCGCCGTTGGCCAGCGCGGTGCGCCCGTCCAGGCTCATCGCCAGCTTCACCCGCACGAACGGACGACCGCGCTCGATCCGGCTGAAAAACCCCGCGTTGAGTTCGCGTGCCGCCTCGCGCATCAGGCCTGCCTCGACCATGACACCTGCCGCACGCAACTTGCCGATACCGCGGCCGTTGACCTGCGGAAATGGATCCTCGCTGGCAATCACCACGCGCCGGATACCCGCGGCGATCAGCGCATCGGCGCAAGGCGGCGTGCGGCCCTGATGCGCGCAGGGCTCCAGCGTCACGTAAGCGGTGGCTCCTCGCGCACCCTCGCCCGCCGCGCGCAAGGCGTACACCTCCGCGTGTGGCTCGCCGACACGCGCATGGAACCCCGTGCCCACGACCTGGTCACCCAGCGCGATCACGCAACCGACGCGCGGATTGGGCTGGGTCGTGAACAGCCCGCGCTCGGCCAGGCGCAGCGCGTGAGCCATGTGCAGATGATCGATCGCCGAAAAAACCGCTTCGCTCACTCGCCATCCTCCAGCTCGCCATGCATTTTCTTCGGCGTCACCCGACGCCATGCATCGCGCAGCAACTGATCCACCCAGGCCTCGTCCATCTCCGCGATGCGCACATGCGTCCAACCATGCTTGCCCCAACTCGGGTCGGGTACGAACAGGTCGCCGGCGGACATGCGCAGCACATCGAGTTCATCGAGGGAGAACTTGAAAATGGCATCGCTGCTGCCGCGCGAGAACTGGGCGAAGATCTTGCCGCGCACGCGGAACGATGGCGTACCGAAGTGGTCGAGCTCCTCCGCCTGCGGCAATCGCATGGCAAGTTCGCGGAGGCGGTCGAGGCTCACCATGCGAACCGGCCGGCGCTCACTTGCCGCGCTTGCCGCCACCGAGCAGTGGCAGCTGCAGTTCGGACAGCCCGGGCAGATCGCGCTCCAGCTTCTCGATCTCCTCGCGGAACGCGTGCACGTCCTCGAACTTGCGATAGACCGAGGCGAAGCGCACGTAGGCCACCTGATCCAGATTCTTCAGCTCGCGCATCACCAGCTCGCCGACCTGGCGCGACGGCACTTCGCGCTCGCCGCTCTTGCGCAGGTCGTTGACGATCGTGCGCACCGAGCTGTCGACGTCGTGGCTGGCCACCGGCCGCTTCTGCAGCGCGCGCTCGAAACTCACCCTGAGCTTGCGTTCGTCGAACACCTCGCGCCGCTCGCCGCTCTTCACCACCGTCGGCAACTTCAGCTCGGCGGTTTCGTAGGTGTTGAAACGCTCGCCGCACTGCGGGCACTCGCGCCGACGCCGCACGCTCGACCCGTCCTCGGTCAGGCGCGAGTCGATCACGCGGGTGTCTTCGTGCTGGCAGAAGGGGCAATGCATCTATGGAGCCGGGATTCGGGATTGGAGATTCGGGATTCGGGAAAAGCACGAGCTCGCGGAGACCCAGGCTCTTCCGAATCCCGAATCCCCAATCCCGAATCCCGGCATCTCAGCCATACACCGGGAATTTCTTGCACTGCGCCGTCACCGCATCGCGCACGCGGGCAATCACCACCTCGTCACCCGGCGCATCCAGCACGTCGCAGATCCAGTTGGTCAGCTCGATGCAATCGGCTTCCAGATAGCCGCGGGTGGTGACGGCAGGCGTGCCGATGCGCAGGCCGGAAGTGACGAAGGGCTTGCGCGGGTCGTTCGGCACAGCGTTCTTGTTGACCGTGATGTGCGCGTTGCCGAGTGCTTCCTCGGCCGCCTTGCCGGTGACTTCCTTGCCGATCATGTCGACCAGCATCAGGTGGTTCTCGGTGCCGCCGGAGACGATCTTGTAGCCGCGCTGGATGAAGGTTTTCGCCATCGCCTTGGCGTTCTTCACGACCTGCGCCTGGTACGTCTTGAATCCCGGCTCCAGTGCTTCCTTGAACGCCACCGCCTTGGCCGCGATCACGTGCATCAGCGGACCGCCCTGGATGCCGGGGAACACGATCGATTGCAGCTTCTTCTCGATCTCCTCGCCGGCTCCCTTGGCCGCGATGAGGCCGCCGCGCGGACCGCGCAGGGTCTTGTGGGTGGTCGAGGTGACCACGTGCGCATGCGGCAGCGGGCTGGGGTACACGCCGGCGGCGACCAGCCCGGCGACGTGAGCCATGTCGACGAAGAAGATCGCGCCGACCGAATCGGCGATCTGGCGCATGCGCGCCCAGTCGACCACTTGCGAGTAGGCGCTGAAGCCGCCGACCAGCATCTTCGGCTGGTGCTCGGTGGCCAGCCGCTGCACTTCGTCATAATCGATCAGGCCGTGCTCGTCGACGCCGTACTGCACTGCGTGGAACAGTTTGCCGGAAATATTGACCTTGGCGCCGTGGGTGAGATGGCCGCCATGCGCCAGCGACATGCCGAGGATGGTGTCGCCCGGCTGCAGCAAGGCCAGATACACGGCCTGGTTGGCCTGCGAGCCCGAATGCGGCTGCACGTTGGCGTAGTCGCAGTCGAACAGCTGCTTCAGCCGCTCGATCGCCAGCTTCTCGGCCACGTCCACGTACTCGCAGCCGCCGTAGTAGCGCTTGCCCGGATAACCCTCGGCGTACTTGTTGGTGAGCTTGGAGCCCTGCGCTTCCATCACCCGCGGGCTGGCGTAGTTCTCCGAGGCGATCAGCTCGACGTGGTCTTCCTGGCGCTGGCCCTCGTCCGCGATGGCCTTGGCCAGCTCGTCGTCGTAACCGGCAATCGTGCAGTTCTTCGGGAACATTCTGGCCTCGGCAGGTGGGGTGCGGGTTTAGCCGGAAAGTGTAGCGCTGCCGGGCCTTTGCAGCCACCGCCTGGCCGTTCCGGGCAGCGGCATCGGTACGACGCCACAAGCCGCTATAATGTGCGGTTTGACGAATTCCCCTTTCCGTGCCGACCTTGCAGGCGGCGCGGCGCCCGCCTTCGGAGGTTGCATGAGTTCGCAGTACATCTTCACCATGAACGGGGTCAGCAAGATCGTCCCGCCGAAGCGCCAGATCATCAAGGACATCTCGCTCAGCTTCTTCCCCGGCGCCAAGATCGGCCTGCTCGGCGTCAACGGCGCGGGCAAGTCCACCGTGCTGCGGATCATGGCCGGCGTGGACACCGACTTCCAGGGCGAGGCGCGCGCGCAGCCGGGCACCAAGATCGGCTACCTGGCACAGGAGCCGGACCTGAACCCGGCAAAGACCGTGCGCGACGTGGTCGAGGAAGGCGTCTCGGAAATCCTCGATGCGCAGAAGCGGCTGGAAGAGGTCTACGCCGCCTATGCCGAGGACGGTGCGGATTTCGACAAGCTGGCCAAGGAACAGGAAAAACTGGAAAACCTGCTGGCCGCCAACGACGCCCATGCGCTGGAGCGCCAGCTGGAAGTGGCCGCCGATGCGCTGCGCCTGCCACCGTGGGACGCGGTCATCGGCCCGCTATCCGGTGGCGAGAAGCGCCGCGTGGCGCTGTGCCGCCTGCTGCTGTCCAAGCCCGACATGCTGCTGCTGGACGAACCGACCAACCATCTGGACGCCGAATCGGTGGACTGGCTGGAGAAATTCCTGCACGACTATCCCGGCACCGTGGTCGCGGTCACCCATGACCGCTACTTCCTCGACAACGCCGCCGAGTGGATCCTCGAACTCGATCGCGGCCGCGGCATTCCGTGGAAGGGCAACTACACCGAATGGCTGGAGCAGAAAGACGCCCGCCTGAAGCAGGAAGCCAACACCGAGAAGTCGCGCCAGAAGGCGATCGCGAAGGAACTGGAGTGGGTGCGTTCGGCCGCCAAGGGCCGCCAGTCCAAGGGCAAGGCCCGCCTGGCCCGCTTCGAGGAACTGAACTCGGTCGACTACCAGCGCCGCAACGAGACCAACGAGATCTTCATCCCGCCGGGCGAGCGCCTGGGCCAGGAAGTGATCGAGTTCCAGAACGTGACCAAGTCGTTCGGCGACCGCGTGCTGATCGAGGACCTGTCGTTCAAGGTGCCGCCGGGTGCCATCATCGGCGTGATCGGCCCCAACGGCGCCGGCAAATCCACCCTGATGAAGATGATCATGGGCAAGGAAACGCCCGACTCGGGCGAGGTGAAGCTGGGCCACACCACCAAGCTGGCCTACGTCGACCAGTCGCGCGACGCGCTCGACCCGAAGAACAACGTGTGGCAGGAAGTGTCCGGCGGTTCGGACATCCTCACCATCGGCAGCTTCGAGATCCAGTCGCGCGCCTACATCGGCCGCTTCAACTTCAAGGGCACCGACCAGCAGAAGATCGTCGGCAGCCTGTCCGGCGGTGAGCGTGGCCGCCTGCACATGGCCAAGACCCTGCTGCAGGGCGGCAACGTGCTGCTGCTCGATGAGCCGTCCAACGATCTCGACGTGGAAACCCTGCGCGCGCTGGAAGACGCGCTGCTGGAGTTCCCCGGCAGCGCCATCGTGATCTCGCATGACCGCTGGTTCCTCGACCGCATCGCCACCCACATCATCGCGTTCGAAGGCGACTCGCACGTCGAGTTCTTCCCCGGCAACTACAACGAGTACGAGGCCGACAAGAAGCGCCGCCTCGGCGAGGAAGGCGCGCGGCCGCACCGGGTGAAGTACAAGAAGCTGGCGTAACGCCGCTTGAGCCCCTCTCCCTCCGGGAGAGGGGTTGGGGTGAGGGTTCGGCCGGAGCGGTATCTTGATATCCGTTGCAAAGTCCAACCTTCGCTTCGCTCGTACCCTCATCCGCCCCTTCGGGGCACCTTCTCACCCACAAGGGGACTCCTTTCAGTCGCCGAAGGGAGAAGGGAATGGACCCATGGAGATTCCGATGCACTTCATGCAATCCCTGCAACAGGCCTGGAAGAACCACGACTCGCTGGTCTGCGTGGGCCTCGATCCGGAACCGGCGAAATTTCCCTCCCACCTGCGCGACACACCCGACGCGGTGTTCGCGTTCTGCGCCGCCATCGTCGACGCCACCGCCGACCTCGCCTGCGCGTTCAAGCCGCAGATCGCGCACTTCGCCGCGCTGCGCGCCGAAGAGGCGCTGGAACGGTTGATCGCGCACATCCACGCGAAGCATCCCGATGTGCCGGTAATCCTCGACGCCAAGCGCGGCGACATCGGCAGCACGGCGCAGCACTACGCGACCGAGGTCTTCGAGCGCTACCAGGCCGACGCAGTCACGCTGAATCCGTACCTCGGCCGCGACTCGATCCAGCCGTTCCTCGATCGTGCCGACAAGGGCGTGATCCTGCTCTGTCGCACCTCCAATCCCGGCGGTGCGGATTTCCAGGCGCTGGATTGCGGCGGCCAGCCGCTGTACCTGCGCGTGGCCGAAACCATCGCGCGCGACTGGAACGGCAACGGCAACTGCGCCCTGGTCACCGGAGCAACATGGCCCGAAGAACTTGGCAAGGTGCGCGCCGTGGTCGGCGACATGCCGCTGCTGGTGCCCGGCATCGGTGCCCAGGGCGGCGACGTGGAAGCGGTGCTGCGCCATGGCCGCACGGCCGCCGGCACGGGCCTGATGATCAGCTCGTCACGAGCGATCCTCTACGCCGGACATGGCGACGACTTCGCGCTGGCCGCGCGTGCCGCCGCCAACGAATTGCGCGACACCATCAATCGTCATCGGCACGGCTGAGAGGATCATGCGCCGGCAGGTCGCCGGCGCAACGGTCACACTGCGGCGGACTTCGCCGCGTGCTGCATCTTCGTTTTCAGATCGAGCGCATCCGCGGCATCGAGCAAGGCGCGCGCAAAACTACGCACCTCGGCCGGGCGCAAGGCATACCAGTTGCCGCTCTTGCCCGCTTCCGCCACGTTGCGCCCCGCGCGCGACACGCAATGCGGCCGGAAGATCACCATGCCGGTCAGCGACTCCGAGCTGATATCCGCCGAGACGATCTGCATGTGTGTCTCATCTTCTTTCTTCACCGAATTTCTCCCGAGCGGGATTCCGCCCCGGTCCCACTCTACGCCATTGCCTGTTATCCGATGTTTCCGCGTGCGGCAGCGCCCGCGACCGTTGTAACCTTCAAGGTCTGCGTACCTGTCCGCAACATGTCACGTCGCGATGGCCCGGCGCAGCATCCCCAACCGCGAAAGGAAGACAACGCATGTCCGCACAGACCGATGTCCGCATGGAAGACTGGAACCGCCTGCAACGGGAAGTAGGCCGCTTGCGCATCCTGGTGATCATCGCCCTGCTGGCGGTGGTTGCGCTGGCTGCCGTATCCCTGCTGCGCAAGCCGGATGCGCCAGGCAAGCCGAACACGATTCTCCGCGCACAAGGCCTGGTGATCACCGACGCGCAAGGGCACGACCGCATCCTGATCGGCGCACCGGTGCCGGCCAGCACGGACCGAACCCGCAAGGACGATCGCTCCGACGGCATCATCTTCCTTGGTGCAACCGGCGCGGACCGGCTCGCCGTCGGGCAGATGCCGGCGCCATTCATTGGCGGCAAGAGCTACCCGCGACACAATGGTGGCGACGGTTACGGCATGACGCTGTACGACACGAAAGGCAATGAGCGCGGCGGCATGGGCTTCCTGGGCATGGGCCGCGTCGGTGTCGCGCTGGACCGGGCCACCCCCCCTTATGATGCGATCGGCATGATGGTCGATGACAAGGAGGGTTTTGCCGGAATGATCATCAACTATGGCGATCCCAGGGCGAAGGACACGGCGATTGAATTGGGCACCGATGCCAACAGCGCCCACATCCAGATCAACGGCAAGGACGGCCTGCCGCGCGCGATGCTGAACTACGACGGGACGAACAAGCCAGCCTGGCAACTCGATGACGCGGCATCGGCGGCCAAGGCCGCGCAGGCGCAGAAGCACTGACGACAAGCATCGGCCCAACGCGCAGCCATGGACTGCGCGTTGGGCTCAATCCGCCACGGACGTCGTCAGCACCCGGGATTTGTCCCGGGCGCCGGACAGCCTGGCACGCAGCCAGCGTTCGCATGGTGCAGACAGCCAGCGTTCCACCATCGCGCCGAGCAACCAGCACAGCGGCAGCGTCAGCAGATACCAGAGAAAACCCAGCCGCATGTCGCCGCCCGCGAGCTTGAACAGCCGCACCACCGCGAACACCACGAACATGTGGCTGAGGTAGACCTCGTAGCTCAGGCGCCCCCACGAACGCAGCCAGTCCAGGCCGTGCCACGCCTGCCATGGACCACGCCGCTGGCGTTGCTCGCAGGCCAGCAGCAGGCACAGCGCCGACAACGCCAGCAACAGCATGTATCCGTCGCGCAGCTGCTGCCACATCACCGCCCCGTCGATGGTGGCTGCCGTGAGACCGATCGCCCCCAACCATCCCAGCAGGCGGACCGTGCGTGGCGCAAGCGTGGCCGCGCGCGCCGCCAGCAACGCACCGAGCACGCCGATCGCAATCGCCGACATTCCCGGCAGGTAGGCCTTCTCCTGCCAGATCTCGTTGCCGCTCAAGGCAGCGTGCGTCCACGGCATCGACAGCGCGAGCAGGGCCAGCAGCGGCACCAGCACCCAGCGCCGGCGCGTCAGCAGACAAACCAGCGGAAAGCCGATGTAGAACACTTCCTCGATCGACAGCGACCACAGCACGTCCCAGTTCCCCGGCAGATAACCGGTGCGCCCCTCGTACCAGTTCAGATGCAGACCGATGGCGGACCAGATCGCACCCGGCAGGGACTGGCCGGGGCGGCTGATCGTGTAATCCGGCACGGCCAGCAGATGCAGCACGCTGAGCAGGCCAACCAGCGCCAGCAGGCAGGGCACGATGCGCGCGAAGCGCCGCGCGTAAAACGTGCGCATGTCAATCCGCTCGAGGCCGCCCCAGCGGCGCAGCGCATTGCCCGCGATCAGGAACCCCGAGATCACGAAGAACACGAACACGGCCTCATAGCCGTTGTAGTTCAAGCGGCTCAGAAACCAGGCCGGCAGCACGTCGGCCAAGGCGGTCTGCTTCAACGGAATGCGCAAGCCAAGGTGGTTGAACACCACCAGCACGATCGCCAGGCCCCGCAGCAGATCGATGCCGGGGTTGCGCGTATCGTGGCGAGGGTCAGGCGCGATGACCATGTCCGCTGCGGGCGTGATCCCGACAGGCATGGCAGCGGCATGGCCGTTCCATCGGCGCGCAACGCAACGGCGACCGATTCAAGCGGTGACCTCGACGCCCTTCCAGAACGCCACGCGCGCCCTGATCTCCTTCGCCGCCTCTTTGGGCTGCGGGTAATACCAGGCGGCGTTCGCGTTCACTGCATCGTCCACGACCACGTCGTAATAGCTGGCCAGTCCCTTCCAGGGACAGGTGCTGTGATGATCGCTGTCCCGGAAATGCTCGCGCCGCAACGAGTCGACGGGAAAATAATGGTTACGCTCCACCACCACGGTATCGTCGCTCTCGGCGAGCACCGTGCCATGCCAGATCGCGCGCATCACTCGTCTCCGATCTCTTGCCCCGGAAAAAGCACCTCGGTATACCCGAACTTGCTGAAATCGGTGATGCGCGAAGGGTACAGCCGGCCGATCAGATGATCGCACTCGTGCTGCACCACGCGGGCGTGGAAGCCTTCCGCCGTGCGCTCGATCCGCTCGCCGCGCGGGCCGACGCCCTCGTAACGGATCAGCGAATACCGGCTCACCGCCCCGCGCAGGCCAGGCACCGAGAGACAACCTTCCCAGCCCTCCTCCATGTCCTGCGAGAGGGGCGTGATCACCGGGTTGAGCAGGATCGTCTGCGGCACTTCCGGTGCCTCCGGGTAGCGCTCCGAATGCTCGAAGCCGAAGATCACCAGTTGCAGGTCGACGCCGATCTGCGGTGCGGCCAGGCCCACGCCGCCGGCATCGTGCATGGTCTCGAACATGTCGGCGATCAGCGTGTCGAGTTCGGTGCTGCCGAACATCGCCGCCGGCACCTGCGGCGCGATGCGCAGCAAGCGGGGGTCGCCCATTTTCAGGATGTCGCGGATCATCTATAAGCCTCGACGTGGAATCGCCATCTCCCGGTAATTTAGGGTCGATGCAGGCCAATGCAAGCCACGTGCTTCAGCGTTCAACTGCAAAAACACAGAGCCAGAGCGTCGTGTTGATTTTGTTGAACCCGCAAGCGGGTTCAACACGGGTTCAATGGCCGCCGAACACCTTCTTCAGCAGGTCGGTGGTGCGCGCGCCGGGGTTGGTGCGGATCGATTGCTCCTCGGCGCCGATTTCGGTGAACAGGCCATCGATGGTCTTTTCGGTCACGTAGTTGTCCAGGTCCAGCGAGCTGCCGCCCTTGTTCGACTTGCCGCCACCGAACTTGCCCAGCATGCCACCCAGCTCGCCACCACTGCTGCCGGCGGTGAACGACTTGTACTTCTGGGTGACCCCGACGCTGTCGGTGGCCTTGACCACGATCGGATGGATGCGCGCAGTCAGCGCATCGCCGGCCACGCGGCGGAAATAATCGGTGGCCGCGTGATCGCCGCCGGTGAGGATGCCGCGCGCGTCGCTCAAGCTCATCTTGCGGATCGCGTCGCCGAAGATCTGCGCCACCTGCGGTACCGCCTTTTCCGCGGCGCGGTTCATGCTCAGTTCGAACGCATCCACCTTGGCGCCCTGGCCGAGCTTGCGCGCCAGTTTGGCCGCCTGTTCAACCTTGCCCGGCAGCGGAATGCGCACCTTCGGGTTGTTCCAGAAGCCGCCGTCACGGCCCAGGCTGTTGATCGCGTTGGTGGTGCCCTTGGCCAGCGCCTCCTTGAGGCCGGAGGCGATGTCGCTGTCAGGCAGGCCGCTGCCGAGAGATGAGTTCGAACCGTGCGTCGACGACTTGACCTTGTTCAGCAGATCCTTGAACTGGCCGGTGCCGGCGGCGGCCGCCGGCAGGGTGGCGGCGGCAAACGCGAGACCAAGCACGACATAACGAATCCGGATGTTCATGACTAGCTCCTGGGTGGCCGAACGAAGAGTCAGTGTACGCCCTTCGAAACCGTGACTTTCCACCCGGCGGGCCGCCCCATGGCCGATACGAACAGGCGCGATCCGGCATTGACCGCCGCGGCCTGCGGGACGACTCTTGCCATACCGTCGAGGAGAACCGTCCATGCAAGCCGTCACCTCCCGTCAGACCAGCCCGGCCAGCAGGATCCTGTGGGTTGCCATCGCCATCGTCGGGGCGTTCTGCCTCGGCGTGGTGGCGCTCAGGCGCGGCGAGCCGATCAATGCGATCTGGCTGGTCGCCGCCTCGATCGCGATCTTCGTGATCGGCTACCGCTACTACGGCAAGTTCGTCGAGCACTCGGTGCTCAGGCTGGACCCCACCCGCGCGCCGCCTTCGGTGCTGCGCAACGATGGCCTCGACTACGTGCCCACCGACAAGTGGGTGGTGTTCGGCCACCACTTCGCCGCCATCGCCGGCGCGGGTCCGCTGGTCGGCCCGGTGCTGGCGGCGCAAATGGGTTACCTGCCCGGCACGATCTGGATCCTGTTCGGCGTGGTGTTCGCCGGCGCGGTGCAGGACTTCATGATCCTCGGCCTGTCGCTGCGCCGCGACGCCCGTTCGCTCGGTCACATGCTGCGCCAGGAGCTGGGGCCGCTGCCCGGCATCGTGGCGATGATCGGCGTGCTGGTGCTGATGATGATCGTGCTGGCGGTGCTGGCGCTGGTGGTGGTCAAGGCGCTCACGCACAGCCCGTGGGGCACGTTCACCGTGGCCTGCACGATCCCGATCGCGTTGCTGATGGGCGGCTATCTGCGCTGGTTCCGGCCGGGGCGCATCCTGGAAGTGTCGATCATCGGCCTGGTGCTGCTGCTCGCCTCGATCTGGTTCGGCAAGATCGTGTACGACACGCCAGCACTCGCCACACTGTTCGACTTCGACGCCAAGGCGCTGGCCTGGCTGCTGATCGCCTACGGCTTCTGCGCCTCGGTACTGCCGGTGTGGCTGCTGCTGGCGCCGCGCGATTACCTGTCCACCTTCCTCAAGATCGGCACCATCGCGCTGCTGGCGCTGGCGATCTTCCTGTCCGCGCCGATGCTGCAGATGCCGGCGGTGACAAAGTTCATCGACGGCAGCGGCCCGGTGTTCTCCGGCAACCTGTTCCCGTTCCTGTTCATCACCATCGCCTGCGGCGCGGTGTCCGGCTGGCATTCGATCATCGCCTCCGGCACCACGCCCAAGCTGCTCGCCAACGAAGGCCAGGCGCGTCTGGTCGGTTACGGCGGCATGCTGATGGAAGCGTTCGTGGCGATCATGGCGCTGGTCGCCGCCGCCTCGCTGCACCCGGGCGTGTACTTCGCGATGAATTCGCCCGGCGCGATCATCGGCACCACGGTGCAGGACGCGGCCACCACGATCAGCCAGTGGGGCTTCGTGGTGACCCCGGATGAGTTGATCCAGACGGCCAAAAACATCGGCGAGAACACCATCCTCAGCCGCGCCGGCGGTGCGCCGACGCTGGCCGTGGGTATGGCCCAGCTGCTGCACAACATCCTGCCCGGCGGCGGCATGATGGCGTTCTGGTACCACTACGCGATCCTGTTCGAAGCGCTGTTCATCCTGACCACGGTGGATGCCGGCACCCGCGTCGGCCGCTTCATGAT
The DNA here is from genome assembly GCF_002001085.1 of Rhodanobacter sp. B05. Lineage (GTDB taxonomy): Bacteria > Pseudomonadota > Gammaproteobacteria > Xanthomonadales > Rhodanobacteraceae > Rhodanobacter. The sequence continues at coordinate 89,221 of NZ_MUNU01000016.1, forward strand.
CCAGGAGATCGCCGGCCTGATCCACAAGCCATTGCAGGAAACCGCGTCGTGGACCGGCAACCTGCTGGCCACCGCGATCTGCGTGTTCCTGTGGGGCTACTTCCTGTACCAGGGCGCGGTCGATCCGCTGGGCGGCATCAACACACTGTGGCCGCTGTTCGGCATCGCCAACCAGATGCTCGCCGCGATCGCGCTGATGCTGGCCACGGTGGTGGTGGTGACGCTCAAGCGCGAGCGCTTCGTGTGGGTGCCGGGCATTCCCGCGCTGTGGCTGATCGTCTGCACGCTCACCGCCGGCTACGAAAAGCTGGTCGGCCCGATCAGCTTCACCGCCGCCGCCAGCAAGTACTCAGCCGCGCTGCAGCAGGGCCAGTTGCTGGCCCCGGCCAAGTCCACCGCCGCGATGCAACAGATCGTCACCAACAACTACGTCGACATGGCGCTCACCGGCCTGTTCATGGCGCTGATCGTGGCGATGGTGCTGTTCTCCTTGCGCGCGCTGATCAAGGCCTGGCAGACCAACCACCCGACCGCGCACGAGGAACCGTACGTGGCGCTGAGCAGCGTGGCCGGCTGAGATGAAAGCCACCCTTCAAGCCTTGCGCAAGTGGGCGGTGCAGACCGCCCGCCTGTGCTGCGGCGTGCCCGACTACGACGTCTACCTGCAGCACCTGCGTGAGCATCATCCGGAACGCAAGTTGCCCAGCTACGAGGAGTTCTTCCGCGAGCGACAGGAGGCGCGATACAAGGGAGGCGGTGGGCGGTGTTGTTGACCGCGCGTGCGTGGGAATGCGGGTCGCCTTGATATCAAGTTGCCGGTGAATGCGCAGGAAGGCTGGACACGCATGCCTGGCCACCACCGGAAACATGGCAAAACAGGGTATGAAAACCCTGTCAATGGTGATCCCTGGTTTCCAGCGTTGGACTCATTGAATCTTTGGAGAAACCATGAAATCTCTCATCGTCGCCCTTGTCATGCTGGCCCTGCCCACCATCGCGCCCGCGCAAACCTCCGCTTCCGAGGCGTCCGTGCGCCAGACGGTCCAGGCGTTCTACGCCGCCTTCAACTCCCACGGGTTCGGCCACGCCAATGATTTCACCACCGACGACTGGAACCACATCAATCCCTATGGCAGCCGGACCCACGGGCGCGCCGAGGTGCTCAAGGAGTTGCATGAAGTGCATGGCACGTTTCTGAGCGGCGTGTCGGACAACATCGAAAAGCTGGATGTGCGCTTTGCGAACAAGGATGCGGCGGTGGCGACCGTGACCAGTCGCATGAGCACGTTCACCAGCCCCGACGGCATGAGGCACGTGAACGAACAGCACATACGTACGTTCGTTTTGGTCAAGCGCGGCACGCGATGGTTGATCATGCAGGACCAGAACACGGTAGTGACGCCACCCCCTGCGCAGTGACCCGGGTACTTGCGCCGCGGCGAAGCTTTGCGGAGACACCGTCAAGGCAGGGCTTGCCCCCGGATGGCCACTATCGCAGATGGCCACTATCGCAACCGGCGGGAGTAGACTCGCCCCGGTATGGGTCACCTGTGCGAGGGGACATGGTTCCGACCGGGTACTCCGATGCTGCCATGACAGCCACGCCTGACGGGCGGGCGTATGCGTGGAATGACGCATGAGCGAACCCGCCACCACATCGGCCTTCGGCACCTTTTTCGGGGAACTGCGTCGCCGCCGCGTGATCCGCGTGGCGGTGGTCTATGTCGTCGTCGGCTGGATCATCATCGAAGTCGCCTCCACCGTGCTGCCTCCGCTGAACCTGCCGGACTGGTCGGTCAAGCTGGTCATCGTGCTGATCGGGCTGGGCTTCCCGATCGCGGTGATCATGGGCTGGATGTTCGATCTGGGCCCGCGCGGCATGGAGAAGACCATGCCGTCATCGCCGGACAAGGACGCCGATGCGGGCGCCGGGCGGACGGCAGCCCCGTCGATCGCCGCGACAACGACCGTCGAAGCGCCCGCACCGGCCATGGCGAAGCCCGAATCCGACCGCCGCACCATCGCCGTGTTGCCCTTCGTCAACATGAGCGGCGACGCGGACAACGAATACTTCAGCGACGGCATTTCCGAGGAGATCCTCAACCTGCTGAGCAAACTGCCGCAGTTGAAGGTGGCCTCGCGCACGTCCGCGTTCAACTTCAAGGGCAGGCAGGTCAGCATTCCCGCCGTCGCGCAGGAGCTCGGCGTCGACATCGTGCTGGAGGGCAGCGTGCGTCGCGTCGGCGAACACGTGCGGATCACCGGACAGTTGATCGACGCGGCGTCCGATTCGCACCTGTGGTCGGAAACCTACGATCGCGAGATGAAGGACGTGTTCGCGATCCAGGACGACATCGCCCACAGCATCGTCAAGGCGCTGCAGGTGACGCTGACGCCCAGGGAGCGCCGCGCGATGCAATTTGTCGCCACCTCCGACCCGGAAGCCTACGACTACTACCTGCGCGGCCGCAGCTACATGTACTCGATGGCGCGGCGCGACTACGAACATGCGATCCGCATGTTCGAGCAGGCGATTGCGGTGGACTCCAAATACGCGCTGGCGTATGCCGGCATGGCCGACGCCTTCTCGATGCTTTACCGCTACGCCGAAGCCAGCGCCGAGAACGCGGCGCGGGCCAACCGGGCCAGCGAACAGGCCCTGGCACTCGATGCGGATTCGGCCGAGGCGCATGCCTCGCGCGGCCTGGCCATGTTCATCAGCGAACGGTACAACGAGGCCACGCTGGAATTCGATGCCGCGATCGCGCTCAACCCCAACCTCTTCGAGGCCTATTACTACTACGGGCTGGCCTGCTCCTCGCAAGGAGATTTCGGAAAGGCCGCCCAGCTCTACCTGAAAGCGATGGAAGTCAATCCGGCCGACTACCAGGCGCCGGTTTTCCTGGCCCAGGCTTATGCCTCGCTCGGCCGGAAGCAGGATGAAATGAAGGCACGCCTGGGCCTGCTCAACACCGTCGAACGGCATCTCAAGTTGAACCCCCACGACACGCGCGCGCTGCAGATCGGCGCCAACAACCTCGGCCAGGTCGGCGAGAAGCAGAAAGCCGTCACCATGAGCGAACAGGCCCTGACCCAGGGACGCGACGAGCCGGTGGTGCTGTACAACGGCGCCTGTTTCTATGCCATGCAAGGCGACGCCGACCGCGCTATCGCGCTGCTGGAAAAGGCGGTGGAACTGGGCTGGGGCGATGCCGCCTGGATGGAGCACGACAGCGAGCTCGATTCGCTGCACGACCACCCGCGCTTCACGGCGCTGCTGGCGGGCATTGACCGCTGACAAACCTCAGCAGGGCAAACCTGCCTGCGTAGCAGAACCTTGCCGAAGGCACGCAGCCGCGCTGACCCGCCGGTTCCGCCAGGCCATGCCATCACGCACACCTCAAGCGGCCCGGATCGGCGACAATAGCGACTGTCCATCCAGCTACCACCGATGCCCCTCCCCGAATCCACCGACGCCCCCGCGGCAGCTGCCCCCCGCCAGCATCACGCCGGCCTGCGCGTGATCGCGATCTACGAGATCATCAAGACCTCGTGCCTGCTGCTGGTGGCGCTGGCAGCATTCCACTTCTATCACGAACAGAATTTCGATCGGCTGGTGCGCTGGCTGGAGCATTTGTCGCTGGCTGACAGCAACGGCCTGCGCTGGAAACTGGTCGAGCTGCTGCAGGACTTCGGCCCCAGCAAATTCGTGGCCGTGGGGCTGGTGGCGCTGGGCTATGCGGTGCTGTTCGGGATCGAGGGCATCGGGCTGTGGCTGGGCAAGCACTGGGCCGAGTGGTTCACGGTGATCGCCACCGGCTCGCTGATTCCGCTGGAGCTGTATGAGACGCTGTACCACTTCGGCTGGCTCAAGCTGGCTACCCTGATCGGCAACGTCGTGATCATCGTCTACCTGGTGCGCATCGCGCTGCAGCCGCGCGAGCCGCGATAGCGAGCTTCAGACGGGCGGCAGGCGCAGGCCCGGTTGCCAGCCCTGTGTCTGCAAGCTGTCGAGCAGGGCCCGCGCCGCGTGGCGTGCCGCCACGCCGTGGGTGGGCAGCACCAGCACATCGCCGGCCTGCGCCCAGGTCAGCAAGTCGCGCACGGCAGCCATTTCGTCCAGACACACGCCGATGGCGTCGGCGGGCACGCCATCGTCCTGCAGCTGTTGGCGCAGAATGGCCGCCACCTCGCCGGCCGGGCGGCCGCGCAGATAGCCTTCTATATCCTTCAGCAGCACGCGCGCAGGCCTGAACCTGGCGGCCATCGAGGCCAGTTCACGGATCGCCGATTCTTCGCGATTGCCGGCCTGACCCAGCAGCAAACCGAGCCGGCCACCGCCTTGCGCGGTTGCCACATCGAGCAGGCCATGCAGGCCTTCGGGATTATGCGCGTAGTCGACGAACACGCGCAGCGAACCGAACTGCCAATGCTGCAAGCGGCCGGGATTGTCCGCGCGCGCGCGGCCGAACTGCAGCAAGCTGGCGGCGATGGTCGCCACGCCGATGCCCAGCGCGGCGGCGGCGAGCGCGGCGGCGGCGAGGTTGGCGATGTTGTAGCGGGCACGACCTGCAAAGCTGAGCGGCATCGCGGTGACGGCACCGAGGTCGTGCTGCCGCCCGCGCCAGGACAGACAGAGTTGCCCGTCGCGCACCGTGCAGGTGGCGCCGCCCTGTTCGCGCGCCGCCTGCAGCCGCGGATGCGCATCGTCCTGCGCGAACCAGCCGATCGGGCAGGCGAGGTCGGTCGATTGCGCCGCCAGCAAATCGTCGTCCGCATTGAGCACGAGCAGACCGCTATCGCCGAGCGCCCTGGCGACAGTCAGCTTGACCGCGGCCAGGCCAGCCAGGTCGTGGATGCCGTACTCGCCGAAATGATCGTCGCTGACATTGGTGACCACCGCGACCTGCGCCTGCTGCACCGCCAGCCCGCGCCGCAGCAGCCCGCCGCGCGCGGTCTCCAGGATCGCCGCCTGCACGTCGGCCGCGCGCAGCACCACGCGCGCACCGGCCGGTCCGGAATAGTCGCCCGCTTCGATCGCCCGGCCGTCGACGAACACGCCATCGGTGCAGCTGTGACCTGTGTGCCAGCCGTGCGCCTGCGCCATCGCGGACAGCAGTCTCACCGTGGTGGTCTTGCCGTTGGAGCCGGTGACCAGCGCCACCGGCACCGCGTGCAGGGAGGTCCAGTCCAGCGTCTCGGCCAACGGCAGCTGCGTGAGCGGCCAGCAGGCCGCGCCGTCGCCGGCACCGATCGAGAGTTGCTCGTCGTCGATCAGCACCGGCAGAGCGCGCCGCTCCGCCGCGCGCACCAGCCGCACCAGCGCCGGCTGGCGTTCCGCCGCGGCCAGCGCGTGCAGGGTTTCCATCGCAGCCGCCTCATCCCACAGCGCCGGATGACCGGGCGCATGCCAGCGCGCGGCGATCGGCCCGTGCTGCGCCTCGTGGGCGCAACACCAGGCCCACTCGTTGACTTCGGTGGCGCAGAACAGCTGATCCAGCGGCGCGGCGAAGGCCAGCGATGCACCGCTGGCGTGTGGCCGCGCCACGCGTGCCGCCGCCGGCCAGCCGAGTGCGTCACATGCCCGTTGCACGGCCGCATCCCAGGCCTGCAACGCCGCCTCGTCCGGCGGCGCGCCACGGGTCTCCAGCACGGCGCCGACATCGCCGAAGTACAGGTTGAAACCGGTGAGCCGACGCGAATCGTCGAACGGCGTGAACTCGGGAAGCGTGCTCAATCGTCACTCTCGCGCGAGAAGCGCACGCCGCGCTCGTCGCGCACCAGCCCGCCGAGCTCGCTGAAACTGGACTCGTCGAACACGGGTTCGATCGCCGCGGGTTGCACCACCGCCGGCGCGCGTTCGTCATGCGGCGCTGGAGCGCCCTCGGGACGGAACTTGATGATCTGCTTCCACGAACGCACCAGCGCATCGGCGAACACCAGCAGCAGGTCGCCGGGGCGACCCATGCGCAGCGCGGCATCGATCGCCTCCTGCTCGTCGGGAATGATCGAGATCGCCGCCTCCGGCACGCCGGCCGCACGCAGCGCGCGCGACAGGATGCCCGGCACCTCGTCGCCATCGCGACCGCGCAAGGCATCGTCGCGGCGACAGATGTAATGATCGAAACGGCCGGCTACCGCGTCGGCGATCGCCACCAGATCCTCGTCGCGCCGATCGCCGGGGCCGGCCAGCACCACGATGCGGTGGCCGGTCACGTCGAGACGCCCGGCAAGGTCGGCCATCACCGCCACCGCGTTCGCGTTGTGGCCATAGTCGAACAGCACCTTGAACGGATGCTCGCTGTACACGTTCATGCGTCCCGGCGCCTGGAAGAACGTGGTGTCGAACGTGCGCAGGCCCTGGCGGATCGCGTCCAGCTTGATGCCCAGCGAGAACGCCATTGCCGCGGCGACCATCGCGTTCTGCACGTTGTGCAGCGCGCGACCTTCCAGCGTGGCGGGGATCAGGTGCGTCCACAGCAGCGGGATGTGGCTGCCCTTGTCGTACAGCGTGATCATCGCGCCGTTGACGCCGGCCTCGAGCGCGCAGGCACGGCCGCCGGCGCGCACATGCTCGCGCACCAGCGCGTGCGAGGGGTTCATGGTGACGTAGCAAATCACTTTCGCATCGGTATAGCCGGACATCTTCAGCACGTTCGGATCGTCGGCGTTGAGCACCGCGCAGTCGGTGGCCACTTCGACCACGATGCGCTTGACCTCGGCCAGCTGCTCCAGCGTGTCGATGCCCTTCAGGCCCAGGTGATCGGACTGCACGTTGAGCACCGCGCCCACGTTCACCGTCGGCACGCCCATGCCGGCGCGCAGCAGGCCGCCGCGCGCGGTCTCCAGCACGGCGATGTCGATATGCGGGTCGGCCAGCACCATGCGCGCCGACACCGGCCCGGTCATGTCGCCCTCGACCGTGCGCTGGCCGTCTATGTAGACGCCGTCGGTGGTGGTGAGGCCGGGCGTGTAGCCGGCCATCTTGGTGATGTGCGCAAGCATGCGCGCGGTGGTGGTCTTGCCATTCGTGCCGGTGATCGCGGCGATCGGCACCCGCGCCGGCGTGCCCGGCGGAAACAGCAGGTCGATCACCGGCCCCGCCGCGTCGCGCGGGGTGCCCTCGCTGGGGCTCACGTGCATGCGGAAGCCGGGCGCGGCATTGACCTCGCAGATGCCGCCGCCGATCTTCTTGTAGCTCTCGGCGATGTTGATGGTGAGGAAGTCCACCCCGCCCACGTCCAGCCCGATCGCGCGGATCGCGCGCACCGCCATGTCGCGGTTGTCCGGATGGATGATGTCGGTGACGTCGGTGGCGGTGCCGCCGGTGGAAAGGTTCGCGGTCGAGCGCAGGAACACCGTCTCGCCGGCTTGCGGGATCGACTCGGCCGTGTAGCCGACGCGATCCATCATCATCGCCGCTTCGCGGTCGAGTTCGAGCCGCGTCAGCACTTTTTCGTGGCCGACGCCGCGGCGCGGATCGGCGTTCACGATCTCGACGAGTTGCGCGATCGTGCGGGTGCCGTCGCCGACGACATGCCCGGGCGTGCGCCTGGTCGCGGCGACCAGCTCGTTGTTGACGACCAGCAGGCGATGGTCGTCGCCTTCGAGGAAATTCTCGACGATGACCGAACGCGAATGCTCGCGCGCGGCGACGAAGCCGGCGCGCACTTCGTCGTCGCTCATCAGGCGGATCGAGATGCCGCGGCCGTGATTGCCGTTATACGGTTTGGTCACCACCGGAAAGCCGAGCCGGCGCGCAGCGCGCAGCGCGCCCTCCTCGCTTTGCACCAGCTCCTGCTTGGGCACCGGCAGGCCGAGCGAGGCGAGGATCTTGTTGGTTTCCTCCTTGTCGCTGGCCAGCTCCACCGCGATGTGCGGCGTCTTGCCGGTGACGGTGGCCTGGATGCGCTGCTGGTACTTGCCGTGGCCGAGCTGCACCAGCGATTGCTGGTTCAGGCGCAGCCACGGAATGCCGCGCTGCTCGGCCGCGCGCACCAGCGAGGCGGTCGAGGGTCCCAGCGCACCGCGCTGGGCGTAGCGGATGAACTGGTCGCGTGCGGCCGTCCATTCCCAGTCGTCCGGCACGCTGCCGCGTGGCTGCAGTTCGGCCGGCAGCAGCGAGCACAGCAGGCGCAAGGCCAGCTCGCCGGCGGCAATGCCTTCGTCCTTCTGCACGTATTCGTAGACCACCGAATACACGCCGGGTCGATCGGCGCTGCGGGTCTTGCCGAAGGTGACGTCCTCGCCGGCGACGTTCTGCAGCTCGATCGCCACGTGTTCCAGCACGTGACCGAGCCAGGTGCCCTCGCCTTCGCGCATGCGCCGGATGAAGCCGCCCGGCTCTCGGTACGAGCAGCCGTGCTCGGCCAGCCCCGGCAGGGCCGCGACCAGGCCATCGACGAACGGCGCCCCGAGCTTGCCTGTCGGCCACTGCTCGAGCTCGCCCAGATCCAGCTCCAGCCGGATCACCGGGAAATGCGCGTACAGCGATGGGCCGACGAAAACGGAACGCTCGAGTATGCGCATGACCTGATCTCCCCAAGCCCGCAGGCTCGTCAACTGAAACGGATGTCGATCTTCTTCGGCTTCCATCCGGTGCGTCGGCCGACCGGCAGCCTGCTGTGAAACTCCTGGCGATTTCCTTTCAGGCGCATGCCCGGCGCGCTTGCTTCAGTGGGCGTTCTTGTTGACCGCCAGCGTGCCGGAGGAGGCGCGCCGCGTGTGCAGGTTGAAGGTCGCGCCGGCGGTGAGGATGTGGATCTTGAGACCGAGCAGGCAGATCGGCTGATCCTCGTCGGCGCGGTCCATCGAGGAAAACTGCAGCTCGCCGGCATCGACCACGGTGACCGCGCCGCTGCCCTCGACCTCCAGCGTGTTGTCCGGGCGGATAAACGCGGCGGTGTCCTCGTCCAGGCCGATGCCGATCGCGAACGGGTTGTAGGCCAGTGCGGCCAGCAGCCGGCCGAGCCGGTCGCGCTGGCGAAAATGCTGGTCGATCACGAAGCGATTGGTCAGGCCCAGCCCCGGCGCCAGCCGCACGCTGCCGGCGGTGGGCGACGAGCCTTCCTTGCCGAACGCGATCATGTGCTCGCTGAGGATGCTGGCGCCCGCGCTGGTGCCGCCCACGTGCACGCCTTCGGCATTGCGCGTGCGGATCAGTTTCGCGATCGGGGTGCCGCCGATCAGGGTGGCGATGCGCAGCTGGTTGCCGCCGGTGAAGAAGATGCCGCTGGCCTGTTCGATGCGGCGCAGGCGATTGGCTTCGCCGGTGTCGCGGCGCGTGTCGAAATCCAGCGCGGTGACGCGACCGGCACCGAGCCCGGTGAAGATTTCCTCGTAGCGCGCCCCGGTGTCGGGCAACTGGCTCGCCGTCGGAATCACCACGATATCGGCGTCGCTGCCGCCGCACAGGTTGACGAAACGTTCCAGGATGCGTGCGTCGTTCTCTTTCCGCTCGGCGCCGCCGATCGGGACGATCCAGCCGCGTTGCTCGCCCTCTCGGACCTTGCTTGGACACATGTACGGATTTGCCTTGTTCTCAAGCGCCCGGGGCGCGTCCGTGCAGTGTATCGCACCGCTTGCCGGGGGTCAGTCCGCCGGCTCGAACATGCCGCGCCGCTCGATGCCGCCGTGGCGCAGGTGCACGATGCCGCCGGCGATGACGTGATGCGCGGCACCCGCGGCGTCCAGCACCAGCAGATCCGCGTCGGCGTCGACCGCGATGCGGCCCTTGGCCGCCAGCCGCAGCAGGCGTGCGGGGTTGCTGGTGAACGCCGGCAGCGCACGCTCCAGCGGCACGCCGCGGTGGAGCAGTTCGTTCAAGGTCTCCAGCAGCGCGCCGGACTCGCCCACGCCCATGCGGCAGACGTGGCCGTCGCCGTCGAACACCGGCAGGCAGCCACCGGCATCCGAGCTGATCGTGATGTGTCCGGCCGGCGCGCCGCTGTCCAGGTAACGCAGCAAGCCGTCGGCCGCGCTCCAGGCGTCCTCGCCCTGCTCCACCGGGAACGCGGTGAGGTCGACCGTGCAACCCTGTGCGGCCAGCGCCAGCGCCTCATCGAACAACGCCTTGCGCCGGTTCACGTGGGTCGGCTGGAACACCCGCGGCGGCAGCTCGCTCTGTGCCAGTGCCTGGCGCACCAGCTCCAGCCCGCGCGGCCCGTCGCCCAGATGCAGGTGCACGATGCCGGCCTTGCCGGTCATCAGCCCCGCCACGTGCGCATCGGCCGCCAGCCGCAACAATTCGTCGAGGGTCGGCTGGCTGGAGCGGTGATCGCTGATCGCCACCTCGCCGAGGCCGATCAAGGCCTCGATGAAGACCAGGTCCCCACGCACGCTGCCGGTCAAGGTGCGCGGTGGCACGTGGTAACCACCGCTGAACGCGAACGCGCTCAAACCTTCCTCGCGCAGCGCATATACCGTGGCCAGCAGATCCTGCGGCCCGCGCGCCACGTCATCGGTGCCGAGCAGGCCGACCACCGTGGTGATGCCGGCGCGGGTGAATCGCGACAGCACCTGCGGCGGCACCCGCGTGCGAAAACCCGCCTCACCACCACCGCCGGTGACGTGCACATGCGCGTCGATCAGTCCGGGCAGCAGCCGGCGCCCTTCCAGGTCGATCGTTTCCACCGACAGCGCGCTGGGCAGATCCGCCAGTTCGACGCCCATCCACAGGATGCGGCCGCCACCGAGCAGAAGATGCTGGTGACCCAGCGGTTCGGGGGCGTAGACCAGCGCATTGCGGAGCAGCATGAGATTCATTGGCGAAGCGTGACCATGGCGCGGGTTGGCGTCAAGCGGATCGCTCACCGCGGGGATGGCCAATGTCGGCCGGCAAACCCGCGCCGGCCATGTCGAGCCTGCGACGATCGCCTCGTCGCGGCTTGGTGGTCGTGCTGCAGTCGGCGTGCCCGCGGTGCGCGCCGAAGGCGCAAGTCGAGTCAAAGGCGTTTCGTCCGCCTGCGGCGGGCGAGTCACTTCTCTTGAGTCGCCAAGAGAAGTAACCAAGAGAAGGCGACCCTCCTCGGCGCTTGCCGGGCTGCGCCCGACAAGTCCGTGAGCCGCGGCCGGGCTTTTCGACAGGACTCCTGTCCTGGCGAAAAGGCGCCGGCATCCATGCCGGCGCCCCTGCGGGCCTGTCGTCCACGACTCACCGCCTCACAAGGGAATGAAGGTCAAGATCAAGATCAACCGCAACCGCAACGGCTATCGCACGCCGGTTCAGACCGAGGCAGAAGCTGTTTGCTAAGTGTCTACCGAACGCGGGCAAGCTCAGATCTGACTCACGAGCGCACACGATAGAGCGCCGGCCCGCTCCGTGTTGGTCTGGGTCTTCCTGACTTCCATCATTCAGTGTCTTTGACTCTCGCCGGCCACCGACCGCTCCCGCGCGAAGATCCAGGGAAACGTCTGTTGTGAGCGTCTATTTGTTTTCGTTTGAGGGCGTCGCTGGCCCCGCAGGCACCAGGTCTGAAAAATCGGCGTCAGACACCTCATGTGAACGCAGGTTACCTTCCAGTTTCGGGGTAACGTCGATCTCTTCACCCTCGTAGTTTGTCCCCACACCGGGCACAACCGTGCTGGTGAACGCAAATTCCCCAGAAAGCTCCATAAGCTTTGTATTGCCCTTGCCGAAAGCATCCCTGAAACCACACCAGACCTGGCCCTGAGCAAAGTAAATGGAGTAGGTGCCTTCGGGCACTCGGAACGTGCGCGTGTCGCCACCCGCAATGTAGGCAGTCATGACCACCTTTTTAGTCCCAGTGGGCACCAGTTTGAACAAGAAATTGTCACCTACGGGGGTAGTGATTTTCAGTGGCACACGTGCAGGTGCTTTTGAGTAGAGCCGTCTAGCGCCTGACTTGACGTGGCGCGGCACGCACGTCATGACCGGGGCTATATCGATCCTCAAGGGTGCAACCGGACCAACGAACGGGTCCCGTGGAGGGGGCTGCTGCCGGGTGGAGGCGATCGAAGGCTTTGGTAAAGTTGGTGGAGCCCAACCTGGCTCAACCGCGGTCCCTCTGGGTTCGTTAAGCAATGGCAGCAGGAAATATCCGGCGAGTAGGACGCCAGCGCCAGCAAGGAAAACCCAGTGTGTCCGCATTGTGACGCGCACATCCCGGGTAACTGTTAGCCACTTGGGTTCCGGTAGGAAAACCTTGCACTTTCCGCACGTCGCCCGTGCGCCCAAGCGAAATCCGGGGATCCTGTTTTTCGTGTGACAGTGGTGGCATTCAACGATCTGCATGCTTCCATCCCCCCGATGGTGTCGTCCGATGACCCGTTACAGCTTATCAGCCGGCTCGACTGCGTAGGCGCAGAGCCTGATGGTCACTTCCTGATGCACCAGCGTGGAAATCAGCCAAGACGGCTCCCCGCACCCATTGGCTCGCTGCACCACCGCAGCCACGCGATCAGCCACCGAAAGTGCGCACATAGACGATGGAACCAAGATCGACGTCAGCAACCTGTCATTGCAGCCCGCCAGGCTCTTGGCTTCGCCAAGCTGCCACGCCAGCTCAGCAAAGCACACATCCATATCTTCACCCCAGGTTTTCCCCAAACATCGCAGCCGGCCACCTCGGGCAAAGAGATATTCGTAGTCTTCCAGTGCTACGCAGACGACCGATCTGTAAATAAGCGGCAGCACCAGCGGCGCAATCAGACTCAGAACCGCATCAAGCGGCGTGCCGTCAAAGCGGAAATGCGCCAGGGGCCGCCCGTTGAGTGTGGCGGGCGGTGCCTGATCCGGACCGTGCAGGATCAAAACAATGGACCGGAAACCTGGCGTTGCCAGCTGAACGGTGAGCGTTTCCGTCAAGGTGTCGTTCCAAATCACGAACACGAACGCGGGCTGGAACCCTGCTTGTGTTCCTGAATCCCCTGCCAACCAGTGTAAATGGCCGCTGAAAACGGGCAGGGAGCCGATGGCATCGGACGGCAAACCAAGAAGTTGGACGGCAGTCGACGGGTAAGTGCCTTGGTCGTCAAGAAGATCAAGGCATTTAGGGAACGGCAGCATATGTTGGTCGGCCGAAAGTGATGAAGCTAGTGTATAAAAAGCCAGTCGCATCGGATGAGCCGGCGACAGGTAAGACCGAAGGCCGTGGAACCGGGATCAGTCATGCAGCCGTCGGAAGCAACGCAAGCATATAAACAGCAAATCCTTCAAAGCGGTGTGGCGATCCAATTGGTGATTCTTGGCAAGGATGCATTCCCCCAAGAGCCCACCGGCATCGCATTCTGCAAAGAGACTTGGGCGGGACAGGCGAATCACACGTGCTCTGGACGCTATGTGCTTGAAGCCCTGGGCGTTGATTGGAGGGCAGAACAAGCCCGAGGTGGTGACCCCATCAAACTGTTTCATGCGCTTCGGGACGTGGGCGTCGTTTTCTTCAACGCCTGTTATGTCAAGCCGGACGGCAAGCAATTCGCAAAGTCAACGCACGAGCAAGCGATCAAGGTTGGCTACGCATTCAACCAAGAGATACTAGAAACCACCCCTAGGATCATCCTCTGTGGGCAAGCCCAGTTGATGCGGTGGGCCCATCCGATCATCGACGACAAATACAAGACCTACGTCCACCCCAGTCAGCTCAACGGCATCAGTCCTCATCCAAAAGTTAGGATTGCTTGGGCTGAAACGTGGGGAAACCCTGGCTCACTCGAACGCGATTGGCCGACAAAACCAGCTGGCATCGCCCTCCTGAAATAACGCGTGAGGTAGGGGGTAGAGAGAGCATGAGGTCTAGCATCGTAGCATTTCGATGGAGTCTGCTTGGTTGAGCCGTTGCCATTGAACTTGACCTTGATCTTGATCTTGATCTTCACCCCCTTGTGAGGCGGTGAGTCGTGGACGACAGGCCCGCAGGGGGGTCGACAGGAGGTCGACTCCTTTTCGCCAGCACATGGATGTGCTGTCGAAAAGCCCGGCCGCGGCTCACGGACTTGTCGGGCGCAGCCCGGCAAGCGCCGAGGAGGGTCGCCTTCTCTTTGGTTACTTTCTCTTGGCGACTCAAGAGAAAGTGACTCGCCCTCCGCAGGAGGACGAAACGCTTTTGATTCAAAAAGCGGACGCAAACTCCACACGCGTCACTGGAACGATTCCCGATCCTTCGACGCGGTGACGGAACAGATCACAACCGCCCCTCACACCTCGTGATGCACCGCCTCCGCCGGCAGCGCATCCGCCATCCCCTTCGGCGGCAGCAACTCCACCAGATACATCGCCACCAGGATCAGCCCACCGCCAACCAGCATGCGCCAGCTCAGCACATCGCTGCCCAGCGCCACCGCAAATGCGGCAGCGAAGACAGGTTCGGTGGTCATCACGATCGCCACGCGCGTCGCCGGCAGGTGCGACTGTGCCCAGGTCTGCATCAGCATCGCGCCGGCACCGGCGATGAGTGCCATGTAGAGCACGGCAACCCACGCGCTGGCGTCGGGTGGCAGGATCGGGCCATGCGGCAAGGTGGCGAGCGTGCAGACCACGGCGATTGCCAGCACCTGCACCGCCGACAGGCCGAATGCCTCGCCCTTGCGCGACCACTGCCCGAGCAACACGATGTGCAGCGCGTACAGCGCCGCCGAGGCCAGCGTGAGCCACACGCCTAAATCGACCTCGACGCCGTTCAACGACAGCAAGGCCAGGCCCGCGGTGGACAGCAGCACCGCCAGCCACACCACGCCGGCCATGCGCTGGCGCAACAGCAGCAAGGCCAGGATCGGCGTGAACACCACGTACATGCCGGTGACGAAACCGCTGACGCTGGGCAGGATCAGTGACAGCCCCCAGGTCTGCAGCAACTGGCCGCAACCGAAGATCGTGCCCAGCAGCAGGCCGCGCAGGATCTGCGGCGTACCCAGCCGCCACGCCGCGCGGCCGAACAGCAGCAGCATCGCCAGCGCGGCGATCGCGAAACGCACCGCCAGGAAATCCGCCACCGGCATGCGCGTCAGCACGTTCTTGATCAACACGAAGGTGGAACCCCAGACCGCAGTCATCGCGATCAGGCCCAGCGTGGCCAGCACGGTGATACGTCGCGACGCGCTCATCGACGCGTCAGTCGCCGCCACAACTGGCCGGGAATCTGCAGCAAAAAATGCGACCAGATGCCCAGCCAGACCATGGCGGCCACCAGCGGACGCCGCGCCGCCGGGTCGTGGCTGCGGAACCAGCGCCACATGCCGCGATGCTTGTGCCGGCTGACGAACACCGGCCGGTGCCGGCTGGAGCCGCCCTTGCCATGCGCCACGCGCACGTCGCCCGCCAGCAGCACTTGGTAGCCGATGTCGCGCACGCGACGGCACAGGTCCAGGTCCTCGCAATGCAGGAAGTATTTCTCGTCGAAGCCGCCCAGGCGCTGGAACATCTCGCGCGTCATCAGCATCAGCGCACCGGAGATCGCCTCGGTCTCGACCACCGCGGCGGGAATCTCCTGCTCCATCTGCACTTTCTCGCCGTGCCGCCCGAGCATGGTGTTGAGCGAGCGCCGCAGCAGCGGATCGCGACGCCAGGATGCCGGGTCGGGACGTCCGTCCGCATCGCAGACCACGGCCCCGATCAGGCCCGCCTTGGGCCGCGCCGCCTGCAAGGCCAGCAGCCGCCGCAGGTCGTCCTCGCGGGGCAGGCAATCGGGGTTGAGGATCAGCACGGCATGTCCGTGCGCCTGCTTCGCGCCGAGATTCGCGGCGCGACCGAAGCCGAGGTTGCGATGGCTGTAGATCACCTTGAGCCGGGTATCGTGCTGGTGCGCGCGTTCGATCGCGGGAGGTATGCCGTCACGCGAGGCGTTGTCGACCAGGATCAGTTCCAGCGGCAGGCTGCAGGCAAGAACCAGCCGCACACATTCGCGCAATTCCGGCCCGCTGTCGGCCGCCACCACGATCACGCTGAGGGCCAGCGAGAATGGGGAGCGCTGGTAGTCCGGGTTATCCATCGCGCAAGTATGCGCGCAGCCGCGGAACGGGAAAACAGCGCGCTGCAAAACGCGTCGCCGCACGCATCAATTCCCTGCGTCGCCGCCCAGCACCGCGGCCAGGGCAAGCGGCATGTCGCCCTCGTGCCGACTCAGCCACGGTTGTTCGCGATACCAGCCGCACAGCTGCCAGCCACGCAGCTGGTGCCGGCGACCGCGCTGGCGATCCCACAGTGCGAGCACGCGCTGATCCGGCGTGCAGGCGACGAACCAGCGACCCTGCGGGCTGAAACCGACCTGTGCGAACCCGGCCGTTCCGGGAGCCTCGATGCATTCCCCGTCGGCGAACCGGCAGCCCTCGGCACGGCAATGCACGGTGCCGCCCTGCGGGTCGGGCAATTCTCCACTGGCGGGTTGCCATGCTGGCGGCTGCAACTCGATGATTTCAGCCGGCGGTCCGATCGGTGCACGCGCCAGCTCGGGCCAATCAGGGGATGCCGCGGTGGCGGAAGCCCGTCGCTGATCCCGCTGCAGCCAGACCTCCAGTCCGGCCAGCAGGGTATATCCCGCCAACACCCCCAGCAGGGCGGCACCCCAGCCGGGGATGCCGCCACCGAGTGCGCGCGGCAGGGCGAGCAGCCATCCGGCCAGACCCCAGCGCAGCGCACGGCGCACCAGCGTGGCATGGCGTGGTGCCAACCGATGCTGCAGCAACAAGGCGGCAGCCACCAGCGCGAGCAGCAGCGGCAGGCCCAGCCACCACGGCAGCAAGGCGAGCAGCAGTACCCAGGCCAGGATCCACGGCACGCTCGTCAAAACGGTTCGGCGCCAAGCCATCGCTCAGCGCCCGCGCGAGCCGGAGCCGATCAGCCGCACCATACTCGCGCATTGCGGAACATGCGCATCCACGGCGAATCCTCGCCCCATTTTTCCGGATGCCAGCTCAGTTGCACGCTGCGGAACACGCGCTCGGGATGCGGCATCATGATCGTCACGCGACCATCGGCGGCGGTGAAGCCGGCCAGGCCGCCGGGCGAGCCGTTCGTGTTGAGCGGGAAGCTCTCGGTCGGCTTGCCGCGGTTGTCGACAAAGCGCGCCGCCGCGTTCGCCTTCGACGGGCTGCACACCTGCGGGAAGGTGACCCGGCCTTCACCGTGGGCGACAGCCACAGGTATCCGCGAACCGGCCATGCCCTTGAACAGGATGCTGGGCGAGTCGAGGATTTCCAGCGTGGCCACGCGCGATTCGTATTGTTCGGACGCGTTGCGCAGGAACTTCGGCCAGTGCTGCGCACCAGGGATGATCTCCTTCAGCTGCGCCAGCATCTGGCAGCCGTTGCACACGCCCAGCGCAAACTTGCTGTTGTCGGCGAAGAACGCGGCGAACTGCTCGCGCAGCATGTCGTTGTAGAGGATCGAGGTGGCCCAGCCGCGCCCCGCGCCGAGCACGTCGCCGTAGGAGAAGCCGCCGCAGGCCGCGAAGCCGCGGAAGTCGTCCAGCTTCACCCGCCCGCTGGCGAGGTCGGACATGTGCACGTCGACCGCGTCGAAGCCGGCGCGGCTGAACGCGGCCGCCATCTCCACCTGTCCGTTGACACCCTGCTCGCGCAGGACCGCGATGCGCGGGCGCTCGCCGCGGCTGATCAGTGTCGCCGCCACGTCCTCGGCCGGATTGAAGCTGAGCTTCGGCGTGATGCCCGGATCGGCGTCGTCCATGCGCCATTCGAGTTCCGCATCGGCACTGAGCGGGTTGTCGCGCAGGCGCTGCATGGCGTGGCTGGTTTCGTTCCAGGCCTTGTACAAGGTGCTCCAGTTCCACTTGAACAGGGTCTCGTCGCCGAGGAACAGCTTGATGCCGAGCTTCTCCTTGGGGCGGCCGATGCGGTGGCTGACGGCGGCCAGGCCGTACTTCACCAGCAAGGACTCGAACGCTTCGCGGTTGGCTTCGGCCACCTGCACCACCGCGCCCAGTTCCTCGTTGAACAGCGCGCGCAAGGTGGCTTCGGCCCAGCCGTCCAGATGGATTTCCAGGCCGCAGTGACCGGCGAACGCCATCTCCAGCAAGGTGGTGATGACGCCACCATCGGAACGGTCGTGATAGGCCAGCAGCAGGCCGCCCGCGTTCGCCTGCTGGATCAGCTCGAACATCGCCTTCAAGCGCTTGGCGTCATCCAGATCCGGCGGCACGCCGCCACTGCGGTTGAACACCTGGGTCAGCGCGGAACCGCCGAGACGGTCGCGGCCGGCGGCGAGGTCGATCAGCCACAGGTCGGAATCGCCACGGTCGAGCTTGAGCTGGGGCGTGAGTGTGCGGCGCACGTCGCCGACCCGTGCGAACCCGGTGATCACCAGCGATACCGGCGACACCGTGCGCTGCTCCTGCCCGCCGTCCGTCCACACCGTCTGCATGGACAGCGAGTCCTTGCCGACCGGGATCGAGATATCCAGCTCCGGACACAGCTCCATGCCGATCGCCCGCACCGCGTCGAACAACGCGGCGTCCTCGCCCGGATGATTGACCGCCGCCATCCAGTTCGCCGAAAGCCGGATCTCGCCGAGGCTCGCGATCGGCGCAGCGGCCAGGTTGGTGATCGCCTCGCCCACCGCCAGCCGCGCCGCGTCGGCGCTGCCCAGCAAAGCGACCGGCGCGCGCTCGGCCATCGCCATCGCCTCGCCCGCATAGCCGTCGAAATCGAGCAGGGTCACCGCACAGTCGGCCACCGGCACCTGCCACGGACCGACCATCGGATCGCGATGGTTGAGGCCGCCGACAGTACGGTCGCCGATCGTGATCAGGAAACTCTTGCTGCCCACCGTGGGCAGTCGCAGCACGCGCAGCAGCGCTTCGTCCATGCCGATGCCGGACAGATCCGGCACCAGGTCGACGCGCGGCTTCACCCGCCTGGCGTCGCGGTGCATCCGTGGCGGCTTGCCGAACAGCACGTCCATCGGCAGGTCGATCACGCTGAGTTCGCGGCGCGGATCGCGCAGCACCAACTGGCGTTCGACGGTAGCGTCGCCGACGACGGCATACGGGCAGCGTTCGCGCTGGCACATCGCCTCGAAATCGGCGAGGTCCTCCGGTGCAATCGCCAGCACGTAGCGTTCCTGCGATTCGTTGCTCCATACCTGCATCGGCGACAGCGAGGGATCGTCGCAGGGGATCTTCGACAGGTCGATCACGCCGCCCACACCGGCGTCGTTGAGCAATTCCGGGATCGCGTTGGAGAGGCCGCCGGCGCCGACATCGTGCACGCTGACGATGGGATTGCGCGCGCCGCGCGCGCAGCAGGCGTCGATCACCTGCTGGCAGCGCCGCTCCATCTCGGCGTTGTCGCGTTGCACCGAGGCGAAATCCAGCTCCGCACTCGACGCGCCGCCGGCCACCGACGAGGCCGCACCGCCACCGAGCCCGATCAACATCGCCGGGCCGCCCAGCACGATCACCTTGTTACCCGGCTGCACCGCATGTTTCAGCACATCGCCGGGACGCAGGTTGGCGAGGCCGCCAGCGAGCATGATCGGCTTGTCATAGCCGCGACGAAGGCCGGGCTGGCCGGGCGACTCGCTTTCGAAGCTGCGGAAATAGCCGCCCAAACATGGACGGCCGAACTCGTTGTTGAACGCGGCGGCGCCGAGCGGGCCGTCGCGCATGATCTCGAACGCGCTGGCCATGCGTGGTGGCAGCGGACGCTCCACTTCCCACGGCTGCGGGTGACCGGGGATGCGCAGGTCGGAAACGGAGAAACCGGTCAATCCCGCCTTCGGCTTGCCGCCGCGACCGGTGGCGCCCTCGTCGCGGATCTCGCCGCCGGCGCCGGTGGCCGCGCCGGGCCACGGTGCGATCGCGGTGGGATGGTTGTGCGTCTCCACCTTGATCGCGAAGTCGATGCGCTCCTCGTGGCTGCGCCACACGCGATCATCGGGATCGGTCAGCAGTCGCCGACCCTCGCTGCCTTCGATCACCGCCGCGTTGTCGCTGTAGGCGGACAAGGTGTGCGCGGGCGAATGTTGGTGGGTGTGCTTGATCATGCCGAACAGGGTCTGCTCCTGAGCGACGCTATCCACCGTCCAGCTGGCGTTGAACACCTTGTGCCGGCAGTGCTCGGAGTTGGCCTGGGCGAACATGAAGAGTTCGGCGTCGGTGGGATCGCGGCCCAGTTCGGCATAGCGCGCCACCAGGTAGTCGATCTCGTCGTCGGCCAGCGCCAGGCCCAGCCGCCGGTTCGCCTCGGCCAGCGCCGCCTGCGGATCGCTGCCCAGGGCCACGTGCACCAGGTCGCCGGGCGTGCCGGCCAGGAACAGTCCCTGCGCTTCGTCGAGCCGGCTCAGCACCGATTGCGTCATCGCATCGTGCAGCACCGCCATGATCGCCGCGTAATCCGGCGCATCGGTGTTCGGCAGGCCGCTGATCTGCCACGCCAGTCCGCGCTCGACCCGACGGATCTCGAAGCCGGCGCCATGCAGGATATCGGTCGCCTTGCTCGACCACGGCGAGATCGTGCCCAACCGCGGCACCACCCACAGCGTGGCCGGCTGCGGCGCGGCGTCCTTCGCTTCCAGTACCCCCAGCAGGCGCTGGCGCAGCGCGCCTTCGGGCGCCGCATCGGCATCGAGGAAATAGACGTACCACGACGCCTGCACGCGCACGCCCCGATGCAGGGCATCGAGTCGGGCATTGAGGCGATCGAGACGAAACGGCGAGAGGGCGCTTTGCCCGTCGAGTACGATCATGCGGGGAAACGGCGCTATGCGGGAAAACGCCTATTCTAACCGATGCTGCAATACGGCATAAGCAGCCGGGGACCCGCGCCGCCGTTCAGGTCAGCCGCCCGGCTGCAGCGATTGCAGTAGTTGTTCCGGGGTGACATAGCCGCCAAGCGTGTCGCCATCCGGCCCGAAAATCGTCGGCGTGCCGCTGACGCCCAGCTTCAACCCCAGATCGAACTGATCCTTGACCGGGTTGGCGCAGGTGGCCGCGGGCGGCGAGTGCCCCTTGGTGGCCGCCTCGAAGGCCGCCTTGCGATCCTTCGCGCACCACACCGAGACCATCTCCTTGTAGGTCGGGGTGAGGCTGCCCGAGGTGGTCGTCACGCCCTCGCGCGGCCAGGCCATGTACTCCACCGCGATGCCGGCCTTGTTGAACGCGGCCATGTGCTCGTGCAGCGCCCGGCAGAAACCGCAATTGACATCGGTGAACACAGTGATCGTGTACTTCGGATTGGCCGGCGCATAGACGATCCGCTGCGCCGCCGGCACCTTGGCCAGTGCGGTCTTGCGGAACTTCGCCCAGGCGTCGTCGCTGAGGTTCTCGCTCCGCGCGAGATCGACCACGTCGCCATGCATCAGGTACTTGCCGTCGGTGCTGATGTAGACCATCTGGCCCGAGGCGATCACCTGGTAGAAGCCGGGGATCCGCGCCAGCTGGATCGAATCGACCTCGACTTTCGCCGACAGCTTGTGGATCGACTGCTGCACCATCTGCACGGCCGCCGGGGTGATCGTGGGGCCAACCAGCGGCGCAGGTGCGGTGACCGCAAGGGCCTGGCCCGCCCATCCCAGCAGACCCAACAGCAACATTCTCTTCAACATCAGCAACCTCGGTTTGTGCCGGCGCAGGCGCAAACGGCGCATGGCGTCTGCGCATTCTCGCATAGCTGCCTGAATCTTCCTTCTCGCGCGACAGCCAAACGGGTCACAACCGCCGTCAATAGCGCAGCAGGCTGTGCAGCGGAAGCTCCACCGGCCAGCGCGATCGCCCGCCCAGGACGGCCAGCTCGATCACCACGCCGGCACCGACCAGTTCGGCGCCGACCTGACCCACCAGCGCCGCCGCCGCGGCCAGCGTGCCGCCGGTGGCCAGCACGTCATCCAGCAGCAGCACCCGCTCGCCCGGCTTCAGCGCATCGCGCTGGACCTCCAGCCGATCGCTGCCGTACTCCAGCTGATACCCGACCGACGCCACCGGCGGCGGTAGCTTGCCGGGCTTGCGCAGCGGCACGAAGCCCGCCTGCAGGCGCAGCGCCAGCGCGGCACCGAAGATGAAGCCGCGCGCCTCGATTCCGCCCACCGCCTGCACGCCCTGCCCTTGCCAGGGTTCGGCCAGCGCATCGATGCAGCGGGCAAAACCGCCGGCACTGGCCAGCAGCGGACTGACATCACGGAACATCACCCCGGCGCGGGGAAAGTCGGGCACGCTGCGAATCAGCTCGGCCAGTTCCTGCATGAAGCGTCTCCGTGGAAGTTCGTGGGCGGCGTCGAGGCGACACAGTAGCAACTGGCGTTTCCGGTGGCCAAGAGCGGATGCCTCCACGTGGCAGCTCGTCCGAAACGTCACGGCGAATCGCGCGACGCCTCGCCCACCGCAGTGCTTGACCCACCTTCCTGCATGCGCAAGGCTCGGGATCAAATCCACGCCCGATCACCAGGGAGCCCATGCCATGCATCGCAGCCGCCTGTGCAGCCTGATCATCGATTGCCACGCGAACGACCTCGGCGACGCCGCGCGCTTCTGGTCGCAGGCACTCGGACGTCCGGTCAAGGCAGGCACCGATACCACGCAGGAAAAATACATCGGCCTGGTTACCCATGACGACGAACCGGTGATCGAGTTGCAGAAAGTCGAACACCCCAGCCGCGTGCACCTGGACATCGAAAGCGACGACATCGAGGCCGAGGTGCGCCGCCTGGAAGCCCTGGGCGCCAGGAAGGTTGAAGCCATCCAAACCTGGGTGGTGATGGAGGCCCCGACTGGCCACCGCTTCTGTGTGGTCCGCCCGCAGCGCGGCGGAATGGGAGCGCATGGCAATCAGTGGACGTGATACGTCATCAGAAAATTTCCAGGCCACATGTGTCAAAACAAGATTTGACCCTGAGGTTTTGCTGATGTTTTCTGAGGTTTTGGGTTTTGGGGGCCGCGTGTAATTCGACGATGGGGTTTGTGCAGTGACAAAGACGAAGCGATATGTGGCCCTTGCTGTTTTGCTTCTTTTGCTCAGCTTGTTCTCTGGGTGTACAGGAAAACACCCATTCCTGATGGTTCAGCTATGTCTACGGAATGAGCAAAATGTTGCAGTGTTCACTGAGATGATGAAATCAATCTCTCAATCACAACGCATGGATTTTACCGACGGCGGCGTGGTCACCCAGAAAGACTTGACAAAATTGAAAACCAGCCCGAACTATCCGCTTATTTATGTGGGCGCTAATCGCAAGGATGGCGTCGGATGGGAAGGCGGCAACTTGGGTTTGTCAGCTTATGAGGTGGCCCTTGGCTTTTCCGAGGGATCGAACCCCGCAGACGCGCGTCGATTTGCTGATCTGGTGATTAGCAAACTCAATAAACGATGGCTTGTTTATGTTGTCCCAACCGGCCGCGGCGCGCTTCCAGTGAAAAGTTGTAAGTAAACACGGCGGTTTCAAGGTCCCCTTGCAACGACCTCACCGCAAACTCGACTTCCTGACCATCAGCTTCACCGGCAGCACCTCGCTTTCCACCGGCTCGCCGCGGATCAATCCCAGCAGGCTGTCGACCAGCACCGCACCGGCGTGACCGGTATCCTGCAGCACCGTGGTCAGCGGCGGGTTGACGAAGCTGGCGGTGGCGATGTCGTCGAAGCCGGCCAGGGCGACATCCTGCGGCACGCGCAGGCCGTGGTCGCTGAGCGCGCGCATGGCGCCGATCGCGATCAGATCGCTGGCGGCGAACACGGCGTCGAAGCCGACCTCCTGCATGATCAGCCGGCGCATGGCCTCGTAGCCGGAATGCTCGGTGCTTTCGGCGTTTTCCTGCAGGGCCGGGTCGACCTCGACGCCGGCCGCGGTGAGGGCATCGACGTAGCCGCGATAGCGGCCGAAGAATTCCGGATAGTGGCTGGAGGCATCGCCGAGGAAGGCGAGGCGGCGGCAGCCGCGCCCAAGCAGGTGTTCGGCCACCGCGCGGCCGCCACAGACGTTGTCGCTGCCGAACGACACGCCGGGCTGGTCCGGCAACACCGCGCCCCAGCGCACGAAGCGGGTGCCCTGCGCGACCAGTTTCTCCAGCTTGTCGCGATAGGCCAGGTAGTCGCCATAGCCGAGCAGGATCAGGCCGTCGGCCTTCTTGCTGTCGGCGAAGTCGGCGTGCCAGTCGTCCGACAGTTGCTGGAACGAGATCAGCAGGTCGTAGCCCTGCAACGCGCAGGCGCGGGTGATCGAACCGAGCATCGACAGGAAGAACGGGTTGATGTGCGATTCGTCGGCGGTAGGATCTTCGAAGAACAGCAGCGCCAGCGTGCCGGTGTGCATCCGGCGCAGGTTGGAGGCGTTCTTGTCGATCTTGTAGTTGAGTTGCTCGGCGGCGGCCTGGACGCGCCGCCGGGTTTCCTCATTGACCAGCGGGCTGCCGCACAGGGCGCGCGACACCGTGGCCTGGGAGACCCCGGCCAGGTGTGCAATGTCGATCGATGTGGCCTTGCCCTTCATCCGCGACCCGATCCGCAAACTGTCCTTCAAACGACGCACGATCGGCCATGCGAGGGCCGTCGCCGTTTCCGAATCCTAACCGCTTTGCACGCCGCCTGTCGTAGATGGCCCGGCGTGCCTCCACGCCGTGGCAGATGGTGGCCGGTACCTGTTCGGCGGCACCGGCCAGAAAGGAGTGCTCGGTGATCCTCATGCCTGCATGTCCTCCAGTTCGACGCCCTTGGTCTCGCGCACCGCGTACAGCACGAAAAGCAGCGAAAGCAGGGCAAAGCCCGCATACAGGCCGTAGGCGAAGCTCAGGCCGATCTCGGCCAGCGCCGGGAAGCTGCTGGTGATCGCGAAGTTCGCCAGCCACTGCGCCGAGGCGGCGACCGCCAGCGCGGTGGCGCGGATCCGGTTGGGGAACATCTCGCCCAGCAGCACCCACACCACCGGACCCCAGCTCACCCCGAAGAACACCACGTAGGCGTTCGCCGCGACCAGCGCCACCATGCCGGTGGCGCCGGGCAGGCTCAGCTCGGCGCCCGTGCCGGTGGCCTGCGAGAAGCACCAGGCCATCGCCGCCAGGGTGATCGCCATGCCGGCCGAGCCGATCACCAGCAGCGGCTTGCGCCCGATCCGGTCGACCAGCGCGATCGCCACCAGGGTCACCAGCACGTTGACGATCGAGGTGACCACCGTGATGGTGAACGAATCGGCCTCGCTGAAGCCGACCGAATGCCACAGCGTGGCCGAGTAGTAGAAGATCACGTTGATGCCCACGAACTGCTGGAACACCGACAGCAGGATGCCGATCCATACCACCGGCAGCAGGCCCGTGGCCTTGCTGCACAGGTCGCGCAGGCGCGGCTTGTGTTCCGAGCGCAGGCTGGCCTCGATGTCGCCAAGTTTCTTGTCCAGTGCCGCTGCGCTGTGCATGTTGAGCACCTTCTGCAGCACCACGCGCGCTTCCGCCGAGCGGCCCTTGGCCACCAGATGGCGCGGCGATTCGGGCACCGCCAGCACCAGCAGGCCGTAGATCAGCGCGGGCACCGTTGCCGCCAGGAACATCCAGCGCCACGCCGGCATGCCCATCCACAGCACGCCTGCCGCACCACCCGACGCATCGGCCAGCCACGCATCGCTCAGCAACGCCGCGAAGATGCCCAGCACGATCGCCAGCTGCTGCATCGAACCGAGCCGACCGCGAATTCGCGCGGGCGCCACCTCGGCGATATAGGTGGGCGCGATCACCGAGGCCACGCCCACGCCGATGCCACCCACCAGGCGCCACACGATCAGGTCCCATACGGCCGTCGCCATGCCCGACCCCAAGGCCGCGGCAACCAGCAGCACGGCCGCCACCTGCATGGTGCGCACCCGTCCGAAGCGGTTGGCGAGCATGCCGGCGTACCAGGCACCAAGCGCCGAGCCCAGCAAGGCGCACGACACGGCGAAGCCGATCTCGCCGGCATTCAAGGCGAAGTTGCCCCGTATCGCATCGACCGCGCCGTTGATCACGGCCGTGTCGAAACCGAACAAGAAGCCACCCAGTGCCGCGGCAGCCGAGATCAATACCACCCGCAGCGTGGCGTGCTGGCCCAGCCCATCTGTCGCGCTCGTCGAACTCATCGCGTCCCCCAGCTGATGTCATGTCCCCATGCGCCCGATTCTGCGGCGCCGCCGTCGTGCTGTCCGATTGAATACGTATGCAACGCCGCCTGCCCGCCATCGCTTGCCGCATCTGCCGGTAAACGATTACGGGCGGCGTCCGGATTACTCGATGACAGCGCTGTCAAACAAGCACGCAGCATACCCTACTGTTTTCATCCGGGGAAACACCTGCCATGGCTGGCTGGCCGCCAGTCCGCCCGAACACCTGCAAGAGCGCCGAGCAACCGCAAAGATCAGCCGGCGGCGTTGATCACCGCGAGAAAATCGCGCCCATAGCGCTTGAGCTTGGCCTCGCCCACGCCACTGATCCCGGCCAGCTCGTCCTCATTCGCCGGCAGCGCGCGCAACATCGCCAGCAAGGTCGCATCGTGGAACACCACGTAGGGCGGCACGCCCTGCTGCTTGGCCAGTTGCGTGCGCAGCGCACGCAGCTCGTCCCACATCGGCTGCTCGTAAGCCTCGATGCCCAGGCTGCCGCCGGTGACCTGCTTGCTGTCGCGGCGACGACGACTGGCGCGTTCAGGGCGCGCGTCCTCGCGCAACTTCACCGGCCGGCCGCCGCTGAGCACGGCACGGCTGGCTGTGGTGAGGCGCAAGGTGCCATAGCCTTCGGCGTCGGCTTCCAGCAGGCCGGCCGCCAGCAGTTGGCGGAACACCGAACGCCACTGCTTCTCGTCCATCTCCGCGCCGATGCCGAAGGTGCTGAGCCGATGATGATCGAGACCGAGCACGCGCTCGGTCTCCTCGCCGCGCAGCACGTCGATGACGTGGCCCGAACCGAAGCGCTGACCGGTGCGGTATACCGCCGACAAGGCTTTCTGTGCCGGCACCGTCGCATCCCAGGTCTTCGGCGGCGCGATGCAGTTGTCGCAATGTCCGCAGGGACCGGGATAGGTTTCGCCGAACGCACCCAGCAGCAACTGGCGGCGGCAGTCGGTGGCCTCGGCGTAGGCCAGCAGCGATTCAAGCTTCTGCCGTTCGACCCGCTTGCGCTCGTCGGCGGATTCGGACTGCGCGATCATCTGGCTCATGGTGACCACGTCGGACAGGCCGTAGATCATCCACGCCTCGGCCGGCAGGCCATCGCGGCCGGCACGACCGGTTTCCTGGTAGTAACCCTCGATACTGCGCGGCAGGTCCAGATGCGCCACGAAGCGCACGTCGGGCTTGTCGATGCCCATGCCGAACGCGACGGTGGCGACCATCACCACGCCATCCTCGCGCAGAAAACGCTGCTGATTCTTCGCACGCGTGGCCGCATCCAGCCCCGCGTGATACGGCAACGCCTCGATGCCAGACTCGGCCAGCCATGCGGCGGTGTCGTCCACCTTGCGCCGGCTCAGGCAATACACGATGCCGGATTCGCCTTCGTGACCAAGCAGGAATTCGCCCAGCTGGCGCTTCGCGTTGTGGCGCAGGCCGACGCGGTAGCCGATGTTGGGCCGGTCGAAGCTGGAGACGAACTGCCGTGCATTCTGCAGCGACAGTCGCTCGACGATCTCCTCGCGGGTGCGCGGATCGGCGGTGGCGGTGAGCGCAATGCGCGGCACCTGCGGAAAGCGCTGGTGCAGGATCGCCAGCTCGCGGTATTCCGGACGGAAATCGTGACCCCACTGCGACACGCAATGCGCCTCGTCGATCGCGAACAGCGCCACCTCGGTGCGTTCGAGCTGTTCGAGGAAGCGCGCGGTGAGCAGGCGTTCCGGCGCCACGTAGAGCAGGTTCAGCTCGCCGGCCAGCAATTGCCGCTCGACCTCGCGTTGCGCATCCGCGGCGAGACTGGAATTGAGATACGCCGCCGCCACGCCCGCCTCGCGCAGCGCATCGACCTGGTCCTGCATCAAGGCGATCAGTGGCGACACCACGATCGCCGTGCCCTGGCGCAGCAGGGCGGGAATCTGGTAGCACAGCGACTTGCCGCCGCCGGTCGGCATCAGCACCAGCGCATCGCCGCCTTCGCCGAGGTGCTCGATGACGGCCTGTTGCTGGCCGCGGAAACCCGGGTAACCGAAAACACTTTGCAGCAGGTCGAGGGCGGTGGCTTTCATCCCTGCCATGCTAGCAAACCATCGTTGCGCGGCTGTCGGCGTCGACCGTCCGGCGCGTCAAGCAAAACCGCCTCGGCATGCGGGACGATGCCTTCAAGCCCGGCGCGCGAAAAACTCGCGGAACGCCGCCACCGTGCGCTCGATGCCGTCGTCGTCGATGTCCAGGTGGGTGACCAGTCGCAACGTGGGCAGGTAGCCGATGCTGATGCGGATGCCGGCCTCGCGCAGATGGACGTCCAGTTCGCGCAGGCGCGCAGCCGGCACGTCGATGAAGACCATGTTGGTGTGCTGACCAAGCAGGTCGACGCCGGCGATCTCGCGCAGGCGGCCGGCCAGGTACGCTGCGCGGCGATGATCGTCGGCCAGTCGCGCCACGTGATGATCCAGTGCGTGCAGCCCGGCGGCGGCAAGGATGCCCGCCTGGCGCCAGCCGCCACCACAGACCTTGCGCCAGCGCCGCGCCTTGTCGACCAGCGCACTCGAACCGACCAGCACCGAACCGACTGGCGCACCCAGGCCCTTGGACAGGCAGATCGACACGGTATCGAAGTGCCGCGTGATCGCGCGCGCCGGCACGTCGCAGGCGATCGCCGCGTTGAACAGCCGCGCCCCATCCAGGTGCAGGCCCAGCCCATGCTTGCGCGCCAGCTCGTGCGCGGCATCCAGATAATCCAGCGGCAACGGACGGCCGTGCCAGGTATTTTCCAGGGCCAGCAGCCGGCTGCGCGCGAAGTGCGGATCGACCGGCTTGATCGCCGCCTCTATCCGCTCCAGCGGCAGCGAACCATCCTCCGCCTGCACGATCGGCTGCGGCTGGATCGAACCCAGCACCGCGGCGCCGCCGCCCTCGAACTTGTAGGTGTGCGCGTCCATGCCGACCAGGTATTCGTCGCCGCGCTCGCAGTGCGCGAGCAAGGCCAGCAGGTTGGACTGGGTGCCGCTGGGCACGAACAAGCCGGCCTCGAAACCCAGCTCGTCGGCCAGCCGCTGCTGCAACGCATTGACGGTGGGATCCTCGCCGTATACATCGTCGCCTACCTCGGCTGCCACCATCGCCGCTCGCATCGCCGCCGTCGGGTTGGTCACTGTGTCGCTGCGCAGATCAATGGATTTCATGGTGATCTCGGTTGGGTACGAATGGGGGTTCGGGATTCTGGAAGACAAGAGCAGAGTGCCGGGAGCCGCTCGCTTTTCCGAATCCCGTATCCCAAATCACGAATCCCGGCCTCTCAAACACGTCGCCGGAAATACAACCACGCAAGGCAGGCCAGCAGGACCGCCGGCAGCAGGTTGGCCAGCAGCGGCGGCATGCCGTAGACGGTGCCGAAGTTCACCATCGCTTGCTGCAGGAAATACCACCCGATCGCCAGCAACATGCCGATGAACATCCGCTTGCCGAGGCCGCCGGAACGCAAGGTGCCGAACGCGAACGGCATCGCGCACAACACCAGCACCAGCACGTTGAGCGGATACAGCGCACGGCCCCAGAACGCCACCGCGTAGCTGCCGGGACTCTCGCCGTTGCTTTCCAGATAATGCATGTTGCGACGGAGATCGCGCATGGACAGGTATTGCGGCAGGATCACCGACTGCGCCAGCACCTGCGGGTTGAGACTCGATCGCCAGGGCTCGGCGGGAATCACGGTGGAATGGGTGCCCTGCGCATCCAGCGTGGTGCTGCGCACGTCGTGCAGGATCCACTCGTGGCCGTCGTGGCCGGCGGTCTTTGCCCACTGGAAGCGGCTGAGTTTCCCATCGCCAGTGAACGTGAATACCCGCACGTCGCTCAACTGCACTTCGCTCACGCCATCGTGCTGTTTGAGCGTGGTGCCCCGCGCATTGATGATGTCGTCGCCATCACGCGCCCACAGCCCGCTGTCGGTGCCCATGCCGAGGTTGCCGGATTTCATCCTCAGCTGCATCGCCTGCGCCTGCTGGTCGCCCCACGGCGCGGCCGTTTCGCCCAGGATCACCACGCCGACGATGAGTACCGCGACCACGCCCACCGCCGAGCCGGCGATGCGCAGCCGCGACATGCCGGCCGCGCGCAGCGCGGTGAGCTCGCCGCTGCCGGCCAGCCCGCCCAGGCCAAGCAGGCCGCCGATCAGTGCGGCATTGCCGAACATCTCGTAGGCACGACGCGGAAACGTCACCAGTACGTAGACCACGGCATTGCTCACCGTGTAGCCGTTCTTGCCGACGCTGCCAAGCTGGCGCAGGAACTGGGTCACCGCATCGAAACCGGTGAGCACCAGCCACACCATGAGCAGCGAGCCGAGCACGCTGATCGCCACCAGCCGATCCACCCGCTTGACGTTGAACACACTCATCGCGCCGCGCCTGCCACCGGCGCCGGCAGCCGGCGCGGCGAATACTGCTTCCACAGCATCCAGCCGGCCAGCGCCAGCACCACCAGGTGCAGCCCCCACAACGGCGCCTCGTTGTGCCAGTGGCCCTTGGCGATCTGGCCACGGCCCAGCGCGAGCAGCAGGTAGTAGAGATAGAACGCGAGCACCGCCAGCAGCAGGCGGCCGTACTTGGGTTCGCGCGGACTCTGCCGCGACAGCGGCAAGGCCAGCAACAGCAACACCAGGGTCAACGGCGGCGCGTTGGCGCGCCAGGCAAACTCGGCGCGATCGTCCGGATCGTCCGAACCCGCCAGCGTCCAGGTGTCCTTGGAGTGCGACGGATCCTCGTCGTCGCTCGCCTGCACGCTGGACAGCGAGGTGTCGTTGCGGCCGTATTGCATCTCGCGCCAGTTGTCGGCACCCAGCGGGATGTCGTATTGCCAGCCATCCTTGAACGCGATGAAACGGCCATCGCCGTCGCTTTCCTGGTACAGCGAGCCACTGGCCGCGCTGACCACTTTCAGATGCGCATGGCCATCCTTGCTGGTGCGCTGGGTCGCCACGAAGGTGCGCCCCAGCTGGGTGCCGTCGCGACTGAGGCTGTCGACGAAGATGATGCCGCCCTTGCCGGGCAGGCTGGTGAAGCGCCCCGCATCCAGACCCGCGGCAATCACCGAACGGTTTGCCGCTGCGACCAGGGCATCGCTGGTGCGCACGGCCCACGGCCCCAGCCAGAGCGAAACCAGCATGGTGATCAACACCAGCACCACGCCCAGCATGGCCATCGGCCGCAACAAGCCGGCCGGACCCATGCCGGAGGAAGACAGCACGTGCATCTCGCTCTCGCGGTACATCCGGCCCAACCCCATCAGCACGCCGACGAAACTGGCCAGCGGCATCAGATTGGTCAGGCCATCCAGCGTGCGCAGGCCCAGCACCTGGAACATCACGCTGGCCGGAAAGCTCCCGTTCGCCACCTGCTGCAACACCTTGGCGAAGGCGCTGCCCGCCACGACCACCAGCAGCACCACCACCGTGGCAGCCACGGTTTGTGCCAGCTCGCGCAGGAAATAGCGGTCGAGAATGCTCAGCATGCGATAAACTTGTGCACTTGCCCGGTTCGGCCTGATGGCCGGAAAACCGCAAGTCTAGCCTGTCCGGTCACCGCCGGGCCCACACCGGAACGCATCCGATGACCCTCCAGTTCAGCCTTGGCACCCACGCACCCGAATCCGTCGACAGCGCCTGCATCATGGTCGGCGTGTACGAACAGGGCGTGCTCAGCAGCGCGGCCGAACGGGTGGATCGTGCCAGCGGCGGACTGATCAGGCACCAGCTGGAGAGCGGCGACATCACCGGCAAGGCCGGCAGCAGCAGCCTGCTGTTCGCACCCTCCGGCATCGCTGCGAAGCGCGTGCTGGTGGTCGGCCTGGGCGTGCAGAAATCGTTCGACGGCGCGCGTTACCAGAAGGTAACTCACGAAGCCGCCCGTGCGCTTGGCCGCCTGCCGGTGACCGCAGCGGTGTCGTACCTCACCGAGGTGGACGTGCCGGGCCGCGACGCCGGCTGGCGCGTGCGCGTGGCCGCGCTGGCCAGCGACTTCGCCGCCTATCGCTACACCGCCACGTTCAAGCCGCGCGACAAGGCGAAGCCAGCGGAACTGGCGGCGATCGCGTTCGCCGGCGGCGCCGGTGAACAGGCATCGCTGGACCAGGCCACCGCCATCGCCGAAGGCGTGCGTTTCGCCCGCGAGCTGGCCAACCTGCCGCCGAACATCTGCACCCCGGTTTACATCGCCGGGCAGGCCAGGGCTTTTGCCGACAACCACGACAAGGTCAGCTGCAGCGTGCTCGACGAAGTGGAGATGACCACGCTCGGTTTCGGCTCGCTGCTCGCGGTGGGGCGCGGCTCGGCCAACAAGCCGCGACTCATCGCACTGGAATACAAGGGCGGCAACGAAGGCGACAAGCCGTACGCCTTCGTCGGCAAGGGTGTCACCTTCGACTCCGGCGGCATCAGCCTCAAGCCCGGCCCGGGCATGGAAGACATGAAGTTCGACATGGGCGGCGCCGCCGGCGTGCTCGGTGCGTTCGTGGCCGCGGTGAAGATGGGCCTCAAGCTCAACCTGGTGTGCGTGGTGCCGAGCGTGGAGAACATGCCCGACGGCGACAGCTACCGCCCCAGCGACGTGCTGACCAGCCTGTCCGGCCTGACCATCGAGGTGCTCAACACCGATGCCGAGGGACGTCTGATCCTGTGCGACGCGCTGACCTGGACCGCGCGCACGTTCCAGCCACACACCATCATCGACGCGGCCACCCTGACCGGCGCCTGCGTGGTCGCCCTGGGCAAGCACGCCAGCGGCCTGATGAGCAAGCACGACGACCTTGCCGCCGAGCTGCTCGCCGCCGGCGAGGAAACCCTCGACCGCGCCTGGCGCCTGCCGCTGTGGGACGACTACCAGGCGCAGCTGGAGTCCGGCTTCGCCGACGTCGCCAACATCGGCGGCAAGACCGCCGGCGCGATCACCGCCG
Organism: Rhodanobacter sp. B05; assembly: GCF_002001085.1. Classification (GTDB taxonomy): domain Bacteria; phylum Pseudomonadota; class Gammaproteobacteria; order Xanthomonadales; family Rhodanobacteraceae; genus Rhodanobacter. Next base: position 122,189 of record NZ_MUNU01000016.1, read on the forward strand.
GCTGCTTCCTGTCGCGCTTCACCGACGGCCAGCGCTGGGCCCACCTCGACATCGCCGGCACCGCTTGGGAAGAAGGTCGCAAGGGCCTCGCCACCGGCCGCCCGGTAACGCTGCTGGCGCAGTGGCTGATAAGCAGGAGCGAGGAGTGAGTGGGGAGGAGTGAGTGGAGAGAGAGCTGGCAGTTTCCTCGCCCTGCGTCTCCATTCGCTTCCCGACTCCGCCTTGCACACCGCATACCTTTCCGGAACTCCACGTCTCCTTCTCACTCCTCACTCCTCTCCACTCACTCCTTGCTTCCATGCGCGCCGACTTCTACCTGATCGACAAGCCGCGTTTCCGCGAGCAGCCGCTGCTGCTGGCGTGCGAGCTGGCGAAGAAGGCGTATGCGGCGCAGCAGCCGACCCTGATCCTGACCCGCGACCATGAGCAGGCGCACGCGCTGGACGAGTTGCTGTGGGCGTTCGACGACGACGCGATGATTCCGCACCAGTTGGCCGGCGATGACGACGACGCGCAGACCGCGGTGCTGATCGTGCCGCCCGGAGTGGACACGCCTGACCGTCCCCTGCTGATCAACCTGCGCGACCACGGTGTCGACCGTCCCTGCCAGCGCGTGCTTGAGGTGGTGGCCGCCGATCCGGCCGCGCGCGACGGCTCGCGCGAGCGCTGGCGCGAATACCAGCGACGCGGCTTCGAACTGCACAAGTTCGACATGTAGGAGCCCGCTCGCGGGCGATGCTTTTGTTCTGATGCACGACGGAGATCAGAACAAAAGCATCGCCCGCGAGCGGGCTCCTACGACAACCTGCATTGCTGTCAGGCCAGCGGCGTTGCTGTCGGCGCACCGATGACCCGCGCCAGCGCCGCAACCAGTTGCTCGCCGCTGACCGGCTTGCGCAGGAAACCATCCATGCCCGCCTCGCGGGCGCGCTTCTCGTCGCGGCCGCCGGAACGGGCGGTCACCGCGATGATCGGCAGCTGCTCGCCTGGGGATTCGCGCTGCCGGATCAGCCGGGCGATCTGGAAACCGTCGACACCGGGCAGGTCCAGGTCCAGCAGTACCGCATCGAAACTCGCGTGAGCCAGCTCGGCCAGCGCCGCCAGCCCGTTGACCACGTGTACCAGGCTGTGGCCCTCGCGCTCGAGCAGGCCGCGGATCACCGCCGCCACGATGGTGTCGTCCTCCACCAGCAGCAACCGATGCTTGCCGCCCTGGTTCGTCATCGGCAAGGCGTCGACCGCCACGGGCTCGACCAGTGGCAGCCGCACGCGGAACGTGCTGCCGTGGCCGACGCGCGATTCCAGTTCGATGCTGCCACCCATCATGTCGACCAGCTCGCGGCAGATCGCCAGGCCCAGGCCGCTGCCGGCACGGCGTTGCGGACCCTCGGCCTGTTCGAAGCGCTGGAACAGGCGCACCTGGCTGGCCTCGGGAATGCCCGGCCCGGTATCGCTGACGCTGAACAGCAAACCGTCGGCCGTGCGCGTGGCACGCAAGTCGACGTGGCCCTGCTCGGTGAACTTCAGTGCGTTGTTGGCCAGGTTCAGCAGCACCTGCTTGATCCGCACCGCATCGCCGACCACCTCGGGCGGCAGGTCGTCGGCCAGCTCCAGCACGAAGCGGATGCCCTTCGCATGCGCAAGGCCCTGCTCCAGTTGCGCCACGTCCTCCAGCAACTGGCGCGGATTGAACGGCGCCGGCTCGAGCTCGAGCCGGCCGGCTTCGATGCGGGCCAGGTCCAGCGCGTCGTTGAGCAGCTTGAGCAACATCCCGCCGGAGCGTTGCATGGCGCGCGTGTAGTCGTGCTGCAGCGGATTCAGCGGCGTGCTCAACAGCAGTTCGGCCATGCCCATCACGCCGGTCATCGGCGTGCGGATCTCGTGGCTGAGGGTGGCCAGGAACTGGGTTTTCGCCGCACTTGCGGCCTCGGCCATCTGCCGCTGCTGCTCGGCCAGCTGCACCTGATGGCGTTGCGCCAGGCGCCTGCGCCAGCCGTGCAGGAGCAGGCCGGTGAACGCCACCACCAGCAGCACATACAGCAGCCACGCCCACCAGCGTGCCCACGGCGGCGCCTGGACATGAATCGTCAGCCGCGGCGCCTTGCCCCATTGGCCATCCGCGCCCCGGCCATGCACCTGCAAGGTGTAGTTGCCCGCACCCAGCCCCACGAATTCGCGCTGCCCGAGGCTGCCCACGCCAACCCAGCCGGTGTCGAATCCGAGCATGTGGTAGTAGTAACTGTTGGTGGCCGGGTCCACGTAGGAAGCTATCCTCGCCTCCACCCGCAGGTCTCTGTCGCGCCAGCCCAGTCGCACCGGCTTGTCCAGCGGCAACAGGACGACTTTTCCTTCCCGTCGCACGCTGATCCGCGTGATCGAGAGCAACGGTGGCGGTCCCGGCCGCTCGAGCCGGGCCAGCTGGCTCGGCTGGAATGCCATCACGCCGCCGCTGCTGGCGGCCAGCACGTTGCCGTCCGCCGTGATCACCGCGGAGCCATTGCTGAATTCCGAATTCGACAAGCCCTGCGCCGCGCCGAACATGGTGAAGCGATGGGAGGTCGGATCGAAGCGGCGCAGACCCGGGCTGCTGAACAGCCACAGGTGCCCGGCTCGATCGACGAGCATGGTCCGGAGGTCGGCAATCAGCCCCATGCGGCTGATGTCGACGCTGTCGTCGCGCGTCGCGCGTCCGTCGGCATACCGGTAGTGTTCCAGCGCCTGCTCGGTGGCGATCCAGAAGCCATCGCGATCGAACGCGAAACTGTAGACCTCCCGCCTTGGCACGCCGGGCACGAAGGCCAGCAACCGATCCGATCTGTCGCTGCGCATCAGGCCCGCCATGCTGGCGTACCAGATTGCCCCGCCGTGTGTACGTACCTGATCCGGGAAGCGGCTGTCCTCCGGCGCGTCGGGCGGCAGCAATGGTCTCGACACCAGCGTGTCGGGATCGAGCGCAAATGCGCCATCGCCCCATGAAGCCGCGACGATGTGTCCGTCCGTTTCGCCGGCCAGAAAAATCGGCCGCTTCATGTGCGTCTGGTCGGGCCCCAGAGTGAGCAGCTTGCCATGGTCGTAGCGATAGAGCCTGCCGGGCCCGGTCATCCACAGGCGGCCCCGCGCATCCTCGGCCAGCGAGGTCAGGTTGCCGGGCAGGCCATGCACGACGTGGGTGACCTCGCCGGTCGCCGTGTCGAGCTTGTCGACCCAGCCGTTGTATCCGCTCACCCACAACTTGCCATCGTGTCCGGGCAATACCGACAGCGCCGCCGTGTTCGACAGGCTGCCCGGCTGGTCCGGAACATGCGTGAAGCGGGCGAAGCCATTCCAGCTCGGCGGCAGGTAGGCAATCGCGGATTGATCGAACGTGAACCAGAGCCCGCCTTCGCGGTCGCGGAAAATCTGCCACAGGCGGTCGCTCGGCAGGCCACCGGGCAACAACGGCTCGCCCACGATGTGTTGCAGGGGTCCGTTGCCGGAGTCCAGCCAGACACCATCGAGGCTGCCCAGCCACAAGCGCCCCTGGGTATCGCGCACGCTGCCCAGGATGCGCGTGCCGGCCAGTTGCTGGTTCGCCAGCGGCCGCGCCACACCGTCCGCACCGACCACCAGCAGGCCGCCGGTGACGGCCACGCGCACTTCGCCCGCACTCCCCTCGATGCGCCACACCGCGCCGATGTCGCCGCGAAACGCCGGGTCGATCGCAACGCGCCGGATCGTGCCGTCCGCCGAACGAACGTACAAGCCGCTCTCGGTGCCGATCCACAAGCGTCCATCGCTGCCGGCCAGCAGCGCGCGGGTCGGACCGAACGACGCGGCGTGGGTCGTTCCCGCATCCAGGCGCACCGGATCGAAGCCGCTGCGATCGGCACGCATGCGGTCGAGCCCGCCCTGGGTGGCCACCCAGAGCTGTCCGTCTGGCGTCTGCGCGATGCTCCACACCTCGTTGTTGCTGAGACTGTGCGGATCCTTCGCGTCATGCTCCCAGTGCCGGAAACGCCCGCTGGCCTCGTCGTAGGCGATCAATCCGGCGGAAACGCCGCCGGCCCAGATGCGGTTGGCGCGGTCGACGAACAGCGTGTAGATCTGGTTGCTCGGCAGGGACAGCGGATCGCCAGGCACGTGCCGGAACACCTTGAACGCGATGCCGTCGTAACGCACCAGGCCGCCATCGGCACCGAACCACATCAGGCCACGCCGGTCCTGCGCCACGGCATAGATCGAACCGCTGGGCACGCCATCGGCCACGCCGTAGCGGCGGAACTGCGGCGTGGCCGGAATGCTCGCCGCGTTCGTCGACGTCGCTGCCGCAGGCGCAACCACACCGGCCGCACCGACGCTGGATGCCGGCGCGGCAACCGCCAGAACCGCATTCAGCACGAGCGCTGCAAGCATGCGTGGATTCCCCTGATTGTCCTCATCATGCCAAATTGCGCCCGCAGCGGCGAGCGCCGCGCCGGCAAAATACGTGATGGTGCACGCATCCCGAAACGAGCCCGATCCATCCAGGCGAGCGGCTAGAATGCCCGCATGTCCCGACGCCTGCGATTGCTGTTTGCCGCACTGGCCATGGCCGCGCTGCTGTGGTTGCTGTTCGCTGCGGCGGAGCGCTTCCTCGCCCTGACCCAGCGCTTCCTGACCCTGCCGGTGGCGTTGCAATGGACGCTGGGCGTGGTGTTGGCGGTCTTCGCCGCCGCAGGATTGAGCGTGCTGTGGTGGCTGCTGCGCCCACGACGCAAGCGACGGCCGCTGCCGGTGCCGGATCGCGGCAATCTGGAACAGCGCATCGGCCAGTTGCGCGAGCACGGCGCCGACACCGGCGCGCTCGCCAGCGAGCTGGGCGAACTCGATCGACGCCGGCTCGGCGCGCGACTGCATGTCGCCGTGTTCGGCGAAATCTCCACCGGAAAATCGAGCCTGATCCGCGCGCTGGCGCCGCAGGCCCAGCTCGCCAGCGATGCACGCGGCGGCACCACACGCAGCGTCGGCCACTACGACAGCAGCTTGCCCGATGGCCGCAGCGTGGTGCTGGCCGACGTCCCCGGTAGCCGCGAAAGCGGCGGCGAAGCGCGCGAAACCGCCGCGCGCGAGGAAGCGCTGCGCGCCCACGCGGTGGTCTACCTGTGCGCCGGCGACCTTACCCGTGGCCAGGTCGACGAACTGCGCTGGCTCGCCGACTTCGGCAAGCCGCTGCTGCTGGCGTTGAACAAGGCCGACCAGTGGAACGCCAGCGAGCTCGACCAGTTGCTGGCCAGGCTGCGCCAGCAATCGCGCGGCATCGCCAGCGCCGTGATCGCGATCAGCGCCGGCGGCAGCGAGCGCTACCAGCGCCAGCTCGCCGACGGCAGCACCGAATCGGTCGAGCGCCAGCGCAAGCCCGTGATCGAACCCCTGCTGCAGGCCCTCGCCCGCCTCACCGCACCCGGCGCCGAAGGGCTGGAACCACTGCGCGAGAACGCCGTGCTCGCCGGCCTGCACCAGCGCACCGGCGCGCTGGAAGCGCAGACCCGCGCCGAACAGGCCGAACGCATCGTGCGCAAATACGCGCGCCGCGCCATCGTTGGCGCGATGGCGGCGGTGGCACCCGGCAGCGACCTGGTGATCCAGGGCGTGCTCGCCACCGGCCTCACCCGCGCGCTGGCCGAGTTGTATGGCGTCAAGGTCAGCGAAGTGCAGATCGAGGATTTCGTGCAACAGGCCAAGCTCACCTTGCGCACCGGCAGCTCGATCGTGCTGGCGGTGGCGGGCAACGCGCTGAAGGCATTTCCCGGTTTGGGGACGCTGGGTGGTGGCGTGTTGCATGCGTTCGCCTACGCGCTGATCTTCGATTCGATGGGGCGGGCGTTGGCGGCGTCACTGGCCGAGCGGCATACGCTGGATCAGGATGATGCGGGGGCGCGGTTGAGGGAGTTGTTGGCGGATGCGGGGAGTGGGAGGTTGCGGCAGTTGGCGTCGCTGACGATGGAGGCGGTGCGCGAGCGCGATGGTGATTGATTGGTCGTCAGGTTTGGCACATAGCCGCGGGGTTCGCCGGTCGAAAGATCAAGGGCTTTCGTGCGCCTGCGGCGCCCGAGGTACTTCTCTTTTGCTTGTCCAAAAGAGAAGTACCCAAGAGAAAACGACACCCCACTTGGCGCTTGCCGCCCATCCATGGGCGGCAAGTCCGTGAGCCGGGGCCGGGCTTTTCGACAGGACTCCTGTCCTGGCGAAAAGGCATCGGCATCCATGCCGATGCCCGCTGCGCGGCCTGTCGACTCCGCCTCACCGCCGCACAGGGGCCCCGGTAGAGCAGCGGGCCATCGTGGCCCGCACTCGGTACGCCACCGCTGCGCGGTGGCGAGAGCCCGAGAGCCGAGAGCGAGAGACCCCGCATCAAGCGGGATTTCCCGAGTTGGCGTATGTCTCAGGTCGGCCAGAAGCGGACGTCCAGCCAGACCTGAGTCAATTGAATTAACAGCATGCTCAGCGGGAAAGGATCAGGGATTTGGTGCGTTGGCGGACTGGGTCAGGCGTTCGAGGTATAGGCCAGCCCGTCGCTCAGAGTAGTGGTCGATCATCACTTGGGCCACGACAAGGAGCAAGAGGCCCGCGGCCACACCGTGTACCCACGGCCGATGCGACAGCAGCAGGCCCAGCAGCACAAGCGCGGTGATCGTCGCTGCGCCATACCGATAGTAGCGATACTTGGACGCCACCACTTCGACCCGCCCACGTTCGGCCTGGATGGCGGCACGTGCGTCAGGCGAATTTACCTGCTGCGTTAGCGTGCCTACCAAAGACTTGTCGCGCACAAGTAGTGAGCCGGCCGTGGATGCCACCAGCGCGACGCTGATCAGGACGGTTACAGTGAAACCCGTGGCAAACGCGGAGCGATCCGCGATCCACAACCAGACGGCCAGCGTCACGAAAAGTGCCGAGCCGCCCAGGACAAGCAGCATCTCCCTACGCTCGCCAGCAAAGTATTCGAGCAAGGCCGCTTGCAGTGGAAGCGCAAAATCATGCGGGGACGTCATCGAGCACCTCCGGGGTGAACTGGCTGCGCCGCGGCGTGGCCATGCTTGGCGCGCCACGATGTGGGTGTCAGGTCTTCCCACTGCCGGAACGCGCGGAAGAACGAATTCTGGTCCTCATAACCCAGCATGTAGGCCACTTCAACGATCGACAGCGACAGATCGGCCAAGTATTCCAACGACAACTTGTGGCGGGTTTCGCTGAGCAAAGCCTGGAACGTAACGCCTTCGTCAGTCAGTCGGCGCTGCAGCGAACGCTCGCTCATGGCCAGCTCGGTGGCGACTGATCGGATGTCTGGGCGTCCGGCCGTCAGTCGCCGGCGTAGCACCCACTTGATCTGCTCGGAGACGGTTGCCGAATGGGTCTGATGCCCGAGCTGTCGGTCGAGCTCCGGGGTCAGGAGTTCCAACAGCGCCTCGTTGTAGTTCCCGAACGCCCTGTCCAGATCGGTGCGGCGGAAAACAAGCCGGTCCTCGGCGGTGCGGAAGCGAATCGGGCACCCGAAGTAGGTTTCAAGCGCTGCCTTGGCGCGCGCTGGGCGCGCCAGCTCGACCTTCATTGGCACCAGCGGCGACGCAGTGCCACGTCGACCGAGTTCGACGAGCGCCGCCATCGTGGCGTCAACCAGTGCGGGTGGCACCACGTCGCCGTCGGCATGCGGCCAAGCGACGACGACCACAGCGTAGTCGCCGTCCTCCTGGACCGCCACATCCTCGGGCGCACACAGGCGCTTGAAGCGCGCGACCCGCTGCAGTGCATCCCGGAAATCCCGCGCATGATAGGACGCCAAAAAGGACGGTGGCATCACGGCAGCGTCGAGTCTGGTGGCGATCCGCAGGCCGATAGCCGGGTCCGCACTAACTGCCTCTATGGCACGCCAGACCCCGAAGAACTTCTGCGTCGTGACGGGCAGTCCATCCTTGATCGCGCCCAGCGGGAGACTCGCGCGCCGTACCACTTCCGCACGGTTGACGCCGGCGCGCTTTAGGCCCTCCCAGAGCGCGGCGGGAATCTTCACTCGGTCAGCAGCCAGGCTACGCATGTCGCTTACTTGGCCTGAAAGCCGCCGTCCACGCTCAACACGTGGCCGGTGACGAAGCTCGCTTCATCCGACAACAGCCAGCAGATGGCGTTGGCCACTTCGTCCGGTTGGCCCAGGCGATTCATCGGATGCATCGCCGAAATGCTGGCCGCGTTGTAGTTCTCGTCATTGCCTTCCAGCTGGGCGGCAATAATGTCCGTCTTGATGGCGCCGGGAGCGACCGCATTGATGCGCAGACCCTGCGTCGCGTGGTCCAGCGCGGAGGACTTGGTCAGGCCCATCACCGCGTGCTTGGTGGCGGCGTAAGGGCCTGAGTAGGGAATGCCATTCAAACCCGCGATGGAGGCCAGGTTCACGATCGCGCCGGCGCCTTGCTTCAGCATCTGGGAAATTTCGTGCTTCATCGTGTAGTAGACGCCCAGGATGTTGGTGTCGACCATGTCCCGGAAATTCTGGCTGCTCGACGTGACGAGCGTACCGGTCTCGTTGGAAATGGCCGCATTGTTGACGGCCATATCCAGCCGGCCGAACTCGGCGACGATACCGTCGATCATGGCCTTTACCGCGACTTCGTCGGTGACGTCGTTCTGGACGAAGCGCACCTGCGCACCGTTCCGAGCAGCGGCGGTTACTTCGGCGACAGCCGCGTCGCCGATATTCTGGCGGCGTCCGCTCAGGACGACCGTGACGCCGCTGGTGACGAGCTTGAGCGCGACGGCCTTACCGATGCCGGTGGCTCCACCTGTGATGAGGGCAACTTGGTTGGACATGACTTACTCCTTGGGGGCCGCCCGCAGGAGATTCCGCGAGCGTGGAGAAAGTCTAGAAAGCGGACCGGCTCGATGATATGCAGAACACGCCATAGAACTTGCAGTATGCGCCAGTCGCCATGCAGTTGGCGCTAGCGCGTAGGGGTCATGGAGCTAGTGACCTCTGGAAGGCATGGCGGTGCTAGAAGCCGGCGCCCTGATGGCTGCTTTGGGTCGATAGCAGACTAGCAGGCACTGTGCGCTTGCGCTTTCTTCTCTGCGAAGAATAACGCTGCCGCACTCGGCGCCCTCGGCTGTTGCCTTGGCTTTTCTGAAAAGTGCGGGCCACGATGGCCCGCTGCTTTACCGGGGCCCCTGTGCGGCGGTGAGGCGGGGACGACAGGCCGCGTAGCGGGAACCGACAGGGATGTCGGTTCCTTTTCGCCAGGACAGGAGTCCTGTCGAAAAGCCCGGCCCCGGCTCACGGACTTGCCGGGCAGGATGCTCGGCAAGCGCCAAGCGGGGTGGCCTTCTCTTTTGGTTACTTTTCTCTTGGCCACGCAAGAGAAAAGTGACTCGGCTGCCGCAGGCAGACGAAAGCTCTGCACTTCACCACGTCAAAATCAGGAGCACCCCTCACCCTCCCGCAAGGGGACTTCCTTCGGTCGCAGCCCTCCCCACCGCCGGCGGAGAGAGGGAGCAAAGCCGACGCTCAGCGCCGCGCCCACTCCCCAATGATCCGATGCACCGCATCCAACCCGTCGAACAACGCCGCCGGCCCCGGCTGCAAAATGATCGGCGACTTGATCTCGAACAGTTGCCCGTCGCGCACCGCCGGAATCGTGTCCCAGCCCGGCCGCGCCGCCACCTTCTCCGGGCGGAAACGCTTGCCGCACCACGAGCCGAGGATGATGTCCGGCGCACGACGCACCACCTCGTCGCCGTTGGCCAGGATGCGCTGTTTCGCCAGCGGCTCGCGCGCGAGTTCCGGAAAGCAGTCGTCGCCGCCGGCGATGGCGATGAGCTCGGCGACCCAGCGGATGCCGGTGATGATCGGTTCGTCCCATTCCTCGAAGTACACCTTCGGCCGTCGCGGCAGTTGCGCGGCGGCGGCGCGAATGGCGGCGAGGTGCTGCTCCGCGCGCTGCGCGTACGCCTCGGCCTTTGCGTGCGCACCGACCATCGCGCCGAGCCGGCGGATGTAGGCGACGATGCCGTCCACGCTGCGGTGGTTGCTGATCCACACTTCGACACCGCACTTGATCAGCTCGCGCGCGATGTCGGCCTGGATATCGGAGAAACCGATCGCCAGGTCCGGTTCCAGTTTCATGATCTCGCCGATCTTCGCGCTGGTGAACGCGGATACCTTCGGCTTCTCCTTGCGCGCCCGCGGTGGACGCACGGTGAAGCCGGAGATGCCGACGATGCGGCGATCCTCGCCGAGTGCGTAGAGCACCTCGGTCGGTTCCTCGGTGAGGCAGACGATGCGTTGCGGGAACGGATCGCTCACGATGCGGTCGTTCATGCGCTCAATGTCCCAGCACGGTCACGCAGACCTTGCGCTGGTGCGGGTCGAGCCGATGCTCCCACAGGTAGATGCCCTGCCAGGTACCGAGCAGCAGCTTGCCGCCATGCACGGGCACGTCGAGGCTGACTCCGGCGAGGATCGAGCGGACGTGCGCCGGCATGTCGTCCGGGCCTTCGGCATCGTGACGGAAGATCGGATCGCCGTCCGGCACGATGCGGGCGAACCAGCGTTCCAGGTCCTCGCGCACGGTCGGGTCTGCGTTCTCGCCGAGCAGCAGCGAACAACTGGTATGCGCGGTGAAGATGTTGGCGATGCCGGTATCCACGTGGCTGGCCGCCACCGCATCGGCCACGTCGCGGGTGATCTCGCTGAAGCCGCGACCGCGCGTGTGCACGGTGAAACGTGCCTGCGCGACGTGCGGCGCCGGCATCGGTCGGGTCACGGGTAGAGCAACCGGCTGGTCCAGGTCTGGCCGTGGCGGCTCCAGCGCACGCGTTCGTGCAGGCGGAACTCGGCGCCGTACCAGAACTCCAGCATGTCCGGCTCCACCAGGTAGCCACCCCAGTGCGGCGGCCGCGCCACCTCGCGTCCCTCGAACTCCTGCTCGTAGCGCGCCACGCGCTGCTCGAAGGTGTCGTGGTCGGGCAGCGTCTGCGATTGCAGCGAGGCCCAGGCGCCGATCTGGCTGCCGCGCTTGCGGCTGGCGAAATACGCATCGGACTCTTCCGCCTGCAACTTGCGCGCAACACCTTCCACACGCACCTGCACGCCATCGCGCAGCTGCTTCCAGTGGAAGCACAGCGCCACCTGCGGGTGCGCCTCGAGCTGGCTGCCCTTGTCGCTCTCGTAGTTGGTGTGGAAACGGAAGCCGCGCTCATCGGCGCCCTTGAGCAGCACGATGCGCGAGGCGACCCGCCCGCTGCCGTCGACGGTGGCCAGGTTCATCGCCGTCGGTTCGCGGTCGCCGCTGGCCTTGGCCTCCTCCAGGAGGCGCAGGAACGTGTCCAGGATTTCGGGTTTGAGCATGATGTGTGAAACTTCCCTTTTGCATCGTGGCCGACTCGCGCCATCATGGAGCGAATGAACCTTGCCGATGATAATGCAATGACCGCTGCGGCCCCTATCCGATCCGCACCGGGAACGGCGCGATGCTTCCGCATGCCGGGTGAAGGCCGCGACAATGCGGACGCCTACCCGATCCAGCCCCGGCGCCGCCTGCCGGGCGCCGCCATGCCTCCCGACCTCGAGGTTTCCGGTCGATGATGTCGCACGCCGAGCGGCAGAACGAGGCCCTGGCCGGGCATCTGCTCGACCAGTACGCGGGGCGCATCGCCCGCTCGCGCCGCCCTTACATCCTGGGCCTCTCGGGCCTGCAGGGCAGCGGCAAGAGCACCCTGGCGCGGGTGATGAAGGCGCAGGCCAGGGCACGTGGCTGGGCCACCGAGGTGCTCTCGCTGGACGATTTCTATTACGCGCGCAGCGAACGCGAGGCGCTGGCGCGCGACGTGCATCCGCTGCTGCGCACGCGCGGCGTGCCCGGCACCCACGAGATCGAGCTGCTGCTGTCGGTGCTGGCCGCCGTGCCGCAGGCGTCGGAGCGGCTGGCGGTCACCTACCCACGCTTCGACAAGGGCCGCGACACCCGCCTGCCCCCGTCGCGCTGGCCGCGCATCACGCAACGACCCACCCTGGTGATCGTGGAGGGCTGGGCGCTGGGCATCCGGCCGCAGCCATTGCCCGCCTTGGGCAGGCCGGTCAACCGGCTGGAACGCGAGGAAGACCCCGACGGCGACTGGCGCCACTGGGTCAACAAGCAGTTGCGCGGCTACCAGCCGCTATGGCGCAAGTTCGATGCGCTGATCGTGCTGCAGGCACCAGGCTGGGACATCGTGCGCCGCTGGCGCGGCGAGCAGGAACAGGAACTGGTGGCGCGGCACGCCCCGCTGGCAATGGACGCCGCCAGCATGGAACGCTTCCTGATGCACTTCGAACGCCTCAGCCGCCACGCGCTGGCCACCCTGCCCGCGCTGGCCGACACGGTGGTGGAGTATGACAACGAGCGGCACGTGACCGGGCTGACGCACGGGTGAGAGCGAGCGGTGTTCGGTTATGCGAACTGAGCACCGAACACCGCTCCAGAATCACTCCACCACGAAGTTGACCTTCATGTTGACCCGCCACTCGGTGACGCTGCCGTCGTCGGCGGTGACCACCTTGATCTCGTTGACCCAGGCACCCTTGATCTTCTTCACCGACTCCGCGGCCTTGTGCAGCCCGTGCTGCACGGCATCCTGGATGCCCTTCTTCGACGACGCATTGATTTCGATGACCTTGGCTACCGACATGGCGTGAACCTCCTTCCAGGGCGTGCAGGCGGCACGCGGCGCCCCCCTGCCGGAACACCGAGTCTGCCTTGCGCTCGCGCCACGCGACAAGCCGCACTGCGTCATCCGCCCACGGGGATGGACAGGCGACCCCATCACGGGTAAACACCTTGCACCGGCATGACTCCCGAGGATCGGCATGGACTTGCTGCCAAACGTCGCGCTGGCCGGTGGCCTGGCCTGGGCCAGCGGCTTGCGCCTTTACGCCACGGTGTTCCTCGCCGGGTTGCTGGGCCGGCTCGGCTGGGTGCACCTGCCCGACGGGTTGACCATGCTCACCGACAACTGGGTGCTGGGCGTGTCCGGCGTGTTGATGCTGGGCGAGTTCCTCGCCGACAAGATTCCCGCGTTTGACAGCGTGTGGGATGCGCTGCATACCTTCATCCGCATTCCGGTCGGCACCCTGCTGGCGTGGGGCGTATTCAAGGATTCCGGCGCGGGCGCGCAAGTGGCGGCGGTGCTGCTTGGCGGCGCGCTGACCGCGGGCACCCATCTGGCCAAGAGCGGTGGCCGTGCACTGATCAATACCTCGCCCGAGCCGGTGAGCAACTGGACGGCCAGTGTGGGCGAAGACCTGACCTGGCTTGGCGGTTTCTACCTGATGTGGCGGCATCCGCTGGCGATGCTGGTGTTGCTGGCGCTGTTCGTGTTGCTGCTGTGCTGGCTGCTGCCGCGCATCTTCCGCGGCCTGCGCCTGTTGGGGCAACGGCTGCGCGGACTCGGAACGAGATCGTCAGGCGTCGGGTGAGCAGCACATCGGATCCAAGCCATGCCTCATCATCCGATCAGGCCGAATGCTCCACCTGCACCGCCGTGCCATAGGCGAGGACCTCGGTAACGCCCTGCGCCACCTCATTGGCGTCGTAACGCATTGCTACCACGCCATTGGCACCCATCGCGGCGGCGTGCTGCAGCATCAGCTCATAGGCTTCCTCGCGCGCCTTCTCGCACAGTTCGGTGTAGATCGAAATATTGCCGCCGACGATGGTCTGCAACGCCGCGCCGAGATTGCCCACCACGCTGCGCGAGCGCACGGTGATGCCGCGCACGATGCCGAACGAACGCACGATGCGACAGCCGGAAATCTCGTTGCCGGTGCTGACCTGGTGGTGTGGAATCTGTGTAGCCATGGGGTTCTCCTTCGGTGGTGGATGTGGCGATCTTGCGGATCAGATGTGCGTCAGTGCGGCGTAGCCGTCACGCGAGTCCGGCCAGCGGGGCACGAAACCACTGGCCAGCAGCCGCGCATTGCTGAGCCGCTTGCTGCCGATGCCGGCTGGTGCAGGACCCTCGCGCGGTGGTGGTGCGCCGATCAGCCGGGCAAGCTCGTCGTACAGCACATGCAGCGGCAATGGCGTGCTGTCCGTGCCTAGATAGCACGCTTGCGGATCGGCCAGCTGCAGCAGGTGCACGATCGCCGCGGCGGCGTCGTCGACGTGGATGCGGTTCGCCCAGTGCGGCGCGGCGCGTGGCGCCTGCGCGGTGCCGGCGCGCAGGCGATCGAGCAGTTGCAGCCGACCAGGCCCGTACAAGCCGGCCAGCCGCAACACGATGGCGCGGACCGGTTGCGCCGCGAGCAGTTGCTCGGCCTCCAGCAGTGCGGTTCCATTGAACCCCATCGGCGCGGCCGGCGTGTCCTCGTCCACCCAGTCGCCTTGATGTTCGCCATAGACCGCGCTGGACGAGACGAACAGCACGCGACGCAAGGTGGCCTGCTCCAGCGTGCCGAGCAGGTGCTGCAGGCCATCGACAAAGGTGGCGCGATACGCCGCCGGGTCGCGCCGATCCGGCGTCGGCAGATAGACCAGTTGCGTGATGCCGCTCGGCAGCCCGCGCAGCGACTCGGGCCGGGTCAGATCCGCGCGCAGCCACGCGATACCTTGATCGCCGGACGCGGGCGGATTCCGGCGCAAGGCGTACACCGCATCGCCGCGCTGGCGCAGCAGGTGCGCCACGCGCAGGCCCAGGTCGCCGCAACCGGCCAGCAACACCTGTTCGCTCACCGCGGCGCTCCCTCCGTGCCTGCTAGCATTTGCCCATGAATCCGTCGTGCAACCTGTTCATCGTCGGCCCGACCGGCGCCGGCAAGACCTCGATCGGGCGGCGACTCGCCGGTCATTATGGACTGTCGTTCGTCGATCTGGACCAGGAGGTCGAGCAGCATTGCGGGGTGGACGTGAACACGGTGTTCGAGATCGAGGGCGAGGGCGGCTTTCGCCAGCGCGAAAGCACGCTGCTGGATGCGCTGAGCCAGCGCGCCGGCGTGCTGCTGGCCACCGGCGCCGGCGCGGTGCTCGCCGCCGCCAACCGACAGTGGCTGGTCGAGCGCGGCTTCGTGGTGTGGCTGCAGGCCAGCATCGAGCAGCAGCTCGAACGGCTCGAACGCGACCAGCGCCGTCCGCTGCTGGCCGTACCTGACCGCCACGCGCGGCTGGCGGCGATGGCCGTCGTGCGCGAGCCGATCTACCGCGAGCTTGCCGACCTCGCCGTACCCGGCCAACATGGCGGCGTCAGCGCCGCCAGCGAACGTTGCATCGGCCTGATCGACCAGCACTGGCAACGTGCCGCCACTCCTTCGCCCTTGCATCAGCCATGAGCAAACCCGCCTTGCACAGCATCCATGTCGCGCTCGGCCTGCGCAGCTATCCGGTATGGATCGGCGCCGGCCTGCTCGCCGATCACACGCGCTGGCGTCCGCTGTTGCGTGGCAGGCACGCGCTGGTGATCAGCAATACCACGGTGGCGCCGTTGTACCTGCCGCGGCTCGAGGCGGGGCTGGCAGGTCTGCACTGGTCGTCGTTCCTGCTCGATGACGGCGAGGCACACAAGAGTTTCGCCAACGTCGGCCGCGCGCTGGACGCACTGGGCCAGCTCGGCGCCACCCGCGATGCCTGCGTGATCGCGCTGGGCGGCGGCGTGGTCGGCGACCTCGCCGGGTTCAGCGCGGCGTGCTGGATGCGCGGTATCGATTTCATCCAGATGCCGACCACCTTGCTGGCGATGGTGGATTCCTCGGTCGGCGGCAAGACCGGCGTCAACCTGCCGGTGGGCAAGAACCTCGCCGGTGCATTCCACCAGCCGCGCGCGGTGATCGCCGACCTCGACACCCTGGCCACACTGCCCGCGCGCGAATACCGCGCCGGCCTCGCCGAAGTGATCAAGGGCGCAGCGATCGGCGACGAAGCGTTCTTCGCGTGGCTGGAGCAGCACGCCGATGCGCTGGCCGCACGCGATGTCGATGCCGTGCTGGAGGCGATTGCGCGCAAGGTGCAATACAAGGCCGGCGTGGTCGCGCGCGACGAAACCGAACAGGGCGAGCGTGCCCTGCTCAATTTCGGCCACACCTTCGGCCATGCGCTGGAAACCGCCGGTCACTACACCACCCTGCTGCACGGGGAAGGTGTCGCGATCGGCATGCTGCTGGCGGCGCAACTGTCCGAACGGCTCGGCATGAGCGAGCCTGTGGACACCGCGCGACTGCAACGGCTGCTGCAGCGGCTGGGCCTGCCGGTGGCGATCCCGCCCGGCATGGATGCGCGGCAGCTGCTGGAGCTGATGCGGCTGGACAAGAAAAACGCCGCCGGCCAGCTGCGCCTGATCCTGTGGCGCGGCATCGGCCGCGCCGAGATCGTCGCCGGGGTGGCCGAGGCGCAGGTGCTGGTCACGCTGGACGCCGCCATCGCCGACGCCCGGCCCGCCGATTAGCCCATCAGTCATGCCGACAATCCCGGGCCGGTGGTTTATGGTGAAAGTTACCTCTCGCTCCGGGCATCCCCATGCATCGCATCCGCTGGATCCTCACCGCCGCCGTCCTGTGCACTTCGAGCGGCTTCGCCGCCACCCCCGCCACGTCCGTCATCGGGATCGATCTCAAGGGCATCGACCATGGCGTCCAGCCGGGTGACAACTTCTTCGACTACGCCAACGGCGACTGGCTGAAGACCGCCACGATTCCCGCCGACCGCTCCAGCATCGGCAGCTTTCTCACCGTCTTCGAAAAGTCGGAGAAGGACACCGCGGAGTTGATCCGCGATGCCGGCGCCAGCCACCCTGCCAGCGGCAGCGATGCGCGCAAGATCGCCGACTACTACGCCGCCTGGATGGACACGAGCGCGATCGAACAACATGGCCTGGCGCCGCTCAAGCCCGAGCTGGCGCAGATAGACGCGATCACCACCCGCGAGGATCTGGCCCGCGTGCTGGGCAGCCGCCTGCGCGCGGATGTCGATCCGATCAATGCGACCCACTTCCACACCGAGAACCTGTTCGGCCTGTTCGTGACCCAGGGCCTGGAAGATCCCTCGCAGCACATCGCCTACCTGCTGCAGGGCGGCATCGCGATGCCCAGTCGCGACTACTACCTGTCCAGCGACCCGCACATGGCGGCATTCCGCGCCAAATATCTTGACTATGTCGCCGCGCTGCTGAAACAGGCCGGCATCGCCGACAGCGACACCAGGGCGAAGACCATCGTGGCGCTGGAAACGAAGATCGCCAGGGCGCAGGAAAGCCTGCTCGACAGCCAGGACGTGCACAAGGCCAACAACCTGTGGCGCATGGGCGACTTCGCGACGAAGGCACCGGGGCTGGACTGGACCGCCTACTTCAAGGCCGCTGGCCTGGACGGCCAGCAGCAGATCGACGTGTGGCAACCGGCGGCCATCACCGGCCTGTCCGCACTGGTCGCCAGCGAACCGTTGCATGCGTGGAAGGATCTGCTGCAGTTCCACAGCATCGACCACGGCGCCGCCTTGCTGCCGAAAGCGCTTGCCGACCTGCACTTTGATTTCTACAGCCGCACCCTGCAAGGCACGCCCGAACAGCAGCCGCGCTGGAAGCGTGCGGTGGCCGCCACCAGCAGCGATCTTGGCGACGCCGTCGGGCAGATCTACGTCCGGAAATATTTCCCCGCTTCGTCCAGGGCTGCCATCGAGCAACTGGTGCAGAACCTGATCGCCGCGTTCGGCCAACGCATCGACGATCTCGCCTGGATGACGCCCGCTACCCGCGCGAAGGCCAAGGCCAAGCTCACCACGCTGAAGGTCGGCGTGGGCTACGCCGATCACTGGCGCGACTATGCGACGCTGTCGATCAGCCCGGACGACGCCCTCGGCAACCATCTGCGTGCCGAGGAGTTCGAGTACCGGCACCAGCGCGCCAAGCTTGGCCAGCCGGTCGACAAGGGCGAATGGTGGATGACGCCGCAGACCGTCAACGCGGTGAACCTGCCGCTGCAGAATGCGCTGAACTTCCCCGCGGCCATCCTGCAGGCGCCGTTCTTCGACGCCAACGCCGATCCGGCCGCCAACTACGGCGCGATCGGCGCCATCATCGGCCATGAAATCAGCCACAGCTTCGACAACCTGGGCGCCGAGTTCGATGCCCAGGGCAAGCTGCAGAACTGGTGGACGCCGGCGGACTTGGCCCACTTCCAGGCCGCGACCGCGCAGCTGGCCAGGCAGTTCGACCAATACGAGGCGCTGCCTGGCCTGCACGTCAGCGGAGCACAGACGCTGGGTGAAGACATCGCCGACGTCTCCGGCCTCACCATCGCGTATCTCGCCTACCACAAGTCACTCGACGGCAAGCCCGCGCCAGTGATCGACGGCCTCAGCGGCGACCAGCGCTTCTTCCTCGCCTTCGGCCAGGCGTGGCGTTCGAAGATGCGTGACGCAGCCCTGCGTCAGCGCCTTTCCACCGACGTGCACGCTCCGCCGCAGTTCCGCGCCGAAACCGTGCGCAACCTCGACTCGTGGTATCCCGCGTTCAAGGTGAAGCCGGGCGACAAGCTGTACCTGGCGCCCGCGGATCGGGTGAAGATCTGGTAGTTTCAAGGCACGCAGATATGACGGGCCGTGGCTGACCAGCCACGGCCCGTTTGTCCTTCACCGCTCCAACCAGACCGGCCGGCCGCGCACGCGTGCAGACCTGGTTGTTCGCCGCACTCAATTCGATCGAGGCCACGGTGCAGCAGTTGGCGGAGATTGATTTATTCCGCCGCGGCGAAGCGCGGGTCGAGCAACCACGCTGCGCGCTGCAAGGCGCAGGTCATGCACGAACACACCGTGTTGCCCGGCGCGTCCATGCCGGATCAGCCGATACCCAGGCCTTCGATGCCCGTGATCGATGCCCCCTCGAAACCGGCCAGCGT
Source organism: Rhodanobacter sp. B05 (assembly GCF_002001085.1). Classification (GTDB taxonomy): domain Bacteria; phylum Pseudomonadota; class Gammaproteobacteria; order Xanthomonadales; family Rhodanobacteraceae; genus Rhodanobacter. The sequence goes on from NZ_MUNU01000016.1 coordinate 141,051, forward strand.
GGCGAAGCGGCGGCCACGTTCGGCGTAGTCCTTGAACTGGTCGAAGCTGGGCGCGCCGGGAGAGAGCAGGATCACGCCATCACGCGGAGTGCGCGCCTTCGCCTCGACCACGGCGCCGGCCAGATCGTCGACGCGCGCGATCGGGCAATGTATTCCCGTGCTGCGCAGTGCCGCCTCGATGCGCGCGCCATTGGCGCCCATGCAGACGATGGCGTTGGCAGGTGTCCTGCGCATCGCTTCGACGAAGGGTGTCCAGTCCAGCCCGCGGTCGTGACCGCCGACCAGCACGGTCACCGCACGCCTGTGCAGGCTTTCCAGTGCCGCCAGCGTGGCCAGCGGCGTGGTGCTGATCGAATCGTTGACCCAATGCCAGCCATCGCGTTCGCCCAGCGGCTGCAGTCGATGCGGCAGCGGGCGGAAGCTGGCCAGCGCCGGCGCAGCGGCCGGCGCGTCCATGCCGAGGGCTTCCAGCGCAGCAAGCGCAGCGCAGGCGTTGAGTGCGTTGTGCAGGCCCGGCGCGGTGAGTCGGTCGATCGGGAAAATCTCTTGTGTGCCGCGGTGGATGAAGCCGTCGGCGACATGCCAGCCATCCGGCTGGCCGAACAGCAGGCGTTGCGGATGCTGCTGCGTGCGCTCGAGCAGTGCGGGTTGCAGCGCATTGACCAGCAACCGGCGCGAGACGTCGGCCAGCTTCAGCTTGTCGACGACATAGCGTTCGCGCGAGCCGTGCCAGTCCAGGTGTTCCTCGTACAGGCTGGTGATCACGCCGAGTTCCAGCGGGCCGGCCTCGCCGGTCTGGAAGCTGGACAATTCGATCACCCACAGGTCCGCTTGCTGATCGAGCAGTTCCAGCAACGGCAGCCCGATATTGCCGGCCAGCGCGGTGCGCACGCCCAGGCTGCGCGCCAGATGCGCGATCAGCGCGCTGGTGGTGCTCTTGCCCTTGGTGCCGGTGACGGCGACCATGCGTGCCTCGGGCCGATTTTCGAGGGCGTGTTCGCCGAACCACAGCGCGGTGCCGGAGGTAAACTGCGTACCCTGCGCCTGCGCCGCCAGCAAGGCCGGCTTGTAGGCGGAGATGCCGGGCGATTTCACCACCACGTCGAACCGGCTCAGCATGACGGCATCCGGTTCGCCGGCGACGACCTCAAGTGCGGGATCGAACGCGCGCGCCGCGTCGACTTCGGCCGCGCTGCAGAACAGGGTGAAATGCTGTTCGCCGCAGCGCTGGCGCAGAGCGCGGATCGCCGCGCGACCCTCACGGCCGAAGCCCCAGATCGCGACGCGGCGATGGATCACGTCAACGATGCGCATGACAGTCCACGCGAACCCGTAGGAGCCCGCTCGCGGGCGATGCCTTTGCCGATTCGATCGGGAGCATCGCCCGCAAGCGGGCTCCTACGAGGAATACGGGAACACTCATCAACCGATCGCCGCCAGCGCGGCCTGCAATCGCGCCGGCACGCGCTGCTCGGGCGACGGCTTCAGCCACGGTTCCAGTGCCAGTTGCGAGGCATCCAGCTGCGGCAGGATCTCGCTGCGGAAGCGCGCGACCAGCGCGTCTTCCTGCCACTCCGGCCGCTGGCTCAGCGCGAACATCGCAGCGCGCGCCTCGGCGCCCTCGCCCACGCATTCGAACGGTTTGTGATCCTGGTATTCCAGCAGCGCGTCGAAGCCGCCGGCCTGGTTCTCGTCATCCAGCAGGTTGCGCCCGAAGATCGACAGCAGCCGCGGCTTGGGCAGGAACGGCGCCAGCGCGAGGAACACGAAATGGCATTTCGGGCATTGCCCGCACCAGCGATCGACCGGCTTGGGACCGAGCAGCCTGAAGTTGCGATTGCAACTGGAGAACACGTCGAAGTACGGCGTCAGCTTCGCGAATGCGCGGGTGATCGCCAGCTCGGAATACGGCCGCAGCAGCGAGCAGTAATCAAGGTCGCTGGCCACGTGCGTGTGCAGCCAGTTGCCCAGCAACTGCTCAAACGCGTAGCCCTTGCTCCACTGGTGGTTCACCTGCTGGCCGTCGTATTCCAGCGTGGCCGCCGAGGCGGAACGCTCGTTGGCGAACGCGATCGAGTCGTAGCCATACAGGATCGCGGCAAGCGCGAGGATCGCCGAATTCACCGCCGTCACCGGGATGTGCCCGTTCCACGCGCCCAACCGGTTCATTTCGAACAGCCCGGGCGCCAGCTCGCGCTGGATGTTCAATGTGGGCAAACCGGTGCGTTCGGCGCAGGCGGCGATCAGGGCGGAATTGCCGACCCACACCGCCGTCGCTTCGCCGCCGATCGACTTGATCGCCTCGACCGCGACCAGCGAATCCTTGCCGCCGCCGATCGGCACCAGGGTGCGTTTGGGCAGATTCAACGCGCCCACTGCCGCGGTGACGCCGCCACGCGGGAACGCAATGCGCCCGCGCAGATCCAGCCCGTTGCGATAGGCGAACTCGGCCAGGCCGTGCAGGTACAGCGCATCGAGCAGGTCGGCGGTGGCATCGTCCAGCGCCCCATTCGCCAGCTCGATCTTCGGCGGCACGCCAGCCTTGTAGTAGCTGACGCCGGCGATCAGATGCAGCAGTTTCAGCGCCGCGTCGAACGCCGCGCGTCGCTCGGCCGGAATCGTCGGCGCCTGCGGGAAGCGGATGCGTTCGACCAGCTCCTCGCCGCCGTCGAACGCATACGCCAACTCGGCCACGCCGTCGGCATAGCTGGCACGGGTGAAACGGAATACCCGGGTCAGGCGGGGTTGCATGGTCGTCACTCTTCACTCTCCGACGCGCCTGGCTCCCTCTCCCCTTTGGCGACTGAAAGGAGTCCCCTTGTGGGTGGAGGAGGGCTGGGGTGAGGGGACGGCTCTGCAGCAGCCCCCAGAATCACCTCAAGCACGCTCTCGATGTTCGTCAATGCTTCATTGTTCCAGAAACGCAGCACGTGGTATCCCCTGGTTTGCAGATGTTGCGTGCGGCGCTCGTCGTATTCCTGCTGCTCCGCATGCTGGCCGCCATCCAGTTCAACGACCAGCATGGCCTCGTTGCAGGCAAAATCAACGATGTAGTGGTCGATCTCATGTTGCCGGCGGAACTTGTAGCCACACAACTGCCGGTTGCGCAGCCGATACCAGAGTTTTTGTTCCGCATCCGTCATGTGCTGGCGCAATCCGCGCGCTCGGTTTACGTTTTGGCGTTTCATCCTTGAAAGGCTCCTTTGTCGGGTCTGTCGCGCGTGGCCCCTCACCTCGATCCTCTCCCCAGAGGGGAGAGGAGGAAAAGCGCTATTCGATGATGATTTCCTCGGCCTCGGCGCGCATGTTGTAGGGGCTGGACATCACCTTGCCGTAGGCACCGGCCTGGGCGATCAGCATCACATCGCCTTCCTGCGCCTCGGGCAGGCGGCGGTCGCTGCCCAGCACGTCGCCGCTTTCGCAGATCGGGCCGACGATCTGGTACAGCGCGGTGGCCGGTTCGTGCAGGCGGGTCAGGTTGACGATCTCGTGCCAGGCGTCGTACAGCGCGGGACGGATCAGGCTGTTCATGCCGGTGTCGAGGCCGAGATAGCGCAGTGCGCCCTTGCCTTTCTGCTGGGTCACTTTCGCCAGCAGCACGCCGGCGTCGGCGACCAGGTAGCGGCCGGGCTCCATCCACAGCTGGTAGTGCGGATAGGCGGCCTTGACCTCGCGCAGCACGCGGTCGAGTGCGGGGATGTCCAGCCGCGCCTCGCCCGGATGCGAGGGCACACCCAGGCCACCGCCGATGTCGATGAAGCTGACGCTGCCGATGCGCTCCGCCAGGCTGGCCAGCTGCGCGTAGACCTCGCCCCAGTGCGCGTCGTCGAGAATGCCCGAGCCCAGATGAGCGTGCAGGCCGCGCACGGTGACGCCATGCGCGTCGGCCAGGCGCAGGAAGTCATCGAGCTGGTCGACCGGCAAACCGAACTTGCTGCCGCTGCCGCCGGTGCGCACCTTCTCGTGATGGCCCAGCCCGCGGCCCAGGTCCACCCGCAACACGATCTCGCGGCCGCGGAACAGCTCGCCCCAGTGCTCCAGTGGATACAGTGCATCCAGCGACACGGTGGCGCGGGTGGTCAGTGCCCAGGCGTAATCCTCGCGCGGCGCAAAGTTCGGCGTGAACAGCAAGGGCGCGGCTTCGGGCACGTGCGCCATCACGAACTTCAGCTCGCCCGGCGACACGCACTCGAAGCCGAAGCCCTCCTCGGCCAGCGCGCCGAGGATCGCCGGGTGGGTGTTCGCTTTCACCGCGTAATGCAGGCGATCGACCGCGGCCAGCGACTTCAGCTCGCGCGCCTGATGGCGCACGGTGGGCAGGTGGTAGACGTAACGCGGCGTGGCCGCCGCACCGATCTGCAGCAGGCGCTCGCGCTCGGCCTCGTGCCACCAGGCCGCCGCCGCGTCGAGCGTTTCGCCAGTGCCGTACAAGGCCTGCCAGCTGGGACCGAACAACGCGCTGTCGTCGGTGCGCAACGCGCCGGCGCCGATCAGCAGGTCATGCAGATGCGGCAACAGCGCGTCGACCACTTCCTCGTCCACCACGAAGGTGAGGTTCAAGTTGTTCGACGATTGCGAAATCATGTGCACCCGCAGCTGGCCGAACTCGGCCAGCACGCCGGACAAGGTGTGCAGCAGCGAGCGCATGCCGCGCCCGACCAGGGTGATCGCGGCGCACGGCGCGATCACCTTGACCCGGCACACCTTGGCCAGGTCGCTGGCCAAGGCGGCGATCGCGTCGGAGTCGAGCAGGTTCTCGGTGGGATCGAGCGACACCGTGACGTTGGTCTCGGCCGAACCGATCAGGTCCACCGACAGGCCGTGCTGCTTGAAGTGTGCGAACACGTCGGCGAGAAAGCCGACCTGCTGCCACATGCCCACCGACTCCATCGACACCAGGGTGATGCCCTTGCGCGCACTGATCGCCTTGACACTGGGCGCATGCGCGCGCACCTCGGGGCCGATCACGGTGCCCTCGAGTTCGGGCCGGTTGGTGTCCTTGATCAGCAGCGGCACGCGCGGCTCGCGCAACGGCGACAGGCAGCGCGGGTGCAGCACCTTGGCACCGGTGGAGGCAATTTCCTGCGCCTCTTCGTAATCCAGCCGCTGCAGCAGGCGCGCGCCCGGTACCTGGCGCGGGTTGGCGGTGAACATGCCGGCCACGTCGGTCCAGATTTCAACCCGCTGCGCTTTCAGCAGCGCGCCGAAATACGCGGCCGACGTATCCGAGCCGCCGCGACCAAGCAGCACGGTGCGACCCTGGCTTTCGCGGGCGATGAAGCCCTGGGTGATGAACACCTCGCCCAGCGTGGCGAGTCGCGCATTCAATGCAGGATCGGGCTTCGCCTCGACCATCGCCGAGAGCAGCCGGGTGCGCTCGTTCTGGTTCGGCAAGGCGATCGCGGCGAGGCAGTCGCGCGCGTCCAGCCATTGCGTGGGCAGCCCGCTGTGGCTGAGGAACGCGGCGCCCAGCGCGCTGGACATCAGCTCGCCATGCGCCTGCACTTCGGCCTTCCAGGCCAGTTCGCCATGGCCCACCGGGCCGTCCTCCGCCAGCCGCGCCAGGTCGCCCAGACGCTCATTGAGCGTATCCGGCAGAGCAAGCTGCATATGCTCAAGCAACTCGTAATGGCGCTGCACGATAGCCTTCGCTGCATCCCCGCGTTCCGCCCGATTGGCATGGCGGCACAGCTGCCTGAGCCCGTCGGTGATGCCGGACAAGGCGGAAACCACCACCAGCACGCGAGCGCCTTCCGCGCGGCGACTGGCAACCAGCTCGCGGATGTTCTGCCAGCGCGGCAGCGTGGCGACGCTGGTGCCGCCGAACTTCATCACGATCCAGGGGGCGTCTGGGGGCAACGGCGCGGGGATTGGCGAGGTCACGTGGGTTCGCTGTCGGGAGAAGTATGTTCAGCCAGTGTTGCGCTGCGGCATTGGAATTGCAAATGGTTTTGTGGGGGAATTTCGTTTGGACGTATGGACGGCTGAATCTTCGTGAAGCACTCGATGAGCGAACTCCCTCCCCTGCTTGCAGGGGAGGGTTGGGGTGGGGTGCTTTTGACTCTGACGAAGAGCTGACCCCACCTCGATCCTCCCCTGCAAGCAGGGGAGGAGGCGATGGCGTGCGCTGCGCGCACTGATTTATTGAACAAAGACGGGAATCTTGCCGATGCGGGATTGCCATTCTCGCGGCCCGGTCTGGTGCACCGAGGTGCCACCGGAATCCACCGCAACGGTGACCGGCATGTCCTCCACGGTGAACTCGTAGATCGCCTCCATGCCCAGATCGGCGAAGCCGACCACGCGCGAGGCCTTGATCGCCTTCGATACCAGATACGCAGCGCCGCCAACCGCCATCAGATACACCGACCGGTGCTTCTTGATCGCCTCGATCGCGGCCGGGCCGCGCTCGGCCTTGCCGACCATGCCGAGCAACCCGGTCTGCGCCAGCACCTGTTCGGTGAACTTGTCCATCCGCGTGGCCGTGGTGGGACCAGCCGGCCCGACCACTTCCTCGCGCACCGGATCGACCGGACCGACGTAGTAGATGAAGCGGCCGTTGAAATCCACCGGCAGCGGCTCGCCCTTGTTCAACATCTCGACCATGCGCTTGTGCGCGGCATCGCGGCCGGTGAGCAGCTTGCCGTTGAGCAGCAGGGTTTCGCCCGGCTTCCAGCTCGCCACTTCTTCACGGGTGACGGTGTCGAGAGTCACCCGGCGACCCTTCGAGGTGTCGTAGGTCAGCTTCGGCCAGTCTTCCAGCGACGGCGGATCGAGCATCACCGGGCCGGAGCCGTCCAGCACGAAGTGCGCGTGGCGGGTGGCGGCACAATTCGGAATCATCGCCACCGGCAGGTTCGCGGCGTGAGTGGGGAAATCCTTCACCTTGACGTCGAGCACGGTGGTGAGGCCGCCCAGGCCCTGCGCGCCGATGCCCAGCGCGTTGACCTTCTCGAACAGTTCGATGCGCAATTCCTCGGCGCGATTGGCGGGGCCGCGCGCGATCAGCTCCTGGATGTCGATCGACTCCATCAGCGACTCCTTCGCCATCAGCATCGCCTTCTCGGCGGTGCCGCCAATGCCGATGCCGAGCATGCCCGGCGGGCACCAGCCGGCACCCATCGTGGGTACGGTCTTCAGCACCCAGTCGACGATCGAGTCGGACGGATTGAGCATCGCGAATTTCGACTTCGCCTCCGAACCGCCTCCCTTGGCCGCCACGATCACCTCGACCGTGTCGCCCGGCACGATCGACATGTTGACCACCGACGGCGTGTTGTCTTTCGTGTTGATGCGCTTGCCGGCCGGGTCGGCCAGCACGCTGGCGCGCAGCTTGTTGTCAGGGTCCAGGTAGGCGCGGCGCACGCCCTCGTTGGCCATGTCCTCCAGCGACATGGTGGCGTCGTCCCAGCGCACGTTCATGCCCACTTTCAGGAACACGGTGACGATGCCGGTGTCCTGGCACAACGGGCGGTGGCCTTCGGCGGCCATGCGCGAGTTGATCAGGATCTGCGCCATCGCATCCTTCGCGGCGGGCGATTCCTCGCGCTCGTACGCGGCGGCGAGGCTCTTGATGTAATCGACCGGGTGGTAGTAGCTGATGTACTGCAGGGCGTCGGCGACGGACTGGATCAGGTCTTCTTGCTTGATGTGGGCCATGGACTCGGCTTTTCGCGGATGGGATCGTCCCGCAAGCTTGTGCACGGGGACAACGAACGCCCATTGTGCCGCACGTGCGGCCCCGGACAAAACGCCGCAACGGCGCGCAGCTGAGCACCGGATTCGCCAGGAAGAGGGCGACAACGTCCGAACTTTTCATGAACTCCGGTTGGTACTAAGCTCGGCGAAGCGGCGCAACGCCGGTCGTCAGGGGGAACTGACGACGTCGCTGGGGAAACTGCAAGTCATTCGTGAATCGCCTTGGCTGGGTTCCAAAGCGATGCCGCCTTCCGTTCATGTGTCGAAAGCGCATCCGTTTGCATCCAGCCCCGTCTACTCAGGGAGTAACACTCATGCATTTGAAATTGCGCAGGAAGGCCCTCGCCATCACCCTGGCCGCCATGCTGGCGGGAGTGGCCACCTCGGCCACCGCCGCCGGTCTGCAGGCCGTCACCGACCAGGGCCTGGCACCCACCGATCAAACCGTGACCGTCAGCCTCGTGCTGCGATTGCGTCACGAAGACCAGCTCGAGAACTACGTTCAGCAAACCGCCATGCCGGGCAGCGCGAACTTCCAGAAATTCCTCACCACGGCCGAATTCGCCGCACGCTACGGCGCCACCGACGCGCAGATATCCCGGGTCCAGAGCTATCTGGGCCAACACGGCCTGAGCGGCGAGGTGCTGGACAACCACATGGTGATCAGCGTGCGCGGCACGCTTGGCCAGTTCAGCAAGATGTTCGGCACGCCGGTGCATACCTACGTTTCGCGCGAGACCGGCCGGCGCTTCCATCGCCCAACCGGTCCGCTGGTGATGCCGGTGGGCATGGACAATAACGTGATCCTCGCCAGCGGCCTCAGCACCGAATGGCATTACGTGCCGCACCACACGTCGAAGTTGCCGGTGCCGGCCCTGCACATCGCCAACCCGCCGACCACGCTGTCCGCCAAGGCGGTCCCCGCCGCCGGCGACCCGACCGCCACGGGCATCCCCGGCGAGTACACCGTGGGTGACGTGGCCAACATGTACAACATCAATCCGCTGTACCAGCGCGGCATCACCGGCGCGGGCTCGACAGTGGCCATCGTCACCCTCGCCAACTTCGACCCGGCGGATGCGGAGGACTACTGGGCCGCGATCGGGCTGAACACCAAGCCGAACCGCATCACCCAGGTCGACCTCGATGGCGGCGGTGGCACGGACGGTGCCGACGAAACCACGCTCGACGTGCAGCAGGCCGGCGGCCTGGCGCCGCAGGCCAACATCATCGTCTATGACGCGCCCAATACCGGCTCGGGCCTCGTCAATGCGTTCGCCCGCGCGGTCTCCGACAACAAGGCCGACAGCATCTCGACCAGCTGGGGCCTGGGCGAGATCTTCAACTTCGCCGCCTTGAACGTCGATGGCGCCCGCAACACCGACACCACCGACGTAGGCGACCTGAAGGCCTACCACCAGATCTTCCTGGAGGCGGCGGTACAGGGACAGTCGATGTTCGCCGCCAGCGGCGACTCCGGTGCCTACGATACGGTTCGCCAGCTCGGCAGCGGCGACGGTCCCGGCCAGTTCAGCGCGCCGCTCACCGTCGATGCACCGGCCTCGGATCCGTACATCACCGCCGCCGGAGGTACCACGGTGCCGGTGAAGTTCGTCAACTCCGCCGGAGATGTGGTGCTCTCGATCGATCAGGAAAGCGTCTGGGGCTGGGATTATCTGCTGCCGTTCGTGCCAAGCCGCGACGCGGTGTTCTCGGTCGGTGGCGGCGGTGGCGTCAGCGTCTACTGGCGCTCGCCGCTGTACCAGTTCTTCACTTCGGGCACGCGCCGCAGCGAAAAGAACCAGGCGCTGGTATTCAATGACCCGGCCAGCGGCCCGACTACCTACCTGAAACTGCCGGGCAACTTCGCCGGGCGCAACGTACCGGACATCTCGCTCAACGCCGACCCGGAAACCGGCTATTTGCTGGTGTTCCAGGGCGGCTTGTACAGCTCCGGCGGCACCAGTTTCGTGGCGCCGCAACTGAACGGGATCACCGCCCTGCTGCGACAGAGCACCGGACACCGCATCGGTCTGTGGAATCCGCACATGTACCTGCTGCAGAACGTCTTCGGCTACGGCAAGTGGTCTGCCTTCAACCGCATCAGCGCCGGCGACAACTGGTTCTACGCCGGCAACGGCCGCTACAACCCGGGCGCCGGCATCGGCACCCTGAACGTGGCCAATTTCGACCAGTTCCTGCGGGTCGGCTTCTGACCTGACCACCGGCCCGCGCGCAAGGCGCGGGCCGGTTCGCCGGCTTGTCGGCAAACCTCTTCGATGCGATCTTCAGGCTTTCCCTGCCAGGAATCGCCATGCCACATCCACGCCGTTTCCTGCAGCTGGATGTCTTCGCCAGCCGACTCTTCGACGGCAACCCGCTGGCCGTGGTGGTGGATGCCGAAGGACTGGACGGCGATGCGATGCAGCGCATCGCGCGCTGGACCAACCTCTCCGAAACCACGTTCCTGTTGCCGCCGACCGTGCCGCAGGCGGACTACCGCGTGCGCATCTTCACCCCGCGCCAGGAGTTGCCGTTCGCCGGCCACCCCAGCGTGGGCAGCGCCTACGTGGCGATCGAGGTCGGCCTGGTCGATGCAGGCAAGGCCGCGCTGATCCAGCAGTGCGCAGCCGGACTGCTGCCGGTGCAGGTCGTCGGCCAGGGCCCAGCGCGGATCATCCATGTGCAAGCCCCGCCGGCGCGGTTGACGCCCGTCGATGACACCCTGCGTGCGCAACTGGCCCGCGCACTGCACATCGAACTCGCGCCGGAGCAGGCCAGCCATGTCGACAACGGCCCGCACTGGATCTTGTGCCATCTGCACGAGGCGGCGGTGGTTCGCGCGCTGGCGCCGGAGATGGGCCCGCTCGCGGAGCTGTGCCTGCGTCACGGCGCGGTGGGCGTCAGCGTGTTCGGGCGCGAACTTTCCGGCGATGCGGCGATGGCGGTACGCGCGTTCTGCCCGGCCGACGGCATGCCGGAAGATCCGGTCACCGGCAGCGCCAACGCGGCGATCATGGTCTGGCTCGGCGCGCGCGAGGACCGCGACGGCTATGGCCTGCGCTATCGCGCCAGCCAGGGCCGCGAGATCGGCCGCAACGGCTGCGTCGAAGTCGCACGTGATCGCGCCAGCGGTGCCATCACCATCGGCGGTGCGTGCGTGATCGGCGTGCGCGGCGCATTGCAGTGGCCCGCAAATCCCTGAGCCGCCTTGCCGAATGCGCGGCGCGCGGCCATGCTGTCGCGCCGCCACTTCCGACCTGACCGATGCTTGCAGCCAGCCCCGCCGGCACTTACCTCCGCAGCCTGCGCCCCTGGGATGCCGCACTGATCGTGGTGGGCGGCATCATCGGTGGCGGCATCTTTCTCAATCCCGGGATTGCCGCGCAGCGCACCGAATCGGGGCTGGCGCTGTTACTGATGTGGGCCGGCGCCGGCGTGCTCACCCTGGTCGGTGCGCTGTGCTACGCCGAACTGGGCGCGCGTCGACCGCATGCCGGCGGCACTTATGTCTACCTGCGCGAGGCGTTCGGTCCGCTGGCCGGCTTCCTGTTCGGCTGGACCATGCTGCTGGTGATCTACTCCGGCTCGACCGCGGCGGTGGCGACGATCTTCGCCAGCTACGCCGCCGCCCTGTTCGGGCTGCCGCCGGCATGGGCGCTGCCGCTGACCGTCGGCGGTCTGGTCTTCGTCACCGGCATCAACCTGTTCGGCATCCGCCTCGGCGCGCAGATCCAGAACCTGTTCGCCCTGCTCAAGCTGCTGGCGGTGGCGGTGCTGGTGGTGTGCGGCCTGTTCCTCGCCGGGGCGGGTCACGGCCAGGTGCTGGCGGCCGATCCGGCGCGCCACGGCGTCGGCTTCATCGGCGCGGCGCTGCCGGTGCTGTTCGCCTACTCCGGCTTCACCTATCTCAACAACCTGGCCGGCGAGGTGCGCGAGCCGCAACGCACGCTGCCGCGTGCGCTGACCCTCGGCATGCTGCTGGTGATCATCGCCTACGTGCTGGTCAACGTCGCCTATCTGGCGGTGCTCGGCCACGCCGGGCTGGCCGCGAGCACCGCGCCGGCCGCCGACGTGATGCAGCAGGTGGTCGGCCCGGTCGGCGCGAAAGTGATCGCGCTGGGCGTGGCGATTTCCACCCTCGGCTTCTGCAACATCACCCTGGTCGCCGGCGCGCGCGTGCTGCAGGTGATGGGCGAGGACGGCTTGTTCTTCCGCGCGGTGGCGCGGCTGCATCCGCGCTGGCGCACACCGAACGTCGCGCTGTTGCTGCTCGGCGGCTGGTCGATCGTGCTGGCGCTCAGCGGCAGCTATGGACAACTGCTGGATTACGCCACCTTCGGCGACTGGCTGGCCTGCGCGGTCGGCGTGGCTACGCTGTTCTGGTATCGCCGCCACGATGGCGGCACGACCGGTTTCCGCGTACCCGGCTATCCCTGGCTGCCCCTGTTGTTCATCGGCATCGTGGCATGGGTGGTGGCAGCGACCATGCACGACAACCCGCACAACGCCGGCATCGGCGCGTTGATCATGCTGGCTGGCGTGCCGGTGTACGTTCTCTGGCGCCGGCTGTTCAGCCGCGCAGGACCCTAAGCCGGGGTCGGCAATGCCACAATGTACGGATTGACCCCCGGGGAGATGATGGATGGCGCAAGTGCAAGGCCAGATCCTGCCGACCAGCCAGGCCAGCAACATCGTGCCTGAACCCGTTCGCGACGGCATCGATCTGCACATCAACGGCGAGCATTACCGGCACACCGGGGATCCGCAGATGCCGTTGCTGTGGTATCTGCGCGACGTGTTGCGGCTGACCGGCACCAAGTACGCCGGCGAGCATGGCGAGAATGGCGCGGATCTGATCCTGCTGGGCGACAAGCCGGTTTCCGCGATCACGCTCCCGATGAGTTCGCTGGCCGACAAGTCGGTGACCACGGTGGAAGGCCTGGCCGCCAACGACGGCACCCTGCATCCGCTGCAGCAGGCCTTCATCGACGAGGACGCGATCGGCTGCGGCTACTGCACACCGGGCTGGCTGATCTCCGGCGTGGCCCTGCTGCGGCGCAAACCCAAGCCCGGCGACGACGACATCGACCAGCTGCCGAACCTGTGCCGCTGCGGCTGTCAGACCCGGGTGCGTCACGCGATCAAGCGCGCCGCCGCCGGGAAGGCGGCCCAGCCATGAGCCGTGACCACATGAGCGACGGCAAGACGCGCCACGCGATCCGGCTGGATCGCCGCCGCTTCCTGCAGGTGCTGGCCAGCACCGCCGGCGCGCTGGTGGTCGGCATCCGCCTGGCCGATGCCGCTGGCGCACCGCTGCCGGCGGCCCTGCTTGGCGAGAATTTCCACGACCTCGGCGCCTATGTGCGCATCGACGGCGATGGCAACGTGCTGATCGGCGCACGCGATCCGGATACCGGCACCGGCGTGGCCACCTCGCTGCCGCGCATCATCGCCGAAGAACTCGACGCCGACTGGAATCGCGTCAGCGTGGTCGCGCTCGGCCTGGGTGTCAGCAACAGCAACGGCCAGCCGCAGTGGACCTACGGTCGCCAGGTCGGCGGCACCGGCGGATCGATCCCCGCGGCGTGGAATGACCTGCGCCAGGTCGGCGCCCTGGCACGCTGGCTGCTGATGCAGGCCGCGGCGCGCCGACTGGGCGTCTCGGCCAACCGGTTGCGCTGCGATTCCGGCACGGTGATCGCGCCGGACGGGCGCCGCGTGACCTACGGCAGCCTCGCTGCGGACGCCAGCCAGGTCGCGCTTCCCGCAAGCGCGCCGGCCCTCAAGGCGGCTTCAAGCTACCAGCTGGTCGGCTATCCGGCGGGCGACGTCGACGCCCACGATATCGTCACCGGCCAGGCACACTACGCGATCGACCAGCATCTGGGCGACGCCCTGGTTGCCGTGCTGGTGCATTGCCCGTGGCCGGACGGCACGCTCTCGCGCATCGACACCAGCGACGCCCTCGCGGTCAAGGGCGTGGTCAAGGTGGTGCAACTCAAACCCGAGCCGGGCCAGCCGTGGGGCAGCACGGTGATCGCGCCGGCCGTCGCCGTGCTGGCGAAGGACACCTGGGCGGCACTGCAAGGGCGCGCAAAACTCAAGCTGGAATGGAAGCCCGGCGCCAGCGCCGGCGAAAGCAGCGCGGCGCTGGAACAGCAGGCACTCGCCATGCTCGGCAGCCAGACCGCACCCACCACTCGCGTGCGCGACGACGGCGACTTCGACGCGGCCGGCAAGAAAGCCGTGCGCCGGTTCGAGGCCAGCTATTTCCAGCCGTGGCTTGCGCATGCCACCGCCGAACCGATGAACTGCCTGGTGCGACTGGACAAGGATCGCGCCCGCCTCGTCGTGCCCACCCAGGCGCCGCAAAAGGCCTGGGCCGTGGTGCAGCGGCTGACCGGCCTCACCCCCGATCAGATCGACATCCGCGTGCCGCGCGTCGGCGGCGGTTACGGTCGCCGGCTCGATCACGACTTCGTCGCCGAAGCGGTGATGCTGGCCAAGGCCGTCGACACACCGGTGCGCCTGCTGTGGACGCGCGAGCAGGATTTCAGCCACGACTATTACCGCTCCGGTTGCGTGCATTCGTTCAAGGCGATTGTCGATCGCAAACGCCAGCTCACCGGCTGGCACCAGCGCATCGCGAGCGCCTCGGCACTGGCTCATCGCGGCGTGCCCGAAGATCGCCTGTGGAGCTCCGAACTGCGCGCCGACCAGTTGCCTGCGGGGCTGGTGCCGAACTATCGCAGCGACTGGTACGCGCAGCAGTCGGCACAGCCGCGCGGCCCGTTTCGCGGCATGCCTCACCTCAGCAACGCGTTCGCGGTCGAGAGTTTCATCGACGAGATCGCCCACCAGATGCTCGAGGACCCGTTGAAGACGCGGCTGCGCATCCTCGGCGAACCGCGCCAGCTGCCGCTGGGCAACGGCGCCACGCTGGACATCGGCCGCCTGCGCAACGTGTTGCAACTGGTTGCCGACCGCATCGAATGGAAGAACTGGTTGCGCAGCGTCAACGGCCTCGGCATCGCCTGCTGGCACATCGACGGCGCCTACGTGGCGCACGCCATCGAAACCGCCATGCAGGACCAGAAACTGACCATCCAGCGCGTCGTCTGTGCGGTCGACGTCGGCCGCGTGATCAATCCGCTGGGCCTGCACGGCCAGGTCGTCGCCGCCACCCTCGATGCGTTGTCCACCGCGCTCAATCCGGCGGTCACCTTCAAGAACGGCCAGGTCCAGCAGCACAACTACAAGGACTACCCGCTGGCCAGCATGGCGCAGCTGCCGAACGACGTCGAAGTCATCGTCGTGCCCGGCGACCGCGCGCCCACCGGCGCCAGCTTCCTGGCGATGCCCACCGCCGCCCCCGCGCTCGCCAACGCCGTGTTCCGCGTGAGCGCCGTGCGCGTGCGCCGGTTGCCGCTGATGAAGGAATTCCTGCGGCTGCGGTGAGCACGGGACAAGCGGCTGTTCCAGTCCGGTCAAGCCTGCCGGAACAGCCGCAGCTCCGGCATCAGCTCAACGCGGCAGACCCCGCCAGTTCCCGCGGCAAGCGCACGATCATCCACACCATCAGCAACGCCGCCAGCAGCACACCCACCGACGCCAGCCCCAGCGCCGGTGCCAGCGTGGCCTCCGGCAACGCGCCTGCATAGAGCAGCACCAAGCCGCCCGTCATCACCAGGGCCGCCAGTTGATGCAGGTAAAACTGGACGTCGGCCAGCCGCCGGCCCGATCCGGCGATCCACAACTTGTGGACCAGCGCATAGATGAGCGACACCACGAAGCCCACCAGCAGAATATGTGCGTGCGCAACGAACAACGAATGGTTCTTCGACGCCGCCATGTAGATGCCGACACCCATGCCGGCGATGGCATAGGCGAACGCGCAAAGCAGAAACTTCCGATCGATAGCCATGTTGACCCCCTCCCGAGTGACCGGCACATGGATCAGGCGGTGCGCAGCCGGTTGCGCATCGCCCGAACGCCTCAGTTCGACAAACCCCGTTTCGGTGCGACAGCGCGGCCACCCTACAGGGAAAGTGCGCATTCGTCAGACATGATCACGCCGCGGGTTCGTCCCGCACCGCCCGTTGTACCGGACATCCGCGGCGCAGTGTGTTGGACGGCTGCGGAAATCTCAATGGAACTGATCGCTCGCCGGCACCCACGAGCTGGATGACGACGCGGGCGCATGGACCGGCCTGGCCGGCACTGAGCCAGGCGCGCATCCCGGCGGCATGGGGCCGCCGGCGACACGGGCGGCGGCGCATTCGGCATCGTTGTCGAACTTGACCATCGGCGTCGGCGTTGGCGACGCCGGGCTGCTGGCCGCCGGTGCAGGTGGCGCCAGTGG
This sequence comes from Rhodanobacter sp. B05, assembly GCF_002001085.1. Lineage (GTDB taxonomy): Bacteria > Pseudomonadota > Gammaproteobacteria > Xanthomonadales > Rhodanobacteraceae > Rhodanobacter. The sequence continues at coordinate 157,114 of NZ_MUNU01000016.1, forward strand.
CTGCGCCGGCGCCAGGTTCAGCCGGTCGTAGAGCTTGGCGGAAACGGGCGCCGCAGGCGGGTCGGGGTTGCTGCAGCCGAACAGCGCAATCGGCAGCAGCGGCTTGATGGCGCACTCGACGCGCACGCCGCGCGGCAGATGGAAGGTGTGCTTGACGGTGGTCTTCTCCACCGCGCGGCGCAGCGCCGTGTCGACCGAGCTTTCGCCCTCGGGGGTCCAGTCCTGGTCGAAGCGGGTGGCCTGGTAGCCGATGTTCGGCGCCCCGTGCCGCATGATCTCGGTATCGCCGTGCGGTTTCAGCTGCACGTAATCGCCGACGGCGCCGTGCTGCTCGCCCTGCCCCGCCCCGGGCTGATCGCCGCCGGGCCTGCCCGCGCCTTGCAGTTTGCCTTGCTTGCCGGTGGATTTGCCGGCGCCGGTCGACGCCGGCGGTGTGCCGGTGCTGGCGGACGCGGTGCTCGATGACGCGCTGGCGACGCCGGTGGGTTCGCCCACCGTGGCGGTATCGCTGCCCTGCGGAATCGCATCCGGCGCACGACTCACGTCGTTGGCAGCATCGGCTGCGCTGGCCGCCGCGTTGTTCCGGGCCGGTGCGGTGGCTTCGGCGCTGGCCGGCGTGCTGGCGGGTTTCGGTTCGCTGGCCGTGCTCGGCGTCGGCGCCGGGGTGGCGAGGCTGGCGATCGCGGTCGGGACACTGAGGGACGGCTGCAGGGCGGATGGCTGGATGGCTGGTGCGCGAGCTATCTGGTTGAGGTCGATCCTTGCCGGTGGTACCGGCGCCGACGGCGCCGACGCGGGTACCATCGTCGCCGGCACCGCCTGCAGTTCGGTGGCGCTCACGGTGACTGCCGTTGCCTGCGGCTGCGGCAACGCCTCCGGTGCGATCACTACCGGCGCCAGTACTGCGGGCTGTTGCATCACGATCGGTGCGGGCTGCGCCGGCAGCGGCAACGGCTGCAGGCGTGGCACCTCGGGCGCAGCCGGCGGCTGCGGCGCGGGTGTCACGCTGACCGGCGCGACCGTCTTCGGCAGGTCGACATGCATGGCCATGGCAGGCAGGTTGAGCGGCGCGGGCGTCGACACCTTCGGCAGCGCCAGGGAGGTGGGCGACAGGATCGGGCGATTGCCTTCGACCTGCGGTGGACGCATCGCTTCCGGCTGGAACGTCGGCGGTGCCGGGAGTACCGGCGTGGGCAGCTGCACCGCCAGCGCAGGCGGTTCGCCAGCGGGCGACACGGGCTTCGGCAGCGGCAGCGGCGCAGGCGCGGGCAGGCTCACCGGCGGTGGCGGCGTGGCTACCGGCGTCGGCGTGGGTGCACGCGATTGCCTGGTCTGCGCAATCACCGGCGGCGCGGGAACCGGCGGCGGCGCGCTTTCCACCGCCGCTTCGATGTTTGCGCTCGGTTCGGTGTGTGGTGCCGGCGTGCTGCGATGCCCCTGGTGACGTGGGCCACGCTCCTTCGGTGGTGTGCCGCGCACCGGCGGCGGCGGTGGCGGTTGCGGCGGTTCGACCAGGCGTACCTGCAGCGCCAGCTCGGGTGGCGGTGGCGGCAGCACGGGTTCGAACGCGGGACCAAGCACGAAACCGAACAGGAAGAACACATGCACCAGCAGCGCGCCGACCATCGCCAGCACACGCCGGCCACGCTCGTGTGGCTCCGACTTTGCGCGCCGGTGGTAAACGCGACCGCGCGTGGCCGCGGCCAGCGGCGAGTCCAGCAGGACCCGCGTCGGATTGGCGGCGCGACCGGCGGGGGCGGAGTCCGGGGGCGGCAAAGGCATGCGGCCAGTGTAATGGGCTCGCCTGTCCCGCGAGCGCATCGACGGCTAGGGATGCTCGGCGCCCTTCGCTGCACGTTCGCGCAGTTCGGCATCGACCGCGCGATCGGGCGTGTCCACCGGGCAACCATAAGCCAGCGGCTTGCCGGCGCGGTACATCGCGATGCAGGCGTCCACGCCGGGCGGCTGGGGCACGTGCGCGTGGCCGTCGAGCGATCGCGACGGTGCCATGTTGAGGCGCTCGTCGCCGTCCTTGGCCGATGGCGGAGGTGGCGGGTCGCCGCCGCAGCCACCGGCCAGCATGGCCAGCGACACGGCGCAATGGATGCGGATGCCGCCAGGCAGGCGGATGGTCTTCTTCACGGTGGTCTTGTCCACCAGTTTCTGCAGGGCGCTGTCGACGGCGTTCTCGCCATGACCCCAGTCTTTCTCGAAGCGCGTGCCGCGGTATTTGACCGGGCTGTCGTGCTGCATGACCTGGGTATCGCCCTGCGGCATGCGCTGCACGTAGCCAGGCGTCGGCGCGGTCGACGCGGTTGCCGGCAGCAGCGGTTGGCCGTGCGCGTCAAACAGCCGGGGCGCGGGTGGCGCCTGCACGACCAGGGCGTTCTTGGCAGGCGGCTCGGGGTGCCGCCGCGGCGGCGGTGCAGGCGGCGGGAGTGCCGGCAGCGCAAGCGGTGGCGGCGGGGCGTGCACCGCGGGGGTGGCGCTGATCAGGCGCACCTGCATGATCTCCTCCGGCACGACCGGCGGCGGCGGGGGCGTCACCGGACGCATGGCGTACCACGCCAGCAGCGCGAACAGGCCGTGCAACAGCAACGCCACGATCCACGCCAGCCGGCGCTGTGCCGGTTCGACCGGCGACTCATGCCAGCGCCGCTGCGTCCGGGCAATCCGCACGGCCTCGTCGAGCGCGGCCAGCCCGTGGCGCGGATGCCCGGGTGTCACGCGCTGGCTCGACGAAGAGCGAAGCTGCTGGGAATGCTGCGCGGGGGTGATGATGATGCCTCGAGGGGAAGCGGAAGGTGATCGCAGGATGCCGGACCGGGGTTGAACCTCGCTCGACCATCCAGTCCGGCGCCGCAGCACCTTGATCAAACAGAGACAGCGGGCGCGACGGCCCGGTTCCCCGCAGTGCAGCTTGACGACGCCGGCACTTGGCACAAGGCTAGATGATCGGCAACCGCGCCGACTCCGCCATGACTGCCTGCGCCCGCAGTGGAGTGCAGAGCGGCCATGACGGCCCGCCATCGTCAGCCGCCAACGCGCGGCCTCATGCGGCGCCGTTGATGCCACGAGGCCACGCCCTGCATGGGAGGGTCGCATCGTGACGTATTCCACGGAAAGCATCCGCAACATCGCACTCGCCGGACACGCCGGCGTCGGCAAGACCACGCTGTTCGAGGCGCTGCTGCATGCCGGCGGGGCGATCCAGGGCGTGGGCACGGTCGAACGCGGCAACACCGTTTCCGATACCGACGAGCAGGAAAAGGCGCGTGTGCATTCGATCGACAGCTGCGTGGCGCAGATCGAGCACGGCGACTGCCGCCTCAACCTGATCGATACCGCCGGCTACAGCGATTACCGCGGCGCCACCCTGGCCGCGCTGGCGGCGGTGGAAACCGCGGTGATCGTGGTCAATGCGATCAACGGCATTGAGCACGGCACGCGCCGGATGATGAAGCATGCAGGGGAGCGCGGCCTGGCACGCATGCTGGTGATCAACAAGATCGACTTCGACGGCGCCAACCTCGCCGCCCTGGTCGACGCCCTGCGCGAGGAGTTCGGCAGCGAATGCCTGCCGGTGAACCTGCCCGCCAACCACGGCAACCGGGTGCTGGACTGCTTCTTCCACCGCGAGGGCAGCACCGATTTTTCCTCGCTGGCCGAGGCGCACCAGCGGATCATCGACCAGGTGGTGGAGATCAACGAGACCGTGATGGGCCGCTACCTCGACGAGGGCGAGGATGCGCTGAGCCCGCAGCAGTTGCACGACGCATTCGAGGAATGCCTGCGCGAAGGGCACCTGGTACCGATCTGCTTCGTCAGCGCGCGCACCGGCGCCGGCGTGAAGGAACTGCTCGACGTTGCCGCCCGGTTGTTGCCGAACCCCGTCGAAGGCAACCCGCCGCCGTTCGTGCGCGGCGACGGCATGCCGCTGCGCGTGTCCAACGACCCGGCCGCGCATGTGATCGCCGACGTGTTCAAGATCATCAACGACCCGTTCGTGGGCAAGCTCAGCGTTTTCCGCGTCTGGCAAGGCACGATCCGCCGCGACAGCCAGCTGCTGGTGGACGACGGCCGCAAGCCGTTCAAGGTCGGCCACCTGTTCCGCCTGCAGGGCAAGAGCCACGTGGAGATCGAGGCGGCGATCCCCGGCGATCTCGCCGCGGTGGCCAAGGTCGAGGAAATCCACTTCGACGCGGTGTTGCACGACTCGCACGACGAGGACCGGATCTCGCTGGCACCGCTGGCGTTCCCCACGCCGATGTACGGCCTGGCGCTGGAACCGAAGCACAAGGGCCAGGAGCAGAAGCTTTCCAATGCACTGGCACGGCTGGCCGAGGAGGATCCCTGCTTTCGCGTCGAGCACCATAAGGAGCTCAACGAGACAGTGGTGCGCGGCCTGTCCGACCTGCACCTGAAGGTGATGCTGGAACGCATGCGCCTGCGCTACGCGGTGGAGGTGGAAACTCACCCGCCGCGCATCGCCTACCGGGAAACCATTGCCGCCCACGCCGAAGGCCACCATCGGCACAAGAAGCAGACCGGCGGCGCCGGCCAGTTCGGCGAGGTGTTCCTGCGCATCGAGCCGCTCGACCGCGGTGCCGGTTTCGAATTCGTCGATGCGATCAAGGGCGGCGTGATCCCCGGCCAGTTCCTGCCGGCGATCGAGAAAGGCGTGCGCCAGGCGATGGAGCACGGCGCGGTCGCAGGCTATCCGCTGCAGGACCTTCGCGTCACCGTCTACGACGGCAAATACCACGCGGTCGATTCAAAGGAAGTCGCCTTCATCAGCGCCGGCAAGAAGGCGTTTCTCGACGCGGTGGTCAAGGCGCGCCCGACCGTGCTGGAGCCGATCGTCAATGTCGAGGTGGCGATTCCGGAGCACAACGTGGGCGACGTCACCGGCGGCCTGGCCGGCAAGCGCGCCCGCATCATGGGCACCGACACGCAGCGCGGCGGCGAACTGGTGATCAAGGCGCAGGCACCGCTGGCGGAACTGATCGACTACCCCACCGAGCTGAAGTCGATGACCGGCGGCCGCGGCCGCTACAGCCTCGACCTGAGTCATTACGAGGCCGTACCGCCGAACGTGCAGAAGCAGCTCAGCGAGGCGTGGAAGCCGCACGTGGAAGAGGACTGAAGGGGCCCCAACGTCGTCATTCCGGCGAAGGCCGGAATCGCTTCACCAGCACTGGATATGGCCGTCGATGTTTATTGTTGCCAAAGGCAAGAGCGATTCCGGCCTTCGCCGGAATGACGACCCGGAAAAGGTGACAGCAACTTGTCGTGCAACCCTGGCGAGAACAGAAGCGAATTTTGACCGCTGACTACTGTTTCGCCTTGAGCATCGTGCCGGTGCACTTCGCCGAACCGCAGCGGCATGCCCACAGCTTCTTCAGCCGCGCGGTGTGCGGCACCTCGAGCACGATGCCGTAGTCGTAGGTCAGTTCCTCGCCGGGCCTGATCCGGCGGATCGCCTCGATCATCACCCGGTCACGACGCGGATCGCCGCTGGCGCTCTCCTCGACCACGGCGCGACAGTTCGGCGCGCAGCTGTGGTTGATCCAGCGCGCGCTGTTGCCCTGCTGGTTGGCGTCGATGATGTAGTCGTCGTTGAGCGTGAACAGGAAAGTGTGGCCGGTCTCGCCACCGTCGCCGTACAGCGCGTCGGCTTCGGCATGGCTCATCAGCTTGCCCTTGTATTCGATGATGTGCTCGCCGCGCGCGATGACACTGGCGGCGAACACGCCGTTGCCATGGATGGGCGAACGACGGGCGACGAAGCGGCGTGGCCGTGAAACCTGAGGCATGGAGAGTCTGCTGGCATATCGGGAAGGACGACGATGATGCCGATTGCCGCGCGGAATGGAAACCTTCGCCCACAGCGACCGGCGGAACAGCGCGCCGGCCTTCCCTCCCGAATTTCGAATCCCTGCTAAGATTCAAACAATCGTTTGAGGTGCATCCATGAAACGACTGCTACGCGGATTTCTGCTGATCCTGCTGGGCGCCGGCCTGGTTGCCTGCGGGCCGGCAAAGAAGAGCGTGTTTCCGCCCACGCTGAGCATCCAGCAACTGACCGTGCTGCCGAACGGCCAGTGGCGACTGACCCTGCGCATCCAGAACAACAGCTACGGCGAGATGGATTTCAAGTCGCTGGAGGGCCAGTTGCAGGTCGGCGCGCTGGCACCGATTCGCCTGCACGCCATCTTCGCGCGCGACATCCCGGCACTGGCCGGCGACGTGTTGCCGCTCGACGTGTTGCCGACCGGCCCGATGATCCAGGCCTTGCAGGCCGTCGCCGGCAAGGGCAGCGCCGGCTCGGTCGCCTATCGCCTCCAGGGCAGCAGCCGTGCCAAGCCGGAACAGGAAAAGGACGCCCGCGACTTCGACTTCGACGGCAATGGATGGATCTCGCCGGTACCCGGCATCCCCGACACCTGGCGCTGAACCTTCGCCACCGACGACCGCCCAAGGAACTCCCATGACCGCTTACAAGGCCCCCCTCGACGACCAGCGCTTTGCCCTGTTTGATGTGCTCGGCGCCGAACCGATCCTCACCTCGCTGCAAGGCGGCGAAGGCCACAGCCGCGACCTGCTTGATGCGGTGCTGGAAGAGGCTGGTCGCCTCAGCGAGCAATTGCTGGCGCCGACCAATGCGCCCGCCGACGCGGAAGGCTGCCGCTTCGACAAGACGACGGGAGCGGTGACCACGCCGAAGAGTTTCAAGGAGGCGTTTCGTCAGTTTGCCGAAGGCGGCTGGACCGGCCTGACCAATCCCGAGACCTACGGTGGCCAGGCCCTGCCCGGCGTGCTGGGCACCGCCACCACCGAGATCTTCCAGTCCGGCAACCTGGCCTGGAGCCTGTACCCGCTGTTGTCCGAGGGCGCCACCCACGCGATGGCGATGCACGGCGAGGAATGGCAACGCGAGCTCTACATGAAGCCGATCGTGGCCGGTCGCTGGACCGGCACGATGTGCCTGACCGAACCGCAGGCCGGCTCCGACCTGGGCCTGCTGAAGACCCGCGCCGAACCCGGCAACCAGGATGCCGGCGGCCACCAGGTCTACCGCCTCACCGGCACCAAGATCTTCATCAGTGCCGGCGAACACGACCTCACCGAAAACATTGTGCACCTGGTGCTGGCGCGCCTGCCCGACGCGCCGGAAGGCAGCCGCGGCATCTCGATGTTCATCGTGCCGAAGTTCAAGCTCAACGCGGACGGTTCACCGGGCGCGCGCAACACCGTCGCCGCCGGCGCGATCGAACACAAGATGGGCATCCACGCCTGCTCCACCTGCGTGATGAACTTCGACGGCGCCGAGGGCTACCTGATCGGCAAGCCGCACAAGGGCCTGGCTGCGATGTTCACCATGATGAATGCGGCGCGCCTGTCGGTTGGCGTGCAGGGCCTGGCGCTGGCCGAGCGAGCGCTGCAGAACAGCCTCAACTACGCGCGCGAGCGGCTGCAGTCGCGGTCGCTGTCCGGTCCGAAGTTCCCCGACAAGCCGGCCGACAACCTGCTGGTGCAGCCCGACGTGCGGCGCATGCTGCTGACCCAGCGCGCCTTCGTGGAGGGTTCGCGCGCACTGGTGCTTTACACCGCGCTGCAGACCGACATCGAGCATCGCGGCACCGACGAGGCGGCGCGCAGGAAGGCCGGCGAGCTGGTCGCCTTCCTGATCCCGATCGCCAAGGGCATGACCACCGAGCTGGCGCAGGAATGCACCAAGGAAGCGCTGCAGGTCTACGGCGGCCACGGCTACATCGCCGAGAACGGCATGGAGCAGTTCGTCCGCGATGCCCGCATCATCACCTTGTACGAAGGCACCACCGGCATCCAGGCCGCCGACCTGCTCGGGCGCAAGATTCTCCAGCTGCAGGGTGTGGGCTTCAAGCACTTCCTGGAGGAGATCAGCGCGTTCTGCCAGCAGCACGCCAAGACCGAATCGCTGCGTACGTTCATCGGCCCGCTGGCCGTGGCCACGCGCAACTGGAGCGACCTCACCTTGGCACTGGCGCAACGCGCCCAGGCCAACCCGGAGGAACTCGGCGCCGCCGCCACCGATTACTTGTACTACTCCGGCTACGTGACCCTGGCCTATCTGTGGGCACGCAGCGTGCTCGCGGCGGAGACCGGCCGGCAATCGGCCGCCTTCAAGCAGGCCAAGCGCGACACGGCGACGTTCTACTTCGCCCGGATCCTGCCACGCACCGGCATGCACCAGGCCGCGATCGAGGCCGGCGTGGCGAGCCTGCCTGCGATCGACTGAGGAAACCGCGCGCCGCACACAGGAAGCCCGGCGATGCCGGGCTTCCTGTGTCGAGGCAGCTGACGCTGGATGTCTTTCGGTTCGCGGGCGCCACCGCCAGCTTGCGTCAGGTCAGGTGCCGAAGTAGGTCAGGTTTGGCTCAAAAGCGACATGGCGTCGGCCATCGGCGGCTCAATTCCCGTAGGTTTCGCGGAACGTGTCGCCGCTCATGCGCAGGTACTGCTGAACCAGCGCGTCGTGGATGGTCGCGACCTGCATCAGCTCGCGCGCCAAGGCCGCCTGCGCTTCGGCGATGCTTGGCTGCGCCGGCCTGGCGGCAACGACGGGGACGGCCCGTACCACTCGCGGCGCAGGCGCGTCAGCCTGGGAGAGTTCGACGTCGAGCAGATGGGAGATGTCGTAGGCGATGTCGTTCATGCCCGGGGTAATGCAACAGGCTTGCCAACTGTCGATGGCGTCGGTCGGTCTCGTGCCCTGATCGGGGCAGCCATGGCGCTATAGTGACCCGGCTGCCCGCCACGCGGATCTTCGCGCGCAGGCACCACGCAACCGGCGATGCATCCTCACGGGAGATGGCGATGAAGCGGCTATTGACGTTCGTGGCGGCCTTCGACCCAAAACCGATCGGGGGCTGAGCCCGCGCCGGCAGGGTCGGGCGAGGCGGCCGCGGCACGATGATGGACAGGCTCCGGATGATCGGCCGCACCACGCTGCTTGCCCTGATGGTGCTGCTCGTGGCGTGCTCGGGAACCTGGGCGGCGCTGGCGCTCTGGTATCGACTGCCGGGCGGCAGGCTCGTGCGCACGCTCGGCAGCATGGTCTGGATCCTGCTGGTGCTGGCACTGGCCGCGCTGGCGATCGAGCAGCGCAGCGGGTTGCCCGTGCTTGCCTACGTGGCGCTCCACGCCCTGCTGTTGCTGTGGTGGGTCCGCATTGCGCCATCCGGCCAACGCCACTGGCGCGACGACGTGGCCCGGATGTTGACCGGCACCGTGCAGGGCGATCAGGTCCGGCTCGACAACGTGCGCAACTTCGACTGGCGCAGCGACACCGACTACGACATCCGCTGGGAAAGTCGCACGTATGACCTGGCCCGGCTGGTCGGTGCCGACGCCGTGCTGTCCTACTGGGGCAGCCGGGCGATCGCCCACGCGATGATCTCATTCGGCTTCGACGATGGTCGCCACCTGGTCTTCTCGGTGGAGGTGCGCAAGAGTCGCGAGCAGACCTATTCCTCGATCGGCGGCTTCTTCAAGCAGTTCGAGACGATCCTGGTCGCGGCCGACGAGCACGACATCATCCGCGTGCGCACCAACGTGCGCGGCGAGGACGATTACCTGTATCCGTTGCGCCTGGATCCATCGACCCTGCGCTCGCTGTTCCTTGCCTACGTGCACGCGGCAAACCGGCTTGCCGGACAACCGGCGTTCTACAACACCTTCACCTCCAACTGCACCACCATCGTCTACCGCATGGCGCGCCAGATCGACGCCGGCCTGCCTTGGGACGTGCGCCTGTTGCTGACCGGTTACCTGCCGGAATATCTGCACCAGATCGGCGCGGTCGATCGCAGCGTGCCAGTGGAGACCCTTCGCCAGCGCGGCCGCATCACCGAACGCGCACGAGCGAGCGTTGCCGGCGCCGATTTTTCGCGCGCCATCAGGCGGATGGACACGTTCGCTTGATCGACACCCCGCGCGGCGCACCGTTGCGAATGCAACGCAACCTGAACAGCTGTCGCGTCCGTGCCGCCGTTTTACATGTGCTTGCCACCCGAAACGTTAGGTTTCCGCCGACAGCGTTCAAAAACAATTGACCCCGCTTGCGCCCCGCTGTCACCTGAACGCGAGCACGAATCCCAGGAGACTGCAATGAATACGAGGATCCCCCGGATGGCCTTGTTGGCCGCAGGTTTCATGACGCTCGGCCTGGCAGGCTGCTCGCAATACGTCAAGCAGTCCGATTTCAACACCGCCATCCAGCAACTGCAGCAGAAGCAGCAGGACCAGCAGCAACAGATCGATGCGATCAAGCAACAGATGCAGTCGCAGTTCTCCAAGTACGACTCGCAGATCACCAGCATGCAGGGCCGGGTCAGCATCGACACGGTGGCTCATTTCGCTTTCAACAGCGCCACCTTGAGTGAGCAGGACAAGCCGGCGCTGCAGGACTTCGCCGCCACGATCAGCAAGTACCACCCCAACGTCCTGATCACGGTGGAAGGCTTCGCCGATCCGGCCGGCTCGCGTGCCTACAACAGGAAGCTTGGCATGGAGCGCGCAAACGCAGTGCGCGACTTCCTGGTCAGCAGCGGCTTGGCCACAGACCAGGTACGCGCGGTCAGCTATGGCGAGGACAGCAACCGCCAGGTCGTCAAGGGCGCCACCCGTGATCGTGGTGCCGACAACCGCCGGGTCTCGCTGACCGTGGACGCCCCCGGTACCGGTTCCGTCGCCACGGCGGCACCGTAACCGAACCACGGAAGCTGTCCCGGATCGACTCCGGGCAGTTCGGGCGCATCGTCGCCACCCGGAATCATGCAACCTCGCAGTTGCATTTATCTCCCGGCGGGAATAACGTGCAACCTTGTGGTTGCGCTTTCCGACGAAGGAGATTGCCAGTGAATGCCTCTACCGACCGCATCGAGAAACAGATCCTGCTGAAAGCGCCGCGCCCGCGCGTGTGGCATGCACTCGCCGATGCCGAGACCTTCGGAGACTGGTTCGGGGTGGCGCTGAAGGGTCAGCGCTTTGTCGCCGGCGAATCTGCCCACGGCCACATTACCTACCCGGGTTACGAGCACCTGCAGTTCGAGATCACGCTGGAACGGATCGAACCCGAACATCTGCTGTCGTTCCACTGGCATCCATATGCGGTGGATGCGACCCGCGACTACTCGAACGAGCCGCCCACGCGGGTTGTGTTCGAGCTGGAGGAAGTCGACGGCGGCACCTTGCTGCGCGTTGTCGAATCCGGCTTCGACCGGATACCCGCCGAACGCCGCGCAGAGGCATTCCGGATGAACAGCGGCGGCTGGGATCAGCAGATGAAGAACATCCTGCATCATGTCGCCACGCACTGAACCGACCGTGCCGAAGGCCCACGCGAAGGCCGCGACACTGCGCAAGTCCGCACCGGTGTTCGCCGCCTTGGGCGATCCCACCCGGCTGCGCCTGCTCGGCGCACTGTGCGCCGGCGGCGCCATGTCGATCACCCAGCTCACCGCGGGCAGCGCGATCACCCGGCAGGCGGTGACCCGGCATCTGGATATATTGGCCGGCGCCGGCCTGGTAAGCGATGTGAGGCAGGGCCGCGAACGGCTATGGCAATTCGAGCCGACCCGGCTCCACGAGGCGCGCCGCTCGCTGGAAGCGATCGGACAGCAGTGGGATCAGGCCCTGCAGCGGTTGCGCACCGCGGTGGAACGTTGAGCACACCGGTCTCGCGCCTCGGCGATCAGGCCAGCGCGAAACGGGTCACCCGTTTGACCGGATCGGCCTCGACCAGGCTCACCTTGACGTCGGCACCCAGCGGCAGCACCGAACTGCCGCTCACGCTGGCCTCGACCGCGGGCTCGCGCAGCATCACCACGCCCTTGCTGGCGTCCGGCGCGACTTCGACGATGGCGCCGTCGAACTGCTCGCCGACGCGTGACGACAGCGCCGCCGCCTCGGCCAGGTCGAGCACGGCCTTCTCGTATTGATGCGCGCGGTGGCCGGACGCCTGCATGGTGGCCGGCAGGCCCGGCAGCGCCGCCAATACCCAGTCCGGCACCGGCTGTTGCGCGCACAGCGCCACGCAGACCTCGCCGGTGTAGCGATCGACCAGCCGGCGCAATGGCGCCGTGGCATGGGTGTATTCGGCGGCAATCGCGGACTGCATCGGCTGCGCAGGCAGGCTGCCGTTGAATGCGGCGTAGCCGGCCCCGCGCAGCACCGAGGTGCAGGCGGTAAGCATCGCGAGATGGCGGTCGTTGCGCGGGTCGAGCGAACGGATGAAGCCCGGATAGTCCAGCGTCGCGGGCCAGTCGATGCCCAGCGTCCTGGCGGTGATCCGCAGCCGCTGCAGTGCCTGCGACTCGGGTTCGGGCAGGGTGCGCAGCAGACCGATTTTCGCCTGCACCATCAGGCGCGCGGCGGCCATGCCGGTCAGCAGCGAAATCTGTTCGTTCCAGTCCTCGACCGCCAGGCGCGCACGGAACGCCAGGGTCCAGCGGCCATCGACCACGCTGATCTCCTGCTCCGGCAACGGCAGGCTGATGCCGCCGCGGGCCTGCTCGCACTGGCTGCGCAACTCGCCGATGCGGCGCAACACCGCCCACATCGGATCGGCATTCCCGGCATCGATCGCCTGTTGTACGCCGACATAATCGAGCTTGGCGCGACTGCGCACGCGCGCCCGGCGCACATCGATGCCGGCAATCTCGCCGGCATGATCCAGCTCGATCGTCCACAGCAGTGCGGGACGCACCTGGTCGGGCAGCAGCGAGGTGGCGCCTTCGGAGAGCACCTTCGGGTGCAGCGGGATCTTGTTGTCCGCACCGTACAGGGTCTCGCCGCGCCGGTTTGCCTCCAGGTCGACCGGGTCCCCGGGCCGCACGAAGGCGGCGACATCGGCGATCGCGTAGTACACCCGAAAGCCCTCGCCCTGCGCCTCCACGTACATCGCCTGATCCAGGTCCATCGATTCGGCCGGGTCGATGGTGAGCAGCGGCAGCTCGGTGCGATCCAGCGCCGGCAGGCGCGGGTTCGTCGCCGCGGCCGCCGCGGCCGCCTCGACCTCGGGCGGAAACGCCATCGGCAGTTTCATCTCGCGCTGGATATCCGCCATGCCCTGCGCAAGCACGGCGTTGTCGGGAGCTTGCAGATGGATGCGGCGCGTAGTGGACACGATGGACTTCCCCGGGTTCGATGACTGACGGCGGACAACGCGTGGCCGCGCGATGCATGCCATCGCCCTGGCCCTGCCGGAATATACACGTGCGGCCGTTGCGGGACTTCCGTCACAACCGCGCAAGGTGTAGAAACCCACGAAGTCACGCCAACCCAAACGCACCCATGACCGACCCGACCCTGCTGATTCGCCTGGCCGAAGACGACGACGATTTCCTCCTTTCGCTGGTGCCACGCCTCGTCGACTTCACGTTGCCGGCGTGGCGGCGCCGGCACGAATGCATCGAAGGCATCCGCGACGACCTGCACCGTCACCTGGAAGACCAGCCCGCGAACAACTTCCTGTTCGTGGCCGAGGACGCCGACGGCGAGCGGGTCGGCTTCATCGAGCTGCAGAAGACCCAGGATTTCTTCACCGGCCGCACCAATTGCCACATCAACAATGTGGTGGTGGTGCCGCGCCATGAAGGGCGCGGCGTCGGCAAGGCGCTGATGACGCACGCGGAACAGTGGGCGCGCGAGCATCACTGCGCGCTCGTCACGCTGGCAGCATTTCCTGGCAACGAGCGCGCCCTGGCCATGTACGCATCATGCGGCTACGGGACGGATCTGCTGCGACTGGTCAAGCCGGTACGTTGAGAAACCCCGAATGCGACGAAGCCGCCCTTGGGCGGCTTCGTCGTGACGCTCCCGCGGTGCAGGCAAGTTCAGTTCTTGCTGGTGCCGGCAGTTGGTTCCGCCTGTTCACGCACGTTCAAACGCTGCGCCAGGCGATCGATATTGGCCAGCGACAGCAGGTGCGCATACACCCAGCCCAGCACGCCTTCGCGTATCAGCTCGTGGGTGGCCTTCTCGTCCAGCGCGCGCAGCTTTTCCTCGTTGACCATGAACAGGCCGTTGAGCGTGATGCCCCGGCTCGACTCCGCCTCGCCCTTGTGCAACTGCACGTTGCGCGGCTCCAGAAGATCGTGCTTGACCAGTTGCTGCATGAACCAGCGAGTGCGTTCGATGTTCTGCTGGAATTCGCCGAGGAAACCCACCGCATTGGTCAACAGTTCGGTGTCGGTGCCATCCTCGTTGAAAAGGCGCTGACCTTCGGCGGTGTTGAAGCCCTCGAAACGGTCGTCGAGGAACACCGTGAAGTCGTTGCCCTCCTGGCCGGCCGGCTTCTCGGCCAGCACGAACGGATAGCGGCGCACGAAGGCCGGGATATAGGCATTCTTCTCCCACTGGCCGGCTTCATCGACGTACAGATTCTCGTTCTCGCGCAAGCCGAGCAGGGCGATCGGGCCGGCACTGGCGACATCGGTACCCGCGAACACGATCAGCAGATCGCGTGCGGCGAGGCCGAATTCCGCACCGGTCAGCGGCACCGAGTGCGTATTCATCGCAAACTTCAGGTGCGCCACGTTCTTCATGCGAAGATCCTTGTGGTCGGCACGATTGAGCGGCACCGGGTGCTCGTAGAAAATGACTTCAGCCACGTTGATTCCACCTATGTCCCCCGCCGTGCCGGGCCACTACCGCAGTGCCCCTGTCAAACCCGACGCAGGTTTTTATTGACCCGTGATCATATCAGCGGTTGGGGGCGGCGGCGACCGCCGCTGCGGCGCCGTGCGCCCGGCCCACCTGCGTATTGACGCGAAATTGGTCTATGCTGGCTGCAAAACAGGTGCCAGACCGCGCCTGGACGTTGTTTCGAAGCCAAGGCCAAGGGACGCTCCACATGCTGATGGACTTGCCAAAACCCGCCGACCTTCACGCGACCCGCGTGCTGTCGCTGGATGCTGCCGGCCGCATCCTGGACTGGATCAGCTGGCAGGATGCGGTGTGCCTGTATGTCCGCGATGCGGTCGCCTGGACCCTGGGCGACCCCTGCCTCACCGTGCACGGCGGGCACAACCGGGTACGCGGCAGCCAGAGCCTGCTGCATCTGCATCCGATCATCGCCAGCACCGGCCATTGCCGCGAGCACGCGATCGATCCTGCGCCGGCGCTCACCAACACCGCGCTGTTCGCGCGCGACCGCCACATCTGCATGTACTGCGGCGAGCACTTCGCCCGCCTGGAACTGACCCGCGATCACGTCCTGCCGATCTCCCGCCAGGGCAAGGACGAGTGGGAGAACGTCGTCAGCGCCTGCCTGCCGTGCAACCTGAAGAAGAGCAACCGCACCCCGCAGCAGGCCAACATGCCCTTGCTGGCGGTGCCCTACCGGCCGAGCTGGGTGGAGCACCTGATCCTGTCCAACCGCAACATCCTGGCCGACCAGATGGAATTCCTGGTCAGCCGGTTGCCGCGCGACCGGCGGCCGATCGCCGCCTGAGCCGGCAAACGACCATCTTCAGCGTGCCCGCTTGCCGCCGGCAGTCTTTCCCTTGTCGTCGTTGTCCAGATCCTGTGCGTCATTTTCGATCGTGTCGATCGTCTGGCGCGCACCCTTCGCCAGCTTGCAGTAGTGCCTGCGGATCCGGTCCAGATCGTCGTCGTCCAGCTCTTCGAGGTTCAGCAGCGCGTTGTGGGCCTTGCTGGTGCGGATCAGCTCATCGAGCTTGATCTGCAGCGCGCCGGTATCCCGGTTCTGGCTGCTCTGGATCAGGAACACCATCAGGAAGGTGATGATCGTGGTGGAGGTGTTGATCACGAGTTGCCAGGTATCGCCATAGTGGAAAAGCGGGCCGGTGCCCGCCCACACGACGATCAGCGCGACGGCCAGGATGAAGGCCAGCGGCTTGCCGGCCTGGCGCGAGGTGGACTCGGCAAATCGGCGGAACAGTCTGCGCATGGACATGGCTGTGAATGACCGCAGTGGGGTGGCTGTGCAGCGTCCTCGCCATGCCGTATTCACCGCGTGCAGAGCGGGTTGCCCGGCCCCGTTCACATCCCCGCCC